>NZ_CAIJDP010000058.1 GCF_903819435.1 Flavobacterium salmonis | reverse complement strand
CCAATTGACCGGTACGATCACTATTGATCCGGCCGATGATACCCTGTACGAAGGAAATGAAACCGTAATCATCGATATCACGAATGTTACAGGAGCTACAGAAAACGGCGTTCAGCAGGCAACGGTAACGATCACTGATGATGAGACCACCCCAACAGTAAGTATCTCTACTCCTACGACTGTAGAAGGTACGAATGCAGTATTTACGGTAAGTTTGGATGTGCCGAGTTCAGTAGATACAGTAATTAATGTTGTCACTACAAACGGTACAGCTGGTTCTCTTGATTACACATCTGTGAATACAACAGTAATTATTCCTGCAGGTAGCACAAGTGCAACGGTAAGTATTCCAATATTGAGCGATGCCATTCATGAGCCTAGTGAGACATTTACTTTAACAGGAACGATAACTAGTGGCACTACAAGCAATATAACAGTAAGTGGAACAGGAACTATTACCGATAGTAATGGGGTTCCAACACTGAGTATTTCAAATCTAACGGTAAGTGAGGGCAGCCCAGCAGTATTCACAGTTAGTCTTAGCGGAGTAAGTTCAGTAGATACAGTAATTAATGTTATCACTGCAAACGGTACAGCTGGGTCTCTTGATTATACATTAATAAGCACTACGGTAACTATTCCGGCAGGAAGTACTAGTGTAACGGTAAGTGTCCCTATTCTAATTGATGCTATTAATGAAGCACCTGAAACTTTTAGCCTAACAGGTACTATAACAGCTGGATCGACTGCCAATACAACTGCGATAGGTACGGCGACCATTAGCGATACGAGTATTGTTTTAATTGCAAATGATGATGAAGCTTCACCAGATGGGATAAATGGTTCATTAGAATTTATAAATGTTCTGGATAATGATTTAAGAAATGGATTGAAAATAGATCCTTCTGATGTTAATATTCAACAGAAAACAACCTTTACATATTTTGAATTTAATTCAGATGGTACGGTAAATATATTGCCAAATACTCCAGGAGGTACTTATGAAGTAGTCTATGAGATTTGCGAAAAAGCTGGTTCAAATAATTGTACTACTGCTGTATTAAAAGTTTTTGTTGAAGCTCCGTCGATTGCAATTATTAAAACAGCAACATTTAATGATGAGGATAATAGCGGATATGCAAATGCAGGTGAAACGATTACCTATAACTTTAAGATTACAAATACAGGAAATGTTCCATTGTCCGGAATAAAAGTTACAGATAATTTGCCAGGAATTGTATTATCAGGACAGCCAATTAGTTTACAAATTGGTGAATCAGATGAGCATACATTTACAGCGACATATTCTATTTCGCAAAGTGACATCAATAATGGAAGTGTAACAAATCAGGCTTCTGTAACAGGTCAAAGTCCATTAGGTGTTATTGTTGAAGATAAATCAGATGATAAAAATAATGCTGATGATAATCCAACAGTATCAAATATAGAAGGTTGTGTTATTAAAGTATTTAACGCTGTTTCTCCTAATAATGATAATTTGAATGATGAACTTAATATTAGAGGCATTGAATGTTATCCTGACAACACTATTGAGATTTATAATCGTTGGGGTGTCCTGGTATTTTCAAGAGACCGTTATGATAATAGTAACGGGAATTTCAAAGGAATTTCAGAAGGAAGAACAACAATTAAACAATCAGAGAAATTACCTGTAGGAACCTATTTTTATATTTTAAAATATAAAGATAGTAATGCGAAGCAGCATGAATCAGCAGGATATTTATATCTAAGCAATTAATAAAGAAATGACTTACTGTATTTGTAGTAAGTCATTTGATAAAAATGATAAAATGAAAAAATTAGTTTTAGTTTTTATGTTTTTTTCTGCTTTGAGTTTTGCTCAGCAAGATTCACAGTATACACAATATATGTACAATACGATCAATGTAAATCCTGCTTATGCTGGTTCGCGTGGTGTCTTGAGTATTTTTGGATTGCATCGTTCCCAATGGGTTGGACTTGATGGTGCACCGACCACTAATACACTATCTGTGAATACACCCTTAAATCGTGAAAGTTTAGGATTAGGAGTCTCTATTGTAAATGACAGAATCGGACCAACGAATGAAACTACTGTTTCTACCGATTTGTCTTATACAATTCCTACTTCAGATACTTTTAAACTTTCATTTGGAATTAAAGCCACGGCTAATTTATTTAATCTTGATGTGAACAAATTAGATGCAAAAGATCAGGGAGATCCTCAATTTCAAAATATGGACGGGAAATTTTCTCCAAACATAGGAGCGGGGATTTACTGGCATTCTGATAAAGCTTATTTAGGTTTCTCTGTCCCTAATTTTATCGAAACCAATCGTTATAATAATGATGATGTCGCTATTTTTAAAGAAAAGATAAATTACTATTTTATAGCGGGCTATGTGTTTAATTTGGATGATTTGGAATATATCAAATTTAAACCAGCATTATTGACCAAACTGGTTCAGGGAGCGCCATTACAAGTAGATGTTTCCGGAAATTTTATGTTTAACGATAAATTTGTTGTAGGAGTTGGATATCGCTGGAGTGCTTCATTAAGTGCGATGGCAGGTTTTCAGGTTACAGAAGGGTTATATATTGGGTATGGATACGACCATGAAACTACAAGGTTGCAAAAATTTAATTCAGGTTCACACGAGGTTTTCCTTCGATTTGATTTGTTTAACAGTTACAGAAGTATTACTTCACCAAGATTCTTCTAATATTCAATTGCTATGAAAATTAAAAAAATAAGTTATACAGCTTTGTTCTTTATGATGGTTTTGACAGCAATTGGACAAAAAAATGAAACGGCTGATGCTGATAAAAAATACGATAGATACCAGTTTGTAGATGCTATTGAGGTATATGAAAAAGCTGCAGAAAAAGGATATAAAGATGAAAAGATATTTCAGCGATTAGGCAATGCCTATTATTTTAATGCAGAATTGACTAAAGCTGTAAAATGGTACGATCAGCTTTTTGATTTGAATGCAGAACAAGAACCTGAATATCTTTATCGCTATGCCCAATGTCTTAAGGCAGCAGGGAATTATAAAAAAGCAGACGAAATATTAACCGAGTTCAATAAAAAGATAAACACTGATAAACGCGGAATATTATTTGATATTAATAAAAATTATTTAGAAGAGATAAAAGCCAATTCGAACCGTTTTGAAATTGCTGATGCCGGAATAAATTCAGCTTTATCAGATTATGGCACTACGATTCTAAATGATAAATTAGTTTTTGCTTCGGCTCGTGATACAGGTGGAGTTGCAAAAAAAACGTTCAAATGGACGAATAAATCTTTTACAAATTTATATTCAGCAGCTTTAATGCCTGACGGAAGTGTTGGTACTCCAGAGCGTTTTCAAAAGAATATTAACTCAAAGTTTAATGAATCGACACCTGTTTTTACTCAGGATGGGAAAACAATGTATTTTACCAGAAATAATTATTTGGATGGTAAAAGGCGAAAAGACGAAAAGAAAGTTACACTCTTAAAACTTTACAAAGCAACGTTAATTCAGGATCAATGGCAGAATATTACAGAACTTCCTTTTAATAGTGACCAATATAGTGTAGCGCATGCTGCTTTAAGCCCGGATGAAAAAACATTGTATTTTGCATCAGATATGCCTGGAACGTTTGGGCAATCGGATTTGTTTAAAGTAAGTATAAATGAAGATGGAACATTTGGAAAACCTGAAAATTTAGGAACTGAAATAAATACAGAAGGAAGAGAAACTTTTCCTTTTATTTCAGGAGATAACGAATTGTATTTTGCCACTGACGGAAGACCGGGTTTAGGTGGTCTTGATATATTTGTTTCCAAAATAAATTCAGATTTGAGTTTTGAAGAAGTTCAAAATGTTGGAAAACCGGTAAATAGCAAACAAGATGATTTTGCTTTTGTAATTAATAGTAAAAGCAGAAGTGGCTTCTTTACCTCAAATAGAGAAAATGGGAATGGCTTAGATGATATTTACCGATTCACTGAAACCAAAAGATTAATCTGCGAACAAGATTTAGCCGGCACTGTTGTTGATGCTGAATCAAATGAAATACTTGCCAATGCATCCCTTATATTATTTGAAGAAAATTCCAATTCTGTAGTAACAGTTTCTTCGGATGAAAAAGGGAATTATGTATTCCCTAAAGTGATCTGTGGAAAAAAATATTCCATGAGAATTTCAAGAAATGGTTATGAAACAAAGACTGTTTCAGTAACCATCAATAAAAGAACAGGCAATACTACTTTGCAGATTTTATTGGAAAAAATATTTGTACCCATTGTAGCTAAACAAATTGAAACAAAAAAAATACCTGCTACGTTAATAAAACCGGAAGCTGTAAAAGAAGGAATAGATTTAGCAAAATTACTGCATCTGCCAATGAACTTTTTTGATTTGGGTAAGGCGACAATTAAAAAAGTATCAGAGCCTCAATTGAAAAAACTTGTTGATGTTTTAAATCAATATCCAACCATGAAACTTGATATTCGTTCGCACACAGATAGTCGTCAGTCAGCCTTAAATAATCAGATTTTATCTGAAAAAAGAGCACAATCAACAAAAAACTGGCTGTTAAAAAAAGGAATTGATGCCAGTAGATTAACAGCAAAGGGATACGGAGAAACCCAATTAGTAAATAAATGTGCTGATGGGGTAAAATGTACAGAAAAACAACATCAGTTAAACAGACGTAGCGAATTCATCATTATTAGTATGTAGTTAAGAGATATAAATTATACCTAGAGTATTTAGGAAATATTGATTTAGTTATTAATAATTATTATTAAAAAAGTAGCCTGCGAAGGCTGCTTTTCTTTTTATTATAAGCTGGCGGATGTAGAGTTAATAAACTTGTTAGAATGGGGATATAAAAAAGGGACAAAGAAGAAAATTTCTTCTTTGTCCCAAGTAGTAGCGGGAACAGGACTCGAACCTGTGACCTTCGGGTTATGAGCCCGACGAGCTGCCTACTGCTCTATCCCGCGATGTTTCGGGTGCAAAGATACGCCGTTTTTTGAGAAATCCAACGAAAACTTTAAAAAATGTTTTATTTTCTGTATTGAGTTGATATGACTACCTTTGCACCTTAAAATAATACACAAATGTCACATAAAGCAGGATTCGTAAACATCATCGGAAATCCAAATGTTGGTAAATCAACCTTGATGAATGCCTTCGTTGGAGAACGATTATCAATCATAACATCAAAAGCACAAACTACACGTCATAGAATTTTAGGAATTGTAAACGGAGAAGACTTTCAGTTGGTTTTGTCTGATACACCCGGAATCATTAAGCCAGCTTATGAAATGCAGGAATCAATGATGAATTTCGTGAAGTCGGCTTTTGAAGATGCTGATATTTTAATCTATATGGTCGAAATTGGTGAGCAGGATCTAAAAGATGAAGCTTTCTTTAATAAAATTATCCACGCTAAAATTCCGGTTTTATTATTATTGAATAAAATTGACAACTCAAATCAGGAACAATTAGAAACTCAGGTTGCTTTTTGGAAAGAAAAAGTACCAAATGCAGAGATTTTTCCAATTTCGGCTTTGCAGAATTTTAATGTTCCGGAAGTTTTCGGAAGAATAATAGAATTACTACCGGAATCTCCAGCCTATTATCCAAAAGATCAATTGACAGATAAACCGGAACGATTTTTCGTAAATGAAACCATTCGTGAAAAAATCCTGCTGAATTACAGTAAGGAGATTCCGTATGCGGTTGAAATCGTAACCGAAGAATTTTTTGAAGACGAAAAAATCATTAGAATTCGCTCTATTATTATGGTAGAACGTGAAACTCAAAAAGGAATTATTATTGGACATAAAGGAGCTGCTCTTAAAAAAGTAGGTACAGATGCCCGAGCTGATTTAGAGAAATTCTTTGGAAAACAAATACATATTGAATTGGTAGTGAAAGTAAACAAAAACTGGAGAAGCAATGCCAATATGCTGAAACGATTTGGGTATAATCAGTAAAATAATTTGGGCGTGTCCTCCGGATCGGGCTATTCGTTACAATCTTTTGTTCCATTTCATTACACAAAAGGATTTTCACTTCTATCCCTCACGCACACAGAACTAAAAAGAACATTAGTTTGTAAAATAAATAAATGAAAATTAAAAAAATTACGCTTCTGATTATTTCAGTTTTAGTTTTAACATATGCGGGAATAAAAGTTGTAAAGAAAATAAACTTAAACTCTGATTATAAAATAGGTCAGCCACTCGATAGTTTAAATGGCGTAAAAGTCTATTATAATGGAGGCGTGGATAATGTTCTGGAAAGAAATGTTACAAAAGACAATTACAATTTAGGCTTAAAATATCAATGTGTCGAATTCGTAAAACGATATTATTACGAACATTACAATCATAAAATGCCAGATGCGTACGGTCACGCAAAAGATTTTTTTGATTCAAAAATAAAAGATGGCGATTTAAACCGAAACAGAGGTTTGATTCAATATGCAAATCCAGGTAAAGCAAAGCCTGAAATTGGAGATTTGGTAATTTTTTCAGGATCGCTTTTAAACAGATTCGGGCATGTTGCGATAATTTCTAAAATTTCTGAAAATGAAATAGAGATTATTCAGCAAAATCCCGGGCCATTTGGCAGTTCCAGAGAAGTTTTTGCTGTAAAAAATCAAGAAGGAAAATATAAAATCGAAAGTAGCAGATTGCTGGGCTGGTTGAGAAAAGAATAAAGTTTTAAAGAAAAATATTCTATTAAACCGGAATGCCCTAGCCCTGATAGGAGTGAAAATCCTTTTGTGGAGCTTTTTAGCAGAACAAAAGATTGGAACGAATAGCAGGAAAAGCTCCTAAAATAATATAAAAATCTTAGGTACTTAGTCCCGATAGCTATCGGGATAGCAATTAACAACTTTTTTTAACTACCTTTGCAAAAAATTTAAATAAGGTATTTTGGATTTATAATTTACTGAGATTTAGTTAAAAACAAAATCTGAAATTGTGAGTCTGGAATCTAAAATTCAAAAAAATGAATAACATTGTTGCGATAGTAGGAAGACCTAACGTAGGGAAATCGACCCTGTTTAATAGGCTGATACAAAGAAGAGAAGCTATTGTAGATTCAGTATCTGGGGTTACCCGTGATAGAAACTATGGTAAAAGCGAGTGGAACGGAAAAGAGTTTTCTGTCATTGATACCGGAGGATACGTTCGCGGAAGTGATGACGTATTTGAAGGCGAAATCCGTAAACAAGTTGAACTTGCTATCGACGAAGCAGATGTTATTATTTTTGTGGTAGATGTTGAGGAGGGGATTACTCCAATGGATGATGTTGTTGCGCGATTATTGCGTAAAGTCACTAAGCCTGTTTTATTGGCTGTGAATAAGGTTGATAATGCCATGCGTGAAAAAGATGCAATTGAATTTTATAATCTTGGTTTAGGTGAATATTTTACGTTTGCGAGTATTTCAGGAAGTGGAACGGGAGATTTATTAGATGCTTTGATCGAATCTTTTCCGGTAAAACCGGAGCCAGTTCAGGAAGAAGTTGTTTTGCCTCGTTTTGCTGTAGTGGGACGCCCAAATGCAGGTAAATCAAGTTTTATCAATGCATTAATTGGTCAGGATCGTTTTATGGTAACCGATATTGCAGGAACTACACGTGATGCAATTGATACCAAATTTGACCGTTTTGGTTTTGAATTCAATCTTGTTGATACTGCGGGAATCCGTCGTAAAGCAAAAGTGAAGGAAGATTTAGAATTTTATTCTGTAATGCGTTCTGTTCGGGCAATTGAGCATGCAGATATTTGTATATTGGTTATCGATGCAACCCGAGGATTTGAAGGTCAGGATCAGAGTATTTTCTGGCTGGCAGAGAAAAACCGTAAAGGGGTTGTGATTTTGGTAAACAAATGGGATTTGGTAGAAAAAGATACCATGTCTACACGTGATTACGAAGAGAAAATCAAAAAAGAATTAATGCCTTTTACTGATGTGCCAATTTTGTTCGTTTCGGCTTTGACAAAACAACGTTTATTGAAAGCATTGGAAGCTACGGTTCAGGTTTTTGAAAACAGAAAACAAAGAATTCCAACGTCTAAATTCAATGAATATATGTTGAAAGTGATTGAAGCATATCCGCCGCCGGCAACTAAAGGAAAGTATGTCAAAATTAAATATTGTATGCAATTGCCAACCTTAACACCTCAATTTGTGTTTTTTGCCAACATGCCACAATACGTTAAAGAACCGTATAAGCGTTATTTAGAAAATAAGATTAGAGAAAATTGGGATTTCGCAGGAGTTCCGATTGATATTTACATCAGAGAAAAGTAAAACACAATATCCCCACAAGTTGGGGATTTTTTTATGTCTTTTTTTATTTGATTAATAAATTGTTAGAACGAAATGGTTTTCTATTTGAAATAAACGTAAAATTCACAATTAAACCTTTCGTTTTTTCTTTAGTCTTATTGTTCTAACTAACCTTTTTTATGTCCAGATTATATTACTTTTTACTGTTTTTTATTTTTGTTTATTCGGCTAACGCTCAAAACGACATAGTTCTCAAAGGAACTGTTGTTGATATTAATACACAATTGCCGGTTGAACTGGCTACAGTTTATTTTACGACAATCAAAGATTCTACTGTTATTGACTATACTACAACAGATAAAAATGGTTTTTTTAGGTTAAATACAAAAAAACTTGATCAGTCTGTTTTTCTTAAAATAAATTATTTAGGATATCAAACGTATACAGAAGAGCAAAAAGGACTTTTAGAAAGTAAGGATTTTGGCAAATTATATTTGCTCGAAAATGTAAATGCTTTGAATGAAGTGATTGTTAAAAGTGAAGCCCCGCCGATCCGAATGAAGCAGGATACTTTAGAATACAATGCCGCCTCATATAAAGTTCGGCCTGATGCAAACGTAGAAACTTTATTAAAACAATTACCGGGCTTTGATATTGATGAAGCAGGTAAAATGACCGTCAACGGAAGAGAAGTCAATCAGTTGTTGGTCAACGGGAAACCTTTTTTTGACAGGGATGGAGCCATCGCGCTGAAAAATTTGCCTGCTGAAATTATACAAAAAGTTCAGGTTTCTGATTTTAAAACCAAAAAAGAAGAACTATCCAAACAAGAATCTACATCGGACTATTCCAGTATCAACCTGACTATCGATGAAAAGAAAAACAAAGGCTACTTTGGAAAAATCCTGGGAGGATATGGTTCTGATGATCGTTATGAAAGCAGCCTGATCATGAATTTCTTCAATAATAAACAGAAGATCAGTATTCTGGGATCTTCTAATAATATCAATTCGACCGGTTTTGCGCAGGATGAAGTATTTGATAATATGGGAGGAGGAAGAAACAGTCAGGGAAGTGGTAATACTGGAGGAAAAGGAATCACACAGTCTAATTTGTTAGGAGTTAACTATTCTGATGACTGGAGTAAATATTTAAGCGCAACAGGTAGTTACAATTTTGATAATAAAATTAATAAAAACGAAAGTACAGTTAATGAAATCAGTATTTTGCCTTCCGGTAATAATTATACAACATCGAGTTCGAAAACCAGAAATGAGAGTACAGGTAATAAAGCAAATTTTGAATTAGAATATAAAATTAATCCAACAACGCGTCTTGTTATTACGCCTAATGTAAGTCAGACACGTTCTAATGGGAGTTCAAATTCCAGTAATGA
The DNA here is from genome assembly GCF_903819435.1 of Flavobacterium salmonis. Lineage (GTDB taxonomy): Bacteria > Bacteroidota > Bacteroidia > Flavobacteriales > Flavobacteriaceae > Flavobacterium > Flavobacterium chungangense. The sequence goes on along the minus strand of NZ_CAIJDP010000058.1, from coordinate 170,070 downwards.
GACTACAGATGAAAATGGAAGAATTTTAAATACAAGTACATCAGATCCATATAGAGAAAATACGTCAACCAATTTCTCAAATACAATCAATTTTAATAAGGCTTTTGAAAAAAAAGCCAGAAACGTCAGCCTTGTTTTTACTAATAATAATTCAGGGACGGATTCTGATGGGATAGTAGATTCTAAAACTTTTTTGTATAAGCAGGATGGTGTAGAAGAAGATAGGAGATTACAAAAAACAAAAGGTCGAAATATCTCAGATTCCTATTCTCTGGATCTTGAATATACAGAACCTATTACAGATTCTTTGCGAATAAGATTCGGTACCGATTTTGATTGGCAAAACACATCAAACGATTTAAAAACTTTTGATAATGATTTGTCTCCGGGAACTTTGGTTGATTCAGTAAGTAATTACATAAGTTCGAAACGAAATATGATAAGTCCAAAAGTAGGACTTACTTTGAAAAAAAATAAATTTACTTTCAACCTGAATACTAGAACGGCTATTGTTGATTTTGATAACCATTCGTTATATGAGAACAAGGCAACAGACTTAGAAAAAAGATATGCTCTGTCTTTTGGAAATATGCAGTTGCGATATAAATTCAGCAGGTCTAAGTTTTTTACTTTTAAATATGATTATTCAAACGCACTTCCATCGGCAAGTCAATTGATGCCTGTGGAGGATTTAAATAATTCATTAAATACTGTTACCGGAAATCCAAATTTGGATCCGATTGAGAAAAATAGTGTAAATTTTGATTTTAAGAATTTTGATTTCCGTACGCGTTCCGGATATAGTTTATTTATAAGAGGTGATTATTTCAATAATGATGTTGTATCAACTTCTGATTTTGATGACGAGACAGGAAAAAGAACTACAACTTATATCAATATTTCAGGAACTTATAGTGCCACGGCCGGTGGAAATTGGAGTCAATCCATAAAAAAAGACGCCCATACGCTGCGATATGGTGTAGGCTTAAACGGTAAATATTCTTTTGATAAAGGGTTTACAAATAAGACTTTTTATAATGCTAAATCAGCTGTAATTTCTCCAAAAGTTTATTTAACTTACGAATACGGTGAGTTGCTTACTATTTCACCATCTTACGGATTTTCATACAATCAGACGAATTATGAAAACACTTCTGCAAATTCAACTTCAAATGTCGTGCACAGAGCCGGTTTACAAACCACAACATACTGGCCGGCAAATTTAATTTTTGGAAATGATTTTGGATATACCTATAATTCGAATCTTTCTGATAATTTCAAAAAAGATTTTTACCTGTGGAATACAAGTTTGTCATACGGATTTTTGAATAAAACATTATATGCTAAAATCAAAGTTTATGATGTTTTAAATCAAAATCAAAGCGCTGGCAGAACCATTTCGGCAACTTCAGTACGCGATGAAGAAAGCACCGTTTTAAAGCGTTATGCGATGTTTTCTATAGCTTATAAAATTGGAAATTTTGCAGCAGAAAAAGGATCAAAAAGAAGAGGAGGTGAACGAGGACAAGGTGGTGGCGATAGGGGTGACCGAGGTGGAAGAGAAAGAGAGGATTAAGTTTTTTAAATTCTGAGATTAGATTTTTTAAGGTTGAAGATAGAGCCAAAAGATATTATTAAACAGACTCAAGTTTAGCTTGAGTTTGTTGTTTAGCGACTGTTTCAAATTAATTTATAAAATTGAATTGAATTCTTTTAGGATTTGATTTTTCTATCGATCTTATGATAAAGAGTAAAACGAATAATGTCACGATCATAAAAATCTACACCGCTTGCTCTTCTTTGAAAGCTTTTTAAATAACCTAATTCCAAACCAATATTTGGGTTAAAATGATAGCGCAAAGCACCATAAATTCTGTTTTGGTCAAAGGTGTTTTTTTTATTGTCTTTTCCGTGATTCAATAAAATTTCATCAGAAATAGTTCCTTTTAAGCTTCTTTTTTCTTTTTCCCAAAGTGTAAAAGTTGATTGTAAACGATATCTGAATCGAAAGGAGAAAGAAAAATCGTTTAATAATTCTGTTTTATCCGCTTTTTGTATAAATCGTTCTTCAAGCTGAAAACGGTTATGAAAAGTAATCTTTGCAATATCGTTGATAAGAGTGATATCCTGTTGGCCCCGATATTCTGGAATTGTAAAATCAGGATCGGTTTGAGGAGTTTGGGTATTTACACTAAAATAGGCAAATCCCCCTCCTAAATCAATAGTTTTCGTAGTGCGATATCTTCCCTGAATTCTCAAGACCCATAAATTTTCGTGAACAGGATTTACAAAGCTGCGATTATCAAATTCAGAATGTAGTGACCATTTTTCAGTTATTGGCAAAATATTGTAGTATCGAACCCAGGTTAAAGTTTGTTGTTCGATATTTTTTTTGCTCTGAGCTAAAGAAAATTGACCTAAAAAAGCCAAAAAAAGAAAGAATCTGAAAAACTTCATCAATGTTGTATAAATTCAAGCCGCGAATATATACAAATGAGAGATGATTTTAGCAGAATAAAAATTGTTTTAAATTGTATTTTGTGATTTCAATCTTGGTAAAAAAACGAGATGCACTTATGAAAATGCATCTCGTTTAGCAGAACTAACTTTATTTTTATTATTATAGCGAATATTTTAGAGTAATACCATAGGTTCTTTGGTCTCCTAACACGGCAGCATAGTGTCCGGCATTTCCACCTGCTGGCAATAATTGCTCGTAATAATCCTTGTTTAGAATATTGCGTCCCCAGAAGTTAATAGATAAACCATCTGTCGCACGGAAACCTAAACGGGCATTAAAAATAGCATAACCAGGAACGATTAAATATTTTGAAGCTGAAGGGCTTGATGAGAATTCTGATCTGGCATAGCTATCAAGAGCTATGAAAAATTTCCCTGCATTTCCGAAGAATCTTGCATTTTTAGTATATTCACCTCCTAAGCTTCCAGCCCATTTTGAAACACCTGGTAAATCAGATCCGGAAACATCTTTATAGTTTACAGCTTTTCCATCAATAACAAGACCAGTATCTTCTAATGGTAGTGGTGCATTTGTAAATTTAACATATTGACCTTCAGTATAAGTTCCGGCAGCGTTAATGCTAAAGTGGCTGTTAATTACAAAACTGGCATCTAATTCGGCACCTCTTACACGTACTTTATCAGCATTAGCAAGGTATCCACGATTTACTCCTAACTCTGCAGCCTGAACGTTTGTTTGAAAATCTTTAATTTCCGTATTAAATAATGTCAGGTTCAATATAGAATTTCTAAACGGGGAAGTTTTTACACCTAGTTCATAATGATTTACATCCTCAGGCTTAATTACTGCAAGATCAGCAAGTGTTTTATCTGCTGGAGGAGTTGGAAGTCCTGCAACATTTACACCAACCGGTTTGTAGCTTTTTGCGTAAGTAGCATAAGCATTGATTTTATCGCTAAATTTATATGTTAAAGTTAAATTTCCTGAAAAATCGGTATCGTCTGTACTTGAATCGAAAGCCTGATCTGTATATACTAATTTTTTCAGGGCAATTAATGCAGGGTCGGTTGTCTGAAGACCTCCGTATGTGGTACGCTTATAGTTTGCTTCTTTTTTATCAAAGTTATATCGTACACCAGGTAATACATGCAGGCGATCTGTTATTGCCCAGTCTAACTGTCCAAATACTGCCGCACTCGATGCTCTGATTCTTGCATCAGTTTTAATTCCATAACCTTCAAAAAGACCTGGGGTTTTCCATAAATTACTTGTTGTGCTTTGAGAAAATCTCCATTGTGCACTCCCTGATTCTTCTGTACCGTTTGTTTGTGATGTCTGATCAATAAAGAATACACCAGCTACACCGCTAATCTTAGATGTTAACTGACCAGCATATCGAACTTCCTGCGTAATTTGGGTTTGTCTCGTTGGGTTTTGTGATTTTGCCAAAACCTGTAATCCTGTAAAATCCCTGTCATTTGATGGATCCCAGTTCCAGAAACGCCATGCGGTTGTCGAAGTCAAAGTTCCACCACCAATTTTGGTATCAACGTTAAAAGATATACCTCCCATATCTTGTCCGGATCTCCAAGGGGTATCCTGGTCAATTTTACGGTCAAATGCCTTTCTGCTTGGTAATTGATAATTTAAGTCTGTTATAATAGCATCAAACTGTCGGTAAGCAGCTCTTTTGGTTGGTGCAACGCCTGCAATTACTTGTGCATATCCGTCAGGACGTTGTGTAGTGATATCTGCAGCTAATATAATATTGGTGTTTTCTGAGGGAGTATAAAGTAACTGCCCTCTAATTCCCTGATTGTTTAGGGTGTTTGTAGCTCTTCCTGTTGCAGTATTGTCAATCAGACCATCGCGTTGTGTACCTGAAAAAGAAAGGCGTCCTGCAATTTTTTTGCTTAAAGCACTTGTAACAGAAGCTTTAGCCTGAAGAAATGCATAGTTCCCGTAACTTACTTCTAAATCAGCACCTGATGTGAAACTTGGTTTACGAGTTGCAATGTTAAAAGCTCCTGAAGTAGTGTTTTTACCAAAAAGTGATCCTTGTGGTCCACGCAAAACTTCAATTCGTTCTACATCTACAAAATCTAAAGTTGTAGCTGCCGGACGGGCATAATAAACACCGTCAACATAGAAACCAACACCAGGATCAATACCATCGTTAGTAAGGCCATAAGGAGAACCCAGACCACGAATATTTATTCCGGTATTTCTTGGGTTTGATGAATATAATTGTACAGATGGAACCAATTCTTTTATACGATTTACGTTAAAAGCTCCAGCTTGCTCAGCTTGTTTTCCAGTTACTACTGATACTGCAATTGGAATATCCTGAACTTTTTCTATTCGTCGTCTTGATGACACTACAACTTCAATAAGTTCGTTTTCTTCTTTTAAGGCAATTTGTAAAAGTGGGGCTGGTAAAGTGGTTATTTCAATTTCGGTAGTTTTATATCCAACATATTGTACCAGTATAGTTAAAGGTAGTTTTTTGCTTTTTGTGTCCAGGCTAAAATGTCCGTTGGAATCAGTTATAGTGCTTATTGTAGTCCCTTTTACCACAACATTGGCTGCTTCTAAAGGTGCTTTTTGTGAATCTGTAATGGTACCTTCAATATTTTGTGCGAATGAAACCGAGAAGGCTAAAATAGATAGTATTGTAAATATATTTTTTATAGAATTTTTCATTTTATATTATGTATATGTGATTAGTAGAATTTAAATTAAATTTTTTTTACCAGCACATACACATCATAGAAGAATTGTTTTTCACTGCAGTGAAATTTTTAGTATTACTTTTTTGCAAAAGATTTGAGACATAAGACTTACTTAATTTTACTTTCATCGGTTTAAAATTTGTAAATGATTTGTTAATTATTTTTTGCAAATATATATAAAATCTATCAGTTTAGTAGGGTTTTGAAATATTTTTTTATTTTTTTATTAGTGAAGCGATTGTAATGTTCTGCATAGCCTTTAAAGTTTCATCACGAATGATCATTAAACCATGGCGCAGGCTGCATTCTTCCTCGGTTTTACAATCTGAACAAGGCTCGTAAAAATTCAAAGAAGCACATGGTAAAAGTGCAATGGCGCCATCAAATAAACGATGAATTTCAGCTAAAGTAATGTCGTTTTTAGATTTTATCAGATAATATCCGCCAAATTTTCCCTGCTTACTGCTCACAAAACGTCCTCGTTTCAGATCTAATAAAATCTGCTCTAAAAACTTTTTAGGAATATTGCCGCCATCAGCAATCTCTATTGTTTTAGAAATGTGATTTTCGTCTTGTTCTGCTAAATAAAGTAGGGCTTTAAGGGCGTATTTTGCTTTATGTGATAACATCTATGATTGGTTATAAATTAAAATTGTAAATAATTATGAATGGCAAATTTAAGCTAAATCAGCATAAAATTAAACTGAAACCAAAACTTGAACCGATATTTGAAAAAAATTACCAGCCTCCGCTTGAACCTCCACCAGAGAATCCGCCTCCGCCAAATCCACCGCCGAAACCTCCGCCACCTCCGGATGATCCACCGCCAAAGCCTCCAAATCCGCCTCCACTGCTTCTGCCAAGACTACTTAGAAGAATGACATCCATCAGGCTAGGTCCTCCGCCACTATTATTCCCTGAATTTCCTCCACCGCCTCTTTTATTTCGCGCAAGTAAAATTAATACAATTACCACAATTATGATAAAAGGCAATACAGGAAAATCTTTTCCTTTACTTTGTTTGCGTTCACCCTTAAATTTTCCTTTAAAAACATCAATTATAGCATCAGTACCTTTGTCAAGACCGTTATAAAAACTGCCTGCTTTAAATTCAGGGATAATTATATTTCGAATTATAGTTCCGCCAATACCTGCTGTTAAACGATCTTCCAGACCATATCCGGGATTGATAGCGATTTTCTTTTCGTTTTTTGCTAATAAAATAATAACACCATTATCGTCTTGCTTAGTTCCTCCTATTCCCCATGTTTGTCCCCATTTAGTAGCCAGCTGACTTACATCTTCTCCTTTTAAACTTTCAATCGTAATAACTACTATTTGTGTTGTAGTAGAATCTGAATAACGAATTAGTTTTTCTTCTAACTGTGTTTTTTCAGAAGCACTTAAAATGTTGGCATAATCATAAACAGAGGTTTGAAGACTTGGCTTTTCAGGAATGGTAAACTGAGCAAAAATCCCTGTAGAAGTAAAAAATGCAATTGACAATAGGATAAACTGAAAAACTCCGTTGGAATTTAATATTTTGTTTTTGGAAAATTTCATTGTTTAACCTTTTGAGATTTCGTTTGATAATTCGTTCGTGTCATTTTCCTGAGATGGGAAATATTTTTTCAGTTGTTCTCCGGCATTCAGAATGCCATCAACAATTCCCTGCTTAAATTTTCCTGATTTGAAATGGTTTGTCATAACGTCTTTGGTACAATTCCAAAAATCATCGGCTACCAGATCATTAATTCCTTTATCTCCGCAGATAACAAAGTTTTTGTCTTCAACTGCAAAATAAAACAGTACGCCATTTTGCAATTTAGTTTCATCCATCCGTAATTCATGAAAAACTTCTAAAGCCCTGTCAAAAGGAACTTTAGAAGTTGTTTTTTCTATGTGTACTCTTATTTCGCCAGAAGTGTTTTCTTCAGCCATACGAATTGCTTCAACTATTTCCTGCTCTTCTTCTTTGGTTAAAAAATCTTCTACTTTTGACATTGAAATTATTTTAGAGTTACGTTTTTTTGATTTAGAATTTTACTTCAACTGGTTTATCTGCTCCTGTTGAAGCTTCAAAATATGGTTTTTCTTTGTATTCGCTCAGGAACCAGTTGTTCGGTATTTTTAAAACATATCCGTTGTATACTTGTACAGATTCGTTAAAACGAGTTCTGGCAGTTAAAATTTGGTTTTCAGTACTTGCCAATTCGTCTTGTAGTTTAAGGAAGTTCTCATTTGTTTTTAATGTTGGATATTGCTCAACAGAAACTAATAATTTTGATAATGATGAAGTTACACCGCTTTGAACCTGATTGAATTGGGCTAATTGTTCCGGGGTTACATTACTAGGGTCAATTGTTACCGAAGTTGCTTTTGCTCTGGCTTCAATTACGGCAGTTAAGGTTGATTTTTCAAAATCAGCAGCTCCTTTTACTGTGTTTACTAAATTCCCGATAAGGTCATTACGTCTTTGATAAGCCGTTTGTACATTTCCCCAGTCTTTATTTACAGCCTGACTGTGTTGCAAAGCAGTATTTTTAATTCCAATCGACCAAAATGCGATAATTGCAATAAGCGCTACAATAATTCCTACAGGGATTAACCACTTTTTCATATTTGTTTAATTTAAGTTTATTTCTAATTTTAATTACAATTCATTTTTAATGTTTGTCAATTGTGTTTTTATCGTCTCTAATTTACGTATTATTTCGAATTTATCTAATGTTTTCTTTTGTCCTTCTTTCAAATGTGTTTTGGCGCCTTCAAGTGTAAAACCACGCTCTTTAACCAAATGATAAATCAATTGTAAATTCGTAATATCTTCAGGAGTAAACATTCGGTTGCCTTTGGCATTCTTTTTTGGTTTCAGGATATCAAATTCGCTGTCCCAAAAACGTATCAAAGATGCATTGACATTAAAAGCCCTGGCGACTTCACCAATGCTGTAATATCTTTTATCTTTAGAAAGCTCAATATGCATGATTTTATTTTTCTGTTTATTCAAATTTATTCAAAATTACTACTTTTCGCAGTATTAATCTAATGACTGGTTTTCCTGATTGGCCAAATGTGAAATCGCAACATATTCTACAGCAGAAATATTTCCGTAATAAAAATTCAGCGGATTCACGACTTTTCCATCTTTATGTACTTCATAATGACAATGTGGGCCTTCAGATCTTCCGGTGCTTCCTACATATCCTATAACATCTCCACGTTTAACATGTTGTCCCGGTCTGCAATTGTATTTGCTTAAATGCGCATACAAACTTTCGTATCCAAAACCATGCCTGATGACTACATGGTTTCCAAAACCTGATGCCGAGTTGTCAGCTCTGGCAATAACTCCATCTCCGGTAGCATAAACAGGAGATCCCGTATTGGCTGTGAAATCCATGCCATTATGCATTTTTCGCACTTTTGTGAAAGGATCAATTCTGTATCCAAAACCGGAAGCCATTCGTTTTAAATTTTCGTTTCGGACTGGCTGAATGGCAGGAATTGCCGCCAATAAATTCTTTTTTGTACTCGCGATTTTCAAAATGTCATCCAATGACTTTGATTGAATTGCCAATTCTTTCGAGAGTTGATCAATTCGTTTGGTTGTGCTGAGTACTAATTGCGAATTATTATATCCTTCTAAATCTTTATATCTTTTAATGTCTTTAAATCCGGATTTTCTAATAGAATCCGGGATCTCTGCCTTATTAAAATAAACCCTGTAAATATTATTGTCACGATCTTCTAAAGCCTCAGTTACATCATCAATTTCATCCATTCTTTTGTTTAAAATGGCATATTGTAATTTTAAATTCTCAATTTCACGTGCCTGCAAACGATCTTTTGGAGTTTCAAAATACGGTGTATTGATTAAAAGGACAAAAACTAAAAAACCAAATAATGCTGAAGCCAGTAAAAACAGGAAAGCATAACCAATTTTGATTCTCTTTTTTGTTTTTATTTTCGTATAAGCCAGATTTTCTGAGTCGTAATAATATTTTACTTTCGCCATATTTTAAAATACCCTATTTTTGCAGCTTATTAAAAAAGTTAGTCGAACAAATTTAATAAATGTTTCAGTTGTTCGACGCTTTTTTTAATAATTAAAGCAATTAGATAATATATCAATTTGATAATTTGATAATGTATTTAGAGTGAATTTTATTGTTTTGAACTTTAAGTTTCTACTTAAAATTATCTAATTATCACATTTTCAGATTGATTAATTATCATTGATACATTTTCAAATTATCTCATTATAAATATGAAATCACAAGACGTACGTAAGCAATTTCTAGACTTTTTTAAAAACAACGGACACTTAATTGTTCCTTCTGCTCCAATCGTTCTCAAGGACGATCCAACTCTTATGTTCAATAACTCGGGAATGGCCCAGTTTAAAGAATATTTTTTAGGAAACGGAACACCAAAAAGTCCGAGAATAGCCGATACGCAAAAATGTCTTCGTGTTTCAGGAAAACATAACGATCTTGAAGATGTAGGTTTTGATACCTATCACCATACTATGTTTGAGATGCTTGGAAACTGGTCTTTTGGAGATTATTTCAAAAAAGAAGCAATCAACTGGGCATGGCAGCTTTTGACAGAAGTATATAAAATCCCAAAAGAAAATCTTTACGTATCTGTTTTTGAAGGAAGTAAAGAAGATAACGTTCCGTTTGATCAGGAAGCCTGGGATATCTGGAGAACTCTAATTGATGAGGACCGAATTATTCTTGGAAATAAAAAAGACAATTTCTGGGAAATGGGTGACCAAGGACCATGCGGACCTTGTTCTGAAATTCACGTTGATTTACGTCCGGAATCTGAAAAAGCATTGGTTACAGGAAAAAGCCTTGTAAACAATGATCACCCGCAAGTAGTTGAAATCTGGAATAATGTATTTATGGAATTCAACCGTAAAGCTGATGGATCATTAGAAAAACTTCCTGCACAGCACGTTGATACAGGAATGGGATTTGAGCGTTTGTGTATGGCACTGCAAGGAAAAACATCAAATTATGATACCGATGTTTTTACGCCGCTTATTGAGAAAATAGAACAAATTACAGCTTTAAAATATACATCTGATGAAGTAAAAAACATCAGCGAAGAACAAAATAAAACCAACATTGCGATTCGTGTTGTGGTAGATCACGTTCGTGCGGTTGCCTTTGCAATTGCAGACGGACAGTTGCCATCGAATACAGGTGCAGGTTATGTAATTCGTAGAATTTTGCGTCGTGCAATTCGTTACGGATTTACATTCTTAAATACCAAAGAACCATTTATCAATAAATTGGTAGAAGTTCTGGCAAATCAAATGGGAGAGTTTTTCCCTGAAATTAAATCGCAGCAACAATTGGTTACAAATGTAATTCGTGAAGAAGAAGCTTCTTTCTTAAGAACTTTAGATCAAGGATTACAATTGTTAGATAAAGTAATTGAAGAGACAAGTTTAAATGATAAAGTTGGAGTTCCACCTTCTGAAATTAAAGGTGTAGTTTCTGGTGCTAAGGTTTTTGAATTGTATGATACATTTGGTTTCCCAAAAGATTTGACAGCCTTAATTCTAAAAGAAAAAGGTTTCTCTTATAACGAAGAAGAGTTTGAAGTTGAATTACAAAAACAAAAAACACGTTCTCGTGCAGCTTCTGAAGTTTCAACAGAAGACTGGAATGTTTTGATTCCGGGAAATGTAGAAACATTTGTTGGTTATGATAAAACCGAAAACGATGTAAAAATCACTCGTATCAGAAAAGTAGATTCTAAAAAAGATGGTATTTTGTACCAAATCGTTTTAGACAATACGCCATTTTATCCAGAAGGAGGAGGGCAAGTTGGAGATAAAGGAACGCTTGTTTCTGCAAACGAAACGATCGAAATTATTGATACAAAGAAAGAGAATAACTTAATTCTGCATTTTGCAAAACAGCTTCCTGAAAATGTAGAAGCAGGTTTTGTGGCAAAATTAAATACAGATTTAAGAACATCAACTTCAAAAAATCACTCGGCTACGCACTTGATGCATTTGGCTTTGAGAAGCATTTTAGGAACACATGTAGAGCAAAAAGGTTCGTTGGTAAATCCAAATTATTTACGTTTTGACTTTTCGCATTTCAGTAAAGTTTCTGATGAAGAAATCAAGCAGGTTGAAGCTTCTGTAAATGCTCAGATTGAAGCACAGTTACAATTAGTTGAACACAGAAATATTCCAATTCAGGAAGCATTAGATAAAGGCGCAATGGCTTTGTTTGGCGAAAAATACGGAGACAATGTTCGTATGATTGAGTTTGGCGACAGTAAAGAATTATGCGGAGGTATTCATGTAAAAAATACAGCAGAGATCTGGCATTTCAAGATTATTTCTGAAGGTGCTGTTGCGGCTGGAATTCGTCGTATTGAAGCCATTACAGGTGATGCTGTGAAAAACTTCTACCTAAACCAGGAAAATACTTTGGCAGAGATAAAAGAAACGCTAAAAAATCCGCAGGATATTTTAAAATCGGTTGCTTCTCTTCAGGATGATAATGCAAAACTGAAAAAACAAGTTGAGCAATTATTGAAAGAAAAAGTAGGTTCATTAAAAGCGGAATTAGAGAAAGATTTCCAGGAAGTAAATGGCGTAAATTTCCTTGCTAAACAAGTAAATTTAAGTATGGCTTCTACAAAAGATTTAGCTTCGGCTTTAGGAAGTTCAAAACCAGATTCGTTTGTGTTTTTAGCTTCTGTAGAAGATGGTTTACCAAATATTCACTGTTATATCGCTAAAGAATTAGTTGGAAGTAAAGGCTTAAATGCAAATGCAGTTATCAAAGAATTAGGAAAATATATTGAAGGAAATGGAGGAGGACAGCCTTTCTTCGCTTCAGGAAAAGGTAAAAATGCTTCCGGAATTGCTGAGGCTTTAGCTAAGGCGACTGAGTTTGTGAAGTAAAGTTTTATTTCGCGCAAAGACGCAGAGTCGCAAAGTTTTTTAAGCTTTGCGACTTTTTATTTTTATAAAATTAATTTTTGTAAGTTTATACTTTAATTATTTTAAGATGACCGAAAATGAAATTTCAGCTATTGTAGTTGATATTTGTTATAAAATGCATGTCAAACTTGGACCAGGTTTGTTAGAGTCAGTTTATGAAGCAATTCTATTTTATGAGCTAACTAAAAAAGGATTATTTGTAGAAAGGCAAAAAGTAATACCCGTTATTTGGGATGAATTAAAACTAGATATTGGTTTTCGAACTGATTTAATAGTTGAAAATAAATTAATTTTAGAAATAAAGTCAATATAAAAAATTACAGAGGTTCATGCGAAACAAATTATGACCTATTTAAAAATTACAAATATTAAATTAGGTTTGCTGATAAATTTTAACGTGCCTTTGATTAAGTTTGGTATTACAAGAATTGTTAACAATCTTTAGATTATACAATAAAAAAATATTGAAACAACAAAGTCAAAAATTTTGCGACTCTGCGTCTTTGCGCGATAAAAAATTATTTACGTTCCCCAATCTGCTGACGCCACATAGCGTAATACAAACCTTTTTCAGCAATTAAGTCATCATGTTTACCTTGCTCAATTATTTTGCCTTGTTCTAATACAAAAATTCGATCAGCGTGCATAACTGTTGATAAGCGATGTGCAATTAAAACCGTGATTCTGTTTTGGTCTGATATGTTTCTAATAGTTGCATTGATTTCTTCTTCGGTAATCGAATCTAAAGCAGAAGTAGCTTCATCAAAAATTAATAAATTTGGATTTCTTAAAATAGCTCTGGCAATAGACAAACGTTGTTTTTCGCCACCAGAAACTTTAATTCCGCCTTCGCCAATTGTGGTATTTAACCCATCTTCGGCACGTTTCAGCAATTTTTCACAGCTGGCTCTCTTTAGGGCATCATATAAGTCCTCGTCTGTGGCGTTTGGTTTTACAAATAATAAATTTTCACGAATTGTTCCGGAGAATAATTGGGCATCCTGAGTTACAAAACCTAATTGTTTTCTTAGATCCAATAAATCAATTTCTGCAGAATCAATATCATTATATAAAACCTGACCTTCTGCAGGTATATACAATCCAACCAGTAATTTAACCAAAGTTGTTTTGCCAGAACCTGAAGGACCAACAAAGGCGACTGTCTGGCCTTGTTTGATTTCGAAATTGATATTTTCAACCGCTTTAAATTTTGCTGTCTTGTGTTGGAAACTTACATTCGAGAACAATAAAGACTGAATTGCGCCCACATGTTTTGGATTTTTAGGGCGAAATTCTTTTGGAGCACTCAATAAAGTTTTGAAATTTTCCATTGAAACTTTCGTCTCGTTGACCACAATAATAAAATTCCCTAATTCCTGTAATGGACCAAAAATAAAAAAAGTAAAAAAGACCATGGTCAATAAATCACCTACAATTATTTTTCCACCAAATAAAAAATAATACAAGGTAAAAACAACACAGGTTCTTAAAAAGTGAACTGTTGTTCCCTGAATAAAACTTAAACTTCGAATGTAGCGGACTTTTTCTAATTCGAGATGTAAAATTTTAAAGGTATTTAAGTTCAGACGCTTTTCTTCCTGATACGTTAGTCCAAGACTTTTTACCAATTCAATATTTCTTAAACTTTCGGTTGTTGAACCCGCCAATGCGTTTGTCTGATTAACGATTTTTTTCGAAACAATTTTAATCTTCTTCCCCAGATAAGAACTCACCAAAGCAATAATTGGTGCTGTAATTAAAAAAATAAGTGAAATTCGGAAATCAATTCGTGCAACGTAAATTATTACGAAAATGAAGCCAATGATAGTCTGAAAAATAAGAGAAATAGAAAGTGTAATTAGTTTTTCAGAATCAGAACGTACTTTGGTCAGTTTGCTTAAAGTTTCACCGCTTCGCTGGTCTTCAAATTCGGCATAAGGCAAATCGAGAGATTTTTTAATTCCGTCTGTATACATTTGGGCACCCGTTCGCTGAATGACAACATTGGTGAAATAATCCTGAAAGTTTTTAGTAATTCTTGAAATCATCGCTGCCCCAAGTGAAAGTCCTAGCCAGAATGATAATGATTTAATAAACGCCATTTCATTTCCTTTGTATTTTGCCAGTCCAACACCGCAGTCCTGCATTAATTTACCGGTAATAATAGAGTCTGATAAACTGAAACAAATATTGATAGTAGCCATAATCAAAGCAAAAAACAAAAGCATTTTGTGTTTGATTATATAGGAGTATAATAATTTCATAAGAGAATTTAATTTATAAAAAGAAAAACAAAAGTACTAAATTGACAAGCATCATTTCGCGGATCTTGTTGTATTTAAAAGTTAATTTTTGAACCCGGATTTTAAATTTATGAAAAGAGGTAAAAAAATAATATGCTTTTTTATTAATTAATAAATTGTTTACAAGTTTGTTCTTTAGAAACTTATAATTTATTTAGGATACTAAATATCTTTTCGATTAATTATTTTTGCTTTTTTATTGTTAAAACAAGTTAGGTTTTTAGGTCTTATTTTAGTTCATTTGTAGGAAATATTAATGATCTAAATCTTAAAAATGAAAAAAATTTTATGCCTTTTTGGTGCTTTGACTTTTGCACTAACTTCTTGTTCAAGTGATGAAGATTCTTCAGGGTCACCTTCCTCAGATTTGGTTTTACTTAAAAAAACGATTACAACCGATTCTGATGGTGAAAAAGTGACTACAATTTACAAATATGATGGTAATAAAATTGTTAGTATAACGGATAGTGAGGGAGAATTTAATCGTTATTTTACATATACGGGAGATTTAATAACCAAAATAGAATATAAACTTCCTGACGGGACTGTAGATCAAATAAACAGATATGAATATGACTTAAACAATAGATTGGTCACTTTCGTGAGAGTTGAACCTTTAGACGATTGGGGAAATAAAGAGGTCTATACGTATAATACAGATGGGACAATTACAGCTCAGAATTATAATGGAGACAGTAAATCGCAAACTTATTTTGATGGGGTAACAACAATTAAGTTTGTAAATGGTGAAGTAAGTGAAATTATACCTGATGGTAATTGGACAGGGCATCATAAGTATACTTATGATACAAAACAGAATCCGTTAAAAAATGTATTAGGATTTGACAAACTTGCATTTGAAGATGGAGGAGCTGATGGTGTAAATCATAATATGCTTACAGATAAGGATGTAGAAGAAAATGATTTATGGGAAAACAGTACTTATACTTATAATGAAAATGGGTATCCTGTAAAAGAGGTTGATAAAGGATCAGATGTTCCTGGTACTACAGAGTTTTTTTACTAGCTGTAGAAAATCTAGTATTGAAACTTATTACTTAATTTACAAGAAGAATATTCTTGTTAGTTTTTTAAACCAAATGCATCTGTATTTGGTTTTTTTATTGGTAAAAATTCGTGAAATTTGTGTTTAAATTACAAACTATGCAATTCAGAACCCAAATCCCAATTTCAAAGAGTAATTCTCCAATCGATTATAATTCGAAGATACTTTCTATAGGATCTTGTTTTGCAGAAAACATAGCGGAGAAATTTGATTATTTTAAGTTTCAAAATGTAACCAATCCGTTTGGGATTATTTTTAATTCGGTTTCGATTGAGAAAATAATAGAAAGAACGGTTCAGGAAAAATGGTTTACAGAAAAAGACGTTTTTTTTTATAACGAACGCTGGCATTGTTTTGGAGTGCATTCGGATTTAAGTAATTCAGATAGACAGGAATTACTGGAAACTTTAAATAAAGCTATTTCAGAAACCCATAAGCAATTAAAAGAAGCAACACATATAATTATTACTTACGGAACATCTTGGATTTACAGAAATCTAGAAAGTGACCAAATCGTCGCAAACTGCCATAAAGTTCCTCAGAAGCAATTTTCAAAAGAATTATTACCTGTGGATGTAATTCAGAAAAACATCCAAAATACAATTGATTTAATTCATGCTTTAAACCCAGATATAAACTTCATTTTTACTATTTCACCCGTACGCCATATAAAAGATGGTTTTGTAGAAAACCAATTGAGTAAATCACATTTATTTACAGCATTGCATCAAACTTTCGACTTTCGACTTTCGACTTTCAATTATTTTCCGTCCTACGAGATCATGATGGACGAACTCCGTGATTATCGCTTTTATGCCGAAGATATGTTGCATCCCAATCAGGTCGCAATCGATTATATCTGGCATAAATTCAGCGAAAACTATATTGCCGAAAATAGCTTTTTGACGATGCAGGAAATTGAAGATATACAAAAGAGATTGCACCATCGAAGCTTTAATCCTGAGTCTGAGCAGCATCAGAAATTTTTGGCTAAGCTTCAGCAAAAAATTAAACTTTTAGAAAAAAAACAACCTTCAATTAAGTTTTAACTGTCATCCTGATAAATTATGGCATGATTATTTGTCAGTAAAATTTTAGAATAATTGCGTGTAATTATGTAAATTGTTAGAACTTAAAATTAACAATTTTGTAAGTTGTAGAGATACACACTTTCGATAACGCAATTTCAATCTAATGTGTTTTATTGGCGTATGAATAAAAAGATAATTCATTATTTAAAAAAAACACTACGTATTCTACTTTGGTGCGTGGGTTCTGTAATTGCACTTTTATTACTTCTTATTATTTTAATTCAGGTCCCTTCTGTTCAGAATTATGCTAAGGATAAAGCGATTACTTTCCTGCATAAAAAAATTAAAACAAAAGTTTCCTTAGATAAAATTGCGATAAAATTTCCAAAAGAGGTAGTTCTGGAAGGTTTTTATTTTGAAGACCAAAAAAAGAATATTTTGCTGTCAGGAAAGCGATTAGAGATTGATGTTGATCTGGTAAAACTGATAAACAGTGAACTTGAAATCAATTCTGTTTCTCTGGAAAATGTAAAAGCCAATATATACAGGGATAAAAATGGCATATTTAATTTCGATTATATTATTAAAGCTTTCGAATCAAAAGAACCGAAAGATCCGGACAGTAAACCATTCAAAATAGCTGTTGTAAAAGTAAATCTGGATAATGTCAGTTTTAATTTCAAAGATGATTTTGCTAAAAATGATGTGAAAGTAAAATTATCGCATTTTGATACCTATTTCAACAAGTTTGATCTGGATAAAATGAATTTCGATATTCCGAATATTAACTTAAACGGATTGAAATTGGTATTGGATCAGGATGCGGTTGAAAAAATTGCTGAAGTTTCTGTAAAAACAGTGGATACAATTTCGAAAAGGAAGGACTTTAGATTAAAATTAGATAAAATTCGTTTATCAAAAATTGATGTTTCTTACGATAATAAAGATTCCAGACTGGATTCAGGAATAAAATTGGGAACTTTGAATCTGAATGTTAATGAAATTGATTTGAACAGACAGCTTTTGGACTTCGATACTTTCGAATTGAAAAACCTAAAAGGGAATTTAAGATTAGGAGTAAAAGACAAACAACTGAAAACCCCAAGTCTGGATTCGACTTCTATTAAACAAGCTGGCTGGAAAGTAAAATTAAAAGATGTTACGATACAAAATATTGCTTTCAAATTTGATAATATGGAATCAAAACCAACTCAAAAAGGAATTGATTACAGTCATTTGGATTTGAGTAAATTTGATCTTCAGGCAGCTAAATTATATTATGGAAATGATACCATTTCAGGAAATATAAAATCGCTTTCAGCAAATGAAAAAAGAGGATTACAGATTCAGTCATTAAAAACCAATTTCTTTTATGATTCAAAAAATGCATCTCTGGATAATTTATACATAAGAACACCTCAAACACTTTTACAAAACAAAATTAAGCTGACATATTCTTCACTTGCAGCATTAAAAAAAGATCTTCCTAATCTCGTTATAGATGCTAATTTAAAAGATTCCAAAGTTGGTTTTAAAGACATATTATTATTTGCACCTGATTTGCATAAAACAAATCCGTTCAGGGATAATCCAAACGCGATTTTATATTTAAATACGCGGTTAAACGGAAAAATAAAAAATCTGAACATCCCATTGTTCGAAATGACCGGAATCGGAACGACCAAAGTTTCCCTTTCTGGAAAAGTTATCGGTTTGCCAGATGCCCAAAAAGCCAATTATGATCTGAATATTAAAAAACTTTCAAGCACATCAAAAGATGTATATTCTTTTGTTCCCAAGGGAACCATTCCGAAGAATATTCAGTTGCCGTCACAATTTAATCTGAATGGAAAATTTAAAGGTTCTGTTCAGAATTTCAAAACCAATTTGGCTTTAAACAGCACTTTTGGAAATGCCAAAATAGATGCTTTATTTGACCAGCGCATAAAAAAAGGGGAGAAATACGATGCAACAGTTTACCTGCTTGATTTTGATCTGGGAAGATTGATAAAAAATGATTCTATCGGAAAAATTACCCTCAAAACAAAAGTAAAAGGGAAAGGGCTGGATCCTGAAACTGCAGTGGCAGAATTGGATGGAATTGTACAAAAAGCAATTTTCAACAGATATACTTACAGAGATTTGGCTTTAAAAGGGAAAATCGAAAACGGATCTTTTGCAGTAAAATCAGGGATGAGCGATCCAAATTTAAATTTTAAGCTGACAGCTAGCGGAAATACAAAGCAAAAATATCCATCAATCAAGTTAAAACTAAACCTGGATATTGCCGATTTGGAAAAATTGAATCTTCATGCAGGACCAATGAAATTAAGAGGGAATATTGATGCTGACGTCGCCAACAGTAATCCTGATTTTTTAAACGGAAAAGTGTTTCTTTCAAACGTGCAAATTTTAAAAGATACCGAATCTATTGTTTTGGATTCGGTTCGTGTAATTGCTTTTTCAGATAATACGAGAAACAATATCAAAATATCTTCACAGTTTTTACAGGCTGAGGCAGATGGAAAATATAAATTGACAACACTGACTTCAGCCATAAAAAAATCATTATCAAAATACATTGATTTGAAAAATCCGAAAGTAAACGGAGAATCAGGTGAACAAAGACTGACTTTTAAATTAAAAATTGATAACGATCCGATACTCTTTAAACTGATTCCTAAATTAACTGGTTTAGAGCCGGTCAATATAACAGGGAAATACAATAATGTTACCGACACCTTAGAAATAAAAGGAACGATTCCGAGAATTGTTTATGGAACAAACACAATTTCAGACGGAAAAATAAATATAGAAGCCAAAGAAAATGCGTTAGAATATAGGGTTTCTGTTGCCACGATTGAAAGTGGTGCGATAAAAGTTCCGTTTACAAGTTTATCCGGAAAAGTTGAAAATAATAATTTGACATATGCGCTTGAAATTCAGGATGCGAAACAAAAACAACAATATTTTATCGCGGGTGTGTTTAAGGCAGAAAATTCTAAAAACATCCTTAAAATTGATGCCGAAAATTTCGTTTTGAATTATGAAAAATGGAATATCGATCCTGAAAACGCTGTTGAAATTGGAGATAAAAGGCTTTATATTAATAAGTTTTATTTAGAAAATGCCGGAAATGAATTAAAAATTCAATCTCAGGGAACTCAGAATAACGCACCGTTGCAGGTTGATTTTGTCAATTTTAAAATCGAGACTATTTTAAATATAGTCAAAAAAGATAAATTGCTGATGCAAGGTTTGATTAACGGAAACGCGGTTGTCGAAAATGTAATGACCAGTCCCACTTTTACATCAGATTTAAAAATTGATGATTTTGCATTCAGAGGTGAGGCAGTTGGAAATATTGAAGTAAAAGTTGACAATAAAACCAATAATGTACTGGCTGCAAATGTAATGCTGACCGGACAGGAAAATGATGTAAATGTAAAGGGAAATTACAGAATCAGTGATGGTAATTTAGACTTTAATGTTGATGTTAATAAATTGACTATTAAGAGTATTCAGGCATTTACTTTGGAAAATATTACCGAAGGAACAGGTTATTTGTCGGGTAATTTTAAAATCGTTGGCACTACATCAAGCCCAAAAGTTTCAGGGGAACTAAATTTTAATGATACCGGCTTTAGAATTACACAGCTGAATTCTTATTTTAAAACAAATCAGGAAAAAATTACTTTCAATAATGACGTGATTACTTTTGATAAGTTTTCACTATACGATCAAAACGACAATGAATTGTCTGTAAACGGAACAATTCAGTCTCCTGATTTCAAGAATTATAATTTTGGACTAACTGTAACTGCAGATAATTTCCGCGCAATAAATTCTAAAGCAGCAGACAATGATTTGTTTTATGGAGATTTATTTTTAGATACCAAACTCAATATCAAAGGAACATTAGACAGTCCGGTTATTGGAGGAAATATCAAAATCAATGAAGAAACAAAATTCTCTGTTGTCTTGCCTCAATCAGATCCTTCTATTGCAGATCGTGAAGGAATTGTAGAGTTTGTCAATGAGGATAATTTGTATCTGAAACAAACGGTTGAAATGGAGAACAAACTAAATCAATCTCCGCTAAAAGGGATGGATGTTAGTGTAGATATTACAATCGACAAAGAAGCTGAATTAACATTGGTTATCGATAAAGGAAATGGAGATTACCTGAATTTAAAAGGAGAAGCACAGCTTACGGGCGGAATCGATCCTTCAGGAAAAACAACTTTAACAGGGAAATATGAATTTTCGGAAGGAGCTTATGAAATGAATTTTAATATGATCCGAAGAAAATTTGATATTCAGAAAGGAAGCTCAATAACCTGGAATGGAGAACCAACAATGGCAACTTTAAATATTACGGCAATCTATAAAGTAGAAACTGCACCAATCGATTTGTTAGGGAGTCAATTAGCGGTAAGTCCAACAATTAGAAATACATACAAACAAAAAATTCCGTTTGAGACGCATTTGAAAATGAAGGGTGAATTGTTAAAACCTGAAATCTCTTTTGACATTATTCTGCCTGATGGAAATTATAATGTCTCATCAGATATTGTTACGGCTTCACAAGCAAAACTGGAGCAGTTAAGACAAGAACCGGCTGAGTTGAATAAACAGGTTTTTGCACTTTTATTACTGAACAGGTTCATTGGAGAAAATCCTTTTGCAAGTGAAAGCGGAGGAACGAGTGCTGAATCATTAGCCAGACAAAGTGTAAGTAAGATATTGTCTCAGCAACTGAATGATCTTGCCGGAGAGTTAATAAAAGGCGTTGAGTTAGAATTTGATCTGGAATCTACAGATGATTATACTTCAGGGGCAAGAGAAAACAGAACCGATTTAAATGTTGGGGTTTCCAAAAAACTCCTTAATGACAGATTAAAAGTTACTGTTGGAAGCAGCTTTGGTGTTGAAGGACAGGAACGTGCCAATGAAGAAAGTACAAATATTGCCGGAGATGTTGCATTAGATTATCAACTGACCAAAGATGGTCGCTACATGGTGCGGGCGTATCGTAAAAACGAATATCAGGTTGCAGTAGAAGGGCAGGTTGTTGAGACAGGAGTAGCTTTTATTATTACAATGAGTTACAATAAATTTCGTGAACTTTTTTATCGCAGTGCTGAAGAAAAAGAAATGATCCGAGAAGAAAAACTTCGTGAAGAAAAAAGGAAACTAAAAGAGAAAGAAGAAAAGGAAAAAAAGAAACTGGAAGAAAATCAGATAGATCAAATTGAGGGTAATGAGCAAAAAACATAATATTATGGAAAACAGATATATCAGATATTGTATTGTGCTTTGCCAGTTTTTTGTTTTTGGATGCAGCAATACTAAGTATTTGCCAGAAGGAGAATTGTTATATACCGGAGCATCTGTAACGGTCAAAGATTCTGTGATAAAAAAGAAAGGCAGAAAAGCACTTGAAAAAGAATTAAAGGATTTATTACGTCCAAAACCAACTAAACAAATATTAGGTTTACGTCCTAAATTATGGATTTACAATCTTGCCAGAGAGCCCAAAAAAGAAAAAGGGTTTAGATATTGGTTACGAAACAAAGTGGGCGAAGCGCCTGTCCTTTTTAGTCAGGTAGATTTAGATTATAATTCGTCAGTTTTAAGGAATTTTACCGAAAACAGGGGCTATTTTAAAACACGTGTCAGTGCTGACTCTACTGCCAAAAATAAAAGAGTAACGGCGGAGTATACAGTTCAGCCCAAAAGACAATATAAAATAAAAGAGGTGAAATTTCCTGAAGATTCATCTGCTTTGGGTAAAGCAATTGCAAGAACAAGCCGCAGAAGTTTACTTAAACCCGGGAATCCATACGATTTGGATGTTATAAAAGCAGAGCGTGAACGTATTGATGGCAGACTTAAGCAGAAAGGATATTATTATTTTAATCCTGATTATATTTTAGCTCAGGTAGATAGCACAAAAGGAGATTATGAGGTCAATATAAAATTAAAGATAAAAGAAGAAACGCCGGAGAAAGCTAAAATAGCTTACAAAATTGATAAAATCATTGTTTATCCAAATTTCTCTATTTCAAAAGATAGTGTACAATATAAAAAAGATGACATTGTTCAGTATAAAGATTTCACGATAATTGATACAGCAGATACTTTTAAGCCAAGGGTTTTTGAAAGGACAATTTATTTTAAAAAAGGAGATTTATACAATCGGAAAGATCACAATTTAACTTTAAACCGTTTTGTGAATCTTGGGACATTTAATTTCGTTAAAAATGAGTTTAAAGTTTCTGATAGTTTAAAAAATACACTGGATTCCTATTATTATTTAACATTATTACCAAAAAAGTTCATTCGGGTTGAGGTGCTGGGAAAAACAAATTCAGCAAGCTATACAGGTTCAGAAATTAATGTCAACTGGAACAACAGAAATTTATTTCGTGGTGCAGAATTACTTACGGTATCTGTTTTTGGCGGAGCAGATTTTCAATTGGCAGGACAAAATAAAGGAAACAATATTTATAAACTTGGAGCAGAAACAAGTTTAACCTGGCCAAGATTTATTACGCCTTTTAATATTGAAGGACCTAGCGGATTTGTACCAAGAACAAAAGCAACATTGCGATATGAATATCAAAACAGAACACAGCTTTATGCTTTAAACTCCTTTAATGCTTCTTTGGGGTATTTATGGAAAGAAGATATTCGAAAAGAGCATCAGCTAAACGTAATAGATATTACATATGTGAGTCCAAATAATGTAACACCGGAATATCAGGCAGACATTGATCAGGATCCAGCCTTAGGGAGGGTAATTGAAAAACAGTTGATTTTTGGTCCAACTTATCAATATACGTTTACGAATACTATGCAAAAACGTAGAAAACATACAATTTATTTTAATGGAGAATTGGACCTGGCAGGAAATATTACTGGGCTAGTAACAGGTGCTGATGTTAAAAAAGATAATCAAAAAACGATTTTAGATGTTCCTTTTAGTCAATATGTAAAAATCAAAACAGACTTCAGACATTATCTAAAACTTGGAAAAGAAAGCGAATTGGCCAGCCGAATTATTTTAGGTGCAGGGTATGCTTATGGAAATTCTACAGCAATGCCTGCAACGAAACAGTTTGTTGTGGGAGGAACCAATAGTATTCGTGCTTTTAGAGCAAGATCTTTAGGTCCGGGGAGCTATAAAGCAGAACCTACATCAAGTACTTATTTACCCGATCAGTCTGCCGATTTGAAATTGGAATTTAATACAGAATATAGAGCAAAACTTTTCAGTATCGTTAGAGGTGCAATATTTGTAGATGCAGGAAATATTTGGCTTTTAAACGCTGATCCCGATAAGCCCGGAGCAGAAATCACCAAAGATTTTATGAAACAAATTGCAGTAGGAGCAGGTGCCGGATTGCGTTTTGATTTATCTTTTCTGGTTTTAAGAACTGATTTAGCTTTTCCTTTAAGAAAACCGTATTTGCCTGAAAATGAAAGATGGGTACTAGATAATATTAATTTTGGCAGCGGTTCGTGGAGGAAAGAGAATTTGATTTTTAATATTGCAATTGGTTATCCTTTTTAGAATGTGTTATTCAAATACATAATTTACTTTTTAACGGACAATAGACTAAAAGAAAAGGTAAAGTCCTAAATTTGCATAATAGAATTGCTGCTGAAATCTGCAATTAAAAATGTAAATCATAAAACTTAAATCAAATTGACTTTTACTGCCATAGATTTTGAAACGGCCACAGCATATCATCCTTGTTCAGTTGGAATTGTTACTGTAGAAAACGGAATTATTGTAGATGAGTTTGTTACTTTAATCAAGCCGCCTAATAACGAATATAATCCTTTTACAATTCAGGTTCACGGAATATATCCTCGCGACACCATAAATGCAAAAACTTTTTTACAGGTATATCCTGAAATTGAAAAACGTTTGAAAAATAGAATAGTAGTTGCTCACAATGAAAGTTTCGATCGGAATGTTTTAATTAAATCCATGGCACTCTATGGTTTGCATTACGAAGATTTGAATGTTGCTAATAAATGGGAATGTACTGTGAAAATTTATAAAGCAAAAGGGGTAAAACCAACCAAATTGAGTGATTGCTGTCGGGAAATGAGAATTCAGCTTAATCATCATGAAGCATTATCTGATGCCAGGGCATGTGCAAAATTATATTTATTGAAATAATTTCGGACTATTTTTAAATCAATATCTCTTTAATTGTAATATTTATACTATTTTTTTTGTACTTTAGAATATTGTAAACCAATATAAAGTCTAAAAAAAATGAAAGAAGATTTTCTTCATTATCTCTGGAAGTTTAAAAAGTTTGATACTCTAAATTTAAGAACTATAAATCAGGAAGAAATTACGATTATAAACACGGGTAATTATCTGGAACTTGCCGGACCTGATTTTTTTAATGCCCAAATAAAAATAGGAGATCAAAAATGGGCAGGAAATGTTGAAATGCATTTAAAATCATCTGATTGGTATTTACATCTTCATGAAAAAGATCCGGCTTATGAAAATGTAATTTTGCATGTAGTTTGGGAACACGACGCTGATATTTACAGACAAAATAATGTAGAAATACCCGTTTTGGTTTTAAAGAAGTATGTGTCTTCTGAAACAATTTCAAATTATAATAATTTAAAATCCCCCAAATCGTGGATATATTGTGAAAAACAAATTTCAAAAATACAGAGTTTTGTTTTTAAAAATTGGCAGGAACGCTTATTCTTTGAGCGATTAGAAAGAAAATCACAATCTATTTATAATTTGCTAAAAGAAACAAATCAGGACTGGGAAGCTGTTTTATTTTGTTTGTTAGCTAAAAATTTTGGTTTAAATACCAATGGAAACGCATTTCTGCAATTTGCAAAAGCAATTCCGTTTTCAATTATTCGAAAAGAAAGCTTTGACCTGGAAAATCTGGAAGCTTTATTTTTTGGAAGTACAGGATTATTGGATTCTGATAAAGAAGATGTTTATTTTAAGGATTTAAAATTTAGGTATTTTTATCTTTTACATAAATACCAAATAGAAAAAGTGTATACAGAACCTGTTCAGTTTTTTAAGCATAGACCGGATAATTTTCCAACTATTCGCTTATCTCAATTAGCAGCTTTATATCACCGGCATCAAAACTTGTTTTCTAAAATAATTGAATTGAAATCTATCAATAGTATTTATAAAGTATTTGATGTTTCGACCAGTTTATATTGGCAAAATCATTACCAATTTGATAAAGAAAGCCCAAATAAAACAAAATCATTGTCTAATTCATTTATAGATTTATTGGTGATAAATACGATTGTTCCTTTACAATTTGCCTATGCTAAAACGGTAAATGAATCGATTGCAGAAGATTTAATTTCAATTTTGGACGGGATTTCTCCAGAGAAAAACTCAATTATTGATAAATTTAAATCTATTGGAGTTTCTTCAGAAAATGCTTTTGAAACACAATCTTTATTACAGCTTAAAAGTCAATATTGTGATGTAAATGGCTGTATGAAATGCGCTGTAGGAATGGAGTTACTTAAAAATAATTAGATAATTAAGAAAGTGAGTCAATAAGATAATTTTGTACTTTTGAAAAAAAACAAATATTCTATGTCTCTCGTTTTAAAACTTAAATTCTTTTTCGAAAAGTATGGTTTTCATGTATCTTCCAGATTGGCGGATAAGCTTGGAATGCGTGTGACAAATGTCCGGTTATTTTTTATCTATATTTCGTTTGTTACTGCTGGTTTGGGGTTTGGAGTCTATCTTACTCTTGCATTTTGGATTAAGCTAAAAGATTTAATTCGGGCGAAAAGAACATCAGTTTTTGATTTATAAGTTATTTCAAATAAAAAAGAGGATTATAAAGTTTTTTAAGCTTCATAATCCTCTTTTTTATTTAATAAAAATCTTATTTCGGGTTGTTCAATTTACTATTTTTCTTTCCGTAAATAAAGTATATTATAATACCTAATGCCATCCAGATTACAAGTCTTGCCCAGCTTTCGTTTGGAAGTGAATACATTAAAGCAAAACAGATAACAATACCGGCTACAGGAACGAAAGGAACCCATGGAGTTTTGAAAGCTCTTGGTGCATCAGGCATTTTCTTGCGCATAACCATAACACCTATACAAACCAAAACAAATGCTAATAAAGTTCCGATACTTACCATATGTCCTAAATCACTAACAGGAACAAGTCCGGCAAATATGCTTACAAATACTAAAAAGAAAATATTCGTTTTCCATGGAGTACGGAATTTTGAATGGATTTCACTAAAAAAAGGAGGAAGTAAACCATCCTTACTCATTGTATAAAATACACGGCTTTGTCCCATTAACATTACCAGCATTACGGAAGTATATCCTGCTAAAATGGCTACAATTAAACCGGTCTGTAAAAAGTCATATCCGGTTACAGCAAAAGCAGTAGCAGCAGGTTTGGCATCTCCTGCAAATTTATAATAAGGTACAAGTCCTGTCATGACATGAGAGAACAGCACATATAATAAAGTACAAATTATCAAAGAACCTAAAATACCAATTGGCATTCCTTTTTGGGGATTTTTAGCTTCCTGTGCCGCAGTTGAAACAGCATCAAAGCCAATGAATGCAAAAAAAACAGTACCAGCTCCGGCAGCAATTCCTGACCATCCAAATTTCCCAAAGACCCCTGTGTTTTCAGGAATATAAGGAGTGTAATTGGTTGTGTCGATAAATTTCCATCCTAGAACTATAAAGATAATAACCACAGCAACTTTTACCACAACTAATATATTGTTTATAGTTGCTGATTCTTTTGTTCCCTTAATTAATAATAAAGAAAGTAATGAAACAATAAAAATTGCAGGCAAATTAACAATTCCTCCCTCTATGACTGTGCCATTGCTTAAAGTAAGTGTTTCCCATGGAGAACAAATTAAGTCAGGAGGAAGATGGATATTGAATTTGGCAAGAAGCTCAAGAAGATATCGGGACCAGCTTACACCAACGGTTGCAGCTCCTAATGCGTATTCTAAAACTAAATCCCAGCCGATTATCCAGGCCATGAATTCTCCCATTGTAGCATAAGAATAAGTATATGCGCTACCAGCAACAGGAATCATTGAAGCAAATTCAGCATAACAGAGTCCTGCAAAAGCACACCCTACAGCAGCTAAAATAAATGATAGTGTTACTGCTGGACCTGCATGATCAGCAGCTGCAATTCCTGTTAGAGAAAATAGCCCTGCTCCAATAATTGCTCCAACACCAAGTGCAACAAGCGAACGTGAAGATAAGGTTCTTTTTAATCCTTTTTCAGATTCGGATGCTTCACCAAGCAATACCGAAAGAGGTTTAGTTTTCCAAATTGACATATTATAATATTGGTTTATTGTTATTAAGTTCCAAATGTATTGTTTTTTATAAAAAATAAAAACAATTATGAAGTTTTAAGTTATAAAATATTTAATTTGTAATTAGAAATGGTAAAAGAAGTTCTGTAATATCTCAAATGCGTTACGTTATTAGCAAACTACTTCAAAGTATTTTTTTTGAGGAGTGTAAAAAAATCGTATTTTTCTTATAAATTTATGCTTTTTTAATTTTATATAATATTTTAAAATGAATTTTAAAGATATAATGGCTCATATGAAGTTTACCAGTCAGGAACGTAAAGGAATTTTTTTTCTGCTTATATTGATTATAGCTCTCCAGCTATTTTATTTTTTCTCAGATTTTAGTCAGACTGAAAAAAACTCTCCTGAAAAAGAACAGTGGCTGGCTTTGCAATCTGAAGTAGACTCATTAAAAACAATTCAAAAGGATAACAAGCCTAAAGTATATTCATTTAATCCAAATTTTATTTCTGATTATAAAGGCTATAAATTAGGAATGTCAATACAGGAAATTGACAGACTTTTTGCATTCAGAAAAGAAAATAAATATGTGAATTCGGCAAAAGAATTCCAAGAGGTAACTAAGATTTCAGATTCTTTATTAAATGCAATTTCACCTTATTTCAAATTTCCAAATTGGGTTCAGAATAAAAAAACTACTAAAACGTACGATAATGAATATGTCCATAAATCCTTTTCTAAAAAGGAAAAATTTACAATCTTAGATATTAATCAGGCGACTCAGGATGATTTCATGAAGATTAATGGAATTGGAGAGGCATTGTCATCGCGGATTTTAAAACAAAAAGAAAGTTTAGAGGCTTTTGTTTCAATGGAACAAATTAATGATGTTTGGGGGCTTTCTCCAGAGATTGTACTTGAATTGAAAAAATATTTTAGAGTTTCTTCCTTTCCAAAAATTAAAAAAATACCTGTAAATGATGCGTCTTTAAAGGAATTATCTCAATTTCCGTATTTTAGATATACGTTGGCAAAACAAATTGTAACTTACAGGAGCATGAACGGAAATATTAAAAATATTGAGGATTTGATAAATATTAAAGGCTTTCCTGTTGAAAAAGCAAATATAATTGGTTTATATTTGGAGTTCTAAAACAGATTACAATGAATTTTGATTACAATGAAACGCAGTCTATGATTGCGCAATCCATAAAAGATTTTGCTGAAAAAAATATAAGACCTTATATAATGGAATGGGATGAAGCACAAATATTTCCAATTCCGCTTTTCAAAAAATTAGGAGAAATGGGTTTTATGGGGGTTTTGGTTCCTGAAGAATACGGAGGATCTGGTTTGGGATATCACGAATATATCACTGTAGTAGAGGAAATTTCAAAAGTTGATCCATCCATAGGATTGTCAGTTGCGGCGCATAATTCATTATGCACAAACCATATTTTAACTTTTGGCAATGAAGAACAAAAAAGAAAATGGTTGCCTAAACTAGCAACCGCTGAACATATAGGAGCTTGGGGCTTAACAGAACATAATACAGGTTCTGATGCAGGTGGAATGAATACAGCTGCAGTCAAAGATGGGGATTTTTGGGTTATAAACGGGGCTAAAAACTTTATCACACATGCAATTTCAGGAGATATTGCTGTTGTAGTTGTGCGTACTGGAGAAAAAGGAGATTCGAAAGGAATGACTGCTTTTGTATTTGAAAAAGGAATGCCTGGATTCACATCAGGGAAAAAAGAAAATAAATTAGGTATGCGAGCAAGTGAAACTGCTGAATTGGTTTTTGATAATTGTCGTGTACCGGATTCAAACAGATTAGGAGAAATAGGCCAGGGGTTTATTCAGGCTATGAAAATATTAGATGGTGGAAGAATTTCAATTGGAGCCTTATCACTCGGAATTGCAAAAGGAGCATATGAAGCGGCACTTAAATATTCGAAAGAAAGACATCAGTTTGGGCAGCCAATCAGTAATTTTCAGGGAATTTCATTTAAATTGGCAGATATGGCTACCGAAATTGAAGCCTCGGAGCTGTTATTACATAAGGCCGCTTTTTTGAAACAGCAGCATAAGCCCGTTACAACATCAGGAGCTATGGCAAAAATGTATGCTTCAGAAGTGTGTGTAAAAGTAGCTAACGAAGCTGTGCAGATTCACGGGGGTTATGGTTATACTAAAGATTTTCCAGTCGAAAAATTTTACCGAGATTCAAAATTATGTACTATAGGTGAAGGAACTACTGAGATTCAGAAACTGGTAATTTCTAGAAATTTGTTGAAAGAATAAAGGAGTATTAATGATCGATTTTGTCTTCTCGAAAAAAAATATTAATTATGACTCGTAATTCATAATTAATATTTACTTTTGCAGTCTTAACGAGAGGAGGTGTCAATATTATGTTAATTATACCAATTAAAGACGGAGAAAATATCGATAGAGCATTAAAGCGCTATAAAAGAAAATTTGATAAAACAGGAACTGTTCGTCAATTAAGAGCACGTACTGCTTTTATTAAGCCTTCTGTTATCAAAAGAGCTCAAATTCAAAAAGCGGCTTACATTCAAAACATGAAAGATGGTTTAGAAAGTTAGTATTGGCTTTTCAAAAATAATTACCGTTAGTCGTCAAAAAGTTATAACTTTGATGCTAACGGTTTTTTTGTGTCTTATGTTTTAAATATCACTCTGTTTAATTTGTGTCTTATATAGATGATTGCCGTGTGATTTAAAATAAAACTCTTTCTTTTATGAAAACCAATAAAGAAGCTTTTCGGGATTACCTTCAGCTGGAAAAAAAATATTCCCCTCATACGGTTAATGCTTATTTAAATGATATTGTGTTTTTTGAGGTGTTTAATAAATCTCATTTTGAACAGGATGATATTGATAAGGTGAGTTATAGTCAAGTTAGGAGTTGGATAGTGTCGCTTGTGGATGATGGTGTTTCAAATGTTTCTGTAAATAGAAAAATGGCTTCTTTGAAAGCATTTTATAGATTTCTGTTGAAAACCAAACAAATTGATGTGAGTCCTATGTTGAAGCATAAAGCATTGAAAACGCCTAAAATAATCCAAATTCCATTTTCTGAAAAAGAACTGACAGATTTAATGAAGTCAGTTGAATATCCTGTTGGTTTTGAAGATGTTAGAGATAAGCTTATTGTAGATTTGTTTTATACAACAGGGATGCGGAGGGCTGAACTGATAGGTTTGATGGTTAAGAATGTTGATTTATCTTCTGGTGTAATTAAGGTTTTAGGGAAACGAAATAAAGAACGTATAATTCCTGTATTGCCGGTAATTGTAGAGCAAATTGGGGTGTATTTACGAGAGAGAGCGGGTATTGAAGAGTTGGTGGATGTTGATTGTTTTTTTATTTCAAAAAAAGGGTTAAAATTGAGTGAATCTTTTGTGTATCGTTTAATAAATTCATACTTTAGTAAAGTCTCCGAAAAGGTAAAAAAGAGTCCGCATGTACTTAGACATACATTTGCAACTCATTTATTAAATAATGGAGCAGATTTAAATTCAGTTAAGGAGTTATTAGGGCATTCGAGTTTGGCATCCACTCAGGTTTATACTCATAATAGTTTAGCAGAGCTTAAAAAGGTATATATAAATGCACATCCGCGAAACAAATAGTAATTCCGAAATGTTTAACCCCTTAAAATTTGTATTATGAAGGTAGATGTTCATGCAGTTAACTTTACTGTTGACAGAAAATTGGTAGATTTTATTCAGGAAAGAATGGATAAATTGGAAAAATACTATGACAAAGTAGTTTCTTCGGATGTTTTTTTAAAAGTAGAAAGAACAAGTGATAAGGAGAATAAATTTGTAGAGATTAAAATTAATGTTCCTGGAGATGATTTTTTGGTAAAAAAACAGTGTAAGACTTTTGAGGAAGCAGTTGAGCTTTCGGCAGAATCACTTGAGCGTTTATTGGTAAAAAGGAAAGAAAAAATAAGAGCACACATATAATTGAAAATTTTTTTCGAAAAATGTTTTGATACAAAGATAAAATAGCTACATTTGCAGTCCGTTAGAAATAGCGGACTTTTTTATTGATATTGCCAGCGTAGCTCAGTTGGCTAGAGCAGCTGATTTGTAATCAGCAGGTCGTGGGTTCGAGTCCCTCCGCCGGCTCTAAATAGTTCAAATGTGATTTGAAATTGTTCATGCAATTATTGATAAAAAACTGGGGAGATACTCAAGCGGCCAACGAGGGCAGACTGTAAATCTGCTGTGTGAACTTCGCAGGTTCGAATCCTGCTCTCCCCACAACAAAAAGAAGTTAAGATTTTGGATTGTAGGTTTTGGATTTTTTTAGAATCTGAGGACTAAATTCAAACATCTAAAATCAGAACTCTCTGCCGACTTAGCTCAGGGGTAGAGTGCTTCCTTGGTAAGGAAGAGGTCACGGGTTCAATTCCCGTAGTTGGCTCAAGTAAGTAGGAAATTGAATTAATATATAACTAAGATTAAAAATTAAGTAAAATGGCAAAGGAGAATTTTAATCGTTCCAAACCGCACTTAAACATAGGTACAATTGGACACGTGGATCACGGAAAAACTACATTAACTGCAGCAATTACAAAAGTATTGTCTGATGCTGGTTACTGTCAAGCAAAATCGTTTGATCAAATCGATAACGCTCCAGAGGAGAAAGAAAGAGGTATTACTATTAATACATCACACGTAGAGTATGAAACAGCTAACCGTCACTACGCTCACGTTGACTGTCCAGGTCACGCGGATTATGTAAAGAACATGGTTACTGGTGCTGCTCAAATGGACGGAGCTATCTTAGTAGTTGCTGCTACAGATGGTCCAATGCCGCAAACTCGTGAGCACATCCTTTTAGGTCGTCAGGTAGGTATTCCAAGAATCGTTGTTTTCATGAACAAAGTGGATATGGTTGATGATGCTGAATTGTTAGAGCTTGTTGAAATGGAAATTAGAGATTTATTATCTTTCTACGAATATGATGGAGATAATGGTCCTGTAGTTCAAGGTTCTGCTTTAGGAGGATTGAATAATGATCCTGCTTGGGTACCAAAAATAATTGAATTAATGGAAGCGGTTGATGCTTGGATCGAAGAGCCGGTGCGTGACGTTGCTAAGCCATTCTTGATGCCGGTTGAAGATGTATTTACAATTACTGGTCGTGGAACTGTTGCTACAGGTCGTATCGAAACAGGTATTGCTAATACAGGAGATCCAGTTGAAATCATTGGTATGGGAGCTGATAAATTAACTTCTACTATTACAGGAGTTGAGATGTTCCGTAAAATCCTTGACAGAGGTGAAGCTGGAGATAACGTAGGTTTATTGTTAAGAGGTATTGATAAAGAATCTATCAAAAGAGGAATGGTTATCATTAAGCCAGGATCAGTAAAACCACACGCTACTTTCAAAGCTGAGGTTTATATCTTGAAAAAAGAAGAAGGTGGACGTCATACTCCATTTCATAATAACTACCGTCCACAGTTCTACGTACGTACAACTGACGTAACAGGAGTTATTACTTTACCAGAAGGAGTAGAGATGGTAATGCCAGGAGATAACTTGACTATCAATGTTGCTTTGTTAAGTCCAATCGCAATGAGTGTAGGTTTGCGTTTTGCTATCCGTGAAGGTGGTAGAACTGTGGGTGCAGGTCAGGTGACTGAAATCATAGGATAATCCTATAACAAATTATAAAAAGCCAGTTGATTTTTTTAACGAAATCACTGGCTTTTAATTACGGGCGTAGTTCAAGGGTAGAATAGCGGTCTCCAAAACCGTTGATGGGGGTTCGAATCCCTCCGCCCGTGCAATAAAAAATATATCAAATGACAAAAGTTACTAATTATTTATCAGAGGCTTTCGAAGAGTTAAAGTCAAATGTTACTTGGCCTGCTTGGGCTGAGGTTCAAAAATTGACAATTGTTGTAGCTGTATTTTCGATTCTGTTCGCTTTGGCAACATGGGGGGTGGACGAATTTTTTGCAAAAGCTTTGGCTGGATTTTTTAACTGGTTAAAAGGATAATTTTTTGTGATGGCAGATAATAATGTGAAAAAATGGTACGTAGTTAGAGCTGTAAGCGGACAGGAGAATAAAGTCAAAGCTTACATTGAAACTGAGATTGCCAGATTAGGTATGGGTGATTATGTTTCCCAAGTTTTAGTGCCTACAGAAAAAGTAGTTACTGTAAAAGAAGGAAAGAAAATGTCTAAGGATAAAGTTTATTTTCCTGGATATGTTATGATTGAAGCCAATTTAGTTGGTGAGATACCTCATATTATTAAGTCTATTACTAGCGTAATTGGATTTTTAGGTGAGATCAAAGGCGGGGAGCCTGTTCCTTTGAGGCTTTCTGAAGTAAATAGAATGTTGGGTAAAGTAGACGAGCTGGCTGTAAATACAGATACTCGCGCTATTCCTTTCAGCTTAGGTGAAACTGTTAAAGTGATCGATGGACCTTTTAATGGATTTAATGGTACAGTTGAAAAAATCAATGAAGAAAAGCGTAAACTTGAAGTAATGGTTAAGATTTTCGGAAGAAAGACACCATTGGAATTGAGTTTTATGCAAGTTGAAAAAGTATAATTTTTGTTACATCTATAATAACCACTGCAATTGCTTCCAATAATTGTGGTGTTAAATTTTTTAAAAATGGCTAAAGAAATTAGTAAGGTAGTTAAACTACAAGTTAAGGGAGGTGCTGCGAATCCGTCGCCACCGGTTGGACCTGCTTTAGGAGCTGCTGGGGTTAATATCATGGAGTTCTGTAAGCAGTTCAATGCTAGAACACAAGATAAACCTGGCAAAATATGCCCAGTACAAATTACTGTGTATAAAGACAAATCATTTGATTTTGTTGTTAAGACTCCTCCAGCTGCTGTCCAATTATTGGAAGCTGCAAAGCTAAAGTCTGGATCAGGTGAACCAAATCGTAAAAAAGTAGCTAGTGTTACTTGGGATGTTATCAAAGCAATTGCTGAAGATAAAATGGTAGATCTAAATGCATTCACAATTGAATCTGCAATGAGCATGATCGCTGGAACTGCAAGATCTATGGGTATAACTGTATCAGGAGATGCTCCTTTTTAATTAAGAGAAAGAAATGGCAAAATTGACAAAAAAGCAAAAAGAGGCTGCTTCAAAAATTGAAAAGAACAAACTATATACTTTGAAAGATGCAGCTGCATTAATTAAAGTTATAGCTTCTGCAAAATTTGACGAGTCTGTTGATATCGCAGTTCGTTTGGGTGTAGATCCAAGAAAAGCGAATCAAATGG
The DNA here is from genome assembly GCF_903819435.1 of Flavobacterium salmonis. Taxonomy (GTDB): domain Bacteria; phylum Bacteroidota; class Bacteroidia; order Flavobacteriales; family Flavobacteriaceae; genus Flavobacterium; species Flavobacterium chungangense. Next base: position 134,810 of record NZ_CAIJDP010000058.1, on the reverse strand, counting down.
TTAGAGGTGTAGTTACATTACCTCACGGAACAGGTAAAGATGTTAAAGTATTAGCATTAGTTACTCCGGATAAAGAAGCTGAAGCTAAAGAAGCTGGAGCTGATTATGTAGGTCTTGATGATTACCTTCAAAAAATTAAAGACGGTTGGACAGATGTTGATGTTATTATCACGATGCCTGCTGTTATGGGTAAATTAGGTCCATTAGGTCGTATTTTAGGACCTAGAGGTTTAATGCCAAACCCTAAGACAGGTACAGTAACTATGGATGTTGCTAAAGCTGTTGCAGAGGTTAAAGCTGGTAAAATTGACTTTAAAGTTGATAAAACTGGTATCGTACATGCAGGAATTGGTAAAGTTTCTTTTGGAGCTGAGCAAATTTATGACAATGCACACGAAATTATTCAAACATTAATCAAACTTAAACCAACTGCTGCTAAAGGTACCTATATTAAAGGTATTCACCTTACAAGCACTATGAGTCCTGCTATTGCATTGGATCCAAAAGCAGTATAATTGGTAGTTAATAATTTTTAGTATGACTAGAGAAGAAAAATCAATCGCGATTGAAAATTTAACTGCGCAGTTAGCTGGTACAAATATCATTTATGTATCTGATATTTCTGGATTAAACGCAGAGACAACTTCAAGCTTGAGAAGAGCTTGCTATAAAGCAGGTATAAAATTAGAGGTTGTAAAAAACACTTTGCTTGCAAAAGCAATGGAAGCTTCTTCTAATGACTATGGTGATTTACCTTCAGTTTTGAGTGGTAACAGTGCTATATTCATTTCAGATGTTGCGAATGCACCTGGAAAAATAATTAAAGATTTTAGAAAAAAATCAGCTAAACCTGTATTAAAAGGAGCTTATATCAATTCTGAAATTTACATTGGAGATGATCAATTAGATGCATTAGCAACTATTAAATCTAAAGAAGAACTTCTTGGAGAACTTATTGGATTATTGCAATCACCAGCACAAAGAATTATTTCTGCTTTACAAAACAAATTCGCAGGTAGCGAAGAGGAAACTGAAGCATAATAATTCGAAGCAAGGATTTTCCTTGTTGCTTAATTAGCGCACAATAAACAAAATATAATTTTACAAATCATTTTAAACGATAGAAAAAATGGCAGATTTGAAACAATTCGCAGAACAATTAGTTAACCTAACAGTTAAAGAAGTTAACGAATTAGCAACAATATTAAAAGATGAGTATGGTATCGAGCCTGCTGCTGCAGCTGTAGTAGTTGCTCAAGGTGGTGGAGAAGGTGCTGCTGAAGAAGCACAAACTGAATTTACAGTTGTATTGAAAGAAGCTGGAGCTTCTAAATTAGCTGTTGTAAAATTAGTTAAAGAACTTACAGGTTTAGGTCTTAAAGAAGCTAAAGATGTAGTTGACGGTGCTCCATCTAACGTAAAAGAAGGTGTTTCTAAAGAAGAGGCTGAAGGTCTTAAAAAATCATTAGAAGAAGCTGGAGCTGTAGTTGAATTAAAATAATTCAACTCGGTTTTAAGAACTAGGTTTAGGTCCTGAGTTAGTACTCAAAGGCCTAAACCATTTTTCGTATAATAAAATACATTAAATTTTATTATCAAATAGTTTAATATACGAAAGAGTTTTTGATCAATACGAAGAAAAAAAATTGAGCTGAAGTTATAAGCTTATTTTTAAAGATGTATTGGTTTTAAAAAGAAAGTATAAACTACGCAGTGTGTTTTTACACAAAAAAATTACTTTTTTTTAATCAAAATTTTGTCCATTGATGATAACAAATCAGACTGAAAGATTGAATTTTGCCTCTACAAAAAACATACCTCAATATCCGGATTTTCTAGATGTGCAGGTAAAATCGTTTAAAGATTTCTTTCAATTAGAAACTAAATCTGACGAAAGAGGCGACGAAGGGTTGTACAACACCTTCATGGAAAACTTCCCTATTACAGATACGAGAAACAACTTCGTATTGGAATTCCTTGATTATTTTGTAGATCCGCCACGTTATACCATTCAAGAATGTATAGAGAGAGGTCTTACTTATAGTGTGCCTTTAAAAGCCAGGTTAAAACTATACTGTACAGATCCAGAACACGAAGATTTTGAAACAATTGTACAAGATGTTTATCTTGGAACAATTCCTTACATGACTCCAAGTGGTACTTTTGTAATCAATGGTGCCGAGCGTGTTGTAGTATCTCAATTACACCGTTCTCCGGGGGTTTTCTTTGGACAATCATTCCATGCAAATGGGACTAAACTTTATTCTGCCAGAGTAATTCCTTTTAAAGGTTCTTGGATAGAATTCTCTACAGATATCAACAGCGTAATGTACGCTTATATCGATAGAAAGAAAAAATTACCTGTAACAACTTTATTTCGTGCTATCGGATTCGAAAGAGATAAGGATATCCTTGAAATTTTCGACTTAGCAGAAGAAATTAAAGTTTCTAAAACTGGTATTAAGAAATATATTGGAAGAAGACTTGCTGCACGTGTATTGAACACATGGCACGAGGATTTCGTTGATGAGGATACTGGAGAGGTAGTTTCTATCGAACGTAACGAAATCATCCTTGATCGTGATACAATTATTGACAAAGATAATGTTGAAGAGATCATAGATTCTAACGTTAAATCTATTTTGTTACACAAGGAGGATAATAACCAAGCAGATTATGCTATTATCCACAATACGTTACAAAAAGATCCAACAAACTCTGAAAAAGAAGCTGTAGAGCACATTTACCGTCAGTTGCGTAACGCTGAACCGCCTGATGAGGAAACTGCTCGTGGTATTATAGATAAATTGTTCTTCTCTGATCAACGTTATAACTTAGGTGAAGTTGGTCGTTACAGAATGAACAAAAAATTGAATTTAGATATCCCTATGGATAAGCAAGTGCTTACCAAAGAAGATATCATTACAATTGTAAAATATTTGATCGAATTGATCAACTCTAAAGCAGAGATTGATGATATTGATCACTTATCAAACCGTCGTGTTAGAACAGTTGGAGAACAATTGTCTCAACAATTCGGTGTTGGTTTAGCACGTATGGCCAGAACTATTCGTGAGAGAATGAACGTTAGAGATAACGAGGTGTTTACACCAATTGACTTGATTAATGCTAAAACATTATCATCAGTTATCAACTCTTTCTTTGGAACAAACCAGTTATCTCAATTTATGGACCAAACGAATCCATTAGCTGAGATTACGCACAAAAGAAGACTTTCTGCACTTGGGCCAGGTGGACTTTCGAGAGAGAGAGCTGGTTTTGAGGTTCGTGACGTTCACTATACTCACTATGGTCGTTTATGTCCGATTGAAACTCCAGAGGGACCAAACATTGGTTTGATTTCATCACTTGGTGTTTATGCAAAAGTAAACGGAATGGGATTCATCGAAACTCCATACCGTAAAGTAACTAATGGTGTAGTGGATTTAGAAAGTACTCCGATTTACTTAAGTGCTGAAGAAGAAGAAGGAAAAATGATTGCTCAGGCAAACATTGAGATGGATGAAAATGGTAAAATTACAGCAAGCAATGTTATTGCACGTGAGGAAGGTGACTTCCCGGTTGTTGAACCATCTGTAGTTCATTATACAGACGTAGCACCTAACCAGATCGCTTCGATTTCTGCGTCATTGATTCCTTTCCTGGAGCATGATGATGCGAACCGTGCGTTGATGGGATCAAACATGATGCGTCAGGCAGTTCCTTTGATCCGTCCTGAAGCACCAATTGTAGGTACAGGTTTAGAGCGTCAGGTAGCTTCAGATTCAAGAGTATTAATCAATGCTGAAGGGCATGGAACTGTTGAATATGTTGATGCTAATATCATTACTATTAAATACGATCGTACTGAAGACGAGAGAATGGTTAGTTTTGATGCTGATGAGAAAACATACAACTTAATTAAATTTAGAAAAACCAATCAAGGTACAAGTATCAATTTGAAACCAATCGTAAGAAAAGGTGACAGAGTTGTTCCTGGGCAAGTATTATCAGAAGGATATGCTACTCAAAATGGTGAATTAGCTTTAGGTAGAAACTTAAAAGTTGCGTTCATGCCATGGAAAGGGTATAACTTTGAGGATGCGATTGTAATTTCTGAAAAAGTAGTTCGTGATGATATTTTTACATCTATCCACGTTGATGATTATTCATTAGAGGTTAGAGATACTAAGTTAGGAAACGAAGAGTTAACAAATGATATTCCTAACGTTTCTGAAGAAGCTACTAAAGATTTAGATGAAAACGGTATGATTAGAATTGGAGCAGAGGTTAAACCTGGCGACATTTTGATTGGAAAAATTACACCAAAAGGAGAATCAGATCCTACTCCAGAGGAGAAATTACTTCGTGCAATCTTCGGAGATAAAGCTGGTGATGTAAAAGATGCTTCATTAAAAGCTTCTCCATCTTTACACGGTGTAGTTCTTGACAAAAAATTATTTGCAAGAGCCGTAAAAGATAAACGTAAACGTACTCAGGATAAAGATGCTTTAGGCGCTTTAGAAATGGAATTCGAAACTAAATTTGTTGAATTAAAAGACAGATTGGTTGAGAAATTATTCCTGATCGTTAACGGAAAAACATCTCAAGGTGTAATGAATGATTTGGGTGAAGAAGTTTTACCAAAAGGTAAAAAATATACTCAAAAAATGCTTTACGCAGTAGAAGATTTTGCTCACTTAAGCAAAGGTCAATGGGTTGCTGATGATGCTACAAATAAAATGGTTAATGATTTAATTCATAACTATAAAATTAAGCTGAACGACTTACAAGGATCTTTAAGAAGAGAAAAATTCACTATTACAGTTGGAGATGAATTACCATCTGGAATCTTGAAATTAGCTAAAATCTATATCGCCAAAAAGCGTAAGTTAAAAGTAGGTGATAAAATGGCGGGACGTCATGGTAACAAAGGTATTGTTGCAAGAATCGTTCGTCATGAAGATATGCCTTTCCTTGAAGACGGAACACCGGTAGATATCGTATTGAATCCACTTGGGGTACCTTCACGTATGAACATTGGTCAGATTTATGAAACTGTTCTTGGATGGGCTGGTATGAACTTGGGTAGAAAATTTGCTACTCCAATTTTTGACGGTGCTTCTTTAGATCAAATTAATGAATTAACTGATGAAGCTGGAGTACCACGTTTCGGACACACACACCTTTATGATGGTGGTACTGGAGAGCGTTTCCATCAAGCTGCAACTGTGGGGGTAATTTATATGCTTAAATTAGGACACATGGTTGATGATAAGATGCACGCACGTTCTATCGGACCATACTCGTTGATTACACAACAACCACTTGGAGGTAAAGCTCAATTTGGAGGTCAGCGTTTTGGAGAGATGGAGGTTTGGGCACTTGAGGCTTATGGAGCTTCTAGTACACTTCGTGAAATCTTAACAGTTAAATCGGATGATGTTATTGGTAGAGCTAAAACTTACGAAGCTATCGTTAAGGGTGAGTCTATGCCAGAACCAGGATTGCCAGAATCATTCAATGTATTGATGCATGAATTGAAAGGTCTTGGGCTTGACATTCGTTTAGAAGAATAATAAAAGTTTTGTAGTCAGTCTCATTTTTTAATGGGACTGATTACTCATTTATATAAGTTTTTAAAGATTTATACCCGTAACCCGTTCCGATTTTTTATAAATGCAAAGCATTTTATAACTAGCGCTTCAAATAAAAGTTTGAGGTTTAGAGAAGTAACCCGAGGTAGTAGCGAATGATTAACTCTTTTCTTTTAAAGAGTAGATTATAAATCTAAAATCAATTTTTTAATTGCAAATAAATCAATAGTAAAAACTATGATGAATAATAGAAACAACAATAAAGATAAAAATCAGGTAAAAAGATTTAATAAAATCTCTATCGGATTGGCTTCACCAGAATCTATCCTGAAAGAATCAAGAGGAGAGGTTTTAAAGCCGGAAACTATTAACTATAGAACACACAAACCAGAACGTGACGGACTTTTCTGCGAAAGAATCTTCGGACCAGTTAAGGATTTTGAATGTGCTTGTGGCAAGTATAAAAGAATTCGTTACAAAGGTATTATCTGTGACCGTTGTGGTGTTGAAGTTACTGAGAAAAAAGTACGTAGAGACAGAGTAGGACACATCAACCTTGTTGTGCCAATTGCTCATATCTGGTATTTCCGTTCTCTTCCAAACAAAATTGGTTATATCCTTGGTCTTCCATCTAAGAAATTAGATATGATTATTTACTACGAAAGATACGTAGTAATCCAGGCTGGTATTGCTAAAAATGCAGATGGAGAATCTTTACAAAGACTAGATTTCTTAACTGAAGAAGAATATTTGAATATTTTAGATACTCTTCCACAGGATAATCAATATTTAGATGATTTTGATCCAAATAAATTTGTTGCCAAAATGGGAGCAGAGTGTATTATGGATTTATTAGCTCGTATCGATTTAGATGAGTTGTCTTATCAATTAAGACACAGTGCTAATAACGAAACATCTAAACAACGTAAAACTGAAGCTTTAAAAAGATTACAAGTCGTTGAGTCTTTCCGTGAGTCTAACTTAAATCGCGAAAACCGTCCAGAATGGATGATTATGAAAGTGGTTCCTGTTATTCCGCCAGAATTACGTCCGCTTGTACCACTTGATGGAGGTCGTTTTGCAACTTCAGATTTGAACGATTTATATCGTCGTGTAATCATCCGTAATAACCGTTTGAAAAGATTAATGGAGATTAAAGCTCCTGAAGTTATCTTAAGAAACGAGAAGCGTATGTTACAAGAATCTGTAGATTCATTATTCGATAACACACGTAAAGCTTCTGCTGTTAAAACAGAATCTAACAGACCATTAAAATCATTATCTGATTCCTTAAAAGGTAAGCAAGGACGTTTCCGTCAAAACTTACTTGGAAAACGTGTGGATTATTCTGCCCGTTCGGTAATTGTTGTTGGTCCTGAATTAAAATTATTCGAATGTGGATTGCCAAAAGATATGGCATCTGAATTATACAAACCTTTCGTAATCCGTAAATTGATTGAAAGAGGTATTGTTAAGACAGTAAAATCTGCTAAGAAAATCATTGACAAAAAAGAGCCTGTAGTTTGGGATATCCTTGAAAATGTAATTAAAGGACACCCTGTATTGCTTAACCGTGCTCCTACGTTACACAGACTTGGTATTCAGGCTTTTCAACCAAAATTAATTGAAGGAAAAGCGATTCAGTTACACCCATTAGTATGTACGGCTTTCAACGCCGATTTTGATGGTGACCAGATGGCGGTTCACTTACCATTAGGACCAGAGGCTATTTTAGAGGCTCAATTATTAATGTTGGCTTCTCACAATATCCTAAACCCTGCAAATGGTGCTCCAATTACTGTACCTTCTCAAGACATGGTCTTGGGTCTATATTATATGACTAAAGAGCGTATTTCTACAGAAGATCACATTATTTTAGGTCAGGATTTGACTTTCTATTCTGCTGAAGAAGTAAATATCGCATTAAATGAAGGAAGATTAGAATTGAATGCTCGTGTGAAAATTAGAGCAAAAGATTACAATGAAACTGGAGATTTAGTGTACAAAATTATCCAAACAACTGCAGGGCGTGTATTATTTAACGAAGTAGTACCTGAAGCAGCTGGATATATCAATGACGTATTGACTAAGAAAAACCTTAGAGATATTATCGGACACATTTTAAGTGTGACTGATGTACCTACAACGGCAGCTTTCTTGGATAATATGAAAGATATGGGGTATAAATTCGCATTTAGAGGAGGTTTATCATTCTCTTTAGGAGATATTAGAATCCCAGAACAAAAAACGAAGTTAATTGCAGATGCCAGAGAGCAAGTTGAAGGTATCTCGACTAACTATAACATGGGTCTTATTACCAATAACGAACGTTACAACCAGGTTATTGACGTATGGACTTCTGCGAATGCTCAGTTAACAGAATTAGCAATGAAAAATATTAGAGAAGACCAGCAAGGTTTCAACTCTGTATATATGATGCTTGATTCTGGGGCGAGGGGTTCTAAGGAGCAGATTCGTCAGTTAACAGGTATGCGTGGATTGATGGCTAAGCCTAAAAAATCTACTGCCGGTGGTGGTGAGATTATTGAAAACCCGATTCTTTCTAACTTTAAGGAAGGTCTTTCTATCCTTGAGTACTTCATTTCTACTCACGGTGCTCGTAAAGGTCTTGCGGATACGGCTCTTAAAACGGCCGATGCTGGTTACTTGACAAGAAGACTTCATGACGTTTCTCAGGATGTTATTGTTAACATCGAAGATTGTGGAACTTTAAGAGGTGTTGAAGTATCTGCATTGAAGAAAAACGAAGAAATCGTTGAATCTTTAGGAGAGAGAATTTTAGGGCGTGTTGCATTACAAGACGTAATTAATCCTCTTACTAATGAAGTAATGGTTGAATCAGGTCAACAAATTACGGAAGCAATTATGAGAACGATCGAAGCTTCTCCAATTGAAAAAGTAGAGGTTAGATCTCCATTAACTTGTGAGGCTACAAAAGGTATTTGTGCTAAATGTTACGGTAGAAACTTAGCTACCGGAAAAATGACACAAAGAGGTGAAGCTGTAGGAGTTATTGCAGCTCAGTCTATTGGAGAACCGGGTACACAGTTAACTCTTCGTACGTTCCACGTTGGAGGGGTTGCAGGAGGTATTTCTGAAGAATCTAGTATTGTTACAAGATTCGCTGGTAGACTTGAGATTGAAGATTTAAAAACAGTAAAAGGAGAAGACAGTGAAGGAAATTCTGTTGATATCGTGGTTTCACGCTCAACTGAGTTAAAGTTAGTTGACGAGAAAACGGGAATTGTTTTAAATACACATAATATTCCTTACGGATCCAGTATTTTTGTAAATGATGGAGATGTTGTTAGTAAAGGAACGGTAATATGTAAATGGGATCCATATAATGGTGTAATTGTTTCTGAGTTTACTGGTAAGATTGCTTACGAAGATTTAGAGCAAGGACAAACATTCATGGTTGAAATTGATGAGCAGACAGGTTTCCAGGAAAAAGTAATTTCTGAGGCCAGAAATAAAAAATTAATTCCAACCTTATTGGTTTACGGTAAAGAAGGAGAGTTAATTCGTTCTTATAACTTACCGGTTGGAGCTCACCTGATGGTTGAAAATGGTGAAAAAATTAAAGCTGGTAAAGTATTAGTTAAAATTCCACGTCGTTCTTCTAAGTCTGGAGATATTACAGGAGGTTTACCAAGAATTACAGAGCTTTTAGAAGCTCGTAATCCTTCTAACCCAGCTGTAGTTTCTGAGATTGACGGAGTTGTTTCTTTTGGAAAAATCAAAAGAGGTAACCGTGAGATCGTAATTGAATCTAAATTTGGTGACGTTAGAAAATATCTTGTGAAACTATCAAGTCAAATTTTGGTTCAGGAAAATGACTTTGTAAGAGCGGGTGTTCCATTGTCTGATGGTGCAATAACTCCGGATGATATTTTAAGAATTCAAGGGCCGGCAGCTGTACAACAGTATTTGGTGAATGAAATTCAGGAAGTATACCGTTTACAAGGGGTAAAAATTAATGACAAACACTTTGAGGTAGTTATCCGTCAAATGATGCGTAAAGTAAGGGTTCAGGATCCAGGAGATACTTTATTCTTAGAAGATCAATTAATTCATACTAAAGATTTTATCGTTCAAAACGATAAATTATATGGAATGAAGGTAGTTGAAGATTCTGGAGATTCTGCTGTATTGAAACCAGGTCAGATTATTACGCCTCGTGATTTACGTGATGAAAATTCATTATTGAAACGAAATGATAAAAATCTTGTAGTAGCCAGAGACGTAATTACAGCAACTGCAACGCCAGTTCTTCAAGGTATTACAAGAGCTTCGTTACAAACTAAATCATTCATTTCTGCTGCTTCATTCCAGGAAACAACAAAAGTACTTAACGAAGCTGCAGTAGCAGGTAAAGTTGATGATCTTGAAGGATTGAAAGAAAATGTAATTGTTGGACACAGAATTCCTGCAGGAACTGGTATGAGAGAATACGATAATACAATCGTAGGATCGAAAGACGATTACAATGAAATGATGGCAAATAAAGAAGAATATATTTATTAATTCTTATCAATTCCCTCTTTTTCGAAAGAGGGAAATTGAAAAAATATTAAAATTATGAGTAATCCGAAACAACAAGAGCAAATTAATATCGAGTTAGATGAAACTATTGCAGAAGGAATTTATTCTAACCTTGCGATTATCAACCACTCATCATCTGAATTTGTTTTAGATTTTGTAAATATTATGCCGGGTACTCCAAAAGCCAAGGTGAAGTCAAGAATTGTTTTGACGCCACAACATGCTAAAAGATTATTGAGAGCAATTGGAGAAAATATTCATCGATTTGAAGCTGCTCATGGCGAAATCAAAGAAACTGAACAAGCACCGATTCCGCTTAATTTTGGTCCGGCAGGACAAGCGTAAATTTTTAAAGCTCCAGAAATGGAGCTTTTTTTATAAATGAATTAATAAAAAGTGTATTTAATCTGATTTAATTTACTTTCAACGAGTATGTTTTAATAGGTTACTGTTTAATCATACTTTTGACTTAACATAAAATAAAGAAAATTAATTTTTCCATATAAAGGTTAATTTAATTCTTAAAAAAAGCGCCAACTTTCAAAGTTGGCGCTTTTTAATTTTGTGTAAAATGTAAAATGTCTTTATTCAAATTCTGATGTAAAAAATAATTTTACATTTGGATATTTACTTTGAGTCATCTGAATCGTAAAATCAGAATCAGCTAAAAAGACTAATTGTCCATATTTATCATGAGCTAGGAATTTTTGTTTGATTCTTTTAAACTCTTTAAACTCTTCACTTTTAGGGTCGTTAGGTTTTACCCAGCACGCTTTGTGAACAGGAAAATTTTCGTAAGTACATTTGGCTCCATATTCATGTTCCAGACGGTATTGGATTACTTCATATTGCAGTGCACCAACAGTACCAATGATCTTACGGTTATTCATTTCTAATGTAAATAACTGTGCTACACCTTCATCCATTAACTGATCAATTCCTTTATCTAATTGTTTTGCTTTCATTGGATCAGCATTATTAATGTATCTAAAGTGTTCAGGTGAAAAACTTGGAATTCCTTTGAAACTCATTAATTCACCTTCAGTTAATGTATCACCAATTTTAAAATTTCCGGTATCGTGAAGACCAACAATATCTCCCGGATATGAAATGTCGACAATCTCTTTTTTCTCAGCGAAAAATGCATTTGGACTCGAAAATTTTAAATTTTTCTTCTGGCGAACGTGATAATAAGGCTTATTTCGTTCGAATGTTCCAGAAACAATTTTGATAAAAGCCAGACGATCTCTGTGTTTAGGATCCATATTGGCATGTATTTTAAATACAAAGCCGGACATTTTTTCTTCAGTAGGATCTACCAAACGAGTTTCAGAGTCTTTCGGTCTTGGAGATGGTGCTATTGCAACGAAACAATCCAACAATTCGCGAACTCCAAAATTATTCAAAGCAGAACCAAAAAATACAGGCTGAAGTTTTCCGTCTAAATAATCCTGACGATCAAATTTTGGATAAACTTCGTCGATTAATTCTAATTCTTCACGAAGTTTCTGAGCTGCTTTTTGACCAACAATTTTATCTAATTCCGGGTTATTTTGGACATCAGAAAAGGCAATCGTTTCTTCGATATTTTTTCTGCTGTCTCCGCTAAAAAGATTGATGTTTTGTTCCCATAAATTATAAATTCCCTGAAAATCATACCCCATTCCGATAGGGAAACTCAAAGGAGTAACCGTCAAACCTAGTTTTTGTTCTACTTCATCCATTAAGTCAAAAGCATCTTTTCCTTCACGGTCCAATTTATTGATGAAAACAATCATTGGAATATTACGCATTCTACAAACTGCAACTAATTTTTCAGTTTGTTCCTCAACCCCTTTTGCAACGTCAATAACAACTATAACGCTATCAACAGCTGTTAAAGTTCTAAAAGTGTCTTCAGCAAAATCCTTGTGTCCGGGTGTATCAAGAATATTGATTTTTTTGTCATTATAATTAAAAGCAAGAACAGAGGTTGAAACAGAAATACCTCTTTGGCGTTCGATTTCCATGAAATCACTCGTTGCACCTTTTTTAATTTTATTGTTTTTTACGGCGCCTGCTTCCTGAATTGCACCTCCAAAAAGTAATAATTTTTCTGTCAATGTTGTTTTACCGGCATCGGGATGCGAGATAATTCCAAAAGTTCTTCTGCGTTGTATTTCTTTTAAAAAGCTCATATTTTTGTATAAATAGGTTGCAAAAGTACTATTAATTAATACGATTTGAAAATAAATGCGATTCTGTTTTGGTTTAGATGATTTGGTTTTTTTATTATTTAGACTAATAAAATCATTAATATGTTTTTTCTTGATTGCCAACTGTCTGCATTGTGTATAATTTTTTGTTAATAGTATAGCTGATAGTTGGATTATGTAATTGAATTGTTATTTTTGTCCGTTATAAGTTGTAAAAAACGAAAGCAATTTTTTTGTATTTTCTAAGTTTTGAAAATATTGATTTAATTAATTTCAGTTTTAAAGAAAAGACTAAAACAAGGCCTTACATTCAAATTAAATTTAAAATAATGTTATTAAAAAAATTACAGCTAAAAACTATTGATTACAAATTAGTGTTAACAATGTGTTTTTTACTTTTTTTCAACTCAATTATTTCTGCTCAGGAGATTATTAAAGATGTTGTAGCTGAGAAACCTGTTGAAGCAACTTCAGTTAATAAACAAAAGATTGATGGTATTATTGCTACAGTTGGAGATTATATTGTTTTAGACTCAGATATTGACAAAGGATATCTTGAAATCACTGCCCAGGGAGGTTCTGTAAAAGATGTTACAAGATGTCAAATGTTAGGTAAACTTTTAGAAGATAAGTTATATGCACATCAGGCCATTCAGGACAGCATTATAGTAAGTGATGCTGAAGTGAAAAGTATGATGGATGAAAGGCTTACTTACATGATGAGACAAACAGGAGGGGATATCAATAAAATTGTAGAATTCTATAAGAAAAGCTCTGTTGAAGAATTCAAAACTTATTTTGCAGACATATTAAAAGAGCAAAAATTATCTTCGGAAATGCAGAAAAAGATTATCGATGCTGTAGAAATAACACCAGAGGAAGTTCGTAATTTCTTTAAAAAAATACCAAAAGATGAATTACCAACTTTTGGAGCTGAGATGGAAGTTGCTCAAATTGTTGTGGAGCCTAAAGTTTCAAAAGAAGACAAACAAAAAGTAATTGACAGATTAAACGCTATTAAAAAAGATGTTTTAGAGGGTTCAAGTTTTGCAACAAAAGCCGTTTTGTATTCTCAGGACCCTGGTTCTTCTCCTGCAGGAGGATATTATAAGATGACAAGAAAAACTCCTTTTGTAAAAGAGTTTAAGGATGTTGCTTTTAGTCTTGGAGAAGGTGAGATTTCAGATCCTTTTGAAACCACCTATGGCTATCATATTATAATGGTTGATAAAATTAAAGGACAAGAAGTAGAATTGCGTCATATATTAATATCACCAACAGTTTCTGAAACAGCTTTAAAAGAAGCTAAAGAAAGAATTACAAATATTAGAAATAAGATTGTAAATAAAGAAATTTCTTTTGCCGATGCTGCAAGAACTGAATCTGATCAAAAAGAAACAAGAGCAAACGGAGGTACTTTAGTTAATCCAAATACGCAGGATACCCGTTTTGAATTAACTAAAATGGATGCGACATTATACAGCCAGGTTTCAAATTTAAAAGATAATGAAATTTCTCAGCCACTTTTGGATACAGATGATAAAGGAAAAAAAACATACAAATTGATAACTGTAACTAATAGAATCGATAGCCACACAGCCGATTATGCAAAAGATTACACTAAAATTAAAGAATTAGCATTAAAAGAAAAACAAATCAATACAATTGCAAAATGGTTTGATACAAAAATTAAAGATACATACATTAAGATTATTGGAGAATACAGAGATTGTACTTTTACTAATAATTGGTTGAAAAAATAATTTTTATTAAATAAAGAAAAGAGTTAGTTTTATGAATTCATAGAGCTAACTCTTTTTAATTTAAAATATATTCATAAATGTCTGACGTAGCAGCAATTCATAATTTAGTTCAAAAAAGAAACGAATTAAAAACCGAGATAGCAAAAATCATTGTAGGGCAGGATGCCGTGGTAGATCAAATTTTACTTTGCATATTTTCCGGAGGCCATGCGCTTTTAATTGGTGTTCCCGGGTTAGCAAAAACCTTAATGATAAATACATTATCTCAGGCTTTAGGTTTAGATTTTAAAAGAATCCAGTTTACTCCGGATTTAATGCCATCAGATATCCTTGGGAGTGAAATTCTGGATGAAAACCGACAGTTTAAGTTTATCAAAGGACCAATTTTTTCGAATATCATTTTGGCTGACGAGATTAACAGGACTCCTCCTAAAACTCAGGCAGCTTTGCTTGAAGCCATGCAGGAACGCTCCGTTACTATTGCTGGAGAAAATCATAAATTAGATTTGCCGTATTTTGTATTGGCAACACAAAACCCAATTGAACAGGAAGGAACTTATCCTTTGCCTGAAGCTCAGTTAGATCGTTTTATGTTTGCTGTAAAACTCGAATATCCAAGTTTTCAGGAAGAGGTACAGGTAGTAAAACAAACTACTTCTGATTTGAAAACCAAAATAAATCCTTTGTTTACGGCACAGGAAATCATAGATTTTCAACACTTGATTCGCAGAATTCCTGTAGCAGATAATGTTATTGAATATGCAGTGACCTTAGTGAGTAAGACACGTCCTGATAATCCTTTGTCAAATGATTTTGTTAAAAATTATCTGGATTGGGGAGCAGGACCAAGGGCTTCACAAAACTTAATTTTAGCGGCCAAAGCACATGCAGCTTTCAATGGTAAGTTTTCTCCTGATATTGAAGATGTAAAAGCAGTTGCAACCGGAATCTTGCGTCACAGGATTATCAAAAACTACAAAGCAGATGCTGAGGGAATAACAGAGGAAATTATTATTCAGAAGTTGATGTAAAAAATTATATAAATTGTTAATTGCCTGAGATATCTTAAAATTTCTCAGGCTTTTTTTATAAAGTCAATTTACTTGTTTCATTTATAAGCCGTACAGGTTTGTTGTAAAAAAGTTTTATTAGTAATACCTCTGTGATTGAAGTATATTTTTTCTGATCACATTCATACCACCAATATGAAAAATATTGAATGTGATTTTTTTCTAATTTAACAAACCATATTTTAGACTTATTTTTTATTATTCTTTTTGATTCAGTAATTTTATAGCCATCTCCTGTCCAGCAAATTGTAGGGTTGTGTGCTATTGTTTTAATGTAAATGAGTTTTTCAGGAGCTACGATTTTAAAAACTTCCTTATTGATCCATATTCCGTTCTCAATATGATATTCAGGATTTAGATTTTTCAATAGATTGTAATGTGTTTCTTTTTTAATTTCCAGACTAGTAATAAAAATAATCACTACGCCTGTCAATAAGGGCAGTAAAGCTGGTAAAGATTGTGTTTTATAAATAGTTTCTTTTTGTTCAGTTTTAAAAAAACGAATCAAAAACAGCATGGGGGCAATTTGATAAAATATAAAACAAAGTAATCCAATACTATGATGCAAAACATTCTCTTCAGTACAATCAAATAAAATTAATGATAGAATCCTGAAATAATTCGAAATAATATTCAAAGCAATTACAACCAAACAGAACGCAAGAATTTGCCTTATACTGAAATATCTGTGTTGTTTCCGTTCTTCTAAAGTCAGTAATAAAGCACCGAAGAGTAATCCTGTTTTAAACATAGATAATCCCATGCAGGCTGTATCAATGGTGATTTTTGCATTGTTAATATAAAAATTAACGCCTTCAATTTTGTCTATTATAATGAAATTCTTCAGGGTTAAATAAACAGTATAACAAAGTGTCTGTTTTATTTCAGTTGTCAAATAGTCGAAAAAAGTATTAAAAAGAGATGAAAATAACAGGATACAGATAAAAGCTATAAATGAAAATTTTCGGGTGAAGCTATAATACAGAGAGCAAATCAAAAATGACATTGCTAAAAAATGCAACGATTTTGTGTGTAAACGAAAGCTTATGAATTCCAGTATAAAAATCATTCCTAAAAGAGGGTAGTTCATGTTGATTGAAGTTTTTCTACCCCCGATAAGAAATAATAATATTGAGAAAACAATTCCGAAAAGGTTACTATCAAGACCAGTAACAACAATATTATAATTTATGATTAACAGAGTAAACAAAATCAAAATTAAAATTGCCTTTTTGTTCTGTGATAAAAAGTCTTTCATTAGATAACCTGCTTTTTGTTTTTTCTGTAATAGAAGAAAAGCGTTGTAAAACCAATAATGATTAAAAGCCATTCATGGGGTTCCGGAACAGATCCGTCATTATTAACAGAAGCATTTCCTAAAGTATCAATATTTTTTTCTATTCCGTTATTTTTATAATCTTCATCGGTTTCCAGAACAATTAAAGACGAAATTGGTGTAACAATATTAGCATCTTTAGCTAAATCAACATATTTGTTTTGTTTTAATGTGTCATTTTGAATTTCTACCTGATTATTTAAAACTTTTCCGAAGCAAAACATTCTGTATAGATGATTAGATCCTTTGCTGGTGGTTTTTTCAAGAAAAGGATTTTCTTGAATTGCAATTCCGGCTGTTTCTATATTAATACTGTTTTTGAATGTTTTAAATTTTATAAAACAATTTGTGCTAATAATATTTGAGCAGTTTTTAATATCTGTTTGAAGATATTCAACATAACGCTGTTCTTTTACCGTCTGCCAAAAAGGATTTATTTCATCAGAAATATTAATGACTTTTAAATGTTTGTTTTTTGTGAATTTTTTAATCTTTTTTAAATAATCAGAGGATTCTAACTCCTCAAAATTAGAAGAAAATGTACCGCATTTTGTTATAATTAAACTATTGTTCTCCATTTTGAATAAAGGCAAAAGAGAATAATTGAGTTCCTGAAACTGATCAAATATATATTCACAATTTGTGGTATTGATTTCTTGTTTGGTATTGTTGATTATAACAAAGTATTTTTTGTTAGCTATTTTCAGGAGTGCTAAAACTTCTTCGATATTCCAATTATTAGTCAGATCTAAGATTATTTCTGACGGATAAAATCTAATTTTTTGTTTTTGTATTGGTTTTGCTTCATAACTCTTATTTTTCCAGACAAAGGCATTATTGACGGGGTTTGTGATTAAAGTAAGTTCTGCTTGCCATTCCTCTAAGCCTTTAGAATTATTGATATAATAATTATTTTCAAAATCAAAATCTTTTGAAGCTTCAAATGCGGTATTTCCGCTTATCTGAATTCTTGAGATTGTAGCGGCATTGTTAATATTTGGACCTTTGATGTTCAGACTTTGATAAGTCATTTTGGTGTCTTTGACTTTTAAGGGAGTCGTGAAACCACATTTAAAAGTCCTTGGTGTTTCATTTGTAACAGGAAAAACCCGAACTGTTACCCTGTTTCCTTCTTTCCATTGCATCAAAGAAGGATCGCGTGCTTCGACGCCAACAATTTGTTTGTAGGCAACTTTTGCTTTTTCTTTTGTGGTCAGAACCCCTTTTCTTTCTATTCCATTGACCCATAATGATAATGAGGTAGCTACAGAACCTTCGGGAAGCTGAAAAGAATAAATAGCTTCCTTTTGTCCCCAGCTTTTTTCATCGCAGGCGATATCCATTGTAATTTCGGTGTATGCTAATCTTTCATTAGGGTAAATTTTTACATCTTCTTTAATGTTTTTGGTAATGAGGTCTGTCCCGCTCCAGAGCTGCTCTTCAGTTTCGAGTCTTTTGTTAAAATTAGATTTGAGGATGTTTATTTGATCATCAGTACTTAGGTCCAACTTTTCTGTAAAATGATAGGCAATATTTAAAAACGGATTATGCGTTTTTCTTTCATTGTACTGTTGATTGCTTCCAATGCCATCAAGACCTCTTAAAATAAAGAATTCATCAGTGGCAGTGTACACGATGTTCTTCTTTAGTAATATTTCGTTGAAAAAATTTGGTTTTAGATTTTGAGAAATTCTAATATATGCCGGCAGATCATTATTTTCATCAAATGTTTTTGTAATGCTGTATCGGTTTACTTTTTGGCTTTCTATATTTAATAATAATGTAAACAGAATAAAGCCAAATAAAACAGAGCCTATTCCGACACAAAAAGCATACATGTTTCTTTTATGATCCAAAATTACTTTTGAAAGTATAACGGTGTGAGTAATAATTACAATTCCAGGGACTAAACCATAAAATCCAATCCCTAATACAATAATTCCAATTAGGGAAATGAAGGATAAAGGAATAAGAAATATGGCATAATATAGAATTAACAAGCAGGAAAACCCATTAATAAAATAGGAAAAAATGCTAATGTATTTGTCTTTAATGTCGCTGTAAATGACAAAGTTTGAAAAGCAAAACAAGAACGTTGTGCAATAAACCCAAATTGGAAGATTTTCAAATATATTGATTAGAATATTTGCTGAGAAACATCCAATAAACCAATTCAGAAATAAAAAAGGAATTAAATGCTGGTACTTTTCCTTATTTCTTAAAACATTAAAACTAAGAATTACAGCATAAGGGAGTACAATAATAAGATTGATAACAGAAAGTATTTCACAGCTCTCAAAATCATATTTACTGCCTATTAATAATAAAATTAAGAGTGCAGTACTAAAAGCTGTGACAAAAAGGCTAATCGTAGCACCAATTCGATTCTTAAAAAGATAATTTATTTCGTTTGTTTTCATGTAAAGTTGTTTTTAAATAAAAGTACTTTGAATTGCAAAGTTATAAGAATATTTGAAATATGATGATTTAAATTTTATTTTTTTATAAATAAGTAGTTTTACTTATAAAAGACGTTGAGAGGTAAAACTACAACGATATAAATACTTATTTAGAAAAGTTCTTTCTTAAAAATGAGATAAAAACCTCACTTGCTTTATAACATTAAATTTCGACTTTGTTAAAGAAAAGATATTAAATTGTTGATAATCTAATATTTGGGGGTAATATTGAGATATTGTCAATAAATAATGGTGAAATTCATTATTTTGCAATAATATTTTTTGAAAAAGGGACATCCGTTATATTTTTTTTAATTCTCGGCTTTAATTCCTAAATTTGCGAACAAAAAATAAAAATACCTATTTTACTATGGCTTTCGATAATAATATCTACACAGATTACCTTAAAGAAATTGAAGAGCGCAAAGAACAAGGGCTTAACCCGAAACCAATTGATGGTGCCGATTTGTTAAGTGTAATTATTGCTCAAATTAAAGATGTAAATAATGAATACAGAGAAGATTCTCTTAAATTTTTTATCTACAATACTATACCAGGAACTACTAGTGCGGCTGGTGAAAAAGCAAAATTTTTAAAAGAAATTATTTTAGGAGAATCGGTAGTAAATGAAATAACTCCTGCTTTTGCTTTTGAGTTATTATCTCACATGAAAGGTGGTCCTTCAATTGAGGTGTTGCTTGACTTGGCTTTGGGTAATGATATTTCTATTGCGAATGAAGCTGCAAATGTACTTAAAACCCAAGTTTATCTTTATGATGCAGATACAGATCGTTTAAAAGAAGCATTTAAAAGTGGTAATGTAATTGCTAAAGAAATTATTGAAAGTTATGCACAAGCTGAGTTCTTCACTAAATTGCCAGAGGCTCCTGAAGAAATTAAGGTTGTTACTTATATTGCTGGTGAGGGAGATATTTCAACGGATTTACTTTCTCCGGGAAATCAGGCTCACTCACGTTCAGATCGTGAACTTCACGGGAAATGTATGATTACGCCTCAGGCACAAGAGGAAATTAAAGCACTTCAGGCACAACACCCTGACAAATCGGTGATGTTAATTGCAGAAAAAGGTACGATGGGAGTTGGTTCTTCAAGAATGTCAGGTGTAAATAACGTGGCTCTTTGGACAGGTAAACAAGCAAGTCCATATGTTCCATTCGTAAATTTTTCTCCAATTGTTGGAGGAACGAATGGTATTTCTCCTATTTTCTTAACTACAGTTGACGTTACTGGTGGTATTGGAATTGATCTTAAAAACTGGGTTAAGAAAGTTGATGCAGAAGGGAACGTTGTACGAAATGAAAGCGGGGATCCAATTCTTGAGGAAGTTTATTCAGTTGCTACAGGGACTGTTCTTACAATTAATACAAAAACAAAAAAACTTTATAACGGAGATAAAGAACTGATTGATATTTCAAGATCATTTACTCCTCAGAAAATGGAATTTATTAAGGCTGGTGGGTCTTATGCCATTGTATTTGGTAAAAAACTTCAAACATTTGCGGCAAAGGTTTTAGGAATTGATATCCCATTAGTATTTGCTCCGTCAAAAGAGATTTCTCATGAAGGACAAGGGCTTACAGCAGTTGAAAAAATCTTCAACAGAAATGCTGTTGGTTCAACTCCGGGTAAAATATTGCATGCTGGTTCTGATGTTCGTGTAGAAGTAAACATTGTAGGTTCTCAGGATACTACAGGGCTTATGACTGCTCAGGAATTAGAAGCTATGGCTGCTACAGTGATTTCGCCAATCGTTGACGGTGCTTATCAATCAGGTTGTCATACTGCTTCAGTATGGGATAAAAAAGCACAGGCTAACATTCCTAAATTGATGAAATTTATGAATAATTTTGGTTTGATTACTGCACGTGATCCTAAAGGTGTTTATCACGCAATGACTGATGTTATTCACAAGGTTCTAAACGATATTACCATTGATGACTGGGCTATCATTATTGGTGGTGACTCTCATACAAGAATGTCTAAAGGTGTTGCTTTTGGTGCTGACTCAGGAACAGTTGCTCTTGCACTTGCTACCGGAGAAGCTTCAATGCCAATTCCGGATTCTGTAAAAGTGACTTTCAAAGGAACGATGAAAGAATACATGGACTTCCGTGATGTAGTTCATGCTACACAGGCTCAGATGCTTAAGCAATTTGGAGGTGAAAATGTTTTCCAGGGAAGAATTATCGAGGTTCACATTGGAACACTTACTGCTGATCAGGCGTTCACATTTACAGACTGGTCTGCTGAAATGAAAGCAAAAGCTTCTATCTGTATTTCAGAAGATGATACTTTGATTGAATCATTGGAAATTGCAAAAAGCAGAATCCAAATCATGATCGACAAAGGAATGGATAACCATAACCAAGTTCTTCAGGGATTGATCAATAAAGCAAATAAAAGAATTACTGAGATTAAAACGGGTGATAAGCCAGCTTTGACTCCGGATGCTAATGCTAAATATTACGCTGAAGTGGTTGTAGATCTTGATCTGATTGCTGAGCCAATGATTGCTGACCCGGACGTAAATAATGCAGATGTTTCTAAGCGTTATACTCACGATACAATCAGACCTTTGTCTTTCTATGGCGGAGTGAAAAAAGTAGATCTTGGATTTATCGGATCTTGTATGGTTCACAAAGGAGACATGAAAATTCTTGCCCAAATGTTGAAAAATGTTGAAGCACAAAATGGGAAAGTAGAATTTAATGCACCTTTAGTTGTTGCACCTCCTACTTACAACATTGTTGATGAATTGAAAGCAGAAGGTGATTGGGAAGTGCTACAAAGATACTCAGGTTTCGAGTTTGACGATAACGCTCCTAAAGCTGCAGCACGTACAGAATATGAAAAAATGTTATACTTAGAGCGTCCAGGATGTAACCTATGTATGGGGAACCAGGAAAAAGCGGCTAAAGGAGATACAGTAATGGCTACTTCAACCCGTCTTTTCCAGGGAAGAGTAGTAGAAGATACTGAAGGTAAAAAAGGTGAATCATTGCTTTCATCTACTCCGGTTGTAGTATTATCTACAATTCTTGGAAGAACCCCTACAATAGAAGAATATACAGCAGCAGTAGAAGGTATCAACCTGACTAAGTTTGCTCCTTCAAACAAGCAGTTAGTTATGTAATAACATACTTATTTCAATTATAATTCAAAAGCCCGTGTGATAAACCCGGGCTTTTTCTTTAATAGCTGTTCTATTTTTTGTAACTTGTGTTGTTCAAAAAAATAACAAATAACAATTATACAGTATGGCTTTTGATATTGAAATGATTAAAAAAGTGTATCACAACATGCCCGGTCGTGTTGATGCCGCACGAGAGATTGTTGGTCGTCCACTTACTTTAACAGAGAAAATTTTATACAATCATCTTTGGGATGGAAATCCAACCAAAGCGTTTGGAAGAGGAGTTGATTATGTTGACTTTGCACCGGATCGTGTAGCATGTCAGGATGCAACAGCACAAATGGCATTATTGCAATTTATGCATGCCGGCAAATCAAAAGTTGCTGTTCCTACAACAGTTCATTGTGACCACCTGATTCAGGCAAAAGTAGATGCTGCTACTGATTTGGCCAGAGCAAAAACACAAAGTAATGAAGTTTTCGACTTCTTGTCGTCAGTTTCTAATAAATATGGAATCGGTTTCTGGAAACCCGGAGCCGGAATTATTCATCAGGTAGTACTGGAGAATTATGCATTTCCGGGCGGAATGATGATTGGTACGGATTCACATACTGTAAATGCAGGAGGTTTAGGGATGGTAGCGATTGGTGTCGGTGGTGCTGATGCTGTAGACGTTATGTCCGGTATGGCATGGGAATTGAAATTTCCTAAATTAATAGGAGTTAAACTTACAGGTAAATTATCGGGTTGGACTGCTCCAAAAGATGTGATTCTTAAAGTGGCCGGTATTCTGACTGTAAAAGGAGGAACAGGTGCTATAGTAGAATATTTTGGAGAAGGTGCAACAGCTATGTCCTGTACCGGTAAAGGTACGATTTGTAATATGGGTGCTGAAATTGGCGCTACCACTTCAACTTTTGGTTATGACGATTCTATGAGCCGTTACCTGCGTTCTACAAACAGAGCCGATGTTGCAGATGCCGCAGATAAAATAGCTTCTTACCTGACTGGAGACCCTGAAGTTTATGCCGACCCTGAAAAATATTTTGATCAGCTTATCGAAATCAATTTATCTGAATTAGAGCCACACTTAAACGGTCCCTTTACTCCTGATTTGGCTACTCCAATTTCTAAAATGAAAGAAGAAGCCATCAAAAATAACTGGCCATTACAAATTCAGGTTGGCTTAATAGGTTCGTGTACCAACTCTTCTTATGAAGATATTTCCCGTGCCGCTTCTTTAGCCAAGCAGGTTTCAGAGAAAAATTTAAAAGTTAAATCTGAATTTACCATTACGCCAGGTTCAGAAGTAGTTCGTTCTACTATTGAAAGAGACGGATTTATTGACACTTTTCATAAAATTGGCGCAACAGTCTTTGCAAATGCCTGTGGCCCATGTATTGGTATGTGGGACAGGGAAGGTGCAGAAAAAGAAGAAAGAAACACAATCGTTCACTCTTTCAACCGTAACTTCTCCAAACGTGCAGACGGTAATCCAAATACATTAGCGTTTGTAGGTTCACCGGAATTGGTAACTGCCCTTGCTATTGCCGGTGATTTAGGCTTCAATCCATTGACTGATAAATTGATTAATGAAGATGGTGAAGAAGTAATGCTTGATGAACCAACAGGAGATGAATTGCCTGAAAAAGGTTTCTATGCTGAAGATCCGGGATTCCAGGCTCCTGCTGAAGACGGCTCAGGAGTTCAGGTTGTAGTAAGCCTTACTTCAGAGCGTTTGCAATTATTAGCTCCGTTTGATGCCTGGGATGGTAAAAATATTACTGGCGCCAAATTATTGATCAAAGCATTCGGAAAATGTACAACAGATCATATTTCTATGGCAGGACCATGGTTACGTTTCCGTGGACACTTAGATAATATTTCCAACAACATGCTCATTGGTGCTGTAAATGCATTCAACCAAAAAACAAACTCTGTTAAAAATCAATTAACAGAACAGTATGATGCGGTTCCTGCTGTAGCCCGTGCCTACAAAGCGGCTGGCGTTCCGTCTGTCGTTGTGGGAGATCACAACTATGGCGAAGGTTCATCTCGTGAACACGCAGCAATGGAACCTCGTTTCTTAGGTGTAAAAGCAGTTTTGGTAAAATCTTTCGCCCGTATTCACGAAACCAACCTAAAAAAACAAGGTCTTTTAGGATTAACCTTTGCTAACGAATCAGATTACGACAAAATTCAGGAAAATGACACCATCAATTTTACAGATTTAACGGAATTCGCTCCGGGAAAACCGTTGACGTTAGAGTTTGTTCATACAGATGGCTCAAAAGATATTATTTTAGCGAATCACACTTACAACGAAGGTCAGATTGGCTGGTTTGTTGCAGGTTCTGCACTAAACTTGATTGCTGCCGGAAAAGCTTAATTCAAGATTTCGATTATAATTATGAACGCTCTGTGAAAACAGGGCGTTTTTTTTCAGGAGCCAATCCGGCTGTCTGCTGTATCTTTTGTTTTTTGGCAGCAAAAAACAAAAGGATGCCGCTTCCATCCGGGCTAGGGCATATGTGTTTATTATAAATATTGTTTTCAATTCAAAAAAAAAAACATTTATCTCAGAAGCATTTTAAATGTTTAAGCAGAACTTAAAAACATGTTAAAAAAAGTGCTTTTTTTAGTTTAAAAAGTTAAATTCGCTTTATAGGTATACACTGTATTGATTAGATTTTTATAAGTGTATCATACACAGTTAAATAAAAAAAAATCCCCCAAATGATTTTTAGATTAGCCATCATAATATTCTTTTTCAGCATAGCAGGTTTTTCTCAGGAAAAATATATCAAACACACCATTTCAAAAGGTGATAATCTTACTTCTATCGCTAAGAAATACGGAGTGAAACCCAAAGATATTGCAAATGCCAATCCAAATGCTCCCAAAATTTTAAAATTAAATTCGGTTTTATTAATTCCAAATACCAATCAGTCAGCAACAATAAAATCTAATGAAACTGCTGCTAACACAACTCCGGGCTTACATGATGTTCAGGCAAAAGAAACGCTGTGGGGAATCTCAAAAAAATATAATGTTTCTGTTGAGGATCTAAAAAAAGCAAACCCACTTTTGGAGACAGAAGGTCTAAAAATAGGACAGCAAATTACCATTCCATCAAATACGAATGCGGATCCGGCTTTGCAAAAACCAATTGAAAACATTCAAACAACTACAGATGTTGAAGTTTCAAGGAAAGTTCAGCCCAAAGAAACGAAATATGCCATAGCTAAGGAATTCGGAATTACTGTAGCCGAGTTAGAAAAACAGAATCCGGAAATCAGGAAAAAATTACCAGTGGGATATGTTTTAAAAATCCTTACTTCAAAAGAAAAAGCGGATGCTTTACAGGCTTCAAAACCAACTCCGGAAATAAAAAAAGATACCTTAGAATCTCCTGAATTTGCATCTGATAAAGGAATAATTAAAAAAGATTCTGCACTAATAAAAGGGAATAATCATTCTGATCTAATAGACCAATTGATATCAAATGCGACCGAAAATATAGGAACGCGTTATCGTTCCGGAGGGACCACAAAAGCAGGTTTTGATTGTTCAGGATTAATGTACTGTACTTTCGGTAATTTTGATATTAAGCTACCAAGAAGTTCAATCGAGCAGTCCAGAATTGGTACAAAAATCAATACAGAGGAAGCTCAAAAGGGAGATTTAATTTTCTTTAAAACCAATGGAAGACGCCAAATTAATCATGTTGGTATGGTAGTAGAAGTAGTTGAAGGAGAAATTAAATTTGTTCATTCCTCAACTCATAGCGGAGTTATCATCTCTTCAACCAAAGAGCCTTACTACGAAAGAACTTTTTCGCAGGTAAATCGTATTTTGGAATAGTTTTTTTGCTGGAGTTCTTTACTAGAAATGTAGCAATTGCCACATAATCTTTATTGCTGAAGTTTCTATCTTGCAATAATATTTCTGTGTAAATATTTTGATTTAATTTTTAAAAATAATTCCATAAACCGTTCACAACACTTTACTTTGCCTTTTTTTCTTTTTTATAATTTCAAATATTGCTAACGAAGTTAGAGCTATTATTATTCCCTGAATAAATATCATTAGTATTCCAAATGAGAATGAATCGGTAAATTCAACATTTTTCCTTTGTGTTCCATAATCCCGATGATAATTGGTTACAATTATAACAAAACGCTCGAAATAAAATCCGATTTTCATAAAAATTGCAACAAATAGTACATAATAAAAATTGGATGATAGTTTTTTAATGAATAATGTGAAAGGTAAAATCAATGCGGATAAGAACATTGTCCAATAAGCCCAGCTATATGGACCTGTCGCTCTTTCAATGAATGCAAATTCTTCAGGATAGAATATCATTGCTATTAATGAATAAGTCCAAGTAACTATTGAATATAAAATAATTAGCCAACAAATTGAATTAAGGACCTTTTTAGTTTCAAAACGTTTTTTGAAAACAAATTCAATAACTATTAACGTTAGAATTATTGGAATAAGACAGTGAATCAAGTTCGCATCTATTATTTCAATGATTCTTTTATATAAATTCATATTTTCTATGTTTCTTGGTAAGGTAATCCATAACGTCCCGCTAGTAGGCGATGGTCGGGCTAAATAAAGCAATTATATTCGGATTATCACTAATTTTCCAAATACAAAACCATTTTTCCATTAAGCCTAATTCCCGACTATTGCTTACTAGCTGTTAGTGGCTGCCTTTCTATCGTCCAAGTGATTGTCTAATTTCATTGTCTTGAAATGTCGTTATGTCGTTAGCTACGTTATTGTCGAAATACTCAAAATAGTTGTTTTCCTTCATTATGTCTGCAATTTCCTTTGCAGTCAAAGCTTTTTTAATATTTGGAACAACTGGTGTAGCAATAAGAAAATCGTAATCATTCATTTCTTCTGTCCAGTCAATATTTAGAAAGCCGTTGTCGTCAATCACTGGTAGTTCGTTGTCTATGCAGTATTTAGTTGCTTTGAATGTGTTCTTGTAGTTCTGATAAATTTCAGTCCATCTTTTCTTTATAATGTCGGCACCTGTTTTGTTTTTACTGTCAATGTTTGGATTTGTTAGCAGTCCAACAGTTCCCCAAGATTTATTTAATGAAGGTTTGTCTCCCCAAAGTCCTTCTGCACTTGCTAAAGCGAACGCTTGACTTTCTAATATTCTTGCATTTTTAATTATTTCTTTAAAACCTAAAATATAAGCTTGTCCGTATTCCGTTGTAGGATGATTTGAAAAAATCATTGAATAAGTATTCTGTCTTGATTGCGATTGTCGTCCGTAACGAATTTTCACTTTAACAGGTGTCTTTGTAGAAATTTCATTTAAGCAAAGTGTCCGCCACTTATGTCTGATTGGTGTCTTGTCCCAAAGTAATGATCCGATAATTATTGTTCCACCTTTAAAATCCATTTATTTTTTCCGCTTGTGATTATTTATTCTTCGAAACTTCGTCAGCATATTCTTTTAAAATATCTCCTGATTTTGCTTTAATAGCTTTTACTGCTTCAGAATTAAATTCTTGAACCAGTATGTCGATCATCGCTACAATTGAAATTGAAACCTGTTGCATAATTAGAGTTCCCAGTTTGAACTGATGGTCTGTAAAATATTCTGCGGCATCAGTCGATGTCTTGAATGCAGAAATGTCTTTATTTTGCATACCAGTCATAATTCTAACACCGTAATAACTTGCGTGAATAATTTCAGAAACATCTCTGTAAATATTAAAAAACGCAAAAGTCAAAAACCCATTTACTCCAAGTCCATATTTCTTACCAATAATTTCTAACTTTTGTTTTGCTGTCTCGTCAGTCCAAGAATTTACTTCATTGCCGTTATTTCTTGTGTATTCATCCAACGCCTCAACCAAGTGCTCTGGTCTATGAGGGTCAATAAATCCTTTATGGTCAGTTAGTTTATTTTTGATTTCAAAATCGTTGAGTTTTATTTCTCTGAAAAGGTCGCGATACCCCTTTTGATAAGCATACTTTTTTGATTTTAAAACAGCCTCTTCTCCTTTAGCGCAAATAAAACCAACATTAATAATACTTTCAATAAATGGTCTCGAAAGAATGATTAAGTCTCGAAGATGATTATTTTCTGCTAACAGCTTTATGCTTTTACCTGTGTCGAGGTTGAATTTTAAAATTGGGCCAATGACTGAAGTCAGCTCGGAATAACCTATTTTATCCGGAGCAATTGCATAAATAACTTCTTGGAAGCACTGTAACTGCTTGTCGAGGTATTTTATTTCGTTTTTGTAGTTCATTGTCTTAAGGTTGCCACTAACTTGTATATATACGAAACAAACCTTCGCCAATCTACCCAAAAATAAATGTAAACACGAAGGTTTGTTTCGTATTATTCTTTCAAAAATAATAAAAAAGATCTCCAATCACTAAATAACTTTATGAATCGCTAATTAAATATTTCCTTATGAAAACTAAAGCTGCGTGAGGGATAGAGGCGGTATCCTTTTGTGAAGAGAAACGAAACAAAAGATATAGCCGAAAGCCCGGCCCTTGGGACACGCCCAAAAGAATAAAATCAAATAATCTAAAATTCTAACAATCTAGTGGGCTAATTAAAAAATTTCCAAAAAAAGTATATCTTTAACCAACCCAAAAAACCAAAAAATAATGCAAGAAGACAACCAGGAAAATTTTAAGAGAGAACTCGGATTATTAGACGGAACCATGCTTGTGGTAGGTTCTATGATTGGCTCCGGGATATTTATTGTGAGTGCAGATATTGCCAGACAAGTAGGATCGGCAGGATGGCTGACATTGATTTGGCTTATTTCAGGATTAATTACCATTATTGCAGCAGTAAGTTATGGAGAGCTGAGTGCCATGTTTCCAAAAGCGGGTGGGCAATATGTATACCTGAAAGAAGCGTATAACAAATTAATTGCCTTTTTGTATGGCTGGAGTTTTTTTGCGGTAATCCAAACCGGAACGATTGCTGCCGTTGGTGTAGCTTTCTCTAAGTTTGCAGCCTATCTTTATGAACCTCTGAGTGATGAAAATGTATTATTTGAATTGGGAGCCTTTAAACTCAACGCAGCTCAGATTGTATCGATTGTAACTATTGTTTTACTGACATACATTAATAGTCGGGGCGTAAAAAACGGAAAGATACTTCAAACTATTCTTACCATAATTAAGATATTATCATTGCTGGGTTTGATCGTTTTTGGATTAACGCTTGCAGCAAAAGCATCAGTTTGGGATGCTAACTGGACAGATGCCTGGACACCTCATTCTTATAATGCAGATAATGGTTCATGGCTTCCTGTTAGCGGAAAGGCATTGATTACCGGAATTTCGGCAGCGATGGTGGGTTCGTTGTTTTCGAGTGATGCCTGGGTGGGGGTAACTTTTATTGCGGGAGAGATTAAAAATCCAAAACGTAATGTGGGTTTAAGTTTGTTTTTAGGGACTTTTATCGTGACTATTATTTATGTTTTGACAAATTTGATGTATTTGGCAGTGATTCCGCTGGATGAAATTGCTACAGCAAAATCGGATAGGGTAGCAGTAGTAGCTTCGCAATATATTTTTGGAGATATTGGAACTTTGGTTATCGCTATTATGATTATGATTTCGACTTTTGCCTGTAATAATGGTTTGATTATGGCGGGTGCGAGAGTGTATTATACAATGGCAAACGATGGTTTGTTCTTTAAAAAAGCAGCAGTACTGAATAATTTTAGTGTACCCTCATGGGCTTTGTGGGCACAGTGCATTTGGGCTTCGGCTTTATGCCTGACTGGGAAATATGGTGATTTGTTAGATTTTGTTATCATTATTGTTTTGATTTTTTACATTCTGACCATTTACGGGATTTTTATTTTACGTAAAAAAATGCCCAATGCAGAGAGGCCTTATAAAGCATTTGGATATCCGTTTTTACCATTGCTTTACATTATTGTAGCATCGGCGATAAGCGTTTCTTTATTGATTACAAAATTTTCAACCTGTGGTTGGGGAATCCTGATTATGTTAATTGGAATTCCGGTTTATTATTTTATGAACCCAAAAGAATAAGATTGTAAAATAAAAACGCCATATTAACCAAAATATGGCGTTTCCTATACTTTATGTTTCTTGTTTTGAGATAAAAAATTAAACATTTAAAGCAAACCAAAAAGTACTACCCAATCCTAAATTACTTTCTACTCCAACAGTTCCGTTTTGAGCTTCTATAAATTCTTTACTGATTGCCAATCCCAGTCCCGTTCCTGATTTTGGACTTCCCGGAATCTGGAAATACTTATCAAAAACTTTGTCTTTGTATCTGGGGTCAATTCCTTTTCCGGTATCGATAACCTGAAAAACTATCTGATTATTTTCTTCTTTTAATTTAATAAAAATCGTGCTTTTTTCAGAAGAATAACGAATAGCGTTCGATAAATAATTAATCAAAACCCAGCCCGTTTTTTCGGAATCGGCTTTTACGTTTTTGAGATTTTCAGCGGCATTAATAATTAATTGAATTTGTTTTTGATCAGCTTGGACTTTTACCGCTTCGACAGCGTAATTCACAATTGCATACGGATTGCTTTTTTCAATATTTAGCTGAATATTTCCGGTTTCCAATTGCGATAAATTGAGTAATTCCCCTGTGATTTTCAACAAACGCTGACTGTCGTCTTTAATGCTTTCAACCAATTGTTTCTGATCATCGTTCATATCGCCCGTTTTGGCATTTTCAAGCAATTGAAGACTTAATTTAATAGAGGCAATCGGCGTCTTTAATTCGTGCGAAACGATGGCAATAAAATTAGTTTTAGCAAAATCCAGTTCTTTAAAAAGCGTAATATTTCGCAGAATAATCACATCGCCAATATTGATTTCTTTTTCTTCACCGGTCGGTGTTATCGTAATATTGAGAATTTCTTTTTCAAAGTAACTTTCTTTGCCGTTGGCAAATATTTTTAAAGGCTGTTTTTTCGGAATTTCATTTTCACTTTCTTTCAAAATTAAAGAACGGATTAAATCATTCGTAACCGCCAATTCAGATGCCTGTGTGTTAATGATGTTTTCTGATTTCAGACCAATAATTTTCAGTGCTTCATCATTGGCAAACAAAACAATACCTTCGTTATCCAAACCAATAATAGGATCGTTCATATTATTGATAAGCGTTTCCAGTCGTTTTTTCTCAAAAAGAAGTTTATACACATTACTGTCGTGATATTCTTTCAGTTTTTGGGCCATGGTATTAAATGATTTTGCAAGATCTCCAAATTCGCTGTGACTCGTAAAATGAACACGTTCTGAATAGTTTTTATTCGCAATTTCCTTAATACTGAGCGTTAATTCCCTAATTGGATTTGCAATGTTATTTGGCAGATTAACCAATAAATTAAACGCTATCAAAAAGCACAAAGTTCCCACAATAGCAATGGAGAAATTGGACGTTTCTGCCGTTTTTTTAGCAATATCACTTTTCTGTTTGATGGCATCCAGATTCAGTTTCATAATGGCAAAAATATCCTGACGGATTTGCGCTTTTACAGCTTCATCGGCATTATTTTTCGCTAAAAGAGCAAAACTTTCTTTCAGTTTTTCGGTTGCCTGCTTTTCGCCTGGTTCTGTAATATTATGGGTTTGCTTTTCGAGATTTTCCTCAAAATTCTGAATGGTTTCTTTCGAACCCAATTTAATTCCGTCCAAAGCAGAAATCATATTTCGCGAATATTCCAGCGTATTGTAATTGGATTTCAGAATATTCTCGGTGTCCTGCTTAATTAAAAAAACAGAATAAGCACTCACTAACGAGAGAATGATGATCATCAAAAATAACAATCCAACACCCAGATTCAATTTGGTTTTAATTCTCATATTTTATTTTTTGAGTGAAATGTTTCCTGTAAAATGTGAAATGAAAAATCTTACATCTCACATAAAAACATTTTACGATAATATAACAAGATCGACGTTTGATAATGATAATTTATTTAGCAGACGCCTGAAAATTGTTGTAGACAAAATTACTTTAAATAAATTCAAATGCGGTTTTCCGATGCAGACAGTTGTAATTTGTTTTTCTTCTACAGTTGTCAAAATTGCATTGGAAATATTCGAATTTTCGAGTTTAATAACTTCGGCTCCTAATTGCACGGCAAGTTTAAAGTTATTAATTAAGTGTCTTTGTTTATCAAGTGCAATTTTTGTACTGCTTTCCTGAGGAGTTTCGACGTACAAAACATACCAGCTTCCGTTATAATAGCTTGCCAATCGAGCTGCTTTTCTGATCACAATTTTAGCCGTTTTATCATTACTGCTAATACAGGCTAGCAATTTTTCATGACGCAAAGCGTGAAGCTGAGGTACTTCGCTTTCTACTTTTCGAAGCACTTGACTTGCTACTTCTTTCAAAGCCAATTCGCGCAATTGCAGAATTTGTTCCGATTTAAAAAAATTCGTTAAAGCCGTCTGAATTTTATCCGGAGTATAAATCTTTCCTTCTTTCAAACGTGCAATCAAATCTTCAGATGTTAAATCGATATTCACGACTTCATCTGCCAAACGTAAAACATTGTCGGGAATGCGTTCCTGAACATCAATATTTGTTATACGTTTTACAGCTGAATTTAAACTTTCAATATGCTGAATATTCACAGCCGAAATGACATTAATTCCCGTATCTAAAATCTCTAAAACATCCTGCCAGCGTTTTTCATTTTTGCTTCCTTCAACGTTCGTGTGCGCCAATTCATCAACAATAACCACTTCTGGTCTAAGGTTGATGATTGCCTGAACGTCGAGTTCTTCGAGTTCTTTTCCTTTATAGAAAATGGTCCGCCTCGGAATAACCGGAAGACCAGACAATAACTCATGCGTTTCCTTTCGCATATGTGTTTCGATGTAACCAATTTTTACATCGATTCCGTTTTTCAATAACGAATGCGCTTCCTGAAGCATACGGAAAGTTTTGCCTACACCGGCGCTCATTCCAATGTAGATTTTGAACTTTCCCTTTCGGGATTTCTGAATCAAATCCAGAAAGTGCTGTGCGTTATTATTTTCGTTTTCCATAATTTTTGCTTTAATCAATAAGCTTTAGGCTTTAGGCAGTATAACTTTAAAAAGCTTACCGCTTAAAGCCTATAGCCTAAAGCTAGAAAGAAATCGCCAGGGAAGTCGTTACAAACGTATTCGTATCCGTTGGAAGATTGTCTTTATTTGTGAAAATTTCTTCTTTGCTTGAAAGATTTCTCGCTTCAATTCTAAACATAATAGTATCAGAAACTAAGTAATCAAAGTTAGCTGAAAATCCGTAAGTTTTAAATCCGTTTGGCGTTTCTGTCCCGATAGCTATCGGGATAATTACCCCTTTTTCATCGCTGTAATATTCCCCTCGCGCTGCCAGTTGAATTTTATCTGTCGGTTTGTATTGCAGAATCAAAACAGGCGAAAACCAGGTATCGTATTTATTACTGTTTTTAGCCGATTGCTGTGAACCAACATCAAAACCAGCCGTAACATTTGTTTTATCCGTTACTTTAAATTGTCCGTAAAAGTTGTTGAAATAGCGCCATTTTTTATCAATATCCAGCTGTTCATTTCCAACATAAGTACTCCAATTCAAAATGACTTTATCCGAAGGTTTATAAGTAATCTGCGTTCCAAAAGCCGGAGTTTGATTTCCGTCTATTTTTTGAATTCGCTGCCAGCCGTTCAAATACATCGCAGCCAAATACCATTCTCCAGAATCTGATGTATAACCAATTTTCACACCCGCTTCATAATAAGGCGAATTCTCAGCCAGAATACTCCGAGTCAAAGTTTGACAGTCTTTCCCAATCGCACTTTCAAAACCAATATGCGATGGCATAATTCCCGCATCAATCCATAAATTATGTTTCGAAGAAATCTTCACGCCAACATTCGCTTCATAAATATTTTTCAGCAAATCCTGTTCAGCCGACATATTATATTGGGCATAAGTTCCCGCCATCAGCGCAAAATTTCCTCGGACATTTTCCTTCGAATAATTCACTTTTGCCAAACCCAGATTCAGGTTTACTTCATTGCTTCTATTATAATTATAAATAAATCCGGGACGCGTATGATTTTCCGGTTTCCCGAAATCATAACTGTAATAAACATCAACATATCCCGAAAACGTAAACGGACTTTTAGATTCTTTCTGTGCGTGTAAATTGCTACAACCAAAAGCGATTAAAGCAGTAAGTATTATTTTTTTCATTTTTGTGGTATTCAATTATTTATTAGTAGATTTTTTAGGAGCTATTTCCCGCTATCCACTACAATCTTTTGTTTGGAACCCCAAACAAAAGGATTTTCGTTTCTATCGGGGCTAGGGCATTTGGGGTAAAAAAGGCGTTTTGTATTATAATAAGTTTTATATCCTAACAGGTTTTAAAAACCTGTTAGGTGTCAATTGTAGAATTCAGTTTTTCGATTCCAATTTTCGCCACAGTTTGTCATTTCGACGAAGGAGAAATCTTCGTTGCTAGATCGCCACAGATTTGACATTCTTTGCGGAGCTTCTTGCGAAGATTTCTCCTTCGTCGAAATGACAAGAATGCGCATAGAAAACCTTAGAATCTTAGCAACTCAGAACCTCAGTACCTTTTCTAGCGAAGCGCATCCAGCGCTACATTCAATTCCAAAACATTCACGGTCTCAGGACCAACAACAGCTGTATTAATTTTAGATTTCACCAAAGCTTTTACTTTAGCTTCATCCAGTTTTCTTTCTTTAGCAATTCGTTTTACCTGAATAAAAGCCCCTTGCGGAGAAATATTCGGATCTAAACCACTTCCGGAAGCTGTAACTATATCAGCTGGTATTTCAGATTTTTTCAAATAAGGATGAACCAATAAAAATGTATCAATTCTCTTTTGAACCAACGCCAAATATTCAGCATTGCTCGGCCCTTTGTTACTTCCGGCACTTCCTGCCGCATTATAATCAACAGCCGAAGGTCTTCCCCAGAAATAATTCGACTTATCGAATTTTTGACCGATTTTTTGATAACCAACAACCTTTCCGTTAACCGAAATAGTTTCTCCTTTTCCTTGATTAGGAGCAATTTGTGCGATTCCGTAAATCGCTAAAGGATAAATAACTGCGAATAAGATCAGTGTAACCGCAGTAAGTTTTATTATAGAAAATAGATTTTTCATTTCTTTAAAGTTTCTAAGAGACTAAGTCTCTAAGTTTCTAAGTTTTTTTAATTGTGATAAATAAGTTTTAAAGATTCTAAGAAAAAAAACTTAGAATCTTAGCAACTTAACGCCTTAGCATCTTACATAAATAGTGCTACAAGTAAATCAATTACTTTAATTCCGATGAAAGGAACAATCAATCCGCCTAAACCATAAATCAAAAGGTTTCTTTTTAAGATCGCACTAGCCCCAATTGGACGATAATCAACCCCTTTCAGCGCAAGCGGAATCAAAATTGGAATGATAATCGCATTGAAAATTACAGCAGATAAAATCGCACTTTCAGGACTGTGCAGATGCATAATATTCAAACCTTGTAATGCCGGAATCGCCGTAATAAAAAGAGCAGGAACAATGGCAAAATATTTAGCAACATCATTCGCAATAGAGAAAGTAGTCAACGTTCCGCGAGTCATTAAAAGCTGTTTTCCAATTTCAACAATCTCAATTAGTTTTGTTGGGTCATTGTCAAGATCGACCATGTTTCCGGCTTCTTTTGCTGCTTGAGTTCCGCTGTTCATGGCAACTCCAACATTTGCTTGGGCAAGGGCAGGAGCATCATTTGTTCCGTCACCCATCATGGCAACTAGTCTTCCTTCAGCCTGTTCTTTTCTGATATAATTCATTTTATCCTCAGGTTTAGCTTCGGCAATAAAATCATCAACACCGGCAGCTTCGGCAATAAATTTTGCCGTAAGCGGATTATCTCCTGTAACCATAACCGTTTTGATTCCCATTCTGCGTAAGCGCTCAAAACGCTCTTTCATTCCGGTTTTTATAATATCCTGAAGTTCAATAACGCCTTGAACTTCATTGTTTTTGATTACTACTAATGGAGTTCCTCCGTTAGATGAAATCGTAATAACTTGTTGGGCAGTATCTTTAGGGAAAATATTTCCAGCTTGTTCTGCAATGTTTTTAGCAGCATCTTGTGCGCCTTTTCGAATGTTAGTTCCGTCTTTTAATACTACTCCAGAAGTTCTGGTTTCGGCCGTAAATTTTATACTGTGTGAGATGTTTTCTGTAAATTGTGCAATATCAGATTGTATTTTTCCATTTAAGTCGATCGTTTTGCTCAATTCGATAATACTTTTTCCCTCCGGAGTATCATCTGCAAGTGAACTCAACACGGCAGATTTAATAAAGTCATCTAAAGAAATTCCTTTTGTTGGATAAAAATTGGTTGCTTTTCTGTTTCCAATTGTAATTGTTCCTGTTTTATCCAAAAGCAGAACATCAATATCTCCAGCAGTTTCAACCGCTTTACCCGATTTTGTAATTACGTTAGCTCGTAAAGCTCTGTCCATTCCCGCAATACCAATCGCAGAAAGCAAACCTCCAATTGTAGTTGGAATCAAACAAACAAACAAAGCAATGAAAGCCGCGATCGTGATGGGTGCGTTGGCATAGTCGGCAAACGGTTTTAGCGTAACGCACACAATCACGAAAATTAAAGTAAATGCGGCTAATAAAATGGTTAAGGCAATTTCGTTTGGTGTTTTCTGACGGCTCGCACCTTCAACCAAAGCAATCATTTTATCCAAAAAACTTTCGCCAGGTTCAGAAGTAACTTTTACTTTAATTTTATCAGATAATACTTTTGTCCCTCCGGTTACGGATGATTTATCTCCGCCAGCTTCCCGAATTACAGGAGCACTTTCTCCAGTAATGGCACTTTCGTCGATAGTAGCCAGACCTTCGATAATCTCACCATCGGCAGCAATTAAATCACCGGCTTCGCAAACGAAAATATCGTCTTTTTTTAATGCAGAAGAACTGATATTTTTTATTTCTCCATTAGTTAGAATTTGTCTTGCAGGAGTTTCTTCGCGGGTTTTTCTTAAACTATCGGCTTGTGCTTTTCCTCTTGCTTCAGCAATGGCTTCGGCGAAATTTGCAAATAAAAGCGTTGCCAGTAAAATTAAAAATACAATTAAGTTATAAGTAAAACTTCCTTGGTCATTTGCGCCCATTAAGATCGAAATGCAGACAGCAAACATAATGGCTGTTCCAATTTCTACGGTAAACATTACCGGATTTTTGATCATCATTTTTGGATTCAGCTTTACAAAAGACTGCGCTAAGGCTTCTTTTACCTGTTTACTTTCAAACAATGATGTGGATTTATTAGTTGTCATTTTTTATATTATTTTGTTTAACTGATTTTTAAAAACACATAGAAACATATATTTTAACTTTGCGCAAAAGGCGTTTCACTTGCATACATTCACATAGCTATGAGTGAAAACGAGTTTTTTTTTTATTCTTTTTTATAGATTTAAATTCTATGTTTCTATGTGTTTAAATTATCCAGCATTTTTATTTTAGAGTAAAAAATTCCGCTAAAGGCCCAAGTGCCAACGCTGGGAAGAATGATAAAGCAGCGATAATTGCGATTACGGCAAAAGTCATGATTCCGAAAATCGAGGTATCAGTCTTTAAAGTTCCTGCACTCTCTGGAATGTATTTTTTACCTGCCAGTAAACCTGCAATTGCTAATGGACCAATGATTGGAATAAAACGTCCTAGCAGCAATACAATTCCCGTAGTGATATTCCAGAACGGATTATTATCTCCCAAACCTTCAAAACCAGAACCATTATTGGCAGCACTTGAAGTGTATTCGTATAACATTTCTGAGAATCCGTGGTTACCAGGATTGTTTAACCAGCCTGTTGCATTTCCGTTAAACCAATAACCCATTGCAGTATCATGTGCAGCAAAATAAGAAGCTAAAGCAGTTCCGGATAATATTAGTAATGGATGAAGAATGGCGATAAAAGCGGCAATTTTAACTTCTCGCGCTTCGATTTTCTTTCCTAAAAATTCTGGTGTTCGACCAACCATTAATCCGGAGATAAATACAGCCAGAATAATGAAAATATAGTAGTTCAAAATACCAACACCACATCCGCCGTAAAAGGCATTTACCATCATAGATAATAATTGCATAGTTCCGGACATTGGCATTGAACTATCGTGCATACTGTTGACAGATCCTGTAGAAATTACCGTTGTAGCAATACTCCAGA
This sequence comes from Flavobacterium salmonis, assembly GCF_903819435.1. Lineage (GTDB taxonomy): Bacteria > Bacteroidota > Bacteroidia > Flavobacteriales > Flavobacteriaceae > Flavobacterium > Flavobacterium chungangense. Next base: position 96,412 of record NZ_CAIJDP010000058.1, on the reverse strand, counting down.
AACCTGAAATAGCTGGCCCAAAGCGAACTTCTTTTCCTTCCATTGCTCCGTTTAATTGAGAGATTCCCATTTTTTCGATAGCAGGATTTCCCTTGATTTCGCTTGACATTGTCGGAATTACCAAGAGTAAAAATCCAACTGTCATTACAGCAAAAATGATATAAGCGAATTTTCTTTTATTAAGGAAGAAACCAAGTGCAAAGATCATCGCAAAGGGAACAATCATCTGCGCCCAAAGTTCAATCGCATTCGTAAAATAAGTTGGGTTTTCTAAAGGATGGGCCGAGTTAGCTCCAAAAAATCCACCGCCGTTTGTACCAATATGTTTAATCGCAATAAAAGCAGCAGCGGGTCCGCGTGAAACTTCAACGTGATCGCCTTGTAAAGTTGTGATCGCATCTTTACCTTCAAAAGTCATTGGAGTTCCGCTAAAAACTAAAGCAATAGCTACGATTGTAGAAAGTGGTAATAATATACGAGTGCAGCTTTTTACAAAATAGTTGTAGAAATTCCCCAATTTGTCTGTGGTTCTTTCGCGCATAGCGGTAAAAACCATTGCTGCAGCAGCGATTCCTACTCCAGCTGAAACGAATTGTAAAAACATCAAAACCATTTGCGATAAGTACGAAACACCCGTTTCACCAGAATAATGCTGTAAGTTGCAATTCACTACAAATGAAATAGCCGTATTAAATGCCAAATCGGGCGACATTGATGGATTATTGTCCGGATTTAATGGTAAGGAACCTTGAAAAAGTAAAACAAAAAAGCAAAGAAAAAACCAAAGCATATTGATACTTAAAAGTGCTTTTAGATGCTGTTTCCAGTTCATTTCTTCAGCTGGATTGATACCGCTGATTTTAAAAATAAATTTTTCAATTGGATTGAAAATCGGGTCAAGAAGCGTTTTGTCTCCTAAAAAAACTTTAGCAATATACTTTCCTAAAGGAATCGCTAAAACAATTGTCAGGATAAAAATACCTATGACGCCTAATAATTCTGTGTTCATAATATGTGAGTTTTGTAAAATGTGAATTGTAAAATGAGAAATGTAAATTGTAAAATGAATTGATCTAACTTTTACATTTCACATAAAACATTTTACTTTTTACATGATTTAAAATTTTTCAGGTTTGATTAATACATAAATCAAATACACGAAAACGACGATTGAAACAATAAAGAGTGTTGTCATGATTTAGATTTTTTCGAAGAATTCAACAGAGAGGAAACAAATGGCAAACAGTAAAACTGCCAATGCGATTAAAAGAAAAGGGATCATAATATTATTTTTAGATTTGTGAAATGTGAGAAGTAAAATGTTATTTGTGAAAAGTGATCAGTACATCTCACAAACAACATTTCACTAATTAGACTCCTGAAGCATTAACCTGCTTGATGTATTCAGTTTTAAGCGTTTGCGGAAAAAGATGTGAAATATTGCAGTAACGCACTTCCATAAAAGAGGAAACCGAAAAAACATACACATTAGAAATAGCATTTTTAGTTTCCATGCTTCCAGTAATAAATAATCGTTCAGCGAGTGCTAAACACTTTTTAGCCCGAACGATATTACCAGATATGATTGATTTTTTAGTGATTTCGGCAAACCGTTCGGCTTGTTTGTAGATTGAGGTAACTTGATTTTTCATTTGGATGAAATTTTAATGTTCTTTCTCCTTATGCCAAAATATGTTCCGAAAAAGTCAAGTTGTAGCTAAAGTGCTGTCAATAAAAGAAATGTAGTTTTTTGCCAAAAATCAGGCATAATAAAAGCCTATCAAAATGATAAGCTTTTATTGAAATGATAGTATATCTAAATTAAATCGTTCAAATAATTATGAGGCTTTTTTCAATATATTTGATAAACTTAAATATGAATTTATGGAAATTTTTATAGGTATAGCAGGTCTAATAATAGCTTGGTTAACATATCAGAAAACTTTTAATTCTAAACCTGATGAAGAAAGAAATAATTTGTTGGCTGTTTTTAAAGTTACTCAAAAATTACATTTAGAAGTACAATCCATAATTCAAAAATATATTGATGATAATAACGGAGCAGATCACTTATTATATCCTGACATAAGCTTTCAGCATTATCTTAATGTAGCTAAAGAAGAATATGGAAAAGGATTGTCTGAAAAAGTTTATGAAGATTTGAGAACAAATAAGCATTACACTAAAAGTAATATTGCTACTTTTCAAAACATGATTGACACACAGCACGATGCTTTATTAAAGTTTAGAAACCAATTATTATTTTTAAAACCGCCCATGGAAAACTAGAGAATTAAGGAACCGGAACATATTTGGAATTTAAATTTTCTCTATCCCATATTCTTCCAACTTTCTATACAAAGTAGCAATTCCAATTTCCAATAATCTAGCCGTTTCAGCTTTATTTCCTTTAGTATAATTTAAAACCTTTTGAATATGCAGTTTCTCAATACTCTGCATAGAAAAAGCGGACATAGATTTGCTGGCTTTTTCTGTTTGATGCTGCATTTCGTAAGGAAGAACATCAGAAGTCAAAGTGTCGCCGTTACTTAAAATAACAGATCTCTCGATTATATTTTTGAGTTCACGAATATTTCCCGGCCAGGAATAATTTTCTAGTTTTTCTATAAAATCAACAGAAGTTTGTAAAGTCTTTTTATTCGTTTTTTCTGAGAATTGTTTCACAAAATAATTAACCAACAACGGAATATCTTTAACTCTTTCTTTAAGAGAAGGCAGTTTGATTTCGAAAATATTCAAACGAAAATACAAGTCAGAACGAAAACGATGCGCCTCGCTTTCTTCTTTTAAATCACGATTTGTCGCTGCAATTAATCTAAAATTTGATTTTTTTGAAGTCGTATCTCCAACCGGAATATATTCACTCGTTTCTAAAACCCGCAATAATTTGGCCTGAAGATCAATTGGCATTTCTCCAATTTCATCCAGAAACAACGTTCCGCCATTTGCTTCTTCGATAAAACCTTTTTTATCTTTCACAGCTCCGGTAAATGCGCCTTGTTTATGACCAAAAAGTTCGCTTTCCAGAATTTCTTTGCTGAAAGTGCTACAGTTTAAAGCCACAAAAGATTTTCCTGTACGATTGCTGTTTTCGTGAATCGCCTGTGCAAAAACCTCTTTTCCTGTTCCTGTTTCTCCGGTCAATAAAACAGTTGAATCGGTTTTGGCTACTTTTTGAGCTAAATCAATAACTTGTTCAATTCCTTTTGATTTTCCGATTATCGTGTTGAAAGAATATTTATCGTTGATTCGTTTTTCAAGTTGTTGTACTTTTTTCTGTAAATGCACTTTTTCTACCGCTTTATAAAGAAGGGGAATAATTTTGTCATTATCGTCTCCTTTTACAATATAATCGAAAGCGCCATTTTTCATCGCCTGAACACCGTCTGGAATATTTCCGAAAGCGGTTAAAAGAATAACTTCCGTTAAAGGAAAACTGCTTTTTATGTTTTGAACAAAGTCAACGCCGTTTCCGTCGGGAAGTTTTACATCACACAAAACAACATCAATATCGGTTTGTTCCAGTTTCTTAAAACCGGACTTTAAATCTTTCGCTTCAAAAACTTCAAATCCTTCCGATTTTATAATGCGAACAAGCAGACTTCTCAGTTTTTCTTCGTCGTCTATAATTAAAATTTTGTGTGTCATTTGCAGAGATGCTAAAACCAAATTTGGTATTTGATGTACAAATTTAGGCTTTAAATCATTCGGGTTTTAAGTTTTAATTTAAAAAGTTAGAGTACATTTTAAATATTATAATTCAATTAACACCGCATAATTTAGCTTTCATTTTAAATGAATTAATTTTGTAAAAAAGATATTTATTTACATGAAAAATCCAATTTCACTCTCCATATTAGAACTCGCTATTATCAACAATGACAGCAATGCAGCTGAAACATTACATAAAACAAAAGAAATTGCCCAATTAACAGATGCTTTAGGATACAAAAGGTTTTGGCTTGCCGAACATCACAATATGGCGCATGTCGCCAGTACTGCAACTGTAGTGTTGATTGGATATGTTGCCAGTCAGACCCAAAATATCCGTGTAGGATCTGGCGGAATTATGCTGCCTAATCACTCGCCTTTAATTGTAGCTGAACAATTTGGAACTTTAGAAACATTGTATCCGGGCCGAATTGATTTAGGTTTAGGAAGAGCGCCCGGAACAGATCAGCCAACTGCTGAAGCCATTCGAAAGGATTTCTTTGAGCAGGCACAGCGATTTCCGCAAAACGTATCAAAATTACAAGAATATTTTTCAGAAGAAAATGCTACTGCGAAAGTACGTGCTTTCCCTGCCGAAGGAACAAAAGTACCAATCTGGATTTTAGGATCGAGTATGGAAAGTGCTTCTTTGGCAGCTTCGTATGGTTTTCCGTATGCTTTTGCAGGGCATTTTGCTCCGCGCCAAATGCTGCAGGCTTTTGAATTTTATCGTGACAATTTTCAGCCATCGAAATTTCTGGACAAGCCCCAAACAATGGCATGCGTAAATATCATTGCAGCCGATACAGCCGAAGAAGCTGAAAAACTTTCAACAAGTTTGTATCAAATGTTTTTGAATTTAATTCGAAATGACCGTAAAGGACTTCAGCCGCCAGTTGATTCTCTGGAAGATATTATGAGTGAAGAAGAGCGTTTTCATGTCAATCAGATGACCGGAGGTTCTTTTGTTGGAAGTAAAAAACAAATTGAAGCAGATTTGAAAAAATTTATTGATTACGCTAAGATTGATGAACTAATGATTACCAGTCCAATTTTCGAACATGAGGCAAAATTAAAAAGCCTGCGATTGACCAAAGAAATAATCGATGAATTGAATGCAAAATAAATAGCTGTAAAATTAAAAGAGAGGCTTTTCGAGCCTCTCTTTTTATAGTTTTAATTTTCCTTCAACACCTATATCTGTAGTATTTCCAAATAATGCTGAACCTGCCATTTTAAGTAATGAAATAACTTTTCCGTCCTTTGTGTCCCAGTAATAAGCATCCGAAGGGGTCACTTTTATAACTGTAACATTTGGGTCATTTTTGCCTTCCTCAAACCAGGCTTTGGCAACAGGCGTCCATAACTCGTCAATTATCGATTTATCTTTATATATCGATGCTGCACCGTAAATAGAAATGTATTGAGAGCTTGAATTGCTGGCAAAAAACAATTGAACCTGATTGTCTTTTAAAATTTCAAAATTCTTATTGCTGTTCGCAGAACTAATAAACCACAAATTTCCTTCATCATCAATATCCTGAATACTCATAGGTCGTGATTGAAGAGGTGTTTTTGTTAATTCAGTTACAAAAATTCCTGTTTTAATTTCTTTTACTAATGAAATTATTTTTTCTACTGCTTCTTTATTATCTAAATCTTTATGCATGATATTGTCTTTAATAGTTTAATCCAAGTCAATTTTTTCTGATGTCCAGTCTACAGCCAGCATATAATCTTCTTTTTTGAATCCTTTGAATTCTCCCGGCATAATTGTATTGAAAACTTTAGTAAAATTTATCATTCTCTGACAGTCTGTTACGATAGCGGCTCTCGTCCATTTTGTTATGTTTTTAATGCTTAACAAGGATTCGTGAAGCCATGCACCTAATGTAAAATCAGTTGGAGAATTATCAAAAAATAATAAATAATTAAGTTTTGGTGTTTCATCAATTAAAAGACGTACTTCTGATTTAACAAAATCAACATCGCCTTTAACTACGTGACCAGCTGTTTTAAAACCAATCATGTTTTCTGGTAACTCCTTAATTTTTTCAATCATAACATTTAAATTTTGCAGGTTAAATTCATTTTTTACAAAAATACATGACAAGTATGTTTTAGTGCTTATGTAAAAAACTGATTATCTTACATAATTCCAATGTTGACTAAATTATTACATCAAAATCGTTTTTGGAATCGTAAGGAATCCTACATAAAAAAGTATTAAATTAGCTATCATTATAAAAATGTAAATCCAGATTATGCTTAAGAGAATATTAGTTGGTGTCGGTATTGTAGTTGCCATTATTTTGGCTTTCAAATATTGTGAATTCAAAAAAAATGATGATGCCGGAATTGAGTATAACACAAATCTGATTCAGCAGCAAATTTTGAATGTTGGAAAACTTGTTGTTACTGAGGGGCATTTTTCTGAAGTCATCACGTATAAAAACCAACAGAAATATTTAATGAACATGATTTCTTTTGAGAAGAAAGCGCTTATTGTAGTAAACGCAAATGTTACAGTTGCCTACGATTTGCATAAAATGAAATATGATATTGACGAGAAAAACAAAACCATAACAATTCTCAATATTCCGAAAGAAGAAATTACAATCAATCCGGATATTCAGTTTTATGATGTGGAGCAAAGTAAACTGAATCCTTTTACGGGCGATGATTACAATAAAATAAATAAATCGGTAAAAGCTAATTTGGCTAAGAAAATTGATAAATCTACACTTAAAACAAACGCTCAAAACCGATTAATAAGTGAATTGTCTAAGATTTTGATTATGACCAATTCTATGGGTTGGAAATTACAATATAATGGAAAAACTATTGAATCGGAAACAGAATTAAATCAGGATTTGAAGTTGTAATATTCAAAGGTTGAGAGGTTTTCGGCAATCTTGTCATTTCGAGGAACGAGAAATCTTCACAAGAAGCTCTACAAAGATTGGATTTTCGTTACGGAGTTACTTACGGAGATTTCTCGTTCCTCGAAATGACAAAAGTGGATTAAAAACTTTGCTACTCTTTGCCTTTGAGAGATTAGTTTATGAAACTTTTTCAAAAATCAAGTCCAGTCCACCCAAAATTAAATGTGCAACTTCAGGGCGTTTTTCTTTTAATTGCTCCAAATAACCCAAGACTTCCTGTAAAAGCTTTTTTTCGTCAAAATCTTTCAAAAGTTCGGTGATTTCAACTGCAAGCAGCCAGTCGTTAGGGTGATTGTTTTTTAATTTTTCAAAAACCGATTGGAGTTCAGATTTAGAATCTCCATTATTACGAATATTTCTTACTGTTGAATATAAAACTTCCAATTCATCTCGTTCTTCTGTATGTTTTGCTTTGATGGTTTTAGAAGTAGGAACAATATTAATCAGGTCAAAACTATTCACGTCAGCAGGGCCTGAAAAAGCTGAAACTACTTTTTTACCAATCGCCATATCGTAATTACCCCATTCCGGCTGAAACAGAATCGTTTCCCCATGTGTTACGGTACAATTTTTAAAACTGATTAAAATAATTTCACCATGCAAATTTCGGGATCCGGTAATGATTTCGCCTTCAACGATGATATTACCTTCAAATTCCAGTTTAACAGTTTCGTTTTCTACGATGCTGTATGCCTGCAAATCCTTCGGGCTCATATCTTCAATAGCCAGATTAAAACCTTTCAGTTTCCCAATCGGGCTTCCAAATCCATGTGAGTGCGTTAAACTTCCGTGACCCACCAATTCTTTTTCACGGTATGATAAAGCTGTTTTTCCTGTTGTCTGAATGTAAACCGGTTTTCCTTCTTCTTCAATAGCATTAGTAAAAACACCTGAAATTTGTAAACCTGTGCTCAGTTCAATTGTTCCCAAAGCATTCGACTGAATCAGTTTTTGAATTCCGGACAAACCTCCGGTACGCAAAGCCATTTTATTGGCAAACTCTTCTAAAATCAGACTCAGATGCGAAAAAGTTGGGGTTACATATAATTGAGGCTGTAGTTGCGTAATATCAAAATTTTGATTGGCAGCCGAGATATCATAAGGTATTTTCTTCACATTATCAGTCATACAGTGAGCACTTTCGCCAATTGAGGAAAGTAGTCCGGCGCCGTAAATTTTAGGGTTTTCAATAGTTCCGATTAAACCGTATTCAACCGTCCACCAGTGTAAATTTCGAATTTGAGCCATTTCAGATAATTCGCCCATGTTGTTTTGCAGATCGGCAACAGCTTTTTCGGCTTCCTCAATTTTTTCCTGAGGCGTATCTTCGGCTTCTTTCAATATCGAAAGCAGTCGGATTGCTTCATACATCTGATAATCTTTATGAGATGAAATCGCTTTGCATCCAATTTCTCCAAAGCGTCTTAAATACTCAGCATATTCAGGATTTGCAATAATAGGAGCGTGGCCGGCACCTTCGTGAATAATGTCCGGTGCAGGTGTATATTCAATATGTTCTAATTGTCTGATATCCGAAGCAATAACCAAAACATTATACGCCTGAAATTCCATAAAGGCATTGGGCGGAATAAATCCGTCAACTGCAACGGCTGCCCAGCCAATTTCGGTCAGGATTCGGTTCATACCATACATACTCGGAATAGAGTCAATCTCGATTCCGGTTTTTTTTAAACCCTCCAGATAGGAATTATGGGCTACTTTCGACAAGTAATCTACATTTTTGCGCATCACATACCGCCAAACGGCCTGATTAATGGGCGTATAATCGCTATAATCCTGAGGTTTGATGAATTGCTTTAAATGTTTAGGCAATCTTTCTAATAATGGATTTGTTTCAATGTTCGGATTCATTTGGGAAAAACTGTAGTTGAAATGTAAAATTACAAATTTGAGCTATTGAAAACGATTTTTTTAATATTTAATTTAAATAATAGGAGTGTTTTGTTAGAGAATTATCAGTTTTTAGTTGTTTGGAGTTTTTGGAGTAAATTGTTGAATACAGATTACCTGCTGAAGATAAATTAGACATGAAAAAATAACAATAAAATACTTAGTTTTACAAAAGTATATTTAGGTATTTACAAGGATGAACGTTTTTTTGATCATTTTAGCAATAGGGGTGTTGGCCTTTTTAGGAATAAGATATTTTTTATTCCGGATAGGAGATCCGGTAAACAGGAAAGTTTCCGATTCGTATTTTTATCATTACAGAAAAAATTTGATTGTACATTCGCCAATGGGCAATTGGTTTGAATTGGGATATTTTGAGTCTGAGTCTGATGTTGAATCTTTTCAGCCCATAAACAGGGATTTTGGAAAAGATAAAAAGGATGTTTTTTGGAAAGGAAGAAAGCAAGCTGTTGATTATGCAACGTTTCAGGTGGATGCCTCCGGAATTATTAAGGATAAAAACCATGTATATACTACGAACGGAAAAGAATATAATTTTTTAGGAATTATAGAAGGAGCAGATCCTAAAAGTTATCAGTTGCTTGATCCTTCACTTCCGGAATATAAACGGATTAGCTGGTTCAAGGATGCTAATGCAGTCTTCTACAGAAGTAAAAAAACAGAAGGAGATCAGGCAACTTTTAAGCCTTTGAACGATGCAATTGCTGTGGATGATCATTTTATTTATTCGATTATCCATCAAAGAGGCGATGGCATTTATGCTTTTGAAGTTGATGAAGTAGTCCGAAAACATAAAAGAATTGCAGGTGAAATCAAGGTTATTAACGATACATACGTTCAAATAGGAAATGCTGTTGTTTCTGCTTTTACAGAAGAGGAGTTTACGCTTCATACTTTCGAAACCATTAAAAATACCAAAGAAATTGATTATTTTACAATAGTGGTTAACGACACCTTAATTTACAAAGGAATAGCATGCCCTGAAATTGATATAGAATCTTTTGAGCCATTAGATTACGGTTATGCAAAAGACAGCAAAAATGTATATTATAATGGAAAAAAAATAACTGGTGCTTCTATTTCAGATTTTGAAATAATCTCTCCGGATTATGCTAAAGATAACAAAAACGTGTTTTATAAAAATAGTATTGCTGAAAAGGCAAATCCAAAAACATTTGCAAGAACTTCTGAAAATGACATTTGGCAGGACGGAAAAAACAAATATAAAAACGGAAAAATTCTTAATTAAAATATGGAACAGAAATTACCATTGCCGCCTTTTACTTTAGAAACGGCAATCCAAAAAATACAAATGGCAGAAGACGCCTGGAACAGTCAGGATCCGGAAAGAGTTTCAAAAGCGTATACTGTTGACAGCGAATGGCGAAATCGTGATCAGTTTATAAATGGCAGGGAAGAAATTGTCTCTTTTCTAACTCAGAAATGGAAAAAAGAGCTGCAGTATAAATTAAAGAAAGAATATTGGGCACATACTGAAAACCGTATTGCGGTACGTTTTGAATATGAATATCAAACGGCTGAAGGAGATTGGTTCAGGGCGTACGGCAATGAAAATTGGGAATTTGATGCCAACGGACTGATGCAAAAAAGATTTGCGAGTATCAATGATATTCCGATTAACGAATCTGAGAGGAAATTGAAATAAAGTGTTTCAGTAAACTTAAGAAAAATCATGATTAACAAGATTTCAGCATTAGAAAAGCTTAAAAATAAAGAAAAATTTTCTGATGAAGAGTGGAAAAATCGGGGTCTCAATCCTTCTGAAAAAAGCTTATGCATTAAACTTGAAAAAGATTTTAATAATCTAATAACAAATTTAATTTCTACAATTGATTCAATAAAGCCGAATCAGGAAATTGAATACATATTCGAAGATTATTTTAAGAAAATTGAATCATATGATTTAGACACAAAAGAGTATGAATTTGTAGTAGATTATTTTGATGAGATTGCAAAAAATTTAGATATTGAAGGCATTGGTGAAAAACTGAACTTCTGGACATATGACACTGAAGTTTATGATTTTGAAAAAGCCGAAAGAGAAGCTTCAGAAAAAGTATTAGAAGAGGAAAGAAAAAGACACGAGACTCTTTCAACAGAATGTAGGAAATGTAAAACAGAATTGGTTACTTTTATATTAGAAAGGGATGATGAAATTCCCAGTTTTGAGTTTGATATAATTAAGTGTGTAAAATGTTCTGAACTTAATATTCTGGATAAAGGTTGCGGAATAAAAAGATATAGATTTCTAAATTATGAACTTATAGAAGAGTTGCCTAAAGAGGAATATGATTTAGAAAAGGCTTTAAAGAGATTAGAACAATTAACAAACCAAAAATAGCATTTCACTTGTAAAAGATTGCTCTAACAATCGTTATTTTCATAATTTACTTTCTCCATTTTATCCTCGTAACTTTCGGTTTCTTTTTTGGTCATACGGACTTCTTTCAGATTTACATTTAATTGTTTTTTACTGTCAGGACTGATCCATATGCCATTAAAATTTGTTCCTTCTTTCTTTAAAATCATAACACCCGAAAATTCATGTTCGACTAATACAAATTGATTTTTGTTTTTTTTATTCTGAGTAATGTCTAATTGAATCCATTTTTCGGATTTATCATATCGATACATAGAGGTGTACATCAAACCGCCTATACAAGGATTTTCTTCTTCTTTGATATAAAATGTTACTGCTGTTTTTCCGTGAATGGTGCCTTTGTAAAGCATGCTTTTGGCAGATTGGGCGCTTGTGGTGATAGTAAAGAACATACAAAGCACGCTACAAAGAAAAAGTAGTTTTTTCATATTTTAAGTAAATAGTTATTTTTTAAATTATTGCAATTTTATTGATTTGCCTGATTTCTGAAATATTCAATTTTATAATTGAACATATACGCCATATTTGCTGCGCGGACTTTAGCTTCATCTGCTAATTTGCCAACAAACAAATTGTCAACAGTTTCAGTGAAAATTTCCATCCAGCGATCAAAATGAGATTGGTTTACAGGCAATTGTTTGTGTGGCGGAAAAGGACTCCCGGAATAGGTATGTTCTTCTAAAAGTAAAGTCTGCCAGAAACGATACATTTTTTCCAGATGTTCCGGCCATCTTCCTGTCATTTTTTCATTAAAAATAGATCCGATTAAATCGTCGTTTTGTACTTTTTCATAAAATGTATTCACTAAAAGTTTAATATCTTCTATGTTTGAAATGTCCCGAGATGCCATGTTTTTTAATTAAGTCATAATTTGCAAAAATACGATATAACAGCTTTTTTATTTGCTGATATTTATCATTGCAATACATTTTTATCCAATTAACTGCGTATATAAATCGGGATTATCATTCAGATATTGAAATTCAAAACCGTTTTTAGTCATATTCAATTTAATATTCAGAATGTCTTTTTTGTTTTTCAATTCTAATCCAACCACAACAGAACCCATTTCACGGCTCGTTTTTTTAACAAACTGAAAATAAGTTATATCATCATCTGGTCCCAAAATGTTGTTCACGAATTCTTTCAAAGCACCCGGACGCTGTGGAAACTGAATCATAAAATAATGCATCAGTCCTTCATAAAGCAAAGAACGCTCTTTTATTTCGGCTGTTCTTTCAATATCATTGTTGCTTCCGCTGACTACGCAAACTACTTTTTTGCCTTTAATCTTGTCTTTGTAAAAATCTAAAGCAGCTATTGTCAAAGCACCTGCAGGTTCAACCACCATGGCCTCTTCATTGTACAAACGTAAAATGGTGGTACAGACTTTTCCTTCGGGAACCAGAATAATGTCTTCCAGATTATAACGGCAGATTTCAAAAGTTTTGTCGCCAACTTGTTTTACAGCTGCACCATCTACAAATTTATCAATCGTTTTTAGTACCGTGTTTTTATTTTCTTCAATAGAAGTTTTCATCGAAGGAGCGCCTTTTGGTTCAACACCGATTATTTTGGTATTCGGACTTAAATGTTTAAAAACCTCGGATAAACCGGAAGCCAGTCCGCCGCCGCCAATCGGAACAAAAACATAATCGATGGGTTCTTTGTAACTTTCCAGAATCTCTAAACCTACAGTTCCCTGGCCGGCAATTACTTTTTCATCATCAAACGGATGAATAAATATTTTATGATTTTTGATGGCGTCTGCAGTTGCCGAGGCATAAGCATCATCAAAAGTATCTCCTGTTAAAACAATTTCTACGAACGATTTTCCAAACAATTGTACTTGTTTTACTTTTTGTTTCGGAGTGGTTTTAGGCATATAAATTTTGCCTTTTATGCGCAGTAAATTACAGGAATAGGCAACGCCCTGAGCGTGATTTCCGGCACTGGCACATACTACTCCAATTTGTTTTTCGGCATCGGTTAACGAAGAAATCTTGTTGTAAGCTCCTCTGATTTTATAAGAACGGACAATTTGTAAATCTTCTCTTTTTAATAAAATAGTCGATTTAAATTCGTCTGAAAGATTTAGGTTCTGTGTCAAAGGCGTTGCAGCAACAACATTTTCGAGTTGTTTTTTTGCATTTAGTACTTCGTTAAATAAATTCATGATTAGTATTGTTAAAATAAAAAACCTCCCATTTGGGAGGTTCTTATAAATTATATTTTACATACTTATATAACACCCCGCCATTAATGCTGAATTGCAATAATGTTAATAATAGCGATACTAATGTTAGTATAGTTTGTCATTTTCTGTTGTTTCAAGAAACAAATGTATCAATTATTTTTTTACCTGAGGCGGATACTGAGCCAAAATTTTCTTTACAAAATCAGCAATTTTTTCATCTTTTTTGTCAATGTTTCGGGTTAGCGTTCCCTGACCTTCTCCCTGCCAGATCATTTCTTTCTTTTTGGCATCAATCAAATCGATGTATAAAGTACCTTCAGTAGAAGTCGAAACACTTGTTTGGTTTCCTCCGTACATCATCCACGGATTCCATCCCCATCCCCAACCGTAGCCCCATCCGGCATTAAATTGGTTAACATTTACCTGCTCTCTTGATTTGGTAAAAATGTTTACTAATAAATCAGGATTTTCACTTTTAGTAAATCCTTTTGCCTGCATTTCGGCATCAATTGCGTGTAGAATGCGTCTTTTATCCAAATCAGAAATTTCGACTTTATCAATTCCGGGTTTGAAGAAGGCATAGGTTTTATAAGGCGTAAAATCGACATTTTTGTCGTAATCAGAATAAACAGTAACACTGCTGCATGAAGTAAGGATCAATAACAGCAAAATCGGAACTAATTTGAATGTTTTCATAATTTTTTAGAATTAAATGTTTTGTTTTATAGTAAGCTTTCATCAACAATATTGGGTAAAGTTACTTTCAATAACGGCTGAACCTCCATTGCTCTTTTTATAGCAAAAACAGCACCTTCATTTCGGGCCCAGCTTCGTCTTGAAATTCCGTTGTTTACATCCCAAAAAAGCATTGATGCTAATCGTTTTGAAGCCTCTGTAGAACCATCAAGAACCATACCAAATCCACCGTTTATAACCTCTCCCCAGCCAACACCACCACCGTTATGAATGGATACCCAGGTTGCTCCTCTAAAGCTGTCACCAATTACATTCTGAATCGCCATATCGGCAGTAAAACGTGATCCATCGTAAATGTTAGAAGTCTCTCTGTAAGGTGAATCGGTTCCGGAAACATCATGATGATCACGTCCTAAAACAACAGCACCGATTTCACCTTTTGCAATCGCCTGATTAAAGGCTTCTGCAATCTTGATTCTTCCTTCGGCATCTGCATATAAAATACGGGCTTGAGAACCCACAACCAGTTTGTTTTCCTGAGCCCCTTTGATCCATTTAATATTATCCTGCATTTGCTGCTGAATTTCATCTGGAGCAGTTTCTGCCATTTTTTCTAAAACTTCACAGGCAATCGCATCTGTTTTCAATAAATCTTCCGGTTTTCCGGAAGTACAAACCCAGCGGAAAGGGCCAAATCCGTAATCGAAACACATTGGTCCCATAATATCCTGAACGTAACTCGGATATTTAAAGTCTATATTGTTTTCAGCCATTACATCGGCACCGGAGCGGGAAGCTTCTAATAGGAATGCATTTCCGTAATCAAAGAAATACGTTCCTTTTGCCGTATGTTTGTTAATGGCAGCTGCGTGGCGGCGTAACGTTTCCTGAACTTTCTCTTTGAATAGTTCCGGATTTTCAGCCATCATTTTGTTAGCGTCTTCAAACGAAATTCCAACAGGATAATAACCTCCGGCCCACGGATTATGAAGCGAAGTCTGGTCGGATCCCAAATCAATTTTGATGTTTTCCTGATCAAAACGTTCCCATACATCAACCACGTTTCCTAAATAAGCGATTGAAACGGTTTCTTTTTTGGCTTTCGCCAAAGCGACTCTGGTAACCAGTTCATCTGTTGAGGTTACGACTTCATTAATCCAGCCTTGTTCATGACGGATTTTTGTAATTTTAGGATTTACTTCGGCGCAGACCGTAATACAACCTGCAATATTTCCCGCTTTTGGCTGTGCGCCCGACATACCGCCTAGACCCGAAGTTACAAATAAACTGCCTTCCGGATTTTGTTTTATTTTTCTGAAACCATTCAAAACTGTAATTGTGGTTCCGTGTACAATTCCCTGCGGGCCAATATACATATAACTTCCTGCGGTCATTTGCCCATATTGCGAAACGCCAAGTGCATTCATTTTTTCCCAATCGTCCGGTTTCGAATAATTCGGGATCACCATTCCGTTTGTAACCACAACTCTTGGTGCTTCTTTATGAGAAGGAAATAATCCCATCGGATGTCCAGAATACATCGTTAAAGTCTGCTCGTCTGTCATTTCAGACAAATACTGCATCGTCAATAAATATTGTGCCCAGTTTTGAAAAACGGCGCCGTTTCCGCCATACGTTATCAATTCGTGAGGGTGCTGTGCCACAGCATAATCCAGATTGTTCTGAATCATGTGCATAATCGCCTTTGCCTGCAATGATTTACCGGGATATTGGTCAATTGGTCTTGCGTACATTTTATAATCCGGACGAAAACGATACATATAGATTCGGCCGTATTTTTCTAATTCTTCTGAAAACTCAGGAATTAATTCTGCGTGATGTTTTGGATCGAAATAGCGTAATGCATTTTTAAGAGCCAGTTTTTTTTCTTCTGCCGAAAGGATTTCTTTTCGTTTCGGAGCATGATTAATCGCTGGGTCGTATGTTTGCTTTGGCGGCAATATTGAAGGAATCCCTTGTTGTATTTGTTCTTTGAAAGTCATTTTTTCTTTTAGATTTTTAGATGTTAGATTATTAGACTTCTTAGATTTTCTGAAGTTAAGAATCAAACAGCTGCTTTTAATTAGGTTAGTGCAATTTTAAATTGCCGTAAAGAATTATCTAATTCTCAAATTGACACATTATCTAAATTAAAATGACTAAGGATAACGGATATCCGACCTGTGATAGGATTTGTGTATTGTAATCCTAAATTTTCTTGAACGAATATCCATTTTAGATTTTTAGACTTCTTAGATTATTAGATTTCGAAAAATGGAACAATCTCTTTTTATTTGACTCAAGGATTGCTGGTTTTTAGACAATAAAAAGATCTAAGATCTAAGAAGTCTAAAAATCTAACAATCTATTTCCTTATTTCTCCCGTTCGTTTATCAAAACCATACGGACAATGGCGACAGCCGCTTTTGCAGCAGTAACCACGTTTTAAATGGTGTTTTTCAGTAAAGCACTTATAACCTTCGGGTGTATAGTAAAAATCTTCGCCTTCGATTAATTTATTTTCATTACTTTGCTCTTTCATAAACTATTTTGTGTCAATTGGCGTTTCATTAAATCGGAAAAACAATTAATCGATTGTGATTTTATTGAAATCGAACAATTTTATAACTACAAATTTATAAATTTTACAGCCAATGTTTCTGATTGTTGCTAAATATTTAATTCCGAAGGGCTATCGCGGAATGGCTGTTTTTCCATTCATTTTAGTAAAATATTATAAAGATCAGGTAAATGTTATTTTTTTAAATCACGAAAAAATACATTTAAGACAGCAAATAGAAATGTTGATTCTTCCGTTTTTTATTTGGTACATTTTAGAGTTTTTTATTCGTTCTATCCAATACAAAAACAGAGATTTGGCCTATAGAAATATTAGTTTTGAAAGAGAGGCATACGAAAATGAAACCAATTTAACTTATCTGAAGAAACGGTCATTTTTTCAGTTTCTGAAATACATAAAATTAAAATGAATCCAGTTTTTAATCAGCCCATAAATATTCAGTTTTCAAACGACATTTCTTTGACGATAAAGCGTGAAGATCTGATTCATCCTTTTGTATCGGGAAATAAATTCAGGAAACTGAAATACAATTTGCTTCAGGCGAAAGCCGAAAACAAAGATACTTTACTGACTTTTGGCGGCGCATTTTCGAACCATATTGCAGCTGTGGCTTATGCAGGAAAAGAGCAGGGGTTTAAAACAATCGGAATCATTCGCGGTGATGAACTTTTGGATAAAATAGAAGAAAATCCAACCCTTAAATTCGCACAGGAAAACGGAATGCAATTTGAATTTGTTTCCAGAGAAAATTATCGTTTAAAAAACGAAGAATCATACATTAAAAATTTAAAAGAGAAATTCGGAGATTTTTATTTAGTTCCCGAAGGCGGTACAAACGTACTGGCGGTGAAAGGCTGCGAAGAAATTTTGACTGATGAAGATTCAGTTTTTAATTATGTTTGCTGTGCAGTTGGAACTGGGGGAACCATTTCAGGATTAATAAATAATGCGTTGCCAAATCAGCAAATTTTAGGGTTTCCGGCGTTAAAAGGTAACTTTTTAAACGATGAAATTCGTATTTTTGCCCAAAAAGATAACTGGAATTTAATTTCGGACTATCATTTTGGAGGTTATGGCAAGGTAAATTTGGAATTAATCGAATTTATCAATTCTTTTTTTGAAGAAAATAAAGTGCCTTTAGATCCAATTTATACGGGAAAGATGGTTTTTGGCGTTATTGATTTAATCCATAAAAACTATTTTTCTGCACATTCAAAAATTTTACTCATTCACACCGGTGGATTGCAGGGAATTGCGGGAATGAATATCAAATTGAAGCAGAAAAAATTACCAATACTCAAAATTGATGTTTAAAAAAATAATTACACTCTTCGTAGTCGCAGTATTGGCAAGCTGTTCTTCCAGCAAACCCACTATCGCAACAACTAAAAAACAGGCAGCGGTTCAAAGACCCGGAACAGCTTCGACTAAAAAAGGGACTTATTCTAAACCAATTGCTAAATATCCTTCTACAAATAACACAACTGAAGTTATTCAATCGACTTCAAAAACAGTTGTTACCAGCAGTTTAATCACCGATTATGTTTTGCAATACAAAGATATTGCCATGGGAAACATGCAAAAATACGGTATTCCGGCAAGTATTATTCTGGCACAGGGAATTCTGGAATCAGGAGCTGGAAGAGGAGATCTGGCGTTGTCAGCAAATAATCATTTCGGAATAAAATGCCACAATGACTGGCTTGGGGAAAGTGTTCGTCATGACGATGATTCGTCTCAGGAATGTTTTAGGAAATACAGAGAAGCGTCAGAATCGTATCGGGATCACGCTTTATTTTTGGTGGGTAAAAACAGATATGCCGTTTTGTTTACGTATGAAAAAGACGATTACAAAGCATGGTCAAAAGGACTGAGGGCTTGCGGCTATGCGACGGATCCTAATTATCCGGATAAATTAATCAGTTATATTGAGCGTTATAATCTGCATCAGTACGATTGTCAGGTTACAGGAAAAAATTATACGGCAATTAATAAGTCAGAACCGGTAAGGAGTTCTTCTTCGTCTTCAGTTTCAAATTCAAACGATCCGAATTTATACGAAGTCCAAAAAGGAGATACTTTGTATTCGATATCCAAAAAATTCAACATACTGGTTGATGATTTAAAACAAAAAAATAATCTTTCAGATAATACGCTTTCCGTTGGACAAAGATTGAAAGTGAAATAATTAATTATAAATTGTTAATTATAAATTGTCAATTGGAAAAAAATCTAAGAAGTCTAAGATCTAATAATCTCAAAAAAAATGATTTATAAAAGAAGTAGTCAGCTTTTTGCTGAAGCAGAAAAAGTAATTCCGGGTGGCGTAAATTCACCGGTTAGAGCATTTAAAGCCGTGGGTGGAACTCCAATTTTTGTAAAAAGTGCTAAAGGTGCTTATTTATTTGATGAAGACGGAAATAAATTAATCGATTATATTAACTCCTGGGGACCAATGGTTTTGGGTCATGCCTATAAGCCGGTTGTGGATGCGGTAATCGAAAAAGCAAAACTGGGAACTTCATTTGGAATGCCAACAGAACTGGAAACAGAAATAGCAGCTTTAGCCGTTTCAATGGTTCCGAATATTGATAAAATCCGTTTTGTAAACTCAGGTACAGAAGCTTGTATGAGTGCGATTCGTCTGGCTCGTGGGTTTACAAAAAGAGACAAAATCATCAAATTTGCAGGCTGTTACCACGGACATTCTGATTCTTTTTTGATTCAGGCCGGAAGTGGAGCCGTAACTTTTGGCTCACCAAACAGTCCCGGAGTTACAGAAGGAACTGCAAAAGATACGTTATTGGCGAAATACAATGATTTAGAGAATGTAAAAACTTTAGTCGAAGCTAATAAAGGAGAAATTGCAGCCATTATTATTGAAGCCGTTGCAGGAAATATGGGCTGTATTCCGCCTCAGAAAGGTTTCTTACAAGGTTTAAGAGATTTATGTACCGCAAACGGAATTTTACTGATTTTTGATGAGGTAATGACAGGTTTCCGTTTGGCAAAAGGCGGTGTTCAGGAATTATTCAATATTGATGCTGATATTGTAACATTCGGAAAAGTAATCGGTGGCGGATTGCCGGTTGGTGCTTTTGCTGCACGTGAAGAAATTATGAATCATTTAGCACCTCTTGGTCCGGTTTATCAGGCTGGAACATTATCAGGGAATCCACTGGCAATGGCTGCCGGATTAGCGATGCTGCAATCTTTAAATAATGATCCTGAAATTTTTACCCGATTAGAAGAAAAAACAGCTTATCTGAAAGCAGGAATTGACAGGGTTTTAAAAGCGAATAATATTGTCTTTACAATCAACAGAGTTGGTTCAATGATTTCTGTACATTTTGATGCAAATCCGGTTACCGATTTTCAAACAGCTGCAAAAGGCGATAACGAAACGTTTAAGAAATTCTTCCACGGTTTGTTGCAGGAAGGCGTTTATATTGCGCCATCAGCATACGAAACCTGGTTTATTACAGATGCTTTAACTTATGAAGATTTAGATTTTACTATTAATGCAATTGATAAGGTTTCTAAAACTTTTTAATAATAAAGAAAGAGGCTTTCGGGCCTCTTTCTTGTTTTAATGTTATAGGTTGTCATTTTTGCGTTCTCTCATTTTATCTCTTACCTTGTCTTTATTTTCCTCCTGATTTTTTTTCCATTTTGTGTATTGATCGGCAGTTAAGATTTCTTTCATTTTAGTGTCATTTGCATTCATTTCTGCTGTCATTTCTTTTTTGAAGGCTTCTCTCTGTTCAGCAGTTAGTTTTGTGCCTTTTTCTCTTTGCTCTTTTCGGGCTTCTCTTAATTTTTCCGTCTTAGCACTTCTTTCAGCAATCAATTGCTTTACTTTCTCTTGTTGTTTTGCATCTAAAGTCAATTCAGAAGTTAGTTTTTTCAGTTGTTTTTCATTACGCTGTTCCGGAGTTAATCGCTCTCTTTGTTCGCGCATTGGTTTTTGATCCATCTCGGCATCGCCATCCTGGGCAAAACTTGCTACTCCAACGAATAATAAAGCTGCCATAAATAATTTTTTCATGATTTGTTTTTTTAAGGTTATATCATTTAGACTTTATCAAGTTAAATAGGTTTAATCTGATCCTCAGAATTATAGATTCTTTAACAAATTGAATATTTTTTTTAAAAGGTTTTCGTGATGGTGATGAAATGACGGAATTATTTGCTTAATTTTAATAATGTATCACGCTTGTAACACATTTAAAAATTCGTTAGTATGAGTTCAGCAACAAACAAAATTGCTATTTTTTCTACACAGCCCTATGATAAAATCTTTTTTAATAAATACAATGATTTTGGTTATCAGTTAGATTTTTATGAAACACAGCTAAATCCACAGACGGTTATTCTAATCGAAAATGCAGCAATTGTCTGTGTTTTCGTCAACGATATAGTCAACGAAGCTGTAATCAAACAATTGGCTGAAAGAGACGTGAGAATTATTGCATTACGTTGTGCAGGTTTTAATAATGTCGATTTAGAAGCAGCCAAAAAATACAACTTAAAAGTGTGCCGTGTTCCGGCGTATTCACCACAAGCTGTTGCAGAACATGCAATGGCCATGATTTTAACATTAAACAGAAAAACACACAAAGCCTACAACAGAGTCCGTGAACAAAACTTTTCGTTAAACGGATTGTTAGGTTTCGATTTATTCGGAAAAACAATCGGAATTATCGGAACAGGAAATATCGGAAAAGCTTTTGCGAAAATTGCCTTGGGTTTTGGCTGTAAAGTTTTAGCGTATGATATTGTGACAAACTCTGAAATGGAGAAGGATGGAGTTGAATTTGTGTCTTTAGAGACTATTTTTAAATCAAGTGATATTATTTCACTTCACTGCCCGTTAAATGAGCAAACCAAGCATGTTATCAATGAAAAATCAATCGCTTTGATGAAAGATCACGTAATGATTATCAATACAAGCAGAGGAGGATTAATTGAAACTGCCTGTATAATTCAGGGTTTAAAAGAAGGGAAAATAGGTTATTTAGGAATCGATGTTTACGAACAGGAAGAGAAACTGTTCTTTAGGGATTTATCAGCCGATATAATTCAGGATGATGCAATTCAAAGATTAATGAGTTTTCCAAATGTGTTAGTAACGGCACATCAGGCATTTTTTACCAATGAAGCTTTAACGCAGATTGCTTTGGTGACTTTTAATAATATAAAATCACTTTTAGTTCAGAATGATATTGAAAATAAAGGGGCATTATTGGTTTAAAAAAAATAAACCCGACAGGTTTTAAAAATCTGTCGGGTTTGAAATTTTAGAATTTTATAAAATTACCTTCTGAAAATTCCGAGTTATATTGTTTGAATAAAACTTTTCGTGCTTGATCTCCGGCTTTAATTACTCTTGATTTGGATTTAAAACAAATTTGAGAGAAAATTGAAAATGAACTTAGATCTATTTCTGAATTATAAAACTTAATTGTTGCAATTAATTGTTCTGTTGCATCATTTCTTTCTTTTTTTCTATTTCGTAGTTTGACATCTTTTGATTCAATGAAATAAATGTTTTTGTTTTCATAAACTACCCAGTCACATTTTTTAGATTTTTCATTCTTCATGACAGAATATTCGTTTTCGAGAAATAAAATTTCTTTCGAATTTTCATTTTCTAAACAAAGATTCCAATATTCTTCTTCAGATCTAAATGTAACTATGGAATCTTTTATTTCTTCTAGAAAGTAAATTGGATCAATTAATATTTTATAACAAACATCTTTTTCCAGATTAGGAAAATTAGCCAATAGCTCATCAAAACTCATAGATCTAAAAGTTTATCAAATTCATCAACAAAAGCATCCGAAACACCATCAATCATATTTTCAGAAATCTGTCCTAATTTATCATTCATGATTTTTTTTGCTTTACCATTTTTCAATTCGTAAGCAATGAAATTTTTAGGATTTAACCAGGATTCTTTTTTTATGATTTTATTTACTTCTTTAGGTCTTGTTTGCCCTCTATCATAAGCCAATAATAAATTGTTTATAGAAGCCAAAACAAATGGGCTATGTGTGGTAAGGATTAAATTCTTTCGGTCAAACAAACAGTTTTTAACTAAGTATTTAATTAATTCATGTTGTGCTTTTGGATATAAATTTAATTCAGGCTCTTCGACTACAAAATTGAAATTGTATTCTTCTTTTAAAGTTTTAGAATATTCTACTAAAAGTAAAATTGGAATTATGGATTGTAAGCCTGATGCAGATTCTAATAAATCAACCTTTTCGGTTTCGTTATGATAGATATAAGATGTTTTACCTTCTCTTTTGTATTTAATTTTTTTGTCAATAATACTTAATGGTAACTCTTTTATTGTTTGCAATGCTTTTTCATATTCCGTTCCTATATTTAATATATGTTCAGGAATGTTAACTCCACTTTTAATTAACCCCATAACTTTTCCTTCTATTAAATGCAAAAAACTCCGCTCGGAAGGAATATATATTGAGTCAAATAGATATAAATTAGGTAAAAGATCAATTAATTGTTCAAATAATTCAATATAATTTTCTGTAGTTTTTTCTTTTTCAAGTATATCGAATAATTCATCGATGCAATTTTCTTTGAAATTTTGCAGAGTACTTCTTTTGAAAAACTCTGTAAATTTTATTTTTTGAGATTTTGTATTAAATATATGGAGCGTTTTTTCATAATTGTTAGAGAAACAATCTACTATCTCTGAATTTAAACTTCTTTTTAAGCTTTTAATTACTTTTTTTTGATCTGAATTTACATCTTTACTTACTTCTTTGATTAACGATAAAAATCTAAAAGCAGTTGCTTTAGAAAAAACGCCTTTATTATATTTTAATGAGAAAGGACTTTTTTCAATGTAATTTATATTATCATAAGAAATGAATGTCTCTTCTTTTAAATAATTGAAAATATTATATTTTTTGAGTTCTTCTTCGAAAGTTACAGTGTCGTCATTTCTAAAATCATCATCTTCCAATATCGAAATCAATTTAGCCAAGGTACTCTTCCCAGAAGCCTGCGCCCCAATAAAAGTAACCATTTCTCTAACTTCGATATCAATATCTTTTAGAGGGCCGAAATTTTTAACAATAAGTTTTGCTCTTTCCATGTTTTCAAAATTAAGGAAAATATTTATATGTGAAAAAGGAGCTTCAATAAAAGCTCCTTTTTAAATTTTTATATGATTTTAGAGGAATTTACCCCACCAATTCCACAAACTTAAACTCACCCTCCACAGCAACTTTCGTCAAACCATGTTTAGATAAATTTTTCATCGAAGCATCCCATTTTTTACCGCTTAAATTTGCCGTAATTTTTAATTGCTGAAGGTCCATTTTATTGTCATTTCCTTTCAATAAGTCTACGATGAATTTCTCTTCATCAGAAAGTTCAACTGTTTGTTTTTTCTCCGGACGCATTTGCGGGAACAATAAAACTTCCTGGATAGAAGCGTTATTTGTTAAATACATAATCAAACGATCCATTCCAATTCCCATTCCGGATGTTGGAGGCATACCGTATTCAAGGGCTCTTAAGAAATCCTCGTCGATAATTCCGTTTGCTTCATCGTCACCTTTTTCAGAAAGACGCATTTGGTCTTCAAAACGCTCACGTTGGTCAATTGGGTCATTTAATTCAGAATAAGCATTGGCGATTTCCTTTCCGCAAACCATTAATTCAAAACGCTCAGTTAAGTCTGGATTATCACGGTGCTCTTTACAAAGCGGAGACATTTCTTTAGGATAATCCGTAATGAAAGTTGGCTGAATATAATTTCCTTCGCATTTCGCTCCAAAAATCTCATCAATCAGTTTTCCTTTACCCATAGTGTTGTCAACCTCGATTCCCATTCCGCGTGCAGCTTCAAACAATTCCTGTTCAGTTTTTCCCGAAATATCAAATCCGGTAAAATGTTTGATAGAATCTGTCATCGTCACACGTGCATAAGGCGCTTTAAAGTTGATTTTATGCTCGCCAAAAGTAACTTCGCTGGTTCCGTTAACGGCAATCGCACAATGCTCAAGCAAGCCTTCAGCAAATTCCATCATCCAGTTGTAGTCTTTGTAGGCTACATATATTTCCATAGCGGTAAATTCAGGATTATGCGTTCTGTCCATTCCTTCATTTCTAAAGTTTTTAGAAAACTCATAAACACCTTCAAAACCACCAACAATTAATCTTTTTAAATACAATTCGTTCGCAATACGCATGTAAAGCGGAATATCAAGCGAATTATGATGCGTAATAAAAGGCCTTGCCGAAGCACCACCTGCAATTGGCTGTAAAACCGGAGTCTCAACCTCAAGATAACCCGCATCATTAAAATAGCCACGCATCGCAGTAAACAACTTGGTACGTTTGATAAAAGTATCTTTAACATGTTGATTCACTGTTAAATCCACATAACGCATTCTGTAACGCAACTCAGCATCATTAAATGCATCGTGAATGTTTCCGTCTTCGTCAACTTTTGGCAAAGGCAACGGACGAAGTGTTTTACTCAAAAAAGTAAAACCGTCAACGCGAATACATTGCGCACCCACTTTCGTAGTAAACAATTCTCCTTCAATACCAATAAAATCCCCTAAATCAGTTAATTTTTTAAATACCGTGTTGTATAAAGTTTTATCATCACCTTCACACAAAACATCGCGATTTACGTACAATTGCAAACGTCCTTCACTATCCTGCAATTCGGCAAAACAAGCTTTTCCCTGATCACGAACACTCATCAAACGTCCCGCAACGATCACCTTCTTACCTTCTTCAAACGTTTCCTTTATCTGCTTCGAAGTATGATTTACAGGAAAAAGATTAGCCGGATAAGGATTGATTCCTAAGTTGCGTAAGTTTTGAAGTTTTTCTCTTCTTATGATTTCTTGTTCTGATAATGCCATTTTGTGCTCTTTTTTTAAGTGTGCAAAGATAGTTTTTAAGTCGCAAAGTTGCAAAGTCATAAAGTCTAAAGTTTTAGAAAAGAGCAATGTTTTTTATTAGAAGCAGAAAAAACGTTTCTTAATTATCTTTTGTCCCGCTATTCGTTACAATCTTTTATGCCGAACACCGGCATAAAAGGATTTTCACTTCTATCGGGGCTAGATTAGAAATTTTTATTTTCAAAAGACATTTTAGTAGAAGTGTTAGCAATAAAACCTTGAACTAGTTGTAAAACTTAGCAACTTAGAATCTCATAATCTTAGTAGCTTAAAAAAGTTCGTATCTTTGATAAAAAATTAACCATGATGAAATTATATAAATTACTTAGTTTTTCTTTTTTATTGGCAACACTTACAAGCTGCACTTTTACTGAAAATATAACCATCAATGATAACGGAACAGGCAAATTTTCTGTAGATATGGATGGTTCGTCTTTAATGGCAATGGCTGGAGACCAGATAGGCAGCCAGATGGGAGCAGATACTAAAAAATCCATGGATTCTACTTTTACTTTTAAACAGCTAATTGCAGAAAAACAAGACAGTATCTCAAAGTTATCTCCCGAAGCTCAAAAAGAAATTAAAAAACTGGAGAATTTTGTTTTCAATATAAAAATGAACGGAGAGCAAAAACAGTTTTTAATGAACATTGCTACTGACTTTAAAAGTGTAAATGAACTGCAGGACGTACTACAGTCGATGAATACTCTTCAAAAGCTGGAAGGAGGAGCAAATCCATCAACTCCTTTTGCAGGTCTAGGTGATAATAAAAGTAAACTAAGCTATACATATAACGGAAAGAAATTTACCCGTAAGGCAATAATAGACAAACAAAAACTGACTGAAAAAGCGAATGATTCGACAGCAGATATGTCAAAAATGATTTTTGCTTCTTCTAATTATATCGTAAAATATCATTTTCCTAAAAAAATAAAGAAAGTTTCAAATCCGAATGCTTTATTTAGTGAGGACAGAAAAACAATTACAATTCAATACCCTTTCACGGATTATATGGAGAATCCTGACAAACTAAACTTTGATGTTGAGTTTGAAAAATAATTAAAATGAACAAAAAAATTCAACTTCAGGATTTAGGAAGTAAAGATTATAAATCGGCCTGGGAATATCAGGAAGAACTTTTTAAGGATATAGTCGATTTAAAAATTAAAAACAGAAGAGAAGAACTGGATTTAGAAACTCCAAATTATCTGCTTTTTGTAGAACATCCGCATGTGTATACTTTAGGTAAAAGCGGTGATCTCGAAAATTTGTTATTAAACGAAAAACAGCTCGAAGCAAAAGGAGCATCCTTTTATAAAATCAATCGTGGCGGAGATATTACCTATCACGGTCCCGGACAAATTGTAGGTTATCCGATTCTGGATTTAGAGAACTTTTTTACAGATATTCATAAATATTTACGTTTTCTCGAAGAAGCCATTATTTTAACCCTGAACGAATATGGCTTAGAATGTGGACGAAGCGATGGAGAAACCGGAGTCTGGCTTGGTGTTGGAACTCCATTTGCACGTAAAATCTGCGCTATGGGTGTGCGTGCTTCACGCTGGGTAACCATGCACGGCTTTGCCTTAAATGTAAATGTAGATTTGGGGTATTTTGACAATATTATTCCGTGTGGAATTCGTGGTAAAGCGGTTACATCTTTAAACGTTGAACTTGGAGTAGAAAAGGTAGGCGAAGAGGAAGTGAAAGCTAAAATCATCAAACATTTGACTCATTTGTTTGAGGCTGAATTTATTTAAAGACAGCTTTAAAAAATATAAGTAGTAATAAAAAATTAAAAGAGACAAAAAATTTCATAATTGATTGTCTCTTTTCTATTTAAAATTCTTTTCCTCTCCTTTTGATTTATATAACATAAGACCAATTATCTAAAACAAAACAGCATTATGTTATAAAATTAGTCACTGTTTTTTGATAGAAAATAGTATTTAATCCAAATGATAAAAATTATAAAATGGATTTCTTATAACCTTAGTTCGATTAATACAGCACAGAACTTGTTTACAAATAAATTATATCAGTTAATGTTCCTGTAAGGTTTTTTCAACCTTGTAGGATTTTGAATAAATAACAAATTATGAAAGTATTGTAATTCTTTTCTGTATTTATGCTAAATTTGAGTAAATACTTTATTGTAAGATTTATTAATCAAATTTGTCTGACTTATGAGAAAAATTTACTTCATCTGTATTCTTTTTATATGTAATGGTCTTCTGGCTCAAAAGAAGGAAAAATTATATCCGGTTACGATTTATGAAAAAGCGTGGCAGGAACGCAATAATGACGCCAGATTAAAATTAATAAAAACGATTTGGCTCGAGGACAGCACTTTCGAAGATCCTTCTGCTTCTATAAAAGGTATAGCTGCATTTAATAATGTCATCAATGAGTTTTATAAAAAAAATCCGGATGCTGTACTAACTTCCGGGGCAAAAACGGTAAAAGACAATTATGTGACCTGGGACTGGAAGATTCAGGATTCTAAAAATAAGCTGATAATGGCCGGTCGTGAGTTTGCCAGATTAAACGGAAAAGGACAGGTGAGTAAAATTATCAGTTTTTGGGATATGGATGCAGCTTTGTCTGAGGCTGATGTTTTGAAAAATCTTGAAGCTGATAATTTTAAAGTGGTAGCACAATATTTTGAATCTCTTTTTAAAACAAAGGATTTTATTACAATAGCAGCCATAATAGAAGAAGACGCAGTTTATAATCAGGCAGAAGGTTTGCCTTATGGAGGAACTTATAAAGGCTTTAATGAATGGACCAAAATGTTTGCAAAATCAGCCGAGTTCTTTGATTTTCAGATAGAAAAAGAACCTGTTTATTTTAGTGATGCTTCCAAAAAGGAAGTTATTATTTATTTTACCATAAATTGTAAATCAAAAAAGTCAGGCAAAACACTTTCGATGCCAGTCTCGGAACATTTTGATTTAAAAAACGGAAAAATTACTGCTATTAGGCCATTTTATTTTGATACGAAACAATTTGCAGAATTTTTGAAAAGCAGAAAGTAACAATATAGTTTTACCAATGAATTAGATTTTTTTTGATGAGGCAGGTATTGTTTCAGATTTAAAGTACTTAGGGATGTAAAAGTAAGATTAAGCAACTTTTTTAATAAAAGTTGGGTAACTCTTTTGTAATAGATCCTCTTTTTATCATTTAGAAATAAAGACAATCATGAATTTTTAGAATCCTCCTTTTTTTTTAAACTCAGTTAAATCATTATTTATAGTGATTTTTAATATTTTCAGTAAGTATATTTTTGTAATAATAGCTAATCATTCAAAAACTATAAGAATACGACCCTTCTATAATGGATTTTTTATAGCTAATCCATAAAATAAAAGAATAATCTGTAAGAAAAAGCGTAATATTACAAAAATCAATAGCGGTTAATTCATAAAACCAAATCGAGAAAATAAGCTAATTAAATAATAAAGCAACTCGTAAATTAAAGTATGCAGATGCTAAATTTTCGATATAACTATTTTGATAAATTCTCTTTAATAGTGTTTTAACGTAATCTTTTTTAGAACTGAAACTACATTATTTCTAAACCACAAATTTATGCAAAGCGTAATTACCGATTTATCCGGATTCATGGAATTTAATGAAAAAGAGAGTCTTGCTTTTAAAAGTATACTAAAGCCTAAAACAATCAAAAAAAATGAGCATCTTTTGTTTGAGGGAGATTTTTGCAATTTTGGTTTTTTTGTAGAAGAGGGATGTATTCGTTGTTATTATTCGGTTGATGGAACAGAATCAACAGTAAATTTTTTCTTTGAAAACGAATGGTATTCTGATTTTGAAAGTTTCTTATATGAAAAACCTTCCATGATGAATATTGAAGCTTTGGAAGATTGCCGCTTTTATTTAGCTTATAAAAATGATTTTGATAAATTAGTTTCTGAGTATCCGGTTTTTAATAATTTTTTAAGGATTATGATGCAGCGAACCATTCAGGGTTTAACAGGAAGAAATAAGTTCATGTCATTATTGTCTCATGAAGATAGATATCTTAGATTTATAAAAAACTACCCAAAGGTTGTCGAAAGAGTTTCTCTCAAATATATTGCAAGTTATTTAGGGGTAAAACCGGAGAGTTTAAGCAGAATAAGAACGCGTCTAACTTTAAATAATAAATCTTAACCTGAGTCAATTTTTAAGAAAAACCCTCTTTTTACATTTGCTTTAATAACTATAAAGTAAAGTAAAAAATGAAAAAAATATTTTTGATTATTTTAAGCCATCTTGGTTTAACTTCTTTTGCCCAGACAGGAGTTGTCAAAGGAAAAATAATTGATAAACAATCTGAAAAACCAATTTCTGGGGCGGTTATTACGCTCATCGGAAATGATGAAAATCAAACCACATCTGATGAAGAAGGAAATTTTAAGTTATTCGGAATTCCGCTGGGTAGGCAAAGCATTTCGATAAGTTTAACAGGTTATGAAAGTACATCAGTTTCTGATCTTGATATTACTACAGGAAAAGAGAATATGCTGACTATTTCAATGATGGAACAATTCAATACATTAGATGAAATTGTAGTTACTTCCGGATCCAATAAAGCTAGAGCTATAAATAAAATGGCTATAGTTTCTACAAAACAGTTTAGTCCCGAAGAAGTTACAAGGTTTTCAGGCGGGAGAAGTGACGTTGCGCGTCTGGTTTCAAATTTCGCAGGAGTTTCAACAGGTGATGATAGCCGAAATGATATCGTTGTGCGTGGAAACTCTCCTTCCGGAATGTTGTGGCGTATTGAAGGAATGCCAGTTCCAAATCCAAATCACTTCGCAACTTTAGGAACTACAGGTGGACCTGTTTCAGCATTAAATCCGAACCTTCTGGCGAATTCTGATTTTATGACTTCTGCTTTTCCTGCTGAATACGGTAATGCAATTGCCGGAGTTTTTGATTTAGGTTTCAGAAAAGGAAATCCTGATGAATATGAATACATGATAAGTGCAGGCGCATATCCCGGATTAGAATTTATGGCAGAAGGCCGCTGGGTAAAAAAGGAGGTTCGTTCGTGGCAGCTGCAAGATATGGTTTTGTTGGGATTCTGGGATTGGCCGGAACCACTGCTCAGCCTAATTACAGCGATATTAGTTTTAATGTGGCTTTTGGAAAAAGTAAATTAGGAAATTTTTCTCTTTTTGGGATATATGGTACTTCAAAAATTGATTTTTTAGGAGAAAATATTAATAAAGAAGATCCTTTTGCAGCTCAGGACGAAGATGGTTTCGTAACTTCTTCATTTGGATCAATAGGATTAAAACATAATTTAGATATTGGAAGCAATTTATCGTTAAAAACAATTATTGGATTTGCAAATTCCGGGAATACTTATAAAAATGACCGCTATTATAATTACGATACACCATCAGAAAATAAATTAAGATTTTCGGACATAGACAATTCTGAAAGCAGAATCACTTTTTCTACTCTTTTCAATTCAAAACTAAATAAAAAGATAACAATCCGGGCGGGTTTATTATTTGAAAATTATACGCTTAATGCAGATTTGGCAACCAGGGACAGACGACAGGACAATGATGGTGATGGTTATCCTGATTTGGTTCAGTTGATTCGTAATGATGGGAATTTTAATATCGTACAGCCATTTGCACAGGGGCAATTTCGATTAATGGAAAAATTAACTTTTAACGGAGGTATTCATGCCCAATATTTTTCAATTAATGAGCAATTTGTTTTTGAAACAAGAAGTGCCTTATCATATGCTGTAAATCCTAAAAATACAATAAGTTTTGGTTACGGATTACATCATCAAAGTGTCCCTGTTCCAATTTTATTTTTAAGTGAAAATATAAATGGAGACAGAGTCCAGACCAACAAAAATTTAGATTTGGTTAAGAGCGAGCATTATGTTTTGGGCTATGATGTTAAATTGGCCAATAAATGGAGAGGGAAAGTTGAGTTGTACTATCAGCAAATTGATAAAGCAGCGGTTGAATCTTCTTCAAGTAGTTATTCGTCATTAACAGAAGGTGCAGATTTTGGCTATTCAATTGATAAGACCTCTTTGATAAGTAACGGGAAAGGCCATAATCAGGGGATTGAATTCACTTTAGAGAAATTTTTCAGTCAGGGATTTTATGGTTTGTTCACCACTTCAGTTTTTGAGAGTAAATATAAAGGAAGCGATGGGATAGAACGAAACTCACCTTTTAATAATGGTTATGTCATTAATCTTTTGGGAGGAAAAGAATTTAAAATAGGAAAAGATCAGAATAATGTATTTTCGATTGATACTAAGTTTACAACAGCGGGAGGTCGTTATTATACACCGGTTAATTTGGCAGCTTCAAATGCGGCTGGATACGAAATCAGGCATGATGCAAATGCATTTAGCCGGCAATATGATCCATACCTGAGATGGGATGTGAAGTTTGGAATTAAGTTAAATAGTAAAAACAAAAAAAGGTTTCATCAATTTTATATTGATTTTCAAAATGTTACTAATAATACTAACGTTTTTACCAAACAATACAATCGGCTTACAAACACTGTGAATCAAAAAGATCAAATTGGTTTTTCACCTGATTTTGGATATAAATTTCAGTTTTAACCGATAATTTTTTTGTAATGGGCTTGTCAATTGTGATAAGCCTTTTTTATTGTTCAAAAAAATCCAATTCTAATTGTTCCGGTAAGAGTCTGAAACTCATTCGGTGGTATTTTGTAGTACCATATTTTCTTATGGCTTCGCGATGTTCTTTGGTCGGATAGCCTTTGTTTTGTTTCCAGTTGTACATCGGGAATTCTTTATGGATTTCGTTCATGAATTCATCCCGGTACGTTTTTGCCAGTACAGAAGCTGCGGCGATGCTCAAAAATTTCGAATCTCCTTTTATAATGCTTTGATTAGGAATTGATTTTAGCAAATCGATTTCTGTTGCTGAAAATTGTTTTCCAAATGTATTTTTCAGACCTAATTTTGCATTTAGCGAGCGGTTACCGTCAACAATAATAAACTCCGGGATCTGCTTTAATTTTAAAATACATTCCTGCATTCCTTTCATCGAAGCATTCAGGATATTTATTTCGTCAATCTCATCCGGATGTAAATGTGTTACAGCAAAGCATACGGCGTTTTCTTCGATAATGGGTTTTAAAGATTCTCTTATTTTTTCAGATAATTGTTTACTGTCATTTAAAAAAGAGTGCTCAAAATCAGCAGGTAAAATAACAGCTGCAGCAGTAACCGGTCCCGCCAGACAACCTCTTCCGGCTTCATCAGTCCCGGTTTCGAAGACATATCCTGAAAAATTTTTCTGAAGCATTTTTTTGAATTTTAAAAGACAAATATTATAAAATTTTCTGTAAAAATATACGTTCTTATTCTATTTGCTAAAGCAATCGTATAAATTGATGTGTTTATTTATTTATATATATTTATAATTTACCTTTGCTTTAGTAATTTTATTGAAATCATTACCCATACATAACACCATCAAATGAGAATACTTTTTTTTCTATATCTATTAGTTCTGCCCTCTTTATTATTTTCTCAGGGTGGAGCTCCCAAAAAGAGTTTAGATATGAATTCGCAATATTCTAGTATTACGGATACTGTAAAAAAGAAAAAAGCCCTTATAGCCAAAATTGAGCAATATCAAATTGTTACTATAGAGCACGATACAACTATTGTAGATACTTCGTTAACATTAAAAAGTGCTTATAAACAAAATTATCTTAGAAGAGATAATTTTGGCCTTTTGCCTTTCTCAAATATTGGCCAAACTTACAATACCTTACAATATAGCCTGACTGATTTTTCTCCCTATCCGGATATTGGTTTTCGGGGAAAACATTTTAATTTTATGGATGCCAGCGAGATTCACTATTATCACGTTGCAACACCATTGACCGAGTTATTCTTTAATACATCTGTTGGAAAAGGTCAAAATGTCGATTCGTTTATTACTTTAAATACATCGAAAAACCTTAACTTTTTTATCGGATACAGAGGTTTACGTTCAGAAGGAAAATATATCAATCAGTTAACCAGTATTGGAAATTTTAGAATTGGAGCCAGTTATAATACTACCGATAAACGTTACATTTTATATCTCCATTATGCATATCAGGATGTTTTAAATGAAGAAAATGGAGGAATTACAACCCCGGAAGATTTTGAAAGCGGAGATCCAAATTTCTCGAATCGTCAGCGACTGGAAGTTTATCTGACAGATGCCGAATCTTTCCTGAAAGGGAAAAGACTTTTTTTTGACCACGCTTTCAGAATAAATCCTAAACAGGCTAATAATAATTTGTATGTAACACATCAGTTTAATTACGAAAATAAATTTTTTGAATACAAACAGCCTACAGTTTTGTCAACCGTAGGAAATACAGTTGTTCAAAGGTTTGGAGAATCTTATGTTACCAGTAATCTTAAAGACCAGACCCGTTTTGAAAAATTGTATAACAAAGTAGGAGTAGCGTATGAGAATTCACTTCTTGGAAAATTTAATTTCTTTATTGATGATTACCGTTCAAATTATAAATATTACCGTATCATTCTTGATAATGACGGCAATGTTGCTGTTAATGATAATTTATATAGAGAAATTAATAATGTTGGTGCGCAATACGAATACCAAAAAAATAAATGGAACGGAAGATTTTTACTTACAAGATCCATTACAAAAGAGACAATTTCAGATTTAGATGCCAAGCTGAGATATAATTTAAACGAGAAAATCCAATTCGATTTTCGCTACCAAAACATAAGCAAACTGCCAAATAATAATTATGAACTGTATCAAAGCAGTTATATACAGTATAATTGGGGTGATCCTTTTAAAAATGAAAAAATCAATTCGTTTAGCGGAAAAATTTATACACCATGGCTTAATGGGGAGGTTCAGTATTCTGTATTAAACAATCACTTATATTTTGAAGATGTTTCAACACCTGAACAGACAGAAAATAGGACCCAAATTATAAATCCGGCACAATATGGAAATGCAATTAATTACATATCTATTAAAGCAAACAGAGAGTTTAAATTTGGAAAATTTGGCTTAGATAATACATTTTTATACCAAAAAGTAGATCAGTCTGAGGCTATTTTAAATGTTCCGGATTTTGTAACCAGAAATACATTATATTATTCTACCTATTTCTTTAAAAAAGCACTGTATATCCAGACCGGGATTATTTTTAATTATTTTACAAAATATTACGCAAACGATTATAATCCTGTAATAGGGGAGTTTTTTGTTCAGAATACCAAAGAGATTGGTGGCTATCCAACTTTTGATTTTTTCCTGAATGGAAGAATCCGTCAAACCCGAATTTATTTAAAAGCAGAACATTTTAATTCTTCTTTTTCAGGCAACAATTATTATGCAGCTCCAAATAATCCATATCGTGATTTTACTATCCGATTTGGATTGGTCTGGAATTTCTTCCAATAAAACAAAATTTCGATTAAAATAAAATTAAACACAGATAGAATGGACTTTTCAAATACTATTTTAGAAACCATTGGCAACACACCTTTAGTAAAACTAAATAAAGTCGTTGCTGAAATTGATGCCTTGGTATTGGCAAAAGTCGAAACTTTTAATCCCGGGAATTCTGTTAAAGACAGAATGGCAGTGAAAATGGTGGAAGACGCTGAGGCAGATGGGCGCTTAAAACCAGGCGGAACTATAATTGAAGGGACTTCCGGAAATACAGGGATGGGACTGGCACTTGTAGCTATTATCAAAGGATATAAATTGATTTGTGTAATTTCAGATAAACAATCTAAAGAAAAAATGGATATTTTGCGTGCCGTAGGTGCCAAAGTAGTCGTTTGTCCTACCGATGTGGAGCCAACTGATCCGAGATCGTATTATTCGGTTTCAAAACGTCTTGCTGAAGAAACGCCTAATTCATGGTATGTAAACCAGTATGATAATTTATCGAATTCTCTGGCACATTACGAGCAAACCGGGCCCGAAATCTGGAAACAGACAGATGGTAAAATAACGCATTTTGTTGTTGGAGTAGGGACAGGTGGCACTATTTCAGGAGTTGGAAAATATTTAAAAGAGAAAAACCCCAATATTAAGATTTGGGGAATCGATACGTACGGTTCTG
Organism: Flavobacterium salmonis; assembly: GCF_903819435.1. Taxonomy (GTDB): domain Bacteria; phylum Bacteroidota; class Bacteroidia; order Flavobacteriales; family Flavobacteriaceae; genus Flavobacterium; species Flavobacterium chungangense. The sequence continues at coordinate 60,822 of NZ_CAIJDP010000058.1, read as the reverse complement.
TTTTTAAAAAATATCATGAAACCGGAATTTTTGATGAAAACGAAATCTATTCGTACATCACTGAGGGAATTGGAGAAGATATTTTGCCTAAAAATGTTGACTTTTCACTCATTGACGGATTTACAAAAGTTACTGATAAAGATGCGGCTGTTTATACCAGAAAAATTGCTATGGAGGAAGCTATTTTTGTTGGAAACTCTGCCGGAGCTTGTATAAAAGGATTGCTGCAGCTAAAAGAACATTTTAAACCTGATGATGTTGTCGTAGTATTATTTCATGATTCAGGAAGCCGGTATGTGGGTAAAATGTTTAATGATGACTGGATGCGTGAACGCGGTTTTCTGGATGAAAATATTACAAAAGCAGAAGACGTTATCAAGGATCATATTGATAAAGAACTGATCGTAGTTCGTACCGAAGAATTGGTTTCGCATGCTATTGAGCGTATGCGTAAGTACAAAATTTCGCAGATTCCTGTTGTAGATATTAATGGTTTTGTAGGTTCAGTGGATGAAACGGATTTGTTTAGAAGTTATGTAGCCGATAAAAATGTAGCCGAAAAACCAATCAAGGAAGTAATGGGAAAACCATTTCCGATTGTAAAATTAGGAACTCCGATCGAAGAGGTTTCAAAGTTATTTACCAAAGAAAATGATGCTGTTTTAGTAGATTTAAAAAACGGTAATTATCATATTATTACCAAATATGATATTATTGGTTCTATAAAATAATAGCCCGTCTAAAAAAAAACAAAAGGCATGCATTTTAAAAAATGCATGCCTTTTGTTTTATCTATTGATTTTTTCCTCATTATAATCTGAATTATAAGTATTCAGCCTGTTTTTACCCGTAGTCCGATTTGGACTGTCGTTTATAAATTCTTCAGCAGTCTGGGCATTTTTATTCTTTTCAGAATTAATTTTTAAATTCCGAATATTTTCTACCATGTCTTTTTCAGGACAGTTTTCGTTGTCCGGATCATAATTTTTCTCGGTCATGATTTTGTATTTTAAAGATTATTCAGTTGATTTTTTAGAGTTTGCAGTTTCCTTTTTTAAGGATAGTATAAATTTAAAAACGATTCTCTTTATTCCTTTTATAAAATTTAAATCTTCTGTTATATAATTATTAGGAACTGACTAAACAGTGTTTGTTTGTTTGTTTGTTTGTTTGTTTGTTTCCGGGGGATGCTAAAAACAAAACCCTTAAAAGTCAAGACTTGTAAGGGTTTAAAAAAATAACGAAATAGAAATTAAAACTTCATTCGTTGAATCCTGACAGCATTCAAAATAGCTAACAAGGCTACTCCAACATCAGCAAAAACAGCTTCCCACATGGTTGCCAAACCTCCGGCTCCCAGAATCAAAACTCCTGCTTTTACGACGAAAGCCAGTGTGATGTTTTGCCAGACTATTTTTTTTGTCTGTTTTCCAATATCAATCGCCATCGCTATTTTACTAGGTTTGTCATCCTGAATTACCACATCGGCAGTTTCAATGGTGGCATCGCTTCCTAGCCCGCCCATGGCAATACCAATATTACTGAGTGCCACAACGGGGGCATCATTTACACCATCGCCAACAAAGGCAACAGTTTCCTTTTTAGCCTTTATTTCTTTGACTTTATTGACTTTATCTTCTGGCAATAAGTCGCCAAAAGCATTTGCAATTCCCAGTTTTTGAGCTACAAATTGTACGACTGTGTTTTTATCACCGCTTAACATAGTGGTTTTTACATTCAGTGCTTTTAATTTATCGATGGTTATCTGCGCATCTTCTTTAATGCTGTCGGCAATGGTCAGATAACCGACAAACTTTTTGTCGTAGGCAACCGCAATCAGTGTATACACTATCGAATTGGGGTCAACATCATAAGGAATGGAGAAGGCATCCATCAACTTAAAGTTGCCAACCAATAAGCTTTTTCCATCAATGACTGCTTTTAGTCCTTGCCCTGGGATTTCTTCCACTTTTTCGAGTTTAATAGAAGTGTCAATTTTACCCACATATTCATGTATCGCAGTCGCAACGGGATGTGTGCTTTGACTTTCCAAAGTGTTTACCATTTGCAGCATTTCCTTTTCATCGAATTGTGAGTCAAAAGCAACTTCCTGTACTTTAAAAACGCCTTCGGTCATGGTTCCTGTTTTGTCCATCACAACATTCTGAATGGTGGCAATTGCATCAAGAAAATTACTTCCTTTGAACAGAATACCGTTTTTACTCGCTGCTCCAATTCCGCCAAAATAGCCTAACGGAATAGAGATTACCAATGCACAAGGGCAAGAGATAACCAAAAATACTAAGGCTCGGTAAAGCCAATCTGAAAAAACATAATCAGCTATGAACAAATAAGGAAGAAACGTAATCAGCACTGCCAGTAAAACCACAATAGGAGTATAGATTTTAGCAAACTTCCGGATGAATAATTCAGTAGGTGCTTTTTGCGCTGTGGCGTTTTGTACTAATTCTAAAATTTTAGAAAGTTTACTGTCGTTATACGCTGTGGTCACTTTTACCTGTGAAACTTTATTAAGGTTGATCATTCCGGCTAAAACAATTTCTCCTTTAGATTTTGTATCAGGTTTGCTTTCTCCTGTTAAAGCAGCAGTGTTGAACGAAGCAGTTTCAGAGATTAATTCTCCGTCCAAACCTAATTTTTCACCTGCCTTTAACTGAATGACATCACCAATTTTGGCATCTTCGGCTTTGATGATTTTAGGTTCAGAACCGACTAAAATAGTAACTTCATCTGGTCGTTGGTCCAATAAAGATTTAATATTCTTTTTTGCTTTTTTTACCGCCAAAGCCTGAAAAACTTCTCCAACAGAATAAAAAAGCATAACAGCTACCGCTTCGGGATATTCACCAATGGCAAATGCCCCAACAGTAGCAATAACCATCAACAGGAATTCAGAAAAAAGATCTTTATACCTAATACTTTCAATAGATTCTTTGATAACAGGAAAGCCGACAGGAATATAAGCGACAACATACCAGACTATTCGTATCCAGTCTCTAAACCAAATTGGTGTAAAGTAATTGTCTAAAACTATAGCAATTAACAACAATACCAAAGAAATGACTGAAGGCAGAAACATTTTGAAGACGCTTTCATTTGCATTATGGCTATGGTCATGTCCCTCATGATCTGTATGCTTTTGTTTTTTGGAAGAACAACCGCAATCATGGGTATCCGTTTGGATATGGATTTTTTGTTCTATGGTACAACAAGACTCTTTAGCCTCTGCATTATGTTGGTGTTTGTGTTCCATATTTAAATGTTTTAATGTTCGTGTTCTCCGCCACCTTTTGATTGTGATAAAAGATAATAAGCACCTTTAATCACAATTTTGGCATCCGAAGGAATTTCTTCAATTAACTTCACTTCGGTATATCCCAAATCGGTTGTTCCTACTGAGACTTCAACTGCTTTAAAGTGAATTTCTTTATGGTTTTCTCCTTCTTTTCGGTGTTCTTCATTTTTTACAACTTCTTCTTTACCAGATTCTTCAATGTAAATAAAATACTTTTCTCCGTTTTTTACAATAGCGTCTTTTGGCAATGCCGGAACCGTCTGATTCGAAATGTTGATATTTGCAGCAACATACATTCCTGAGATTAAATCTTTGGTATTGCCCGGATTTATTCTGGCGTGAACGGCAACGGTTTTACTTTCATTGGAAAACGATTTATTGATACCAAATATTTTCCCTTTAATCGCTTTATTCGATTGATTGGTCAGTATAAAATCGACTTCCTGTCCTATCGAAATTTTACCTAAATCCTTTTCAAATACATTCAGGTCGAGGTGCATCTGACTATTGTCAACTACTTCAAACAAAGTTACGCCAGTTTCTGCAAATGCACCTTTGGTAATATTGATATTACCCACATAACCACTAATTGGAGAGACTATAGGGACTAAGGAAGTACTGCCTTTAGGATTTACATTGAGTGCCTGTAATTTGTTTTTGGCTGCCTGTGCTTTGGCTCTTTCAGAAGCGAGTTTTGATTTTACTTCCTGAAATGTTTTTCTCGGATTTACATTCTCTTCACTTAATGTTTTCTGACGCTTAAATTCCTGCTCCAGATATTCAATATTCGCCACTGCCGACTGATATTCTTCCTGCATTTCAGAAACTTCCAGATTTTGGATGGTTGCCAATGTTTTACCTTTTGCTACAAATGTTCCTTCCAAAACAAAAATATCTTTTACAACTCCGCCAATTAGTGTCGAAACATCAGCTCTGTTTTGGGGTGGTACAGCTGTGTAACCGTTAGCTTTGATTATGGTGTTGAGGTTTTTCATTTCAATACTACCCGTTTCAATTCCGATAGTTTTGGCTTGTTTTTCGGTTAATGCTACTTCGGTTTCTGATTTTTCTTCGGCATGTTCTTTTTCGGTTTTCTTTTCTCCACAGGAAATAAAAAGGAAAATGGAAAGTAGAAGTATTTTATTGACTATTATATTTTTCATCTTGTATAAATTAATTGTAAGGAATGGATGGAAACTGCAGCTGAATGGCACTTTGATTGTATAAATTAACCGCTTCGGCATTTTGCTTTTTGATGTCAATAGCCTGATTCAAAAAACTGATGTACGACCAATAGCTCATATCACCATTGGCATAGCTTTTTTGAGCCGTATTGATAATTTGGTCCGCATATTCCAACCCTTCGTTTTGATAATACTGTAATGCTTTTTGCTGTTTGTCAAATTCATTCTGCAGTTCTTCTTTTTTCAGTTTTATGGCTAATTTATTCTTGTCAAGCAGTAGTTGTGATTGCGAAACACTGATTTCGGATGCTTTGGCTTTAGCCGAATTTACGCCTCCAAAAAGCGGAATCTGCAAACCTGCCGTAAATCCCTGAAATAAGGATTTAGTGTCAATCGTTTGGGCAAAATAACCCAATCCTAATTTAGGCGTTCGCTGTGCTTTAAAAACACTGGTTTCTTTTTGATTAACTAAAATTTGTTGTGTATAATAATCGTTTACCAAACCTTCTGCTTTAGATGAACTTACATCAAGCGTATTTTTATATTGTAAAGTAGCGGTTGTTTCAGGAATGACGATAGCATCGCTTTGCACAAAATATTGCAGCTGCTTTTGATAAATAGCTAAATCGTATTCAATCTGAGCTTTGATCGTTTCAATTTCCTTTACTTTGGCTTTGGCACTTATGACTTCAATATTGCCGCTTTCTCCGGTTTTGAAACGTAATTCGGCATTTTTGAGGAACTTGGTATAAATCGAATTCAGCTCGTTATTCAACTTTTGTAGTTCTACACCGTACAAATATTGATAATAAGCTAAAGTTACCGCTTTTTCAATTTCATATTCAGAGATCGCTTTGCGCTTTTCGGCCAATGCTGCCAGTTCTTCCTGTAATTGTCGGTTGGCTTTCGTTATTTTACCAATTGGGAAATATTGCTGTACCGACACATTATGATCGTAATCAGCACTGTTGAACTGCCCTCCCTGATATTGAATCTGCAAAGGATCCGGCTGAAAAGCAGTTTTTTTCAGGGCGTTTTGTTTTTCGATTTCTTTATCGGCTATTTTCAGTGTCGCATTATTTTTTTTTGCTAATTCAAGAGCCTGTTCCAAAGTTACCGTTTGGGTATTTTGGGCAAAAGAAAAGGTGCTTATCAGCAAAAAGATTGTTGTAATTATTGAAGTATTCATTGTGTTTTTTCTTTTAATTCCACGTTCGAATAATAAATAAAGTATTGGCAATACAATGAGCGTAAGCAATGTTGCTGAAAATAATCCGCCGATAACCACAGTTGCCAGAGGTTTTTGTACTTCTGCACCACCACTCGTTGATAACGCCATTGGCATAAATCCTAAAGATGCTACGGCAGCTGTCATTAAAACGGGACGTAATCTTGTTTTGGTTCCAATTAAAACGCGTTGAAGCGGGTCAGTAATGCCTTCAGTTTTGAGCTGATTGAAATAGGAAATAAGCACAATTCCGTTTAAAACGGCAATACCAAACAAAGCAATAAAACCAATTCCCGCAGAAATACTAAACGGCATTCCGCGTAACCAAAGTGCAAAGACACCTCCAATCGCAGAAAGTGGAATGGCAGTAAATATCAATAAAGATTGTTTGATACTGTTAAAGGTGAAATAAAGCAGAACCATAATCAAACCCAAAGCGATAGGAAGTGCGACTGAAAGTCTTTTATTGGCTTCAATCAGGTTTTCAAATTGTCCGCCATAGGTAACGTAGTAACCCGCTGGAAGCTTGAAGTTGGTTTTCAGTTTCTCCTGAATTTCTTCTACCACGCTTTTGATATCGCGTCCCCGGACATTTAAACCTACAGTAATTCTTCGTTTTCCATCTTCACGGGCGACCTGAACGGGACCTTGCTCGTAAGTGATGGTTGCTACCTGCGAAAGCGGAATCTGCTGTCCATTTGGCAACGGAATAAACAAATTGCTCACATCTGAAATATCTGCCCGATTGTCTTTATTCAGTCGTACCACTATATCAAAACGCCTGCTTTGCTCATAAATTTTTCCTGCACTTTCTCCCGCAAACGAAGAGCGGATAATTTGATTGATGTCACTAATATTCAATCCGTACAGAGCAATTTTGTGATAGTCATATTTGACTGTGATTTGAGGTAATCCCGTAACTTTATCGGCTTTCAGATCACCAATCCCTTCAATGGAACTGATTTTTCCAATAAGTTCTTTGGCTTTGTTGTCTAAAACTTCCAGATCATCACCAAAAATCTTGATGGCAATATCGCTTCGACTTCCTGTCATCAATTCGTTAAAACGCATTTGGATAGGCTGGGAAATTTCGATATTGGCTCCGGGAATCGCTTCCATTTCCTCTTTCATCAAATTGGCCAATTCTTCCCAATTATCGGCTGAAACCCATTCACTTTTATCTTTCAGTACTATAATTAAATCGCCACTTTCTATAGGCATTGGGTCGGTCGGAATTTCGCCGCTGCCGATTTTTGCCACAATAGTTTTGATTTCAGGAAATTTAGCTTTTAAAATCTTTTCGTATTTCGTAGTCGTTTCTACCATTTGGCTCAAAGAACTTCCTGTCATAATTGTAGTATTGATGGCTAAATCACCTTCTTCAATGGTTGGGATAAATTCGCCTCCCATATTTTGGAAAGTAATAAAGGCGAAGGCAAATAAACCAACAGAAACCAAAAGAACCGCTTTTTTAAAATGTAAAGCTTTATTCAGCAGCGGAGTGTATTTACTCTCAAACCACGCCATCATTCGGTCACTGAAATTGGTTTTATGGTCCGTCTTTTTTGATAAGAATAAAGAAGTCATCATGGGCACATAAGTTAATGAGAGTATGAAAGCTCCAATAACTGCAAATCCAACGGTCATTGCCATAGGTTTGAACATTTTTCCTTCTGTTCCTATTAACGCTAATATGGGCAGATACACAATCAGGATAATGATTTCGCCAAAGGCAGCACTGTTTCTAATTTTAGAGGCTGACAAATAAACTTCGTTGTCCATTTCTTCCTGAGTGAGTTCCTTTTTCCTTTTGATGTTTGCCAGATGATGCATCGTGGCTTCTACAATAATTACAGCACCATCGACTATAATTCCGAAATCAATTGCTCCCAAACTCATTAGGTTTCCGCTTACGCCAAAGTAATTCATCAGTATGACTGCAAAAAGCATCGATAGGGGAATCACCGAAGCAACGATTAAACCGGCACGCAGGTTGCCGAGGAATACTATCAGAACGAATATTACAATTAATGCTCCTTCAACGAGGTTTTTGGTTACCGTTCCAATGGCATTATTGACGAGTTTTCCTCTGTCAATAAAAGGTTCTGCGACAACTCCTTCGGGTAAGGATTTGTTGATTTGCTCCATTCTTTCTTTGACTCTTTCTACAACTGCGCTTGAGTTTTCGCCTTTTAGCATTAAGACTAAACCACAAACAATTTCGCCTTTGCCGTCTTTGGTTGAGGCTCCGTAACGCAATGCAACTCCTTCACGAACCGTAGCAACATCTCGAACCAAAACAGGAGCACCGTTTCGGTTTTTGATTACCACATTTTGCAGATCAGTAATTCCTGAAGCCATTCCGACTCCGCGGATGAAGTAAGCATATTCGTCTTTTTCGATATAAGCCCCGCCGGTGTTTTGATTGTTTTTTTCTAAAGCTTCAAAAATCTCTGTAATCGTAACTCCCTGACTGTTTAATGTATTAGGATCAACTGCGATTTCGTATTGTTTTAGTTTTCCTCCCCAGCTGCTTACTTCGGCAACACCTTCGACACCCTGCAATTGCGGAATAATAATCCAGTCCTGAATGGTTCTCAGTTTTACGGCGTCGTATTTGTTTTCATAGCCTTTTTTGGCATAGACATCATACTGGAAAATTTCACCCAGACCAGTCGTGATTGGGGCTAATTCAGGAGTACCTGCGTATTTTGGAATATTTTCCTCAGCTGCTTTTATTCTTTGAAAGATTTGCTCTCTTGCCCAGTAAATATCGGCCTCGTCTTTAAATACAACCGTTACCACAGAAAGTCCAAAGCGTGAAATACTTCGCAGTTCAATTACTTTGGGAATGGTTTTTACAGCCTGTTCTAAAGGATAGGTAATCAACTGCTCTACTTCCTGACTGGCAAGAGTGGGAGCGGTGGTAATAATTTGTACCTGGTTGTTGGTTACATCAGGTAAAGCATCAAGCGGTAATTGCTTAATGGAATAACTGCCCCAGGCCAAAAGCACAAGGGTAAAAAGCAGTATAACGAATTTATTCTTTATACTGAATTGTATAATCTTGTCTAACATTTGAAAATGTATAATGCATTAGAAATAAGCAAACAGAATATTTGCCATTGTTCGTGCCAAAGCACAGCTTTCTAACCCGGAATCGGAATTACCCGGGTATCATTATACTAATTGAGGCGGCTGCCAGATACTTCCGTAGAAATTGGAAGTGAAAATAGATTGGTAAGTTGGCAATTGTGTTTCTATATCTTTAAAAGGTATTGGAAAATCTATTGCTATAGGTCGTGAATAACTTGCCATTTGTGAACCACAGCAGCTGCAGATACAAAACGGTGAACACAAATCATTTTCTTTTTCGTGTGAATGATTGTCTTGTTTTGAAACCAATTCTGATTTAGTGTGCGCGAAACTATTTATCCCCATGTCTGCACAAGGCATACACGAAAGTATTAGAATAACAATTGATAATATAGTATTTGTAAGTTTCACGGTTGTAAAAATAGGATTTTTATTTTGATCCTTACTAAATTATTTGGAGTGAATATTAATAATAAATAAAAAAAACAAACCCCTTACGAAAGATGTAAAGAGTTTGTGTATTAAATTAAAAATAATCTAAAAATTATTTTTCCAGTAAAACTGTTTTTCCGGTAATTTGAAATCGGCCTTTTTGTGTGTCGTCAGAACCATCAGGTTGTTTTCCGCCTACCGATATTGTAAACCACCCCGGTTCAACAATACGCTGGCCTTTTTTATCTATTAGGGACAACTGTCGGGGAGTTATTGTAAAACGAACCGTTTTTGATTCTCCTTTTTTCAGGCTGATGCGTTCGAAACCTTCCAGTTGCAATATCGGGCGTGGTGTAGAGGCTTTTTCATCTTTTAAATACAATTCGACAACTTCATCTCCATCACGTTCACCGATATTCGTTACATCAACAGATACTTCAAAATCTTTTTCAGAAGATGGGCTCGCTGGGAATTTCAGATTGCTGTATTTGAATTTGGTATAGCTTAAACCAAATCCAAAAGGATACAGCGTTTTTTTATCAAAATAACGATACGTACGGCCTTTCATATCGTAATTTTCAAAAGGAGGAAGCTGATCAACCGATTTATAATAAGTCACCGGAAGTCTTCCGGCCGGGTTGTAATCGCCAAAAAGCACATCTGCAATTGCGTTACCGCCCTGCTGTCCCGGATATCCTGCGGTTAAAATTGCAGGCACATTATCGTTGGCCCAATTGATTGAAAGTGCGCTTCCGTTTATTAAAACCAGAATTACAGGTTTTCCGGCTGCTATCATTGCTTTCATAAGCTCTTCCTGATTAGCCGGTAAGTTAAGACTTGTACGGTCTCCGCCCTCAAAACCCTCTGCCTCAACCTTCATTTCTTCGCCTTCCAGACGTTCGTTTAAGCCCAAAACCAATACGACAGCATCTGCCTGATTCGCAGTCTGAATTGCTTCCTGTAGTATGTTTTCTTCAGGTTCAGACCATAAAAGCTGTGCGATGGCATCACCATAGAAGTTTTGGTACTTAACCTCGATTTTATATTTTTTCCCGGCTTCTAATTGAATTTTCTGTGAACGGATGCGCGGGTGGTGGTTGTTTTTTCCACCGGTGTTTTTTCCACCTTCAATTTCCACTGTCATAAAAGGTTTAGACCATTCGGAAATATTGTAAATTCCCGTTTTTGGTGCTACAATATAACCAGTCCATCTCACACTGTAGTTGCCCATTTTCATGCGGGTATCTGGAGAGTTTATGTCCCAGTGAAAGTCTATATTATCATCTATACGGGTAAAAATTGGTTTTCCTTCCCATTCCTTATTGTCAAAGTATTCTGCTGTCAGCCCTTGTGTCCCATTTTCATTTTGAAAATAAACAGAAGGGATAACTTTCATTTCGGGAACTCCTTTCGCTAAATCGGTTCCCTTTGCATATAAAACCTTAGCCTGAGGTTCTAATTTGTTTTGAATTCCTTTTAACACGGTAACAGGATTGCTTGGAATACCGCTATAATTGCCCCATAATGACTGTACATCATTTGCATTTGGGCCTATTACGGCAACCGTTTTGATATCTTTAGAAAGAGGAAGTGTATTATTTTGGTTTTTTAAAAGAACGATACTTTTTTGAGAAGCGACACGAGCCAACCAGTCATGGGCTGAGTTGTTATTTACCGAATAAGGAATTTGAGCGTAAGGTACAATCTCCTCCGGATCAAACATGCCTAATTTAAACCGGGCTGTAAACAAACGTTTTAAGGTAATGTCAATATCAGCTTCGGTTAGTAACTTGCGATCAAGAGCTTCTTTTAATGATTTATAACAGCTTCCACACTCCAAATCCAAACCTTGTTTTACAGCTAAGGCAGAGGCTGTTGCAGCATCACTGCTAATTTTATGGTATTTCCAGATATCGGTTACTGCCCCGCAGTCTGATACAATATAACCCTTAAATCCCCAATCCTTTCGCAGTATATTGAATAAAAATGGACTGGCACTGGCTGATTCTCCTCTAAAACGGTTATAAGCGCCCATTACTGAATATACATGTCCTTCTTTTACTAAAGTTCGAAAAGCAGGAAGGTAAGTTTCATATAAATCGATATCACTTGTTTCTGCATTAAACTGGTGACGGGAAGGTTCCGGACCAGAATGAACTGCATAATGTTTAGCGGTTGCAATTACCTTAAAGTATTTATCATTAGTGCCCTGAAGGCCCGTAACATATTTAAGCCCTAACTGGCCGGTAAGATAAGGATCCTCGCCATAAGTCTCATGTCCACGTCCCCATCGTGGATCACGAAAAATATTGACATTTGGAGACCAGAAGGTCAGTCCCTGATACATGCCGTGCTGTCCTCTTCTTAAATATTCGTGATGTTTGGCACGTGCCTCATCCGAAATAGCATTGGCTACATCAAAAATTAATTGCCTGTCCCAGGAGGATGCAATCGAAATAGATTGTGGAAAAACGGTTGCATATCCGGCACGGGCAACCCCATGCAGCGATTCGTTCCACCAATTATATTCAGGTACACCAAGACGTTCAATCGCGGGAGAAGAATCCATTAACTGACTTATTTTTTCATCAATTGACATTCTCGACACAAGATCATTAACACGCTGATCAGTTGGTAAATTTGGATTTTTAAACGCAAAGTTTTCCTGTGCGAAAGTGTTTACTGCCAGAAAGCTTAGTACAAACACAAGATGGTATATTTTTCTCATGGAATTCTCTTGAAAGTATTTGGTTTATAGTTAGTAGGGTAATTATTTTATAAATTTCGGAAATTTTGAACAATCAATTACTTTTCTTTCGCAAAATTAGATGTTTATATTTTTTGGCTTGGGATAAATTACTATTTAAGGGACGTTATAAAGCTCATTGTTAAAATTTAAAAATTTGGTTTACTATATTGAGTAGGTACAAATTACTATTTAAACGGTGGTATTTGGCTACTGACAGGGTGAATCTTAGGTTGGGAAAAGAATTTTGATATTTTTGTGCATTACGTAATAAAAAGATAAATGCTGAAACGAAATATAATTATAGTTTTTTTCTGTTTGATTTGTGGTCTTTGTATGTCACAGCCATCGGGTATTCTTACTCATTTTTCGCATGATCTGAAGTTAAGTCAGTCGCGTATCCTTGATATACAGCAGGACAAAAAGGGATTTATCTGGCTTGGTACTTTCAATGGTTTAATACGTTATGACGGGAATACTTTTCAGAAATTTAAGGCAGAACAAAACAATACCATGAATTTATTATCGAACAGGGTTGCTAAATTTAAGTTTGATAAAAACGGGCGTATATGGATTCAGTCTGAAAAAAATGATGTTTACTATTTTGATACGCATCAATTAAATTTTCATTACCCCGTTGAAGGAAAATCTGTTACATCTTCTGATAATGTTTTTCAAAAATTTAAAGTTATGCCTTCCGGAAGAGTGTGGTTGTTTCCTGAAAAGAAAAACTATCTGACAGTTTTCGAAACGAATAAGAAAATTCAAAAAATTCCTTTAGACCCTTCCAAGCATTGTGGTAAAGTTCATGATGTTTTTGAAGATAGATTGGGAACAACCTGGATTTTGACAGATAACGGTATTTGCAGACTAAAAAAGCTGGGTACAGGACCTGAATATTTTTTTGTAAATATGAAAGGACAGTCCGGAAAGTCTTATTCGTTTATTTCTTTCATGGAAACCAAAGAGGACATATGGTTTGGAGGAGCCCGTGGAAAGCTTACACGCTTTACTAAAAAATCAAGTACTTTTTTTGATTTTGAGCTGGGGATTAACGAAGATATTATTAATGAAGAAAGTGTGGGCGAAAGCAAAGTATTGCTAATAACACGCAGCAATGGCTTTTATATTTATGATACAAAAACGGGCAAACTGGATGTTTACAATAGTAAAACATTGGCAGGTTTTCCGGATAAGAATGTTAATTATTTAGGATCAAGCCATTCCCGTCAGTTTTGGTTTGAGGGTGCAGGAGCAGGTGTGTATCAATTTGATTTGGTTACCCGAAAACTAAGACATATAAAAGTTGATTCAGCTGATCCGGCCTCTGCCGGTATCGAAAGAAAAAGTTTTCTGCTTAATTCACCGGACGGAAAGGTCTGGATCCAGTCACACAGTGAACCATTTGCTTATTGGGACGAAAAAAACAACAAATTATATTCGATTATCCAATCTATTAAAGAATCAAAGGAAACAGTGTCTGATGTGATGCATACGGCAATGTTCGACAAATTAGGAAACCTCTGGTTTTGTTCCTTCAAGCAGGGATTAGATCTGATCACTTTTAACAACAGTAATTTTTCAATATTAAATCTCGATTCATCGAATAACGGTCATAAACATAATGTTCGTAGTCTGATGACAGATAAAAGCGGTAATATTTGGGCCGCAAGCCGTACTGAAAAAATCACCTTGTTTGATGCGAAAAAAAATAAGATAGGTGTATTAGCATCTGACGGACAATTGTCTCAGGCAGGTCCGGGATGGGGAGCAGATATTTACAGCATGATGCAGGATACCAAAAATAGGGTGTGGATTGGAACCCGTGGAAATGGATTGTTTTGTTTAACTCCTACAGGACGCCCTTTTAACTACAAAGTGACTCATTATAAATATGATGAAAATAATATATACAGCATTAGTTCAAATGATATTTATAAAATTTTTCAGGCGTCATCAGGTCAGATTTATATAGCTACCTGGGGAGGAGGCATCAATCTCATTCGTCAGTCAAATGATGCATTCCGTTTTATTAATTACAGGAACGAACTAAAAAACTTTCCGATAAGAACAGCTGATAAAGTTCGTTCTATAGTTGAAAATAAAAAACATGAATTATTTTTTATTTCATCTCATAAATTATTCTCTTTTTCCGGAGAAAATAAATCGGCAGAAAAACTGCAGTTTAAAGAATATCGTCAGGTTTCAGGCAACGATATTTTAGATGTTCTAATAACCCATGACAATAAGGTAGCGCTTGCGACTAACGGCAATGGATTGATATTGAATGATTTGCATGAAAACAAGCAATTAAATATTAAGTCCGTTTGGAACGAGAGTATAGCTTTTCCTGTTGATGGAGTGGTGGCAATGCAAGAGGATAAAGTTGGGAATATTTGGTTAATGAGTGATAACCAGTTGGTTAGATTTGATTCCAAAAAAAATACTGCCGAAACGTTTCCTGAACTGAAATCACTTATTGGTACAGAAATATTTTCAGAAGCAACAAAATGCCGCCTTGCAAATGGTGAAATTGCAGTAGGGTATTCAAACGGAGTTATTTATTTCAGGCCTGAAGCTATTAAAGCCTTCAATTTCAAGCCTTACCTGGCAATATCCGGTTTTTTGGTTAATAATAAAGAACTACATGAAATAAATCCTGATACGCCTAAAAATCCTGATTTACTGGAAGAAGTTACGCTGCAACACGATCAGAATTTTTTCAGAGTACAAATTTCCGCCTTGGATTACATTAAAAGCGAGAGTATTGTGTATCGCTACAAGCTGGAAGGAGTTGATAAGCAATGGAATTATCTTAAAGGGGGGCAATCCATTAATTATACGAATTTGGGAAGGGGAGATTATACCCTTTTGATATCCTCTACAAATGGTCATAATCTATGGGCAGATAATCAGAGGCAGATTAAAATTACGATTCGGCCTTCTGTTTGGGGAACTAATTTGGCTTATTTCTGTTATCTGGTATTGGCTATTGGTTTATTTTTAGTCGTTAATCGTGCGGTTCTTACCATATTAAAACTGAGAAGTGATGTGAAATTGCAGAAACAAATGGGGGAATTAAAATTGAAATTCTTTACTGATATTTCCCATGAAATCCGTACTCCTCTTACCATGATCACGGCACCTTTGGAGGTAATGCTTACCGATGATGATATTAAAGATTCTGTAAAAGGCCAGCTTCGAATTATTGAAAAAAACAGCAATAAGTTATTGAATCTGGTAAATCAGATTTTAGATTTAAGAAGAATTCAGGACAGGAAACTTGCAGTTAGTGAGATAGATTTAGGAGCGTTTGCAACTAAAATAAGTGAAAATTTTAGTGAAATGAGTATTCAGCGTAACATACAACTGGAGGTAAATATTAGTGATTCAAAACCAGTTGTTTGGGCTGATCCGGATAGTCTTGATAAGATTTTGGTTAATCTGCTTTCAAATGCGTTTAAATATTGTAGAAAAGGAGATTTGGTTCAGGTATATGTGGAAGAATCTGAAAAAGAAGTTTTTCTAAAAGTGATGGATAACGGACCGGGGATTAGTCCTGTACTTCAAAAACGATTGTTTATACGTTTTTCAAACTACAATGAAAATCCCTATAACCCAAGCACAGGAATAGGGCTTTCTATTGTCAGGGATTTGGCAGATAAACACGGAGCAGGTGTTTTAGTAGACAGTACTCCCGGTAGAGGAAGCTGTTTTCAAATTAGTTTCTTAAAAGGATATAAACATTTTAATGAGGATGTGGATATTATATTTGAGGAATCCGAATCTGATGAGCATTTTGTTAATGATCACAAATTTGAAGAGGAGTCCATTTTGGAGACATTTGATGAAGAGGAAGAACAAAATCCTGTAGGTTTGATTGTAGAAGACGATCCTGAATTGAGAGCCTTTATTGTTTCTGTTTTAGAAAAAGAGTATACCATTTATGTAGCAGAAAATGGAGGAGAGGGACATTTAAAAGCTGCAGAATTATCTCCTGATTTTATCATCAGTGATATTATGATGCCACAAATGGATGGGATAGAAATGCTTAAATTGATTCGAAACAACCTTGCGACAAGTCACATTCCGGTGATTCTGCTTAGTGCAAAAACAGCAATTGAAAGTAAGTTGGACGGAATGGAATACGGTGCTGATGATTATATAACCAAACCCTTCAATGTAAGTCTTTTAAAAGCAAGGGTAAAAAATATTTTAGAACAGCGTCAACGCCTTCAGCAGATATATTCTACGGGTACAATTCCTGAAATTTCTGAAAAAGAGCCATTGCAAATTTCTACTAAGGATCATAAATTCATGTTACAGGTAATAAATCTGGTAAAGGAAAACATGTCTAAATCAGATTTTTCAGTTGATGAATTAGGTAAATTGATGTGCATGTCGCGCGCTAGTTTCTTTAATAAACTTAAAAGTATTACAGGAGTTTCGCCGGTAGTATTTATTCGCGATATGCGTTTGAATGAAGCAGCCGAACTTATTAAAAAAGAAGATTTGCTGATCAAGGAAATTTGTTTTGAAGTTGGTTTTAATGATCTGAAATATTTCGGAAAGTGTTTTAGGGCAAAATTTAATTATACACCGGCTGAGTATAGGAGACAGTTTCGTTGAAAATTCCAATATTTACTTGATTCAGACTAAGAGAGCTTCGACTCCGCTCAGCCAGACAGTGAGATAAACTTTTATAATTGACTCGAGTGTCATCCTGAGCGGAGTCGAAGGCTCGTTTAATACTATGTTTTCTGTATGCAGTTTTTATGAGTTGTTTCATTTAAACATTCTGAAAGTTTTTTCAAATCCTCCCATTTATCGCTTATTATTGCTTCCTTCTTTTTCCTGCTCCATCCTTTTATTTGTTTTTCAAACGAGATGGCATGATTCACTTCGTTGAATTCAGTACAAAAAACTAATTCTAATGATCTCTTAGCAAGAGTATAACATTCTTCATTTAGTCCTAAGATATGTTCGTTTAACCTTCTTTCGATATTATTTGTCATTCCGGTATAATAACTATTATCAGAACATTTTAAAATGTATACATAGTATTGTTTCATTTAAAAAGTTTTTAAAAATTAATCATTCAGTTAAAGCAGGAAAAATACTTAACAATAGGATGGTTTGATTCTGTTTTCGCTTGTTTTATCGAATAATACCTAAATGTGTGTCAATTGGAACGGGGGCTTTAGCTTCGCTCAGCCTGATATGAACACAGATTTTATAACTAATACAACTGTCATCCTGAGCGAAGTCGAAGGCTCGTTTAATACTATGTTTTCTGTATGCGGTTTTTCTGAGTTGTTTCATTTAAACATTCTGAAAGTTTTTTAATTGTGCCAACTTATTGGAAAAGGGCTTCGACTCAGCTCAGCCTGACAATAGATATAAAGATCCTATTTATACATCTTCTAAACTTGATTTTGAGTTAAATACAATGATAGTTCGTTTTTATTAGCGGTTATTTTTTCGCAAAATGTAAAAAATATCCTAATTAATTGACTAATCATTAATTATTACTACTCGAATTAGTGATTTCACCCTCCTCGAAAAGCAATATTTACACCATTTTCCAGCTCGCTATCTCTAGTTTTGCTGCATAAACCAAAAGTCTTTAACTAATTTTTAACTAACTATTAATAACCAAAACTTATGAAAACAAACCAGACTCTCATTCTATTATTAACTGGCGTATTGGTCTTAACAGACGAATATTTAGCAGATAAACAGTTTCAATTAAAATAATAGGATATGAAAAACATAAAAAAACTAATACTCGGAGTAGGCGTACTTCTTTTTATCATGACTTCCTGCTCTAGTGATGAAATGAAATACGAGCCCTCTGTTGTGAGAGACTATGCACTTCAGCTGAATGGCAATCCCTGGAATATAAATGTAGGTATATCGACAAGACCTATTTTTATTTATAAAGATAACGGTGATTATTTTGGCAACTACAGTTCGCTTTATCGTTTTGCCCTTGAAAAAGGAAGTTACAAGTTTATTGCATCTGATATTCCGGCAGAAATGGTTCCGTTACCGGTTAATCTGAATGATTTTGTTGTTCCTCAGTCAGTCAATGCTGATCAAAAAGTAAATTTATCGGCAGTGGTTCCTTATGCAACACCATTTGAGGAAAAGCTTACCATGAACATTCTTACTAGAACAGGGACATTACGTCTGAAGTCAAAAGACATCGTAGCCGATCCAGGTTATGCTGTCATAAAAACTACTGTTTCTGTAAAACGTAACGGATACAAAGTCTCCGATGAAACCTTTGTAAAAGGAGATATGACCGTTTCCAGATCTAAGAAAACGACCACAGGAGGAATTAACTACTTAGACGATTTTATTGTATTTCAGACTGATGAAGCAGCGAATAATGTTACGATTCGTATTGAGTTTATGACAGCCGATTTGGTTGTAGTAAAAACAAAAGAAATTGAAGGCTCTTTTCCAATTTTAGGAAACGGTGTTACTAATATCGATTTTAATCTTAATGATCCCGATACACCAATCATTAAAGATTATGTAGTGACCATTAATGGAGTTGTACAGACCAGATAAATAAAATTCAATGATGAACAGATTTGAAAACAAATCTAAATCAAAATAAAATATAGTAGTTATGATGATAAAAAAACATATCATGAGCACGTTAATCGTCTTGTTTTTTGCGATTGGCGGTTATGCTCAGGAAACTGTGACCGGGGTGGTGAGAGATAAAATGGGCTCTATTCCCGGCGCAACAATTATTGTAAAAAATGAAAAATCAAATACTTCCAGTGATTTTGACGGAAAATTTTCCATAAAAGTAACGAACCCTAAAACAGCAGTTTTGGTTGTTAAGTTTATTGGTATGGAAGATATAACGGTGCCTTTAAATGGGCGCACCTCCGGAATTGACATCGAGATGAAGGAATCGACCAGTGAACTGAATGAAGTAGTGGTAATTGGTTACGGTACTCAAAAACGTGCAAACCTGACCGGAGCCGTATCCAGTATCAAAGGAACAGTATTAGAAAAAGTTCCAACCAGTAACGTAGCAGAAGCGCTGGTAGGTAAATTGCCGGGTGTTCAGATTACTTCTGCAGACGGTTCTCCTGGTTCCGAGATAATGATACGAGTTCGTGGGGGAGGTTCTATTACTCAGGACAATGCACCTTTAATTTTGGTTGATGGGTTTGAGGTTGCTACCTTAAATGATATTCCGCCAACAGACATCGAATCGGTAGAGGTATTAAAAGATGCTGCATCTACTGCTATCTATGGTGCCCGTGGTGCTAACGGGGTTATTTTAGTTACTACAAAAAATCCTAAAGCAGGAAGGGTTTCAGTGAATATAAACAGTTACATGCAAATAAAAACCTTAGCGAACCGTCTGGATGTAATGGATCCGTATGAATATGTTATGATGCAATATGAGTATGAAAAAGGAAGATCCTCAAATCCGACTGCTTTTTACAATCGTTATGGGCAGGCAAATGAAATGTATATTTATAAAGGTGATCATGGAGTAGACTGGCAGGACGAAATTTTTGGTACTAACCCGATTACTAAATACCTTGATTTTAGTATGAATGGAGGTAATGAAAAAACCAAATTCAAGTTTTCGCTAACCAATCAGGATCAGCCCGGAGTATTAATAGGAACTGGTTTAAAGCAGACCAACATGAACCTAACGCTTAATACAAAACTGTCTGATAAATTTACTTTTGAATTCCAGTCCCGCTTTATAAACAAGAAAATTGAAGGAGCAGGTACAGAAGGGGTTAATTTGCTTACTGCACTGCGTCAGGCACCAACACTGGGTTTACAGGATTATATGACATTGCCTGATGATGATACTTATTTTGATCCGGAAGATTATGAACCTGTTCCGCGTTTCAATCCGATACAGGAAGCCGAAAGAAATTATCGGGAGCGTACTGCACGTACATTCAATACAGTGGGGGCATTAACCTGGAATTTAATGAAAGGATTGAGTTTTCGCAGCTCATTCGGTTTTGAATACCAGTATGAAGAAGATGGCCGTTTTTGGGGCTTAAAGACCGGTACGGCAAATGCTAATGGAGGTCTGCCGGTAGTGGGCTGGCAAATGACTCAAAGTCCTCGTACACAATTGAACAATGTATTAAATTATAGCTTCAAAATCAATAATGTTCATGATTTTCAAACTATGGTGGGGCAGGAAATGAAGGATCAGAGGAGTGCCAGTAAAACTTATTACACGGGTTATTTTCCTGAAAGTATAACAGCAGAGAAAGCATTGGATAATCTTGCCCTAGGAAAAGGTTATAATAACTCATCAAAAGAAGGTTCGCCTAATAAAATTTCATCATTCTTCGGTCGTGTAAATTACGGTTATGACGACAGATACCTTGCAACATTTACAATTCGTGCAGACGGTTCCACAAAGTTCGGTCCTGCAAATCGCTGGGGAGTATTTCCAGCCGGAGCATTTGCATGGAGAATATCAAATGAAAAATTCTTAAAAGAGAGTACAACCGTTTCAAATTTAAAATTACGTTTAAGTTACGGAGTTTCGGGTAATGATAGAATTGATGGCGATTTGTACGCCAAATATTATGGTGTTTCACAAGACAGATCAGTAGGCTGGGGAGAGGAGAGTCATTACTACTATAACTTTTATAATCCGAGCGGTAAGAGTGTAACGTATTTAAACAATCCTAACGTGAAATGGGAGACAACTTATACTGCCAATATAGGTGTTGATTTCGGCTTTTTTAAAGAACGTCTAACCGGTAATATCGAATTTTACCAAAACACGGTAAAAGATTTGTTAGTGCCTTCTGATATTCCCGGATCATCAGGTTTTAGTAAAATTATGACCAATGTGGGACAGACATCCAACAAAGGGGTTGAATTTGCAATTAATGCCAATCTGATTCAGAAAAAAGATTTTCACCTGGATGTAAATTTCAATATTGGATATAATAAAAATAAAATTGACGCACTTTCAACCGGAGAGAATGAATGGATTCTTAGTTCAGGATGGGCAGGAACACAATTGTTAAATGATGACGATTATCGTGCTTATGTAGGCGGTACAAAAGGGTTGATTTATGGTTTTGTTAATGATGGTTTTTACACCATGGATGATTTCGACTCATTTGACCCATTAACAAAAACATGGAAACTGAAAGAAGGTGTGGCAAACTCCAAAAACCTGTCAGGTGATCCGCGTCCGGGAAATGCTAAATTTAAAAAACTGACGCCTGTTGATGCATCAGATTCAAATACGTATGTAATTGGTGCGAATGACAGAAAAGTGATTGGAGATACAAACCCAAAATATTCAGGAGGTTTTGGACTGAATGCAGTATGGAAAAATTTTGATTTCTCTACTTTTTTCAACTTTGTATATGGGTTTGATGTTTTCAACGCCAACAAAGTTATGATGACTTCCTGGTATCAAAACAACCAAAACAACTTAGGAATGGAAGTGTCGATGAATAACCGTTGGCGTAACTTTGATGATATGGGGAACGATCTTCGTTACTCTCCGGCACTCTTGGCAGATTTCAATAAAAATGCCACTATGTGGAACCCAACATCAATCGGTCGTCCTATTGCTTCGTCTTATGCCGTTGAAGATGGTTCTTTTTTACGATTGAATACACTTTCTATAGGATATACAATTCCAATAGACGTATCCAAAAAATTAATATTTAACAGAGTTCGTTTGTATGTAACCGGTACTAATTTATATGTCTGGACGAATTACTCAGGCTATGATCCGGAAGTTAATCTGTCAACAGGACTGACACCTAACATTGATTACAATGCCTATCCAAGGACAAGAAACTACACTTTAGGAGCTCAGTTATCATTTTAATTAAATCAAAATTTAAAATCATGAATAAAAAGATATTATTAAGTATGCTATTTAGTTTCGCACTGTGCTTTACAGCTTGCGATAATTATCTAGACGTACAGCCGGCAACCGGTTTTACCGGGGATGAAGTTTTTAGTTCTGAAAGTGAAATACAATCTGCACTTGCAGGGGTATATACACTTATGCTGACTGATGATACGTATTCTAATCGTCTTGCCTTTGTTTTTAATCCGAATACAGATGTAGAGATGGCAGCGGTAAGCACTACTGCAGTTAATGTTAACGGCTCTGACATTGCCTGTTTTGAACCGAAACCGTATTGGACAACCCTGAATTCTACCTGGAATGCCATGTACAAGATTATCAATGCTGCGAATGATGTTATTGAAGGAATTGAAGGTTCTGATCTTTATAAAACAGCCAGCAAAACTGAGCCTTCAAAAATTACGCAAATGTATGGAGAAGCTAAAACAATCCGTGCCATGATATATTTAGATATGATCCGAATTTGGGGAGATGTTGTGTTTCGTACCAAATCATCAACAGGTGACGAGGATTTTAGAGTAGGAGTTACAGACAGAAATAAAATTCTTGAATTTCTAATAGATGATTTAAAATCGGTAGAGCCATTAATGCAATATGCAAGCGTAGTAGAGTATGGTACAGAACGCGCCTCAAGAAGTTTTAATCAGGGTTTGATTGGTTTGCTTGCCCTTACACGAGGAGGATGGACTTTACGCCCGGATAGTGATGCAGCCAGTATTGGTCATATGGTTCGTGGGGAAAATCATGAATTGTATTATGATATTGCCATTCAGTATTTAGGAAAAGTAATTAATGAAGGACAGCATGACCTTAAATTAAGTTATCGCAATTTTTGGATTACGCAAAACAATTGGGTAACTCCGGTTAATGATGATGTAATGTTTTCATTGCCATTATTGAAATCTATCTCAGGCGAATATGGCTATGCTATTGGTATTCCAATTACAGAAGGAACTCACCCTTACGGAAGCGCTTCCGGAAGTCTCAATTTAGCAGGAACCTATTTGTACTCGTTTGACAGTAAAGATTTGAGACGTGATCTTACCTGCGCACCTTATTCGTATGATGCCAATTTAAAACAGGTAATTCGTCTGGATTTAGCTAAGCTGGCTGTTGGAAAATGGTCAAAACTTTACTCAGCCCCACAAGGAGGTACAAGTACTAAAGGAACAGGTATCAACTACTCCTGGATGCGATTTGCAGATGTACTGTTGATGTATGCTGAAGCGGTAAACGAACGATTTGGTCCTCGTCAGGATGCTCAGGAATGTTTAAAACGAGTGCGCCGCAGAGCATTTGATCAGGCAGACTGGGGAGCAAAAGTAGATAGCTATGTTTCCTCAAAATCAAATCCGGATCTGTTTTTTCAGGCCATTATGGATGAGCGTGCCTGGGAACTTGGCGGAGAAAGCAAACGTAAATTTGACTTAGCCCGTTGGAATAAATACAGCGAGGTAATTTACAATCAATATAACAAATTCGTGAACTGGGGCAAAGTAGCCAATGGAGCTTATGTTCCGGGTGTAGACAATGTTCCGGGAAGCGTTTACTGGAAAGAGATTCCGGATCCAATTAATGGAGGCAGAATAATTTTAGATATAAAAGGAATTGATCCGGTTTTACAAGCCAAACCCGCAGGTTATACAGAAACGGCTTTTGCCACAAAATGGTATGCCTTAAATAACGATACGCAGGCTTATGAACCAAACAACGAGGTTAAGTGGAGTTTTAGAGGTTTCATAAACTTCAATAACGCTTCAACTAAATCTCCAAATGACCCATTGCGTTATTTATGCCCTTATCCTTCAAAAGTGATTTCGGATCATCGTGGGGCTATTCAGAATTATTATGGTTTTAACTATTAATTGAATTACATATGAAAAATTCAAAAAGAGCTATTTATATTTTATCATTCCTCAGCATGATTTTGTTTGGAGGAATGCTAAACTCCTGCCAGCAAGACGATTTTGCTTATGCTAAGGTTGGAGATTTGTTTCAGCCCAAGTTTGTGCTTACCGCACCTGTGGTTAAAAGTAATTCTATTGCTGTAGTATGGTACAAAGTAAATGATGCTGCTTCCTATACGGTAGAATTGCATTTAGACAATTACTATTCCAGTCTGTTCAAATCATATACGATTACAGGTACGCAAATTTTGATGGATGATATTCCTTATAAAACACAGTTCTACATTAGGGTTCGTGCGAATAACGACAATCCTAAATTTAATTCGCAATGGGCCTATACAAATGCTTTGACAGAAGAACGTCCGGCGTATGCTCAAATATTGAAACCTGTAGAGAAAGTAAATATTACTGAAACTGAAGTAACCGTAAGCTGGACAATCGATGCGGCTAATCCGGTAGATAGTATTTCTGTTGCACCGGCACAGTCTAAGGAAATTCCGGCTATAGGACGTAAATTGACTCAGGCTGAAATAAGTCTTGGACAGGCTAAAATTGAAGGTCTTGAAAAAAGTACAGCCTACAATGTAAATGTTTACGACAATAATAAGCCGCGTGTTTATGACAGGCCATACAATCAGGTTAATTTCCGTTCGGCAGGACCATCACCAGGACAAATTTTGGTTATGAAAGGGGATGATTTAGATGCATTGTTGAGAAAAAACAATACTGATGCCACAATTCCAGAAGGAACAGTATATTTCCTTGAAGCAGGTTCGTTATTCAAGATTACACCATTTACGATTTCAAAAGGTTTTAAACTTAAAGGTGGTACAGAAGGAGCAAAACCTCAAATTGAGATGAACGGAAACTGGAATATTACCGAAGGATCATTTTTAACCTCATTAGAGTTTGAAAACATTCGTTTCTATCAGACTATTGATGCCAGTTATTTCTTTAATAGCGGAACTTCATGGAAAATTGGAGAGGTTATCATTTACAACTGCGACTTTAATAATTTTAAACGCGGTTTCTGGAGACATCAGGGAAGCGGAAAATACAAAGAAGTAGGAAGCTTTAAGATGGAATATTGTACTCTGGATGAAGTAGGAGGTCATTCAGGAACCTATGGTACCTTTGTTCTTGGTTCTGCCGGAGCTGACAATTTTAAAGAAGCCATTTTCAAAAATTGTACTTTTATGAGAGACTATTATGGGACAACCAATAATACGTACAATTTTAAAAACCTGTTCGATTATGGTACGTCTACTTATCCAATTTATTTAGAATACACCAATGTATCGATTTATGATTATGCTTATAATCGCGGTTTGATTAATCTTCCGGCAGCTGTAGGATCTACTTTGGTTTTCAAAAATGTATTATTAGCCTCAGCTTGTGGTAAAGTTATCCAGTCAATTGCTGCAGGCAGTACAACTTCATTCAGTAATAATTATACCACTACAAATTATCTGCTGGGACCTTCGAGTATTCAGGGTACCGCATTAGGAATAAGTGCACAAGACTTATTCGTAAATCCAAAAGCAGGAGATTTAACAATCAAAGATTCAAACTCTCCAATTGTTACAAACAAAGTGGGTGATCTTAGATGGCTTCCTTAATTCCTGCTGGTTAATTGTTTAGTTAAAAAAAGAAGTATCCTAACCCCGGATACTTCTTTTTCCTACCATGTTTTTTCTAATGCTGATACCTCAGACACTTTAGTCTGGAGATAATCAGTGCCTGTTATTATAAATGTTTTTTAGTAAAAACATGTTGATTAAATACTTTTTAAAATGAAATTAAAACAATTAGTACTGTCCATAGGTCTGACAGTTTATGGATTAGGAGCAAATGCTCAGGGATGGAATGGCGATTTAGGAAACGGAAAGTACAAAAACCCTATTTTACATGTGGATTATTCAGATCCGGATGTATGTGCAGGGAAAGATGGTTATTATATGACTGCTTCCAGCTTTAACAGTTCACCTGGACTTCCGATTCTGCATTCAAATGATCTGGTAAACTGGGAGTTAATTGGATACGCATTACAAAATCAATTTCCCGTAGAGCATTATCGTACTGTTCGTCATGGGGATGGTGTCTGGGCTCCATCAATTCGCTATCACAATGGCGAATATTATATTTATTGGGGTGATCCTGATTTCGGAATTTATATGGTTAAAACCAAAGACCCGGCAGGGACTTGGGAAGACCCGGTATTGGTAAAAGAAGCAAAAGGAATCATTGATACCTGTCCGTTTTGGGATGAAGATGGAAAAGCGTATCTGTCTTATGCATTTGCAGGTAGCCGTGCGGCTGTAAAGACTGTTTTAATGTTGTCAGAACTTGCGCCAGATGGTACCAAATTAATTGGTAATCCGGCGATGGTCTTTGACGGACATAATGGTCATACAACTGTTGAAGGTTCTAAAATGTACAAGAAAGATGGCTATTACTGGATTATGGCTCCTGCCGGAGGTGTAAAACCAGGATGGCAGCTGGCCATGCGTTCTAAAAATGTTTGGGGACCTTATGAATCTAAAATCGTTTTGCATCAGGGTGATACAAAAATGAACGGACCACATCAGGGTGGATATGTTGAAACACCTAATGGAGACGGATGGTTTATACACTTTCAGGATCGTTGGGCATACGGGCGAGTTGTGAATCTTCAGCCTGTTACCTGGAAAGAAGGCTGGCCAATTATGGGAAAAGACAGCAACAATGATGGTATTGGAGAACCGGTTATGGAATATACAAAACCAAATGTGGGTAAAAATTATCCTGCGACTCCCTTGGTTACTTCAGATGAATTCAATAGTCATCAATTAGGATTGCAATGGCAGTGGCAGGCAAATCAAAATTCTGGGGAGCATTGGGGATGGTCGTCTGCTAATCTTGGATTTATGCGCCTAAACTGTATTCCCCGCAATGAGAGTATAAAATCGATGTGGATGATGCCGAATTTGTTATTGCAAAAATTTCCGGGTGCTAATTTTACTGCTACAGCAAAACTTAGTTTCGAAAATAATCCCGATGCAAAAGAGTCCGGAACTGGATTAATTGTATTTGGCGAAGATTACTCATACATCGCAATAGAGCAAGGTAAAGAAGGCGGTTTGAAATTGGTACAGCGCCAAATGAAAAACGCTCGTACTTCTAAAGATATAGAGACAGAAATAACATCTATTGCTATTGATCAAAAAAATGTGTTTTTCCGTGCCAAAGTTGAAATGGTACAAAACATTGAGCCTTATGATGCTAAAGTCACTTTTTATTACAGTACTGACGGCAAAAAATTCAAAGAATTTGGAAAACCTTTCAAACCAAGTGCAGGACGTTGGGTAGGAGCAAAGATTGGATTATTTGCAACAGGAACTAAGGCTACTAATGACAGCAGTTATGCAGATTACGACTGGTTTAGAGTAGAAGAAAATTAAAAATATGATACGTAAAATCAAATATTGTGTTCTCTCTTTGGTAGTTTGCCATTTGGCTTCATTTGGACAATCAAAACCAAAGGACAATCAAATTGCACCGATTGAATGGGCAAAAAAAATGGCTGATTCTGACCAAAAGCGTACTCCAAATCCGGTATTTCTTGATGGGGTAAAATTTCCTAAATGGAATTATACAAACGGATTGGTAACGCTTGCAAATCAGCAGTTATATGACTATACGAAAGAACAAAAGTACTGGGATTACGGAATCATGTACGCTGACCAGCTGATTGACAAGAACGGAAAAATATTGGGAGGTTATGAACTGGAAAAGTACAGTCTTGATTTAATAAACTCCGGAAAAATTCTTTTTGAAATATATAAAAAGACGGGTGAGGATCGCTATAAAAAAGCAATGGATACACTCCACAAACAGTTGGAAGGTCATCCAAGAAACTCCGATGGAGGCTATTGGCATAAAAAAAGTTATCCATGGCAGATGTGGCTTGACGGTGTTTACATGGCAGATCCCTTTTCTGCAGAATATGGAGCCGTTTTTAATGTTCCGAAGTCCATTGATGATGCGATTTTACAGGCAGAACTAATTCAAAAACACACTTTTGATTCAAAAACAGGTCTGAATTTTCATGGCTATGATGAGAAGCGTGCACAATTTTGGGCAAAGAAAGAAACAGGACGTTCCTCTTACATTTGGGGACGCGCTCAGGGCTGGTATTGCATGGCTTTGGTGGATATTTTAGATTTCGTTCCAAAGGATCATCCCAAGCGAAAAGATTTAATCAAAATTGTCCAAAAAGTGTTCTCAGCTGTTCTCAAAGCACAGGAAAAAGATTCAGGAGTTTGGTGGCAGGTGATGGATCAGCCGGGTCGAAAAGGGAATTATCTTGAATCAACCTGTTCGACCATGTTTGTTTACTCATTTACGAAGGCGTATCGAAATGGATATGTAGGTTCAAAGTTTCTGAAATCGGCAAAAATTGGTTTTAACGGAATCCAGAAACAGTTCATAAAAGAAAATACAGATGGCACTATTTCTATTACGAAATGCTGCGCCGTTGCCGGATTAGGAGGAAAGAATCCTAAAGACCGTGATGGTTCATTCGAATATTATATTTCAGAACCTATAAGGGATAATGATGCAAAAGCAGTTGGTCCGTTTATTATGGCGGGTATAGAATTACAAAAGATTTTGGATAAAAGATAATTTGATTTTCATGACTATAAAAAGCAAAATATCTCGATCTAGCCCCGATAGCAGTGAAAATCCTTTTGTGCCGGTGTTCGGCGCAAAAGATTGTAACGAATAGCGGGACTACACGCCTGAAAACATTCAATTTTTCTGCTTCAAAAAATTATAGCAGCTATTAAAACATAAATTAATTATGATAAAAATTAAAGCCGTTTCCCTCATTGGATTAGTAATGTTCTTCCTGATTTTCTGTAACGATATTGTTGCTCAAAATAAATCTAAACAAAAAAACAAGGCAGGAACAGAAATGAAACTTCCTTTTGATATGCCGGAAGTACAGCTTCCAAAGTTTAAAAAAGACACGTTGAATATTGTTGATTTCGGGGCTGTTCCAAATACGGAACAACTTTGTACAAAAGCGATTAATGAAGCTATCTCAAAATGCTCAAAATCGGGTGGAGGTGTTGTTGTGATTCCGTCAGGCATGTGGATTACGGGTCCGATAAAGATGCAAAGCAACGTAAATCTTCATACCAAAAATGGTGCTTTTATTTTGTTTACCAGTGATGTAAAACAATACAAACTGATAGAATCCTATTTTGAAGGAAACAAGGTTATTCGCTGTGAATCTCCAATTATGGGAGTTGGCTTAGAAAATATTGCCATTACAGGAGAAGGAATTTTTGATGGCAATGGTTCGGTATGGCGTCCGGTTAAAATTGGCAAAATGACCGACGGACAATGGAAAGATCTTATCAAATCCGGAGGAGTATTATCTAAAGACCGCAAAATTTGGTACCCTTCTGAAGGAGCTTATATTGGCAATGAAGAAAAAGACAAACTTCCTAAAACGGCTACTATAGAAAACATGGAGCCTTATAAACAGGCGCTTCGTCCGGTAATGGTAAGTTTGGTGAATTGTAAAAAACTGCTGTTGGATGGGGTTACTTTTCAGAATTCTCCAGCGTGGAATGTCAATCCGTTAATGTGCGAGCATGTTACTTTAAGTAATCTAACGATTCGCAATCCATGGTATTCTCAAAATGGAGATGGTCTTGACTTAGAATCCTGCAGAATCGGTACGGTAACCAACTGTCGTTTTGATGTAGGGGATGACGCGATCTGCATTAAATCAGGTAAAGATAAAGAAGGAAGGGATCGAGGAAAACCAACAGAGTTATTCGTAATTACAGACTGCGTTGTGTATCATGCTCATGGCGGTTTTGTAATTGGAAGCGAAATGTCAGGTGGTGTTAAAAATATATTTGTTAAGAACCTGACGTTTAACGGTACCGATTGCGGTTTACGGTTTAAATCAGTCAGAGGTCGTGGCGGTGCAGTTGAAAACATTTGGATGGAAGATATAAAAATGAACAATATTCCAACGGATGCAATCAATTTCAACCTGTATTATTTTGGAAAAGCAATTGATGAAGATCCGGAAACAGGCGAAATGACGGTTGAAAAAATGGCAGTTTCAGAAGAGACTCCTTCCTTTAAAAACATGTATTTCAAAAATATTTATGTAAACGGCGCCAGACAAGCTTTGAAAATTATGGGAATCCCGGAAATGCCTGTTGAAAACCTGCAATTTAAAAACATGGTTATTCGATCAGAAGCAGGGATCCAAATCAATTATGGAAGTAAAATAGATTTTGAAAATATTGATCTAAGATTGGATAAACCGGGTATAGCGATCAGTCTTTCAAACAGCCAGAATATAAATGTCGGAAGTTTTAAAGCTACCGGAGAAAACCAATTGTTTTGGGTTGGAGGTACTTCTACAAAAGAAATATCATTGAAGAAAAATGGTCAGAAAATGACTTTTGATGAAGATATAAAAGTGCTGGAGTCAATTAAAGACGAGGTAAAACTTGTTGAGTAATTAGTGATTAGTCCTTAGTCCTTAGTAAATAGTCCCTAGTGATTAGTTCTAAGCTCAGGATTATAATTAAAATATTAAAAAAATCAATTCGAGTGTTTTCTGTAATCGATATAGAAAAAAATCTATAGGGAACCGTTTTGATAGTTTACGGTTCTCTATACAATCCCGCTTTTGGGCGGGATTACTCGAACTGATGAAAATTATTTAAATATGAGAAATTAAATAGAATGAACCTTTCTCCGAAATTAAAATCGGAGCAGGAAAAAATAACTTACTAACTAAAACCAAACCACAAATGAAAAAACAATGCTTTATGTTCTTGTTACTGATGCTCTTTTCAGTAATGGGATTTTCACAAACCATTCAAAAAATTGAAGCAGAAGCATTTAATACGGCTTCAGGCGCAAAAGCAGAAAATAATGCTGCGCTTTCCGGAGGAAAAAATGTTGGATACATTAAAAATAATACCTGGATTAGCTTTACCGGACATTTTTTTAATCAATACGACAGTAGCTTTAATATTTTGGCAGCCGGAGCAACAGGAGGGACGATTGAGTTGCGATTGGGTTCGGCAACCGGAACTTTAATTGGAACTGTAACAGTAAGCGGATCAACCGGATTTACCGATTACAAAAAATTTTCAACAACAATTATACCTACAACCGGAACACATGATTTATATCTGGTTTTTAAGCATACAACCAATACGGGTTACTTATTTAATTTAGATTATTTAGAAAAAGTGACTACCATTCCGGGTGCGATTACTTATAGTTTAACTACGAATGTAAGTCCTGCCGCATCGGGTACAGTTTCTTCGAATCCCGGGGGAGTTAGTTTTGTTGATGGAACTGCCATTACTGTAACCGCAAATAAAAACTTTGGTTATAACTTTGTTAGATGGACAGATGGAAACGGAACTCCTGTTTCAACGGCAAATCCATATACTTTTACGATCACTTCAAATGCTAATTTGGTTGCAGAATATGCAGCAGTAAATACCTATAGCTTAAATGTAAATGTTGCAGGCGCTTTCGGTTTGGGCGAATATACGGTTTCTCCTGCTGGTAAAGATGGTGCATTCTCTGTTTACGAAACAGGCACAAATGTTACGATTACGGCGGTCGAAAATGATATTATTAAATTCAACAATTGGTCAGACGGATCAACTGCTTTAAGTACTGCTGTTACAATGACTGAAAACAGATCTGTCACAGGAACTTACGATAACGCAACATTTATAGCAGGCTGGACCTTCAAGAACGATCAGTATGCTAATCCAAGAATTGCCGAATTGTTTTCTAAAGTTGAAAACAAACCTGAGCTATCTGCTTATAATGTTGCAGATAATGTTTTTGCTCCGAATGTGAGACTGCAAAATAGAGGCGGGAAAAATGGTTTCTGTGTTTGGAATACGGTTAGAGGCGATTTCTTCTATTTTAGTACCTCTTTTTCAACGGTTGGATATAAAAATATTACTATTTCATCAGGGCTTATTGGTTACTATTATGGCTGTGACGAATGGACTTTTCAATATTCACTTGATGGTGTGACTTTTCAGAATATTTCAGGCTTAACAACCATAAATACAAGCTCAGTTACGCCAATCGGAGGAATACTTCCGGTTGAAGCAGAAGGAAAAGCAAAAATATATCTGAGATGGTTTCCAAATGTGAACGGACCAAAACACGGAAGTGCAACTGATGTAACTGCAACAGTATTGTCTAATGTGATAATCAAAGCAGAAGAAGTTTTAGTTTCGGATGCAGTTGCTCCTGTGCTTTTGTCTTCACTTCCTGCGAATGCTTCAACAACGGCTGGTGCCAGCGGAAATATTATCCTTAATTACGATGAAAAAGTGAAGTTAGGTACAGGATTGGCAACACTTAACGGAAAAAATTTAACGGCAGAATTTGTAAATAAAACAGTAAAATTCAGCTATTTCGGTTTAGACTATAATACACAATATACTTTTAGTCTGCCAGCAGGATTGGTTACAGATCTTTCGGGTAATAATGCTGCGGCAGTTTCTCTATCATTTAAAACAATGGAAAAACCGGTTCCTGCAAAACGTGTATTCAATTTAATTGTTGATGCAAATGCAACAGTAGATCAAATAGCTTCAGGAAAATACGTAAAAACCATTGCAGAGGCATTTACTGCAGCACCCTCGAATTCATCAGCCAGATTTTTGATACTGATTACGAACGGAACTTATAATCTTGGAGGTGACGGAACAAGCCCTCAGGGAATTGTACTTCAGCTTCCGTCAGGAAAAAATAATGTATCCTTAATTGCTCAGTCAAAAGACAAGGTAATACTTCAGGGAAATCCGGGATGGGGAATCAAGAATGCGGTTCTTTCTATTGAAGCCAATGATTTATACATGGAGAATATAACAATAGAACACAAAGACGGAATCACAACATCAGGCCAAAGACCAGCACTAAACCCTGCCGGAGACCGAAATGTATATAACGGAATCAAATTAAGAAGCAAGCAGGATACCCAGGTTACAGGCGGAAATAGAAGTTTTTACTATAAATCAACTATTGAAGGTGATGTAGATTTTATCTGTGGAGGAGGAACACACTGGTTTGAAGAATGTAAATTGACTTCAGGAGGCGGTTACATCGTGGCTCCAAATCATACTGCCGATGTTCAGTACGGATATATTTTTAACAACAATACCATTACTGCAACTACCAGTTATTATTTAGGCCGTCCCTGGCAAAATGCGCCAAGAGCTGTTTATATAAATACTACAATGGTAAATGAGCCAAATACAATAGGTTGGGCAAGTATGGGAACTTTACCGGCACTTTTTGCAGAATATAATAGTGTAAATGGAAGTGGAGTAGCGGTCAATACTGCGAACAGAACCAATGTATTTTCAGTAAGAGGTGTTAATCAGACAGGAAATTATAATCCAATTTTGACCAAAGCACAGGCAGATCAATACACTATAGAGAATGTCCTTAGCGGTACAGACAAATGGGATCCGCGTTTGGTGGTGGAACAAGTTGCTGCTCCAACTAATCTTTTGAATCTTGGTAACAACACGCTAAAATGGGATGATAATCAATATGCGATTTGTTATGTTGTAAGCAGAGACGGCAAGGTGCTGGCAATTACAACTGATGCAGCTTATGAAGATATTAGTGCAACAGCAGGAGGTAATTATGTTTATACAGTACAATCTGTTAGTGAATATGGTGGTTTGAGCGCTATCAGTACTTTGGGTACTTTGGGTTTAGGGACGAAAAATCAATCAAAAGAAGTAAGTGCATATCCAATACCGACAAATAATATCGTGAACCTAACATTGCCAGAAGGAACCGGAAGCGTAAATTATCAAGTTTATTCAATTCTGGGACAAAAGGTTAAGCAAGGTGTTTTAGCAGCAAATACAACCCGATCAGTAGATTTAAGCACATTGACTTCCGGTGTTTACATTATTAGTATGAAAAATACAGAAGGAGTAGTATATAAAGTAAAAGTGATTAAAAACTAAAAAAAATTAAATATGAAAAAACAATATTTTATTTCCTTATTACTGGTACTCTATTCATTAACAGTATTTTCGCAAACAATTCAGCGTATTGAAGCAGAAAACTATAGCGCCTACAATGGTGTATCTAAAGAAGCTAATGCGGCTCTCTCCGGAGGTAAGAATATCGGAAGTTGCAAAAATGGATATTGGGTTAAATTCGCAGGACATGTTTTTAGTCAATATGATACCCGTTTTGATATCGCAGCTGCCAGTAAAACGCAAACCGGATCACAAACAGTTGGGACTTTGGCCGGGACTGTTGAAATAAGAATAGATGCAGTTGCTGGTACTCTGATTGGTACAGCCAGTGTTAATGCGACTTCAACGGCAAATTGGACAACTTATCAAATTGTTTCTGCTGCAATAAGCCAAACGGCAGGCACACATGATTTGTATTTTGTATTTAAACCTGTCTCGGGAAATAACTATGTAGGTAATTTTGATTATTTTGAAAAAGTGACCAATGACCCCAGTGTTACCATGTATAGTTTGACAACCAATGTGAGTCCTGCTTCATCGGGAGCAATAATTGGGAATCTATCCGGTACCCAATATGCAGAAGGAATCCAGATAAGTTTGACGGCAAATCCAGAATATGGATATGTTTTTTCAAAATGGGTAGATGGTAACGGAACTCTTGTTTCGACAAATAGAACAATTACGTTTGCTATGACCGCAAATACCACCCGTGTTGCACAATTTGTGGCAGAGACTTTTCCTGATGCCGCCACTACACAAATCCTGCCTAACATACCTGCCACTCAATATGTGATTACCGAGGCATTATATGGGGGAAGCACTTTCAATCTTGATAATGCGGCAGCTATAAATGCAGCTATTATTGCCGCAAACGCTGCAGGAGGGGGAACCGTTGTCGTTCCTGCCGCTGCTTCACCTTTTTTTAGTGGTCCCATTACGATGAAAAGCAATGTTAATCTTCAAATTTCGGCCGGTGCGACCCTACAGTTGATGCCTTACGGAAACGGAAATGGATCTCCTGCCGGTTCTTATCCAAACAGCGGAACAACGGATAGTTATACAACCTTTATTTATGGAGAAAACCTTACCAATATTGCCATAACCGGAGGGGGAACTATAGAAGGAGATGGCAGCGCCTGGTGGACAGCCTTTGATGCTACTGGTATCGGCCGTCCGGGGATAATACGTTTTAAGGCCTGTAATAAGGTTTTAATTTCTGATATTACAGTACACAACGCCCCAAATGTTAGTCTTACCATGGGAAAAAGCGGCAGTGGCCGTGGTGGAAACGGAACAATCAAAAATGTAACAGTTATTGCACCGGAAACTGCTCCAAACACAGATGCACTGGATGTATGGTACTGGGACGGATTGGATGTGCTGAACTGTAAATTCTCTGTGGGTGACGATGATGTGGCAGTAGATGCCAATTCTCAGAATATTAAAATTAAAAATTGTGCTTTTGGTGAGGGTCACGGTGTTTCGGTGGGAAGCTACACTTCTAATGTAAACAATGTTTTTGTCGATAATTGCAGTTTTAACGGCACTTCCAACGGATTCCGTCTGAAATCAGCTATTGATCGTGGGGGAAATGAAACTACATTTTACTATTCGAATGTTACGATGGAAAATGTATCGACTCCGTTTGCAATTACAAGTTGGTATCCAAAAGAGCCTACAGCGTCACCATCAACATTAACTCCCGGAACAGTTACAAGTACAACACCAACCTGGAAAAATATTACGTTCAAAAATATTACTGTAAACAATTCAGCCAATGCAGGAGTACTTTATGGTTTGCCGGAATCCCTTATTACCAATGTTGTTTTCGATAATGTGAAGATTAGCGCAAAGAAGGGAATGGTTGCCAATTTTGTAACAGGGCTTGTATTCCAAAACTGCTCTTCTATTAGTATTCCTAATGGTGATGCGATTATTCCTTATAAAGCAGAAACAGTAAACGGAAGCAACACAATAAGCGGCATCAATACAACGACTGGAGTTCCAACATCATGTAATTTATCAGTGAAGGATGTAAATTTTACTAATAAATTTTCTTTTTATCCAAACCCGGTAAAAGGCAATGATTTTACAGTGAGTACTGACACAGGGATTGAAAAAATTGTAATTTATAATCTTTTCGGTGCAAAAATAAAAGAGATGAAAGGGAATGATTCAACTCAACAAACCATTAATGTTGAAGGATTTTCTGTGGGTTACTATTTTATACAAATTATATTGGATAATGGTAAAATTAAAACAACGAAGTTTATCAAAGAATAAATTGATTACTGTCAGTATATTTGAAGTTCAATCCTATTATTGATTTTGATTACATTATTTAATAAGCAAAAAATGAGATTTGATAAAATCATTTTCGTTCTAATTTTTTTTCTGTGTTTCCAAATTTGGGCACAGAAGACAGTAAGTGTTATTCCAAGAGATACTTCTTTTGCTGCAGCAAATGAGTTTAAGAAGAACCTCAGGCATTTTCCGGATATCAAAGTAGCTAAAGATATCTTACCGGCAGGAGTTGTAGAACACCGACAGATTATTTACACCACATTAAAAAACACTCCTTTTGGAGACAGGGATTTGCATGTCGATGTTTTCTCTCCAAAGAAATCAGGAAAATATCCTGCTTTGATTATGGTTCATGGCGGAGGATGGCGATCGGGAGATAAATCATTACAAATTCCGATGGCACAAAAATTAGCTGCCAAAGGCATAGTAACAGTATGTGTAGAATATCAGCTTTCGATGGAAGCAAAATATCCGGCAGCTGTTTTCAATATCAAATCGGCTGTCAGATGGATGCGGGCAAATGCAGAAAAGTATCATATTGACCCTAATAAAATTGCTATTTCCGGCTGTTCGGCTGGTGGACAGCTGGCAATGTTGGTCGGACTAACAAATGGGGTGCAATATAAAGAAGGCGATCATGGAAATTTAGGTTTTTCAAGTGAAATTCAGGCTATTGTTGATATTGATGGGGTAGTCGATTTTATGGCACCATCGTCTCTAAATTTAAACAGAAAACCAAATTCTCCGGATGTAGAATGGCTGGGAGGTACATTTTATGAAAAGCCCGAAATCTGGAAAGACGCTTCCGGTATTTTTTGGGCAAACGAAAATTCCTGTCCCGTTTTATTCATTAACAGTGGATTTTCGAGATTTCATGCAGGTCAGGACGAGTTAGTCGGGATGATGAAAGAATGGGGAATTTATACCGAAGTTCATAAATTTGA
The DNA here is from genome assembly GCF_903819435.1 of Flavobacterium salmonis. Lineage (GTDB taxonomy): Bacteria > Bacteroidota > Bacteroidia > Flavobacteriales > Flavobacteriaceae > Flavobacterium > Flavobacterium chungangense. The sequence goes on along the minus strand of NZ_CAIJDP010000058.1, from coordinate 23,682 downwards.
TGTAAAAATGCATCCCTTCTGGCTGTTTGAACCCTGGGTTGATCCTACGGTCAATTATATCTATGATTTTTTAATTAAAAACTTAAATAAATAATGAATTCAAAATTTACAGTTTCAATTTTTTGCATTGCTGCCAGCCTTATGATTATGGCTTTCACAATAAAAAAATCCAATATAACAACCGTTTATCTAATCGGGGATTCGACTATGGCAGATTATGCCAATAATTATGAACCGGGAAAAGATTATATGAAAACGAGATATCCGGTGACTGGCTGGGGACAGGTTTTTCAACAATTTTTTGCGAAAGACAGTTTAAAACAAGTAAAGAATTTAATAAAAACAGATAGTGTTTTTGTAGATGACCGGGCAAGAGGAGGAAGAAGCACCAGAACATTTTTTCAGGAAGGACGCTGGAGATCCGTATATGAAAACCTTAAAAAAGGAGATGTAGTTATCATGCAGTTTGGACATAATGACGGAGCTGTAGATAAAACAGAAAGATATGTAGATGTTGAAGGGTACAAAGAGTTTTTAAGGCTTTTTGTATCGCAGGCAAGAGAAAAAGGAGCATATCCTATTATCCTGACTCCTGTAGCAAGGAATTTCCCGTGGAAAGAAAATATTTTAAACAATGCCCATGGCGAATATGATAAAGCACCCAAAGATGTTGCCACAGAGATGAAGGTTTCTTTAATAGATTTAAACAAAGCTTCAAGAGAATTTTTTACCAAAAAAGGACAGCCTTACGTTACTGAAAACTACTTCATGAATTTACCCGCAGGGGTATATGAAGCCTATCCGGAAGGCCAGAAAGACAACACTCATTTTCAAACAAAAGGAGGAGTTGAGGTAGCCAGATTAGTTTTTCAGGGGATGAAGGAATTAAACTCTAATTTTAAAAAATAAAATATACGGTAGGGTCCTAAAAATGCACGAAGATATATTTTTCGTGCATTTTTTTATTGCTGACTATTATAGGTTTTATGATTTTAAAAATGGCAGTTGAGCCTTGGAGAATTTAAGGACAACCAAAATACGCTATAGATGATTTGTGAAAATAATTTTATTATATTCGGAAAATAATAATATGCAATATAATTTACACTAATTTACCTAAAATGGGTTGAATATATGATTGATTTTATTGAACACATGTATGAATAGAAAAATATCATTTACTAAAAAAACGGTTTTTGTAAATCCTCTCTATAGCTTCCATAACAGAATGAATTACAATATTATAGACGAAAATTCGATAAAGTCTACATTGATGATTATGTCAACTTTGACAGGAGAGCTACAGACTGAGGGCAAGACATATCATATTAAGCCAATTTCTAAATTTTTCACTGTTAAAGGATTTGAGATTCTATTAGAATCAAATAAAATTGGGAGTATTGAATATTGGGGTTGGATATGGAAGAAACCGAAATTAATCATTAATATTCAAGGAGATGATCAGGTTTGGATCTTTGAAAAAAATGAACCAGGACTATTTCGAAAACGAACTAATCCTTACATTACGAAAATGAAATATCAGGGTAGAGAAGTAGAATACAAAATTGAATCCGATAATTCAACTAGTGAAAAGGAGAGCTTAAGAAGATTAAGCGGAACAGCTTCTTTTAAAGAAGAAGATAGATTGCCATGCCAATTAGGGATTTATCTCAATGAACTTCTTATTTTCGATGAGATGGATAAATAAAAATACCTACAACCCTCGTGTATGTCTATTATAAGTTTAATGAATATTAGCATTTTTTTAATTTTTTGAAAAGCAGAAAATAATTCGTTTTAAATCGACAACTATATATGAAAAGTTTGGGGAAAGAACGCAAAAACTACTAACAGCAACTTCCTCAAATTGCTGGCTTTGTTTTTATGGGAAAGAGTTTTTTCCATAACTTCGTTTTTATTTCCATAAGCAGTAGATAGTTGTGAACCGTTGATAATGCTATTTCAAAATTTCAAAATCATGAAAAATATTTTAATTACAATCTTGCTTTTATTTTCATCAATTAGTTTTGGACAGAAAAAGAGCTTAAATGAAGATTTAATTTTATTTGAGAAAACAGTAGCAATACAAGAACTATTGCATGATGAATTATATCAAATTGTAAGTGCAAGAGACACGGTTGGCATAGATAAGGACGAAAAAATAAAACAGAATTTTTCTATTGAAATCAAAGAAAAAATTCTAAATAAAGTAATTAAAAACTACACAGAATTAATAGCAGAATATCCAAAATCAAAACTTATTTTCAGGGCTTTAAATAACAAAGGATTTGCAGAATTTGAACTTGAGGATTACAAGAATGCTAAAAACACTTTTTTAAAAGTCTTAGAAAGTGAAGCAAATGACAAAGAAAAAGGTGGAATTGGCTCAGGATTAATGGGAGAGCCCTATGCAAATTATAAAAACAGAGCTTGCAAAATACTTGCTGATTTAGAGATAAAAAATAAAAATTTTCAAGGCGCAATAAGTTACCTTGATTTAACTAAAAAATATCCATATCGCCATTTTTGCGGAAATGAATTCGCTGCGGAAGAAATTTATATGGCGCAAATGTACTCTAAATGTTATTTGGGTCTAAATCAAGAAGAGAAAGCTTATGATATTTTAATACCAAACATTATTGAAAATGGTTTAGCAAGTAATTCTGAACTTGTAAATATTACATTCAATGCTTTGCTGAAAAACCACAAAAAAGAAGATTTAAAAGCCCAATTAGAAAATTCTTTTAAAAATGTTACAGCAACAAAAGAAACCAGAAATAAAAATGAATATACTTATTACTACATAAATTTCTTAAATAGAAAAATTGAGTTAAGTTACTGGAGATTGGGCGGAATGATGAACGAACAAGAGAGAGGGCAAATAATCGCTGAAATTCAAAATAATTCTGAATTTTATAAATTGTTGTCTGAATAAAAATACAGCCGACATTCTTGATTAGTCAAGATTAGTCAGTATAAAACGGCTTGCTGATTTTTTGAGTAAAAAATATTTATAAAAAATAATTGAGTTATAAAGACAAAAATAGATTGTGCAAGAAACCATAACCACAACTTGTTATCTTGTACAGCAACACAAATTTTAACAGAAAACTTAAGACAACCTAATATAATAACAACCATAATGAAAAGTAAAAGATACTTTATTCTATTTATACTTGTAATGAGCATTAATTATTCAAAAGCTCAAACTAAAATGATTGTATCAAAAAAGCATACTTTATTGGTAGATATGCCTAAAAACTGGATTCAGGTTCAGGATGGTCCTGTTCCTTTTTTTATTGTCCCTGATGAAAAAAATGTAAGTGATAAAACTTATATTTATGTTTTTGGTAACGATTATGAAACCGCACCTGAAATTGATAATTGGATTGAAATTGAAAACCAATATCAAAAAGAAAACAATAAAGGAGTAAAAATTGGAGAGCAGGAATTAAAATTCGAGAATATTCATAAAGATAATTTTTTAACCGGAAAATATAAGGTTATAACATATGATTATTTAGACAAAAGCCAGCAAATTACATTAGTCATAGAATGTAAAACAACTATTGTTATTGTGGTACTGAATACAATTGATGAAGACGAAAAAAATAAATACATGAAAGACTTCATCGATATTTCAAAAACAATCAAAATTATGAATTCAACTGTTAAAAATTAAGTTTCACAGCCGAAATTAAATTTTAATTAGTTATCGAATTTGTTGCAGGAAGCTTTTCCAAATGCTAAAAAAATGAAGAGAAAACAAGCTGTCATAGTATTAATTATAATTTTGTTCACTTCAGTTGGCTTTTTTGTACAATCTAAAGAACCAAAAAATGATGATGAACGTTTCATTAGCTATACCGTTAATCCAAAAAAACTAAAAGTTGAATTTTATTGGAAAAACCAGGAAGGTGAAAATTTTAAAAATGCTGAAAATCTAAAGGTTGAATTGACAAAACAAAAAAGAGAACTTGTTTTTGCAACCAATGGAGGAATGTATAAAAAAGACAGCTCACCACAAGGGCTCTACATTGAGAATAAGGTTAAGAAAGTTGAAATCGATACAACTCAAGGTGAGGGAAATTTTTATCTTAAACCAAATGGAGTTTTTTACATAACTACTAACACAACACCAATTATTTGCTTAACAAATGATTTTACAGATAATGGTAAAATAAAATATGCCACGCAATCAGGGCCAATGTTAGTAATTAACGGAAAAATTCACCCCGCTTTTAAAGAAAATTCGACAAACTTAAATATTCGAAATGGTGTTGGAATTCTCCCAAACAACGAAATAGTATTTGCAATGTCCAAAAAGGAAATAAATTTCTATCAGTTTGCAGAATACTTTAAAAAACTAGGTTGTTTAAATGCCTTATATTTGGATGGATTTGTTTCACGAACGTATTTACCAGAAAAAAACTGGATACAAACAGATGGTAATTTCGGAGTGATAATTGGAATAACAAAATAAATTATTACAATAACCCGTTGTGTGAAATTGATTAAAAAAATTGATTTGACTAAAAAAAGTATAAAATCGTGAGTAAAACATCATTTTATAACTTAGGGCATTGATGTCATCCTGAGCGGAGTCGAAGGCTTTTGAATACGAAAGGGCTTCGACTAGGTTTATCCTGAGCGAAGACGAATGGACGCAGCCAGACACTTATTTTTAATTTCACCCAACGGGTTACAATAATATTTAAAAGTAGTTTTGAATGAATTGAACATTAGTCAGTAACCATATTAATAAACATAAATTAAAAATGACATTTAATAAAATATTAAAAACCGATTTAGGAGTTACTGAAGTTATTGACAAACTAAATATTGTGACAGAAAAATTTCATACAAACTCTGGAAACAAATATAAATTCGAAGGTAAGATATACAATTCCGAATTTCAAATATTTCCAACTTTTGATTATGGATCCAGAAATCAATTACGTCCAGAAATCAATGGAAAGATAGAAAAGCATGAAAACTATAGTTTAGTTAATTTAAAATTTAAAGTGCAAGACTATCTAAAACTTCCAATATTTATAATTATAATTTTGAATTTAGCTTTTGCAATATTTCTTTTTATAAAACCAATTAGCAGCTTTTTTACCTGGAATTTTTTTATAATATTATTATCGGCTGCATTCTTAATTTTCTACATAAGTTTTAAAGTTAAAATTGAATCATCAACAAAACTATTGTGTCAAATTCTGACTGCAGAAATAATAGGATAAATGTCTGCTAAAAGCTCTTACCTGAGATTGGGGTATTGGTTTAGTTTAATCTTAAATCTTTTGTAACTGCTGTATATTTGTAATAATGTTTGAGAATTCAAAAGTCATCAGATCATCTGTTTTGTTTGTCATTATAAAATTTTCCTCCAGTAAACCAATAAAGTTTATTTGGAGGATTAGATACCATTTTTAAAACGAGGGATCTTATTTTATTATGAATCCATCATTTGTTAATTAGGAGGAAGGCATGTAATTATCAAACTCCTGTTCTCACTCTTTCCTCTTCATTTCCGGTTCTTCTTTTTGCAACATTTACTTTATTGCTTCCAAGCTTATAGTTGAAAGACAATTGCAGGTATTGGGTATCAAAATAATAGTTAGAATCACGATATATCCCATTAACAGTTGAATTAAACCTCATTTTGTCGGTCTTAAAAATATCATTCGCTTTCAGGGTAATTTTTAAATCTTTATTAAGTAATAAATATTGGGCAGAAAGAGAAGTTGAGCTGGATAAATCAAGCCTGTTAACACCATAAGTCCCTACAGGCATACACTGGAAATTGAAATTTAACAATACTGTTTTTTCCTTATTTAAAACAAAATCATTATTGGTAGAAAAGTTGGAGTAAAAACCATCCACGCCATTTGCCGGTATATTAATAGTTTCGGCAGTCAAATAATTTAAAACAAACGTAGTGTAACTGCTCCACCAGCTAAATGTATCGAAAACATAGAGTTCTGAAATCCCATATCTTTTTATATTAAACATATTTCTATTAGTCAGGCGAACAACAGAAGTATTGTCATCAGGCAGTCCTATTTGGTTATACATATTATTTTCTATACTGTAATAAAGCTTGCTTTCTAATTTTTTATAGGAATAAATCAGTTCAAAATTATCTACAAAATAAGGCCTTAGAACAGGATTTCCCTCAACGCTCAAAAATGGGGTTACGTAAGTTATGTTTGGGTTCAATTCTGAAAAATTAGGACGTCCTATCCTTTTTCCGTAACTAAATCTGTATGTAGAATTTTCGGCAGGAGAGTAGGATAAATTGATTGTAGGAAATAGTTTTATGTAATCATTATTTACCACTGCATTTAAATTTCCATCATGCGATTTTGTTTGGGTAGCTTCCATCCTCAGTCCGGCCTGTACTTCCAAATTTTTAAATTTTTTATTTGCAGAAAAATACAACGCCTGAACATATTCGTCATAATCAAATCGATGGCTTATTTGCGGCATATCGGTTACAGGATTATCGACAAGTCCGCTATTGAATGCTGCAATATTATTTTCTGTATTTGAAACTGAAATTTTTCCTCCCGTACTCCAATCAGCAAATTTGGCAGGTAATTCGAGATCAATTTTAGCAGAATAATTATTAGTGCTTTGCATATTATTGTTGATTCCTTTAAAATACTGGATATTGTACGGATCCCTTATTTCCGAAGTTCCTTTGTAAGGTCTCGAATCATTATTTGAAAAATTAAAATAATCCAGATTCAGGATAATTTTCTTTCCAATAGAATCAAGTTTAATTTCATTAAAAAAGTTTATGGAGTGAAAATCAGGTTTTTGATTAGAATTTGTCGCAGCTGTTATATTTTTAAAAGGGACATCGTTATGATATTCATAAACAAATGATCCTGCAGGTCTGTTAGCTTTTGTTTTATTAAGATTTGTAATGTACTGAAAGCCAAAAGCCCAATTAGAAGTTGCAGCATACTGTATACCCAGGACTCCGTTTAACCTGTTGTAATCTCTGTTAAAGGTTTGTTTGGTGTTCCAAAATTCGTCAGAAAAGTAAATATAATCCTGATAATCAAAAGACTCTCCGCCGTTTCTGTAGTTTAATGAAGAATTAAGGCTTAACTTATTCTTATTGTACATAAAATTACTGGTAACCGATCCCTCATCATCTTTGGATCGATGCAGATAAGTACTTCCTAGAGTAAGGCTCCAGGCATCTTTTTGAGATTTTTTCAGTTTAATGTTAATTAATCCGCTCCCACCAGCAGCATCATATTTAGCTGGTGGTGTTGTAATGACTTCAATACTTTTGATATTATCAGCGGGAATTGATCTTAAGAAATTCGCCAAATCTTCTTCACCAAGTTCCAGCATTTTGTCATCAATCAAAACCCTTATTGCTTGTTTACCAACAATGGTGATGTTCTCATTTCTAACCTGTACACCAGGAGTAATTTTTAAGGCTTCCAGAGCATCACCACCAACTGCGCTGATTGTATTTTCTAAATTAAAAACAAGTCGGTCAACCTTTCTTTCTATGAGTTCTTTCTTTTTTGAAATTACGACCGTTTCTAATGTATTTGTTGTATTTACAGGTATGTTTCCTGCTTCAAAATCCGAATTCAATTCAATGTTTTTTGCGTATAAGATTTCTTTAAATTGACGAATTTCTAATTTGTAAATACCTTTTTGATATTCGATATTAAATTCACCTTTTTCATTTGTCAGGGAATTAATCAGCGGAACTGACTTGTCTGAGAATAGAATGACTTCGGCATATTCTACAGGATTATTTTCTATCGTCACCACTTTTCCGGAAATTTTAACCTGTGCCACTATTGCAGTACTCAGCATGAATGCTATAAACAAAAACATGTTTCTCATCTTAAAAAATTAATTATTAATAATGAGGGCAAATATCCGGGAGTCAGCTATTTTAAAGGTTTTAGTTTATAATGAAGTAGTTTGATTTTATAAAACAGAACTCATTTTGAGTACGATTTTTGGTATTCGGCAGGAGTTAAGCCGGTTATTTTTTTAAAGGCAGTAAAGAATGTTGATTTTGAGTTGAAGCCGCTATCATATCCTAAGCTTTCGATTGAATAGTTTTTTTCGGTTTCTAATAATTTTTTTGCTTTTTCAACCCTATATTCTTTAATAAGACTAGAGAACGATTTGCCTAATATTTCATTTACATACTGTGATAAAAGATGTTTGGTTATTTTGAGCTCTTTGGCAGCTTCTTCAAGATTAAAATTTGGATTAACAAATAACTCTTTTTCGATTATTAGCGCTATTTTTTGGTCAATCAGAAGCAGTGTTGCCTTGTCAATTTCTTTGTTTTGGTATTTTTCTTTTTCATTAAAAAAAGTAGATTCATTACTATTTCTAAAAATTAAAAGTAAAATAATCAGGTACAAAACAAAAGTAAAGGATAAAGCACCTACTATATAAGAAGTATAAGCAGCAACAATATAAGCAAGACAGATAAAAGCAACACCCATATAAATACTTAGAAACCAGACTTCTAATTTTTTTAAACTACTTTTTTTATTGGTTTTTTGAATAATCGGCCCGATATATTTAAAAGAGAAGACAATGTAAATAAACCATTGAAGATATATTGCTTTAACAATAAATAATTTCCAGATTTCTAAATGTTCGACATATGGATAAAAAATCCCTAAAGCTGTCATTATTGCCAGGTAAGGTATGATATGTTTTTTCCAGTTCGGTTTTTCAACACTATAGGATTTCAGATATAAAAAAAGAAATGGACCAATCAAAATACAGGCAGAAAGACCAATCTGAATAAAAATACTGGATAAGTGCGGATTAAAATAGAAAAATACTGATTTTACAATTCTAATGCTTAAAACCAGTAATAGCAATGATAAAAAATAGTTTGTAAAAATTTTCTTTTTAGCATTTATGGCAAAATAAAATGAAAGCAGAAACCCATTAAAAGCTCCTAAAGCACTAAAAAAGAAAAGGAATGTCATTATTAATTAATTAGGAAATTATTTATGTGTTCAGTCTCAGATTAAAATACTTTGAAAACCAGTCTGAAAGAACAATTTTATTTTAATCATTTTTCTGAAATGTATGCCGAAAAATAGTTGCTAAACTTGAATGTAACAGTTGAAAACAGTTCGTATTCTTGTAGTTTTCTACTAATTTCATTGTAGCGAATATAGGAAATAATAAGAAACTATTTCTATGGAAAAGGTATAAAATCCTGCGAAATATTCCGGGAACAGACTCGTATGTTTGAAGTAAAGAAAAAAGATATAGTTTCCAAAGAAGAATAAAAATGGCAGTGTAAATTTCTAAAGCTTTTTTTGATATTTCGAACGAAGTAAATAGGTCTTTTAAAGAAAATAGCAATTTATACCCCTAAATATTGCATTTTGTCTCCTTGTTAAGTTGGGTGAAATTTTATATTTGCTTTTAGTCAAATTATATTTAAATTACTGTTTTAATTTCAAATTTAGCATTGACTGAATTTACTAACCTAACCGACCAAATAATGTATGAACCCGAAAACTACCAACTTTTTTTTAAAAAAAGCAGTTCTTCTATTGCTCTTTTTCATTGGAATAACCACAGACATTTATGCCCAGCGAACCGTCGAGAAACTCAATCACGGTCTAATTTCTATGCGTTTAAATGCCAATCAGGTCTATGTTGGCTGGAGAATGTTGGGAACCGAACCAACTGATGTGAGTTATAATTTATATTGCGATGATGTAAAAATTTCAGTTAGTCCTTTTGTAAACACAACTAACTATACCCACAACGTTACAACTAATGGCGTTTATTCCGTACGTGCCGTTATAAACGGAATAGAAGAAAATAATTCAGAAACTGCTGTTGTATGGGCAAACCCTTATTTGGATATTGCCATGCAGGTTCCTGCCGGTGGAACAACCCCTGATGGTCTGGCCTATACCTACGACGTAAACGATTGCAGCGTAGGAGATGTAGACGGTGACGGCCAATATGAAATATTTGTAAAATGGGATCCAACCAATTCAAAAGACAATTCGTTAACGGGTTATACGGGTAATGTTTATATGGATTGCTATCGATTGGATGGAACACACCTCTGGAGAATTGATTTAGGAAAAAATATCCGTGCCGGTGCACATTATACCCAATTTATCGTGTACGATTTAGATTCTGACGGAAAAGCTGAATTGGCCTGCAGAACTTCAGATGGAACCATAGACGGAACAGGAGTTGTTATTGGAGACGGGACTGCAGATTACAGAGTCCATGACAGTGCCAGTAAATCATTCGGATTTGTTTTGACAGGACCTGAATTTTTAACGGTTTTTAACGGGCAAACCGGAAAAGCAATGGCCAGCACCAATTACTTGCCTGCCCGTGGTACCGTTTCTTCATGGGGAGATAGTTATGGAAACCGTGTAGACCGTTTTGTTGCAGCTGTGGCGTATCTCGACGGATCAAAACCAAGTTTGGTAATGGGACGTGGTTACTACACAAGGCTCGTTCGTGTGGCTTGGGATTGGAGAGACAACACGCTTTCACAGCGATGGATTTTCGATAGTGCTGCTTCCGGTAATTCGGCTTATGCTGGTATGGGAAATCACCAAATGACTGTTGGTGATTCAGATGCAGATGGTAAAGACGAAATTTTTAACGGCTCAAGTGCTATAAATGATGATGGTACAAAATTATATGCCAACTCTTTAGGACATGGTGATGCGCTTCATATGAGCGATATGGATCCGGATCTTCCGGGAATGGAAATATGGCAGTGTCTGGAAGAGCCAGCCAAATACAAGACAAACGGTCTTGTATTTTTAGATGCCAAAACGGGAAGTACTATTTGGGGTATACCCGGAACAGGTGATGTAGGCCGCTGCAATGCTGCAGATATTAACCCACTTATCAAAGGATATGAGTGCTGGGGCAGTACTGGTGGTGTAAACTATTTAATGGATTGCAAAGGGAATCTTATCAGCAACTCAAAACCTTCACAAAATTTCTCAATATGGTGGGATGGTGATTTGAATCGGGAATTATTAGATTCGAATAAAATTGACAAATGGAACCACCTTATTTCGAAAAGTGTTAATTTACTAACTGCAACAGGATATTCTTCCAATAATACAACTAAATCTACACCATGTTTAAGTGCGGATATTTTTGGAGACTGGCGTGAAGAAGTTATCTTTCGCAAAACAGATAATACTTCTATTAGAATTTACACTACCTCCATTCCAACAACAAACAGATTATATACTTTGATGCACGACACACAATACAGAGCAGCAATTGCCTGGCAAAATTCGGGTTACAATCAGCCTCCGCATCCTGGATTTTATTTGGGAGTAGATATGGCAGCACAGACACAGCCTAATATAGTTGCAACAACAGCAACTCTGGGTAATGATGATTTTTCCATTGCACCCTCTTCAGTCAATGCAGTTCTGTATCCAAACCCTGCAAGTCAGACTTTTACTATTACAGCTTTGGGGAAATTCACATACACCATTTATAACCTGTCAGGACAAAAAATAGGATCAGGAAAAGGAGAAAACCAAACCGAAGTTGGGGCTATAGCTGACGCATCCGGAGTTTATATTATCACTGTAAAATCTGAGAAAGGAACTTCTACAATCAAACTGATTAAGGAATAAATGGTGACAGTTTGCGATAGAAGGTAAATAGTTTTCACAAAATATAAAATAGTTCAGAATTAATAAAATAATATAGCTTATGAAGAATGCAATAATTTTAATTTTTTCGGTTTTTTTGTTCTCCTGTTCATCAGATGGAACTGAAAAAGCAACACAGGTAAAAACAATTATAATTAATGGCGATATTGTAAATGGAACGCCTAAACAGCTAACGGCCATCGTGCTTCCTGATGAAGCGATCAATAAAGAGCTAACATGGAGTGTTTCTGATCCCACAATAGCTTTCATTACAGAAAACGGGCTATTAACCGGGATAAAAAATGGGACTGTAAAAGTTACTGCTACGGCAAAAGACGGTTCGGGCATTACTGCAGAAAAAATCTATACTGTTTCCGGGATTACGGAACCAGCGGTATTTATCCAAACGGTTTCTATTACACCGGCTACTATAACGAATGGTCAGCCCTTGCAATTAACCACTCAGATTGCTCCTGCAAATGCAACCAATAAAACAGTAACCTGGAGTCTTTCAAGCGATGCGATAGCTACTATAAGCCCGGAAGGATTATTGACTCCTAAAATTAATGGAAACCTTACGGTAACGGCAACAACGACTGACGGAAGCGGAAAAAGTGCTCAAATAGAAGTAACGATTACTGGTGTTACTGCTGTGTATGCTACAACGGTAAGGGCAGAAAGCATCTTAATCTGGCAAAGGAGTAACGGAGGCTGGGGGAAAGCTGTTGCTGATTTAAATCTATATAACGTTGCACAGACTACAGAACAAAAAGCAGCAGCACTCGCATCAAAAAACAATACCGATACCACAATAGATAACGGGCATATAGTAACAGAATTAAGATGGCTGCTTGCAGATTACAAAACAACCCAAAATCCTAATTACCTTGCTGCAGCCGAAAAAGCAATTGACTGGCTATTCCTTGCACAATATGCTAATGGAGGATGGCCTCAATATTATCCGGACAAAAGTGGCTACAGGCATCATATCACATATAATGATGGCGCAATTGCCAATGTTATGAATCTAATGTGGGATATTACTAAAGGCAAAAATAATTTAGACCTTGTAAATCCGGCTTATAAAGACAAAGCGGCAACAGCATTCAACAAAGGAATTGACATTATATTGCAAACACAGATTACATACAAAGGCAAAAAGACGGTTTGGTGTGCGCAACATGATGAAGTAACCTTAAAACCGGCATTAGCCAGAGCTTATGAATTACCTTCTTTTAGCGGCTCAGAATCAGTAGGCATCGTACGAATTTTAATGTTGGTAGAACAGCCGTCTTCCGCAGTAAAGCAAGCCGTAAAAGATGCTGTCGACTGGTTTAATGGCGCTAAACTTATGGATATAGCTACTAAAAAAATCACAGACTCTTCACAAGCTTCAGGTCAGGATGTAATAGTTGTTTCTTCTCCCGGTAGTGTGCTTTGGGCAAGATTTTATGATTTAGAAAATAACCTGCCATTATTCTGCGGACGAGACGGAATTCCCAAAAAGACTTTAGCCGAAATTGATAATGAAAGAAGAGTAGGATATTCATGGTACGGCAACTGGCCAAATGGGTTAATAGGTTCAGAATATACCAATTGGAAAGCTAAACATGGTTTATAGAATAGTTCTGCTGACTATAGTTTTTGACTCGGTCAGGGGGTGAAATGCTTTTAAGTCTAAGGTATTTCAATCCTTGATTTGAATTAGGAATGAAAGATTCATTTTAAAAAATAGTAGAAATAACCTGAGTTCGATTAATACAGCAAAAGGGGAAATTTACATTTTTAAGGCAAAATAATTTTCATTAAAAAGAAATAAAAGATAACAATTGAAATTTATGAGAAAGGATTTTATAATGTTTAAAAATGTAGCAGTTTTACTTATTTTTTCAGTAGTCGCTATTACCTCTGCACAAAACCAGCGAATCGTGCAGGATATATCTAATAACAACTGGAAACTTTGGCTGGATCCAATGGCACAATGGCAAAATGATGTATTATTTACTCCGCCAGTTGATGTCAAAAAAATACCTGTTAATATTCCAACCGGTGGCTGGCAGGCACTTCAGAAAGGCGAAAGCAAAGCGGTACATCTTCCGGCAACGGTTGAAGAGTTTCATTGGGGATGGAATAAAAATGCCTTTGGGGTTTCAGGTAATTATTTAGGGATTTCTTGGTTTACAACCGAAGTTAAGGTGCCGTTATCAATGAAAGGCAAACGAATTGTTCTGCACTTTGAAAGCGTTCGTTTCAGGGCTGAGGTTTTTGTAAACGAAAAACTGGCAGGATATGATTTAATCAACGGAACTCCTTTTGACGTAGATATTACCGATTATGTGACAGTAGGAAAATCCAATGCTGTAGCGGTCCGAATTACCGATCCAAACGGGAATTTCGACTGGAGGGACAGTTCCAATTATATGTGGGGAGACTATCGTACCAATCCTACGCACGGATTTGGCGGAATTACCGGAAAAGTAAGTCTTGTAGCCACTGATCATGTTTTTATAAATGATATTTTTATCAAAAATAAACCGAAGGTGAATGAAATCGATGCCGAAATTTCGTTGACAAACAACACTCCAACAGCTTTTAAAGGAAATGTTTTATTAGAAGTAAGAGAGAAAAAATCGGGTAAATCCGTTTGGGAAAAAAGCTTTCCCGTTGAGGTAGTAACAGGAGATAATACACCGCTGTCTTTTTCCATAAAAATAGATAATGCAAACCTTTGGGACGTTGATCATCCTAATTTATATGTTTTTAAAGCCTCTTTTAAAAACGACAAAGAAGTAAAAGATGTCACAGAGAAAAAATTTGGTTTTCGCTGGTTTGAAGTCAAAGAAGTTAATGGAGACAAACAGTTTTATCTGAATAACAAACGCATTGTCGTAAGAACCGCAATATCATGGGGATTTTGGCCGATAAACGGAATTGCACCAAGTGACGAACTGGCAAAAAAACAAATTTCAGATGCCAAAGCCGTTGGTTTGAATATGCTGAATTTTCACAGAACTATTGGGCAGACTAACGTTTTAGATTATGCCGATGAAATGGGCTTACTGTATTATCAGGAGCCTGGAGGAAATCAATATCCGGCCAATCAATTCAATCCTAAAAATGAACTGGAAAAAAAACAATCTGATTTTTATTTTGCCGCGCGGGACGAAAAGTTCTTCAGAATGATCAAACGGGACAGGAGCCATCCTTCGCTTGTAATTTATAACATGCATAACGAAAGAGGAGCAGAGCCTCAAAAAAAAGACAGTTTACAGATGCTCGCGGGACACAAACTGGATCCAACCAGAATCATGACCTACAATTCGAGTAACGGCCCGATAAAAACAGGAATTGATCCACGTTTTAAATTACACTTGCTGCCTTATAGCAATCGGTTTTACAATTACGGTTGGTTCGACCAGCATCATGCCGGAGGCCCAGGTGTATATCATGATAATTTGTACAGCAATCCTAAAAAGTATGCAAAGTTCACAGACAACAAAGAAGAAATTGTCTATTACGGAGAAGAAGGCGCAATTGGCACACCGCCACGATTACAGCTCATTAGGGACGAAATTCTGAAAAAAGGCAAAAACATTGGCTGGGAAAGTGACGATTATTTGAAATGGTACGATGCCTATGACACTTTCTTAAAGAAAAATGATTTCCAGAAGTCTTTTCCAAACGTGGACAGCCTGACCAGACAAATGGGAAATGTATCTTTTTATTATCAGGGACGTACGATTGAGAATGTCCGAATAAACAATACAATTGATGGTTATGCGGTAAACGGCTGGGAAAGCATGAAGCTGGAAAACCATTCGGGTATTGTAGATAATTACAGAAATTTAAAAGGGGATGCCGATTTAATTGCCCGTTACAATAAGCCTTTGTATGTAGCCGTAAAACTGACAAACAAAGTTTTATCTGTAAAAGATACGACGGTCGTGGATTTTTTCATTGTGAACGAAAAAGAGATAAAAGGAGCCTTTGATTTGAAAGTTAAAGCGACAAATAACAAAAAAGAAACAGTCTGGATAAAAACAATTCCGGTAAACGTAGCCGGAGGAACTACCTATGGCGAATTATTGTCTGCTAAAAACAATTTTGCCCCGGAAACAGAAGGATATACTATGATTACTGCCGAATTGGTTTCGAAAGACAATAGGGTTATAGCCACCGGAGCCGATGAATTATTTGCTGTAAAACTGAATAAGGAAAAGATTGCCTCTAATATTATGGTTGCCGATACTACGGGAATTGTAGGGAAGTATTTTGATTCTGAAAAAATAAATTTTAAAAATTATAAAAGCGGAAACCCATCCGGAAATTGTCTGGTAATAGGTGGATTTAAGCCACAACAGACCGGAAATCCATTGGTTACGGATCTTTTAGAATGGGTAAATAACGGAAACACTATTGTCGTAATCAACGATATTGATATCTGGGCGACTTATTTTGCTAAAAAAGAGGCAGCTGATTACAGAGGATTCAAGACATTAGGAACATCGTGGTACGGAGGGAATTACTTTGTAAAAGAAACCAAATGGTTCGACGGTTTACCGCAATCCTGTGTATTCAATTGGGAATACCAGTGTTTTGCAACGTACAATAAAAACCGAGTTGGACTTCGAATGTTCAACGGAGAGACTATTGTTGGCTGTGTATCCGATCATAAGCAGGAAGTATATTCAGCGTTAACTGTAATGCCGCACGGACGCGGAAAAATCATTTTTTGTGCGCTGGATGTTTTTAGCTGCATAAAAGAAAATGAGCTACTTAAAAAAGCAGAAGGTGATGGCGAAAATGCCTCTATGAAAACTTTCAACGTTTCGGCTAAAAACAAAGCAAATGTCGTAGGACAGCAGCTTTTATTGAATCTGTTAAAATAAGCGGTATCCTATTTTTCAGGAACAGAAATCATAAAGCATTTTTAGCTGCAGGGTTTCTGCTCTTTTGCTTTTATCTTTAAAGGCAAGAAGATTCCTGAATATATTTTAAGGATGCATACTTCAAAAAAAACGAAACTTCCTGATGAAGCTTATTTCAAGAACTAAAAATATACTTCCTTATTATATTTTGAAATATAATAAGGAAAGTAGTAAATAGTTACGCATTACCAGGTTGTGGAGCTGCTAAAGTTTCAAATTCAGATTTTATAACGTCCTTATATTTTGCTAACCCTATTGCTATTATAGGGATCGATAGTTTGACAATTACTGAACTAGCCTGATTTTTGCCTATTTTTTTTAGGTAGGAGGATAAAAGCAAAGACCCAATTGCACCATATAGTATATAATTTGCCGGTACATCAGCTATCTTATTTTCAATAAATTCCCTGATATCTTCCAGATTCTCCTGATTAATTAAGTTTTCCATAATTCTGTAGTTTATTATTTTAAATCTAAAATTACAGATTTATGGTTGCTGCAGTTTACAGAATTGGAGGATTGGCTTATATAATTATCAGAGGTTTGAAATAAATATGCTTTTAAGTCAAAGTGTTGTAAATTAAGAATATAAAAAAAAACAATAACAATCACTAAACGTCGAGTTTTGTTGCTATATAAACGTTCACGATGACTAACAATCAATTTCATGAAACTCTTCCGGTACTCATGGTATAGAGTACCGTAAAAGAGTTTTATTTTTAACTATGAAAAAGTTGTACTTTTTTTAAGGATTTCTTTTTACGTATTATTTTTAATCCTAATAGTCTCCAAAAGCTATTTTTATTAATACCCTTTTTATTAAAATAAAAAACATCAGGTATCGGAAAATTTACTGACTTATTCTCACATTCGGCTTTATACTTTATCATATCATAAAATAAGCACTCTTTCTTGTTAGAATAGATTATATTTCCATTATCCCATCTCATTTTATTATGCATGGTTTTATAGAAATAAAGTTCAAAAAGGGGTTTTATCCTGCCTTCTGATTCAGCTTTACGTACTACATAAGTCATACTTTGTATATGATTTGGAAAGTCAAAAACAGATACTCCGGGTGTTTGCAATTCATCGTATAAAGAATTACATTCATCAAAACCGACCCATTCGGGTGAAGAAAATACTTTTTGATAATCCCGGCTTTCCATAAACAAAGTTCTCATTAAATCATTATTACGATACAGGCAAAATGTACCGGTTATAAAGTCCTTATGCGCACTTATAAGATCATATTTGTTTAAAATATCGGTAGTGATAAAGCTTCTTATATTGCCATAAACCATGTCAATATCACCATGTCCCCAAAAATCATATTTTTCAAGAAAATCCTGAAATAACAATCCACAAACGGGTTTAAAATCACATAATTTATAAGCGTTATCAAAATTTAAGTCAAAACCCAATTTTTTGCTGGCCTCTGCTTTGAATTCATCTAATGATTTGTTTATTATGATAACGTTAGACGGTTTATTTGGGATTTCTTGCGTATTTTCGGTTACAATTACGAAATCAATTGTTGGATTATAAATACAAGACTTGATGAAATAAGGAAAATACCAAGGGTAATCTCCATACCAGCAGGTAAGTAAAGCTATAGAATGTTGTTTGTTCATATTGATTTTAATCTGATTTTTGGGAGTAAAACTCTTTATCTATTTTGGTTTTTTTTTGAATTTATTGTTTTAATATTTATCAGTGAGTAGCAATAGCTGTAATGCTTTAATGAATTTTTTAGTGATTATTCCTTCTTATTAAATCCTTTTCTGGTCATTTCGCCCCAGCCTTTAGTTCCCATAATTTTTTCTTTATAACCAACCAGCGCAGCATATACCGTAAGCGGATGAAAGTACAATGGTTCTATGAAAGCAGCTAGCAGAAGCTTAAAAAAATCAGCTTTTTTAGGATACTTATGATAAGTAAACTCTTCACTAAATAAAGCTATAACCGAAAAAAATACGGCAAAAGTGTAAACAAACAGGAGCAATAAAAAAAAGAAATGCCAGTTAATAAAACCAAAAAATATAAATAAGAGTGTTATTATGAGACCTGTAAACTCTATTGCAGGAGCCAGAAATTCAAAAAATGTCCAGTAAGGAATACTAAGCATTCCTAATAATTTGTATTTAGGGTTCAGGAACATTTTTTTGTGAAGAGTAAGTGTTTCGATTGTTCCTCTCATCCAGCGGCTGCGCTGTTTTTTGAATATTTTGAAATCTTCAGGTGCTTCTGTCCAGCAAAGCGGGTCCGGGATATAACTAACCGAGTAAGGCAATTTATTTTCAACCATGTAACGGCGCATTCTTACGACAAGTTCCATGTCTTCACCTACCGTTTTTGTGTTGTAACCTCCTGATAATAAAGCTATTTCTTTGTCAAAAGCACCAAATGCGCCGCTGATCAGCAATAGCCCATCGAGCCTGCCCCAAGCCATTCTTCCTAAAAGAAAAGCTCTGAGATATTCTAAAACCTGTATTCTTGGTAATATAGCATCAGGGATATTTATTTCAACTAAACGACCATTCCTGATAACACACTGGTTTGCTATTCGTACGACACCGCCTGTAGCAATAATGCGTTTGCCATAAGATTCTAAAAAAGGTTTTGCTAATTTTAATAACGAATCTTTATCAAGGATACAATCAACATCAATACATACTACGTAAGGGTTTTGTGCAATATTAAGCCCTACGTTTAGAGCATCAGCTTTGCCTCCATTTTCTTTGTCAACAACTATTAGTTTTCTAAACGCAGCATTTCCGGAAGTATATATTCCTCTAACCTTTTTGGTTTCGATTTTTGAATCGACCGCAAGTTCTGTGAGGACAAGATTGTAGGTGTTAATCAGGATTTCCATCGAATTGTCTTTGCTGCCGTCATTAACCACAATTACCTCATAATTATTGTAGTTTAAAGAAAGTAAGGATTTTACATTTTCTTCAATAGTAAAACCCTCATTATAGGCAGGGGCAATTAAGGAAAGTTTTGGTGCAAATTCGCTGGTAAGCAGGGCTTCATAATCTACAAAACTATTTTTTTTTAGATAACTCCTTAGCGCTTTTGTAGAAAGGTAGGCTAATATAAGATAGGATGACATGATTAGGACAGCATATCCAAGAATAAGGAGTATGTAAACATCGATAAACCATGTTGTTTCACTATTAAAAATCATTTACTTATAAGGTTTACGGTTAGTGCCTGTACTATACTTTGTGCTTCATACTGTATTTGTGTGTTTGGAGCCCTCTCTGCCAATTCTTTTACATGAGAAAGTTTTTGTGTAAACTTAAGTTCTTTAATAAGCTTTAGTCCAAGTGCCACAACTGTAGAATTTTTTGATTCAAGCAAGTATTCGACACCTTGTGTATCGCCAATATCATGTTTTTTGAAAGCATTTATAATATTTAGCTGGGTCCAGTTATCAATAGGATAAGGATGTTCTGTAAGATGAATAATTCCTGTTGTTCCTCCGAGTTTAATACAGGCATTTATGGCTGTGATTTTTAAGGTTTTATTTTTGGATTTAGAAATAGCTACAACAGTATCAAAAGCATCAGTAATATTCATCTCTGCCAATTCTGTAATTCCTTTGCATTTAACTTCCCATTTATGGTTTTTAAGTTTTTTTAAAGAGCCATTGATCAATTTGGACTCTTTATAAAATTCTTCAAGCTTTATTGCATAAATACCATCGTAATTTTTATGAAGATTGATCACCGATTCTGTTAATACTTCTCTGAAGTACTTGTCTTTTAAAAACATCTCATAATTTTGATCTTCTTTTACCGAAGAAAAAGGAGCGTCCATAAAAACCACTGAATACATTAATTCTACAATAATTAGGTCGTATTCATTTCTGAGTTTTTCCTGTTTTATTTTTCTGGTGCGGCTTTCAATAATTAATAAGTAAAGGACGGCTGATATTCCTATAAATAAGAAAATTGAACCTATTAGAAAAGGTTCTACCCAGTGACTGTTTTTATAAAGTTCCCAGATTTTTACCATATTTACATCATTACAAACGGATATTAAGTAATTTATTAATTCTTACAAAAAGAACAGCAGGGCTAATAGGTTTAGCAATAAATTCGTTTGCGCCTATGTCAAAAGAATCCAATTCTGTTTGTTCTACACCTGAAGAAGTAAATATAATGATCGGAATATCTGAATTAATATTTTGTCTTACATATTGTGTAATTTCCATTCCGCTTTTCCCTGGCATATTAATATCAGTGAGGATTAGGTCATAATTATTTTTTTCAATAGCCTCGAGTGCCTCCTGACCATCAGAAAACTGGTCAACAGTAAATCCTTTAGCCGTTAAGAAAAAAGATAGTGATTTGCGTAGGATTTCATTATCTTCAGCTATAACTATATTCATTTGGTTTAAATTTTGTATTGAGTAAAACGTATCTTAAAAATCAGATACGTAAAGCTATAGTATATTTCTCTTTTATCATAGGTCCTTTAAGATTTTAACTACTTCAATAACACCACAATGTAAGATATTTTTACTGTCTTCACTTTTAGTGGTAAATTGTCCCGTAATGGCTTCTTGCTCAATAAAAGACAAACAATGAGAAAGGTCTTCTAACATGAAAATATTGAAACTGGATTTCATATTATGTGCTAATTTTTTTGCACCATCATAATCATTCTTGTTAAATGCTTCTTCAAGCTGAGTCACTTCATTTGGAATTTTTTGTATAAATAAAGCTATCATCTCCTGAATAAAGTTGGGATCACCATAAGACATTTCATCTAAAAACGAGAAATCAATCTTTCTTTTTACAGGGAGCTTTATATCTTTATTGATGACTGATTTTATAGCTTCTAAAAGCATTGCCTGTTTAAAAGGCTTAGGCACATAAGCATCCATTCCTACATTGTAGCACAGTTCCTGCTCTCCGACCAGAGAATGTGCAGTCATGGCTATTATAGGAATGGTTAAATTCATTTCACATCTAATATATTCAGTAGTTTGGTAGCCATCTTTTACAGGCATCTGAAGATCCATTAATACCAAATCATATTCATTTTTTAACAACAGATCAATTCCTTCCTGACCATTCTCTGCAATGTCTAATTCAAAACCAAAATTATGAATCACATTTTTTGCAAGTTTCTGGTTTAAAGCATTGTCTTCGCAAAGAAGAATTTTTAGTTTACCCAGATCTTCTTTTAATACTGTTTCATTTTTTGTTTCAATAGGATTCGCCTTTTTATAAGAAAGTACAAAGAAAAATTCTGAACCGTATCCTTGTCTGCTTTTTATATGAATTTCAGAATTTTGAAGTTCTATTAACTGTTTTACAATGTTAAGTCCAAGTCCGGTACCGCCAAATCTTCGTGTCGTACTTTCTTCTGCTTGTGTAAAGCGTTCAAATATAGTTTTGAGTTTGTCCTCCGGTATACCTATTCCGGTATCTTTAACAGAGAATTTAAGTGAGTAATAATCTTCAGTTTCTGCTGTTTTTTTTACAGATACTGTAACTTCACCTTCTTCGGTAAACTTAAGAGAGTTGCCGGTAAGGTTAACCAGTATCTGGTTTAATCTTCCCTGGTCACCAATTACAGTTTCAGGTAAATCAGCGTCAAGAAAGAGATTGAATTCAACAGTCGAAGGCACTTTAACCTTTAGTAAATTATACACATGTTTAAGTGTCTTTTTTAAATTAAAGGGCTGTGCATCAATAGTCAAATTTCCGGATTCGATTTTAGAAAGGTCCAGAATGTCATTAATAATAATTAGCAGATTCTCTCCTGCAATTTGTACACTGTCAATATAATCCCTTTGCGTAACATCTAATTTTGTTTGGGCCAATAAGTCTGTAAAACCAATAATAGCATTCAACGGGGTCCTGATTTCATGGCTCATGTTTGCTAAAAAACTATCTTTTGCCAATACGGCACGTTCGGCAATTTTTCTCTGAGTATTGAGTTCAATGTTTTTTGTTGATAATTCCAATTGGTTTATCACATGCTTCGCAATAATTGATAAAGCATTTTTTTGGTCTTCATTAAGCTCTTTAGAAAGATGGTCTACGGCGCATAGAGTTCCTATGTTATAACCGTCTGGTGTTGTAAGTGGAATACCGGCATAAAATCGTACATTAAATCCTCCTGTGACATTAGGATCATCTTTAAAGCGTTCATTTAAAAAGGTATCTGGGATTTCAACCATTTTAGATTCCATAATGGTATAGTTACAGAAACTAATTTCCCGTGGAACCTCTGATACCCCAACTCCAATTTCAGATTTAAACCACTGTCTGCTCTCATCTATGAAAGAGATATGAGCGATTGGTACACCACATATATAAGAAACCAATTTTGTTGCATCGTCAAAAGCATGATCAGGAAGTGTATCAAGAATATTATAACGTTTTAATGCAGCTAAACGTTCCGTTTCATTGTGTGGTATTGGGTATTCTTTATTTTTCATTTTATCAAAGGGGAAAGTCTATAAATATAATAATTTGGGTTAGAACTTTACAACAAAAATGATCTAAAATAAAGTATTGATATTTTTCTATACATTTTATTACCCCATAAATTCTTAAAATGGAATAAATTCATTTACTAATTATAAAAACGAGCCGTAAGTCTTGTAAAATATAGGTTTTTGCAAAATAAGGAAAGTATTGAAATGTAAAAAAGCACCTCATTTATGTGCTTTCAGCAGAAAAATAGGGATTCGAACTATAGTCTCAACCTGTTTGTATAATCAATATTCAGGCTTCCGCTGTCTAAAGCTGATTTCTCTCCTCAAATTTTTGCAATAGTGAATTTAGGAAATATTTTAATTTTCTTGATGTGTTTCCAGATAAATGTGGTTTAACTTTTATAGCAAAAAGGGTAGGAACTGCAATTTGTTTGAAGGTCTAAAATTGCAATAGAAGCAGTCCTAAAGCAATGTGATTTAATAAAAAACCGTTGATAAATGTGAGGGCACTGAAAAAGTCTTTTCACAAATAAATTGTTAATTAATAAGGAGCAGAAGCTAAAAGTTTTCTGCTCCTTTTTTTGTATCTTTTTAGTGTAAT
>NZ_CAIJDP010000057.1 GCF_903819435.1 Flavobacterium salmonis | reverse complement strand
ATTACACTAAAAAGATACAAAAAAAGGAGCAGAAAACTTTTAGCTTCTGCTCCTTATTAATTAACAATTTATTTGTGAAAAGACTTTTTCAGTGCCCTCCGTTTTTAACTTCGGTATTTTTTTGTTTTAATTTTGAAATTAGCCCAAATGCTCGAGCATATCTTTGGTCATAGATTCCAGATCAAATTTGTGATTCCAGCCCCAGTCTTTTCTTGCATCAGCATCATCGATACTAGCAGGCCAGCTGTCCGCAATTTTTTGACGGAAATCCGGATTGTAAGTAATTTCAAATTCCGGAATATGTTTTTTGATTTCAGCAGCAATTTCAGTTGGCGTGAAACTCATGGCAGCTAAATTATAAGAAGAGTGTATTTTGATTTCTTCAGCCGGAGCTTTCATGATGTTGATTGTGGCGTCAATTGCATCATCCATATACATCATTGGCATTTTGGTTTCTGAGGATAAAAAGCACTCATATTTTTTATCGGCAATAGCTTTGTGAAAAATATCTACGGCATAATCTGTAGTCCCGCCGCCCGGAGGAGTCGACCAGCTAATTAGACCCGGATAACGAATACTTCTAACATCAACTCCGTAAATATTATGGTAGTATTCACACCATCTTTCACCGGCTTGCTTACTGATTCCGTAAACTGTCGAAGGTTCCATAATCGTATATTGAGACGTATTTTCTTTTGGTGTTGTTGGACCAAAAACTGCTATACTGGATGGCCAGAAAATCTTCTGAATTTTTTTGGCTTTCGCCAGATTCAAAACATGAAATAAAGAGTTCATATTCAAATCCCAGGCAAAAGCAGGGTTTTTTTCAGCTGTAGCCGATAAAAGGGCTGCCATTAAATAAATATCAGTAATCTGATGGATCTCTACAAGATGTTCAATTTGGTTAAAATCCAAAGCATTAATTACTTCAAAAGGACCGGAGTTAACGACGTCTGTATTTAATTTTCGGATATCAGAAGCAATTACATTCTCGGTTCCGTACAATTTACGAAGTTTCTGAGTCAGCTCTGTTCCAATTTGACCACAAGCACCAATAATTAATATTTTTGGATTCATTTGAATAGATTTTAAAGAACAAATATAGTTTATTCGTAAATTATAGTGCTTTTAAGAATGTTAAATTATGAATTTAATAACAAATAATATTTATTTTTGTATAATTCGTTCTGATGTGCATTTCTTAAACTTAACAAAATGCTTGTAATTCAAAATTCATAATTGTAAAATTTACTTGTAACTTTGTAGCTTAATGTTTTATAAAATGAAATACAAAATATCTCTTCTTCTGCTTTTCGCTTTCATATTGAATTCATGTCAGGATGAAAATGAAAGACGTATAGCTGAAAATAAAAAGGAAGCCAAAAAAAAGGAAATCATTTTTAATAATATAGATAAAGGCTGGTCGTTTATTGACGAACCTATTAATGAAGTTTCAGAAAAAAATGTAAATGATTGGAAAGAGTGGGGTGAATTTTTAAAAGAATTAGACGGAAAGCCAAAGAAAACTATTGGAGCATTTCAAAAAAAATCTGCTGCGATTGCCAAAAAATCTATGGCATTAAACAATAATATTCCGGCACAATTCAATCAGCCTCAAATCAGAAGTCGAATTTCTATTTTGATTACAAAAGTGAAGATGATGGATTTGTTTATTCATTTAGATAAAATTCCGGATGAAAAAGTTACTTTTTTAATTGGCGAAATCAATAAAGAGTTAGTTTCATTAGAAAGACAAATGGATAAAATTGTTGAAAAAAGCAAAATTCCACAAGAAGAAGGAGAGTCAGATTTCTTAAGAATGTTAGATACTACACGAGCAATCCCGAATTCGATGCCACCAATAGATAAAAATTTACCTAAAGTTGAGTAAAAACGCCTTATATACAACCTACGATAATCTGCCAAAAGCTGAGCAGATCGCAGCAAGTTTACTGGAAGGAAATCAAATAAAAATGAATCTTTCAGGATTACTTGGTTCTGCGGTTTCATTTATAATCCGTTCCGTTTTTAAGAAAACCGAACTGCCTTTTTTGATTGTTTTAGACAATAAGGAAGAAGCTGCGTATTACCTGAATGATCTGGAACAAATGATCGGAGAGCAGGATGTTTTGTTTTATCCGGCTTCATTTAGACGTCCGTACCAGGTTGATGAAACCGATAATGCAAATGTCTTGCTTCGCGCTGAGGTTTTAAACCGAATCAATTCCCGTAAAAAACCAGCGATAATTGTTACGTATCCGGAAGCACTTTTTGAAAAAGTGGTTACCAGAAGGGAACTTGATAAAAACACTTTAAAAGTAGCCTTGAACGATAAAATTTCGATTGATTTTATCAACGAAGTTTTGTTTGAATATGAATTTAAAAGAGTTGATTTTATTACAGAACCCGGCGAATTTTCGGTTCGTGGAGGAATTGTCGATGTATTCTCTTTCTCAAACGATCATCCGTACCGAATTGAGTTTTTTGGCAACGAAGTAGACAGTATCAGAAGCTTTGATGTAGAAACACAATTATCGGTAGAAACACATAAAAAAATTACGATTATCCCGAATGTCGAAAACAAACTTTTTCAGGAAAATCGCGAAAGCTTTTTAGATTATATTGCGGAAAGTACCGTTATTTTTATTCAAAATACAGAAGGGCTTTTTAGTCAATTAGACAAACAATTCGCAAGGGCTGAAGAAGCTTTTGAGAAATTGTCCAAAGAAATAAAACACGCTGTGCCGGAACAATTATTCTTAAATCAGGCTTCATTTATAAAGCGGTCTTTGGATTTTTCTGTAGTAGAATTGTCAAAACCGGTTTATAAAACAGCTAAGAAATTCGAATTTCATATTCAGCCACAGCCCTCGTTCAATAAGCAATTTGATTTGCTGCTAAACAATCTGAGCGACAATCATTTCAACGGATACAAAAATTATTTGTTCTGTTCAAATGAAACGCAGGCAAAACGTTTCCATGATATTTTTGAAAGCTTAGACGAAGCCAATTCGGAGAATATTAGAAAACAATATCATACTATTGTACTGCCTTTGTACCAGGGTTTTATTGATGAAGAAAATCAGATTACGGCATATACCGATCATCAGATTTTTGAGCGATATCATAAATTCAACATCAAAAATGGCTATTCGAAAAAGCAGAATATCACGTTAAAAGAACTAACAGCACTTTCAGTTGGCGATTATGTAACACATATCGATCACGGAATCGGGAAGTTTGGCGGTTTGCAGAAAATTCAGGTTGAGGGAAAAACCCAGGAAGCTATAAAACTGGTTTATGCCGATAATGATATTGTATATGTGAGTATTCACTCGCTTCATAAAATCTCGAAATACAACGGAAAAGACGGAACGCCTCCAAAAATTTACAAACTTGGATCGAACGCCTGGAAAGTTTTAAAACAGAAAACCAAAGCACGCGTTAAACATATTGCCTTCAACTTGATTCAGCTCTATGCAAAACGCCGTTTGGAGAAAGGTTTTCAGTTTGCGCCGGACAGTTATCTTCAAAACGAATTAGAAAGTTCGTTTATTTATGAAGACACTCCGGACCAGACCAAATCGACAGCAGAAGTAAAAGCAGACATGGAAAGTGATCGTCCTATGGACCGCTTAGTCTGTGGAGACGTAGGTTTTGGTAAAACAGAGGTTGCGATTCGTGCTGCTTTTAAGGCAGTTGACAACAGCAAGCAGGTAGCCGTTTTGGTTCCGACCACAATTTTGGCCTATCAGCACTACAGAACTTTTTCAGAACGATTAAAAGATATGCCGGTCACAATTGGGTACTTAAACCGATTTAGAACTGCCAAACAAAAATCGCAGACTTTAAAAGATTTAGCCGAAGGAAAACTCGATATCGTTATTGGAACACATCAATTGGTAAACAAAAATGTAGTTTTTAAAGACCTGGGTTTATTGATTGTCGATGAGGAACAAAAGTTTGGTGTAAACGTAAAAGATAAACTCAAAACCATTGCTGCAAATGTCGATACGCTGACGTTAACAGCAACACCAATTCCGAGAACGTTGCAGTTTTCATTAATGGCAGCGCGCGATTTATCAGTAATTACAACGCCTCCTCCAAATCGTTATCCAATTGAAACGAATGTAGTTGGTTTTAATGAAGAAACAATTCGTGATGCAATTTCATATGAAATTCAGCGCAACGGACAGGTTTTCTTTATCAATAACCGAATCGAAAATATCAAAGAAGTGGCAGGAATGATTCAGCGTTTGGTGCCAAATGCAAGAGTTGGAATTGGTCACGGGCAAATGGAGGGAGCAAAACTCGAAGAATTGATGTTAGGTTTCATGAACGGAGATTTTGATGTTTTGGTAGCAACCACAATTATCGAAAGCGGATTGGACGTTCCAAATGCCAACACGATTTTCATCAACAATGCCAACAATTTCGGATTATCAGATTTGCATCAAATGCGTGGTCGTGTTGGGCGAAGTAATAAAAAAGCATTCTGTTATTTCATCTGTCCGCCGTATTCATCCATGACCGAAGATGCGAGAAAACGAATTCAGGCATTGGAGCAATTCAGTGAACTCGGAAGTGGTTTCAACATTGCGATGAAAGATCTTGAAATTCGTGGTGCCGGAGATTTATTAGGCGGAGAACAAAGCGGTTTCATCAACGAAATTGGTTTCGATACCTACCAAAAAATCATGAACGAAGCTATCGAAGAATTGAAGGAAAACGAATTCAAAGATTTATATCCGGAAGAAAATGATATTGAAACGAAGGAATACGTAAAAGATTTACAGATCGATACGGACTTCGAGTTGTTGTTTTCTGACGAATATATCAATAATGTCACCGAACGTTTGAGTTTATATAACGAATTGGGTTCAGTCAAAAACGAAGAAGAGCTGGTTACTTTTCAAAACAAACTAATTGACCGTTTCGGGCCAATGCCTCCGCGGGCCAATGCCCTGATGAATAGTATCCGTATCAAATGGATCGCTACAAATATTGGTATCGAGAAACTGGTAATGAAAAAAGGCAAAATGATTGGTTATTTTGTTTCGGATCAACAATCAGATTATTATCAATCTTCGAAATTTAGAAAGGTTTTACAATTTGTACAAAAACAAAGCAGTCTTTGCACAATGAAAGAAAAACAAACGCCAAGCGGTTTACGACTTTTATTGACCTTTGAGAATGTAAAATCAACCAAAAGAGCTTTGGAGTTAATGGAAATGTTGGGTGAATAAATTTTAGAAGCAGAATAACTGAGTTTCAAACACCAACAGTCCCGTATTCCTTTCACACGATCGATTGCGAACTGACGAAGTAATCTTTTGCACCGAACCACGGCACAAAAGGATTTCCAGCCCTATCGGGGCTAAGTTAGAGGTTTAGTAATTTTATTGACCTTCTCAAACGTCTTTTTGAAAAGTAAACATAAAAAGTAAACCCGAATGAAAATTTTCATTCGGGTTTACTTTTTAAACAATATTAATTTGTGTAATTTAAAAGTTTTTTACTTCAAAGCTTGCTTCATTTATTACCTGTAACAGTAATTTCAAAAAGTAAAAAAATCACCTTGGGAAGGTGATTTAATTTGGTCAATTGGTTTTTTGGTTTAGATAGTTCATCATGAACCCAAAATACTTGCATCTATTATATGCGAGCTTTTTGTTTTCTGATAGTATTTATAGAGATGCCGAGTCCATTATGATTTATTTCTTAAGAACTCATGCCTTTCTTTCATGATATTTAATTTTTTTTTCTGCTTGTGATTTTCAATTCACTTTACCGAAATGTCTGGTGTAATTCATTTCTGTACAGCAAATATATAAAAATATTTTTCTCAATTATAGATATATAAAAAAACTTATTTTATTTTTTTTATCTATTTTTTTTTAATAATTAAAATTAATACTTAATTTATTAAGATATTTCAAATGTAGCTATTTCTTTTTTTTGATCATGAAAAAACGTCGTTATCAGGAATTAAATAAAAATTTCAATTTACTAAAAAACATTTGATCAGTTTTGATAGCTCAGATTACCTGTTCTTCTTTAAATTTGTATTATGTCTGAAACTCCAATTTATCGAAAAATAATCCACATCGATATGGATGCTTTTTATGCTTCGGTAGAGCAAATGGATGATCCTGCTTTGTGTGGAAAACCTATTGCTGTTGGTGGCTCAGAGAACAGGGGAGTAGTTTCTGCAGCAAGCTATGAAGCCAGAAAATTTGGTGTCAGAAGTGCTATAAGTGGTGTTTTGGCCAAAAAATATTGTCCCGAAATTATATTTGTCCGGCCTCGTTTTGATCGTTACAAAGAAATCTCTTCTAAGATTCATAAAATCTTTCATGAATACACAGATATGGTGGAGCCGCTTTCGCTTGATGAAGCCTATCTTGATGTAACTCAAAATAAAAAAGGAAATCCAAGTGCATCCTTATTGGCCCAGGAAATCAGATTACGAATTTTAAATGAAGTTGGAATCACAGCTTCTGCAGGAATTTCTATAAATAAATTCGTAGCTAAAATTGCGAGTGATTACAATAAGCCTAATGGCCAGAAAACGGTAAATCCTGATGAGGTAGTTCCTTTTTTAGAAGAATTGCCTATCAGAAAATTTTATGGAGTCGGAAAAGTGACGACAGAAAAAATGTACCAACTGGGGATTTTTACAGGATTAGATTTGAAAAGCAAATCACTTGAGTTTTTAGAAAAGCACTTTGGAAAATCAGGAAAATTTTATTTTCACGTTGTTAGGGGAATTCATAACAGCGAAGTAAAGCCTTCACGGAATACCAAATCTGTTGCCTCAGAACATACTTTTGATGTCAATCTTACATCGGAAATTTTTATGCTGGAACAACTCGAAAAAATAGCTGTTTCGTTGGAAAAGCGATTAAAAAGGTACAATGTTTCAGGAAAAACGGTCACACTTAAAATTAAATACAGCGATTTCACACAGCAAACCAGAAGCAAAACGCTGCCTTATTTTATTTCTGATAAAAGTTTAATTCTTGAAACGGTTGAAGAGTTATTGTATCAGGAACGAATGAAAGATTCTGTCAGGTTATTGGGGATTTCTTTGAGTAATCTAAATACAGAACAAAAAAAATCGGTAGTTGTTCAGTTGAAATTTGCTTTTTAATTAGATTAAAAAATCATTAAGTGAATAAAAAGCTAAGCAATACAATTTTTTTAGTTAATTTTAGCTATAATTTTTTTTTATGAATTCTGTTAATCATTATAGAGCGTTTTTCACTGAATCTGAAGCAAATTTAAATTGCAATTCAGTTCCGATACTTTGTTGGGATTTTCATTATGAATCTTTAAATGAACTGAAAACTTTCTCTTCGGATGTAAAAAAAATCCAACGTATTTCCAGCCAATTTAAATGGAATACAACTGATTTAGGAATAAATGAGCGAATAAAAGATGAGGTTGTTTTAATTACCGATTTAGAACAAAAAATAATTTTTGCTTCAGAGGGAGTTTGTAAAATGACAGGTTATACAGAAAAGGAAGTGCTTGGAAAATTGCCAAAGATGTTTCAGGGACCGAAAACTTCAAGTGTAACATTAGGAGAAATCAGAACAGCAATAAAAAAACAAATTCCTTTTGAAAAGACAATTTTGAATTATAAAAAAAACGGAAAAACTTATGACTGTACAATTCATGGTTTCCCTGTTTTTAATTTGAAAGGCGAATTGTCACATTTTATAGCATTTGAAAAAGCAGCATAAAAAAGGGCCTTTTGAATTTCAAAAGGCCCTTTTTTTATTTAGAAATAAGTTAATCTCTGCTTGCAAATTTTGACAATAATCTAAGGAACTCTATGTATAACCAAACTAATGTAATTACTAATCCCATAGCGCCATACCATTCCATGAATTTTGGCATTCTTTGCTGAACACCCTTTTCGATTTGGTCGAAGTCTAAAAATAAATTTAAGGCCGCAACAATGATTACAAAAACACTAATTCCGATACTCATCAATGAATTTCCATGATGAACAGGAGTAAAGCTGGTAAACATTGAAACTATCCAGGAAATTAAATAATAAGTTGCAATTGCCAATGTAGCAGCAATAACTATTGATCTAAATTGCTCATTTACTTTTACGATTTTAAATTTATATAGACCCAGACAAACTAAAAAAGTGACTAAGGTCGCTCCCTACGGCATTTAATACAATTCCTGGAAATTTTGCCTCAAAAATAGCGGAGATTCCTCCAATAAACAACCCTTCAAATATAGCGTAACCTGGAGCTAAATAAGGAGAGGCCTGAGGTTTGAATGCTGAAATTATTACCAAAATAAGGGCTATAATGGCGCCTCCAATAGTTGGTAACATTGCATTCATTCCATTAAATGCCATCCACCATGTTAAAATTGCTCCGGCACATAACAGTAAGAATAAAATGGCTGTTTTATTTATAGTACCGGATATAGTCATTTCCTGATTGTAATCGATAATCTGTGCTCCGTGTACTTGCTCAGAAGACTTAGAAACAGCATTTGATGAAAAACGCTTGTTACTTAAAAATGGATTTTTCGAATTGAAGTTCATATTTTAATACATTTAATTGTAATCAAATATAGGTAGTTTTTTTGAAGTCTGCAGGTTTGGATAAAATTTTTAACATCATTTTTTATCACAAATTATTGATTAAAATAAAAAATCCATCAGAAATTTTTCTGATGGATTTGTAATTATAAGAATTGAAATTTTTAATTCAATAAATCTAAAATTAATGAAGGGAACAAACCTAACGCAATATTTAAACCAATTGAAATGATGGCAACAGCATAAATAAGGAATGGTTTTCCGCTACGCTCCTGATTTGGCTCTTTTGAATACATAGCTAATATCAATTTAAAATAATAACCAACGCTAATAATAGAATTAATAACGGCTACAATAACTAAAGTAATATGACCAGCCTGAATGGTTTGATTGAATAAAAATAGTTTTGCAAAAAAACCTGAAAAAATTGGAATACCTGCCATTGAGAGTAAAGAAGCAGTAAGGATTGCAGCCAACAACGGATTTGTTTTTCCTAAACCGTGAAAGTTCGTAATGTCTTCGTTGTCCTGATTTTTGCATACGTATAAAATTACACTAAAAGCGGCGATACCTGCCAAGGCGTAAGCTGTAGTATAATACAATAGAACTCCTGCAGAAGTTGCAACAGTTAAGAAAGTCATTAACATAAAACCTGCATGAGAAATTCCTGAGAAAGCCAACATACGTTTTACATTTACCTGACGTAATGCCATTATATTTCCGACAGTCATAGAAGCAATTGAAATGATAACAATTATAGTTTCAAAAGTTCCTAAAAGCTCCTGATTTTCAAGAGATGAAATTAAATTTAGCCCAGCTATTAATTTATAAAGTGTTGCAATAGCTACTACTTTTGCCAATGTACTCATTAAAGCAGTTGTTAAAGCCGGTGAGCCTTCGTACACATCAGGTGCCCAGAAGTGAAAAGGAACTGCGGCAACTTTAAACAACATTCCTACAGTAAGCAAAATCATTCCGATAGGGAACCAGATTGGCAATTCTGCAGATAAAGAATATTCACTTATTTCCACTACATCAAAACTTCCCATTGCCCCGTAAATCAGACAAATTCCAAAAAGGATAATTCCTGAAGCAAATGAACCCATCAAAAAGTATTTCATTCCTGCTTCGTTGCTTTTTAAATTTAAGCGCTCACTTGCTGCCAGAATGTATAAAGAAATAGAAAGTATTTCGATACCTAAGAAGAACATGGCTAAATTTCCAAAAGAAACCATTGCTACTGCTCCTGCCAATAAAAAAACTTTTATAGCAACAAAATCTGAAATTTTATTTTGATGATTTTCGTAAAAATTATGGCTTAAGGCAACAAGGAAAATAGTCAATACAATAAATAATGATGAAAAAGAAGTAGAAAACTTACTCACTGTAATCATATTGTTGTAGTAACTTTCTGTTGATCCAAATTCTGAAAAATTAAGTGCCAGAACAGCCAATAATCCAACAATTGTTATCGGAACAATGGCTTTCCTTAAATTAAGAATTTCAAATAATAGGCAGAAAATACCCAATCCTGTAATTGCTATTAATGTATTCATTTTTGCTTTTTTGATTTAGGAAATCTAAAACTGTCGATGCCCTAATTTATTTTTATTTAAAATATTAATTTTTATTGATAACGTTTAAAATCGTTTCTAAACTTGGTGTTATTAAGTCAGTAATTGGTTTTGGATACAATCCAAAGAACAATAAAACGCCAATAATTACAACCAATGAAATTCCTTCGTTAAGAGTAACATCAGAAAAAGTTTTAGCATTAGCTTCACCCAACATTACATTTTGAAACATTTTAAGCATATAATAAGCGCCTAAAATAATCGTGGTTCCACCCAAAACTGCAAACGACATATTAATTTGAGAAAGACTGTATAAAACGGTAAACTCACCTACGAAGTTAAAAGTTCCCGGTAACGCAACTGAAGCCAATACCAGAATTAAAAACATCGAAGTGAATTTAGGTGACTGAATACGTATTCCGCCTAATTCAGTAATATCTCTTGTAGCAAATCTTCTAAAAATGATTTCGGCAGCAAAGAATAATCCAACCACCACAAAACCGTGAGCAATCATTTGTAAAACTGCTCCGCGTAAGCCATCAAGAGTTAAAGTGTAAGATCCTGCCGCAATTAATCCCACGTGAGCAAGAGAGGAGTATGCTAATAATTTCTTTACATCTTTTTGTCTTAAAGCTACAATTGATCCATAGATGACGCCTGCAATTCCCAAACCGATAATAATATTCATTAATTCTTTAGCAGCAAAAGGTGCAATTGGCAATTGCCAGCGGATAACGCTGTACAATCCCATTTTAAGCATGATACCTGATAAAAGCATAGTTCCAACAGTTGGTGCTTTTTGGTACACATTTGCCTGCCAGGTGTGGAAAGGAATAATTGGAATTTTAATAGCATAAGCTAAAAAGAAAGCCAGGAAAATCCAAAGCTGTTCGCAAACGGATAATTCTACTTTGTATAAATCTTCAATTAAGAAACTTCCGTTTGCTTTTTGAGATAAATAAATAAAAGCCACCAGCATGAATAAGGATCCGGCAAGAGTGTAAATAAAGAATTTCACAACTGCTTTTCTGCGTTCTTCAGCATCGCCATTCCCCCAAATGAGAGCAATAAAGTAAATTGGAATTAATGCTAACTCCCAGAAAATATAGTATAAAAGACCATCTGCAGCAAGGAAAGTTCCTGTCATTGCAAAAGCCATAAATAAAATCAAAGCATAAAAACCTTTTGCATTTTTATATTCATTTCCAAAAGAGGAGAATATAATAATTGGAGTTAGTGCTACCGTTAATAAAACCATTGCGATTGCTAAACCATCAGCATTTAAAGCAAATGAAATTTTAGGCTTAGTAATCCAGGCGTTGATTAAACTGATGTTTTCTCCTGCCAAAAAATGATTCAACAAGACAACAGAACAGCCCAATGCTGTCAAACTAAAGAACAAAGCTACTTTTGATGCCAGTTTATCACCAGCAAAATAAGTGACAAATGCACCAATTAAAAGAATAATTAATATAAGAGAAACGTTCATAGTTATAAAATTATTGAGCTAAAAATATATAGGAAACAATGGCGCAAAGACCCAAAACAAAAGCAAAAAGATACAATCCGACACTTCCGTTTTGTAATTTTTTACCCTGAAAACCAATCTCATTGGTTACTTTGCCTAATCCAAAAACAAATGCAGATAAACCTGTTTCAATATAATCCCTAAAGAATTTTGATAAAAAGTTTACCGGAGCAACAAACAGTGCATCATAAGCTTCATCAACATAATATTTGTTATATAAAACTTTGCTCAAGCCTGTAATATTTTCATCAGATTCAGGAACATTATCTTGTTTGAAATATTTGATGTAAGCAATTAAAATCCCTAGTAACCCGCCTAAAACAGCAACTCCCATAAGAGTATATTCAGTTGCGCCTAAATGATGTTCTTCGCCGGCTACTTTCGTGAAAAGCGGAGCAAGATATTCATTTAACCAACTGTGTCCAGGTAAACTGATTAATCCTCCAAAAGCCGCTAAAATAGCTAAGATGATAAGCGGAATAGTAATTAAGGAACCGCTTTCATGTAAATGATGTTTTTGCTCTTCAGTTCCTCTAAATTCTTTGAAGAAAGTTAAGAACATTAATCTAAACATATAGAAAGCCGTCATAATTGAAGCAACTGAGCCAATAACGTATAATGTTTTACTGTGTTCGAAAGCCGTTAGTAAAATTTCATCTTTAGAAAAGAATCCTGAAAAGAATGGAACTCCTGAAATTGCCAATGAAGAAATTAACATGGTCCAGAACGTGATTGGCATTGCTTTACGCAATCCTCCC
Source organism: Flavobacterium salmonis (assembly GCF_903819435.1). Lineage (GTDB taxonomy): Bacteria > Bacteroidota > Bacteroidia > Flavobacteriales > Flavobacteriaceae > Flavobacterium > Flavobacterium chungangense. Next base: position 322,344 of record NZ_CAIJDP010000057.1, on the reverse strand, counting down.
ATTTTACGCATATCCTGCTCTCCGTGCAATCCGTGAATTACAGAACCTGAACCTAAGAATAAACAAGCTTTAAAGAAAGCATGTGTGATCACGTGAAAAACAGCTACTTCATAAGCCCCAAATCCTAATGCCAAAAACATTAAACCTAATTGAGAAACTGTAGAGTAAGCCAATACTTTTTTGATGTCTGTCTGAACTAAACCAATAGTTGCAGCAACTAATGAAGTTACAGCTCCAACTATTGCAATTACAGTCTGGACGTCATGAGCTAAATCAAAAACAAAGTTTAATCTCGTTACCATAAAAATCCCTGCAGTTACCATCGTAGCTGCGTGAATCAATGCAGAAACCGGAGTTGGTCCCGCCATCGCATCCGGTAACCAGGTATATAACGGAATCTGTGCAGATTTACCACAAGCTCCTATAAATAAACATAAAGCTGCAATTGATACATTCCAGGCAATTTGCGGCTCATAATGAATCGTTAGAATAGTTTGTTTTAATTCGGTATAATCTAATGTTTTAAAAGTATATACTAAAATAAACATTCCAATCAAAAGACCTAAATCCCCAATTCTGTTCATGATGAAAGCTTTTTTCGCAGCATCGTTGTAATCCTGGTTTTTATACCAAAATCCAATTAATAAGTACGAACAAAGTCCAACACCTTCCCAACCGATAAATAATACCAATAAGTTACTTCCAATTACAAGGGTAATCATAAAGAAAATGAATAAGTTCAGGTACGAAAAGAACTTGTGCATATTTTCATCATCATGCATGTAACTGATAGAATATATATGAATCAAAGAACCAATACCGGTTACAAAAAGCAGCCAAAGTAAGGATAACTGATCTAATAAAAACCCGAGATTGATTTTAAGATTACTAATCTGAATCCAGTCAAATAAAGTGACCTGAATGGCTTTTCCAGTTGAAGTAATTTGATTAAAAAGTAAAAGAGTAACCACAAAAGAAACTGCTACGGCAACGGTTCCGATAATTCCGGAAACTGTTTTTCCTAAATTTTTCCCAAAGAAAACATTGATTAAAAATCCTAAAAAAGGAGCTAAAACTAAAACTAAAGCTAAATTGGTATCCATTTCCATTTATCCTTTTAAATTTTTTAAATTATCGATACTAATCGAACCTAAATTTCTAAAGATCGAAACTAAAATAGCCAATCCAACCGCAACTTCGGCTGCAGCAACAGCCATCGAAAAGAATACAAAAACCTGTCCTTGTGCATCCTGATGATAAGTCGAAAAAGCAACAAATAAAAGGTTTACCGCATTTAGCATGATTTCGATAGACATGAAAACAATAATTGCATTTCGTCTGTACAATACACCAAAAATACCAATACAGAAAAGTACAACACTTAAAAAGATGTAGTTTTCAATACCTATTTGATTTAATATATTACCCATTATTTATTTAATTTTTCTTTTTTAGACAATAATACAGTTCCAATCATCGCTACCAAGAGCAGTATCGAAGCAAATTCAAACGGAACCATATATTCGTTCAGTAATATTTTACCCAAAACTTTAATAGATTGAAAATCTTCTCCGCTTGAATCATATTCGCCAACAATTGGTTTTGAGTTAATGAAAATTGTAATCAGTACAATAACAATCAAACAAAAAGAAACAATCGCACCCAAACGTGTAATCCTCGGTCTGTGTACCTGATGACGTTCGTTTAGGTTCATCAGCATGATCGTAAACAGGAACAGAATCATAATAGCACCCGAGTACACTATAATATGTACGATAGCCAAAAATTGGGCATTTAGCAATAAATAATGACCTGCAATCGAGAAGAAACAAATCACTAAATAAATAGCGCTATGAATTGGGTTTCGGCTAAAAATGGTCAAAAAAGCAGTAATTACCGTGATAAACGCTAAGAAACAAAATATAACTTGTACAGTAGTTGCATGTGCAAAATCAGGAATATGTATCATTTAGTTAGCATTATTAAGTTGAGCATTTTTGATCGCCACATCAAGAGGCATCACTAATCTGTCTTTTCCAAAAATAAAATCTTCTCTTTCATAACTGGAAGGAACCAAAACTTTTGAAGTCGTCAAATAAATAGCATCTTTAGGACAGGCTTCTTCACAAAGTCCACAGAAAATACAACGTAACATATTGATTTCATAAATCGAAGCATATTTTTCTTCTCTGTACAAATGTTTTTCATCCGCTTTACGCTCGGCAGCTTTCATTGTGATCGCTTCGGCAGGGCATGATAAAGCACACAATCCACAAGCGGTACAGTTTTCACGGCCTTGCTCATCACGTTTCAATTGGTGCTGGCCACGATAAACCGGACTCATTTCACGTACTTGTTCCGGATAATGAATAGTAGCTTTTTTTCTAAAAAAGTGCTTGATCGTAATCAATAACCCTTTTACAATCGCCACAAGATACAATCGCTCCCAAAAAGTCATCTCTTTGTTAGAGACCAACTTTTTTCTACCCGATAATGATATAGTTTCTATTGACATTTAAAGTATATTTTGTGATTCAATTTGATGATTAGACCAAATTCAAATCTATTTGTTTTTTATTTAGTAGCTAATTCCTGCTATCCGCTGTATCTTTTATTTTTTAAAGAAAAAAATAAAAGGATGCCGCTGCTATCAGGGCTAGGGCTCTCCGTTATTAAAATCCTAAATAGGCAGCAATTTCGCTTCTTAAAATAACAACACCTGTAATCATGATATTAATAATAGAAAGCGGAATCAAAATTCTCCATCCCAAGTTCATTAATTGGTCATATCTAAATCTCGGAATCGTCCAGCGCACCCACATATAGAAAAAGATCCAGAAACATATTTTAGCAAATAAAACTGCTATTCCTAATATGTTAGCGGTATTCACACCAACATTTTCAACCATCCACTGCATTCCCGGATAGTTATAACCTCCAAAAAACAATACCGAGATAATAGTTGCAGAGATAAACATATTGGCATATTCAGCAAATAAATAGAATCCCATTTTCATAGATGAATATTCAGTATGGTAACCACCAATCAACTCCGATTCACATTCTGCCAAATCAAAAGGTGTTCTGTTGGTTTCTGCGAAAGCACAAATAAGGAAAATAAGGAAAGATAAAGGTTGATAAAACACATTCCAGTTCATTCCGGCCTGTTGCTCAGAGATTTCTTTTAAACTTAAAGTTCCGGTCATCATCAACAAAGCAATCATCGATAATCCCATCGCAACTTCATAAGAAACCATTTGCGAAGCGGCACGAACAGCTCCCATCAAAGAGAATTTATTGTTAGAGGCCCATCCACCAATCATGATTCCGTAAACTCCGACTGAAACAACGCCAAAGAAGTATAATAACGCAATGTTAATGTCAGTAGCCTGTAATAAAATATCCCTTCCAAAAAGATGTAATCTGTCTCCCCACGGAATAACAGCACTTGTCATCAAAGCGGTACTCATGGCAATTGCCGGCCCTACAACGAATAAAAATCTATTTGGCGTATTCGGGAAAAATTCTTCTTTCGAAAATAATTTCAAACCATCTGCAAGAGGCTGTAATAATCCTCCCCATCCGGCGCGGTTTGGTCCTACACGATCCTGTAAAAAAGCAGCAACTTTACGTTCTGCCCAAGTAGAATACATGGCCATAATCATAGTTACGGCAAAAACCACTACAATAACAACGCTTTTCTCTATAATAAATGCACTATCTACCATGTTTAAGAATTTTTGTTGTTAGTGTTCAACGGAATTTCAGCCATACTAATTTTTTTACGGTCAACATCTCTACCCAAAAGAATATTCTTTTCGGTGTCTATTTGTACTTTCTCTAATTTTTGAGTGTAGTTGTTTTGGTTGATAACAGAATCTTTTTCAAATTCTCTTGGTCCTTCAATAACCCAGTCATTAACATCTTTATGGTCAAAACGACAGCTGTTGCAGATAAATTCTTCTACTTCATGATACTCATCTTTACGACCCGTTACACGCTGAATTTCGCCTCCAAACATCCAAACGGTTGTTTTTCCGCAGCATCCCGGAGTGGTACATTCTCTGTGTGCGTTGTAAGGTTTGTTAAACCAGACTCTTGATTTAAAACGGAAAGTTTTATCTGTCAAAGCGCCAACAGGACAAACATCAATCATGTTTCCGGAGAATTCATTATCGATTGCTTTTGAAATTCCTGTTGAAATATTAGCGTGGTCTCCACGGTCTAATACGCCGTGAACTCTGTTGTCTGTCAATTGATCTGCAACTTGTACACATCTTTGGCATAAGATACAACGATTCATATGAAGTTGAATATTCGGACCAATATCTTCTGGCTCGAACGTTCTTTTTTCTTCAATATAACGTGATTTTGGGTTTCCGTGCTCGAAACTTAAATTCTGTAAATCACATTCTCCCGCCTGATCACAAATTGGACAGTCCAGTGGATGATTGATCAATAAAAATTCCGTTACAGATTTACGGGCTTCTGTTACGCGGTCAGAAGATTTACTGTTTACTTCCATTCCGTCCATACAGCCAGTTACGCAAGATGCCATTAGTTTTGGCATTGGTCTTGGGTCAGCTTCACTTCCTTTTGAAACTTCAACTAAACAGCAACGGCATTTTCCGCCGCTTCCTTTTAGTTTTGAGTAATAACACATGGCTGGCGGAACTAGATCTCCTCCAATCATACGTGCAGCCTGCAGGATGGTAGTTCCTGGTTCTACGTCGATACTTTGACCGTCTATGGTTACTTTCATCTCTCTTAATGATTTGAATGTCGAAAGCTTAGCTATTCAAAAGATTTGCTGTCCTTTTAATACTATATAACTTTGTAATTCTTTTATATTTTATTATACGATTATCTTACCACCAACCAAATGTTTCACTTTAGAAAATGGTTCAGCTACAAAATGATCTCTGTGTTTTATTTTTTCAGGGAAACGAACGTGGTATTCAAACTCTTCTCTAAAATGACGGATAGCTGCTGCTACCGGCCACGAGGCCGCATCGCCAAGCGGGCAAATCGTATTACCTTCGATTTTACTCTGAATACTCCATAATAATTCGATATCCTCTTCACGGCCGTGACCGTTTTCAATACGATGTAATATTTTTTCTAACCAACCTGTTCCTTCGCGGCATGGGGTACATTGTCCGCAGGATTCATGGTGGTAAAAACGGGCAAAATTCCATGTATTTCTCACTATACATGATGTGTCGTTGTACACGATAAAGCCTCCTGAACCTAACATAGATCCGGTAGCAAAACCACCATCACTTAAAGATTCGTATGACATTAAACGGTCTTCACCATTGGATGTTTTAAAAATTAATTCAGCTGGTAAAATCGGCACAGAAGATCCTCCCGGTACTAAAGCTTTCAAAGGTCTGCTGGAAGACATTCCACCTAAATATTCATCAGAATTCATGAATTCATCAACAGATAATCCTAATTCAATTTCGTAAACCCCAGGATTTTTAATATGTCCTGAAGCCGAGATTAATTTAGTTCCTGTAGAACGGCCAATTCCAATTTTAGCATACTCATCACCCGAATTGTTGATAATCCAAGGCACAGCAGCAATAGTTTCCACATTGTTTACCACAGTTGGATTTGCCCAAAGTCCGGAAACAGCCGGGAATGGTGGTTTAATACGAGGGTTTCCTCTTTTACCTTCCAAAGATTCTATAAGTGCAGTCTCTTCACCGCAAATATAAGCTCCGGCTCCACAGTGAACATATAAATCTAAATCGTAACCTGTACCTAATATATTTTTTCCTAACCAGCCCGCAGCTCTTGCTTCGTTGATTGCTTTTTCCAAAATTTTGAAAACCCACATATATTCTCCACGAATGTAGATGTAGGATAGGTTTGCGCCCAAAGCAAAACTTGAGGTAATCATTCCTTCGATCAATAAGTGAGGAATAAATTCCATTAAATAACGATCTTTAAAAGTTCCTGGCTCAGATTCATCGGCGTTGCAAACTAAATGTCTTGGTTTTCCTGATTTTTTATCAATAAAACTCCATTTCATACCAGCCGGGAAACCAGCTCCACCACGACCTCTGATTCCTGATTTTTTTACTTCTTCAACAACTTCGTCAGGCGTAAGTGTTTTTAAGGCTTTTTCTACAGAAGCATATCCGCCGTTTTGACGATACACTTCGTAGGTTTTGATACCTGGAATATTGATTTTGTCTAATAATATTTTTTTTGACATATTTATTTAATCATTAAATAGATTATCATTTATGAAATCTAGTAATTTTTTTAATTCTATATTTTCATCTGGGTTTATCTCCCAAATATTTTTATCCGAATAATCATAAACAGTTGAACCTTTATAGTCCCAATTCGTACTTCTGTATTTTTTAAACAAATCAATTTTAGAATATAAAAATGCTTTTTGGGCTGGTATATTTAGATTTTCAGCTTTTGAATCACCTATACAACTCAGCATTACACTCCAACATTTATCGAAAAAATTAAAATCTTTTTTAACACAAATATTTAATAAATCTTCTAAAATCCCTTCTCGTTCGTCATTAAAAGGAAGTAAATATATTTCGAATTTTGTGTCTAACTTAATTTCAATATTATTTAAATCTTCTATTCTTTGTTTTCTTCCGCCGTTAATTTTTGTTGAATCGGTATCAAAAATAATTATATTTTTTGCTTTTTCTTCTTTTCTTTTAATATCGGCTAATAAAGGCTGATCAATTAATTTGTCTTTCCCTTTTACATCAATTACTAGATTTAAATCCTCAATTTCAAAATATGATTTAAGCAAAAAATCAATAAATAGTTTATCACTTTTACCTTCAACGAATATTTTATTTAAACCGTACTCTTTCATTATCCTCTTAACTCAACATTAGATTCTATACCAGCACTAATTTGTTTATATGTAAAAGTTGAAGCGTAAATTTTTTCTTTATTTGTGCTTTCCTCAAGTTTTATTAATCTGATGTCATTATTATAATTCAACAAGTTTGATGCCTCAATATATGTTTCTGTACATTCTTGACTATGTGTAGTTGCAAATAATTGTACATCCAACTCTTTACACACTTTCATTATATTAATCCAAAAATCTTTCATTTTAGAATAATGAATTCCTATCTCAATTTCATCGATTAAAATTCTTTTTCCTTTTAAGGATAATGCTTTTAATACAATATAAAATATTCGTTTGAAACCATCGCCTAGAAAATTCAAAGGAACAAATTCGTCTTTATCTTCAAAACTGATTAAAAAAACGGATTTTAAATCCTCAAAATTCTCTCTCAATTCAATATCAACAATTTTTGAATTAACAACTTTTAAAACATCAATTAAGATTTGTTTTTCTCTTTTTGTTTTTAAATTTTCATAGATACTTCTTGTTATTTCATCTAATGGTGTGTCATTAAAACTGATTAATGGGAAATCCATCTTGTTTTCATTGTAACCATAAATCCAATTTGTAGTTGAATTTCCAATATCATTTATTTCAAAAAAAAGAAATTGTTTTATATAATCTTCAAATTGAATATTTTTTTCACTCTGATAGCCCTTTAAAGAATTCCTTAATCTTTCTTTGTCATTAATTTTTAAAACAAATTTCTCTTTTTTGTCGTTGACTTTGTAATCAAAAGTTACTTGGCTTGAAAATTTTCCGAATATAAACTTTTCAAAATAATTTTCTTTAGGATATAATGTTTCGGTAGTTATTAAATTACCTGATTTTCTTGTAATTTCCTCAATTTCAAATTTTAATCCTCTTTTTGTTAGAGCTAAATAAAAATTTGATATTAATTGTGCTAAATCTTCATCGAACAACAATGCCTCCAATAAACAAGTTTTACCAACATTATTATCCCCTACAATCAAATTAAATTGTCCAATATCATTCACTTCAAGAGAGTCAAACTTCTTGAAATTTTCGATTTTGAAATATGTTAAATGATTGTTTTCCACTTTTTATTTATCGTGTAATATTATTTTATCCTCTCTGCAATCAGCAATTAACTGATCGATTTTGTCTTCTGTCAGTTTTTCTTTGTAGAAATCGCCAAGTTGCATCATTGGAGCGTATCCACAGGCACCTAAACATTCTACTCCGGCAATGGTAAACATTCCGTCCGGAGTTGTTTCGCCCATTTTAATGCCTAATTTTTCAGAAGTATAATCCATTAAATTTTCAGCACCATTTAAACAACAACAAGAAGTCTGGCAAAATTCGAACATGTATTTTCCAATTGGTTTTTGGTTGTACATAGTGTAAAAAGTAACTACCTCGTAAACCTCTATTGGTTTTATGTGCAAAATTTCCGCAACTTTATCCTGCAACTCAATGCTCAGCCAGTTATCATGCGCATCCTGCACTTCGTGCAAAACAGGCAACAAAGCTGACTTTCTTTTGTCTTCAGGGTAATGACTGATGAGTTCATTGATGCGGGACATCAATGCTTCAGTCATGTTTATTTCTTGTTTGTAATGTTTACGTTCCATTTTTTATTATTTTGAATATTAAATTTTAAATTCTAAATGTTTTCGGCATTTATAATTTATAACTCAAAATTTATAATTCATTTTATGCATCTAATTCTCCGGCAATAACATTTAAGCTTGACAAAATAACAATGGCATCTGATAGTAATGCGCCTTTGATCATTTCCGGATAAGCCTGATAATAAATAAAGCAAGGTCTTCTGAAATGTAATCTGTAAGGTGTTCTGCTTCCGTCAGTTACTAAATAAAATCCGATTTCTCCATTTCCACCTTCAACTGGGTGATAAATTTCTGCAACTGGTACAGGAACTTCTCCCATTACAATTTTAAAGTGATAAATTAAAGATTCCATTGAAGTATAAACGTCTTCTTTTGGAGGAAGATAATAATCAGGAACTTCTGCATGATATTCATTTCCGGGCGGCATTTTTTCCAGTGCCTGACGAATAATGCTTAAACTTTCCCAAACTTCGGCATTACGAACACAGAATCGATCATAAGTGTCCCCCGATTTTCCAACAGGAACAATAAAATCGAAATCCTCGTAAGAAGAATAAGGCTGTGCAACACGAACATCGTAATCAACCCCGGCAGCACGTAAGTTGGGTCCTGTAAATCCGTAAGCCATTGCCTGTTCTGCTGTGATTGCTCCAACGTTTACCGTTCTGTCAATAAAAATTCTGTTTCTTTCGAATAAGTTTTCGAATTCTTTCCAGGCAATTGGAAATTCTTCAAGGAATTTGTCGAGTTTTTTAAACGCTTCGGGAGACCAGTCTCTTTCAAAACCACCGATTCTTCCCATATTGGTTGTCAAACGGGCACCACAAATTTCTTCGTAGATTTCGTAGATTTTTTCTCTAAATTGAAAAACGTATAAGAAACCGGTATAAGCACCAGTATCTACCCCTAAAATTGAGTTACAGATTAAGTGATCTGTGATACGAGCCAATTCCATTACAATAACTCTCAGATATTGTGCTCTTTTAGGAACTTCAATACCTAATAATTTTTCTAAAGTCATCCACCATCCCATGTTGTTGATAGGAGAAGAGCAATAGTTCATACGGTCTGTAAGAGGCGTAATTTGGTAAAAAGGACGGTTTTCTGCAATTTTTTCGAAAGCCCTGTGTATGTAACCAATAGTTGGTTCTGCTTCCAGAATTCTTTCTCCGTCCATCAACAAAATATTTTGGAAAATACCGTGAGTAGCTGGGTGAGTAGGGCCTAAATTCAGTACTGAAAGCTCGCTTCCGTCTTCGTTTAGTTTATCCTTTATAATTTTAGCATATCGATGCTCTGGTGATAATAATAGTTCTGACATTTATAATGTTGAATTACTTATTTAGCAATTTGTTGTTGTTCTTCCAAAGAATCGGTCATCTTTATCAGTTCTTCCACTGTCTTCCATTGGAAATTCTTTTCTCATTGGGAAAGAAACCATTTCATCCATATTCAAAATACGTTTCAATTGCGGGTGGCCAATAAAATTGATTCCGTAGAAATCGTATGTTTCTCTTTCCATCCAGTTTGAACTTAAGAAGATATTTGAGATAGTTTTGATTTCTGGTTTTTCGCCATTTAGATAAACTTTAATTCGAAGGCGTTTGTTTTCGTACCAGTTATGCAAATGATATACGATGGCAAACTGACGCTCTGATTCGTTATCTGGATAGTGAATACCGCATAAATCGGTTAAAAAGTGAAAACGTAAATCGGCGTCATTTTTCAGGAAAAGAATCAGGGCTGTAATTTTATCAGCAGAGGTTTCCAGTGAAAAAATATCTCTTTCTTGTTGAAAGTTAAAAACATTTTCATTAAATGTTTCTACAAGTTTATCCTGAATAAGGTTGTTTTCTAAAGCCATCTTATGAAATGTTATAGGAAGCTAATAATTCTTGGTATTCCGGAGAGCTTCTTCGTCTCACAGATTCGCTTTTTACCAATTCTTGAAGTTTCATTACGCCGTCAACAATTTGTTCCGGTCTTGGAGGACATCCCGGTACATAAACGTCAACCGGAATTACTTTGTCAATTCCTTGTAAAACCGAATAAGTATCGAAAATTCCGCCTGATGAAGCACAGGCTCCAACAGCAATAACCCAGCGAGGTTCAGACATTTGTTCGTAAACCTGTCTTAAAATTGGTGCCATTTTTTTAGAAATAGTTCCCATTACCATTAACATATCAGCCTGACGAGGAGAAAAACTCACACGCTCAGAACCAAATCGTGCCAAATCGTAATGTGATGCCATAGTTGCCATAAATTCGATTCCGCAACATGAAGTTGCGAAAGGCAATGGCCAAAGAGAATTCGCTCGTGCCAAACCTACAACGTCATTTAGTTTTGTGGCAAAAAAACCTTCACCTACAACACCTTCAGGAGGGGCAACCATATTTACATTTGAATCGCTCATTTTGTATGTTATTTTGAATTTTGAATTATAAATTTTGAATGTTCAAATAATTTATAATTCAGCATTTATAATTTAAAAATAAATATTTTTTATTCCCAGTCTAATGCTCTCTTTTTGATGATATAGAAAAAACCAACCAAAAGAAGAGACATGAAAACAATCATTTTTAACATCCCTTCAATTCCTAATTCTTTAAAGTTTACTGCCCATGGATAAAGGAAGATCACCTCTACGTCAAACAATACAAATAAAATGGCTACAAGAAAATATTTTACTGAAAAAGGAATACGGGCGTTACCTACAGATTCGATACCGCATTCGAAGTTTTTATCTTTTGTTTCAGAAGTTCTTTTTGGGCCTAATTTTCCGGAAATAATGATAGTTCCCACTACAAAACCAACAGCTAAGATAAGCTGCATTAAAATAGGAAGATAACTGTATTGGTCAGATTGCATAAACTTAGGTTTTTTACTTAAAAAATAAGCCACAAAGATAGCTTTCAACTCTGTAAATCACAAACTAAAAAATGATTTAAGTTTAGTGTGTAATATGGATTAAGTGTAATTTTTATTGATTATAAATAAAAGGTCAGACTTTTGTATTTTTTTTAACAAGAAAGCAAAAAAAAACGTTTCGAAATAAATCGAAACGTTTTAAACCATTCAGAGGCAAAAAAAATAAATTGCTATATTTTTCTTAGATTACTGCTACTTTAGCAGCAACTTTCCCTTTTCTTCCTTCTTCTTCTTCGTAGCTTACACGGTCACCTTCGCGTAATTCTTCCGCGTTAATTCCTGAAGCGTGAACGAAGATGTCTTTTCCTGTTTCTTCGTCTGTAATGAATCCATAACCTTTAGACTCATTGAAAAATTTTACTGTACCTGTACGCATTGTAATTGTAATAATAATTTATAATAAAGCAAATGTAATATATAAATTCATACAAAAGACACTAAGGTGTTAATTTTTTGTAAAAATTATTGATTTACAGTGTTTTCTGTGCTTAAATTATATTAAAATTCATATGGATTTCTTTGATTTAAGATTCATTTATTAAGGATAAAGCAATTTCAGTACTAATTTTATTGTAATAAACGGACTACTTATTAAAAATTTAATTTTTTGAAATTCTTACAATAAGTTTTAGTAAAATATATAAAGAGTGACAGATTTAATTGTCACTCTTTATATATTTATTAAAATAGTTTACAATTATTTTAAATCCAGTTTAATTGATAATTCTTTCAATTGTGAATCGTCAATGGCAGCAGGTGCATCGATCATTACATCGCGACCTGAATTGTTTTTAGGGAAAGCTATAAAATCTCTAATAGTTTCCTGACCTCCTAAAATAGCAACTAATCTGTCTAAACCAAAAGCTAATCCTCCGTGTGGCGGTGCTCCAAACTGGAATGCATCCATTAAGAATCCAAATTGGGCTTTTGCTTCTTCTTCGGTAAATCCTAAATATTTGAACATTAACTGCTGCGTTGCTTTATCGTGAATACGAATAGATCCTCCACCAATTTCGTTTCCGTTCAAAACCATATCGTAAGCGTTTGCACGAACTTTTCCGGGTTCTGTTTCCAATAGTGTCATATCTTCCAGTTTTGGAGATGTAAACGGATGGTGCATTGCGTGGTAACGACCGCTTTCTTCGTCAAGCTCCAATAATGGGAAATCTACCACCCATAACGGAGCAAATTCTTCAGGATTACGCAATCCTAAACGAGTTGCCAGTTCCATACGAAGTGCTGAAAGCTGAGCGCGTGTTTTATTTGCAGGACCAGAAAGGACGAAAATCATATCTCCAGGGTTTGCTTCTGTTGCTTTTGCCCAGTTTGCCAAATCTTCCTGGTCATAGAATTTATCTACAGATGATTTAAAAGTTCCGTCGTCATTGCATTTTGCATATACCATTCCGGACGCGCCAACTTGTGGACGCTTCACCCAGTCAATTAATCCGTCGATTTCTTTTCTAGTATAATTTCCTGCTCCCGGAACAGCAATTCCGACAACTAATTCTGCTGAATTGAAAACTGGGAATTCTTTGTGCTGTGCAAATTCATTCAATTCACCAAATTTCATTCCGAAACGAATGTCCGGTTTGTCATTTCCGTATGTTTTCATGGCATAGTCGTAAGTAATTCTTGGGAATTTGTCTACTTCAATACCTTTAATTTCTTTTAATAAATGTCTTGTCAATCCTTCAAAAACATTCAGAATATCTTCTTGCTCCACAAATGCCATTTCGCAGTCGATTTGTGTAAACTCAGGCTGACGGTCTGCACGTAAATCTTCATCGCGGAAACATTTCACGATTTGGAAATATTTGTCCATTCCACCTACCATCAATAATTGTTTGAAAGTTTGTGGAGATTGCGGCAAAGCATAAAACTGACCTTCGTTCATACGGCTTGGTACAACAAAATCTCTCGCTCCTTCAGGAGTTGATTTGATTAAGTAAGGTGTTTCAACTTCACAGAAATCTAAATCAGATAAATATTTACGAACTTCCATTGCCACTTTGTGACGGAATAACAAGCTGTTTTTTACCGGATTTCTACGAATATCTAAATAACGATATTTCATTCTGATATCTTCACCACCGTCCGTTTCATCTTCAATTGTGAATGGAGGCGTTAAAGCCGCGTTTAAAATCGTTAATTCGGAAACTAAAATTTCGATTTCACCAGTCGGGATATTTTTGTTTTTGGCTTCACGCTCAATAACTGTTCCTTTTACCTGAATTACAAATTCTCTTCCCAGTGTTTTTGCCAATTCAAAAACGTTTTTATCGGTACGGCTTTCATCGAAAATAAGTTGTGTAATTCCGTAACGGTCACGTAAATCAACCCAATTCATAAATCCTTTATCGCGTGATTTTTGAACCCAGCCTGCAAGTGTAACTTCGGTATTAATATTTGAGGCATTTAATTCGCCACAATTATGACTTCTATACATTGATCAAAATTTTAGATTGCAAAAGTAAACACAAAATTCAAATTAATATAGTAAAGTAATAACTTGATGCTTATAAAATTGAAATATTTTGTTAACGGCTAATTTTCTCACATAGAAATTCTTTAGATTTGGTCTACTCAAAATAAAATATTGTCAATTATGAAAAAAGTTTTTCTTTTAGCTTTAATTGTGTTTAGTGTTTTTAACATTAATGCCCAAACAAAGAGTCAAATAAAATTTACTGCGAAAATTGCGAATAGAAACAGTGATACTTTAGTTATCCGAGGAGCAAATGATTTTAAACAAGTCATTCCAATTAATAAGAAAGGAATTTTTGATGCAACCTTTGAAGCTCCAAAAGGTTTTTATCAATTTTCAGACGGTCATGAAGTTTCAGGGTTGTATTTAAAACCTAATTCTGAGGTGAATTTGACTATGGATGCCAAGCAATTTGATGAAACGATTGTTTATAAAGGAAAAGGGGTAGACGAAAGTAATTTTCTGGCTCAATATTCCTTAAACAATGAAAAATTTCAAAATGAAGCTTTTTCTAAAGATGAAGCTGAATTTGCTACACTTTTGGAGGCAAAGAAAAAATGGGATAATGAAACGCTGGAAAAAGGAAAATATGATGCAGATTTTCAGACTGCATTAAAAAATTCATTTGCACAATTTAATCAGTATGCGGCACAGGCTTATGAAAGCAATGCTAAAACGAATAAACTCAAAGGAAAACCTTCACCTGATTTTGATTATGAAAATTATAAAGGAGGTAAAACAAAACTTTCAGATTTAAAGGGGAAATATGTTTACATTGATCTTTGGGCAACATGGTGCGGGCCTTGTAGAGCTGAAATTCCTTTTCTGCAAAAAATTGAAGAAAAATATCATGGAAAAAATATTGAATTTGTAAGCATCTCAATTGATACAGCAAAAGATCATGACAAGTGGAAGAAATTTGTTACGGATAAAAATTTAGGCGGAGTTCAGTTATTTGCTGACAAAGACTGGGGATCTGATTTTGTAACAAGTTATGGTGTAAATGGAATCCCAAGATTTATACTAATTGATCCAAACGGTAATATTATAAATCCGGATGCCGACAGACCATCATCTGCAACATTGCAAACCCAGCTAGATGCTTTATTGAAATAATTCTTCCAAATTTACAACGTTGTCGTAATTTGTTTATTTTTAAAAATACCAGTAAAACCAATGCTTCAGCGTTGGTTTTTTTATATTCGGTTGATTTCCAATGTTAAGCTTTTATCTAATGTTACCAAATTGTTAAGCAAAAGTTTTTTTAATGTAAACATTTAATTATATTTGATAAAGATTTGATAACATTAATACCTAAAGATATGAAAAAGTGTGTAATTTTAGTTGCAATATTGTTCTCTGGAATTTTAGTTGCACAAGAGACAAAACCTGAGTTGGAAGCTGTTGGAAACAAAGTAAGAGCTACTTATTATTATGAAAATGGTAAAGTACAACAGGAAGGTTTTTTTAAAGAAGGTAAATTAGATGGTGTTTGGGTGTCTTATGACGAGAACGGAAATAAGAAAGCTATCGCTGAATACAAAGATGGCTTGAAAAGTGGAAAATGGATTTTCTTTAATGACAAAAACATTTGCCAGGTAGATTATTCAAACAGCAAAATTAATTCAGTTAAAAGCTTAGAAGAAAAGATTATAGCAAATAGAAATTAATATAATTTTAGTTAATGAAAAAAGGGAGAAAATTTTACAAAATTTTCTCCCTTTTTTGTTCAATTAATTAATTGTCACAATTAGTTGCTTTCTTTTGGTTTTAATGAAAAAGCAACATATAGTGTAATTGAAGCCAGAACAATCCAAAAAACATCAATAAAGAAAATCTGAATCTGGTTTTGTATAAAAGAATTCCAAAACCAATTTCCTGTAATTATTCCATTTGTTATCGGGATTAACAAACCTAAAATACTTCCTGAGATTAAACACCATTTGTTGGTAAAAGCATCATTCTTTTTGATGATAAAAAAGATTGTAAGCAATAACCATCCAATAAAATAAATACTGTATAAATTAGACTGAGTTAAAGGATGAAACAGTTTAGCAGCTATAAAAGCCAATGCCGTAATAGGATACATGCTTAAACAAATAGCCAAATAAATTCGGACCACACCTTCATTAAAACGTCGTTTTTTTTCAGGCATATTTTTCTTATTCCTTGCAACTAACCAAATCATTACTCCCGAAATAATAACGAAGCAGGTTATAATGCCTAAAACAAAACTTATTATTTTTAAGGCATATCCACCATAATCACCAAAATGGATGCGGTACAAAACATTTTTTACAGCATCTAAATAATTGTTTTCCGTTTCAGGATTTTTCTTTGCAACTTCTTTTGAATCAGAAATATGGTAAACTACTTTTCCGATTCCTGTAAATTTTTTGGTGCTTAATAATTCACCTTCTACGATAACATGCATATTGGTATCTCCATAATTTTGAATCATAACACGGGTTATTTCAAAATCTTTCCAATTGTTTTTTGCTTTTGTAACTAATTGATCAATACTATAAGGAGATACTAATTTTTTGTTATCAAACTTATATTCAGGATCCTTATATTCAAGTTCTTTGTATAATTTATCCTGGTCGCCTTTGTAAAGTACCATTACAGCCGGGGCTACTATTAGAAGCTTAATCATAAAAAAAGCACCTGTTACCGCATAAACAAACTGAAAAGGTAAACCAATCATTCCTAATGCTGTGTGAGCATCAGTCCATAATGTTTTAAGCTTTTCTTTTGGGCGAAAAACATAAAAATTAGACACGATTTTTTTCCAATGCAATAAAACTCCGGTTACAATTGCAAATAAGAAAAACAAAGCTATAAAACCTGAAAGATAATATCCCACAGGATAAGGAATCTGAGCCAAAAAGTGAAGTCTGTATAAAAACTCTCCCAATGAATAAGATTCTTCATAAGTTGATGTTTTATAGTTTTTGGTATCTATGGTAAAGTAAGCTCCTTCTTTTAGTTTTGCCGGGGCTAAAGTATCTTTAGTCCCTTCTAGATAAACACTAACTCTTCTTTCATTGCTATGTTTGGAGAAGGTAAGGTTTCTGCCCTGTAAGACATACTCCTTATCTATTTTTTTTAAGGCAGCATCATAGTTTAAATCAATCTCTCTTGATATAGAAGTTGATTCATTTCTTTCCCAATTGATTATTTCATCCCTAAAAAAAGAAAACGAACCTGCAAAAAATATTATAAAAAGGACTACACTTATAACAATTCCGCTAACAGTATGTGTATGAAAATAAATATTATAATTACGATTACTCATAGTTTATTGTACGATTGAATTATACGTTTGCCCTAAATAGATTAAAAGAGAAAAAACTAGCGAAAGGAGTATATAAATCAGCCATATTTTCCATCCGTTTTTGGCTAAAAAAGCAACAACCATAAGTGCTACCCAAAGGATAAAACCACTAAAAGCCATTGTGATAAGAATGTTTGCCCTGTTGAGCCATGAAGCTAAAGCTAAATGAAAAGTAATCGAAACAAAATAACCACCCAGAATGGCAGCTGTAATTTTGGCAAACCGTTGCCATTTAGATTGTGTTAAGTATTTAGGATTTGCTGGCATGTTTAAGCGTAATAAAATTCTGATAAAGCAATTATTATAAAAAGAATGAATAGTTTTGAACGGCTTATTTTTTTAAGTGGGGATAATAATACAATTAAGCTTCCAACAGCCATTAGCTGAATAAAAAACATTAAAGTACCACAACATAATGATTTTGTAAAAAGCCAAAAACCATAGGCAGAAAGAAGCAAAATTAATCCGGTAATTTTGGTTTGTTTCGGATTTTTCTGCATCCATTTTTCAAAACCTAAATCATACGATAAAACAGCTTTTTTTGAAGTATGATATAAGGTGTAAAAAGCTAAAAAAAGTACAAGACTGGCTATTGTTATCATAATTTTATAATTTTAAACACCTTTCTGTTTGAGGAGAAAGGTGTTTTTTGGTGTTTATTTAGAATCTGTATGTAAAACTTGCAGCAATAGTTCTAGGATCTTTAGGATGAACAGTTGACCATCCATCATAGATTTCTTTGTTTTCAATGTTGTTTAGTTTAACTGTTACGCCAAATTTTTCAGTATTATAAAACAAAGATGAATTTAGAACAGTGTATTCCGGAATTGTAAATGTTCCTGCAGTAGCTCTATGCATAATCATATTGTCACCAACATAATTTCCTCCAAAACCTAAACCAAAACCTCTTAGGATACCGCTTGTAAATTTGTAGCTGGCCCAAAGGTTTGCCAGATTTCTAGGCCCTGCATCTTCAGATCTGAATCCCACAAAGTCAGGATCTCCTTTTGTTAAAATGGCTTCATTATAGCTGTATCCGGCAATAATGTTTAAACCATTAACAGGATTGGCAACAATTTCAACTTCTACACCTTTGTTTTCCTGAGCTCCATCCTGATAATAAGTCACATCATTAGCATTAGGTCTAACGCCATAAACTTTGTCTGTTACCTTAATGTCGTAGTAACTAACAGTAGCATAAAATTTGTCTTTGAAGAGATTCAGTTTTGTTCCTACTTCGAATTGATTTGCATGCTCAGGGCCAAATGTTCTTAGTGTTGTAACAGAACCATTGACATCAGCAGAAGGACTTACGTTAGAAAATCCGTTCATGTAATTAGCAAAAACGGATACCTGATCTAAAATGGGCTGAAATACAATTCCGAATTTTGGAGAAAAAGCGGTTTGATTGTATGCGTCATTATCAGCATTCATAAAACGATCGGCACGTAAACTAACCATCGCTGATAAATTTGGAAGAATGTTTAATACATCTGAAAAATAGGCACTGTAAACTTCTTGCTTAGTTTTACTATTATTTCTTTGGCTATTCCCTACAATTGCATCAGACCCTTCTTTAGTCAAATCACCTGTATCTCCGTTTGAAGGACCAAAAACAGCATTGAAAGAAGCCAAATCATCTCCTATATAAATGAATCCATTTCCAAAATAACCCGAACTATAGTCTGCAGCTGTTCTTTTATAATAATCTAAACCAACAACCAGTCTGTTTCTCAAACTTCCTATTTTGAAATCGCCAATAAAGTTTTGCTGGACATCAGTACTTTTATTTTCATTGTCCTGGTAACTAAATTGACGATACAGAACAATTCCATCAGTTATTTGGGATACCAGTGGAATTAAAGAAGGATTTTTTGAATTGGTTACTTCATACAAATAGGCATAATTTCCATCTGATTTTGCTGTACTATTTGAGAAAACGGTTTGTGATGTCCACTGGTCAGAAAGTTTGTAATTCATCTGAGCCTGAATATTAAATGAAGGAGTTTTAATTGTTAGTTCATCACTGGTATAAGAGCGGTTGTTATCATATTTTAGTTCCTCAATATTATGAACTCTTAAGGGAGCTCCTCTATCTAAAAATAACATTGTTGGATTTGTAGATTCATTACTCATGAATTCAGTTTGTACTAAGAATGATAATTTATCATTTACTTCGTAAGATAATGATGGAGCAATAAAAAACGATTCTCTAAAACCTGCATCCTGAAAACTATTTTGTTTATTGTATGCTGAGTTTACTCTGAAATTTAAAGTTTTTTTGTCGTTTAAAGGTGTGTTTAGATCAACAGTAGCACGGTTTAACCCATAACTTCCAACAGTGTAATTTATTTCCCCTCCAAATGTTTTGTATGGTTTTTTTGTAGTAGTATTTATTAATCCTCCGTATGAGATTAAGCTGCTTCCAAATAAGGTTCCGGATGGACCTCTTATAATTTCGATTTTGTCAACATTTGCAGGGTCTAAACTTCCGTTTGTTAGACCAGGTAATCCGTTAACCATTGTAGGCTGAACAGGAAAACCTCTTAAAGCATAATAACCTCCGCCATCGCCGCCACGGCCTGTTGAAGCCCAAAGCTGCGTTACACCCGGAGCATTTTTTAAAGCATCATCAAAATTTGTTACAACTTGTTCTTTTAAAACTTCACCTGTAATAGTTGTATATACTTGTGGGTTTTCAAGATTTTTAAGAGGCAATCTTGATACTTGTTGGTTCTCTTTACGGGCAAAATGATTCGTTTTTCCTCCGTTTATAACCACTTCTGTTAGTTCTTCTGAATTTGAATTGATAGTGAAGTTTTCAATAAGTTCCTGACCTTCAATTACAACAATGTTTTTTTCTTTAGTAGAATGTCCAACGGCAGATATTTTAATGGTGTAAGATCCTGGTTTAACGTTTTTTATTTTATAATTTCCAGCTTCGTCCGTAATAGTACCTAAACGGGTACCTTTTAATATGACAGAAATATTTTCTGGAGTTTCATTATTGTTTAAAGTTATTTTACCTTTTATAGTTGTTTTTTCTTGTGCACTGATTGATGTACCAGTTAACAAAATAAAAAATAAACCTAATAGTGGTATTGTAAATCTTACTTTCATGTTATTTAGAATTGTTTTTGATAGTGCAAATTTAAGCGTTGAATATCAACTATACAAACTATTTTTATTTATTCTAAATAAATTATTTTAAAAGGTTAAAACTTATAATTGTTTAAAAAATTAACATCTTAAGTAATTTAAGCAAAAAATTAACATTGGGATAAGCAAAAAGCCCGTTCAAATTAATGAACAGGCTTTTTAAAATTACAAATCAACAATTAACTAATGCGTATGTTTAGGATTAAAACCGTCTTCACTTAACTCAGTGTGCTCATAATCAGCTACCATTTCAGCTTCATAATCGATTTTATCTCCTTTAGAGAATTTTTGAATTATTTTCTCCATAATATTATAAATTACCGGAACCACAATCAGGGTTAGAAATAAAGAAGAAATTAATCCTCCGATAATTACCCATGCCAAACCGTTCTTCCATTCAGCTCCAGCTCCTGATGCCAATGCAATTGGGAACATACCAAATACCATCGCAATTGTCGTCATCAAAATCGGACGCAAACGAGCGTGGTTTGCCTGAATTAAAGCTTTTCTGATTGATTCTCCGGCAGCTCTTCTTTGATTCGTATAATCGACAAGCATGATCGCATTTTTACACACCAGACCAATCAACATGATGATACCTAATATCGTAAAGATGTTTAACGTATTGTTTGTTAAAGCTAGAGCTAACATTGCTCCGATAAAGGATAATGGTATAGCAAATAGTACTACAAAAGGATGAACAAAACTGTCATATAAACCAACCATTACCAAATAAACTAAAATAATTGCAGCTAATAAAGCGATTCCTAAGGTACCAAATCCTTCACTTTGATTTTCCTGATCACCTCCCCAAATATAGTTTACACCAACTGGTTTTTTAAGCTTATCTAATTTTTCCTGCCATTGGGTAACAATTGTTCCTGAAGCAACCCCAACGTTTTGTCCTTGTACTGTTACCGAAGCCGTTTTGTCTCTACGCTCTAACTGGCTTGGGCCTGAACCTTCTGTAATAGTTGCAAATTGGGATAATTTAATTTGTTGTCCGGCTGAATTAATAAAAATCAAATTACTAACATCTGTAATACTTTTTCGATCAAAAGCATTATACTTAATGTTGATATCATATTCGTATTCGCCTGCTCTGTATTTACCATCTGTGTTTCCACTATAAGCAGTTTGCATCGTTAAACCAACTGTTTGTAAAGTCAATCCTAAAGCAGCCATTTTATCACGATCTACCTTAACATTGATTTCAGGATTACCATCTTCAACGGTTAATTTAATCTCTGTTGTTCCGGGGATTTTACGTAATTCTGCTTCAGCTAATTTAGCAAAAGCCATTGCAGTTTCCGTTGAAGGACCTGTTACGATCAAACCTAAAGTAGCGTTATCTGCAGTTCCTAAAATACCAACCGGAACCGTTTTAACTTTGGCACCAACTAATACTTTTTCTAATTTACGTTTGATTTTAGCAGCGTATACAGAAGCCCCGTCTGTACGATCTTTTTGCTCAATCATTTTAACATCAATCTCTGCTTTGTAAGCCGTTGCTTGCGATGCTCCAAGACCTTCACTAGTTTGTCCTACTGTTGTGATTTGACTGTGAACATATTCTTGCGTTTTCAAAAAAGCTTCTGCTTTTTGTGTCATAAAGTTAGTTTGTTCTAACGAAGCGTCTTTAGGCATTTCGATCTGAACTAAAAACTCACCACTATCTGACGCAGCAAAAAACTCACCACCTATGAAACCTCCGCCCATTAATCCTATTGTAGATCCAAAGAACAAAACAAGTACTACGATAAGAGTTTTCACATAATGATCTAAGCACCATGTCAATAAGTGAGAAACCCAGTCTGTAAAACGTGTTAAATAATTTTCAAAACCAAGAATAATTCTTCCAAATAAATTTTTTCCTTCAATATGTTCTAATTTCCCAAAACGAGATGATAACCACGGAATAATAGTAAAAGAGGCTAAAAGTGATAACAGTGTTGAGATAATTACTGTAACACAGAATTGCGTAATGATATTAGAAACCAATCCGGAACTCATCGCAATAGGCAGGAATACCACCACAATTACCAATGTAATTGAAGTTACAGTACCACCAATTTCGGCAGTCCCGTCATATGATGCACGAATTCGGCTTTTACCCATTTCCATGTGCCTGTAAATATTCTCCAAAACCACAATAGCATCATCGACCAGAATACCAACCACCAGAGATAATCCTAATAAACTCATTAAGTTCAAAGTATATCCCATTAAATAAATACCTATGAAAGTTGCAATTAGCGATGCCGGAATCGAAACCATTACAATTAATGAGTTTCTAATACTGTGCAGGAAGAACAACATTACGAGAGCCACCAGAATTACTGCTATTAATAAATCGTGAACTACAGAATCTGCAGCTTCCAAAGTAAAAATTGTACTGTCTTTTGCTACTTCTAATTGTAAATTGTTTTTTTCATAATCTTTTTCAAGAATTGCAATTGTTTTTAGTAATTGCTCACTTACGGCAACCGCATTCGCATCTGATTGTTTAATAATTTGTAAAACAATCGCACTTTTTTGATCAACACGTGATATTTTTTCAGCTATTTTCTGTGTATCCTGAACGTCAGCAATATCATTTAAACGAATTTGAATTCCGTTTTGAGATGAAACCACTAAGTTTCTTAATTCCTCTACATTTTTATATTTACCCGCTAAACGAATTAATATTTTTTGATCACGGGTCTGAATGTTACCTGTTGGGAAATCTAAGTTTGAAGACAAAATAGTTTGCTGAACCTGAGGGATTGAAAGCCCGTAACCCTGCATTTTTACCGCATCCAGATTTACCTGAATTTCACGTTCTGAACCACCAATAATATTTACTTGTGCGACACCTTGTACACGAGATAAAATAGGCGCAATTTTTTTATCAATTAAGTCATAAAATGCTGCTTCATCCATTTTTCCATTGGCGCCAATTGTCATAATTGGTAAATCACTCAACGAGAATTTGGTTAATGCAGGCGTTTCAGCATCATCTGGTAAATCACTAATGATTGCATTTATTTTTCGCTGCGCATCATTCATAGAGAAATCAACCTTTGCATTTGAAGTCAAAGTAATGGACACAATAGACAAACTCTCGTAAGATTTTGAGTCAATTTTCTTGATATTCTCTAAGGACGCAATCGCATCTTCAATTTTCTTTGTTACCGTATTCTCAACCTCACTTGGAGAAGCTCCCGGATAAATTGTAGAAATGGTAATAACATTTTGTTCAAATTTTGGGATCAGCTCGTAGCCCAGTTGGCTGTAACTGAATAATCCACCAAGTGTCAGAATTGTAAACAATACAATTACCAACGACGGACGTTTTATGGATATTTCGGCTAATTTCATATTTGTTGCTTTACGCTATAGGCGGTAAACTGTAGGCTTTAGGCTTTTTTAATGGCTTAAAGCTTATTGCTTAAAGCCAATAATTATTTAATAATTTCTACTGTATTTCCGTCTTGTAAGTTAATCTGACCTGTGGTAATCACTTTTTCACCGTCAGATAGTCCGTTGATAATTTCTACTTTGTCACCTAAAATTCTTCCGGCAGTAACTTTTTTCAGTTTAGCTTTACCATTTTCAGCAACAAAAATTTCGTTACTGCTCACACTTCCAACAAATGCATTTCTTGGTACCACCATTAAGTTTTGTTTTTGTTGTTTTGAAGCAAAATTTGCCGTTCCGTACATACCGGCTTTCAAATCATTATTTGAGTTGTTTGTAATTTCAATCTCAACAGGGAAATTTAAAGATTCATCCGCTTTTGCAGCAATAAAAGTAATTTTTCCGGAAAATGTTTTGTCAGGATAAACACTTGCTGTTACATTGATGTTATCTCCTTTTTTAAGGCTCGCTACCTGGTTTTCATTTACAGTAACTGTTAATTTTAATTTAGATGTATTTACAATATCAAATAATGCAGTTGCAGGCATTCCTGTTAAAATAGATCCCGGTTCAATGTATTTTTTATTGATAAATCCGTTAATTGGAGCTTTTACTTTTGTATCACCTACATTAATGTTAGCTTGTTTTAAATTAGACTCCGCATTTGTCAGAGCTAATTTTGCCTGATCTAATTGTTGTTTGGTAACACCGCCGGTTTTAAAAGCATTTTCATATCTGTTGTAATCAGATTTTGCATTTTGATAAACAGCCTGAGCCTGTTGCGCACTTACATTTATTACATCACCTCTCATCGTTAGTAAAGTCTGACCTACTCTTACATAGTCACCTTCTTTTACCAAAACGCTGATTACTTTTCCTGATTTTTCTGCAGAAAAAGTCAATTCTTGGGTTGGTGCAAAATTTCCATTAGCAACAAAATCTAAAGAAATTTGCTCTGTTTTTACAGGAGTAACTTTTACTGAAACAGCAGCATTTTTTTCAGCTACAATATCTGTTTTTTCTTTGTTCTCCTTTTTATTGTTACTTAAAACATATCCTATCACACCCAAAGTTGCGATTATGATTACGATCGTTATAATAGTTTTCTTCATTGTAATTAGTTATTTAATAAGAGTTTTTAGTTCGCCTTTTGATTTGATTAGTGCTACTTCAGCTAATTTGTAATCTAATATAGCCGCGGTATAATTGTTTTGTGCTTCTATCGATGCATTTTCAGCATCAAGTAAATCGGTTAATGAAGCAAGTCCCTGTAGATAATTGTTTTTGGTATTACTCAGGATCTCTCCGGCCAAAGTCATATTTTCTCTTTGATTTTCTATTGTAATTAAACTATTCTCTATTTGAGTCTTTGCATTTTTATATTCCAGGTCTAAGGAAAGCTGTGTATCTTTAATATCTTCCTGTAGCGTTCTGATTTTTACATCAGCTTGTCTTACTCTTGAACGGGTTCCGAATCCGGTAAAAATGGGTACTCTCAAATTTAATCCGATTGAAGAGTAATCTGACCAGTAAACACCATCGGCAGGTTTAGCAAACCATGGCATTTCAGGACCCTGTCCTATATAATTATATCCTGCAGATAACGAAAGGGTAGGGTAATATTCAGCTTCAACAGATTTTTTTTGAAACATCAATAATTCTTCCTGTTTTTTCAAAAGCAAATATTCTGTTCTGTTTGCAGTATTAGGAGCCTCACTCAAAGCAGCGGGGGTCACTTCAAATTCAGATTGTGGAATCTCAATTTGTGTTTCCATAGGCATTCCGATATAAAACTTCAAGGCATTTTCCTGTAATTGTACTGCGTTCAAAATTTGCTGGCGCTGTGTACTAATGTTTGATAGTTTTACACTTACCCTGTCTAAGTCAATTTTTTTTGCCAGTCCGTTATCAAACTGTCCTTTAATAATGTCTCGAACTTTTGTTGTATTAACATAATTACTGTCCAGTAAAATTAGTTTCTGACGTTGAACATATACCTGATAATAGTTGTTGGCTACTCTTTCAATTACCTGCTCTTCTGTTAACTGGTCATTGATCTGATAAAACTGACGGGTTGATTTTGCTGCTTTCAAACCTGTAAAAACGGAAAGGTCAAATAAAGCCTGAGTTAACGAAACTCCTGCAGTAGATGTCCATTTTTGACCAAAAGCAGCCTGAATTGTAGTTCCAGGAGCGTTAAATGCCGCACCGTCGATAACAGTTGTCTGGATAACAGGGTTATAGGTCAGATTTCCATTAGCAGAAATTTGAGGTAGTGCACGAGAGCGAACTTCCTGAATCTGGTATTCGCTGTTTTCAACTTCCAGCTTTGCTTTTTTTGCGTCGGCTTTATTCTGAAGCGCATAGGAAACAGCATCTTTTAGGGTTAAGGTTGTGACTTGTGCATTGACAGACAGGCCAATGATGCACAAAAATATTAGAATTATTCTTTTCATATATTTATAGATTGATGATTAAATTATAATTTTTTCAAGTTGTTTTTCTAGTTCCTGAATTCCTTTTTCAGTTGCCATGGCTCTGGTATGATACTCTAAAGCTTCTAATTCCATTTTCTGTGCTTCTGTTTCTGAAACTGTGGTTTCGTTGATATGAAAAATAAGAGTGTAATAAAATTTTACATAAATAGCGATGTTCAGATCTTTGCGGTATAATCCTTCGCGAATTCCTTTTTCAATATTGGCTCTGAAATACTGTGTGCACTGATCAATTTCTTTCGTAAGTACAGTTTGGTATATTTCAGGATAATGTTTCTTTAGTTGATAAATCGGTGAGGTGTCAATATTGGTTTTGAACATGTCACGAAACATTTCTCTAATTTCAAAATTCTCATGAATCGAATTAAAATCTTTTGCAACAATAGTATCGATTAAATCATGAACCTGTTTGTGAACCATTGCAGTGCTCTCTTTGACTAAAACTTCCTTGTTACAAAAGTATTTGTAGATCGTTTTTTTTGAAATGCACATTTCTCCCGCAATATCATCCATTGTAACGCTTTTAAAACCCAGTTTTAAAAACAAATCACTTGCTTTTGATATTATTTTCTCTTTCATTTTTGATTTTCAAATTTTATTACAAATATACCAGGAAACTAAAGTTAAGAAAAAAGTCTCCAATATCTTAGTAATAGTTTTACATTAACGTATTCATTAGGTAGGATTTATATGCTAAATTCTAAATTTGCGATAAGTTTAATGTCTTTTCCCATTGCCAATCCTCCATTTTGATTATAGGAATTATAATCAAGTCCAAAATCCTGACGTTTAATATCACCTTTGATTTCAAAAGCTACTTTTTTCTCACCGTTGTAGTTATTAACTCCAATGAATTCCGCATCAAGTTCAACAACCCGTGTAACGTCTTTTATAGTCAGGTCACCTTTAAAGAAATTGATATTATTATTTACTTTTTGAAAAGATGTTGATTTGAAACTAATTATTGGATGCTCATTTACATTAAATAAATCATTCAGTTGCAGATGAGAGTCAATTTGTTGAAAACTATCTGCTTTATTGTTTATATCTAATGAAAAAGCAACTGATGCATCTTCAATTTCATTATCCTCGATATTTACATAACCATCAAATTTGTTTGCAGTTCCTCCCAAATAAGCAATTATCGAATGCCTCATTTTTATTAAAACATCTGACTGGCTAGAATCTACGGTCCATGTTGTTCTCATAAATATTTGATTTAATTGAGTTTATAAAAGCTTAAATTATATTGGAAACTTTTTTAGTGTTATTAGTTTCCGTTTGCAAATATAGAAAGGAAACTCATAACACCAAAAAAGTTTCCATGTTTTTTTTTAAAATAATTTTAAAGGATTAAAAATGAGGTAATATTAAATTCTGATGAGCATTTAAATTTTAAAAACAATAAATTCATATTTCAATTGTATCTTTGGGCTTCGTAAATCAGAATTCCATTTTATGCACGATATTAGTCAGTACCAGGATTTTTTTATTAGTTATCTAAAAAGTCAAAACATAACCAAAGAGCCTACTAACCTTTATGAACCTATTACATATATTTTAGGTCTTGGCGGAAAACGTATGCGTCCGGTACTAACCCTAATGGCAGCAGAAGTTTTTGATACGGATTATAAAGTAGCCCTTCCGGCTGCAATGGCAGTAGAGGTTTTTCATAATTTTTCGTTGGTGCATGATGATATTATGGATGATGCGCCTTTACGCAGAGGAAAAGAAACCGTACATGAAAAATGGAACCTGAATACCGGAATTCTCTCTGGAGATGCTATGCTTATTTTGGCGTATCAATATTTTGAGCAATATGAACCAGAAATTTTCAGGGATTTGGCCAAATTATTCAGCAAAACAGCACTCGAAGTTTGCGAAGGTCAGCAATGGGATGTTGATTTTGAAACCCGTACAGATGTTACAATTCCTGAATATCTGAAAATGATAGAATATAAAACAGCCGTTTTGGTTGCTGCAGCAATGAAAATGGGTGCCATTGCAGCAAAAACCTCAGAAAAAGAAGCTTGTTTAATTTATGATTTTGGACTTAATTTAGGATTGGCTTTCCAGCTTCAGGATGATTATTTAGATGCTTTTGGTGATCCTGAAACTTTTGGAAAACAAGTAGGAGGAGATATTATCGAAAACAAAAAAACCTATTTGTACTTAAAGGCAGTTGAGTTTTCTGGTTCTGAAAAAGCAGCAGAATTAAAAAAGTTGTTCAGTTTGCAGTTGGAGGATAACACTGATAAAATAGAAAATGCCAAAGCAATTTTTAACGAATCCGGTGCGTCAGAAGCTACTCAAAAAGCTATAGAAATGTATACTTTTAAGGCTTTTGAAACACTTGATAAAATGGATATCAGTGTAGAAAAGAAAAATATTCTGAAAACTTTTGGAGAAAACCTAATGGGCAGAAAGGTTTAAAATAAATCAGAATTTATGAATGCTATTGTAAGCTCTGTTTTTTTTAATGAACAAAATTGTGATGCCAAAAAACAATTGTTTTTTGCTGCTTGCTTCCCTTTTTTTACCCTTTTCGCTTTAGGTATTGACAGTGTTTTTTTTAATGAGCAATATTTTGACGGCCGTCAAATTACAAACTTGTTAGCAATACTCTATTTCTCCTTTTTCTTTTGGGTTTCCGGTTCTTATTTAAGAAAACTGATGTTTGTGATGGTTTTCTTGTCTTATATAGGAGAAGTGATTTTTTGCACTTTGCTCGGAATGTACCATTACAGAACTACAGTTATTCCTTTATATGTTCCTTTTGGTCATGCAATTGTATACGCTTCAGGTTATGTTTTTGCACATGCAGAATGGGCAGTTAAGAACGACAAATTTCTTAGAAAATATTTCGCAGTTGGATTTACATTACTGTTTTTATTAGTTGGAATATTTCTGAAAGATGTTTTTTCATTGGTTTTCGGAATCTTTTTCTTTTTGCTTCTAAAGAGAAAAAAATGGCAGAATTTATATTATTTCATCGCCCTTTGTGTTATATTTATTGAGCTTGCCGGAACTTATTTTCAATGCTGGAAATGGGTGCCTAAAACCTTCGGATTAATTCCCGCCGCCAATCCGCCAATGGGAGCTGTATTTTTCTATGCAGGCGGCGATGTTCTTTTGTCTAAAATTGTAGATTATTGGAAATCAAAAACCATAAAAACCAATATCGATTGTAATTGAATTGATTTTAAAGTTGCCATTGCCATTAAAATTGAATTTTGAAATTGAAAAAATATGTATGTTTCACCATTAAATACCGATTTATTATTCGAAGAAGCTCAAAAAGATTCTTTGTATCTGAAATTAATTGAACAGCTCAATAAAGATTTTAATTTGGCAAACGAAGGCATAGATTTTCCGCTGAGCATCACTCCGGAAGAATTAAAAATCCAGCTTCACGAAAAAATCTACCGAATGATTCAGTACAAATTTGCTGAATACCTCAATTTGCTATACATAATTGATGTTCCTGAAAATGAAATCAAACAACTTGACGGGTCAGATTTGGTTGTTCTTGCTGAAGAGGTTTCTTTTTTAATTCTAAAAAGAGAATGGCAGAAAGTTTGGTTTCGGAATTTCTACAAATAGATTATTCGGTTATCAGGATACTATAATTTTCAGGTCTTACGATTTTTCGTAGTTTATCTAACTCAGTCCAAAGGCCAAAACCTTCGGTATCAATTTTATTCCCTACAAATTGAACGCGGCCGCATTTGAAGCACATCTTAACTATTCCTACCGTTTCTTTTTTCTTTTTAAAAAGAAAAATATCGCGATATTCTGCTGCACAGGCGGCGAAAGCATCTTGCAATGAATCTTTTTCACTAAACACATTTTCAATCTCTTTCTGCTGTTTAAGCGATAAATTTGATTTTTTGTAGTTATAATTCAATAGAATTTTTTCGAAATTTTCTTTTGGAATGGTCTCTGGAAAATGATGAACGAATAAATCTATAAACTCTAATTCTTTTGGAGTATTCTTCTCTTTCATCATAATTTTCATAAAATCTTCCTCCGAAAAATTCAAATAATAATGATTGATTTCATCAGAATCAAAAAAAGGTCGTAATTCTTTCTTTACAACCTTTTCATTATTAGTATTTTCCTTTTTAGAATTATTACAACTAGAAATGATTATAGCTGTAATTATAAAGATATATTTTTTCAAATCTTCAGGTTTAAATAAACTTAGAATCTTAGCATCTCAGAACCTTAGCAACTTTTTAGAAATAAACCCTCACAAAAGGCATAAACGCAGATCCGTACAAACTTCTTTTTTCATTAAATAAAACATCATAGCGACCACCTACAGTTACGCTTCCGGTTCTGTAACCAGCACCAAGATATAGTGCCGTGTTCCAGTAATTATCTGAATAGCCGGGTACGTTATCAAGGCGTTCATATTTTGTATTAACCCTAACTTGTTCCAGTTCAGCAGATAACTGCATTTCGGGAATGGGGTTTACTAATCCGACAAGACTCCCCCCATATATGTAAGAATGATATTGGTTTTTAGAAGATAAATAGCCAAACTGCATTCCTAATCCAACTGCGACAATTTCGTTAACATTATAAATAGCGCTTGGCATTACAGAAATATCAGTATATCCGGAGCCAAATCCAAGACCCAATCCGCCACCAAATTGCACTTTGTCCCAAAACTCTTTATTGTTATCGATTACATTATTTTCGTCCTGTGCAATTGTAAGATTTGAAAATAGGCTAATCAAAATCACAAAAAATGATTTGAAAACGATTGAAAGATGAATTTTCTTCATAGTTTAGGCTATTTTTAACAAATTTTTACGTAAAAGTACGTAAAAAAATCATTTAAATAATATCGATTGTTGTACTTTTGCCATTCTATATAACAAAAAGTATATTCACTCAAATATTATGGATAGGTTTTCATTTTTAAATGCAGCGCATACCGAGTTTTTTGCACAATTATACGATCAATATTTAGTAAACCCAGACAGCGTTGAGCCAAGCTGGAGAAGTTTTTTTCAGGGCTTTGACTTTGGAATGACTACTTATAACGACGAAAATCCTGTGCAAACAATCGTTGAGTATGTAACTACTACTAGCGACAACGCAGATTACAGTAAAGTTTCTGAAAAATTACAAAAAGAATTTAACGTATTGAAATTGATTGATGGCTACCGTTCACGTGGTCATTTATTTACCAAAACCAATCCGGTTCGTGACCGTAGAACTTCATCTCCAACTTTGGATATTGAAAACTTCGGATTAACTACTGCAGACCTTTCTACAGTTTTTGATGCTGCACAGGTTATTGGTGTTGCTCCTTGCTCTCTGCAGGATATCATTACCCGTCTTAAAGCAATTTACTGTCAGCATATTGGTGTTGAATATATGTACATCAGAAACCCTGGTGTTGTAAAATGGATTCAGGATAAATTGGGTGTTAACAACAATCAGCCTAATTTCTCTGTTGAAGAAAAACAAACTATCCTTAATAAATTAAATGAAGCTGTTTCTTTCGAGAACTTTTTGCATACTAAATATGTCGGCCAAAAAAGATTTTCATTAGAAGGTGGTGAAACCATCATCCCGGCTTTGGACGCTTTGATCGAAAAAGCTGCTGAAAAAGGAGTAGAGCAGTTTGTAATGGGAATGGCGCACCGTGGCCGTTTGAACGTTTTGGCAAACATCTTCGGAAAATCTACTCAGGATATCTTTAGCGAATTTGACGGTAAAGATTATGATCAGGAATATTTTGACGGTGACGTAAAATACCACTTAGGTCTTACAGCCGACAAAAAAACAAGAACAGGAAAAAGCATCAATATCAATTTAGCACCAAATCCTTCACACTTAGAAACGGTTGGAGCTGTTATTGAAGGAATCACAAGAGCAAAACAAGATAAATATTACGCTGATGATTTTTCAAAAGTATTACCAATCGCTGTTCACGGAGATGCTGCAATCGCAGGACAAGGTTTGCTTTATGAAATTATCCAAATGGCACAATTAGACGGTTACAAAACCGGAGGTACCATTCATATCGTAATCAACAACCAGGTTGGATTTACAACAAACTATTTAGACGCGCGTTCATCAACTTATTGTACAGACGTTGCCAAAGTAACACTTTCGCCTGTATTACACGTAAATGCCGATGATGCAGAAGCTGTTGTACACGCAGTATCTTTTGCATTAGATTACAGAATGGAGTTTGGACGTGACGTATTTATCGATTTATTAGGATACAGAAAATACGGTCATAATGAAGGTGATGAACCTCGTTTTACACAGCCGGTTTTATATAAAATCATTGCAAAACATCAAAACCCAAGAGATATTTATGCTGAAAAGCTTTTATCAGAAAGCGTTATTGATGCCAATTATGTAAACACAATTGAAAAAGAATACAAATCAGATCTTGAACAAAATTTAGAAGCATCCCGTAAAAAGGCGTTGACAATCATTACTCCATTTATGCAAAATGAATGGAAAGGATTCCAGCAGGTTTCTGATGATGTAATGTTGAAAAAGGTAGATACTTCTTTCGATAAAAAAGGCCTGGATTCAATTATCAATACGATTTCAACTTTACCTTCGGATAAAAAATTCATCAATAAAATCAACAAAATTGTATCTGACAGAAAAACAGGATACGATAACAACACCTTAGATTGGGGAACTGCAGAAGCATTGGCTTATGGTTCTCTTTTAACTGAAGGATTTGATGTCAGAATCTCTGGTCAGGACGTAGAGCGTGGTACATTCTCTCACCGTCATGCGGTAGTTAAAGTAGAAGATTCTGAAGAAGAAGTAATCTTACTGAACAATATCGAAAACAAAAAAGGAAAATTCGGAGTATTCAATTCACTTTTATCAGAATACGGAGTTTTAGGATTTGATTACGGTTATGCTTTGGCAAACCCAAATGCTTTAACAATCTGGGAAGCACAATTTGGAGATTTCTCTAACGGTGCACAAATTATGATTGACCAGTATATTTCTTGTGGAGAAGATAAATGGAACAACCAAAACGGTATTGTTTTATTATTGCCACACGGATACGAAGGTCAGGGAGCTGAACACTCTTCTGCAAGAATGGAGCGTTACTTACAGCTTTGCGCAAGACACAATATGTATGTTGCCGATTGTACAACGCCAGCGAACTTTTTCCACTTGTTGAGAAGACAAATGAAAACAGATTTCCGTAAACCTTTGGTAGTTTTCTCTCCAAAAAGTTTATTGCGTGATCCAAGATGTGTGTCTTCAGTTGAAGAATTAGCAACAGGAAGTTTCCAGGAAACTATCGATGACAATACAGTAAACAAAAAAGACGTAAAAACTCTGGTTTTCTGTACCGGTAAATTCTACTATGATATTGCTGCTGAAAGAGAAAACAACGGAAGAAAAGATGTGGCAATTGTTCGTATCGAGCAATTATTCCCTTTCCCTGCAGAACAAATCAAAGAAATCATTGCAAAATATCCAAAAGCTGATGATTATGTGTGGGCACAGGAAGAACCTAAAAACATGGGAGCTTACAGTTTTATGCTAATGAACTTTGATCTTGTAAAATGGAGACTTGCTTCATTAAAAGCTTACGCGGCTCCGGCAGCAGGAAGTTATACACGTGCAAAACGCCGTCATGCAGATGCAATCAGAATGGTATTCGATAAAAATTTATTCAGATAAAAAAATGTTTCAAGTTTAGAGTTTCAGTTTTAACATTAACATGAAACTTTAAACAATACAACCTTAAACAAAAATAAGATGATTTTAGAAATGAAAGTCCCATCACCAGGGGAATCAATAAAAGAAGTTGAAATTGCAACTTGGTTAGTAAAAGACGGAGATTATGTAGAAAAAGATCAGGCAATTGCTGAAGTTGATTCAGATAAAGCTACTCTTGAATTGCCTGCTGAAATGAGCGGTGTAATTACACTAAAAGCTGAAGAAGGTGATACAGTAGCAGTTGGTGCTGTAGTTTGTTTAATTGATACTGATGCGGCAAAACCATCTGGTTCTGCAGCTGCACCAGCAGCAGAAGCTCCTAAGGCTGAAGCTCCAAAAGCAGAAGTAAAAGCTGAGGCTCCAAAAGCGGTTCAGGCTCCGGCAGCAACAAGTTATGCAGCCGGGACTCCATCTCCTGCAGCAAGAAAAATATTAGACGAGAAAAATATTGCTCCGGCAACTGTTTCAGGAACTGGTAAAGGCGGAAGAATTACTAAAGATGATGCTGTAAATGCAGTGCCTTCTATGGGAACTCCAACTGGTGGAAGCCGTGGAACTGAGCGTACTAAATTATCAATGTTACGTCGTAAAGTAGCAGAAAGATTAGTTTCGGCTAAGAACGAAACAGCTATGCTTACTACTTTTAACGAAGTAAACATGACGCCAATCAACCAAATTCGTAATGAATACAAAGACGCTTTCAAAGCTAAACATGGTGGTTTAGGTTTAGGTTTTATGTCTTTCTTTACAAAAGCAGTAACAAGAGCTTTACAATTATATCCTGAAGTGAACTCTATGATGGACGGTGATTACAAAATCGCTTACGATTTTGCTGATATCTCAATCGCGGTTTCCGGACCAAAAGGATTAATGGTTCCTGTTGTTCGTAATGCTGAACTTTTAACCTTCCGTGGAATCGAAGCTGAAATCAAAAGATTGGCTTTAAGAGCTCGTGACGGTCAAATTACAGTTGACGATATGACTGGTGGAACTTTTACAATCACTAATGGTGGTGTTTTCGGAAGTATGTTATCTACTCCAATCATCAACCCTCCTCAGTCAGGAATCTTGGGAATGCACAACATTATCGAGCGTCCAATCGCTGTAAACGGTAAAGTTGAAATTCACCCAATGATGTATGTTGCTCTTTCTTACGATCACAGAATCATCGACGGACGTGAGTCAGTTGGTTTCTTAGTGGCTGTTAAAGAAGCTTTAGAAAATCCGGTAGAATTATTGATGAACGGAGATGCTAAAAGAGCATTAGAGTTGTAATCAAATAAATTCTTAGAAATAAAAAAATCCGTTTAGAACTTCTAAACGGATTTTTTGTTTATTTGCCTAACTAACCAACTCATTTATGTCAACCAAAAAAAAACAGGCAGCAATAGGCTTTATCTTCATCACCATGTTAATCGATATTACCGGATGGGGAATCATCATTCCGGTTATTCCAAAACTGATTAAAGAATTAATACACGGAGATGTGAGTGAAGCTGCAAAATATGGAGGCTGGTTGACATTTGCTTATGCGATGACACAATTTTTGTTTGCGCCGTTAATTGGTAATTTAAGTGATAAATTTGGGCGAAGACCTATAATTTTAATTTCCCTTTTTGCTTTTGCACTGGATTATGTTTTACTGGCATTTGCTCCAACCATTACATGGCTTTTTATAGGAAGAATAATTGCCGGATTAACCGGGGCAAGTATTTCAACCGCTTCGGCATATATAGCCGATGTGAGTACGCCGGAAAACAGAGCCAAAAATTTCGGAATGATTGGTGTAGCTTTTGGACTCGGATTTATAATTGGGCCAGTTCTGGGTGGTATTCTGGGACATTACGGATCGAGAATTCCGTTTTATGCAGCAGCAGTTTTGTGTCTACTTAATTTTCTGTACGGATATTTTATTCTACCCGAATCATTATCAAAACAAAATAGGAGATCAGTTAATCTAAAAAGAGCTAACCCGATTGGTGCTTTTTTGAACTTAAGGAAATATCCTTCGCTTTATGGATTGCTGATTGCCTTATTTTTGATTTACATAGCAGCACATGCCGTGGAAAGTAACTGGAGTTATTTTACGATGTATAAATTTAACTGGAACGAAAAGATGGTCGGAATTTCGCTGGGCGTTGTCGGAGTTTTAGTAAGTCTCGTTCAGGGCGGTTTGATACGATGGACCAGTAAAAAATTAGGAAACAAAAAAAGTATCTATATTGGAATGTCTTTATACACCCTTGCCATGTTTTTGTTTGCTTTTGTTTCAGAAAGCTGGATGATGTTTCTCTTTTTGATTCCGTATTGTCTTGCGGGAATAGCCGGACCTGCATTGCGAGCCATAATTTCCGGCCATGTTTTGCCAACAGAACAAGGAGAAATTCAGGGTACAATTGCCAGTTTAATGAGTGCTGCAACGATTATCGGTCCACCGGTAATGTCGGGTCTTTTTTATTATTTTACGCATCAGGACGCGCCTTTTGAATTTCCGGGAATGCCTTTTATACTTGGAGGAATCTTGATGATGAGCAGTGGAATTGTTTCTTACCTTTCATTGAAAAAACATTCGAATAATAATTAATCAAATTTATAAAAGTTTAAAATCCCAAATTCCAGTTAAGGAGTTTGGGATTTTTTATATGTAAATTTTAAGAGAGATTATTTATGCCCAAAAAGGAATGTATTTTTTATATTTTCTAGAATTACTGGAAGGATCATCATCTTTTATCAAACCTTCAATTATTGTGTCTTTTATAATTCTTGAGGCTATTGCTGAATTCTGTTCTTCAATTTGAAAACGCTCTCTTAAACTTTGATTTGTCATTATGTCATTTGACACATAACATAAACATGCATGTTGGTAACAAGCTCTAACTTTATCTTTTTTATCTAAATGATTAAGTTCTTTATAGCTAAACATTGTAATTCTGGTTCTTTTTTCAGATA
Source organism: Flavobacterium salmonis (assembly GCF_903819435.1). GTDB lineage: Bacteria > Bacteroidota > Bacteroidia > Flavobacteriales > Flavobacteriaceae > Flavobacterium > Flavobacterium chungangense. The sequence goes on along the minus strand of NZ_CAIJDP010000057.1, from coordinate 285,358 downwards.
CAATAAAGTCTACTGCAGGTAATTGGTACATTTCATTGTAAAAAATCACTTTATCTATACCGCTTCCCTTTTCTTCGCATATACCAAATCTTCTTAAGATATCTGCTAATTTTTCATTTCGGGATATGTACTCATCAATAAAACGCTGAGGTGTTATTAGAGGTAAACCTGGATTGGAAATTTCGATTCTGTCTGAAAATATCTCAATCATAGGAAATCCTTTTTCATTAAAATCTTGATGGATAAGAGCATTAGCGACTAATTCTCTTATTGCAATCTCGGGATACATTTTTGTTTCTTTTCTAAAAGCTCTTCCTATTTCTTCATTCGCAGGTAACTGGCCATTTATCCAGTCAATGAGTCCGTCAAACCCGACGGCATATCCTCTTTTACCAATTTGTTCTCTTATTGTTTCGACTTTATTCTTTCCCTTATATACAATTACTCTAACCGCCTTTCTCCCTATTTCGTCAAATTCTTCAAGATTTTTAGCTAATAAAATAGCTCCTAATTTAGTTATATCATAATTGCCCTTACTCTTTTTTATAAATTTTTCAGAAATGAATTTTTCAATTACTCCTTCCTGAGTATTTGGGTACGGGAGTTTTAATAATTCGAAATAGGTCTGAGAATTAAGTAAACTAATTATTTCCGAAGAAGTAACATTTGTTTTTGCAACAAGGTTTTCTAATGGTTTATCGGGAGATTTTCTCCAAATTTTCCCTTCTTTTTCAGGGAATTCACTTAATTTTCTAGTATAGCTAGCTATTCTGATATATGGAATATGTAGAAAATCTACTGGACGATTGTCAGCGCTTGGAATTATAATCATAGAAATCCGTATTCCATCATCATAATCAAATTCATGAATTCTGAAATCAATTTTTGGGGCTAATCGATTAATAAGCCAGCTTTCCAAATCTTCTCCCCCTTTCTTATGTGATTTTATTTTAAAAGTTGTTCCTATAACTTTATGAGTTTTATCTTCTACTCCAAAAATCAAATAACCAAAAGGTTGGTTATGTAAGCAAGCTCCATTCGATAATGCTGATATTCTTTCACCTATTTCTTCAGCTGAATGATAGTTTAATTTAAATTCAACCCATTCACTTTCGTTAGGCTGTTTAGTTAAATCGTTTACGATATTTATTAACTTTTTTTGTTCCATAATCAAATAACCATCAAATAAGAAACCCTTGAATTTATTGGGATTAAAAGTAAAAATACATCTATTTGTCAAATAACTATCAAATAAGATTCTCTTTTTGGTTTTAATTGTTGATAACTTTTTATTTGTTTTTGATTAGTTTTTATTATTGCTTTAAGTACAAATAATGATTAAAATAATCAATAATCGCTTTTCCTTCCAGCAAAATATCAGCGCCAATGATGCCATGAACAGGTTTTGCTTTGTATTGCTGCAAAGCTTCATTAACGTGTGATAGGTCAAAAATTACCAGACTAAAATCGGTATTTTTCCAGGAACCCAACTGAAGCATATTGTGCTTCGAAATTTGTGTTTTCATTCCGGTTCCGCCGGCACCTGCAGCTTTAGTTTTAGATTTTTTTGTGGTTAAATCGAATTTTTCAATACTTTCAAAACCCACACAGGAATTTGATGCGCCGGTGTCTAAAATAAAAGTTCCAGAAACACCATTGATTTTGGCTTTAATAGATAAATGCTGTGTTTTGGTAACTTTGAATTTTATTTTTTTGTATTTCTCTTTTTTGAGAACCTCGTGAAGATTTTCCATTTTAGATAGTGATTGAAAACCAAAAATAAACCAATTACAGCCAATAAACTAATGATGTACCAGATATAATAGGCTGATTTTTCTTCTGGAGAAATAGAGCCGTAATAGACAAACGAACTCCAGTAATAAGGAGATTTTTTAGCGTTTGGAATCGATTTATCATTTAAGAAATCAAGTTTTGAGTTTGTATTGGCTTCAAAGTAAGTTTGCTTATTTTTGATATTTTTATAGAAATCAGTCATAAAAACCGACGTTGTATAATCGTTTACTTTCCATAACGAAAACAACAAATTCTGTGCTCCTGCAAACTGAAAACCTCTTGCTACACTCATCGCTCCTTCGGCTTTGTAAAGTTTTCCAATTCCGGTTTCACAGGCACTCAACACTACTAAATCCGGATTTATATTAAGATTGTACAATTCTGAATATAAAATTTCCTGATCATAAAATTTAATACTTGCAGGAGTTTGAATATCACCCGATGAAGCATGTGTGCTTAAATGCAGAATCGAATAATTAGAAACGTTATTTTTGAAATTATCGAAACGGGCATCGGTGTTTTCTAAATATTTGCCTTTAAAATTACTCCGGATTGATGCCAGTTCTTTCTTCGAATAACTCAATTCAAAAGCCGTTTTTTCGAAAACAGGAAAAACACCCAAAACGGTTTTTTCGGATTTAGAAATGGGTTTGGAATTCAAATAAATATTCGCCGAAGTATTATAGGCGATCTTAAAATCGTTCAGCAAATAATGCATTTTGGCAAAATTTGTTGTATTTGATGTACGTGTAATCAATGCTTCAAACGGAAGAAAATTCAAAATGCCATCAGGAACAATGATTAGGTTTTGATAAATCGAATTACCAGGCAATTGTAATAGATTATAAACATTATTTCCGGAACGATTATAACCCGCAATATCATTTATAATAGCATTGGCGTCATTAAAATAGTCCAGAAAAAAAAGAATATCAGCTAATTTTCCGTCTCCAATAGGAACTCTGTTTAATGAAATTTGATTGTGTTGTAAAGTAAAATAATACAATTTTTCAACACCCATGAAATAATAAACCATAATGGCTTTGTCATTTTGTAATTTCTTGAACAATGATTTTAAATCACAATTTTCCGGAATATAATCTTCATTTTCAGTCTGAATTTTCTTCAGTGAAAGCGTCAATTCATTTTGCTTTTGGATAAGATTATTGATTTTCGAAATATCTGCAGCATCTTCTTTTTGCTGTTCTTTTAAAATGGCATTATTTAAATTTTGAAATTCCTGCAAAAGCTGTTTTTCTTCTGCGGAAGCGTTTTTAATATTCGAACGATAACTTTTTAAAATTCCAGATTTAGTTCGTTCAGATAATTGAAAGGCTTTATTCATATATTCAGTTTTTCCTTCCTTTTCATATAAATTTTTATAAATCGAAATACATTTTTCAGTTCGGTTTCGTGATCGCAATTGCATCAGGATTTTGGAGTTTTCGTAAACCAAACCGTTCATCAGTAAATCTTCAATGTAAAACGAAAGTTCAAAAGCTTTTAATGCTTTTTTTGGCTGTTTAAGCTGTAGCATTTCTGCCTGAAGGTCGATTGCATCTGTCAAAACAGTTTCCGGATATAACTGGTTTTGATTTGGCAGAAGGTTTTTAGAATTATAACTTGGAATTAAAAGTTTAAAAACACCCGAAATTTGCTTTGTACTTTCGTCATATTTTCTTTCATCAAAAAGTAATAAAGCTTTTTCATAATAAAGTTTAGCCAGTTTTCGAGGCTGATGGTTGGGCGTTTTTAAAAACAGTTCTTCAGCTTTTTCTATATAAGAGTTTGCTGTTTCGAAGTTTCGTCTTTTTCGGTTAAGTGTTGCAAGATTTCGATAAGAATTCGATAAAGTTTCATATTCATCTTTTTCTTTTTGAAGAAATTTTATTGAGGATTCAAATGCTTTTTCAGTCTTTTCTCTTGTTCCGGGGAATAGTAAATTTCCTCCTGAACTTAGTAAATAATTACTTCCCAGATTATTCAATAAAATTCCTCTCTGGACATTCGATAATTTTTCAGTTTTTAAAGTATTTTCCAAAAGTTCAATGGCCATTGAGATCTTGCCCGAACTCTGATAAACATTCGATAAATTGAGGATTGCTGCTATTTTTTGTGATTGGTTTTTCTCTGTTTCAGCAATAAAATAATACTGTTTGATCGTATTTTCAGCACTGTCATAATCGCCCAAAACAGTGTATAAATTGCCCAGGGGTTTCAGGCAATACTCAATAATATCGTAATTGTTAAGTTTGTATTTTTGGTACAATTGCCAGGCTTTTTCATAACCTGAAACCGCATTGTGTGTCTGTCCAAACTGATTTTGATAATACGCCTTGTTGCAGTTTAAAACCACTATGGACAATAATTCGTCTTTGGTTTTTGGTTTTGGATTTTTCCAGAAAGCGGTTTCGGTATTGGTTAAGTTTTGCAGCGCTTTCGCAGAAGGATGGGCAACAAATGAATCAATTGCGTTGTAAATTTTGTCTTCGGGGTTTTGTCCAAAAACAGTTAGATTCAGGAAGAAGAGAATTAAACCATATAAGCAATATAAGTTCATATAATGTACTGCGTGTTTTGTTGTTTCACAGAGATACACAAAAGTTTTTCACAAAGATGCACAAAGATTTAAAATGAATTTGCGAATCTCTGTGTGGTCTTTGTGAAACTCTGCGGAATAACTTTTAAAACTTCCAAATCCCATAAATCTGAAAATAATTAAAATTTTTCTCAAAATTCATCACATAACGAGCCCCTAAACTAGGGCCAATTCTTGCAAATCCTGCAGTTAAATCGAACAAAAGTCCTGTATTTAAATTTGCCATTGATGCTTTAGCAGAATTTGATTCTGTTCTGGTATTAATTATAAGTTTATCGGAATCTCCCTCGTAAAGGTCTATTTTTTTGCTCTGACGCTGTTCCTGCGCAACATTTATGTTTGCCTGAAAACCGGCACCAATTCCTATGTAATTATTGATGTTATAGCGAATAAGAACCGGCACTTCCCAATTAACGCTTTTGTTTTCTGTACTTGTTGTGGTGCGTTGTCTTTGCTTTACACCATTTGCATTGGTGATTGTTTCTGTAACCACATTAACTGCGCTATCATAATTATTTAAACTGTTAACCCATTCTGCCTGCCAGTAAAAGCGGTAGGATTTAAAAGGAGAAATAGTTGCACCAACAAAATAGCTCGTTGAATTATCTAAATCAGGATAGAAATTATACCCGGCTTTAGCGCCAATCGATATTCCGGGTAAAAATCGGGTAGTGGCGTAATTGGTAATGATAGGTTCATTTTTGTCAAAAATTATTGCTGTTCGGCTTTTGGTTTTTACCTTATGAAAGTCTTCATTAAATTTCATTGAATATCGTACAAAACCTTTAGTACTGTCTTTTTCCTGAACGTTTTTTTGTTCAGTTCCCGGCAAATAAATATTCTTGAAAGTAAATATGATTTGTTTTTGCTTGATGATAGTGTCGAGACAGCTTATGGTTGGTTCTTGGCCTTTTGGACAAATAGGGCATTCAGGATACATTCCTTCAATCTGGAATGTTTTTTTGTCGAACATATCCGGAATATCGGTTTCTAAACGAATTTTTCTGGCAGGTCCTTCTCCATTGTTTTGAAAACGGGTTTTAAATTTCACTCTTTTAAATCGGACGAATCTATAATTAATCAAACTTCCGTTAGACCCCATTTTGTTGGGATCGTGAGAGGTTACGATTTCCATTTCGAGGTTTTTGACTTTATGGTTTTTAAAACTGCGGTTTGGCACAAAAATCCCGCGCATGGTAACTGTTGCACTGGTATCTTTGATCATTTCCGGAGTGGTTTTGAAAGTATAAAAGACATTTCGGGTTTCATTTGGATTGGCTTCGTCAAATTCCAGGATCGAAACATTGTGATAAAGAGTATGTGCCTCTTTTAAACTTGCCTCTAAATCTTCTTCGGTTGTAGTATTTTTATATTTTTTGAATTTAAAAGTGTTTTCGGCAGAAGCCAGATAGGATTTCGTATCATCTAGATCGTCAATTGAAGCTACTGTGTTTTCTTTTACTTCACGTTCGCCTGAATAGGTTCGGAAATCGACCAGTTCGAAATTATTGTTTTTGAATTGCTTCTCATTATAAAAAAGATACAGTTTCCCATTTGAGACATAATTTTCCAGATTTTGATAACTCACTACAACTAGCATTTCCTGTTCCGGAATGGGGTCACAGTTTTTTTGAATGGCAAATCCGTTTTGGTCGGCAATCGAGGCGATGTCCTGATAAGGATCATCTGCTATTTCGTTAACAGCGACTTTTTTTGGCCGTGTAGCAGGAGGTTTTCCGTTATCATAATTGTTGGTAACGGCTAATCGGGCGGTGTAATTCCCCTTGTTTTTGTAGACGTGTTTGGGTTCTGCCTGTTTGCTGTAATGTCCGTCTCCCATTTCCCATAAATAAGAGTAGCTTGGTTTTGGCGCACCGGCAATTGGAATTAATGGAGGTGTTTCGGGTTTAAACGTTACCGAGTTTCCTTTTTGGGTATAGCTTATATTTGCTCTTCGGGTGATGGTGTCTTTTACTTTGGTTTGCGCCAACACCATTGCTGATGATAGAAAAATAAAACAGCATAAAAGTTTTTTCATGGTCGAGGAGGTTTTTTAGCCCTGATGGGAGCGGCATCCTTTTTCTGGCTTCTTTAGACAGAAAAAGATACAGCGGACAGCAGGATTAGCTTCTGAAAATCATCAGAGTTAGTTTAAAACAGCATTAAATGTAAAAAAAAGTGATGAGCAAATCATCACTTTTTCCTAAAAAAAGTATTTGAAAGTTACTGAATGGCATTGATTGCTGCTACCAGTTGAGCTTCTGAACCTACTGTTGTTTCAGCCAAAGTAAAGCTGTAGGTTTGATTAGCGGCAATTGTAACACCTTTGATAGCATAACGCCATTGACCGTTATCTTCGGTAGCAAAAATGATGTGACAAGCTAAACCAACAGGAATCTGGCCATAGTGTTCGCTGAATAATCCGGCAGCTGTGTAAGTATCTAACTTAGCCAATGCATTTTGTCCTTCTCCGTCATAAGATAAGTAAATTGCACAATTGTTATTGTCATAACCTTCTGGAGCATCTACTAAAATAGTAGTTTTAGGTCTTGGATCGCTGTAGAATTTATCAACATTTGTCCATCCGAAGTTTCCAAAAGTTACATAATAATTGTTTCCTTCGCCCTGAACCCCGCCTTTTCCGCCTGTACCGTCAGCACCGTCTTTGGCTTCTCTCCACACTAAGTTTTCATCTTCATCAATGTTTCCAAACCAAAGTGTCATGGCATTATCCAAACCGCCAGTTAAATTAGTTGGTACAACCAGATTTATAGAGCAAGAAGTTGCCAGATCTACACCACCTTGCGTTGCTTTAATAAAGAATTCACCTCCGGAGATCAATAGGTTTTTCTTTCCGTCTGCCATTAAACCCATAGTTGGTTTATTGGTTACAAGCATATTTCCTTTGTCAAAAATTTCAACAAAATCAATGTTAATAGCACCTGTTACAGCGTTTCCTGCTTTAGTAAGACAGTTTCCGTTAATGGTGATTTTTACACCTTTTGCTGATGTAAGCGTAATAGCACCTGCACCTGCTGTTGCTGTAAAATGTTGTGTTTTTCCTGCCAAAGCCTCATCTCTTACAGCTGCAAATTCTGATGCCGATGGTGGTATAATTTTTTCGTCTTCACTGTTGCTGTCATCACAGCTTGCAAATGTTGCTAATGCTAAAAATAATAGTCCGATTTTTTTAAAATTTGTGTTCATGATTTCTAATTTTTATAAATCTGAACTGATTTTGATCAGTTGGTTTTCAGATTCCGGTTGTTAATTTAATTTTTATATTCTTATATCAATTCAGGTTTGATATTGTTACCCTTATTTTTAAAAATTCTTTTTATACCGTTATATCAAATCGCCTTTACAATTGTTACCCCTTTATTCGAAGTTTTTTTGAAACTATTTAGAAAGGCACTTTTCTTCAAAAACATTTCCGTCTTCGTCTAGTGCCACCAAAATTTGTTTTTTGCGAAGACTGATCAGTAAATAAAGCCAGACTATTGACCAAAGTCCTATGGTTGCAAAAACCAAAGTCAGCTGCAAAGAAGAATTGATTTGTTTTTTTTCTTTGGATAAAACCACATAAGGAAGTTTGTCGTTTTTTTCAATCACGATAAATCCATTGCGAATTTTGTTCGACAGTATCTGTTGAAACTTGGCAAAATCTTTCTCGGTTGTAAATTGATAACTTCCCATTTCTATGTGATTTTTAATTCTAAATAACCCTTTATTACTCTATATCAATTTGCGGTTATTATTGTTACCTCCTTTTCTGTAACTTTTTTCAGATTCTTTTTTTTACTTTAGCTAATAATTTTCGATATGGAAAAAAGTAAAACACATTCTGACCAAATGTATATTGACGGTATAGCGGCAAATGACTCGGCAATAATCCGTTCTATCTATAAAAATTTCGTTCCCAAAGTGGTTTTCTATATAATGAATAATTCCGGAGACAAGGATCAGGCTCAGGATGTAGTTCAGGAAATCATGATTTTGCTTTTTAATCAGGCAAAAGCCAATACATTACAGCTGACTTGTCCGTTTGATGCGTACTTCTTTTTGTTGTGCAAAAGGAAATGGCTTAACGAATTGAAAAAAACTTCGAATAAAGGGGTAACAATTAATGAAGATTTTGCATCTATCAATGAATCTGCTCTTGAATTGGTTCAGGAAGCCGAACAATTTGATGAAAAACAGCAGCTTTTTGATATGATGTTCCAAAAATTAGGAGATAAATGCCAGGAGGTGCTAAAACTGAGTTTCGCCATTAAATCGATGGAAGAGGTTGCCGAAAAACTAAACGTAACTTACGGATATGTCCGTAAAAAGAAATCGCTATGTATCGGACAGCTGACACAATGGATTCAGGAAGCAAAAAATTTTAAATCTCTTAAAAATAATTAGCCATGAACGAAGAACGCTACCTATTATTTGATCAATATCTGCTGGGAGAAATGACTGTTGAGGAAAGAAACAGCTTTGAAAAAGAGATCTCAGAAAATCCGGAATTTGCCGCTGAATTCAGAACTTTCAAAGAGGTTCAGGTACAACTGGAAAATAAATTCGGGCATGAGCAGGAAAGAAAAGCGTTTAAAGAAAACCTGTCCAATATTGCGAATAAACATTTCAATAAAGAAAAGCCAAAAGTGGTATTGATGCGTCCCTGGTATTATGCGGCGGCGGCATCTGTGGCAATTTTATTCGGATTGTTCTTTTTTGACTACAATCAAAATCCGTCTTTTAATGATTATAACCATCCCGGACAAGCTCATTTTACAGAAAGAAGCAATACAAATGTAAACCTGATACAGGCCGAAAAAGCTTTTAATGACAGAAAATTCAAAGAAGCGATTCCGTTTTTTGAGGCAGTTTTGAAAGACAAAAAAACATCCGAAATTCAATATTACTATGGTGTTTCTTTGGTGCAAACAGGCCAATATAAAAAAGCAGAGGGAGTTTTTAATGAATTGAAATCAGGAAACTCTGTTTACAAAGACAAATCACTTTGGAATCTGGCTTTACTAAAATTAAAACAAAAAGATTATAATGGATGTAAAGAAATCCTGGAGACTATTTCTCAGGACTATGAAGACTATGATGAGGTTCAGGAGCTTTTGGATGCTTTGGATTAGATATTTTACTAAGAAACACTGAGAATTTTACATAGAGATTCGCAAAGTTTTTAAAATACTTTGCGAATTTTTTTTATTGCTTTTTGCCATTCTGAGGAACGATGAATCTCCATAAATAATTCCATCCAGAGAATCGCCAATCTTTGTCGAGTTTCTAGCGAAGATTCCTCGTTCCTCGGAATGACAAAAAGGATAAAAAAATCTGTTAAATCCGCGTTTTTACAAAAGTGAATCCGTTTCATCCGCGTCCCAATCTGCACAATTGCTATTCTTTTAATATTGTCGTAATTTTGACAACTTTAAAAAACATACAATTGAATTCAACGACAATTATTACCGATACCCACACGCATTTATATTCTGAAGAATTTGATCAGGATCGTGACCAAATGATTCAGAGAGCCATAAACGCAGGAGTAACCCGTTTTTTTATTCCCGCTATTGATGCTGCAGCCACACAATCAATGTATGATCTGGAGCAAAATTATCCGGATCATGTCTTTTTGATGATGGGCTTGCATCCCACTTACGTGAAAGACAATTATCTGGACGAGCTGCAGCATGTTGAAACAGAGCTTTCAAAACGGAAATTTTATGCCGTTGGTGAAATCGGAATCGATTTGTACTGGGATAAAACGCATTTAAAGGAGCAGCAAATCGCTTTTAAAAGGCAAATTCAGATGGCAAAGCAATACAGACTGCCAATCGTGATTCATTGCCGCGACGCTTTTGATGAAATATTTGAAATTCTGGAAGAAGAAAAATCAGCTGATCTGTTCGGAATTTTTCATTGTTTTTCCGGAACGTATGAGCAGGCACTTCAGGCTATTTCGTATAATATGAAATTAGGAATAGGCGGAGTAGTGACTTTTAAAAACGGAAAAATCGACCAATTCTTAAACCAGATTGATTTAAAACATATCGTTTTAGAAACCGATTCACCTTATCTGGCGCCCATTCCATACAGAGGTAAACGCAACGAAAGCAGTTATTTAACGAATGTAATTGCAAAACTGGCTGAAATTTACGAACTTTCAGAAACTGAAATTGCAGAAGCAACAACGCAAAACTCTAAAGACGTTTTCGGGATTTAATCCCCTGATTACAATACTTTGATTTTTTTTTTGTTCTTTTGCCCACCTAAATTGATATTTATAATGCAGAAATTTGACGCGATTCGACCATTTTATGATTCTGAAGTAAATGAAGCACTTCATGGAGTTGCCAATCATCCGATGATGAAAACCATGATGAATTTTACTTTCCCGGAATTAAATGATGAAGTCTGGAAAGAACAATTAAGGAAAACGCACTCTATCCGTGATTTTCAATGCAATTTTATTTATCAGACCATTCAAAAAGTACTCGAAAAAAGTTCAGAAGGACTTACGACTTCGGGTTTTGAAAAGTTAGAAAAAAACACTCCTTATTTATTTATTTCGAATCACCGTGATATTTTACTGGATACGACTTTACTGAATGTTTGTCTTTTCGAACACGGTTTAGTAATGACAGCATCGGCAATTGGTGATAATCTGGTAAAAAAAGCATTTTTGAGCATACTGGCAAAACTGAATAGAAACTTTTTGGTTTTAAGAGGTTTAACGCCGCGTGAAATGCTGCAAAGTTCTAAATTACTGGCCGAATATATGGGGCAGTTACTGCTTCGCGAAAATCGTTCGGTTTGGATTGCACAGCGAGAAGGCCGTACCAAAGACGGAAATGACGAAACCAATCCGGGTGTTTTAAAAATGATCGCAATGGGTTCTGATGAAGCAAACCCGATGGATTATTTCAAAAAATTAAAGATTGTTCCGGTTGCTATTTCCTACGAATACGATCCTACTGATGTGTTGAAAATGCCACAATTAATGGCAGAAGCCAACAATGAGGTTTACGTAAAAGATAAAAATGAGGATTTCATGACCATTTTAAGCGGTATCATGGGAACTAAAAAAAGAATACATATCTCAGTGGGAGATGTTTTAGATGCTGAAATTGATCAGATTGTTGCCGAAAATGATAATTCGAACAAACAGATCCAGGCTTTGGCACAAGTGATAGATGATTCTATTTTGCAGAATTACCAATTATGGCCAACCAATTTTATTGCCTATGATATTCTGAATGAAACAGATAAATATGCACATTTATATAAAGAAAACGAAAAATTACTCTTTGAACGTCGTTTAGAAATGCGTATTGGAACTGACAATGGCGTAGCCAGACAAGGATTTTTAGCCATGTATGCCAATCCTGTGGTGAGTAAATTAAAATACCAGGATGTCATCTAAAGCTAAAATACTCTTAATTTATACCGGTGGAACCATCGGAATGAGTAAAGATTTTGAAACAGGGGCACTTAAAGCTTTTGATTTTGGAAAATTGCTCAAAAATATCCCCGAAATAAAACAACTGGATTGCGAAATCGAAACGGTTTCGTTTGAAAATCCAATTGATTCTTCGAATATGAATCCTCAAATGTGGGCTAAAATTGCCACTATTATTGAGGAAAATTATGAACAGTTTGATGGATTTGTAGTCCTTCACGGTTCAGATACCATGTCGTATTCTGCATCGGCATTGAGTTTTATGCTCGAAAATTTAGCAAAACCTGTTGTATTTACCGGCTCGCAATTACCAATTGGAGATTTGCGTACTGACGCCAAAGAAAACCTGATTACGGCCATTCAGATTGCTTCGCTTCAGGAAGACGGAAAACCTGTTATAAACGAAGTCTGTCTGTATTTCGAATACAAATTATACCGCGGAAACCGAACTTCAAAAGTAAATGCTGAGCATTTCAGGGCTTTTACAGCACCTAATTATCCGGAATTGGTAGAATCAGGCGTACATCTCAAATTAAACCGACATTTATTTCTTCCAATAAAAACAGATGCGAAACTGATTGTGCATAAAAACCTGAACAATCATGTAGCCATTATAAAAATGTTTCCCGGAATGAGCGAAACCGTTTTGGCTTCAATCTTAGCGACTAAAGGTTTAAAAGGAATTGTTCTGGAAACCTACGGCTCCGGAAATGCTCCAACTGAAGATTGGTTTTTGAACCTGATCAAAAAAGCGATTCAAAACGGCTTGCATATCGTAAACGTAACACAATGTTCAGGCGGAAGCGTGAATATGGGACAATATGAAACCAGTACTGTATTGAAATCTTTAGGCGTTATTTCAGGAAAAGACATTACGACAGAAGCTGCCATCACTAAATTGATGTATCTATTAGGCCATACGGTTACGATTCCGCAAACGGAGTTTAAAACCATTTTTGAAACGGCTTTACGGGGCGAGATTTCACTTTAGCAATAAATAATAGCGAGTATTGAAAGGATTTTTGAAAATTACTTTTCTAACTCATTTTTTTTCATGTTATTTGCAAACCAAAATAGAGAGGTGTCCGAGTGGTTGAAGGAGCTAGCCTGGAAAGCTAGTATATGGGTAACTGTATCGAGGGTTCGAATCCCTTCCTCTCTGCAAGAATTAAATCCCGCAATTTCATTTATTGAGATTGCGGGATTTTATGTTTTTACGATTTTTTTGGAGGCTTATTTTTGTAGAATTAGAATTTCAATTTTATTGCTCTCATATTGAAAAGATATTATGCTTTGTAAGTCAGTATGTTAAGTTTTTTTGTTCAACGTAAATAATTTAATAGATTAAAAAAATTATGTTTAGCTTTGCCGAAATTACTTAATTACCAAACACACCTTATTAACAAAAGTTAATAACTTTTGTTAATAAGGTGTGGAAGTATAATATTTATTGATTAAATTAGTTGATAGTAATGCAATTTTTTTAATAACCTAAAAAGATCTATTATGTATTTAGCACAAACAAGCACCTTGCAAACACAAGCGCCTTTTTATGTAAATATCTTACAAGATATAATATCTTCTAAGAATTTGCAAAATAAGGCTGATATTGACACAGCAATAACTGAAGCTAGAGAAATAGCCAAAGGGGAGAAAAATATTTTTGCTATTGATAATAATCATTATTTTCTTGTTACAACTCTAATATCAAAATATAAAGAAAAGCTCTTAGCTTTTCAAGATAATTCTTTTGAAAATGATACTTACAATGAAATTTTAGAATTGTTGAAGTAAATTTATTTATGGATTATAAAAGTATAGAGTTACAAATTCTACAATTAGAGGAATCTTTTTCGAAAAGCAGAAGTAATATTTATTCCGATCCAAAAAAGCAAACTCATTTTGATGAGTTACATATATTGTTTAAGGCAATAAAAAAAAGTGACTACAAACACTTTGATTTGTTAAATTTACAAAATCATTTTTTCTTACTAAACTATATTTTTAAAGGACTTGAATATCTTGATAATAGTACTTTAAATATCATACCTTATGAGATAATTTCATGTTTAGAATACGCTTTAGAAGATTGGATTGATAAGAATAAATTTATCATTGCTACCTCTTTATCAAATAAAAATTTGGATTTCTATTTTGAATCAACTGATAGCAACGAAGAATTTAATAATATTAATATTTTAATAGACGGTCTTTACTGTCATAAATTAACTCATAGATTAATTAAAATTAGTCTACCTAAAGTTCTTTCAAGGGATTATTTATCTTGTGTTGTGTTGTATCACGAATTAGGTCATTTTGTTGACATGGAGTTGAATATTTCAAAGAAAATTTTTTTGAAAAATTATCATAAAACTGATCCTACAAATTATGATGAATATAGATTTTTATGTCATAAAAGAGAATATTTTGCAGATTTGTTTGCAGCTCAGTATATAAATGACGCTTCAAATTTATTTCTTAATTATATTGCATTTGATAATCCTGATTGTGAGACTCATCCGGCAACTAACAAAAGAATTTCCGTGGTTGAAAATTTTTTAAAGGGACGAATTTGTTCAGAATTGAATGAATTTAATTCAGTTTTAAGTGTTTCAGGTCCGACGGAATTAAAAATTAGGTACAAAAAATTAGATATTAATAAATCTGATTTTTTAAAATTAATCCCTCAAAATATAAAAAATGTAGATGAACTACACTATATATTTAAATTAGGTTGGGATTTCTGGAATACTTCCGAAAGTAATTTTTTAAAGAATTTTGAATCAAGGCAAAAGTATCACATTATTAATAATCTGATTGAAAAATCAATTTCTAATTATACTATAACTGAAAAATGGCAAGAAATTTTATAAAAAGAATGTTTGGTTCAGATGCTAGTGGTACTCTTACAAAAGTAGAATTAGAAAAATTAATAAAGAAAAAAGAACTAATAATTTTGCCTTTATTAGATCAAGGTCAAATTGGAGAAGTAAGTATTGATTTAAGAGTAGGAGTTGACTTTTTAGCATTACATCAAGGTAGAGAAGCATTTATTGATACTACTGAAGATTCAATGTCAAAAAGACCAATTAAAAGTCATTTTACTGAAACGAGAAGGAAGGTAGGAGAAAGTTTTTTGTTGCATCCTTCGCAGACTATTTTATTTTCGACCTTAGAATATATTAAATTACCTAGTGATATATATGTAATTTTATCTTTGAGAAGTTCTTTTAGTCGGTTAGGGCTGACAATCTCAACAATTGTCCAGCCGGGATATTGTGGATGTGTTTCAGTAGAATTAGTAAATGCCGGAAATACTCCCATAAAAATAATGGTTGGTTCAAGATTTATTCAAGCGCGTTTTGTAAAGCTGAATAAAAAATCAAATTATTTTAATAGTACTAGAAAATATACTTGCCAAGTAAGACCAATGCCTTCCAAAGCAAATGAAGACGAAGAGTTAAAAAAACTTAAGAATTTATACGATAAACTGTAAAAAAATACTTTTATTGGTAATGTAATTCCAAAAGAACTCAAGACATTTTTAGATTCATTAAGGCAAATAAAATACAGAAATTTCTTTCAAAAAATAAGGTTGTAGATTTTGGTGATTTAGGATATCTTCTGTCTCGGCCTCCAATTCCAATAAAATAGGCAATTAAAAAAACAAAAACCTCTAATATAGCCCCGATAGAAATGACATCCTTTTGTGGCGGGGTTCGCCATAAAAGATAAAATGGATAGCGGGACTAAAGGTGTTTTGAAAACAGATTTCTGCTTCTTGAAAAACAATTACAAGGGTAAATAGTTTTGTTCGTGATTCTTTTTTACATTATTTTATTAAATAAATTATTATATATTTGGCGCCGTTGTCAATATATAACTTTAATGGATTTACCTCCTTATTCGCCAGGTCTTCATAAACTGGTTACCCTGCATGTCGATAAAATTTTAGCACTAACTGATAGTCAGGGTTTTGTTGCTGTAACCAATTCCGTTTTAGAAAAATATGAGTTAGAAAAGGTGGGTATGGTGGTGCATGATTTTGAAAACAGCAGTTTTACGATTTCGTTCTGCCTTAAAGAATCACATATTTGTATACACACCTGGCCAGAATACAATCAGCTCACTTTAGACGTTTATTTGTGCAATTATCTTCAGGATAACTCGCATAAGGTGCGTAGTGTAGTGGCAGATTATATCTCCTATTTTGAAGCGAAAATTATTAAGGATTTTGAAATTAACCGATAAAACATGAAAATTCCTTGTTACGATTGTAATACTGAAACCGAATTAGAGGTTGGTTTTGAAGTACTTAATTTTGTCTGTCCTAATTGTCTAAGCTTGTATGTAGCCGACGATGAGGGAAAATTTCGCAGAAAGTCACAATATAAAGCTGAACCAGAAGTTATTCCGCTGTCCATTGGCGATACTGGTTTTTTAAAAGGAAGCCAATATAAAGTGACTGGTATTTTGAGGAAAAAAGTGCATCCTGATTACAGATGGACAGAGTTTATTCTGCAAAATCAAGCCAAAGAGTTTCTTTATCTGTCGCTTTCAAACGGGCATTGGATGATGCTTACCGAAATGGAAAAGATTGACGATTTAAAAAAAGGGACTAAAATTCTGAAGTATGAGGGTAACGATTATGATTTATTTGAACATTCGGATGCTGAAATAGTTAACGCACAGGGATTTTTTGATTTTGAGATCCCGGTTAACAGATTAACACATCTTACTGAATTTATAAATCCGCCATACATTGTTTCGGTGGAAAGAATGAAGAATGTTCAAACGGCTTTCCATGGAGAATATGTCAGAAAGAGCGAAATCAAGAAAGCTTTTCCGGGAATAACATTGCCATATCAGTCAGGAGTCAGTATGATTCAGCCATACCGTTTTGATCTTAGAAATACGGGTATTATTTTCTGCCTTTTTGCTTTGCTGATTATAACCGCAAACTGGTATATTTATAAAGATCAGTTTGAACAGAATGTTTTTTCTAAAACAATAAAATTTAGCGAATTCGACAATAAAGAGGTTACAAGTGATGCTTTTGTTTTAAAAGGAGGTTCGGCTCCGTTAACGATCAAGGTTTCAACAAGTGTTGATAATTCATGGGCAAACCTGAATGTTGCATTAGTGAATGAGGATACAAATGATGAAATTTATGCCAATAAAGACATAGAATATTATCATGGATTTTCTGATGGAGAAAGATGGGCAGAAGGAAGCAGTTCTGAGGAGTTTAATATTTGCGGGGTAAAAGCCGGAAAATACCATCTTTTGATAACACCAATGAAAGCTCCTGAGGATATCAATAACAGCGAAATGCGGGTAAATGTAGTCTGGAACGAACCTTCGAGCCGAAATGTATGGTTAGTAGTTATCGGCATGATTGTTATTTACTTCATTATCCGATTTTTTAAATTAAATTTCGAAAAAGAACGCTGGGCAGACAGTTCTTATTCCCGTTACGAAGAATAGATATGAAAAGAATTTCTGATTTTATATACAATAACTCACCTGCAATAGCAATTGGACTCTTTTGTTTTGGAGTCTATCTGTATTTTGCAATTGCCGGAAACCGTATTTGCGACTGCGAATCTACTGAAACTTACAAGTCAACGGGAAGCCGTACATCCTATAACCGTTTTTATCACAAATAAAATTTAACAATATGGAATTTATACACGCACAGCCAATAGTTAATTCAATAATTTATTCTTTTTTAGGAATAGTCATTTTATTGATCGGATATTTTATCATCGAAAAACTGACTCCTGAAAGCACATGGAAAGAAGTTGTGGAAAAAAATAATGTTGCTGTAGCGATTGTTCTGGCAGCTTTTATCATTGGGCTTTCAATGATTATTAGTGCCGCAATTCATGGGTAAAAAGTTTCTCAGGTTTGAATTTCTTTTACTGTTTGCCGTATTTATAATCGCTACCTGCGGACTCATTTACGAATTGGTTGCAGGAACACTGGCGAGTTATTTATTGGGCGATTCGGTAAAACAATTTTCATTTATTATTGGAGTTTACCTGTTTTCAATGGGTATCGGCTCCTTTTTTTCAAAGTTTTTCAATAAAAATCTGCTCAACACTTTTGTTGAGATCGAGATATTGGTTGGACTGATTGGCGGATTGAGTTCGGTAGTTTTGTTTTTACTGTTCGAGAGCGTTGCATCCTTTCAGTTTATACTGTATTTATTCGTTTTTGTAACCGGATTTCTGGTCGGATTGGAGATTCCGCTTTTAATGAATATTTTAAAAGACAGAGTCGAATTCAAAGATCTGGTTTCGAATGTTTTTACGTTTGATTATATCGGAGCCTTGTTGGCATCGATATTGTTTCCTTTGGTTTTAGTGCCAAAATTAGGCATCATGGGAACGTCGCTTTTCTTCGGAATGATCAATGTCAGTATCGCCATTGTTTTGTGTTTTCTTTTAAAGGCCGAATTAAAAAGGCCTTATTTCTTAAGAGTTAAAGCCATTTTTTCATTTCTGCTTCTGCTGACTGTTTTTGTTTTTTCAGATTCTATTCTGGCTTATTCGGAAGGGAAATTGTATGGAGAAAATATTATTTACACGAATACAACTCCATATCAGCGAATTGTTTTAACGCATAACAAAAGTGATTATCGATTGTATTTAAACAACAATCTGCAGTTTAGTTCTGCCGATGAATACCGCTATCATGAAGCTTTGGTTCATCCGGCTATGTCAATGGCGAAGGATGTAAAAAACGTTTTGGTTTTAGGCGGTGGAGATGGTTTGGCCGTTCGTGAAATATTGAAATACAAAGAGGTTCAAAAAGTAACTTTGGTTGATTTGGATGAAGGAATGACAAAGCTTTTCAAAACGAACAAGGTATTGAGTAATTTCAATCAGAATTCATTAAATAACTCAAAAGTTACAGTTATAAATACCGACGCTTATATCTGGGCAAAAAGCTGTAAGGACAAGTTCGATGTTGTTATTATAGATTTTCCGGATCCTTCCAATTATAGTTTAGGTAAATTATATTCGCTGAATTTTTATCAAACCATCAAAACTATTTTACAACCGGATGCAGCAATTGTGATCCAGACTACTTCGCCTTATTTTGCGCCAAAATCATTTTGGTGTATCAATAAAACGGTCATGCAGGTTTTTCCTCAGGTTGATGCTTATCATGCTTATGTTCCTTCGTTTGGAGAATGGGGTTATACTATTGCTATAAATGGTTTTGGAACAACTTTTAATGAAGTAAACAGAAAAGTTTCCGGATTGAAATTCTACAATTATCAGTTCGACCGATTTAATTATTTTACCAATGATATGATCTCAAATGAAATTGAAATCAATCGTTTAGATAACCAGATTTTAGTACGCTATTTTGATGAAGAATGGGGAAAATTGCAATAAAGGAAGGCGAAATTTCGTAAAAGGAATTGGGGCTTCTTTGCTTTTAATTCCGTTTTTACAGTTTTGTTCCGATAAAATAGCTATTCTGATGATTCGTTTATCAGGGACTAACCATCTTTTGGGGCATCGGTTATGGA
The DNA here is from genome assembly GCF_903819435.1 of Flavobacterium salmonis. Taxonomy (GTDB): domain Bacteria; phylum Bacteroidota; class Bacteroidia; order Flavobacteriales; family Flavobacteriaceae; genus Flavobacterium; species Flavobacterium chungangense. The sequence goes on along the minus strand of NZ_CAIJDP010000057.1, from coordinate 265,954 downwards.
TTAAGGATTTTCCGAAGCCGACAGCGCAAATTCAGATTCCGTATTTAATAATTGGAGGTGGTATTTCGGGTTTGAGTGCTGCGCGCCAGTTTCACAAAAAAGACATTTCAGATTTTTTGCTCCTTGAAATGGCAGATCATCTGGGCGGAAATTCCTCAAACGGTCAAAATAAATATTCAAAATATCCATTGGGAGCGCATTATTTGCCTCTTCCAAATTTTGATGATAAAGAATTGCTGCAGTTTTTGGAAGAAGAAAAAATTATCTTAGGTTATGATAAAAAAGGCCTTCCGGTTTTCGATGAACTGCAATTGACTTTTGCGCCTGACGAAAGATTGTTTTACAAAAACAACTGGCAGGAAGGCGTGGTTCCAAAAGAAGGAAATTCGGTTGACGATGATAAGGAGTTTATACGATTCTTTAAAGAAATGGATGCATTCCGAATTGCGAAAGGAGCAGATCAAAAATACGTATTCAATATTCCGATTCATCTTTCTTCGGAAGATGAAAATGCCCGAAATCTGGATAAAATAACGATGCAGAAATGGTTTGAAAAGCATAATTTCAAATCGAAACCATTATTTAATTATATCGATTATTGCTGCAAAGATGACTTTGGTTTGGGAATAGAATTCGTTTCTGCCTGGGCCGGGATTCATTATTTCGCCGGAAGAAAACAGGACTCGGTTACCGATAAAAATGAGAGCGTTTTAACATGGCCTGAAGGGAATGCCAGATTAGCCAGTCATCTTAAAAAATATACTGAGAAGAAAACCCTGAAAAACCATTTGGTTTATGAGGTAAAAGTCGAAAATAATAAAGTGGTTGCCAAAGCATTTGATGATGCTAAAAAAGTTTCGATTGAAATTATAGCAGACAAAGTTATTATGGCAACACCTCAGTTTGTCAATCAGTATTTGATAAAAAACCGTAAAGAATTTACAAAGGGATTTCATTATACACCCTGGCTTTTGGCGACCTTAACCGTAAATGATTTGCCGGACAATTTTAGTTTTCCGCTTTCGTGGGATAATGTGATTTATGACGCGAAAGGTTTGGGTTATGTGTATGCACAACATCAGACGCTGAATCAGGTTCATGAGAAAAAAGTAATTACCTATTACTATAGCTTTTCATCAGGTGATTTGAAGAAAACCCGAAAAGAAATCTACAAAAAAGACAAAGAATACTGGAAACAGGTCGTTTTTGACGATCTGAAAATTGCGCATCCGGATATCGAAGAATATATTGAAGAAATGGAAGTTTTTATATTAGGGCATGGAATGATTTCGCCAGTACCTGATTTTATTTTTGGCAAGGCCAAAGAGAATGCCGCAAAAAACATCGAAAACCGAATTTATTTTGCTCACACCGACCTGTCCGGAATCTCCATTTTTGAAGAAGCTTTTCATCAGGGAATTAATGCTGTAAACCAAATTTTAAATGATGCAACCCTGGATTCATAGAGCCAAAACAGATTTACTGTTTATCATTGGACCGTCATTTTTTGTACTGGCGATCATTTTTATGTTTCAGGATTATATAATTGAAATCGAAGATGATTATTCTTTTTATACCTGGCTTTTTCTAATTGTTTTTATCGATGTAGCTCATGTTTATGCGACTTTGTTTAAAACGTATTTTGTTGCAGATGAATTTCAGAAAAAGAAGAAACTGCTAATTCTCCTGCCGATTGTTTGTTTTGTGATAAGCATGATTTTGTTTTCTTTTGGAAGTCTGGTTTTTTGGTCTTTTCTGGCGTATGTTGCCGTCTTTCATTTCATTAGGCAGCAATATGGTTTTATGCGGTTGTATGCCCGTAATGAAGAAAAAACAAAGGTTTCAGTTATAACCGATAATCTGGCAATTTATGCGGCAACCGTTTACCCGATGTTGTTTTGGTTTCTATCTCCCAATAGAAAATTTAACTGGTTTGTTAAAGATGAGTTTTTTCATTTTAAGAATCAGGCCTTGTTGGAAATCCTGTTTTGGATTTACATTGGCATTTTATTATTGTATGTGGTTCGTACTGCAATTATTTCAGTGAAAAACAGCTTTTTTAACGTTCCGAAAAACAGTATTATTTTGGGAACAGCCTTGTCCTGGTATTTCGGAATTGTCTATTTTAATGATGATCTTGTTTTTACTTTGCTTAATGTAGTCTCACACGGAATTCCGTATATGGCGTTGGTTTATTTTAGAGAAGTTGAAAGCAAAGTTGATAACGGTTCAGGAGTTCTTGGCTTTTTGAAAAATTACAATGCCGTATTTATTTATGGACTGATTTTATTGGTAATTGCTTTTTCAGAAGAATTTCTTTGGGAGTTTTTTGTGTGGAATGAAAATATTTCCGTCAGTAATTTTGATTTCTCGGGCTGGCAGTTTGTGCTGGTTCCTCTGTTGAGTGTACCTCAGTTTACACATTATTTGCTCGATGGTTTTATTTGGAAATCTAAGAAAGCTGTATGATCGGTACGAATTATTTTATATTTTAATATTATGAAAAAACAAATTATACTTTTAAATTTTCTATTCATATTAATTTCCTGTTCTAAAAAACAAGAAGTCAGATCATTGCCTTCTGATAATCAGGAAGCCAAGCCATTTCCTTTTGATAATTTTGTTTTTACTTCAGCAGACTCACTTCATATTAATTCAATAAAATTTGCAAAAAGTGATACGATTTATGTTCATAAAAGTGATCCTTATCCAATAGAAAACGCTTATGCAATCCTTAAATCAGAAGAAAGAGAAAAACTTATTAAATTATTTAACGGAATAGATTTTACAAAGTTTGATAGTATTTATACAGAAGAGCATTTGTATGATCGTCAGGCTTATGTTTTGGGTATTTCTATAGGAGATAAGCGAAAAAAGATTTCTTTATATGGAAATAAATTTCCAAAAGAGCTCAAAATATTCATAGGTTCATTAGAACAAATAAATGCCAAATTAAAATTTCTCCCAACAAAAAAAGTTTTAGACTTTGGTGATTTAGGGCGTCTTTCGGCTCCACCTCCACCTCCGCCAATGTAAAAAAATGGGTTCTTTAAATTGAAAATTCTCTAATCTAGCCCCGATAGGAATGATATTCTTTTGTGGAGGTGTTCGCCACAAAAGATAAAATGGATAGCGGTACTAAATGTCTTATTGAAAACAGATTTTTTGCTTCTAAAATTTAATAAATATCTAATCTTGCAATGCTATTCTGGCTTTGGGCAAAAGACGCTCAACAAACGCAGCATAAGCAGATTCAGAAGGATGCAGTCCATCTGAAGTAACCAAATTTGGATTGCTCAGTCCTTGTCTTGTGATATCGGTAATTCCAACAAAAACTATTTCATTTGCCTTGCAATAATTCTCAGCAAAATTATTGTACTGATTTATTTCTGTGGAGATTTTTGTCTTTTGGCTATCACTTAAATTTTTTGCATAAGGAGTGTAAGCATAATCCGGAATCGAAACTACAATTACGTTTTTTTTATCGCCTTTTGCGAACATAATGGCTTTGTTTGCCAGTTCCGGAAATTCTTTTTCATACAAAGAGAAATCTTTTCCCTGATATTGGTTGTTGACACCAATTAACAGCGTCACCAAATCATAATTGGATTCGGGTTTTTGTTGGTTTATGGCCGAAATTAAATTGGTGGTTGTCCAGCCTGTGGTAGCAATTACTTTTAATGAAAAATTGGTTTGTGTATAAAACATTTTTAAGCTCGTTTTGAGCTGTTCCGGAAATCGGCATGTTTCGCAAACGCTTTGACCAATCGTATAACTGTCTCCCAAGGCTAAATAATGTATGGATTTAGCAATGGGTCCGCTTGGAATTTCCGGATTTGGGACTGATGGTGGAGGTGTAATTGGCACGGGAGTAACAGCGGTTTCAGTATTTGATTCGTCTGTACTGCAACTCAAAAGAAATGTAGAAAGTAAAACAATAACTATTTGTTTGAACTGTGGTTTCATAATTTGAATAAATTAGATTGGTCATCATTTCTAAACAAATAGTTACGTTAAAAAAGCAATTATGGTTTTATACCATTTCAGCTTTCATTGAAATTTCTTCTTCAATGGCATTCCAGAGTCCGATTCTTTTTTCCAGGGCAAGAATTGAAATTTCTTCAACATCAGACCATTTTTCAGCATCATTTCCGCATAAATCCGTAATCATTTGCATGGCCATTGGTCCGTGTTCATCGGCATCCAATTCAATATGTCTTTCAAAATAATAAAGTAATTTACTTAAATCGGTTTCCGGAAGATTTTTTTGAAAGTTCTTTAAGATTTGGGTAAACATAGCCGGAATTAGGTCTTCTCGTCCAAAAGTAAAGGCAGCGGCAATTTCATGCGGTTTTCCCTGTTCAATAACTCTGAAGGTGAAATCTAAAAATGATTTTACATCAGGATGTAATGAACTTTGTTTGATGGCCACAAAAATATTATGAAGCGAATTTACTTCGGATAAAAATTTGTTAATTGCAGTAGTATCAGCGCCACAATCTTCCATAGCTTCAAAATACATTTCGTAATGACTTTGTCTCCTTCCATCAATAGTCAGGTCGGTTTCTTCGGCAAGAACAATTTCGTTGATTAAATATCGGGTTTCGGGATTTTTTGTTGGAAACCACGGCGTAGTTGTGCAGGTAAGTTTAGCCTGTAAAGCCTTTAATAATGACATAAAGTCCCAAACTGCAAAAACATGACTTTCTAAAAAACGGTGTAAGTCATCGATGCTTTGAATTTTATTGTACAAAGAATGTTGTAAAAGCATTTCCTTTTGAGGATGAATGCGATTGTTGATGGTTTCAATATTCATAGACGTGGTATTTTCGGTAAATATAAAAAAGCTTCCCGATTAGAAGAAGCTTTTTGCATTGATTTTCAATATATTTTAATAGAGAGTTCTTATTTGAATGCTGAAATTCCGGTTACATCCATTCCGGTTATCAATAAGTGAATGTCATGAGTGCCTTCGTAGGTAATAACACTTTCGAGATTCATCATGTGACGCATGATCGAATATTCGCCTGTAATTCCCATTCCGCCCAGCATTTGTCTGGCTTCGCGTGCAATATGAATCGCCATGTCAACATTATTTCGTTTGGCCATTGAGATTTGGGCTGTTGTAGCTTTTCCTTCATTTCGCAAAACACCCAAACGCCAGGTTAATAATTGTGCTTTTGTGATTTCGGTAATCATTTCTGCCAGTTTTTTCTGTTGTAATTGTGTTCCTCCAATAGGTTTTCCAAACTGGATTCTTTCTTTGGCATAACGCAAAGCCGTGTCGTAACAGTCCATTGCTGCTCCAATTGCTCCCCAGGCAATCCCATATCGTGCCGAATCTAAACAGCCAAGCGGTGCACCTAATCCGGATTTATTTGGTAACAGATTTTCTTTAGGAACTTTCACGTTGTCAAAAATTAACTCACCTGTAGATGATGCACGAAGCGACCATTTATTATGGGTTTCAGGTGTTGTAAAACCTTCCATACCGCGTTCTACGATTAATCCGTGGATTCTTCCTTCTTCATTTTTCGCCCAAACGACAGCAATATCGGCAAACGGAGCATTCGAAATCCACATTTTGGCACCATTTAAAAGATAATGATCACCCATGTCCTTAAAATTGGTAATCATGCTTCCCGGGTCAGAACCGTGGTCGGGTTCTGTTAATCCAAAACATCCCATGAATTCACCGGTGGCCAGTTTTGGTAAATATTTCATGCGCTGTTCCTCATTTCCGTATTTCCAGATTGGATACATAACTAATGAAGACTGAACAGATGAGGTAGATCGCACACCTGAATCACCACGTTCAATTTCCTGCATGATCAATCCATATGAAATTTGATCTAAGCCTGCTCCTCCATATTCAACCGGAATGTAAGGGCCAAATCCTCCAATTTCTCCAAGTCCTTTTATAATTTGTTTAGGGAATTCGGCTTTTTGGGCATATTCTTCTATGATGGGAGAAACTTCACGCTTTACCCATGCACGCGCCGACTCGCGAACCAGTTTGTGTTCTTCTGTCAATAGATCATCTAAATTGTAATAATCGGGTGCTTGAAATTGGTCTGGTTTCATTTTTAATAGTTTTACTGAACAAATTTAAAAAATATAAATATAACAAAAACATTATATATTGTTGTATTCTTAAAGCAAAAAATGAAGATATAATTAAAAATGGCTGGATTTAAATTATTTAACCATAATCTCAAAAGATTACATTTTCAAATAAAACTCTTTTGTTAATTCAATATACCCAGCAGTATAAATATGTCTGTCAATTTCGATAATCAATTCATCGATTTCAATATGTGGAGATTCATTTCGGCTGAAAGCCAATAAACTGCGTTTAATTTCTGAAGTTGGGGTGCCTTTAACGCGTGTAATTTTGGTTGGATATAATTCAGCTTCTTTTGCTAAAGCTATAAATTTTTCTTCTTCTTTGAATGGGAGAATCAGCGCAAATATTCCGTTCTCTGAAAGTAATAAATCGGTAGCTTCAATTAATTCTTCAAAAGGCATTGCATCCTGAAAACGGGCTAAGTCGCGTTGCTCGTTTTCTGTTTTATAATCTTCGGAATAAAAAGGCGGATTTGAAACGATCAAATCGTATTCATCTTCCGGTTCTTCAATAAATTCGTCTAAACCGGCATGAAAACAAAAAAGACGATCTCCCCATGGTGAGTTTTCGAAATTTTCTACCGCTTGTTCGTACGCCTCTTCGTCAATTTCCAGCGCATCAATTTGTTCCGCATTCGTTCTTTGAGCAAGCATCAATGCGATAATTCCGGTTCCTGCACCTATATCTAAAACACTAAATGGATTATGATTTATTGGAGCCCATGCGCCAAGTAAAACGCCATCGGTACCTACTTTCATGGCAGTTTTGTCTTGCTGAACAGAGAATTGCTTGAATTGGAACATGATAATTTAAGGATGATGGTTAACAATTATTGATTTTTGATTTTCCTTTCAGAAATGAATAATCTAAAAATCTAAATTAAAGATACATCTCTACTAATCCTTCAGGCAGATCCATGATTACTTTTTTATTTTCCCGGTCAATTTTTACAAGAAAATGATCAATCATTGGAATTAAGATTTCTACTTCACCATTTAAAACTTCGAAAAGAGGTTGTGCAGAAGAATCATTAATAGAAGTTATTTTTCCGAAAACACCTAAACGCTGGTCTTCGATTTCAAAACCAATAACTTCGTGGAAGTAAAACTTGTTGCCTGAAAGTTTTGGCAGCATAGTTAAAGGAAGATAGACAGCATTTCCAACTAAGGCATCTGCATCTTCTTCGGTATTTACATCTTCAAAACGAACCCTTAGAAAATCGTTTTTGTGTAAAGAACTTGTTTCAATAAAAAAAGGAACCAAGTGTTTGTTGTGCTCAACAAACACTGATTCCAGATTTTCGTATAACTCAGGTTCGTCTGTGTCTAAATAGATCAGAACCTCACCTTTGAAACTAAATTTTTTAGCGATTTTACCTAAATAAAAACATTCTTCTTTACGCATTATCGCCAGATAAAATTATGCTTCAGTTGTTTCGTTATTCTCTTCAGCAGCTTCTACTTCAGCAACTTCTTCTGTCGCTTCAGCAGCAGATGCAGCAGCGATAGCATCAGCTTCAGCCTGAGCTGCAGCAGCTAAACGTTTAGCATTTACTTCTTGTTCTGCTTTTAAAGCTTTAGCTTTAACATCAGCTTGTGCTTTTGTTAAACCGTCTTTTTTAGCATCAACTTTTCCAGCTTTAGCTTCTAACCAGGCAGCTAATTTTGCGTCAGCTTGTTCCTGAGTTAAAGCTCCTTTACGAATACCTCCATCAAGGTGGTGTTTCAATAAAGCTCCTTTGTAAGAAAGGATAGCTCTTGCAGTATCAGTTGGTTGTGCACCATTGTGTAACCATTTTACAGCGCTATCAAGGTTTAAATCGATAGTTGCAGGGTTAGTGTTTGGATTGTAAGTACCAATTTTCTCTAAGTATTTACCATCTCTTTTTGAGCGTGCATCTGCAGCTACAACCCAGTAAAAAGGTTTTCCTTTTTTACCGTGTCTTTGTAATCTAATTTTTACTGACATAATCGTATGATTAAATTTTGAGGTACTCGACCTCTGTTAATTAAGGGCGCAAAGATATAATTTTTTTCTGAATTGTAGGTTCAAAAAGACATTAAATATAAGAAGAGTAGAATTTTCAGATTTTTGAATATTTAGAATTCAAATTTATATTCTAATATAGTGCCTTTTGCTTTAAATTATTTTAATGAAGTACGTCATAATTTATATAAAAAACTATGGAATTGGTTTCTATATGGATTTTAATAAAATTTCGGTTTCTCATTAATTGATTATTTTTATAGCAATATATTGTGATAAAATCAAAATAAAAACATAAATAAGCTAATATATAGTAGATTACAAAAAAATAAGATTACATTTGTTTTATTATTATAAATAAGTACATATGAACATTTTTGTTGGAAGCCTTCCATTCAGTATTGAGGAAGCAGATTTAAGAGAGTCTTTCGAGGCTTACGGAGCAGTAGATTCAGTTAAGATCATTACTGATAAATTTACTGGAAGAAGCAAAGGATTTGGTTTTGTTGAGATGCCAAACGACAGCGAAGCTCAAAAAGCAATTGATGAATTGAACGGTGCAACTGTTCAGGGACGTGCAATTGTTGTTAATAAATCTGAGCCAAAACCTGAAGGTGAAAGAAGAAGCTTCAATAATAACAGCCGTGGTGGAGATTCACGCGGAGGTTATGGTGGAGGAAACAGCCGTGGTGGAAATGACCGTGGTGGTAACAGAGGAGGATATTAATATTTTTTTCTAAATATATAAAAGGCGTCAATGAAAATTGACGCCTTTTTTGTTTGATAAACTATTTTTGTGAAGCTTTTTTAGAATAGATATTATTTCCAAAAATAAATGCGGAGAAGACAAAAGGCATTATTGGTGAAATTTGATAAAAAAGATTTACACCCGATTTAAAACCATCTGTTAAAATGTTATTTATGCCTAAACCAATAAAAAATAGGCATATAACAAAAAGTAGAAACTGTATTTTTAAATTTATTTTTATCATAATTGATTTTTAGTATAAATATTGGATAATGAATCTAGTATCTATAATCTCATTATCATTTATTCTTATAAAAGTAATCATAATTTGTAATTTAAAATAAAAATTAATCTCAGCTATAAATAAAAAAGGCGTCAATGAAAATTGACGCCTTTCTATATCTTAATATCTTTATTGTAAAGTATTAGATGTTGGCAGCTAACCAGTCACCTACTTCTTTGGTACCGTATGCTTTTCCTCCATCAGCTAAATCTTCTGTAACTATTCCAGCTTCTAAAGCTTTGTTTACAGCATCTCTCATCGCTTTCCCTTCCTCCATTAATCCGAAGTTTTCGAACATCATAGCAGCAGATAAAACAGTAGCCATTGGGTTAGCAATGTTTAATCCTGTGGCTTGTGGATAAGAACCGTGAATAGGTTCAAATAAAGATACTTCGGCTCCCATAGAGGCAGAAGGCATTAATCCCATTGAGCCTGAAATTACAGAAGCTTCATCTGTTAAAATATCTCCGAATAGGTTTTCAGTAATCAATACATCATAAGAGTTTGGCCATTGTACCAAACGCATCGCAACTGCATCAACAAATTCGTAGCTTACTTCAACTTCCGGATAGTCTTTTTCCATTGCCTGAACTGTTTCTCTCCATAGACGTGAAGTTTCTAAAACGTTAGCTTTGTCAACACAACACAATTTTTTAGAACGAGTCATTGCCAATTCGAAACCTTTTTTAGCTAAACGCTGTACTTCAGCTCTTGTGTAAACGCAGTTATCAAAAGCAGTATCACCGTTGTCTCTTCTTCCTTTTTCACCAAAGTAAATTCCACCTGTTAATTCTCTTAAGAAAACCAAGTCAGTTCCTTCGATTCTTTCTCTTTTTAATGGAGATTTATCCAATAAAGAAGGGAATGTAAAAGTTGGTCTTACGTTGGCAAACAAACCTAATGCTTTACGCATTTTTAACAAACCTTGCTCCGGTCTTACAGGTGCAGAAGGATCATTGTCGTATTTAGGATGGCCAATTGCTCCAAAAAGAACTGCGTCAGCATTTTTACAAACTTCGTGTGTAGAATCCGGATAAGGTTCACCTACTGCATCAATTGCAGCAGCACCGGTTAAAGCTGGTTTCCATGTAATTTCATGTCCAAATTTTTGTGCAACAGCATCTGATACTTTTACTGCCTGATCAATTACTTCTGGTCCGATTCCGTCTCCGGCTAAAAGGGCTATGTTAAATTTCATTTTATTGATTTATGGGTTTATTTACTATTTCAATTATTTATTTTATTTCAGTTTACTGCGTAATAACATTCAGCATTTTTTGAGTTGCAATAATGGCAGCAACTGTCTGATCCGAATCTAATCCGCGGGTTTTGAATTCTTTTCCGTTATTTACCCAGGTAATAATAGTTTCGCATAAAGCGTCAGAACTACTTCCGGGTGGGATTCTCACAGCATAATCAATCAATTTTGGGAGTGTCAATTTTTTGCTTTTGTAAATTTTGGTTAATGCATTCATGAAGGCATCAAATTGACCATCGCCCTGAGCATTTTCTTCAATTATTTCTCCATTAAGATTTAAGGATAGCGTAGTTGATGGTCGCATTCCTTTAGAATGAACCAGCATATAAGATTCGATTTTGATTTTTTCTTCGTAAGTGTGGCTGTCCAAAACATCAGAAATAATGTATGGAAGATCTTCCTTTGTTACAGTTTCTTTTTTGTCGCCCAATTCTATAATTCTCTGGGTAACCAATTTCAAATCTTCCTGATTTAATTGTAGACCCAGTTCCTGAAGATTTTTTTCGATATTGGCTTTTCCTGAAGTTTTTCCAAGAGCGTATTTTCTTTTTCTTCCAAAACGCTCCGGAAGAAGATCATTAAAATACAGATTATTTTTGTTATCTCCGTCAGCGTGAATTCCTGCAGTTTGCGTAAAAACATTATCCCCTACAATTGGTTTGTTGGCAGGGATTCTGTATCCGGTAAACGTTTCGACCAATTTGCTTACAGAGTATAAAGAAGTTTCTTTGATATTGATGCTAACTTCTGGTAGATAATCATTGATTACGGCTACAGTACTTTCAAGCGGAGCATTTCCTGCACGTTCTCCCATTCCGTTTACTGTAACGTGTAGTCCGTGAATTCCGGCTTTTATAGCTTCCATTACATTGGCGACACTTAAATCGTAATCGTTATGTGCGTGAAAATCAAAATGTATTTGTGGATATTTTGCTGTTATTTGTGAAATGAATTCGAAAGTTTGAGTAGGAATCAATACACCCAAAGTATCAGGAAGTAAAATTCTTTTTACAGGCTGTTGTACTAAAAAATCTAAATATTGAAAAACATATTCAGGTGAATTTCGCATTCCGTTACTCCAGTCTTCCAGATAAACATTGGTTGAAATTCCGTTTTCATTTGCTAAAGCAATAGACTGTGCGATTTCGGCAAAATGCTGTTCAGGTGTTTTTTTTAATTGATGTGTCAGATGATTTAAAGAGCCTTTAGTCAAAAGATTTTGCACTTTGGCACCTGCTTTTTTCATCCATTCAATTGAAACTCCTCCATCAACAAAAGCTAATACTTCGATACGATTGGCATAGCCTTTTTCTTCAGCCCATGACATAATGCCTTTTACACCTTGAAATTCGCCCTCACTTACACGAGCCGAGGCAATTTCGATTCTATCAATATTTAATTCTTCCAACAATAATTGTGCAATGGTCAGTTTTTCTGCGGCAGAAAAAGATACTCCAGAGGTTTGTTCACCATCACGGAGTGTTGTATCCATTATTTCAATTTTTCTTTTTTCCATTCTAAATATGATATGACTTTTGTACGATTTGATAATTATCGAATCGAATTTTGTAAAATTGTAAAAAGCAGTTACGAAGCCCAACTTTAGAATTGAAACTTACGTAACTGCATTTGAGTTGGTTGTGTTTAGTAAGGAAGCTTGTCAGCGAAAGCTTTAATATCTTCCTTAATGTTTTGTAAATAATCAATATCATCAAAGCCATTGATCATATTGTTCTTTTTGTATCCGTTGATTGCAAATGATTCCTGCTCACCTGTTGACAATAAAGTAATAGTCTGAGCCGGAAGATTGATTTCCAATTCTGTTTTTGGATCAGCTTCGATGGCGCTGAAAATATTTTCAAGAAACTCAGGACTGATTTGTACCGGTAAAACCCCAATATTCAAACAGTTTCCTTTGAAGATATCGGCAAAGAATGAAGAAACTACAGCACGGAATCCGTAATCGTAAACCGCCCATGCAGCATGCTCTCTTGAAGACCCTGAACCGAAGTTTTTTCCTCCAACAAGAATTTTTCCGCTGTAAGTTGAATCGTTTAAAACGAAATCTGCTTTTGGAGTATCGTCTCCGTTATATCTCCAGTCTCTGAAAAGGTTGTCTCCAAAACCTTCACGTTTTGTAGCTTTTAAGAAACGAGCCGGGATAATCTGATCTGTATCTACGTTCTCAATTGGCAGCGGCACTGCACTGCTTGTAAGTATATTAAATTTATCGTATGCCATTGTGATTTGTGATTTTTGATTAACGATTTCTGATTTTAGATTTATTCGAATGTAAAATAGTAGGCGTTAATTTTTTTTTGTAAAATGTAAATTGAATTTTAAAAGATTTTTTAATTGTATTAACGAAATCTGAAATCAAAAATCGTTAATCTTCATTTATAAATCTTTTAAAAAAGCTCTCTTGGATCTGTTAGTTTCCCTGTAACAGCAGCTGCAGCAGCCATAATTGGACTTGCCAATAAAGTTCTTGAACCAGGACCCTGACGGCCTTCAAAGTTTCTGTTTGAAGTACTTACTGCATATTTTCCAGCCGGAACTTTATCATCGTTCATTGCTAAACAAGCAGAGCATCCAGGCTGACGTAATACGAAACCAGCTTCTGTCAAAATATCTAAAATTCCTTCTTCTTTAATTTGTGCTTCAACAACGTGAGATCCGGGAACTAACCAGGCTGTAACATTATCTGCTTTTTTTCTTCCTTTTACAATTTCAGCGAAAGCTCTAAAATCTTCAATACGTCCGTTTGTACAGCTTCCTAAGAAGACGTAATCGATTTGTTTTCCGATCATTACATCATCTTCATTGAAGCCCATATAAGCTAAAGATTTTTTGTAAGTTTCCTCACCGCCTTCAACTTCTTTTGCATTTGGGATATGTTTTGTGATACCAATTCCCATTCCTGGGTTAGTACCATAAGTAATCATTGGTTCAATATCTTCCGCTTTGATGTTTAATTCAGCATCAAACACAGCATCAGCATCCGTTTTTAAAGTTTTCCAGTATTCAACTGCTTTAGTCCAGGCTTCGCCTTTTGGGGCGTATAATCTTCCTTCAAGGAAATCGAAAGTAGTTTGATCAGGAGCAATCATACCTCCACGAGCACCCATTTCGATAGAAAGGTTACACACAGTCATACGACCTTCCATAGACATTTCTTCAAAAACATTTCCAGCGTATTCAGCAAAGTATCCTGTTCCTCCAGAAGTAGTCAATTTAGCAATAATATAAAGCGCAACGTCTTTTGGACCAACACCTTTGCTTAATTTACCATTTACGTTGATACGCATTTTCTTTGGTTTTGGCTGCATGATACATTGCGTAGAAAGTACCATCTCAACCTCAGATGTTCCGATACCAAAAGCGATAGCTCCGAAGGCTCCGTGAGTAGACGTATGCGAATCCCCGCATACAATAGTAGCGCCTGGCAAAGTAATTCCGTTTTCAGGACCAACTACGTGTACAATTCCATTTTTTTGGTGACCTAATCCCCAGTGCGAAATTCCGTATTCATTCGCATTGTCTTCAAGTGCTTTCAGCTGGTTAGCTGATAAAGCATCCGCTACCGGTAGATGTTGGTTTATAGTTGGTGTATTGTGGTCTGCAGTTGCAAAAGTACGTTCCGGGTATAAAACGTTAACGCCTCTTGATTTTAATCCTAAAAAAGCAACAGGACTCGTAACTTCATGAATGAAATGACGGTCAATAAAAAACACATCTGGTCCATCTTCAATTTTACGCACAACGTGTGAATCCCATACTTTGTCAAATAATGTCTTACTCATTTTTTATTTTTTTTTAATTGTAATTTCTATAAGCACAGCTATCCTGTTCATTATATTAGCAAAACAAAAGTAAAAAAAGATACGAAGGCGTCAATTTCAATATTTCATTATATACGATACCCAAACTAAAATACAATTACGAATGCGCTTTTGCAGAATCAATTTTGATCAAAAGATGAAGTAGAAATTAATTTTGATTTTCTTTTTTTGCTTAAATTTTTATTGATTGGTTTAATTTTTAATAGTTTGCAAATTTATCTCAAATTTGCTATAAAATATAGTGTTTAATTTGAAAAAATGTAACAAAATGTATAAAAATAGTAACAATTGTTAGTTTTGATTTCTGTAATAAACTATCTGTTTTTTGATTTTTTCAAGCTCTAAAAACTCTTTTTTACGTGTTATTTAGAATTGATAAATGATAAAAATCTACGACATCCAAGAAGTGAAATTTTATGAAATTTCATGAATTTTAAGAGGAAATCTGATTTATTAATAAGAGTGTCTTTTTAAGAAATTATCCGTTTTCTTTCTCCAAAAAAAGCGTAAATTTGACTTCCTTCCATTTTTCATTTCGTATTTTGTTATGTTTCATGTTATCAAATGTTTACAATATGAAAGTTTTGGAATTTGGGACTTTAAAATTTGACTTTTCTATAAAAATATATGTATTTAATATTCGATACCGAAACAACCGGATTACCAAAACGCTGGGATGCACCAATTACCGATTCTGATAACTGGCCTCGCTGTATACAGATCGCATGGCAGCTTCATGACGAAATGGGACAGCTTATCGAGCATCAGGATTATTTGGTAAAACCCGAAGGATTTAATATTCCATACGATGCTGAACGTATTCACGGAATTTCTACTGAATTGGCGCAAGCCGATGGAATTACGCTGGCTGAAGTTTTAGAGAAATTCAATATCGCTTTAAGTAAAACGAAATTCATCGTAGGTCAGAATTTAGGTTTCGACGTTAATATCATGGGGGCCGAATTTCATAGAATGGGAGTAGAATCTCAAATGAGTTCAATGCCTGTTTTAGATACCTGTACTGAAGTGACGGCTTCTTTATTAAAGCTTCCCGGAGGTCGTGGAGGAAAATTCAAACTTCCGACCCTAACCGAATTACACGAATATCTTTTTAATAAACCTTTCGCAGAAGCGCACAATGCAACTGCCGACGTTGAGGCAACTACGCGTTGTTTTCTCGAACTGGTTAGAAGAGAGATTTTTACCAAAGAAGAACTTGATGTTTCAAAGGATTATTTCAAAGAGTTTCAGGAAAGAAACCCACAAGAGTTTCCTTTAATTGGTTTAAAACATATCAATCTAAAAGCAGCTTCTGATAAAATCCGTGAGCAGATCAAGGCTTTACAAGTTGATGAGACACCAACTTTAGTTTCAGAATCTGCCAAAGCTGATTTCAAAGCGGCAAAATTTGCGCATTTACACAATCATACACAGTTTTCGGTTCTTCAATCGACAATTGGTATTGGGAATATTGTATCGGCTACAGCCAAAAATAAATTCCCGGCTGTTGCCATGACAGATACCGGAAACATGATGGGAGCTTTCCATTTTGTGAGTGCTGTTATGAATCATAATAAAGTGGCTTCAGGCAAAAACAAAGCTTTGGTTGAAGCAGGAGAGGAGCCAACAGAAACCGAAATCAAGCCGATTGTGGGCTGTGAATTCAATGTTTGCGATAATCACTTAGATAAGAGTAAAAAAGACAACGGAAATCAGATTGTATTATTAGCCAAAAACAAAAATGGTTACCACAATCTGGCTAAAATGTCTTCGATTGCTTTTACTGACGGATTTTATTATGTTCCAAGAGTTGACCGAAAAATTATCGAACAATATAAGGAAGATATCATGGTTTTGTCCGGGAATTTATACGGGGAAATCCAGAGTAAAATTCTAAATATTGGTGAAGTCCAGGCAGAAGAAGCCTTGATTTGGTGGAAGGAACAATTTGGAGAAGATTTCTATCTGGAAGTTATGCGCCACAATCAGGAAGATGAAAATCGTGTCAACAAAACCCTGATTGAGTTTTCTCAAAAGCATAATGTCAAATTAATTGCAACTAATAATACCTATTATTTAAATAAAGAAGATGCCAATGCACACGATATTTTATTGTGTGTAAAAGACGGTGAAAAACAGGCAACGCCAATTGGTCGTGGTCGTGGTTACCGTTACGGACTTCCAAATCAGGAATACTATTATAAGTCGGAAGAAGAGATGAAAAAACTCTTTGCCGATTTACCGGAAGCGATTATCAATATTCAGGAAATTGTTGATAAAGTAGAAATTTATTCGCTTTACCGAGATGTATTGCTTCCTAAGTTTGATATTCCGGAAGAATTTGTAGTTGCTGAAGATGAAGCTGATGGAGGAGTTAGAGGGGAAAATAAATACCTGCGACATCTTACAATGGAAGGTGCTAAAAGAAGATATGGTGAAATTACTGAATCGATTCAGGAACGTTTAGATTTCGAATTATTAACGATTTCGAATTCAGGATATCCGGGTTACTTTTTGATTGTTCAGGATTTCATCGCTGAAGCCAGAAAAATGGATGTTTCGGTAGGTCCTGGTCGTGGTTCTGCTGCTGGTTCTGCCGTTGCATATTGCCTTGGTATTACCAATATTGATCCGATTAAATACGATTTACTTTTTGAGCGTTTCTTAAATCCTGACCGTGTATCGATGCCCGATATTGATATCGACTTTGATGACGAGGGTCGTGGACGTGTAATGGATTATGTAATCAACAAATACGGACAGAAACAGGTGGCTCAGATTATCACGTATGGTAAAATGGCAACCAAATCAGCGATTCGTGATACGGCGCGTGTGTTGGATCTGCCGTTGTTTGAAGCTGATAGAATAGCTAAGTTGATTCCCGCAATGATGCCGGGTAAATGGAATCTGGCTCGTTTCCTTTCAGAATCAGAAGATGAGGTTAAAAAAGCATTAAAAGGTGCTGATGAATTTGAACTTGTAAAAGAATTAATCGCCATTGCCAATGAAGATGATTTGGCAGGAGAAACTATTCAGCAGGCCAAAATTCTGGAAGGGTCTATGCGTAATACAGGTATTCACGCCTGTGGGGTGATTATCACGCCATCCGATATTACGAATTATGTTCCTGTTACGACTGCAAAAGATTCGGATTTATATGTAACGCAGTTCGATAACTCAGTTGCAGAAAGTGCCGGATTGTTAAAAATGGACTTCCTGGGTCTGAAGACCCTTACACTTATAAAAGATACCGTAAAACTGGTAAAATACAGAACAAATATCGATCTGGATCCGGATACTTTTCCGATTGATGATCCTGAAACATATGCGCTTTTCCAAAGAGGTGAAACGGTTGGAATCTTCCAGTACGAGTCACCCGGAATGCAGAAATACATGAAAGATCTGAAACCAACGGTTTTTGGGGATTTAATTGCGATGAACGCCTTGTATCGTCCGGGACCATTGGAATATATCCCTTCTTTCGTTCGAAGAAAAAACGGTGACGAGGAAATTAAATACGATTTAGATGCCTGTGCCGAATATCTGTCTGAAACCTATGGAATTACCGTTTACCAGGAGCAGGTAATGCTTTTGTCTCAGTCTTTGGCAGGATTTACAAAGGGTGAAGCTGACGTTTTGCGTAAAGCGATGGGTAAGAAACAAAAAGACGTACTGGATAAAATGAAGCCGAAGTTCGTTGAACAGGCTTCAGCAAAAGGTCATGATGCTAAAACTCTCGAAAAAATCTGGAAAGACTGGGAGGCTTTTGCGAGTTATGCCTTCAACAAATCGCACTCGACTTGTTATGCGTGGATTGCGTATCAAACTGCATACTTGAAAGCACACTATCCGGCAGAATATATGGCAGCGGTGCTTTCGAATAACATGAACGATATCAAGCAGGTTTCGTTCTTTATGGAAGAATGTAAACGAATGGGCTTGCAGGTTTTAGGGCCTTGCGTTAATGAATCGTACTATAAATTTACCGTAAATGATGATTATGCGGTACGTTTCGGAATGGGAGCGATTAAAGGTGTAGGTTCCGGAGCTGTAGCCACAATCGTTGAAAGCAGAAAAGACGGAAGATATAAGTCCATTTTTGATCTGGCAAAACGAATTGATTTGCGTGCTGCCAATAAAAAAGCAATTGAAAATCTTGCTTTGGCTGGAGGATTTGATTCGTTTGAAGGAACAACCAGAGCACAGTATTTTCATGATGATGGCGACGGAATTACATTCTACGAAAAAGCGATGCGTTACGGATCAAAGTTTCAGGAAAACGAAAACTCGTCGCAGGTAAGTTTGTTTGGAGAAACCAGCGAAGTTCAAATTGCGGAACCTGTTGTACCGCCATGTGAAGACTGGAGCACGATGGAAAAACTGGCTAAAGAAAAAGAAGTTGTCGGAATTTATATTTCTGGACATCCATTGGATGATTTTAGGTTCGAAATGAAATACTTCTGCAATGCACGATTGGAAGCACTGAAAAGTATGAATGAATACGTAGGCAAAAATCTAACATTTGCTGGAATCATTAATAACGTACAGCATCGTGTAGCTAAGAACGGAAAAGGCTGGGCGGCATTCAATTTAGAAGGCTATGATGAAAGTTATGAGTTTAAGATTTTTAATGAAGAATATCTTAAATTCCGTCATTTCCTGATTCAGAATAATTTTGCCCATATAAAGGTATTAATTAAAGATGGCTGGGTGAATCACGATACAGGTAAAAAATCGGAGCCGAGACTTCAGTTTGTTGAGGTAAGACAGTTGCAGGATGTTTTGGAAGCATTTGCTAAAAAACTCATTCTTTTATTAAATATTAAAGATTTGCAGACCGATTTTATTCATAGATTAAGCCAGTTGTTCAATGCGTACAAAGGGGATAATTCAGTGACTTTTGAAATTATGGAATTAGAAAAGGTAAAACGTCTCGTTGAGGTTGAAACAGCAAATGGGTTTGAAGAGACAGACGACGCAGTTTTTACAGATGAAAATGATGATGGAGATGTCGCTCTTGAAGATACCAAAATAAAAGAAGTAACAGAAGTAGAAGAAATAAAGGTAGTGACTAAATTAACAATGCCAAGCCGTAGATTAAAAGTTAGAATATCTAATGAGTTATTAGAGGAATTAGAAAAAATGCAGATTAATTTCAAACTCAATTAAAATTTAACAGTTAAAATTTAATTGATAATGTATTTTTTAGGTTAAAATTATGCACGAATAGTAATTTATTTTTGGATTGTTATTCAAATTAATAATTATTTTTAATAGAGTGGGAATGCTGTAAAGAAAGAAATTTTAATTGTTATAATTTTGTAATAATTTAATAAAGAAAACTATGAAAAAGCATTTATTTTTAATCGGATTTATGATTTGCTCTATGGCCACAATAGCGCAAACTGAAGGTGCCGATAAACCGGAAAGCTGGTATTTTAAATTAGGAGGATCATACTTCATTCAGACAGCGGCAACGGAATTTCCAATTGTAAATGGTCAATTGCCTAATACAGATGTTTACGCAGCTAATGGAACTACTTTAATTTCCAGAGAAACTAATCATGGTTCATTTGGAGAAGGTTTTCGTTCCGGATTAACTGCAGGTTACCGTTTTACAACGCGTTTAGGAGTTGAAATGGGAATTAACTATTATTCCAGTGCTGATAAATTGATGGTTGAAACCCGAAATCGCTTAGTAGCTACTTCACCAGCAAGTATTTTTGTAACCGGAGATGCTGTAGGAAAAATTAGAGCTTGGGATTTATCACCTGCATTAGTATTATTTTTAGGAGAAAATAATGGTTTTGAACCGTATACAAAGGTAGGCGTTATTGTTCCTATTCATGGTGATTTAACTATTGAAACGAATCGTGAGTATTCTACTCCAGCATTAAATGGAGGAATGACAGTAGTAGCAAAAACATATGCCGAAGATGTTGTAAAACCTAATCCAACTCTTGGTTTTATGGCTGCGATTGGGACTTCATATAAATTAGGTAAAAAACTATCTTTATTTGCTGAAATTGAATATAGAAACTTTACAGTTCACGGAGATACAAAAGAAACTACTGTATTTACTGAAAACGGAGTAGATAAACTGCATACAGCATCTACTTTTAGACAAGATGCTTCGTATTCTGCAATTCATACAAATTATGTAGATAAATTAACTACAAATTCCAATAGTAAAGTAACTAATGCAGCTGGTTTTGATAGTACAAAAGCTACTGACGATATTAGTTCTTATGTCGGGATTAGTGGTGTAGGGTTGACTTTTGGACTAAAATACAGTCTATAATTTAGATCTAACATTTTTATATAGAAAAGAGGATATTCAAATTACGAATATCCTCTTTTTCTGTTCTTATAAAAACGGAAGCCCTAGCCCTGATGGGAGGGAAAATCCTTTTGTGCCGGGGTTCGGCACAAGAGATTGGAAGTACAGCAGGATCAGCTCCTGAAATTTACTATTTTGAATTTCTAAACTCCTTCAAAACCTCATCAATAACCCGTGAAGTTCTGGCTCCCGAAATTCCTTTTGATGGAGAAATTCCTTCGTTTCCTAAAAGCTCTTCAATAACGGTTTCTATAAAAGGCTGTTGAATATGAAGCGGATTTTCGATGGTAATAGTTTCTTTGTCCCCGTTTGTATATTCAATTTTAATAGGATCCTCTCCAAAAGTTGAAAAGGCTATTTTTCCTTTGTCACCTACAATTTCAGTAACATCGTAACGTTCAAAACTGGCGAAATTCCATAATCCCGTACCGTGAACTCCGTTTTCGAATAAAAAGGACATCGAAACTGAATCTTCGGCAGGATACGCTTTTAGCTGAGAAGTGGCATGTCCGCGTACGGATTTTATCGGGCCTAAAACAAAATCTAAAAAATCTAAAGTATGGCAGGCCAGATCGACAAAGATTCCACCGCCTGAAAGATGTGGCAAAACCGTCCACGGAAGATTGATTTCGTCGTCATAACGTTCTTCAAATGGATGGTACAAAACGCAATTTACGTGACGTATGTTTCCTAATTTTCCTTCGTCTATTATTTCTTTGATTTTTAAAAAGCGGGGAAGGCTTCTTCTGTAATAAGCTACAAATAACGGAACATTGTGTTCTTTGCAGGCACTGATCATTTCGTTACATTCTTCAAAGGTCAAAGCCATTGGTTTTTCAACATAAACCGGTTTTCCGGCTTTGGCACACAAAATCGTATATTCTTTATGTGAAGACGGAGGCGTGGCGATATAAACGGCATCAACTTCCGGATCGTTGATTAAATCGACAGCGTTGGAGTACCATTTTGGTACATTATGGCGTTTGGCATAATCTTCGGCAAGGGCTGCATCTCTTCGCATAACGGCTACCAAAGCTGAGTTTGGCGCTTTCTGAAACGCCGGACCGCTTTTAACTTCGGTTACATTTCCGCAGCCTATGATTCCCCATTTTATAATTTTCATTTGTTGTTTTTTTAAGTTATTTCAAATTTAAGGCTATTTGAAAAAGTTAGCCACGAATTCACGAATTTATTTTAATCTATTGTCTAAAAATGCTGTGCTGAATTCCCTGAATTACGAATTATTTTTCACGCAGATTTTAAAAGATTTAAGAAGATGCACACAGATTTTATTTTTAATCTGCTTGATCTGCGGGAGTAAAAATTAGTACGATAAAAAGTCATCAATTATTCTTTCTCGCAGATTTTGCAGATTGCACAGATTTTTTTAAACAGAATCTGCTGGAACAATAAAAACAAAGCCACGAATTCACAAAAATAATTCGTGAATTCGTGGCTAAAAGAATCTTAGATTAAAAATTTACTTTTTAGGTAAAGTTTTAAAACCCATATTGTAAAGCGTGAACGCCTGGATATCTACATTTTCCTGAATCGTAGCCGCAACAGATTTTCCTGCACCGTGACCTGCTTTAACGTCAATACGAATCAAAACCGGATTGTCTCCCGTTTGTTTATCTTGTAATTCAGAAGCAAATTTAAAACTGTGTGCCGGAACTACACGATCGTCATGATCTCCTGTCGTTACCATTGTAGCTGGGTAATGCGTTCCTTTTTTAACGTTGTGAACCGGAGAATATCCTTTTAAATATTCGAACATTTCTTTGTTGTCCTGAGCAGTTCCGTAATCAAAAGCCCATCCTGCACCTGCTGTAAAGGCATTGTAGCGAAGCATATCCATAACACCAACTGCCGGTAAGGCTACTTTCATTAAATCAGGACGCTGAGTCATTGTTGCGCCAACTAATAAACCTCCGTTAGATCCTCCACGGATTGCCAGGTAATCAGATGAGGTATATTTTTGAGCAATTAGATATTCTGCAGCAGCGATAAAATCATTAAAAACATTTTGTTTTTGGAGCTTTGTTCCTGCATCATGCCATTTTTTTCCGTATTCACCACCGCCTCTTAAATTGGCAACGGCGTAAACACCTCCGTTTTCCAGCCAGACTGCATTGGCAATACTGAAACTTGGTGTTAAACTAATATTGAATCCGCCGTAACCGTAAAGGATTGTCGGGTTTTTACCGTCTAGTTTTGTCCCTTTTTTATAGGTAATAATCATTGGGATTTTGGTTCCGTCTTTTGAAGTATAGAATACTTGTTTTGACTCGTAATCATCACTTTTGAAATCTACTTTTGGTTTTTGATAAATTTCCGATTTGCCTGATTTTGGCTCAAACGAAAAGATGGTTCCCGGGGTAGTGTAATTAGTAAAACTGTAATACAATATTTTTTCATTCTTTTTTCCTCCAAATCCGCCTGCTGTTCCAACTGCAGGAAGTTTGATTTCACGGACTAATTTTCCGCTGTAATCGTATTGCTGTACAAAAGAAACTGCGTCTTTGGTGTAATTAGCAAAAAAGTACCCGCCACCTGTAGACGGAGACAGAATGTTTTGGGTTTCAGCAATAAAATCTTTCCAGTTTTCAGGCTTCGGATTGCTTACATCTACAGTTACTACACGCTTGTTTGGAGCGTTAAAATCGGTATCAATAAACAATTTGCCTCCCTCGTTTTCTATGATATTATTATCGCTGTTAAAATTGTCTACAATAGTAACTATGGGACTGTCAGGTTTTGTTAAGTCTTTAATGTATAACTCATTTCCATAGGTAGAATTGGCAGCTGTAATCACCAGGTAATGATCGTCCTCGGTAACAGATCCTCCAACATATCTTCTTTTTTGGTCGGCACCAAAAATAACTTTATCGTCTTTTTGAGAAGTACCTAACTTATGAAAATACAATTTGTGCTGATCTGTTTTGGCCGATAATTCACTTCCTTTTGGCTTTTCATAACTGGAGTAATAAAAACCTTCATTTTTATACCATGAAACACCGCTGAATTTTACATCAACTAATGTGTCTTCCAGAACTTTTTTAGAAACGGCATCAATGATAATGACTTTTCTCCAGTCGCTTCCGCCTTCAGAAATAGCGTAGGCAGCTTTGGAGCCATCTTTAGAAAAATCCAGTCCGCCAAGCGAAGTGGTTCCGTCTTTAGAAAATGTATTTGGATCTAAGAAAACTTCTTCTTTGCCTTTTTCGTCTTTTCTGTAAACAACCGACTGATTTTGAAGTCCGTTATTTTTGGAATAATACGTAAATTTTCCTTCTGTAAATGGAGCGCCTATTTTTTCATAATTCCATAGTTTTTCCATTCGTGCTTTTAATGCATCTCTAAATGGAATTTGATTTAAATAACCGTATGTAACTTCGTTTTGAGCCTTTACCCAGGCACCGGTTTCATTAGATTTATCATCCTCCAGCCAACGGTAAGGATCGCTAACTTTGGTATCAAAATAGACATCAACAGTTTCACCTTTTTTAGTTTCGGGATACTGAATTTTATTTTGTGCCAAAGAAATTCCTGCAGTAGTTATTGCCATTATAAGAAATGTTTTTTTCATAGTTGATTTTTGTGTTTGTAACAAAAATAGCAAATTTTGTTGTGAAAAATAATTTAAACCATATGAGTCATATAAGTTCATTTTAGTTTAGGGATAATCAAAATTATTGTCATCCTGAGCGAAGCCGAAGTGGCTCAGCCTGACACCAATCTTTAGAAGAATAAATTGATTCTCCAAAAATTATTTATAAGACTCATATGGTTTAAAAATGTTACAGATTAAAATTAACTCCCAAAACAATATTTCGTCCAATGTTTGGGATTCCGTCTGTTTTTAATCTTGAAAGGTGTGCAATATATTTTTTATCGAACAAATTATTTCCGTTCAGATTTACGTCAAAAGCAGTTTTTCCCAGTTTTACGGTTCCTCCAAAACCTAAGTTGACCAAAGTATAGCCTTTTGATGCTGTTTCAAAACCACTCACATTATCCTGATTAAAAGTCGAAGAAACATTTAAAGAGGCGTAACCTTCTTTGAACCAGTTTTTGATATTAAATTCGGTCCTAAGGGTATTATTCCAGTTATTGGCCGGAATTAAAGGCAAATAATCATCGTTGTCTTTTTTACCGGTTACGGTTTCAAAACTGGTTTCAAAATGCAGCCAGTCTAAAGGATGCGGATGAAAATGAAGTCCAATTTCTCCTCCAAATAATTTTGCATTATCCTGAATGTAGGCAAAAACATTATTGTTATCTCTGATTTCTCCGGTTGGTGAAGTATAAATGTAATTGTTTATGTGGTTATAAAATCCGTTTACAAAGAATTCAAAATGCGAATTTTTGTATTCTAAATTCAAATCGGTCTGAACGTTTTGTTCGGTTTTCAAATCGCTGTTTCCTATTTCATAACGATTGGTTCCTTCGTGAACACCGTTTGAAGTCAGCTCGGCTAAGTTTGGAGCTCTAAATCCGGTAGCTACATTTAATCGAAGTGTTAACGGTTCTGCTAATTTTGTTTTGTATCCCAAAGAAGCATTAAAACTGTCAAAAGATCGGTCTAAAGCTTCAAAAGAGCCTTCTTCTCCCACAATTCCGTGTGCTTCTGAAGTAACATTTCGGTTATCAAAACGTAAACCGGCTTGCAAAACGCTATTATTCCATTCGTAATTAGCAGTTCCAAAAACACCAAAATCATTGGTTGTTGCATTCGGAATCAAATATTCTTCTCCGGAATTTGTATTGGTCTGATGCATTCCCTGAACACCTAAAATGGTTTCAATTTTACCGAATTTCGGAAAATGATATTTTGCATTATAATTAAAAGTGTTTAGTTTCATTCGAAGTGCAGCGTCGTTGCTATCTTCAAATTCGCTTCTGTCATTTGAGATGTAACCTAAATCAACGTCAAGTTTTGAGTTTTCAAAAAAGATTACATTGTTTAAACTAAACAAATGATTGAAAATTCCCTGTTTTGGAAACTGAGTGTCTTTGCTCGAAGATTGTTCTGCAATTCCATCTTCCGGAATCCCGATGTCCAGTTTGTTGTAGTTGTATCTTAAAACACTTGAAAATGTGGAGTTGCTGTAACCAATTCCAGTTTTAAAATCAGTTTCATTATAACGCGAATTCGTTACACGGTCGCCATCGGCAATTTTATAGTCAGAATGTGTGTTGAAACTTCCACGGGCGAGAAATTTCCAATTGTCTGTAGACGTTTTTAATCCGATAGAAGAGTTGCTTCCCTGTGTATTCGTAAAATATTTTTGACTGAAATTAGCTTTGAATGTACCCGCATCAGCAAATTTTTCAGGATTGAAATACAAAACGCCTCCCAATGCATCAGAACCATACAATAAAGAAGCTGGTCCTTTGATTACCTCGACACTTTCGATTCCGGCATCGTTTAAACCTAAACCGTGTTCATCTCCAAACTGTTGGTTTTCGACACGAACGCCCTGAGAATATACCAAAACACGATTTCCGCTCAGTCCGCGAATTACAGGTTTTCCAATAGAAGTCCCTGTAGAAATCTGAGAAACTCCCGGAATTGTTGCCAGGCCTTCAATCAATGTAGAAGTTCCTTTTTGTTGTAATGTCTTGATGCTTTCATGATCAATTTTCATTACGTTTTGTGACTGCAGTTTGTTAAAAGGAGTAGAAACTACGACTTCATCCATTTCCAGAATTGATTCTAAAAGCGTCACATCGAGCGTGTTTTCCTTTGTCAATTTTGCAATGGTTTTATTTTGATTTGAATATCCTACATAAGAAAAGGCAATACGCAAACTTCCGTTTGGAAGATTTTTTAATTCGTATTTCCCGTTTTCGTCAGTCGTAGTTCCTTTATGTAATTCGGAAGCGTAAACAGAAACACCCGGTAATGGCTGATTTTGATTATCGGTAACAGTTCCTGAAACTGAATTCTGGGCAGAAAGTATACCCGAAAACCCCAAAATTAGGGCTATTATTATTTTTTTCATTTGAAAATGATTGCTATAGTTAATGGATTTTTCTTTTAAAGAGAAGCAAAAGAAAAGTGAAGTTTACTGAATTTCCATAGAAATGAAAATCAGGAAACCTAACTGAACTTTGAATTCAATTAAAAGGGTTTTGTTTCTTGGGGCGAAACTTTATGAAACTATAGCTGAAGGAGGACCCCGCAGTGTGTAAAGACTTCCTGAAAAGGAAATAATACTTTCTGAAAATCCAAAGAAATAAGGGATTTCCTGATGATTACTAAAAAACTGAAACGTGAAATTTTCAGGAGTAATGTAACTTCCAAAAGAAAAATGACAAACAAAACAAGAGTCATCGTCATGATGCTGATGCGTAATTTCACCATTTACATCATTGTAATTATGATGACATTTTTTTTCTGAAAGCTGTTTTGAAATGTGCTCATAACTATGGATGGACTGAAACAGTATTGATAGCAATACCATCAGACCCAAAGTAAAACCGGTTATGAGCTGTCTTTTTTTCATTACGGTACAAAGGTATAAAAGGCAAATATAAAAATGTTTGATTTTAACGCTTTTTATTGAAAATAGTGCAACAGAATATTTTTATGAAGAGTGAAAACAGAATAATTAGCATTGCAACCAAATCATAAACAATCATTATATTTGTGTGTCAAATAAATATTTCTAAAAAACGTTTATTTAAAATCCTCATAAAACTCAAACAAACTATGCGATTATTTTTTAGTTGTTTATTTCTGATATCGTTTTTCAATGTTTTTTCGCAGGAAGAAAGACCTCAAGAAAAGCCGGTAATTAAAATTGATTCATTGTACAGGGAAGATCAGTTTTATTTTACGGTGGGCTATAATCTGTTGACTCAGAATCCGGAAGGGCTTAAACAGGATAAATTTTCTGCCGAGATTTCTGCCGGTTTTTTAAGAGATATGCCAATCAACAAAAAAAGAACTGTTGCCATTGCAGCAGGTTTAGGTTTAACGTATCAGAATTATTTTCAAAACCTGACTATTTCTGAAAGCCAGGACGGAACACTAATTTATGGAGTAAATGATTATAATGAGTTTGTTTCAAATAAATACAGGCAATATTTGGTAGATCTTCCCATTGAGTTTAGATGGAGAAATTCTACTTATGAAAGTCATAAGTTTTGGAGGGTTTATGCCGGATTAAAATTAAGCTATGTTTTAGCCAGCAAATCTGTTGTAGATGATGGCGAAAACACTTATATAGTTCGAAATAATTCCGATATCAACAGGTTTCAGTATGGCGCAACTATTTCTGCGGGTTACAACACCTGGAATGCTTATTTGTATTATGGACTGAATCCTTTGTTTAAAGACGTTAAAACTGTTTCAGGAGAAAGCGTAAAAATGAAAACCATGAGTGTGGGGCTTATTTTTTATATTTTATAACCACAAATACAGAAATAAAACCTGCGGAATTATTCCGATTAAAAATCCTATTAACAATTCCTTGTACGTATGGGCATTCATTTCAAGGCGAGATGAAGCTGCGATTCCGGTCAGTAAAATTAAAAGTGCCGGCCAGTACGGATTATGTAATTGCAAATGCATATTAAGTCCAATTACAAAAACGGCACAACCACTAATTGCCATCATATGCAGGCTGGCTTTTATCTTAAAAAGAGAATAAATCAGAGCCATAATAGTACTGAATAATCCGCCCAGAAAAAAGAAATGCAGTTCAGGGTAGCGAGTAATAACAATGCTTCTTTTTACCAGTAATATAAATAAAAAACACTGTAAAATTAAGGGTATTATTCGTTGCGAGGTTTCATGTATCATGACCGATTTTACATTACCGGTGGAGCGAAGCAATAGAAAAAATAATAAAGGGACAATAACGGTAATAATGAGTATTTGAAATAAAACAAAATATTTTTCCTGGATAGTAAAGGCATCATCCTTATAAAAAAGATAAAATAAGGTCGCATACATCGATATAAAAATTGGATGTAATATATAGGAGAATATCGGAAGTATTTTTTTCAAAATGCAGTAATTTGAGGTGTCTAACAAATATAATTGAAATATAAATAGCTTTTTGTAAACCCTTTATTTTTTAAGAAAATCACAACTCTTTTCAGTCTTTAATGTTTAATTTTGAAAAAAAAGAAACTTCTAAATGAGCGTAAACTTAAAAAGCCTTGTTTCGGTTCTTCATGCCGAATGGATTGGCTCAGATCTAACTGTTTTTATTGAACAGATTTCGATTGACAGCCGTTCACTGCAAAACGGTTCTCAAACTTTATTTTTTGCATTGTCCGGAGTAAATAATGATGCGCATTCGTATGTTTCTGAACTTATAGATAAAGGAGTTCAGAATTTTGTAGTTGAATATATTCCTGAAAATTGTGTCGGAAAAGCCAATTTTTTAGTCGTAAAATCTACTTTAGATGCCCTTCAGAAGTTTGCCGCTCATCACCGGCATCTTTTTGACTTTCCTGTTATCGGATTAACGGGAAGTAATGGAAAAACGATCGTAAAAGAATGGCTTAATTTTTTATTAAGCCCTGATTATAATATTATACGAAGTCCTAAAAGTTATAATTCACAGGTTGGAGTGCCACTTTCGGTGATTGCGATTAATGAGAAACATAATTTAGGCATTTTTGAAGCCGGAATTTCGACGGTTAATGAAATGGAAAAATTAGAGCAAATCATAAAACCCACAATAGGACTACTTACCAATATTGGAACTGCACACGACGAAGGATTTTTAAATCTAGTACAAAAGATTGATGAAAAACTGCTTTTGTTTAAAGACTGTCCGGTTATTATATATCAGAAAAATGAAATTGTAGATTCCTGTTTATCTCAATTTTCGGCCGAATATATGCTGCATCCCCGAAAACTTTTTTCATGGAGCTATATCGATAATACAGCCGATGTTTTTGTTTCGAAAAGAGAAAATAAAAATGAAACGACGCGTATTCAGTATCATTACAAAGGGAGAAGTCATGACTTAAAAATCCCTTTCAGTGATTCCGCTTCACTGGAAAATGCAATTTCCTGCTTATTGGTATTGCTTAATTTTGAATATGATGCTGAGACGGTTCAAAATCGGATGTACGGATTGTATCCGGTTGAAATGCGTCTGGAAGTCAAAAATGGAATTCATAATTGCAGCATTATTGACGATAGTTATAGTTCTGATTTTCAATCGCTTAAAATAGCACTGGATTTTTTAGAAAGCCAAAAAAAGAATGCATCCAAAGCAGTTATTTTATCTGATATTTTTCAAAGCGGATTTTCAAACGAAGAATTATATTCTAAAGTTTCCCAACTAATTGCAGATAATAAAGTCAATCGTATAATTGGAATCGGCACAACCATTTCGTTATTTAAAAACAAATTTTCGAGTTGTATCACATATCAAAACACTGCTGAATTTATCAATGATTTTGAAAATCTGAATTTTAATAACGAAACCATTTTAATAAAAGGAGCAAGGTCGTTTCAGTTTGAAGAAATTGTAACTTTACTGGAAGAGAAAACGCATGAAACGATTCTTGAAATCAATCTGAATTCCATTAGCCATAATTTAAATTTCTTTAAATCTAAATTAGCAAGTGATGTTAAAATTATGGTTATGGTAAAAGCATTTGGCTATGGAAACGGAGGATTGGAAATAGCAAAATTGCTGGAACATCATAAAGTTGATTATTTAGGAGTGGCTTTTGCCGATGAAGGAATTTCACTTAAAAATGGCGGAATCAAATTACCAATCATGGTCTTAAATCCTGAATCGACGAGTTTTGCATCGATTATTCAATATCAGTTAGAGCCTGAAATTTATAGTTTGAAAGGATTAAATGCTTTTTTGAAGATTGCCCGTGAAAAGAATCTAAAAGATTTTCCGATCCACATCAAACTCGATACCGGAATGCATCGTCTGGGTTTTGAAGAAAATACAATAGACGAATTGATTGCTGCTTTAAAAGGAAATTCAACAGTACGCATCCAGAGTATTTTATCGCATATGGCGACTAGCGATGATATAAAGCATTATGAATTTGCAATGTCGCAAATTCGATTGTTCGAAAAACTCTCTTCAAAATTAATGAATGAATTAGGAGTAAACCCAATCCGTCATATTCTGAATACTTCCGGAATCAGTAATTTTCCGGATGCGCAATACAACATGGTACGTTTGGGAATTGGACTTTATGGTGTTTCAAACGATCCCTCAGAACAAAAATACCTGGAAAATGTAGGGACTTTAAAATCGATTATTTCGCAGGTTCGTACTATTCCTGCAGGCGACAGTGTCGGCTATGGAAGAAGATTCATGGCCGAAAAAGAAACCAAAATAGCAACAATTCCGATTGGTTATGCTGATGGGATTTCAAGATTATGGGGCAATCAGATAGGTTATATTACAATTAAAAATCAAAAGGCGTCTATTGTAGGAAGTGTCTGTATGGATATGCTGATGGTAGATGTTAGCGAAATTGATTGTAAAGAAGGTGATTCGGTTACCATTTTTGGAGAATCTCCAACAGTAATAGAAATAGCAGAAGCTTTAAAAACAATTCCTTATGAAATTCTGACCAGTATTTCACAAAGAGTAAAAAGGGTATTTTTCAGATAGTTTTTAAAGAAACTTTCAATAAAATTACGTATTTTCGATACCTATTAATTACATAAAAATAAAGAATTATGGGATTTGTTTCAGAATTTAAGGAATTTGCAACGAAAGGCAACGTAATTGATTTGGCTGTCGGTGTAATTATTGGTGCTGCTTTCAATAAAATTGTAAGCTCATTAATTGATGATGTTATAACACCATTGATATTAAAACCTGCTTTAGAAGCTGCTCATTTATCAAGTATTGAACAATTAACGGCTTTTGGAGGCATAAAATACGGAATGTTTCTTTCGGCAGTAATTAACTTTATAATTGTTGCTTTTGTTTTGTTTCTAATTATTAAAGGAATAAACAATCTGAAAAAGAAAGAAGCACCTGCTCCTGCACCGCCTGCCGGACCAACGCAGGAAGAATTGCTTACACAAATTAGGGATCTTTTGAAAAATAAACAATAATATACATACCGCTACACTAAAGTCTAACTTAACCGTTCCATAATTGGGACGGTTTTTTCTTTTTGTTTAATTTGTAACAATTTGTTATTTTTTGTGAATCGAATTGTAATCGTTTTTATTATCCTTACTTTTGCATTCTAAATTAGAACATTCATATAAAAAAATATAAAATGAGAATAGCGGTTGTAGGCGCCACCGGTATGGTTGGCGAAATAATGTTGAAAGTTTTAGCAGAAAGAAATTTTCCTGTTACAGAACTAATTCCAGTTGCTTCAGAGAAATCTGTGGGTAAAGAAATCGAATATAAAGGTCAGAAATATAAAGTTGTTGGTTTGCAGACTGCGGTTGATTTAAAAGCTGATATTGCTGTTTTCTCTGCCGGAGGTGATACTTCATTAGAGTGGGCTCCAAAATTTGCTGCTGCCGGAACAACGGTAATTGACAATTCATCTGCGTGGAGAATGGATCCGACCAAAAAACTGATCGTTCCTGAAATCAATGCCGAGTCTTTGACGAAAGAAGATAAAATTATTGCAAACCCAAACTGCTCTACGATTCAAATGGTATTGACATTGGCTCCTTTGCACAGAAAATACAATATCAAAAGAATTATCGTTTCGACTTACCAATCGATTACCGGTACCGGTGTAAAAGCGGTGAGACAATTAGAAAATGAATACGCAGGAGTTGAAGGTGATATGGCTTACAAATATCCAATTCACAGAAATGCAATTCCACAATGCGATAGTTTTGAAGCTAATGGATACACTAAAGAAGAAATGAAATTAGTTCGTGAAACTCAAAAAATACTTGCAGATAATACCATCAGAGTTACGGCTACTGCAGTTCGTGTTCCTGTTGTTGGAGGTCACAGTGAGGCTGTAAACGTTGAGTTTACAAATGATTTTGATGTAAAAGAAGTTCGCGAAATTTTACAAAATACTGATGGAGTAGTGGTTCAGGATGACCTGGATGCGTTTTCTTATCCAATGCCTTTATTTGCAGAAGGTAAAAATGAAGTTTTTGTTGGAAGAATTCGTCGTGACGAAAGCCAGCCAAATACATTAAACATGTGGATCGTTGCTGATAACTTAAGAAAAGGAGCAGCTACAAACACAATCCAGATTGCAGAATATTTAATTCAGGCAGGTTTGGTATAAATCAGAGGTTACAAAAATTGTTATAAAAAAACCGTAATTCCTAAAAGTGACTACGGTTTTTTGTTTTATAATTTATCATAATTTGCAGTTTAAATTTATGACAATATATGGCATTTCCAATAGATCTAAAATACATAATTGAGGCAGAAAGGGAGTTAGAGGTTGAATTTCCATATGAATTCAAACAAAAAATGATCAACCTCAATGGAGGTGAATTAATAACAGAAGATGATCACTGGCAACTATATCCCTTTTTTGATAAATCTGATAAAAAAAGAATAAGCAGAACTTGTAATCACATTGTTTTAGAAACAAAACAAGCTAAAAAATGGAGTGGTTTTCCTCTAAACGCAATTGCCATTGCAACAAATGGCTGTGGGGATAAATTGATTCTTTTTCCATTAAATGGTAATGAAAAAAAGTTAGGTGAAAATATATTTTTATGGTTTCACGAAACTGGAAAAACGCAAGAAGTAGCAGAAACTATAAGCGAACTTATAGAAGAGTAATTTTTTGATAATACAAAAAAAGCGAGAACTATACATTCTCGCTTTTTTATGTTTTTAATATTCCGGAGCCAGTTCAAGTTCCAGTCCTTCTAATTCTGTAGTAATTGGAATCTGACAACCTAAGCGGCTGTTAGATTTAACATAAAATGCTTCAGAAAGCATGGCTTCTTCATCATCTCCCATCTCCGGTAATGCAACATCATTTAGAACATAACACTGGCAGGAAGCGCACATAGCCATTCCGCCACAGGTTCCTTCAACAGGAAGTTCGTATGCTTTGCATAACTCCATTATATTCATTGCCATATCAGTTGGAGCCTGTAATTCGTGTATAACTCCTTCTCGATCTTTAATCTTTATTAATACATCCATTTTAAAATATTGGAATTTTACTTACTTAGAATTTGATAACGTGAACAAACTCTAAAATTATTTACTAACTATTTGGTTTTAAGCTAAATGCAAATTCTTTTCTGCTGCTTTCTTTCAGGTGCATTTTAGCCCCTAATATATTTCCGCCTTTTTCTAATAATGTAACAATGGCAATTACTGAATAATAATCTTTATCCAATTGAAAAATCAAAGTACCTTCATAAGTATTATTTACTACTCCTTGTTTATCTGTTGAAGATGATATTTTTCTTGGATGTGAAAATTCTGCTGAATTGTAAGCCGCCTTATTTGAAAATTTTGGCTTCCCTTCGCAAAAATCATATAAAAAATCATAATTACCTAATCTAAGGCTGCCTTCTTCATTGTTGTTGATAGAAAATACAATCTTTCCAGAATAGGTATAATCGGACCATTCTTCTGAATCATTAAGCCATGCTTTGTCTACAATTAATGTCTCTGAACTTTGTTGTGCGTAATTTATGCTAATAGAAAAAAATAATATAAATAGAATGTAATATTTTTTCATGATTTAAGATTTTAAGGGGTTATGTTGCAAATTTAAGTTAAAAATGCAACAATTTCTCAATAGAATACCTTAAATCTTTATATTGTTTTTTATCAAAATCATAAAAAAACATGTGTTTTAACAGCTTTGTATAAAAAAATATTACAAAAGAGGTTAAATGGCTATTATTCTTATTGATTATTTCAAATTTAAAAAAAGAATAAGTTACCCGTTTATTACATTATATTGACTACTGTTTCTATTTGTGGAGCATATTTTTTTATAGTTGTTTCTACACCCGCTTTTAAAGTCATCTGATTTACACTGCAACTTATGCATGCGCCTTCAAGACGAACTTTTACATGTTTATCGTCTTCAATTGAAATCAGTGTAATGTCACCACCATCAGAATTCAAAAAAGGTCTGATTTCATCAAGAGCTAATAATACGTTGCTTGTTAATTCTTCTGTTGTCATAATATTAATGTATCAATTAGAGAATGTTGCTAATTAGAGAATGTGTCAATTAGAGAATGTGTCAATTAGGTAATTCTTAAAACGATCCCAATTATTTCATTATCTTATTTTCAAATTATCTAATTAACTCATTGTCTCAATTATCTAATTTTTTTTAACTGCTGAACATCCTGCCATTGTTGTAATTTTTATGGCTTCTGTTGCAGGCAGGCTTTCGTTTCTGTTTACTGTTTCCTGAACTACATTTCTGGTAATTTCTTCAAATACAGTTTCAATTACTGAAGCAGTTTGCAAAGCTGCTGGGCGGCCATAATCTCCTGCTTCACGAATAGACTGAACAATTGGTACTTCTCCTAAAAACGGAACATTCAAATCTTCTGCAAGATTTTTTGCTCCTTCCTGTCCAAAGATATAATATTTATTGTCAGGTAATTCTTCTGGTGTAAAGTACGCCATATTTTCAATAATTCCCAAAACCGGAACATTAATATTATCCTGCATAAACATAGAAACACCTTTTTTTGCATCTGCAAGTGCCACTGCCTGAGGTGTACTTACTACAACTGCTCCGGTGATTGGCAATGACTGCATAATTGAAAGGTGAATATCTCCCGTTCCAGGAGGCAGGTCAATAAGCATAAAGTCTAATTCACCCCAATCAGCGTCAAAAATCATTTGATTCAGGGCTTTTGCCGCCATTGGCCCTCTCCATATTACAGCCTGACTAGGTGCTGTAAAAAATCCTATAGAAAGTATTTTGATTTCATAACTTTCAACGGGCTTCATTTTAGATTTTCCGTCAACAGTAATCGAAATTGGTTTTTCATTTTCAACATCAAACATAATTGGCATTGATGGTCCATAAATATCGGCATCAAGAACACCAACTGCAAATCCCATCTTTGCCAGTGTTACAGCTAAATTTGCTGTCACTGTAGATTTTCCGACACCCCCTTTTCCTGAAGCAACAGCAATAATATTTTTGATTCCCGGAATGGCACGGCCTTTAATTTCGTTTTTCTCAGGAGTTTCTACCTTAATGTTTACTTTAACTTTTGCTTCTGGCGATACCAATTCATGAATTGTTTTTTTGATATCATCTTCAGCTCTTTTTTTAATATGCATGGCTGGCGTATTAAGCACTAGGTCAACTACCACTTCATCACCAAAGGTAATTACATTGGCAACAGCGCCGCTTTCGACCATATTTTTTCCTTCTCCGGCTATAGTTATCGTTTCTAAAGCTTTAAGAATTTCTTTTCTATCTAATTTCATTTTGATATTGTATTTTTCTAATGATTGAAACTAATTTAAAAGTGATATTTATTTAAACCAATTTCAGATTGCAAAGATAACGGATTATGTTCGGATTTTTGCTGTTTTGAATTGTATTTGTTGATGGTCTGATTGAGTAAATAAATCAAAACAGAAACCGAAAAAATAGTTTTAGGGGTTTCAAAAAGTGATTAGGGCTAATTATTGGTTTTTAAATACCAACTTTTTGAATCTGATATCTCTTTTAAAAAAATAGTAAGTCAAAAGCATGAAAAAAACTATGCTAAATATTGTTTACATAATTGTTGGTAATAAAGATACATTTTGGCGATAACGTTTTCCTAATAGTTATCAGAAACAGTATGATTCTTATAATGTATAAACTCAAATTGAAACAGATTTAACCAAACCAGAATCTCTCGTATTCTAGCTGTAATAAAATTCTGTATTCGTGCAATTTAATGGAAGTCAGTCACTTAATGTGAATTTTAATAAATGTATGTTTTATTCTATAAAACAATTTTTATCGCATTGAAGTAAATTTGAAGAACCCTAAATTTTTGATTTACAATATTTTAATAAATATGGTGAAGATTCATGTTGAAGGTTTCTGATTGTGTTTTTCGCTTTATTTTTTAAATAAGTTTAATGTTAAATATTTAAAAAATGAACATCATGCGACATTTAAATAAATTCCTCCTAATTATAACGATAGTTTTTTTGTTCTCTTCATTTGGCTTTAAGAATGAAAAAGAAAAATCTTTAAATGATAAATTATTTTTAAAAGAAAATAATTTTGAAAATTTTATTGACAGCACTTCAGTCTTGTCATCGGCCTTTAATTTTCAAAATAGAAATCGGGATTCTATCGCAAATATAACCAGAACTTCAGGTCAGGTTTACCTATTATCCAGACAGTATGACAGACTTGAAATAGCTTTGGAAAAATATCGAAAAATTGAAAGAAAAAAACTTTGGAAAAAAATTGATATTGACAGTGCAACTTTTAAAGATTTAAAACCTTTTGATAGCGGCGTTGCAGTAAAGCAAATTCGTGAGCGTTTATTTATAGATGGTGATTTAAAAAAAGATTCGAAAAGCACTATTTATAATGAAGAACTTATGGCCGGGGTTTTAAATTATAAAAAAAGATATGGTCTTGCTCTAAATTATAAATTGACGCTGGATCATATCAAACAAATGAACGAGCCAATATCAGAAAGAATCAAAACGATACAGCTAAACATGGAACGTTGTCGTTTAATTCCCGAAAATCTGATAAATGCAAGTGATTATATTATGGTAAACATTCCATCTTACCGATTGCTTTATGTTAAAAACGGACATAATGAATTTACATCTGATGTTTTTGTTGGGACTAAATGGTCTGAAACGGAAATTTTCAGCAGTACAATGGACAAAGTGGTATTTAGCCCATATTGGAATGTTCCGCAGAGTATCATTGATAACGAATTAAAGCTTAACATGGCTTCGAATAAAAAATATCTGGAAGAGCATAATATGGAATGGAATGGAGGGAAGGTAAGACAAAAACCGGGTCCTAAAAATTCTTTGGGACTGGTGAAATTTTTGTTTCCAAATCCATTTGATATTTACATGCACGATACTCCGGCCAAAAGTTTATTTCAGTTCGAACAGCGTACTTTTAGTCATGGATGTATCAATATTAAAGAAGCTAAGAAATTGGCGCATGTAATTTTAAAAGACGATGCCGACTGGCCATCAGAAAAAATAGATCTTGCGATGAATGGTGAAATTGAAACAACCTGTATATTGAAAAATAAAATTCCGATTTATATAGGTTATTTTACTGCATGGGTAAGTGAGGATACAGGTGAAGTCAATTTTTTTTCGGATGTGTATGAAAAAGACAAAGAAAAAGAAGTTGATGGATCCAAAAATGTGGTGATGGAGTAAGTGTCTGGAATTGGTTATAACGTCATTTCGGGCTGCCAAAAATGTTTTTCAAAATTTATAATTTGATTATTGACTACTTCAATGCCTTCGCTCTCTAGAAGCTGCTGCATTAAGTTGGTTCCGTCAAAATGATGTTTTCCTGTTAAGAGTCCTTTTCTGTTAACAACGCGATGTGCGGGAATATCTTCCATGTTATGGCAAGCATTCATTGCCCAGCCAACCATTCGGGCTGATCGTGCAGTTCCTAATGATTTTGCAATAGCACCATAGGAAGTTACTTTTCCGTACGGAATCTGTCGCGCGATTGTGTAGACTTTTTCAAAAAAATTATCTTCAGCCATAGAGTTTGAATTTTGCTACAGATTAGAAGATCAAAGAGATTAATTAATAATTCTCTGTTACTATGCGGAAACTGCGCAAATCACTTTTTTTGCCCCATTTCTCAAAATCAGTTTAATCTTCTAATCTGAGGTTTAATATTTTTAACTAAAGTAATAGTTCAAAATATTAAAAAGTGTCACAAGAGCAATTAAACCGGTGATGCTTCCAATAATCGTATTCATATTGCGCATCATATAATCTGTCTTCTTTTCTATTCTTCCAAAGAAAGCGATATAACTGTATAAAACGGCAAAAGAGCCTAAAACAGAACCTAATACAAAAGTAAAAATAATGTTGTTTTCGAACACAAAAAGATGGTAAGAAGCTAAAGTAACACTTACCAGTACATAATACGGAATTGGGAAAAAATTCAATCCGGAAAGGAGCATTCCTAAAAAGAAGCGGCTTTCTTTACTCTTCTTTTTGATTTTTGATTTTTTGGTTTTGGGTCCTTTTGCTATAAATAAAAAATAAATGGTTAAAACTGAAAAGATACCAAAACCAACTTCTCTCAGTAATGCCACGACATCCGGTCTGCTATTAATAACCTGAGCAAATAAAACCGCTACGGAAACCTGAAAAAAAATGACTAAAACGGCACCAATAACAAACCATAAGGCATTTTTTTTTCCTTCTTTCAAATTTATTTTAGCTGCAGTCATGTTGATTAGTCCCGGAGGAATAATCCCAATAAATGCGGCAATAAAACCTGAAATTAATGGAGTGAGTAATGCCATTCAGTTATTTAATGGTTGAAAAATGATTTTAAAATTAAATTAGTCTTTAATTTTAAAACGAATATACGTAATTGCCTTATTAATTTCTAAATATTGTTTTTCGTAAAAGGTCTGAATTGAAGTTACAACTTCAGGACTTCCTTCATTTTTATATACGTTATGATTGGCGTATAAAACTTCGTGTCCTTCTCCATGCAATAATCCTAAAGTATAACCATGCATGAATTCGCTGTCGGTTTTCAGGTTGACAACACCGTCTTTTTTAAGGATTTTTTTATACAATTTCAAAAACTCAGAATTGGTCATTCTGTGTTTGGTTCTTTTGTATTTGATCTGCGGATCCGGAAAAGTAATCCAGATTTCATCTACTTCATTTTCAGCAAAAATATGGTTGATTAACTCGATCTGAGTTCGTACAAAAGCCACATTATGAAGACCGTCGTCAACAGCAGTTTTGGCGCCTCTCCAGAAACGGGCACCTTTGATGTCAATTCCGATAAAATTTTTGTCCGGGTATTTTTCTGCCAGTCCAACA
Organism: Flavobacterium salmonis; assembly: GCF_903819435.1. Taxonomy (GTDB): domain Bacteria; phylum Bacteroidota; class Bacteroidia; order Flavobacteriales; family Flavobacteriaceae; genus Flavobacterium; species Flavobacterium chungangense. The sequence goes on along the minus strand of NZ_CAIJDP010000057.1, from coordinate 226,387 downwards.
GAATATTCGCCTTTTCCACATCCTAATTCTAAAACTAATGGATTGTCATTTTTAAAGAAATCGGTATTCCATTTTCCTCTTAACGGAAATGAATCGCTTACAACTTCTTCTCTGGTTGGCTGGAAAACGTTTTCAAATGTTTCGTTTTCCCTGAATCTTTTTAGTTTATTTTTACTTCCCACTTTTTACAAAAATTTTCCGCAAAATTAAGGAATATAAACGAATGGACGAGGTGTAATTGAAGTTTAAATTTTAGCCGCAGTATTTTCAGGTTTTAATCTGAGAAAGCTGCGGCTTATTTTTGGTTAGTAATGTGGTTCGGTTATATGTGATGATTTTGGATCCAGTGTTTCATCGTGCTGAGACAAATCCAGACCAATGTGTTCTGACTCTTCTGAAACTCTTAACGGAATAATGAAATTTGTTACTTTGAATAAGAAATAAGCTCCGAAGAAAGTAAATATTGAAACCAATACTAACGCCATCATGTGATGTCCAAAAACGCTCCATCCACCGTGAAGCAAACTTGCATCTTCGCCATGAGCGAATATGGCAGTAAGGATCATTCCCATAATTCCGCCAACACCATGACAGGCAAAAACGTCCAAAGTATCGTCGAATCTTTTCGAAAAACTGCAGTTTACAGCTGTGTTTGAAACCAAGGCTGTAATGAATCCGAAAAACATACTTTCGGGAACCGAGACAAAACCTGCGGCAGGAGTAATGGCAACTAAGCCAACAACAGCTCCAATACAGGCACCGAGAGCAGAAACTTTTCTTCCGTTCATTCGGTCAAAGAAAATCCACGTTAACATGGCTGCAGCCGATGAGGTTGTGGTAGTAGCAAAAGCCATGGCAGCAGTTCCGTTCGCAGCAAGTGCAGAACCAGCGTTGAATCCGAACCATCCAAACCATAACATTCCGGTTCCTAATAATACAAACGGAATATTGGTTGGAATATGCTGACTATTTTTTCTTTTTCCTAAAACGATAACCCCGGCCAAAGCGGCAAATCCGGAACTCATGTGTACTACGGTTCCTCCGGCGAAATCTTTTACACCAAAATAGCTTCCTAAAACACCGGTTGGGTACCAAACGGCATGACATAAAGGAGCGTATATAAAAATGGTAAATAAGCTGATGAAAATTAAATAGGAGATAAAACGAACACGTTCTGCAAATGATCCTGTAATAATCGCAGGGCAGATAATTGCAAATTTCATCTGAAACAAAGCAAAAAGCATAAACGGAATCGTATTAGCCAATTGTTTGTGAGGCAAAACGCCCACATAATCCATAAAGGCAAAAGTAGTTGGATTTCCGAAAAAACTGTAAAAATGATCACCTGAACCAAAACCAACAGGCTCTCCAAACGCAAGGCTAAAAGCGACTACAGCCCATAAAAGCGTAACAACTCCTAAGCAAATAAAACTTTGTAACATCGTTGAAATCACGTTTTTCTTGCCCACCATTCCGCCGTAAAAGAAAGATAATCCCGGAGTCATGATTAAAACCAGACAAGAGGATGTGAGCATCCAGGCAACATCTGCCGGAACAATATGTTCAGTAGTACCAAACTCAGACAATACATAATCATTTTCTGTAACCGTTGGCCAAAATGCCCCCGTGATACAAACAATACTTATCATAATAAAGGAGATGATCCAGCGTTTTTCTATTTTCATTTTTCAAATACTTTATTTAACCCTATTTTTTTTGGGGGCAAAGTTAAAAAAAAATAAATATTTTAAATTTAAGGTCTGACAAAATAGAGGCTTGGTTTTTATTTTAGTAAATTTTATAAAATTCAGCTTCTTTTTTTGAGAGTATCTTATTTTGTGCTTCTAAATTTACGCTATTATTGTCAAATATATTATAATAGAATTGACATCCTGAGTTCTAAAGTGCCCGAAAGCTGATGATTGCAAACAGAATGACAGATATTGCTTATTTTTTTTGAAGTTTGGCAATCAAAATATCTTCGATGGGCCCTTTTATTTTTACTACTGAATCCACTTCATCATTCGGAATCGTCATGGATAAAACGTAATGTTGAATCTTCCATTCTTTTCCTACTTTGACCAAAACTCCTGAACCACGGCAAATTTTCATTTGTGTATTTAACAGCTCATCAAACCAGGCTATTTTTCCGCTTTTGTCAAAAAAGATATGACGTTCCAAAGCCTTAAAATTCCAGGTTGTTCCTTTATCGAAATAGGGTTTCGCCCAGGCTTTAAAATCAGGTTTAATCCAGTTTTCGGTAGCGTCTGTTCCAATGTAAATCGCGTCTTCGGTCATGGCATTAAAATAAGCGTCGAATTTTACATCGGCCGCTGCTTTGTGCCAGGCGTCAAGTGTTTGATTGATTTTGTCTTTTTCGGCATTTTGGGCATTTGCAAAAACAGTAATAAATAAAAGTAATAGGATGGTCTTTTTCATGTATAAAGTATTTAAGTTTAAAGGTATTATTTTTTACCATATAAGTGATATAAGTTCATTTTAGTATTGTGTCTAGTATTGTGAAATTTAAATTTTACTGCTTGTTATTGAGTTCATAAAAGTTTATTCTAACACATAGAAAAACATAGTTTTATGTAGTAAAAAGAGTTGAATAAAGAAATACATTTCTTTACACATAGCTATGTGTTTTCAAATTAGTGAAACGCCTTTTTTCAGCGCTCCGAGACTATGTTTCTATGTGTTAAATAATTACAAAGCGATGAGATTTGTTCATTTTGATTTTCTTATATGTCTTTCAAAGGCTATTAACAAAGTAACTCAAAACTTAAATTATCTTATATCACTTATATGGTGGAAAAAATTTATATTTGAGTGCTCTTAAAATACCTCAATCATGAATTCAAAAATCTACATAAGTTCGATCATTATTGCCTCTTTAGCTTTTATTTCCTGCAAAAAAGAATTAGAAGTTCAGGAAAACACTTCAACATCTGAACTGATCCGATTAGGACTTGCAAAAGACACTTCTAAAACAGCAGCTCCGGTGGCACAGGCTCCGGCTACAAACCCGAATACGGTTTTAGGAGAAACAAAAGGACTGAATCCTGCTCATGGACAGCCGGGACATCGTTGTGATATTGCCGTTGGAGCGCCATTGAATTCGGCACCAACGCAACAAGGACAAACTGTAACTACACAATCTGCACAAACGGTTCAGGTAAATCCGGGTCAGCCAAAAGTGGTAACTACGACAGCCGTTGCACAGCCTGTAAAAGTAGCCAAAGGAATGAATCCGTCACATGGACAGCCGGGGCATAGATGTGATATTCCGGTTGGATCACCTTTAAATTCTCCGGTTACAAAACCCGCTACTACAACCACTACAGCTGCTGCTCCACAAAGCGGAACAGTCGAAAAATCTTTTACGGTAACACCACCAGCAAACAATGCCGTTCCTGCTTTGTTAAGTACCGAAACTGCAAAACCCGTAGCGACAAAAGAAGGAACAAACCCGGTACACGGACAGCCGGGACACCGATGCGATATTGCCGTGGGAGCGCCATTGCCGAAATCTTAAATTAGTCGAAAGTCGAAGGTCAAAAGTCGAAAGCAAAAACCATATAAGTGATATAAGTTCAGATAAGCATTAAGAGCTTAAATTAAAATGAACTTATATCACTTATATGGTTTAAAAAAGTGGAATTCTATATTTTAATGTGCTTTCATTTTTTCGAAAGTAGTAGTCAGTGATTTTTTGGCTTTTGCCAAAGCACCGCTAAACGCTTTTTCAAGAGTGTCTGCGTGTTCTGTAACAGTAAGCGGCTGTAAATTGGCGATACGGACTTCAAGAACGCATTTTTTATCGTTTAAGCCGAATTTCTCTCCATTTTCATCTCCAAAATGTACTTCTATGCGGGTAATTTTATCTTCAAAACGTGCTAACCCTTTTTCTAATTCTTCAGAAAAATAGTTTTCTAATCTTGCGTGTCCTTCAATGTTTTTGTCGGTATTGATTTGAATTTTCATAACGGTTTGTATTAATGATTGTTTCTCAAAGCTATTTTTTTTTAGATGAAAAGGCAAGTGAGTTAAGGAAAGATTATGAAAAATTTTGAGGATTTTTAAAACAATAAATTCGTTCTAAAATATTATTTGCTTGTTAAAAATTGTATCTAAATGATATTCGAGAAATTCTTTTCGTGGTAAATATTTTTGGGCTACAATAATTTTTTGATTTTCAATTGGGGTAAAATATTTGCTGTAAAACTCGGTTTCCCTTTTGTTTCTAATTTTATCAGAAAATATTATTTCGTGATTTGTCTTGATTCCAATTATTCCTTTGTCAAAAGCTTTATCGTAAAGCGCAGAAAAACAAATTCCATTTTCAGGATTTAATCTATGTTCCTCATTTTTGGACCATGGCATTATATGACTTGCTAATAAAAGTTCAGGAATATTAATTCCTGTAATAGCACATTTTGTATCGTAGTTTGCCAGAACCATTTGCCTGAAGACTGATTGATTGACTCTGGTTTTTACTTCCCGAATGATATTTTCTCCTTTTAAATCTTTTAAATTGAAAAGAATATCTCTGTACTTGTTTTCTATTGTTGTATTTTCTTTTTCGGCTAATATTTGTTCACTTTGAAATACTAATTCTTCTTGATTGTTGAAGAATTCATCCCAAATGGGTTGAACAGTTTTTATACCGCCAATCATACCTTTGATTCCTCTTGCTTGCAAAGCAGGATCGACACTGGCAAAATTCACTAAACGTAAAGCAACGGAATTTGAACTTCTACCAATTAAATTGGCTAGATGAATGATGTCTTTATTTGTACTATGCATTTTCCCGAAAGGAACTTTTAAGTATAAATTAAAGGCAAGAATTAATTCTTCCTTTGTCCAGAGGTTACGAGTTGCCATAATTTACGAAATATGGGGTAAATCTACCCCAACTCTATAACCATAACCAAAAGAGTTGTTTGCAATTCTTTGAGTATAATTTTCCTTTAAAATTGTTAGATGTTCTAATTCATGCATATTGTTAGCGTATAATATTTTCAACGAATCAATATTGTTTTCATCAGTTGGAATATAAGATGTAAAAGGTTTACATTTCCACTCAATTGCAATGTTTTTACTATTACAATTAATAAAAGAATAAAATCCTTGTTCAGCTTTTTCTAATGAAGATTTATTACTAACTTCTGTTCCAACCGTAAAGTAAAATTGATTTTCAATTTTGTTTGTGTTTAAACAATCACAAAGTGGTGTTATGCATAAAAAGTAATTTTCTCCAGATTTAAAGATGTCTCCAAAAGTTATTTTTTTATTTTTTCTGTTTTCAATATTTACACAAGAAACCATATTAGCAAATTGGCTTAGTTTATCAGGTAAATCAACATCAACTTTAATTTCTTTTAATAATTCTTCTAATAGAAATGTTGATCTTAGATCCAAATCTAAATTATATTGAGTTAATTCATTCATCCAAGATTGAATTACAAAGTTCACAAACGATGATTTTTCAAAGACTTTATCTTTTCCATTAATTTTAACATAATTATTGGCATGATATAAAAATGCTCGTTCATCAATCATATTAAATTTTGTCCCAATTGAAGAGAAATCTTCCCTTAATTTATCCTTTAATTCTAATGTAATTAAGTTAATAATACTGTGTGGGTTTGTATATATTGCTTCGCTAAATACATTAAAAAGATTTTCTGGCTCAACTCCATCATTATTTCCGCTTTTATGTAAAACGAGGATTATCACCCCATTAATTAGGAAGCAATCTTTATCGATCCCAATTCTTTTATTGCTGATTTTTTTAGAATCATCTTTTAGATTTATAGAAAAAATTAGATTTGCTATAATAAGCATTGATTCAATTATATCTTCATTAGCAGAAAATTGTTCCTTAGTAGTTCGTATAATTTTATTTGATAGTTTTTTTAAGTCAGTTAATTCAAGAAACTCTGCTAAACGTTTAATTATTTCATTAGATATCTCTTCTCTTTTATTAAAAAATTTAAAAAACTCAAAAAATAATTGTTTGTTTTCTTCAAAGAAAATTTCAACTTCATCATATCTCTTAGATAACCTTGATATTTTATCTTTAAACAAACTTATAAAATCATCAAAATTAGTTGAATTATAAAAGTTATAATTTTCACACAAGACTTGAGATACAGAATTTAAATCTTCAGTGTTAGTATAAATAACTACAAACGGGATATTCTTTTTTGAAATTATATCATTTAAAATTAGAAGTGTGTTTTTATACTTTTCTGCACTATCATCTAATTCCCAATCCAATATCAATAAGTCCTTATTATGAATCATATAATCGTTTTGTCGCCACTCATCGAAATTTTTAAACTGGTAAATATCTAAATCACAATGACCCTCTTTACGAAAAGAGTAATATAATTTCTTTGGATCATTACTATTTACTCCTTCTACAAAATCTGAATAAGGAGCTAGATAGTTATCATCAATACATATAGCATTTCTTATAGAATCTTTTATTATTTCTTTTGCAACATCTTCAAACGACTTTTTTTCTTGAATTGGTTGATGTATTTCTAGAGTCGTCTCTATAGGTGTTTTTTGCTCATCCATTCTACTAGTTCTTTTTGATTTTAGATATGACAAAACATGCTCCTTTAAGCTTGTTATAATCTTTTTCATTAGTTGCTTTAATGTCATATCCTATTGCATTTAAATTTTTCTTCGCTAAATATAAACCTATACCTCTACCATCTCTTTTTCTAGTATAAAAGAGGTTAAAAATATCTTCAATCTGAGTCTCATCAATTCTTTCACCAGAATTCATTATTCTAATTTCATCATTAATTAAGTCAATTCTAATTTTTCTTTCACTTGATGGAATCAACCAATAATTAGCATTATTAATAATATTTAGAAAAGTTGGTTTAATAATTGAATCATAAGAGAAAAACTCATATTCTCTAAAAGCATCATTTACGTCAAAATCTATTTTATATTTTTTAAATTCATTTTCAAAAAAGTCGTCAATATATTTTTCAATTTGACTTCCTAGGATAACCTCTCTTGTTCTTCTTGACGTTTTATATAATGGTTTTAATAGTTTATAATTTCCTTCAAGATGTTGGAATGCATTTTTTAATTGATTAAAACTATATTCTATACCCTTATTTTTCTTCGAGTAGGCTTCTATTTCATTAACAGAATCTTGCATTTGAGAATACATAACATTAAATTGATGGTCAATAATTTCTATTGCCATTCCCAACTGTGCTAACTCTTCATAATCCTCTACTTTTTCTTCCAGTTTTTCATTTTGTTCCTGATACCAACCTCTTAAAAAATCATCGTCTACATCAATTTGTAAATTGGAAATATGTTTAGTAAAACCTTCAAATGAATTTTCAATATCTTTTTTATGCTCTTCAATAATATTCTCTAAAGCAATAATTTTTGTTGATATTTGGTTCTTTTCATCTGAATCTAATAGTTTATAAGATTCAGATTGCTTAATAAAAGATTCAACTTGAACTTTTTTCTCTTCGCCTAACTGTTTTTCAATTCTATTAAAGGAATCTTTTGATATATCTTTGAAACCAGAAAATTGCTTGTCTAAATATTTAATATGAGATCTATATTTTTCGTTATATTCTAATTTTAGATTTTCAACATTAATTCTTTCACGAGTTTTATCAATTATAGATTGACAATTTTGAACCTTACTATCAGCTGCGTAATATTTATTTTGATAATCTAAATATTCTTGTTCTTGTCTGGTTGTTATTTTTATTCCTTTTGGTTTTTGAATTTTAATTGCTCTTAATTCATTCTTTTTTGAGTCAAGATTTTCAAGTATTCTATTATAGTTGTTATAATTAATCTCTAATTGGTTAACTTCATTTGAGAGTTTGCCCTCAATTTCTTCAATTTCTTTTTCTAAAGCATCAACTTTACTACTATTATCTTTTAGGTTTTCTAGAAAAGCTTTTTTTGTTTTTGAATTTTTCTTTTTTGCTGCGTCTGCTTGTTTTTGATATTTAGCGTTTATCTCTCCAAGTTGATTTTCTCTGTAAGTGTCAAATTTATCGTCTTTACCAGAACGCATATATCGCTTTGCAATATCAATAAAGAATTCAATTAAATCATCCTTAAACTCTCTAAAAGCCTTGTTTTGTATAAATCCTTCTCTCCCTGCTTTATCAACAAGATTTGGGTTTTTTTCTCTAGTTAAATCTATATAGCCTATAAATCTTCTGTGACTAAAAAAATAGGTACCAGCATGTGCACTTCTTCTTTTCTCAAATTCTAAGAAATCATGTTCAGTTCTTCCATATGGTAATACTCTAAAATCATCTCGATAAATATATAAACCACCAAAAGCCTCGAGTTTACCATTAATAATTCCATACTGTTCCTGATTTAGAGTTGAACTCTTCAGCTCACCTTCTAATGAACCCCATTGAATTGAAAAAGGACCATAGGGAGTTTTTCCAGGTGGTCTATTGGGTTTAAAAGTATATTTCTCTCTTATATTAAAAACTTTAATTTCCCCAGAAAAGAAACCATTTTCATCAAATTCACCATTCAACCAATGGTCGGCATTTTGCATTTCTTCAGAAGTAAAGAAATCATCAATAATATTATACTTTCCTGAAGCGTCATAAATTAAAAAACTTGTTGTAAAATCTTTGCTTTTATTTTTCAAATCATTATGCAATCCACTCAATGAAGCTCTCAAATAATTAAAAGAATTGTCTTTTTTTAGAGAGACTCTATCTTTTTCTGAAAGTTCTAACAATTGTTCATGAGGAGTAAATATTATAAAGAAAGTTCCATGGTATTCACTTTTACAGAATTTTTCAATTATTTCTTCATCAATGAATTTTGGAATTTCAAATGATTTCCAATCTTGTAAAATTATGTTTCTATAATTTTGTTGTTCTTTCCATTTTTTTTCATCTAAATTCAATTCAAATTCTAAATTCGCACTTGTAATTTTGTTTTTGAAATCATTTTGTGATTCAAATGAAAACATTGGTATATTTAAATCTTCAAGAAAAAAGTCATAATTATCTAAAACTCTCCAATCCATCAATAACGCATTTGCCTTTTCTCCTTTTTTCTTTGAAATCATTAACATTTGAGAACCCAAATAAGATACAGAAAGGCGTCCTATTCCTTTTTCTCCCATTGGAGTCCTGCGATTTAAATCAAATACAGGTTGAATTTTTTCGTTTCTGGCTTTTGAATCAGTTCCTAAAACAAACCATTTATCTAGAATATCTTTTTCTGACATACCAAAACCATCATCACTTAAAACAAAAATTGGTTTTTTATTGTCTTTATATGAATCTAGATATAATTTACATTCTAAGTTTTTAGCATAGGCATCATATCCGTTTTTCCATAGTTCAGAAATAGCTGTAGGTAAATCAGCTATTTGACCTTTACCCAATAATTCTACCGCTCTAGCTTTAGCTCTGAAATTAGCCATTAATGTGATTTTTTATAATTGCTTCCCCAATGCATTTTGCATATTCAGGCGGAACGGCATTACCTATTAATCTAGCAATAGATGATGTACTTGTTCCGTGAAATTTATAATCTTTTGGAAATGATTGTAATGTTGCTCCCTCACGTAAAGATAAAGCTCTATCTTCTTCAGGATGTGCAAAACGTCCGTTAGATATACTTAAGAATTTTGTTGTTATAGTTGGAGAAGGTCTATCCCACCATAGACGACCGAAAGTATCTTTAAACCAATTATCTTTTCCCACAAAGCAAGGTAGCTGTAATTCTGAGTCATTAGCAAAACCTAGTCTGTTACCCCCATCTTTTTGAATTTTTTTTAATCTTCTTTTATTTATTTCAGAGATGGCAGGGACTGTATGGATGAATTCTGTGTTATCTTTGTTACCATCATTGATTTTAGGAAAACCATTAGGTTCTCCTATAACATCTCGAACAGTAACTTTTTTTCCTTCTTTTTTAATTGGATTTAACTTTTCTGAAGTAACTCTATTGGCTATTAAAGTGAATCTTTTTCGACTTTGAGGAACGCCATAATCAGCAACATTATGAACTTCAAAATGAACTTTATAATGATTTTCTTCTAGCCATACTATAAAATCTTCAAGGCCACTTTCTTTTTTCTTTCTTAAAACTCCTGGAACATTTTCTACAACTACATAACCTGGATTTAAATGTTTTACAAATCTTGCAAATTCAATTAATAGATTTGCCGACTTTGTTGATTTATCTCTGTTAGTATTAATTATACTCCAAAATTGACATGGACTACATCCAATTAATATTAAATCGTCGTCGTTTTTATTAAGATTTAATTTGATTTCAAGTTCTTCTTCCTTTAAATCAAAAACGTCTGCTTGAATAAACTGTGCGCCAGTTATATTGTCTTCATAGGTTTTTTTACAATTGGGTTCGAAGTCAATTCCTGCTAAAACATTTATACCTGCTTCAAGCATTCCATAGCTCATTCCCCCACCGCCACAAAAAAAGTCTACAGCTTTTAAAGTGTTAGTTTTATTCTCCATAATTAAATAATTCTTGAATATTTACTTCGAGTGCTTTTGAAAGTTTTTCGATAATTAGTAGTGAAACATTTCTTTTACCTTTTTCGATGTCAGAAATGTATGTTCTGTCGATGTTGGCAATATTTGCCAGATACTCAATTGAGTATTCTCTTTTTTCTCTTAAGGCTTTAATTTTATTGCCAAATTTTTCTTTCAATTCCATCAATGGATAAATATAAGTATGTGAGGACGATTGTCCTGTTGACAATTGTCCTCATGAAATAATAGTTTTCAACTTGATATTAACTACTGTTTCGAGTTTATTCCATAAAAAAACGCCAATCATTTCTGACTGGCGTTAAATATTATTTTTAGATCTTTTTATTTAAAACAAAATCCCTAGCCCTTTGGTACCCTTCACAAAGGAGCACCTACTTAAATTAGAATTCAAATCTAAAGGCAACACTTTTAAAAAAGAAAAGCCACTTCATGAGTGGCTTTTCTATAAATGATTATCTCGCATTTAGAAAATTTTCTAAATATGAATTATTTATTGATTAATTTTTTCAAGTTTTTGCATCATCTCATCCTTCTCTTTCAACATACGCTCGTACAATGCAATTTTTTCATCATATAATTGTACAATTTTATCAATTGGATTAAATGAACAGTTGTAATTTAACGAAGAAGCATTGTCATGATAGGTGTTTCCAATAATATTGAACACAGTTTCATCACTATAGTTCTTAATAGCTTCAGAAGTAACACCCAAAGCTTCCGCAATAGCATTCAGTTTTTCTTCATCAACAATCTCACTTCCTTCAATATTAGAAACAGACTGCTGGCTAACACCAATAGCAGCTGCAAGTGCTTCTTGTTTCATTCCTCTAAGCTCTCTGATGCGGCTTATATTTCTTCCAATATGTTTGGGTTTTGTGGCTGTGCTCATAGCTCAAAGGTATTTAAAATTCTTTATTTTTTTCTGTTTAGGTAAAGAACAAGTTTACTTTTATGAGATACAATTCCCGTTAGTTCGGGATGGTACAATCTATTGCTTACTTGCTGGTATATGAATCAAAAATACAATTTTTAGGATAAATACTAACTAAAAAAGTAAAATTATGAAAACTTCAACCGGCAAACTTCTGTAGGATAAAAATATCCAGACTTAAAAAAAAACAGCTGTATAGTAAGTTTAGGATTAAAAATTATATTTGTATAGCTATAACAGGATTTATTTAATAACCTGTATAGTTATTTTAGGACGACACATAGTTATTTTAGGACGACACATATAGTTATTTTAGGACGACACACATGTATAGATAGAGCATAGATAAAGCATGGATAAAGCATGGATAGTGCATGAAACTGGTTTCTTAAAAATGCGAGTAAAAGGTAGTTTGCTAACAAACAATTTTTTTAGTCAAAATTGTGTACGATTTAATAATTCCGGCTCCGCAAAAGAGTACTTTAGGAAATAAATTTCTAAAATTCCCTTATAAAAACAAGCGCCCTAGCCCTGATCGAAGCGGCATCCTTTTGTGGCGGTGTTCGCCATAAAAGATACATCGGAGAGCAGGAAATAGCTCCTTAAAATTGAAATTCCAAAATATAAACTCCAAATTCCAATCTCTTCTATAAACTATTGTGCAAATCTTTGTCGAGTTTCTTGCGGGGATTCCTCGTTCCTCGGAATGACAAACTGGGCTTTTTCTAAATGACAAGATTGTGTGTGAAATTATTATTTATCCTTCTTCCTCCATTTAATTTTCATTTTTCCGGCATCGTCTACAGCGAGTAAATGCAGGACGATTCCGCGTTGGCGAACGGCATCACGCTCGGCTTTGGTGGCGAGTTTGGCATCGTCTTTTGAGTTTCGGAGTGGGACGGTGAGGGCCAAATTGGTGCCGCGGCCAAAGGAATAAACGCCCTGGGCATCGAGGTTGAGAACGCTGGAACTAATGGTGAGTTTATTGACGTCGACCTGCTCGCCACGAAGTTTGAAATTGCCGGACAAATCGCTGAAGGTGATGTTCTCGACATCGCGAAACGGAAAGGCAAATTTCCCGATTTTCATAATAGGCTCAAAGTTTCGTAAAGCGCCCTGACTGACCTTGAAAACCAGATTTCCGTGTGCCGAATTGGGAATCAATTCGCCGTTGCTGTTGATTAAACCGGTTACATTGGCGTTGCTGGTGAGTTTTCCGCGGATGTTATTTGGCGTAAAAGACTTGATTCCGAAGTTGCTGAACGACTTTAAAAAGCTCGTGATATCAACCTGATTGACCTGCGCGTTTGAAGCGAAATTGTAGTTTTTGCCATTTGGAGAAACGGTGGAGCTAAAATTGATGCTTCCGCCACAAGTCTGCAGTGAACCGTTTTTGATGACAAGCCGGGAATCGATCATCTGAATTCGGGCTTTGGTGTTGGTTGCGGTCAGTTTGTTATAGGTGATTTTATCGGCTTTGATGCTGATGTCTACAATGCATTTTTCGATCGCAGTCCGCAACTGATTTGACATGGAACGTTTTTTGGCAGTGACTTTCTTTTTTTGGGAAGAGGCCAGAACGCCCAGAAATTGCCTGATGTCCAGACTTGGGCAATAAATGTTCCAGTTTACGACCATTTTTTCTGGTGCGTCATAATATAAATTCAGGAAATTATCGATTCTTCCGTCGATAAAAATCGTGTTTTTTTGGTGTTTGTAGGCGATTTTTTTAATGAGCAGTGCTTCTTGTGTAAACTCAAGCTGTACGTTGATTTTTTCGGTATGAACGTTTTTCGGAATAAAATGAAAAGAGGCATTCTGGACGTTTACGTTTCCAATAAAACGAGGTTTGGTGATGTACAAATCGACAATATCAAACTGAAATCTTAGGTTGGCGGAGGCGTGACCATCGGTAAAATTAATCCATTTTTCGGTGTTTTCTTCGTTAAGGTTTTCGATGTCAAAATCAGATTTTACGATTCCGGTTGCCAGTGGTTTGTCCAGATTATTAATCGATAATTGCGGAATTGTGAGCGGAACGTTTTTGTATTTTCCTGAAAAGCGCGTTAAAATGATGGCCGAATTGGCATCGCTAAAACCTGCTGCTGGTTTAAAATTATTGGTAAAAATGCCTTTAAAACCGCAATCGGTAATTAAGCCGTCGGGAATGCTGAGTTCGTTGTTTTTGACTTCGGCCTGAACAACAATTTTCGGATCGCCTTCGGCATTAAAATCGCCTTTGATGTCGCAATTCACGTCGATTTCCTTTTTTAAATTAAATCGGTTGAGCTTGGAACTGATGTTTGCCGAAAGTACATTGGAAGCATTTTTCCATAAAATACTAGTGTTGATATTGATTCCGAAAAGCGCATTGCCTTTGGCTAAATTGAAAAAAGCAACAATGTCAAAAGCATCTTTTCCGATTTTGAGATTCTCGGTTTTCACATCTATTTTTTCTTTTTCGGCAGCATAGGAAACGGCAAAAGTGCCCTGAAGCAATTTTTGTTTGGCGAAACTTCCGTGAACGGTATTAAAAGCGAGACTTTTGATATTGGTTTTCAGGAAAACACGGGTTTGCCAGTCTGCGTCATCGTATTTTACTTTCGATTTTAAACTGGCGATATCGAAATCAAATAATTTATGTCCGATGCGATTGTCCAATACAAAATGAACGTCGTTGAGGTCGACCTGATCGATTGTGGTTCCGGTTTCTGATGTCGCTTCGGGTGTTTTTTTCTTTTTGGGTTTAAAAATATTGGCGTTCGAATAGCCGTTTTCGGCTTTATAGACATAAATCTGTGCGTCGTTGATCAGGATTTTATGAATGTTGATTTCTTTCTGAAGCAAACTCCAAACGTTCAAACGGACTTCGATTTCGTTGGCTTTTAGTAACGTATGTTTATGGGTATTCCATTGATTGTCTTTTAATTCGACATCTTTTAGGGCGAGAGTGAAATTCGGGAAACCGGTTAAAAACTTATATTGAAAATCGCCAATATGAAATTTTCCGTTGATGTTCTCATTGATTTTAGTGTTGATTTTGGCTATGATTTCAGCTTTATTCCGATTGAAATAAAAGGATAATGCTCCGGATGCAATTACAACAAGCGCAATACATCCTAAAATAAAGAAGCCAAAACGTTTGGCGTACTTTTTAAAACGGACCGACTGCAAAAAGGTTTTTATTTGATGTAACGTTTTTTTCATCAGAAACGGTTTTGGAATATTAAAGATACGTTAAATAAAAGAGGTTATTTACAATTAAATTTGATGTTTTCTAGAAAATACTATGCTTTAAATAAGAGGTTTACTGTTAATATAAATATTGACAATACATTTATAATCAAAACTAATTTGCGAATGACGTTGGAATGATATAAAATTTCTAAATTTGTAGTAAGTTTTAAACCCATTAAAAATTGTTACCTTTAATATAGTTGAAGAAGTAACTTAAATAAAATTATTATGGCATTAGCAATAACAGATGCTACTTTTGACGAAGTAGTTTTGAAATCAGATAAACCTGTAATGGTAGATTTTTGGGCAGCATGGTGTGGTCCTTGTAGAATGGTTGGTCCAATCATTGATGAATTAAGCAACGAATACGAAGGTAAAGTTGTTGTTGGAAAAGTTGATGTTGATGCAAACCAGGAATTCGCTGCAAAATATGGGGTGCGTAACATTCCAACCGTTTTGGTTTTTCACAACGGTGAAGTAGTAGGAAAACAAGTAGGAGTTGCTCCGAAACAAACCTACGCAGATAGTTTAGATGCTTTGTTGTAATCGTAAGATTATGATTTATATAAAGAAGGTCTGACGAAAGTCGGGCCTTTTTTATTGGAATAAAATCGTAAAAGTAGTTCCGAATCCCGGTTTAGAGCTGACTTCGATTTTACAGTTAATAGCTGTTCCCAGATCTCTGATTAAATGTAATCCCAGACCAGACTTGATTCCGATGACTTCTGAATCATCATAAAGAGCTTTGAATTTTTCCAGATTTTCTCCCGGGCCGTTATCTGTTATCGAAAGATACGTTTGATTGTTTTCCTGCCAGGCTTTCCAGATTATTTTTCCGTTTTTGTTTTTATCCAGTGCTTTTACAGCATTTCCGGTGAGATTTCGGATAATGGCTTTCAGATAATTTTCATCGGTATTTAAAATAATGTTTTCGGAATTTTCAAATGAAATTTCGATATTTTCTATGGCTGAAAAATGCTTCTTTGTATCTTCGAATATAAGTTCGACTGGAATATTTTTAAAATGCGGTTTAAAATTTTCCATCTGGCCTTTGCTCCAAAGCAAAATATCTTCCATGGAGGATAGTAAATTTTCGGCTCCGGAAATTATTTTCGCCTGCATTCGTAAAGCAGTTTCTTCGTCAATGAGTTCCGGATTTTCTTTTTGAAGATGTAAAAAGTGAATCAGATTTGAAATCGGGCTTCGTAAATCATGGTTTAGAATTCCGAAGAATCTCGCTTTGATTTTATTGGCTTCATCGAGTTCCTGATTTAGGAGCTGTAATTTTTGATTTGTTTTTTTACGGTTTTGATTTTGTCTGAACAATAGTATTCCGATTATAAAAACCAATACAAGTCCCGAAATCAAATAGAAACGCTGTTTTCTGGCATCGTTAATCTGAATGTTTTTGATGGTATTCTGAGCCGAAAGGTTTTTTATTTCCTGCCCCTTAGTTTTATTCTGATATCGTGCTTCGGCATTGGCAATATTTTGTTTAGCCGACTCTCGCATCATCTCGTCATTGTATTTGGAGTAGATTTCTTTATAATAAAAAGCCTCTTTCCAAAGTCCGAGAGCTGCATAGCTTTGAGACAGTTTCTGATTGATGATAACAAAGAATTCCTTGTCGTAGTTTAATGCATCCTTTGATGCTTCCTTAAGTGTTTTAATAGCATTTTTATAATCTCCCTTTTCATATAAAACCCTGCCCATTATGGTGTTTGCCTCCATAAGAATTTCTTCGTCTGTTGACTTTTGTCCAAATAAAACAGCTTTTTTGGCATAATAATGAGCTTTGTAAATCTGTCCTTCATCTGCGTAATATTTAGACATGCTTTGGTTTGCAAAACTTAAGTTAAGAAACAGGGAATCTTTTGCTGAGGGGTAGGTGTAAATTAATTTATAATATTTTTTAATGCTGTCCGGCTGTTTTTTGGCAGCGTAACACTGTAATAAATAATTGCACGAAAAAGCACTTACGTAGGGAGATGTTTTAATGTAAGGTTTTGATTCGTTTAAATACTCAATGGCTTTATCAAATTGTTTCATTTTAACATAAGCACTCGCTATTTGGCAATAGGAGACACCTATGTTTTCTGTATTTGGGATGTTTTTATCCAGCCGTTTTTTATAGTTTATGGCTTTTAGTTGATAGCCTATGAAATTTTCATATTCAGAAGTATTCAAATAGTATTCGCCCAGACTTCCGTAAAGAACCGCGCGTACATAATTACTTTTCGTGGTGTCAAGTACTTTTTTAATGGTTTCAATTAATGCTTTGCCTTTTCTGTTTTCGTTTAAAGAGTAATAGATATAATTAAGCCGCATTAAAGAAGAAGTCTGATTTTCGATATGACGGACTTTTTGGGCATATTTCAGAGCATTTTCATAATTGACCAACGCTTTTTTATATTGGTTGTTACTGAATTCATAAGCAATTCCCTGATGCAGATAAAATGTGCTTAAATACTTGTGATAATTTTTTGAAAGTGCAATACCTTTTTGTGAAGCGATGATAAGTTTGGAATATTCTTCTTTGTCTAAAAGAGCCTGAGAATATTTAAGCCAGGCTTTTAGTTTCTGTTCCGTAGTTTTATATTTTGCTAAATTTGGTTCCTGCTGTGCAAAAACAGAAACAATTATAAAAAAAGACAAAATCAAAAAACCGGCTTTCTTCATCTAAATCAGGTTTAAGTTGTCTTTGTAGCTTCTGCCAACCGGAATGGAGATGTTATTGTTTAAAATAATTTCGGTCGAATTCATTTTCTGAATAAATTGTTTTTGCACAGCAAAACTTCTGTGAATACGAATAAAGGACTGAAAATGAGGTTCTTTCAGCAGGTTTCCTATACTAGATAAAACACAATGCCTTTTTCTTTCTGTAACAACTAAGGTATAATCTTTTAAAGCTTCGAGATAGAGAATTTCATGCAGTTTTACTTTGGTCTGCTCGTGACCTTCTTTGATATAAATGGTATCTCCGCCGATGCTGGCCTCAAAAAGAGAAGCTTTGAGTTTGATTTCCATAAATTCCTCAATGCGCTTCATCGTTTGCGTAAAACGATCGAGTTTTAATGGCTTTACTATAAAATCTAAGGTTTCGATCTGAAAACTTTCTACAGCATGTTCCGGATGTGCGGTTATAAAAATGCAAACGGGAATTTCGAGGGCATCTTTTCTGAATTCGATTCCGTTTAAACCCGGCATATCAATGTCCAGAAATAAGATATCTACTTTTTGTTTTTGTATAAACGGAAGTGCTTCTTCAGCAGATTCGAAAACACCTAGAATATCCAAAACCGGAAATTTTTTGGCAAAAGATAGTACCGTAAGTCTGTCAATTTCATCATCATCAACGATAATACAAGAGTATTTCTTCATCATTACAGCCTGTTTGGTGTTGTCTGTCTATTTAAAACGTTGTTTGTCTATTGGGTGTTTTTAACGAGATTTTATTGATTCAAATTTGTCCCGTAATTCAGTTGAAAGCAAAAATAAATCATTTTTTCCGACTTTGAACTTTACAAAAATAAATGTTATTGAATTAAAAAAGAACCATTTGAACCATTTTAAAATTAAAATTATTATGAAAACGCTTAAAACTATTTTTGCCATTTTATCAATTGCAGTATTTACTGTTTCATGCAGTAGTGATGATGATAATTCACCAAAATTTCAGACAGAAAATCCGTTAGCCGCTTATTATACGCAAACCGGTTTTACAACTTCAACCAATTTTATCAATTCGGGGGATTACGAATTCGGATTGGTATTTACACCAACAGTTAAAGGAAAAATAAAAGCGATTACGTTAAAACTTCCGGCTACAAATCCTTCTTTGCGTGTTACCATTTGGGATTATACAACAAAAACAGTATTGCGTTCCGAAACTTTAAATGTTGCGACTGCGGATGTTGAGGTTAAAAAAGTAATCAGTGAACTTGACTTGGAGAAAGACAAAAAATACCTGATCTCTATGAATTCTAATGACTGGTATAAAAAGAATAAAGCCGATAATTCTGCTGCTACATATCCTATTGTCGCCGGAAATATCACTTTTAATGAGTACAGATGGCTTTCGGGCACAGCGCAGACTTTTCCAACGACCATTGCCACTACGTATAATGCCGGAGATTTAAGTTTTGATTTTCAGCAGACAGAATAATTTTGGATAGTTTGAATTAGTATGTTTAAAAGGCCTGGCGAAAGTTGGGCCCTTTTTATGTTTTTTTGCCACGAATTCACGCATTGTTTAATAAGTAAAAATAGCAAAGCAAAAATTCGTGAATTTGTCGAGGATTTTTTATTTTTACTAATCTTATATTCCTCCAAAAATGAAAATTTTCTACAGCTTTCTCTGCCTTTTTACAATTCTTACATCCGGTTTTTGCCAATCAAAACAAAAAGAAAGTGTTTTTTTAGAAAATGGCGTTTCTGAGCAGATGGCTATTTTTCGAAAACAGAAGATTTCAAATGTTTCTTACGGTTTGTCTTTTGAAATTCCGCATCAGAAAAGTGAAAATATCAATTCTGAATTGAGTTTAAATTTGAATTTGGCAGATTTAAGTCAGCCTTTATATTTAGATTTTAAGGAGAAAACCCAAAACATAAAATCAGTTGCTGCAAACGGAAAAAATATAGCGATTGTTCATGAAAAAGGGCATATTGTAATTCCGGTTGAAAGTTTGACTTTAGGAAAAAATACAATTAATGTTTCATTCACCGCCGGAAATCTATCTTTAAACCGAAACGATGATTTTCTGTACACTTTGTTAGTTCCGGATCGGGCGAGTACATTGTTTCCGTGTTTTGATCAGCCGGACATCAAAGCAACTTATAAATTGAGTCTTTCGGTTCCAAAAGACTGGAAGGTTTTGGCTGGAGCCGATGTAAAAGAGACTGTTGAAAAAGGCGATTTTACTTTGTACACTTTTGGTGAATCAGACAAAATGAGTACGTATTTGTTTTCGTTTGTAGCCGGAAAATTCAATACCGTGACGCAGAAACCTGGTCTGGAAATGACTTTTTTATACCGCGAAAATGACCGAGGTAAACTGGAAAGCAGTACCGATACGATTTTTAATCTGCATCAGCAGTCTTTGGATTTTTTAGAAAAGTATACTAATTATAAATTTCCGTTTCAGAAACTGGATTTTGCTGCTATTCCGGTTTTTCAATATGGCGGAATGGAACACGTTGGTGCAATTCAATACAGAGAATCGACTTTGTTTCTGGATAACAGCGCAACTGACAGCGAAAAATTAAACCGTGCAAAATTGATCGCACACGAAACCTCGCACATGTGGTTTGGCGATTTGGTAACAATGAAATGGTTTGATGATGTCTGGATGAAAGAAGTTTTTGCCAACTTTATGGCAGACAAAATTATGAATCCGATTTTTCCGAAAGTCAATCATAATCTGCAGTTTTTGACGGCGCATTATGGAAGCGCTTACGCAGAAGACCGATCGTTGGGAACGCATCCGATAAAGCAGCATCTGGAGAATTTAAAAAATGCAGGATCTCTTTATGGTGCCATAATTTACAACAAAGCGCCAATTATGATGCGTCAGTTAGAGGCCTCAATGGGGGCAGCCGCTTTTCAGAAAGGAATCCAAAAATACATTCAGAAATACGCCAACGACAATGCCGACTGGAATAATCTCGTAGCAATCCTTGATGACGAATCACCACTGGATATGAAGAAATGGAGCGAAGTCTGGGTTAACAAATCCGGAAGAGCCATTTTTACAGATAAAATAGAATACGACGATCAAAACCGAATCAGGAAGTTTGAAATTATACAGCAAGCAGAAGATAAATCCAGCAATATCTGGCCACAGGTTTTTCAGATTGGTTTCGTTTATTCGAATGATGTAAAAGTGGTAACCGCAAATATTACAGCTAAAAGTCTGATCGTAAAAGAAGCTGCCGGACTTGAAAAACCGTTTGCCATTATTTACAATTATAATGGTTTTGGATACGGCGTTTTTCCGCTTGACGGGACTCATTTAAATTATATTTCGACATTGAAAGATGAGGTTGCAAGAGCTTCAGCGTACAGCAATCTTTATGAAAATACTTTGGTGGGGAACATTTCTCCAGACAGAGCTTTTGATTGTTTTGTAAAAGGAATTCAGTCCGAAGAAAATGAATTGGTGTTGCGAATTGCATCAGGGAATTTAAATACGATTTACTGGAGGTTTTTTACCGGAAAACAGCAAAAGAAAGTTCAGAATCAGCTAGTGGGTATTTTAGATGAACGTTTACAGGCTAATTTATCTTCGAACATTAAAAAAACGCTGTTCGGATTGTTTAGTTCGATTGCTTATTCAGATTCGGCGAAAGCCAGATTATATAAGATTTGGAATAAAGAAGTTGTAATTTCGGGATTGAAATTAAACGAAGATGATTATAGCAATATGGCAATGAATCTGGCAATTTTTAAGCATAAAAAAGCGGATGAAATTTTGGAGAAAACGAGAACTTCAATCACAAATCCGGATAAAAAGAAACGCTTTGAATTTCTGCTTCCGTCCTTGTCAAAAGACGAATCGGTTCGAAATGCTTTTATGGAATCGTTAAAAGACGATGCAAATCGCGAGAAAGAATCCTGGGTTTCTGTTGGTTTGGCAAACATAAATCATCCACTTCGTCAGGAAAGTGCTCGAAAATACATCAGATTTTCATTAGATTTGACAGAAGAAATCCAGCGCACGGGAGATATTTTCTTTCCGAAAGACTGGCTGGACAATACCGTTGGAAGATATTCATCGAAATATGCTTTTGATGAAATACAGCGATTCTTAAAAGAAAACCCTAATTTTAGTCCGATTCTGAAACGTAAATTGTTTATGGCGACAGATTTGCTTTATAAAGCACAAAATATTAAAAAAGAAACCGAATGAAAATTGAATCGGAAATAGAGAAAGTCTCCAGTTTTCAGCACCTTGAAATGCTGGCAAATCAGGTTGTGGAAGGTTTTATATCCGGAATGCACAAGAGTCCGTTTCATGGATTTTCGGCTGAATTCGCCGAGCATAAAGTGTATAATGCAGGCGAAAGCACCAAGCACATCGACTGGAAATTATTTGCCAAAACAGATCGTTTATATACGAAGCGTTTTGAAGAAGAAACCAATTTGCGCTGTCATATTATTGTCGATAATTCGTCTTCGATGCATTATCCTGAACTGAAATCGAATCAGTCTTTTTACGAAAAAAAGATTGGTTTTGCGGTTTTGGCTTCAGCAGTTTTGATGAATATTTTAAAGAAACAGCGTGATGCCGTTGGTTTAAGCGTTTTCTCCAATAGTTACGAATATTACGCCCCTGAAAAAGGAAGCGATCGTCACCACAGAATGTTATTAAACAAACTGGAACAATTATTAGAACATCCAAAAGTAAAAAAAAGCACAGATACTATTACGTATCTGCATCAAATCGCAGAGAAAATGCATCGTCGTTCGATGATTATTCTTTTTACGGATATGTTTCAGTCTGAAGATGATGAAAAACTCTTTAATGCCTTACAGCACTTAAAACACAACAAACATAAAGTCGTTTTGTTTCACGTTGTCGATCACGAAACCGAGCTGAAATTTGACTTCGATAACACGCCAAGAAAGTTTATCGACTTAGAATCAGGCGAAGAAGTTTCGATTTTTGCCGATAATGTAAAGCTGGAATATGAAAACAGGGCAGCAGCTTACTTTAAAAAACTGGCGTTAACCTGTGCCAAGAACCAAATTAAGTATGTTCCGGTCAATGTAGGCGATAATTTCGAAAAAATTCTGACGACATATTTGGTTGAAAAACAAAACTTTGGATGATATTTTTAAATTAAATTCAAATTTTTTTATCAAAACGCTTGCAGAAACGAAATTCTGTACTATCTTTGCAACCGCAATAACGCAGAGGTTTGGTAGTTCAGTTGGTTAGAATACATGCCTGTCACGCATGGGGTCGCGGGTTCGAGTCCCGTCCAGACCGCAATATTGGGAGAAGCCTTTCTTAACGGAAAGGCTTTTTTGCCCAAATACGGTATCTAAGATTAGTTGTGTTGTTTTGCTGAGAATTTGTAACTCTCAGCTCGGTTTAGTAGTTAGACCAATGAAAAGCTTTCCACTTTGTGGATGGCTTTTTTGATTTAGGGCATTTTGAAGTTTCTATTTTAATAGAAATCAGTGCATTAAAAAATTAACGTTTTTATTTGTTTAAAAAACGCAAAAAACCTTGCAGAATCAAAGTTCTATTGTATTTTTGCAGTCACAATAAAGCAGTGGGTTTGGTAGTTCAGTTGGTTAGAATACATGCCTGTCACGCATGGGGTCGCGGGTTCGAGTCCCGTCCAGACCGCTTTTAAAAAGAAGCCTTTCTTAACTGAAAGGCTTTTTTGTTTTTAGTTTGATTCCGGGATGTCGTTTTTTCTAAATCCTGTAAGTAGATAAAAATATTTTCACGCAGATTCTGCGGATTTTAGCAGATTTGCTTTTTAAAATTTTAGAAATAAATAATCTGTTTTGATCTATTTAAATCTTTTTTAAATCTGCGTGAAAAAACTGTGCAACTTTGCATGATTCAAAAAAACTTAGCGAATCTCTGCGAAAAACCTCTGTGAATCTCCGGGGAAAAACCGCTATCTTGCAATCGTTAAAAAAAAACATAATAAATATATGAGCCAGCAATGTGTAATTTTTGATATGGACGGGGTAATTTGTCACACCAATCCACATCATGTCGTCGCTTTTGAAACCTTTTTTGATAAATATAAAATTCCGTATACCAATGAAGAATTTGAAGAACATATGTACGGGAAACATAACGGATATATCATGACACATTTCTTCAAACGTCCAATTACGGGAGAAGAATTGGCTAAACTGGAATATGAAAAAGAAGCGATGTTTCGTGAGATTTATAAAGATAAAGTAGAAACGATTCCGCATTATTTTGAATTTTTAAGCGAACTAAAATCCCGCGGATTTAAAACAGCAGTTGCAACCTCTGCACCTCGGGCCAATTTAGATTTGATTGCCAATTTCCTGGAACTTGATAAAAAAATGGATTCGATGATGTCAAGCGAAGATGTTACGTTTCATAAACCAAATCCTGAGGTTTATCTGAAATCGGCAGAGCGTGTAGGCGTTTCTCCGTCTGATTGTGTGGTTTTCGAAGATTCGTTTTCGGGTGTTACAGCAGGATTAAATGCCGGAATGAAAGTTGTGGGCGTTTTGAGTACGCATACAAAAGAACAGCTTCCAGTATGTGATTTTTATATTAATGATTATAGTGAAGTGAATGTGGATAAGATTTTAGAATTGTTGGAGAAATAAATTCCAATTTTTTAAAGTACCAAATTCCAAACGATATGAGAGACCTTTATCAAAGTTTAAAACTTTGCCAAAGGTTTTTTTTCGCAATTCTTTAACCACAAACTTGTCATTTCTCGTTCTTCGAAATGAACAAACTAGATGAATTTCTTCATTTTAAAGAATAATATAACTCCATCAATAGCTGGAGAATTTTTTATATTTGAAAGAAAAAAACTTCTGCCAAAATTTCATCTGTTTTTGATCTTCAAAAACACTTCATTTCTAAACCAATTTTCATCTTCTGGAGTTTCAAAAATTCGTTTTGGAAAAAATAATGTCTGACCTTTTGATAGATATAAAAGATAAAGATCTTTTAATTCAAAAACTTTTATAAAGTTGTTTATATCAATTGTACTCTCAGATATTTCTCCCATATGAGAAACAATTTTATCAGGAAAGATTTCATGTTGTCTTTCGTTAAAAATAATCTTGTTTTCCTTTGAATTTGCAAATCTCCAAAATTGAAATAATGTAATTAGCGGATAGGCAAAACCAAATACGATTATGAAATTATCTGATGTGTCTTTATTATCCCTAAAAAGAAGTGCCACAGCAAGAAATAATATAAAAGCATATAGCCACCATCGTCTTTTTAATACAAGTTTGATAAGAAATAAAAAGTATTCGTTTTTTGTGAGTTGCTATTTTTTGGTTTTAATCATTTGTAGCTTTTGGATTTGCTATAAAATTAAAAAAATAATAAGGCTTGACCACAAAATGAGTTCAAATTAAATAAAGTTCTGATGATTTTTACAATATTTAAATTCTAAAATTATGAGTATAAATAATCTTTCAGAAGAAACAGAAATCAGACTAATCGATTTTTTCAAAAATAACATTAATCCCGGAGACATGGCTAAGGTAATACGGCAAGTAAATTATATATTGGCTTTAAGTGTATTGAGAGAATTCGAAACCTTGCAAGCTGAAATTAACAATCTTCAAAACAGTTTTTATTGCATGAATAAATTAGCCGAAGCTTTAGATCCCTATTTGGATTTAAAATTAGAGAAGCCAATTATAAGTCGTAAAATTTGTTAAGAAATGAGGCAAAAATTATAATCTGAATAAATTTTTATTATTCGTATAGCCACTAAAATCAGGTATTGAAAGTTTTTTTTAAAAAAAGTAGATTTTTTGATGTAACAAATAATATAGTGCTGCATCAAAAGGTAAATTTTTTTAAAAACAAACATCATGAAAACAAAATCAATCTTAATTATCGTATTTATGCTTATCGTTTCAAGACCTGTTTTTTCTCAAACTGCCTTTAAGTTAGAGGTGAAAGGAAAAGGTAATCCTGTTTTATTATTCCCTGGCTTTGGCTGTACAGGAGAAGTATGGAATGAAGCGGTAGCCGAATTGTCTAAAAACTACGAATGCCACGTTTTTACTTTTGCAGGATTTGGGAATGTTCCTCCGATTGAAGGCCCTTGGTTGTCTACTATAAAGGATCAGGTTATTGCTTATGTAAAAACTAAAAAATTAAAGAAAGCCATATTAATTGGTCATAGTTTGGGAGGAACTTTGAGTTTGTGGTTAGCGTCTCAGGAAACAAATCTGTTCAAAAAAGCAATTATTGTTGATGCATTACCTGCAAATGCAGCTTTAATGATTCCTAATTACAAAGGAGATATTATTCCTTATGACAATCCGCAGAGCAAGATGATGCTTGCTATGGATACAAATGCGTTCAATGCTATGAATACCCAGTCGGTTTCTTACATGTGCTTTAATAAAGAAAAGCAAAAAACAATTGCAGAATGGATGAAAACTGCGGATAGAAAAACCTATGTTTATGGTTATATTGACATGCTTAATTTAGATTTACGAAAAGAAATTGCTAAAATTAAAATTCCGGTAGTGATTCTCGCAGCGACAAATCCAGATATTAATACCGTACAAAATACATATAACAGTCAATACGAAAATTTACCGTCTGCTAAAATTTATTACGCAGAAAAAGCGGCTCATTTTGTAATGTATGATCAGCCGGAGTGGTTTATGGAAAAAGTAAAATCAGAAATAAAATAAGGTGAGTATCAAAGAACAATTTAACAACATATACAACAGCCATTATCCTAAGGTGTTTCGTTTATGTAAAGGTTATTTTTGTGGAGATGTAGCATTGGCTTCGGATGCGACTCAGGAAATCTTCATTAAGATATGGGAGAAATTAGACACTTTCCGTAATGAATCAAGTGTTAGTACATGGATTTACAGAATCACTGTAAATACCTGTCTCCTTTACTTGCGAAAATCATCTTCTAAAAAAGAAATAAGGACTCACATTCAGCCTCAGGTTGTTTCAGAATCGTATTCGGATGAAAAAGAAGAACAACTTCAACAAATGTATCAGTGCATACAAAAACTTGAAGAAATAAATAAAATGATAATTCTAATGACTTTAGATAGCGTAGAATATTCTGAAATAGCAGAAGTAATTGGTATAACCGAGGAAGCTCTTCGCGTTAGAATTCATCGAATTAAAAAAAGTTTAACTCAATGCGTACAAAATGAAAACATTTGAAGACTTACAAACTATTTGGAACCAGCAAATCGATCCAGATTCAAAACCAGTGGTCGCTGATATTGTTAAAAAAGCAGAGGAATATACCAAAAAAATTAAACGCAATCATTTTTGGACCAGAGTAATTTTAAGCGTAACCGCTGTGATATTAATCTTTTATTATGTTTGGGCAGGTGCTTATAAACAAACGTTATTTAGTTTAGGATTAAGCATTATGATTACGATGCTTATATTTCGTATTGTTTTAGAGTGGGTTAGTATGGAAAAATTAAAGAACCTGAAATCAGATGTTTCTTTGATTGAATACAGTAAGCTGGCACAACATTTTTATCAATGGAGAAAAAAAATTCATTACGTTTTTACACCGGTAGTTTATCTGATATATATTGCAGGTTTTACGCTCCTCTTACCTGTTTTTAAAGAAAGTTTTTCAAATGGGTTTTATCTTTACATACTAGTGAGTGGGTTTGGTTTTTTGCTGCTTTTCGGATTGCTTTTGATTAAAATGATTAAAAAAGAGATAGGGCTTTTAAGTTTTTTAAAAAATATCTCCTAAAATAAGGTAATTAAACATACAGAGTAAGAAAAAATTCCATGTTTCTTGCCCTCTGATTAATTCTAAAACCGCACAGCGCATTAAAGGTTTATAATGCTTATTACAACTTTTGTGAACCTTTAATGTTCTTTGCGTCATTTGCTGTCAACATTTTCTTTTCATTTACCACAGCTTTCTCATTGCTTAAAAATGTAAAATACACAATTAATCTGCTTTTGTTAAAAAAGTATCAGTCAAATAAATAAATATCTTTTATATTCGTAAAAAAATATTTTAATTAATTATTTATTATCAATTACATTATTTGCATTTTATGAGTAATACATCTACAAAGGGCATTTGGAAAGTGATTTCAGCTTCTTCAATGGGAACCATGATTGAATGGTATGATTTCTATATTTTTGGAAGTTTAGCCGTTGTAATTTCAACAAAGTTTTTTCCCAGCGACAACCCTACAGCAGCATTTTTATCGACATTGGCGACTTTTGCCGCAGGATTTGTAGTTCGTCCTTTTGGTGCTTTATTTTTTGGAAGACTGGGAGATATTATTGGTCGTAAATATACTTTTATGGCAACCTTGTTATTAATGGGTGGTTCTACTTTTTTGATAGGCTGTATTCCGAGTTATGAAACTATTGGATTTTTTGCACCTTTATTGGTACTTATTTTACGCTTGTTACAAGGACTTGCATTAGGCGGAGAATATGGTGGAGCAGCCACATATGTTGCAGAGCATGCGCCGAAGGGACAGCGAGGCTATTGGACCTCATGGATTCAGACCACAGCAACAGTTGGTTTGTTTATTTCACTGATGGTAATCCTGGCAACAAAAACGGTTCTTTCTGCTGAGGATTTTGACACTTGGGGATGGCGTGTTCCGTTTTGGGTTTCGATAGTAATGGTTGGCGTTTCTTACCTCATCCGAAAAAATATGGATGAGTCTCCTGAATTCGCAAAAGCAAAAAAAGAAGGAACTACAAGTGCCAGTCCGTTAAAGGAAAGTTTTGGAAACCGTTACAATTTAAAATTTGTATTGCTGGCTTTATTTGGAGCTACAATGGGGCAGGGAGTTGTTTGGTATACCGGACAATTTTACGCTATGAGTTTTATGAAAACTGTAATGAACATAGATTCTTCACAGGTTGATACTTTATTAGGAATTGCACTTTTATTAGGTACTCCGTTTTTTATTGTATTTGGATGGCTGAGTGATAAATTAGGCCGTAAATATATTATGATGGGAGGAATGCTGCTGGCCATTTTCCTGTACAGACCAATTTATAAGGCAATGTACACCACAACAGATACTACGCTTAAAACAGAAATTACAGAAAAAACAAAAACTACCGTTGAACTAACTCTTGCTAAAGATTCCGTTTACACGACTCATAAAGAATTTACTGACGGAACCGTTTCTATTGAAAAAAAGACGCATTTTGCTGCTAAAAAAGACGCTCAGGTTACTACCTCTGTTACTATTAATTCGAGTGACGAATGGAGTCTGATTTTCTTAGTATTTATTCAGGTATTATTTGTAACGATGGTGTATGGGCCAATCGCGGCCTTTTTGGTTGAAATGTTTCCGGTTAAAATTCGATATACATCCATGTCGCTGCCTTACCATGTTGGAAACGGAATTTTCGGTGGTTTGCTTCCTGCGATTTCGACTTATTTTGTGACTCATTCAAAAGCAGCAGGAAAACAGGACTTTTATCTGGATGGACTCTGGTATCCTATTGTAATTGCCTCTGTTTGTTTTGTAATTGGAATGATTTATATCGATAATAAAAATAAAAACTCTCACCTTTAATCTGCTGAAAAATGAATTTTATAAAAAGAGCCTTGGGAATTCTGTGGATCGTATTAGCAATTGCTGCTGCCTATTTTTGTGTTTTTGAATTTGGTCTGCCAAAATTTTTATCTGACCAGCAAGAGGATTTAGTATTTGGGATTATCATCCTGTTTATTCTGACTCCCTTAATTGTTTTGGGACTTGGAGTTTTTGGTTACTTTTCTTTAACAGGAGAATATGATAAAGAAAACTAACCTCTAAGAGTAATAAAAAACAAAAGGCTGTCCATACGCGGACAGCCTTTTTGCATTACTAAACTAACCAAAAGTTTATTTTTTAATAAACTTCATTACTTGTACTTCATTATTTTCATTAAGTGCTTTTACAATATATAAGCCCGGTTTTAAATCGCTTACGCCAAATTGAAAATCAGGATTTCCATTGGTTACAAAACTTTTTACCAATTGACCGGTGACTGCATAAATTTCAACTTTTACAGCAGTAGAATTCAATGTAAAATAATTTGAAACCGGATTTGGATACAAACTCACTGAATTTCTTTTTTCAAAATCTTCAATAGCCAGACTGGCTTGTTTATTTCCGTAAATTCTGAATTCACCTGCCGGAATACTTATTACAGCATTCACATCGGCAACACTTATTGTGCTATTGTCCATTAAATTATACCAGGTTCCAGAATACGAAAAACCAGTGGCAACGTTTTGTGTTGTTACATTAAAATTGGCTATAATCAATACATCTTTAAGCTGAGTAGAATTTAAAGCTGCATTGGTAATTTTAATGTTTGGATACAAAGAACTTGTATTTGCCATTGTAGCTGTTCCTGAAAATACCGGTTCTTTGGTTTTGAGCGTAATCATTTTGGCCCAGTCGTTGTAAATTTTATTTCGGGCAGTATTTCCGAGCCAGTTTCCTGTCCATTGTGGCTGAGGTTTGGTATCTAATTTACAGTCTCCTGAAATCGTCGCCGAAGCATCGTTTACGGTTCCGTTATTACAAGTGAAGATTGAAGAATCCCAGCCTAATTCGCCAAAGTGCCAGATCATTTTTGGTCCCGGAACCAGTAATGAAACTGCTCCAATAGCTGACATTCTTGACAAAGCCGTGCTTAATGATTTTACATTGTGTGCTGAATTTGTTGAATTCCCGTATTGAATGTTTTTATACATCAGACGCTCTTCATCATGGCTTTCGGTATAACCTATTAAACGATTTGAAGTAAAACCTCGGCTTGAACTTGTCATTCTGGAAATATTACCTGTGTATCCCATAGATAATTCATTATAAGCACCATTCAGATTACCCCACATCATGATTCCTTTGCTTGGCGATTCTGCAATTTTATAATTTGCCCATTGCTGTTCTTCCAAATCAGTTCCTAAATGCTCGAAAATAGTATAATGTGTAGGATTCAGACTCCATGAATAATCTGCGTATGATTTTAGAACATCAACTCTGTCCTGCTGATAAGCATTTGTACAAGTTTCATCTGAAGCCGTACAATTTTGCGTAAACCCTTTGGTTAAGTCCCAACGTAAACCGTCAATTTTATATTCTTCAACCCATTGTTTGATAACACGTTTTACATAATTCTGAGTTCTGATGGACTGGTGGTTAAAATCTTCTCCAACACTGTAACTGTGTTTGGCAGCAGTATTAAAATAAGGGTTTTCTGCGGTTGGTGATCCGAAACCGTCTCCGTCAGGATCATTCATCCACATTCTGACCATCGGATTTCTTCCGAAAGCGTGATTTAAAGCCACATCCAGAATAACTGCAATTCCGTTTTGATGGCATAGATCGATTAATTCTTTTAATTTATCCGAAGTTCCGTAGAATTTATCTAAAGCCATGTGGAAAGAAGTATTATAACCCCAGCTTTCGTTGCCCTCAAATTCCATTACCGGCATTAATTCGATAGCGTTTATTTTCAGGTTTTTAAAATAATCTATACGGTCAATGAGGCTTTGATAATTTCTGTTGGCATCAAAATCACGAACCAAAACTTCATACACTACCAGTTTATCTTTTTCAGGTTTTGTAAAATTGGTCACCTGCCAGTTGTATGGTGTTTGTCCGGTTTTTAAAACGGTTACTTCAAATTGCTGTCCTGATGGGTAAGCAGGAATATTTGGATAATTGGCGGCAGGAATGGAAGCATCATCATAAGGAGACAGAACCAAAGTAGAATACGGATCTGCCACTTTAACTAATGAAGGAGAATTGGCCAATGGTGTAGCATCTCCTACCCAATATTGAAACGTATTATTCGCTCCCGAAACCAGCCCTGATAATTCAAGCCAAAATTTCCCTGAAGTCGGGTCTTTTTTCATGGCATACATCGATGAAGGCTGCCAGTTATTAAAACTTCCGGCCACGTAAACAAAATCTTTTAAGGGCGCATCCAGAACTAAAGTTGCTTTTGTAGCATCGGCTGTGTTGTAATTGATTCCATCAGCCAAACCGGTAGGCATAGCTTCTGAAACCGTATTAGGATTTACAATAACCGAAAACTTTTTTGAAATGGTTATTTCGCCCTGCGTTACCAATAATTCATAACTCTGATTCGCTGTAATGTTAGTGTGGCTAAAGGAATAACTCGCCGTACTTGCATTTGTATTAATAGTGTTTCCGTTTGATTTTAATACATAGCTCGCAAAACCATTGGTATTTGTCGCAGCAATGTTAAAATTAGCCCCTGATACTAAAATAGCTGAGCTGTTTTCTGCAGGAGAAGTAAGTGTAACCTGAAAAGTACCTACTTCGACTAAAATATCCTGTGATTTTTTATCTCCGGTTCCGTCTTTGGCTTTGACCAAAAAACCGATTCTGCCAATTCCGGTTGCATTGTAATAGTTAACAGGAGTAATAGTTTTGGTGTAAGTGTCTGTTCCTGCATTATACGTAAACATACTCGCTGCGCTTGAAGCGGTCCATGAGCCGTTATTTGGTGTTCCTTTTGTAGTGGTGTCATTAATATCGAAACCCCATGCCCATAAATACAATTCGTGAGTTGCGGCAATGCCCCAGGTCGTTTCATTGATACTGCTTCCGTTTATGGTTATGGTAATCGTATTTGTTTCTTCAAAAGTAGTAGGGCTTACAGTATAGGTCACATTTTGCTGTTGAGCAAAGACACTTATTGTTAGTAAAAGAACTAATGTGAGTATAATTTTTTTCATAATAAGAGTGACTGGTTTAGTTAGTATTATAAAAAAAGGCTACCATTATAGATAGCCTTTTCAATATTGAGACTAAAAATTAGTCCAATGTTATTGTTTTTGCAGCGTTGTCAATTGTTAAAACTCTGGATCCGGTTGGTCCGGTATATTTAAAATTGGCATCTCCATCACCTGCATTTACTAATTCTGAATCAATAGTAAAGCCTAATCCGCTGTAGTAAGTGTAGTTATGGCTAGAATCCCAGTTGCCGTCATTTGTAAAGTTATTTCCTAAAAATTCTCTAAAAGCTTCTCCGCTTTTAAGAACAACGGTAACCTTGTAAATATTGGTTTTTCCGATAACTAATGGAAATTCAGTTTCGGCATCACCTTCCCATGACCAGCCGCCCGGAGTAGCCGCACCAACCAGCCAGTGAGACGAAGCCAAAGGCACGCGATATGGAGTGGCTTTAAATATGTTAACATTAGAGTATTGAGGGATTCCTGATATTCCCAGAACAGATTTTATACGAATTTCTACATCATTTACCTGTTTTTCAATAAAACCTCCATTCACGAGAGCCTGATTTAATTCAGATACTTTTAAACTTTTAGAAAGTTCTGTTGTACTTGCTGCAGAAATTGGGTTGGCAAAATTAGTTCCTGCTTTTGCAATTTCAATCGTATAGTTTATTACAGTTTGAGAACCGGTGTATTTTGCAGCGTCCCACTTTACTACTGTCGCAACATTATTCTCAGTTTCTTTTGACAAAATAATGCTAAAACCTGTTGCGGGTGTCACTAATTTTGGTGCCTCAGAAGCAGTTGCAACTATATAATCATCCGGATTACAAGACAGTATTGTGGTAAACAACACCAGAAATATGCTTCGTTTTAATATATTTTTCATGTTTCTGTAAATTAAGATTGAGGATACCCCGGATTCTGGGTTAAATTTGAATTTGACTGTAAAGCGCTTGTTGGAATCGGATACAGATTGTAATTATCCGGAATAGAAGTTCCGTCTTTTACACCGCCTTTCCACGGCCATAAATAGGATCCTCCGGTAAATTTTCCAAAACGAATTAAGTCTTGTCTTCTGTGTCCTTCAAGGTTCAATTCTCTTGCCCTTTCTTTTAAAAGGAAATCTAAATTTAGTTCTCCGGCCGAAATCGCTCCGGCGTTTGATCGGTTTCTTACGGCATTAACATAATCCAATGCTGTTTGGGCAGATCCGCCGGCAGCTCCTCTTACAACGCACTCAGCATACATTAAGTAAGCGTCTGCGAGTCTGAATAATGGAAAATCTGTATTGGAGAAACTGGTCGCATTGGAAGGTCCTGAAAAGTTAGAATTTCTAAATTTCACACTTGGATAACCGTCTGTCCATGTTTTATAGTTGTTCATTTCGTAGGAATGTCCCGTTGTCCAGAACAATTTTGCCCTGTCATCTGTTGAGCCTGCTAAATCACCGTTATTAAACAATCCGTACCAGGCTTTGGTAGCTCTGTGGCCTCCCCAGTTATCAGTTGCTCCAAAATCATTTGGATTCATTGTTTCGGTACTTAAATTTCCATTTACAATGTAAGTTGTATTACCATAACCCTGACTTACAACAGCATCGGCAATTAATGTGTAAATAATTTCAGGTGACGTATTATTGTCTCCGGAAAAGATACTTACGAATTTTGGCGCAATTGTGTAACCTCCTTCGTCAATGACTTTTTTCGTATATAACAATGCATCATCATATCTTTGAGTGCCTGTATATACTTCAGCATTTAAATATAATTTGGCCAATAACATTCTTACTACGTTTTTATCGGCTTTGCCATACGATTTTGTCGCTGTGATGGTTCCTTCGATATCTTTCAGTTCCGATTCAACAAATTCAAAAAGTTCTTTTCTTGTTGATTCTTTTTTAGGTGTCGAGGTGTTAATGTCATCTTCGGTAGTGATAACTCCTTTACCAAAACAGTCAATCACATAATAGTAAGCTAACGCTCTTAAAAAACGAAGTTCTGCTATATGGTTTTCTTTTTCAGGAATTGCAACAGAAGTTGTTTTTAAAATCTTAATCAGATTACTGGCCTGAGGAATTGTATAATAAGCTCTGTCATACAAATACCTGAAAAACTTATTATTTGGATTCCATCCGGTTGTGGTGGTTAGCTGGTCTAAACCATCATCACCCCAACGATTTTTCATGCCATCTGCAGAGAATTCCTGCAGGTTGATGATACTTCTTAAAAAAGCCGCTTCACCCGCATCTTTTGTAACAACATCCGTAGATGCCGGTCCGTCTGGTCCGGAAAGTGCAAAGGTTCCGTAAATTTTAGATACCAAACCGTCTACCGCTTTTGGATCCTGCTGTAAAAGCTTATCTAAAGTCAATTCTACTTTTGGTTCTGTATTCAGATCATCCACACAGGAAGTGAATAAGAAAAGAACAAAAGCTGCTCCTATTATTTTAAATTTAAATTGATTCATTTGTACATTTTTTTATTAGAAGTCTAAATTCAGACCCAAACTGAAAGTTCTGGATCTTGGATAGAAATTATTATCAATTCCGTTGAAGTTTTCCGGATCTACACCAGTATAATCTGTCACAATAAATAAGTTATTTGCAGCAGCATATAATCTTAAAACCGCACCTTTTAATATATTGTCAAAATTATACCCAAGCGTAATATTCTGGCAGCGCAGGAAGCTCGCATCTTCTAAATAATAATTAGAAAAAGGAATGTTTCCGTTTACATTCTGAAAGACATAATCAGTATCTAAAACGTTAGTTAAATTGGTAGAGTTAAGCGGAATAGCCTTGTCTAAATATCCTGATTGCAGTTTTCTTGCATTGTATACTTTTCCGCCAATCTGACCGTTGAAGGTTGTAGTTAAGTCGAATTTTTTATAATTAGCTGTTAAACCAAAACCGTAGGTCCAGTTAGGTCTTAGTGCTACATAAATTCGGTCATTATCATCAATAGTTCCGTCTCCGTTTTTATCAACAAAAGCATTTTCAACTGGTCTTCTGTCTGAATCATAAATTTGTTCAAAAACCCATGCAGAATACGGCTGTTCACCCACAGTATTATACGCAATTTTCTGACCTGTTCCATTTGGAATCGTTGAAGTGTTGTCTACATTGGTAAGTCTGTTATTCAGATCGGTAATTTTGCCAATGTTGTACGCAATGTTACCATTTACAGATAAATTGAAATCAGTACTGCTTACCACTTTCACATTCACGTTTCCTTCGATACCTTTATTTTCCATTTCTCCAACATTCGAAATAAATTCGTTTGTTAATGCCTGTCCTGGAGGAGCCGAAACGACAGAAAGTAAATCTTTCGTGTATTTTTGATATGCGTCAATACTACCGGTAACGATACTGTTCTCAAATAATTCAAAATCAACCCCTACGTTGTAAGTTGTTGTTTTTTCCCAGGTCAAATCTTCGTTGTAAGGCTTTGCAAAGTATCCGTTTACACCCGGAATATAAGTACTTGAAGCACTGGTTGAACCAAACAAAGCACTATATGGATAAGAACCTGCAGCACTTGTAATATCCTGCTGACCTGTTATACCATAGCCTAATCTTAATTTTAATTCTTTAAAAGTCCCTGAATCCTTTAAGAACGTTTCATCCTTAATTCTCCACGCAAAACCTGCTGCCGGGAAATACCCCCATCTGCTGTCTTCTTTAAATAAAGAGGAACCGTCTGCTCTTAAAGTCAATGTAAACAAATATTTATTTACCAGATCAAAATTTGTTCTTCCAAAAAACGATTGCAGATTTCGTTCGTTGTAATATCGGTTGTTTGGGTTTGCCGGATTTGGAGTTAACTCTCTTAATCCGTTAACGGTGCTATATCTGTAAATTTCTTTGTTACCGTCTGTTACAAAGTTTTGATACGAATATCCTGCCTGAGCATCTATTCTTGATACAAATCCGTTTAAATTTTTAGTATAAGCCAGATAAGTATCTAATGTTTTGTTGGTTACTGTTTGATTTTCTGCATAATGTAACCCCGGATTAAACACATACGTTGGAGGTGTAGTTGCAGCAGAATTATCTAATTGATAGGTCTGAATAGAATTATCCGTGTAAACTTCTTCAATTTTGGTTTTAGAAGCTTCAATACCTGCATTTGCAACAGCTCTCAGTTCTTTTAGAAAAGGCATTTTATAATCTAATTCAATGTTTCCTAATAACTTCTGAACCTCTTCCGGACGTGATCTCTGATTTAAAACCGCCAAAGGATTCAACTGTCCGCTTAGGGAGTTGTTTGTGTTGAGCAACTGGTAATATCCGCCAAATCTGTTGCTTGCACTATTGTCATAAGCTGGCTTAGTTGGATCCATTCCTAAGGCATTTCCAATTACGGCATCAACATCTATTGCGTTCTTTTTTACAGAAAGACCTTTGGCATTAAAATCAATTTTTAAAGTGTTGTCCAGCAGAACTGGTGAAAGTTTAATAGAAGCAGAATATCTGTCTAAATCATTTGTTCTTACTACACCTTCATTTTTGGCATATCCGACAGAAGCTCTAAATGGAATCTTACCAAACAAGTTAGCCCTTGCGCTAAAGTTGTTATCTGTAGAAACAGATTCTCTGTAAATTAAGTCCTGCCAGTTCGTATTAGCTACAATTCTTCCTTCTATTTGAGGAGTTCCTGGAATATCAGTTGCGCCTGTTCCGTCTGGAATACCAAGTAAATTGGTATAGGTTGGATGGTATTTTTGCATGAAAGAAGTAAATTCAGTTCCACTTAGCATATCAACAGGATTGTTAACTTTTCCAATTGTTACATTAGATGAAAAGTTGAATTTAGGAGTTCCGGAAACCCCTTTTTTAGTAGTAATGATAATCACCCCGTTTGATGCTCTGGAACCATAAATTGCGGTTGCAGATGCATCTTTCAAAATGGCAAATGTATCTACGTCATTAGGATTTATTAAGGTTAGCGGATTAGAGATTCCTGCAGGATTGGTGTTGTCAATTGGCACGCCATCAATAATTATAAGAGGACTGTTGTTTCCTGATAAAGAACTTCCTCCTCTAATTCTGATGTTTGGATTAGAATCGGGTGCACCGCCATCAGAAGTGATTCTGACACCTGCTGCTCTACCAACCAAAAGCTGATCTGCAGATCCAACCGGCCCTTTGTTAAGCTGTGCAGCAGATAATACCGTTACGGCACCTGTTGCATCTTTTTTCTTAACGGTTCCGTAACCTACCTGTACTACAACCTCCTTAAGCTGATTGGTATCTTCTTCTAATAGGATATTTACTGTTTTTTGTCCGGTATAATCAACAATAACCGTTTTGTATCCAATAAATGAAACTACGATTTTATTGCCGCTTTTTGCATTCGATAACTGAAAATTACCGTCAAAACCGGTCGATGTTCCTCCCGGAGCACCTTGTACACTTACATTTACTCCCGGGATTGGCTGTCCCGTCGCTTTATCGGCAACTGAACCGTTTATAGTGCTCTGAGCAAGCATCAAAAACGGAAACAGCAGGAATAAAAATAACAACTTTTGAGAAATTGTTTTCATACTTTTTGTTTAATTTAGTTTGAGTTTTAGATTGTTAGTTAAGCTTTTAATTTTACTTCGAATTTCAAAATTAGGAATTAATTAACATGCTCAACACCAAGTCATTTTTATAGGCCTACGCAAACGTGGTAGTGTTGAAAACTTTATATATTACGTCGTTTTTTTAAGAGTAAAATTATGATTTATGAAAATTAAACATACCTTTATTATCAATAACATTTTTTTTAAATTAGCATCATGAAACGAAAAGTGACCCTAAAACAGATTGCTAAAGAGCTCGATGTATCTATTTCAACGGTCTCAAAATCATTGCGAAACAGCTCTGAAATTGGTGAAGAAACACGATTAAAAGTGCAGGCTTTTGCAAAGTTTTACAACTATAAACCCAACAACATTGCCCTTAGTTTAAAAAACCGAAAAACCAAAAGTATTGGTATTATCATTCCTGAAATTGTACATTATTTTTTCTCTACCGTAATCAACGGAATTGAACAGGTTGCTAATGAAAATGGATATAGTGTAGTAATCTGTTTATCGGATGATTCTTTTGATAAAGAAGTATTAAATATGGAAATGCTGGCCAACGGAAGCATCGACGGTTTTATCATGTCGCTTTCAAAAGAAACACAATTCAAAGGGGATTTTCATCATATCACAGAAGTAATCAATCAGGGAATGCCTGTAGTAATGTTTGATCGCGTTACCAATGATATCTTATGTGATAAGGTAATTATTGACGACAAATCTGCTGCATACGAAGCGGTTCAGAGTCTTATTGATAGCGGAAGAAAAAAAATAGCCCTTGTCACGACTGTTGATTATGTAAGTGTTGGAAAACTCAGAACTGATGGTTACGAAAAAGCACTTTTAGACAACGGATTACCATTCAATGAAGATTTAATTATAAAAATTGAAGATGTAGATACCTGCGAAATTACAATCAGCCAGCTTTTACATGACAGGGCTTTTGATGCCGTTTTTGCCGTAAATGAGCTTTTTGCCGTAACCATTATAAAAACAGCAAGCAAAATGGGACTTAAAGTTCCTGATGACCTGGCTGTAATTGCTTTTACCGACGGAATTATTTCAAAATACTCTACGCCAAGTATAACAACAGTAAGCCAGAGCGGAGAAAAAATGGGCAACAAAGCGGCTAAAATGCTTATTGAAAGACTGGAAGCCGAACATGACGATGAAGAAGAAAATGAAAATTATACTACCGAAGTGATTGAAACGCATCTTGTAAAAAGAGAGTCTACAGATTAATTCTTAAAGTATTAAAATAGAAAGTGATATAAGCTGTCTAAACCTGAATTTTGTTTTATCGTTTATCACTTTTCATTTTAGTAGTACTTTTTTCTTATTTAATTCATTACTACAACCTTGTAGTAAAAAATGTTCGTTCTTATTTGCCATTATAAAACAAAAAACGTAAATATATTTATATATTTACAGCCCAGTTCAAAGCTTTTACTTTTACTTCGAAATAAATAGTAAGTTTTGATAAGCAAAGCGCTTATCGTATAATTTTTACAAATTGCGATAATGGAAAAGCGTAAATTAAGTTTCTGGGAAATTTGGAACATGAGTTTCGGATTCCTGGGAATACAAATGGGGTTTGCACTTCAGAATGCAAATGCCAGCAGAATTCTACAAATTTTTGGTGCAGACGTACACGAACTTTCATGGTTCTGGATTATTGCTCCCCTGATGGGATTAATAGTACAGCCAATTATCGGTCATTACAGTGACAGAACCTGGGGAAGATTCGGCAGACGAAAACCTTTCTTTTTAGTTGGGGCAATTCTAGCTTCGGTTGGATTAATTTTAATGCCACAAGCTAATATTTTTACTGCAGTACTCCCGGCTTTATGGGTAGGAGCAGGAATGCTGATGATTATGGATGCTTCTTTCAACATTGCCATGGAGCCTTTCCGTGCTCTTGTTGGGGATAATTTAAGAACAGATCAGCGTACAGCTGGTTTTAGTATTCAGACATCCCTAATTGGTTTTGGAGCGGTTATTGGTTCAGCATTGCCCTATGTTTTAACGAAATGGTTTCACGTTTCAAACAATACTGTTGCAGGAAGTGTACCTCTGAATCTTACATTGTCTTTTATTATCGGAGCAGCAATATTAATTGGATCTATATTGGTTACGCTGTTTACCACAAAAGAATATTCACCGGAAGAGTTGGCAAATTTTGAAGAACCGCAAAATGACGTGATTTCTGATACAGAGGAGAAATCAAAAATCACCGACATTTTCACTGATTTTGCAAAAATGCCTGTAACAATGCGTCAGCTCAGCTGGGTGCAGTTTTTCTCCTGGTTTGGATTATTCGGTATGTGGGTTTTTACAACTCCTGCTATTGCCCACCACATTTACAAATTACCGCTTAGCGACACTTCTAGCCAGCAATATCAAAACGCCGGTGACTGGGTCGGAATTTTGTTTGGTGTTTACAACTTTGTTTCTGCCATTGTAGCTTTGTTTTTCCTGCCGTATATCGCAAAAAAAATCGGACGAAAAGCAACACATTCATTTTCTTTAATTATAGGAGGAATCGGTTTAATCTCCATTTATTTCATGCCTGATGAAAACTGGGTAGTTTTACCTATGGTTTTAATTGGAATCGGCTGGGCAAGTATTCTGGCTATGCCTTATGCCATTCTTGCCGGTTCGATTACACCTAAAAAAATGGGTGTTTACATGGGAATCTTTAATTTCTTTATTGTTATTCCGCAAATTGTAAATGCATTGATCGGAGGGCCTATAGTAAAATATCTTTATCATGGTGATGCTATTTACGCCTTGATTACCAGTGGAGTAAGTTTCTTAATCGCGGCTGCATTAGTCTGCAAGGTAAAAGATGCAGATGACACTATCCTAAAATCATAAAGAAGATCCCTTTTTACAATGAGCAAAAAAGCATTCATTTTCGACCTTGACGGAGTCATTGTCGATACCGCCAAATATCACTTTTTGGCATGGCAAAAAATCGCGCAGGCATTACATATAAATTTTACCCATGAGCACAACGAACTTTTAAAAGGGGTAAGTCGCGTTCGTTCGTTAGATATCATTCTTGAATTAGGGAATGTTGAAGCTTCTCAGGAAGACAAAGACAAATGGCTGATTCAAAAAAATGAGGAATATTTATCGTATTTGGTTGATATGAATGAAAGCGAAATTCTTCCGGGAGTTTTAAATATTCTAAAACTATTAAAAGATAAAAATCAGGGAATTGCACTGGGATCTGCCAGCAAAAATGCAAGACCTATTCTGGAAAAAACAGGAATTCTGTTTTACTTCGATGCTATTGTTGACGGAAATGATGTTACAAATGCAAAACCAGACCCCGAAGTTTTCCTGAAAGCGGCTCAATTACTAAATATTGATCCAAAAAATGCAATCGTGTTTGAAGATTCTGTTGCAGGAATTCAGGCAGCAAATATCGCAGAAATGGCAAGTGTAGGAATTGGTGAGGAAACAATACTGCATGAAGCTGATTATATTTTTAAGGATTTTACCCAAATCTCCACAACCTTTATAGAAACTTTAATTGAAGAATTAAAAGATTGAAAGATTTAAAAATTAAGATTTTGAACTATTCGAAAATCTTTAAATCTTTAAATTTTTAAATCATTAAATTGAAAAAAATGAACCAAGATTATATAAAACCAGACAACTGGTCCATCATAGAAGAAGGATTTGACGCAGAAAGTGTCAAATCTTCTGAAAGTCTTTTCAGCCTTGGTAACGGGGCTATGGGACAGCGGGCCAATTTTGAAGAAACGTACTCTGGCGAGACTTTTCAGGGAAGCTACATTGCAGGAATTTATTATCCGGATAAAACCAAAGTAGGCTGGTGGAAAAACGGTTACCCGAAATATTTTGCCAAAGTATTAAACGCGCCTAACTGGATTGGAATTAACATTGAAATCAATGAAGAAAACCTGGATTTAAACACATGTGATGAGGTTCGGAATTTCCGCAGGGAACTGAATATGAAAGAAGGATGGTACAACCGTTCTTTTGAAGCGGTTTTAAAAAACGGAACCGAAATCTCCGTTAATGTCCGTCGTTTTCTTTCTTTGGATTTAGATGAAGCAGGAATCATCAAATACGATATTACCCCTTTAAACAAAGATGCTAAAATTGTATACAAACCGTATATTGATGCAGGTGTAACAAATGAAGATGCCAATTGGGATGAAAAATTCTGGAAGCCATTAGAGGTAAAAAAATCGAATAGTGAAGCTTTTGTAACAGCAAAAACGTTTAAAACGCATTTTAAAGTAACTACTTTTATGCACAATACGATTTTGGCCAATGGTGAAAACGTTTATATTTCGCCTTCTGCAATTGATTCTACTATCGATAAAGTGCAATATACGTATGGAACCATCATTGCAAAAGGGCAAACCTCATCGATTCAGAAAATTGGAGGTTATACCGTTTCCTTAAATCATGAAAACACTTTGGCTGCAGCCGAAAAAGTAATCAAATCGGCCGTTTCCTTAGGATATGATACTTTGCTTCAAAACCAAATTGATGCCTGGGCAAAAATCTGGGAAATGTCAGATATTACGATTGAAGGTGATGTTAAGGCTCAACAGGGAATCCGTTTTAATATTTTTCAGTTGAACCAAACCTATTCCGGAAAGGACAGCCGATTAAACATTGGACCAAAAGGATTTACCGGAGAAAAATACGGCGGATCAACGTATTGGGATACTGAAGCCTATTGTATTCCGTTTTATATGGCTACAAAAGATCAGGAAGTTGCCCGAAATTTATTGACCTATCGTTACAACCAACTGGATAAAGCGATTGAGAATGCAAAAGATAATTTAGGTTTCAAAAACGGTGCAGCTTTGTACCCAATGGTGACCATGAATGGCGAAGAATGCCATAACGAATGGGAAATCACCCACGAAGAAATCCACAGAAACGGAGCGATTGCTTTTGCGATTTACAACTACTACCGTTACACCGGAGATTACTCCTATATTCCTGAAAAAGGTTTGGAAGTTTTAATCGGAATTGCACGTTTCTGGCACCAGAGAGCTTCTTTTTCTAATGACAAAAATCAATATGTTATTTTGGGAGTTACAGGCCCAAACGAATACGAAAACAACATCAACAATAACTTCTATACCAATTATATTGCAAAATGGTGTATTGATTTTGCTTCGGAACAAATTGAAAAAGTAGCTTCAGAATATCCGGAAGATCATAAAAGGATATTTGAAAAAGTAAAACTGTCTGCCGAAGAAATTCAGGAATGGAAAAAAGTAGCTGATAACATTTATTTCCCGAAATCGGAGGAATTAGGGATTTATTTGCAGCAGGACGGTTTTCTGGACAAAGAATTAGTTCCGGTAAAAGAGTTAGATCGTTCACAGCGTCCAATTAATCAAAAATGGTCCTGGGATCGAGTGTTACGTTCACCATACATCAAACAGGCTGACATTTTACAATGCTTCTATTTCTTCGAAGATCATTTTTCGAGAGAAGAATTAAAACGCAATTTCGAATTTTATGAGTCGTTTACAGTGCATGAAAGTTCGCTTTCACCTTGTGTACACTCAATTCAGGCTGCAGCATTAGATAAAATGGATATGGCATACACATTTTATTTGCGGACATCCCGTCTGGATTTGGACGATTATAATAAAGAAGTTAAAGAAGGCTGTCATATCACGTCAATGGCGGGAACATGGATGAGCATCGTAGAAGGTTTTGGCGGAATGCGTGTTAAAAATGACCAGCTTCATTTTTCTCCAAAAATTCCAAAAGAATGGAAAGGATATTCTTTTAAAATTAATTTCAGGCATCAAATTTTAAAAGTTACAGTAAGTCATACTGAAACAACTTTTATGGTTGATGGTGATCAGGATTTAACTATTATCGTAAATGGAAAACCTGTAATCGCAAGCAAGCAACTCGCTAAAATTCATTAAATTACAATACTTTAAAACTAGAAATATGAAATGAGCATGACCGGAAATTGGTCGAATATACCAATTAGGATATGCGAATTACATATGACCTTTAAAAATCAATAAATATCATCATATGAAAAACTTATTTTTCGCAAGTTTAATCTTGTTTGCATTCAGCTCAATTGCAAATGCACAGCAATTAAAATCACCGGAAGGGAAGTTCGTAATGGAATTTTCTCTTCAAAATGACGGAACTCCAGCTTACAATTTGAAATACAAAAACAAGGAGGTAGTAAAAACCAGTAAATTAGGGCTTGAACTTAAAAACGATACCAAATCGTTACTGAATGATTTTACGGTTGTGGATACTAAAACCAGCACTTTTGATGAAACCTGGAAACCGGTTTGGGGAGAAGTTGACAACATCAGAAATCATTATAACGAACTGGCGGTAACTTTAAATCAAAAAAGTACTGACAGACAAATCATAATCCGTTTCCGTTTGTTTAATGACGGACTTGGATTTAGATATGAATTCCCAGCTCAAAAAAACCTGACTTATTTTATTATTAAGGAAGAAAGAACTCAGTTTTCAATGGCGGGAGACCACACGGCTTTCTGGATTCCGGGAGATTATGATACTCAGGAATACGATTATACCAAATCAAAATTATCAGAGATCAGAGGTTTGTC
Source organism: Flavobacterium salmonis (assembly GCF_903819435.1). GTDB lineage: Bacteria > Bacteroidota > Bacteroidia > Flavobacteriales > Flavobacteriaceae > Flavobacterium > Flavobacterium chungangense. The sequence continues at coordinate 182,003 of NZ_CAIJDP010000057.1, read as the reverse complement.
TGAAAAAGCCTATACGGCAAACGTTTCGCAGAAAAACTTTTCACCAACAGGAGTTCAGACTTCTTTGATGTTAAAAACAAATGACGGGATTTATATCAATCTGCACGAAGCAGCTTTGATCAACTATTCTTGTATGCACCTGAATTTAGACGATAAAAACATGATTTTTGAATCATGGTTAACACCGGATGCAAAAGGTGATAAAGGGTATTTGCAGGCACCAAGCCACTCACCTTGGAGAACGATTATGGTAAGCGATGACGCGAGAGAAATCTTAGCTTCAAAAATGACTTTAAACTTAAACGATCCATCAAAAATTGATGATACTTCATGGATTAAACCTGTAAAATATGTGGGTGTCTGGTGGGAAATGATTACAGGAAAAAGCTCATGGTCCTACACAAACGATTTTCCAACGGTTCAATTAGGCGTTTCTGATTTCTCAAAAGCTAAACCAAACGGAACACACGGAGCGAATAATGCTAACGTAAAAAAATACATTGACTTTGCGGCACAGCAAGGCTTTGACGCTGTTTTAGTCGAAGGCTGGAACGAAGGCTGGGAAGACTGGTTCGGACATTCTAAAGATTATGTTTTTGATTTCCTGACGCCTTACCCTGATTTTGATGTGAAAGGTCTGCATGAATATGCCAAATCTAAAGGCGTAAAAATCATTATGCACCACGAAACTTCAGGATCTGTTCGTAACTACGAACGCCACATGGACGCAGCTTACAAATTCATGAACGATAACGGATACAATGCTGTAAAAAGTGGTTACGTAGGTGATATTTTGCCTCGCGGTGAAAACCACTACAGCCAATGGATTGTAAATCACTACCAATATGCAGTCGAAAAAGCGGCTGATTATAAAATTATGGTCAATGCGCATGAAGCCATTCGTCCAACGGGAATCTGCAGAACTTATCCAAATTTAATCGGAAACGAAGCAGCTAGAGGAACAGAATACCAGGCTTTTGGAGGTTCAAAACCAAATCACGTTACCGTTTTACCATTTACACGTTTAATCGGTGGTCCAATGGATTATACGCCTGGAATCTTCGAAATGGATATCAGCAAAATGAATCCCGGAAACACATCGCATGTAAACAGTACTTTGGCAAATCAATTGGCATTATACGTTACGATGTACAGTCCGTTGCAAATGGCGGCTGATACACCTGAGAATTACAACCGTTTTCCGGATGCTTTTCAATTCATAAAAGATGTAGCGGTAGACTGGTCAGAAAGCAAATATATCGAGGCTGAGCCGGGCGATTTTGTTACGGTTGCCCGTAAAGCCAAAGGAACAAACAACTGGTTCGTTGGAAACGTAAACGGAGAAACGCCGCGTACTTCAAACATCGATTTCAGTTTCCTTGAAAAAGGTAAAAAATACACCGCAACCATTTATGCTGATGCAAAAGAGGCGCATTACAAAACAAATCCGCAGGCTTATACCATCAAGAAAATTGCTGTAACCAGTAAATCAAAATTATCGCAGTTATCTGCTCCGGGTGGAGGTTATGCAATCAGCATAATTGAAGCTAAATAATTCTTTCAAAGGCAAGTAATTTCCCCCAGAATTGCTTGTCTTTTTTTTATAATTTCATTTAAAAATTCTATGCTATGAAATATCCGTCAATAATCATTTTCACAAGCTTATTACTTTTAGGTTGCAACAAAAAAGAAAAAGCATTTGATTCATTAGAATATTCTTATGCAGATACATTTAGTGAACTCTTTTCTCTTAGATTCACAGATAGTGATACTGTTTATGTATATCAAGAATGGATTGGACGAAACATTGACGATAGCACTTCTGTTATAAAAGAAAAAACTCAATATTATGGAATTTTAAATCCGCATGAAAAATCAGACTTATTCAATTACATTGAGAAAATTAATTTATTTAAATACAAATCAGAATATCATGAAAGCTATTTAGATGGCGATGCTTATGCCATAGCAATCAAAAAGGATAAAAATAGCAAAATGATAGTTGTTCATAGCTATAATGTACCGAAAGAAATCGATTCTATTTCGAGATGGATTTATAAGATAAAAAAACAGCTTATTTTAAAAGAAATCAATAAACAGGTGAATTATAAAACTTCAGACTCCATTTTCCCTCCGCCTCCGCCGCCACCTCCAATAGAAAATACCAATAATTAATTACGTTCATTAATTTAAAATTCAAATTATGAATATCCAAAAAACATATTTTAATACAAACCATATATTCTACAAATTAATCCTATTGATCTTGCTGTTTCCCGCTTCCGCGAAAGCGCAAATACAAAAAACAGAACCGCCTTTCTGGTACGCCGGAATGAAAAATCCGGAACTGCAGATTATGTTCTACGGAAAAAACATTTCGCAGTATGAAACTTCGGTATCAAATAATGTTGCGATTAAAAATGTTGAACAAACTGAAAACCCAAATTATCTTTTTGTAACCATAGATACAAAAGATGTAAAAGCTTCAGAATTAATTTTTTCCTTTAAATTGAAAAACAAAGTAGCTTTTACCCAAAAATATTCCCTTAAAGAAAGAAGAGCCAATTCAGCAGACCGAAAAAGTTATGACTCGTCAGACCTGATTTACCTGATTATGCCGGATCGTTTTGCTAACGGAAATCCGAAAAACGACAGCAATGCTTCTTTAGCAGAAAAAGGAAATCGTGCTTTGCCGGGCGGACGTCACGGTGGAGATATCGAAGGAATCATCAAGAATCTGGATTATATTTCTTCTCTTGGCGCAACGACTATTTGGAGCACGCCTTTATGCGAAGATAACGACAAGGAATATTCCTATCATACTTACGCACAGTCAGATGTGTACAAAATAGATCCGCGTTATGGAACAAATGACGATTACGCTCGTTTATCGGCAGAAATGCACAAAAAGAATATGAAATTAGTGATGGATTATGTAACCAATCACTGGGGAATAACCCATTGGATGATCAAAGATTTGCCAACAAAATCATGGATAAACCAATTTGAGAATTACACACAAACCAATCACAGACGTGAAGTAATTCCGGATACACATGCCTCAAAAACAGATCAGGAAATTTGTATTGATGGCTGGTTCGTACCTTCAATGCCGGATTTAAATTTAAGAAATCCATTAGTTGCAAAATATTTAACTCAAAACGCTATTTGGTGGATTGAATTCGCCAATCTTGACGGATTTAGAGTAGACACTTATAATTATTCGGATGCAAACGCAATGACCAATTGGGCGAAAGCGGTTACTACAGAATATCCGAACTTTAATATCGTAGGCGAAATCTGGATGCACAATCAGGCGAGTCTGGCCTATTGGCAGAAAGACAGTAAAATTGGAGCGATTAAGAACTACAATTCGAATTTACCTAGCGTAATGGACTTTACGCTTCAAAGCCAGATTGGTTCTGTTTTCAATGATGATACACCTAATTGGGATGGTGGTCTGATTAAATTTTACAATAATTTTGCGATGGATTATTTATATCCAAACACAAATAATTTATTAGTCTTTGCCGAAAATCATGACACAGATCGTATGAATCATACTTTTAAATATGATTTAGCGAAATACAAACTGGCTATGACTTTACTAGCCACAGTTCGTGGAATCCCACAGATTTATTACGGTTCCGAAATTGGAATGGGCGGTGATAAAGCTAAAGGCGGTGATGCCGATATTCGTCAGGATTTCCCGGGCGGATGGGCAGGCGATAAAAATAATGCTTTCTCTTCAGCGGGAAGAACAGCAGAACAGGCAAAATACTTTGATTTTACGTCAAAATTATTCAACTGGAGAAAATCAAATGAAGCTCTTCATTTCGGAAAAATGACGCATTACATTCCTGAGAATAATACCTATGTTTATTTCAGATATACAGATGCTAAAACGGTAATGGTAGTTTTCAATAACAATGCAAAAGAGCAAGTTGTAAAAACCAATCGTTTCAAAGAAAACATCAAAAATTATACATCAGGAAAAGATGTTCTTACCGGCAAAACATTTGATTTAGTTTCTGAAATTATGCTGGAACCAAAATCAGCCGTAGTTTTAGAATTGGAATAAAAAATTATTTTAAACACATAGAAACATAGTTTTCTAATTCAATAAAGGCGTTTCACTTGTTTTAAAAAACATAGTTTTAGTGCTTAAAACTATGTGTAAATGATGAATCATTTATTTGGATCTTTTTAGACAAAAAAATCTATGATTCTATGTGTTTAAAAATTATATAGCCATGGACTCACAAATTTATTATGTCAAAAATAATTCGTGAATTCGGGGCTATTATTTTTCCTCTGCAACTTTGTACCTTTGCAACTCTGAACCTATAAAAATGAATATTCTAAAAATAGCTCACAGAGGTGCCAAAGCATACGAACCCGAAAATACGCTTCAGGCTTTTCAAAAAGCTTTAGACTTACATTCAGACGGAATCGAACTCGACGTTCACCTCAGCGCTGACGGACATATCATCGTCATGCACGATGAAACCATCGATAAAATGACCAATGGGAAAGGTGATATTAATACGTACACTTTAGCCGAGTTAAAGTCATTTTTGGTTGTCGAAAAGCATGAAATCCCAACTTTAGAGGAAGTTTTTGATTTAGTTGACAAAAAATGTTTCATCAATGTCGAGTTAAAAAATGCTGATACTTCAAAACAAGTTGTTTCTTTAATTGAAGAATACATCAATGAAAAAGGCTGGAACTACGAACATTTTATCATTTCAAGTTTTGACTGGAATGCTTTAAAAGAAGTTCAGAACCTAAATCCAAATATTCCGATTGGTGTTTTAACAGAGGAAGATCTTGATATAGCTTTGGCTTTCGCCGAAACCATAAAAGCAAAAGCCATTCATCCTGATTTTCAGTTACTCAATAAAGAAAAAGTCCTGCAAATTCAGGAAAAAGGATTTCTGGTTTTCCCCTGGACAGTAAACTCCGAAGAAGATATTCAAAAAGTAAAAAGTTATCACGTAAACGGAATAATCTCTGATTTTCCAGATAAAATATGATCAAAAATTTCGACGTTATTATTGTTGGCGGTGGCGCTGCAGGATTTTTTACCGCAATAAATATTGCTGAGAAAAACCCAAAACTTAAAATCGCCATTTTAGAAAGAGGAAAAGAAGTGCTTTCCAAAGTTCGTGTTTCCGGTGGTGGAAGGTGCAACGTAACACATGCTTGTTTTGAACCGAATGAACTGGTCAAATTTTATCCAAGAGGCGAAAAAGAACTTCGCGGCCCGTTTCATCAATTCTGTTCAGGAGATACAATCGAATGGTTCGAAAAACACGGTGTTGAATTAAAAATCGAAGAAGACGGAAGAATGTTTCCGGTTTCTAATTCCTCGCAAACGATAATTGATTGTTTTCTAAAAGCAACTGAAAAATTAGGTATAAAAGTGTTGACTGGACAAAGTGTACAATCAATTTACAAAGCCGAAAATCATTGGAAAATCGATACACAATCTGATAATTTTGCAACAGAAAAATTAGTAATGGCAACCGGGAGCAATCCAAAAATATGGGAAATGCTTCAGGGACACGGGCATGCTGTTGTAAGTCCGGTTCCTTCGTTGTTTACTTTCAATATCAAAGATTCCCGAATTAAAGAATTGCCTGGTGTCGCGGCTCAGGTTACCGTAAATGTAAAAGATACCAAACTCGAATCGACAGGACCGTTATTAATCACACATTGGGGAATGAGCGGTCCTGCGATCCTGAAACTTTCTGCCTGGGGGGCGCGTACTTTATTTGATAAAAATTACCAATTCACAATTTTTGTCAATTGGTTAAACGATGTTGAATACGGAGATGCCGAAAAAATCCTGAAAGATTTAAAGCAGGAACACGCAAAAAAAGCAGTTTCTAAAAAATCCCCATTTGACTTTCCAAACCGTTTATGGGAAAGTTTAGTTTTGGCATCAGGAATTGAAACCGAAACGAAATGGGCAGATTTATCTAAAAACCAATTACAAAACCTAACATCACAATTAACCCAATGCGAATTTAAAGTCAACGGAAAAAGCACTTTTAAGGAGGAATTTGTAACGGCTGGCGGAATCGATTTAAAAGAAATCAATTTCAAAACAATGCAAAGCAAGATTCACGAAAACATTTATTTTGCTGGTGAAATTGTAAACATTGATGCCATAACCGGAGGATTTAATTTTCAGAATGCCTGGACAAGCGGGTTTATTCTGGCACAAAATATTTAATGCAACATGAAATTTAAAGGAATTATTTTTGATTTAGACGGCACATTAGTCAATTCATTAGAAGACATTTCAGATGCGATGAATTCAGTACTTACGAGTCTGAATTATCCAACACATACTTACGATACGTATCAATATTTTATCGGCAGCGGTTTACGAAATTTAGTCAGCAAAGCATTGCCTGCATCAAACAATTCAGACGATCAGATCGAAATTTGTTTTGCAAGTATGGTTAACGAATATCGTGAAGTTTGTACGTTGAAAACAAAACCATATGAAGGTATTGTCGAATTACTGGATAATTTGGCTTTGCAAAATATCAAAATGGCGGTTTTCTCCAACAAAGCCGATGAATTGACCAAGAAAATAGCTTCTGAAATATTCCCAAATCACTTTGATGCTGCAGTTGGTTTAAGTACAGAAGCGCTTAAAAAACCAAATCCGTTTGAAGCGGTCGAAATCAGCAAAAAATGGAACTTAAAACCCGAAGAAATCCTTTTTGTAGGCGATTCCGATATCGATATGCAGACAGCAGTAAACGCAAATATGTTTCCTGTTGGCGTTACCTGGGGTTACAGAACTCAGGAAGAATTGAAAAACAGCGGTGCAAAATTGGTTATAAATTCGGCTTCAGAATTGATTGATATTTTATAAAACATTTGATTTAATATTCACTCCATTTCGATATCCTAATGTAATTATTAACAAGAATTTACACAATTCATAAGTTTTTATTAAGACGATTCTAATAATTTTACTCTCAGCTAATTAATCTGTATGAGAGTAAAATTACTTACCACAATTTCTTTTTTTACCTATCAGTTATCTGTTTCACAAACTGAAAAATTGCTTCATGGTAAAGTAGTTGCTCAGGATCTTCCGCTTAAAAATATAGAAGTAATCAACAAAACTGCTAAAATCAGCACCAGAACAAATGAATCGGGCGAATTTTCAATTGCTGTAAAGATAAAAGACAGTCTGCTTTTCTTCTCAAAAGATTTTTTATTTACAAGATTAAAAGTCTCAGCAGAAAACATTCAGTCCAATGATTTTACAGTCAATATGATTGCCAAACCGGAAGAGCTGAAAGAAGTTGTCGTTTTGAATAAGGAATCAAAAACAGTCTGGCTGACTAAAGAAGAAATAGAACAGATTAAGCTAAACTCTCACAAATCAAAAGAAGGATTAAAAATTGCTGGTTATAAAGAAGCAGTTATGCCCCTCGGAACAGATTTTATTTACCTTGGAAAACAAATTCGGAATTTATTCAAAAAAGAAGAAACTCCTAAAAAGGAAAGCCCAAAAATTGGTTTAAACCAGCTTGTAAAAAGCACATTGCCTCTTGATTTTTTGACAAAAGAGCTGAAATTAAAGCCCGAAGAAACAGCGCTTTTTATTGAATTCTGCGATGCCGATCCAAAATCTAAAACCCTATTAGAAAATCCGAATATTTTGGCTACAATGGATTTTTTGTATACTAAAAACGAAGAGTTTAAGAAGTTGAGGTAGATTTTTTAAGTTTTTTCCATTTTAAGAGAAGTACAACAAAAGCAATCGATAAAATTATTGTTATTACTGAAAGAATAATCAAACTTGTTTCAATTTGGTATATATAATCTGAATTTATATCCTTTTTGCTTTCTCTTAAAGTACGAAGTTGTGAACCATAACTAACAGCTCTTTCACTATAATAGTCAATTTCGCCCTGGGCGCTATTAATCATTCTTTCTACAATCAAATCTCCATAATAACCATATTCTCTGGCAGTTCTGTAAGTATCAAGTGCGCTATTATGTTTTCCCAGCAATTCTGCAAGGTTGCCAAGTTCAAAAAGTAGAATTGAAATGATTTTGTCTTTTGGCTCTATAAATGACATTCGTTCATTTACCTGAAAATAAATCGATTTTACCAATTCATCAATTTCTTTTGTAGATAATTTTGTCTTAGGTTCACGCGAAGTTCCAAAATTAGTATTTATTAAAAACTGACCGGAAACAGTATTTATATTCTTGATCTTAGCTTCTAATATTTTCAAATGAAGCCATTCAGATCCTTCATGAGATTTGGGATTAATTGCAATAGATTTTTTGATCCAGTTATAGGCTTTCTGATTTTCGCCCATTAATTCGTAAAGTGTTCCCAAATTAGATGCCGTGCTATATCTATTGGGCTTAAGTTTTTCAATGCTCAGATATAATTTTAAAGCTTCGTCATATTTTCCCAGAACAATTAAAAGATATCCTTTGTCAGATAAATAATCGAGATTTTTTGTTTTTTTATACAAACTGTCAAGTTCAATTATCAATCTTGGAAAATCTCCCTTGAAAAAATAATGTCCTTTAGGATTAATTCCATCATAGTCCTGATAAGCATAAGCTCCATTTTTTAAAATTTTAGTTTCACCATTCAAACAGGCAAAACTTTTAAATGAAATTAAAACCAAAACGAGAACAAAGACCTTAAATCTATTCATAAAATGAATGTATTAATTAAACCTGAAACAAAAAACGTGAATTATCTATTCAACCACCAGATACTCGCATTCAAAATCGCTGCAAATCCAACCCAGGCCAAATACGGGATTAATAAATACCCAGCCGTTTTATTGATTTTAGTAAATTTTAAATACGTTTCATAAATCATCAGCCATAAAAGAACGATTTCTATTAAAGCCAGCATCGGATTTTTTAATCCGAAGAATAAGTAGGACCAGACAGCATTAAGCGTTAACTGGATAATGAAAAACCCTAAAGCTTTTTTTACTTCTTCATTTTGCTCTTTTATTTTATCCCAGACCAATCCTGCGGCAATGGCCATAAAAACATAAAGTAAGGTCCAGACCGGCATGAAAATCCAGTTGGGCGGATTAAAAATTGGTTTTTCAATTGTAGGATACCACCCTACTACACTCGGTCTTGTTACCAGACTTGCAGAATATCCTACTGCTAAACAAACTACTAACGCTATTGCTATTTTTACGAACTTATTCATTGGGTCAAATTTTCTAGTCAAAAATAGTCAAAAAGAAAAATTTTAAAACCATATAATTCATATAAGTTCATTTTAGTAAAAGCTGCTTATATTTCTTATATAACTTATATGGTGAAAAAGTTATCTTTGTCAAAATTTTATATTTCATGTTTACAGCAGCTGATTTTATTCCTAAAACATATTCTTCAACAATTGAAAACGGAAACTTTGAATGGAGTGCTCCAAGCAATATTGCATTGGTGAAATACTGGGGAAAAAAAGAGAACCAGATTCCGGCGAATCCATCGGTAAGTTTTACATTGAATAATTGCAAAACGATTACGAAACTTGCTTTTGAAAAGAAAGAGAGTCAGGATGCTTTTTCATTTGATTTATTATTTGAAGGAAAAGCAAAAGAAGATTTTAATCCAAAAATCAGAAAGTTTTTAGAGCGAATTGAACTATATCTGCCTTTTTTGAAAGAGTATCATTTTACGATTGATACACATAATACCTTTCCGCACAGCTCGGGAATTGCTTCTTCTGCATCCGGAATGGCGGCTTTGGCAATGAATTTTATGAGTTTAGAAAAAAAGCTCAACCCGGAAATGACAGACGATTATTTTTATCAGAAAGCATCATTTTTAGCCCGTTTAGGTTCAGGAAGTGCATGCCGAAGCGTGAAAGGAAACGTTGTCGTTTGGGGCGAACAGAAAAATATAAAAGGAAGTTCAGATTTATTCGGAGTTGAATTTCCGCATGCAATTCACGAAAATTTCTATAATTATCAGGATACCATTTTATTGGTTGATAAAGGAGAAAAACAGGTTACGAGCACGGTTGGACATGATTTAATGCACAATCATCCGTATGCCTACAGCCGTTTTGCGCAGGCACACGAGAATCTTGATAAATTAATCGCTATTTTCGAAAGTGGAAATGTAGAAGAGTTTATCAAAGTTATAGAAAGTGAAGCTCTGACTTTACACGCCATGATGATGACTTCGATGCCTTATTTTATCCTCATGAAGCCAAACACATTACAAATTATTAACGCCATCTGGAAATTCAGAGCCGAAACAAAAACTCCGGTTTGTTTTACCCTTGATGCCGGTGCAAACGTGCATGTGCTTTATCCTGAAAATGTAAAAGAAAAAGTATTACAATTTATTAAGAACGAATTAGTTGGCTTTTGTCAAAATGGTCAGTACATTTGCGACGAAATTGGTGATGGCGCAATTGCATTATAATTTTGCGTATCTTTAGTTAAATTTTTGATTATGGACATTCAATTAGAAAAACTTGAACTGATAAAGTTGTTAGTAGATACAGAAGATCCGACTATATTAAAATCTATTCGAAAAATTTTCAAAAAAGAACAGAAAGATTGGTGGGATGACTTGACTGATGAGCAAAAAGAGGATCTTGAACTAAGCATGCAGGAATTTGAAAGAGGAGAAGTTGTGGGTTATGAATCAATTTTAAAAAGACACGGTTTAGGTTGAGAAATATCGAATTTACTCTAAGAGCCGAAAGATCTTTCGAAAAAATTTTGAGCTACATCGAAACAAAATGGTCAACAAAAAGAAAAATTGATTTTCTGAAAAAATTTGATAAATCAATTTCAGCAATTCTTTTACATCCGGAAAGTTTTCCTTACAGTGAAAAAAACAAAATGATTAGAAAATGTGTTCTAACAAGACAGACTACTTTTTATTATGTTTTTAGTTCAAAACAAATAACTATTATCAACTTTTTCGGCACCAGACAAGACCCAAATCAAATAAAGTAAAGACATAAAATAAACATATGAAAGGACCATTATTTTACTCAAAAATATTACTCTTTGGAGAATACGGAATCATTCGCGACTCTAAAGGACTTTCTATTCCTTATAATTTTTACAATGGAGCACTAAAGAAAGATGAAAACCCTTCTGCAGAAGCCATTGCCTCAAATGCAAGTTTAAAACGCTATACCATTTATCTGGAAAACTTACAAACAGAACAGCCTGATCTGGTTGCTTTTGATTTGGCATCTTTAAAAAGCGATGTTGAAACCGGAATGTATTTTGATTCCAGTATTCCGCAAGGATATGGAGTGGGAAGCAGTGGTGCTTTGGTTGCGGCTATTTATGACAAATATGCGACTCACAAAATTACGGTTCTTGAGAATCTGACCCGTGAAAAATTATTGCAGTTAAAAAATATATTTGCTCAAATGGAGAGTTTTTTCCACGGAAAAAGTTCCGGACTGGATCCGTTAAACAGTTATTTGAGTATCCCGATTTTAATTAATTCTAAAGATAATATCGAAGCAACCGGTATTCCGACGCAGAGTTTTGACGGAAAAGGAGCAGTGTTTTTATTAGATTCAGGAATTGTGGGGGAAACGGCTCCAATGGTCAATATCTTCATGGAAAACCTGAAAGACAAAGGTTTCCGTACGATGTTAAAAAACCAATTCGTAAAATATACCGATGCCTGTGTAGAAAACTTTTTGCACGGGGATATGAAATCGTTGTTTACCAATACTAAAAAGCTTTCTAAAGTCGTTTTAAACAATTTTAAGCCTATGATTCCGGAGCAATTTCACGGAATCTGGCAACACGGGATTGATACCAATGATTATTATTTAAAACTTTGCGGTTCTGGCGGTGGCGGTTACATTTTAGGTTTTACCGAAGATTTAGAGCGTGCTAAAGTTTCATTAAAAGAGTATAAGTTAGAAGTTGTTTATCAATTTTAAATTTATACTTTTCCAAACTTTAATTCCGTATGATGTTAAGCAGACAGCACAAACTTTTAGTAATGAAAATTGTCAGTCTGTTCTCTGTAGTAAGAGGTTACAATATTCCTATTATCATTTTAGCACAATATTTATCAGCTATTTTTATACTCGCACCTGAAAAAAGAGCACTTGATATTTTATTGGATTCTTATTTGTTTCTCATTGTATTTGCTTCGGCAGTTACAATTGCTTCGGGGTATATTATCAATAATTTTTACGACAGTCAGAAAGACTTAATCAACAGACCCAACAAATCCATGCTGGATCGTCTGGTAAGTCAAAAAACAAAACTTTCGGTTTATTTCTCTCTGAATTTTATGGCTGTTTTGATGGCTTTTATTGTTTCATGGCGTGCTTCTTTATTTTTTTCGTGCTATATTTTCCTCATTTGGTTTTACTCTCATAAAATAAAAAAATATGCTATTATCGGAAACCTAACAGCTGCCTTTCTGGCTGTTTTGCCTTTTTTTGCCATTTTGTTATATTTTTATAACCAAATTTCATTTGAAGAAATAGAAAACCACAGGAGCCATTTTACCATTATTTCATCTCACGCCATATTTCTTTTTTTATTATTACTGATTAGGGAAATGATAAAAGATCTTGAAAATTTAAAAGGTGATCTGGCCAATAATTACCAAACTATTCCAATACTTTATAATGAAGCTATTTCGAAAAAAGTTATTACGGTTTTAACCTTTCTAACGATACTTCCGGTTTACGTATTAATCAATGTTTATGACGTAGGCTACATGGATATTTATTTCTATGTATGTTTTATAACATTACTTTTTTTTCTGCTTTATTTATGGAAATCAAATTCCAAAGAGCAATACTTATTACTTCATAATGTGCTTAAGTTTTTGATTGTTTCGGGCGTTTTTTGCATTGTTTTGATTAACCCGAGTGTGTTGTGGCACGGAAAGCAGCTGATTTCGAATTTTTAGGGTTTATTTCGCAGAGATTCACATAGAATTCCGCAGACACACAGAGATTTATTAAAGAAACTTTGCGAAACTTGATCTTAACCTTTGTTAATCTCTGTGAGACATCCTTTATAATGATTAAAAATGCCAATTGTGAGCTCCTGACTCATCAAAACTGTATTGCTATCAATCTAACAACATTGAACTTAAGATTTATTAGCAGGAAAAAACTATCTTTGCACAAATTACAGAATTTATGAACAACAAGGAAGGGAATAATAAAAGAGGCGGATCGAGACCAAACAGCTCAAAATCAAACTCCGGCAAGCCAAAACCTCCTATGGCAAAGCGTGCTCAAGGGCCGAAGAAAGTGAACCCTGCTGTTAAGGCAGCCGAAGAAGAGAAAGCACAAAAAATTAAAAAACAAAATCAGGCTCCAAAAAGACAAAAAGCTTCTGACGAAATACGTTTGAATAAATATATTTCGAATTCAGGTGTTTGTTCGCGTCGTGATGCAGATATATACATTCAGTCAGGAAACGTTAAAGTAAATGGCGTTCCGGTTACTGAAATGGGGTATTTAGTAAAATTAAATGATGTGGTAAACTTTGACGGAGTGGTTTTAACTCCTGAAAAGAAAGAATACATATTACTGAATAAGCCAAAAAACTTTACAACTGCATTAGACGAAGGTCAGGAATATCGTAACGTTCTTGAATTAGTTCGTGGTTCTACAACGGCTAAAATTGCTCCGATTGGCAGAATGGACAAAAATACTACGGGATTGTTATTGTTTACGAATGATACAGACATGATTCGTAAGTTTACCTTACCGAGTCAGAAATCGTCTAAAATTTATCAGGTTTCATTAGATAAAAACCTGAAATTTGAGGATTTAGAGAAAATAAGCAAAGGTTTGGTTCTTGATGGACACCGGGTATTTGTTGAAGAAATCAGTTATATTGATAACGAACCAAAAAGTGAAGTTGGTCTTAAACTGCGTTCATCGAATGTAAAAGTGGTACGTGCTATTTTTGAAAACTTTGATTATGATGTCTTGCGTATTGATCGTGTGTCTTTTGCAGGTTTGACTAAAAAGAATCTGCCAAGAGGAAACTGGCGTTTTTTGACAGATCAGGAAATCATCAATTTGAAAAATGTTTAAGAAAAACGATTCAATATTATTTAAAAAACCTATTTTGCTTCAGTAAAATAGGTTTTTTATTTTCTTGTGTGTCTATAAAGTTGCCTTTTGTTTTTCTACAAAATTATGCGATTGCAGCTCTAACAATTCGGTTGCATTTTTTCGCTGTAGATTGTACAGGTTCCTATCTTCGGCAATATCAGCATATACTTTGTTGTGCATTTCCGCACTTGTTTTAATCAGTAACTCACGCTGGTATTTATTTTGTTCCAAAGTGGCTTTCATGGCAGTTTCAGCTTCTTCCTGTTTAATATCGAATTCGCCTTTTGGAGCCAGCAATTTGGCAATTATAGGAGAAGTTTCGATTGCTAAAAATAATAGCATAATAAAAAATGACGGTAGCCACGGTAATTTGTTCAATGCATTGATTCTCGCCATTAATCCATCAAAACCTTCAATGATTGGCTGTGTCTGTGAAACTTTTTTGTCTAAATCGGCCTGAAGCTGTTTGCCTGTTTTTTCTTTTTCGGCAATTTTGGCTTCGTTAGTGGCTTTTAAAGTTTCGAATTCCTTGAAAGCAGCATCGTGTTTTTCTCTCTTTTCTTTATAAACCGGGCCTTTTCCTAATCTTTTAGTTCCTGTAGTCCCTTCGGCTTCTGTAATGTAAGTTGAGTATAAAGCATTTACTTCTTTCTCTTTTTGCAGAATATCAGCTTTTAGAGCAGCAATTTCAGCCTTATTTTTATCCAAATCCGATTGAAAATAAGTTCCTATTTGCTTTTTATTCGCAAGTTCCATTTCGTTTTTTTCCTTTAATAAAACGGTATTGATTTCTTTTTCGAAAATTTTGATTTCGAGTGGTTTCGAAATTACAATAGCAATAATAATTGCCAGTATAATTCTGGGAGTCGCCTGTAGAAATTCATCCATTAGACGATCTCTTTTTTTAATAGTAGAAACGATAAAACGATCCAGGTTGAAAATAAGTAAACTCCATACAAACCCAAAAATCAGAGCAGGATAAATAGAGTCAAAAACGGTAAAAAGTGCATAAGCACTGGCCAGAAAAGCCATTACTGCAGTAAAAAAAACGGTGGCGCCAATACCAACATATTTGGTTTGTTCGCCTTCTGAACAGCTTTCGAGAAGCTTTCTGTCGGCTCCTGAACACAGGATAAAAAATTGTTTTAACATGATTGATGATTTTTGATTGATAAGGCAAATTTAACGCCAAAAATTCAATTGCAACGAAAATCGTTGATTTGTTTTTACTTGTAAATCAATTATTTGGTGTTTTTATAATTGTTTAAGTCCATAGTAATTAGTTTTTTGTTTATCGAATAAGAAATAAAATTCATTTGGCTATCTAAATTTCGGTCTTTATAAAAACTACAATGTTATTCGTGAATAACTCACACATTAAACTAATCACTAATTACTCAATGGATATGCTATTTCAATGTTACATAAACATTACTATTTTTTGTTTTGAAACACTCAATCATAACATTATATTAATTTTTTTTAACAGCTTTAATAACATTCAGGTTTTAGTTTCGCAACCGAAAATTAAACCAAACACACAATGAAAAATTTTTATGTGGCAGCAATGCTGTTTTTATTAACGCTGACGAGTTATGCTCAAAAAGCAATAATATCAGGAAAGGTATTAGATGCTGATGACAAACTTCCTTTACCGGGAGCGATGATTCAGATTGTTGGGGAGAACAAATACACTGTCTCTGACTACAATGGCCGTTTTGAATTGCTTAATATTAATATTGGAACGTATCAGGTAACTGTAAAATATATTGGATATACTGCCATTACTCAGGAAATCACAGTAGAACAGGGTAAAAACAACGTGATCGATTTTGCGCTTAAAACTACAGGAACAGAATTGAATGAGGTTGTAGTGGGAGATATTTTAAAAGGTCAGGCAAAAGCCCTGAACCAGCAAAAAAATAACAAGAATATCGGAAACGTAATTTCATCAGATCAGGTAGGCCGTTTCCCGGATGCCAATGTGGGTGATGCTTTAAAACGTGTTCCGGGTATCACGATGCAAAATGATCAGGGTGAAGCACGTAACATTATTATTAGAGGTTTAGCTCCGTCTTTGAACTCTGTAACGTTAAATGGTGACCGAATCCCATCTGCAGAAGGGGACAACAGAAACGTTCAGATGGATTTGATTCCTTCTGATATGATTTCGACTATCGAAGTAAATAAAACACTTACATCAGACATGGATGCTGATGCTATTGGAGGTTCTGTAAATTTAGTTACCAGAGCAACTCCAAATGGTGAGAGAATCTCAGCAACGCTTGCCGGAGGTTATCTTCCAATTCGTGAAAATGCTTCTTATACAGCCGGATTAGTGTATGGTAACAGATTTGCCAACAATAAATTAGGAGTAGTTGTTAGTGGATCTTACAATAATGTTGATTACGGTTCTGATAACATCGAAAACGAATGGGTAAAAGACGATTTCGGAAACCAGTATTTGCAGGCTTCAGAAATTAGAAAATATGACGTACAGCGTATCCGTAGAAGTGGGTCGATTGCTTTAGACTATAAATTTGATGAGAACAACAGTATTTTCGCCAATGCAATTTACAATTGGAGAGACGACAGGGAAAACCGTTTCAGAACTACTTATGATGATATTGAGCCGCTTTATAATGGCGAAGAAATTATTGGTTTTGAAGGTCGTGTAAAACGCCAGACAAAAGGTGGAGCAGATAATAATCGCAATAAAAACAGAAGATTAGAAGATCAGCGAGTTCAGAATTATTCGATTCGTGGAGAGCATTTAATCAGTTCAAAATTAGATTTAGACTGGTCGGCCAACTATGCAAAAGCAAGAGAGTATCGTCCTGAAGAGCGTTACATCGAATACCGTCAGAAAGGTTTAGAGATGTTCCAGGATTTATCTGATCCGAGATTTCCTTTACTGACATCTGTTGGTGAATCTACAGATGAATTTAAATTTAATTCAGTTTCAGAAAACACAGATGAGACAAGCGAAAGCGAATTTGGTGCAAAAGTGAATATCCGTTTTCCATTTTCTGTGATTGCGGGCGAAAAAGGAAGACTAAGAACAGGGCTTAGATTACGTTTAAAAGAAAAAGAAAGAAATAATAATTTCTACGCTTACGAGCCAATCAATGACGGAATGGAATTATTATCTGAAGTTCCAACCAGCTATTTTGATGGAAAAAACTTTAATCCGGGAAGTAAATATGTACCGGGAACTTTTGCTTCGGCTAATTTCTTAGGAAGTTTAGACCTTAACAACGCCAGTTTATTTGATAAAGAAGCAGATGCGGCTGAGTATTTGGCTGTAAACTATAACGCTAAAGAAAGAATTACTGCTGCTTATGTAAGATGGGATCAGGATTTTAATGATAAACTTTCAATGGTTTTAGGTTTCCGTGTTGAAAACACACACATCGATTATACAGGAAACCGCGTTTTAGATGAAGAAGAATTAGAAAGTCAAATCAATACGACAAACTCTTATACTAATTTATTGCCAAGTCTTTCATTTCAATACAATGCTACAAAAGATTTAGTTTTAAGAGCTGCTGCAACTACGGCATTAGCAAGACCAAACTATTATGCATTGGCGCCTTATGTAAACAATATTGCGGCAGATAAAGAAATTACGGCTGGTAATCCGGATCTTGATGTAACGTATTCATACAATTATGATTTCATGGTTGAGAATTATTTCAAATCGGTTGGATTAATTTCAGGAGGTGTTTTTTACAAAAAATTAAATGATTTCATTTACAATTACAGCGATAATCAATATACAGATGCAAAATTTGCTGCAGATTTCCCAAATCAGGTGAATCCAATTCCGGCTGGTGAAAACTGGTCATTTGTACAATCCAGAAACGGAGATCAGGTTGATGTTTATGGTTTTGAGGTAGCACTTCAGCGTCAGTTAGATTTCCTGCCTGGTAAATTCTTAAAAGGTTTTGGTATTTATTTAAACTATACATACACTAAATCCAAAGCAAAAGGAATTGCTGACGAAGACGGAAATGAAAGAAACAACATCAGTCTTCCTGGAACTGCTCCGCACATGTTCAACGGATCATTATCATGGGAAAACAAACGTTTCTCTGCAAGAATTTCTACTAACTTCACATCCGATTATTTAGATGAATTAGGTTCAGAAGCATACAACGACAGTTTCTATGACAAACAATTTTTCTTAGATGCGAATGCTTCTTATAAAATTACACCTAAACTTCGCTTTTTTGCAGAAGCCAATAACTTAACAAATCAGCCGTTGCGTTACTATCAGGGAATTGAATCGAATACAAAACAAGCTGAATACTATCAGGCCCGTTACAATTTCGGATTGAAATTAGACTTGTAAAACCTGTTTTTTAAAATTCTTAAATTAGACAGAGTTTAACGGCTCTGTCTAATTGCATAAAATACATTATAAAATGAAGAATAAATCTATAATTGCCCTTTTACTTTTAGCACTTTCATTCACAGCGTGTAAAGATGATAAACTGGCTCCTGTTGCACCAAATGCGGTAAAACCAACAGCTGTTACCGAAGCTTTGCCTCATGACACTGACGATCCTTCAATATGGATTCACCCAACTGATGCTACAAAAAGTATTATTGTGGGAACAGATAAAGATACAGACGGTGGTTTGTATGCTTTTGATCTGAATGGAAAAATTCTTAAAAAATCAATTCCTTTAAAACGCCCGAACAATGTTGATATCGCTTACGGATTGATTATTGACGGAAAAAAAGTTGATATCGCTGTTACAACTGAGCGTGAAAGCAACAAAATCAGAGTTTTCAGCCTGCCGAATTTAGACCCAATTGACAACGGAGGAATTTCGGTTTTTGAAGGGGAAGAGTTGCGTGACCCAATGGGAGTTTCTTTATACACAAGACCAACTGACGGTAAAATATTTGCTATTGTGGGAAGAAAATCTGGTCCTTCAGGAAGTTATTTATGGCAGTATGAACTTTCGGGTTCCGGTAAAAACGCTGTTGGAAAAGTAGTTCGCAAATTTGGAGCTTACAGCGGAAAGAAAGAAATTGAAGCCATTGCTGTTGATAATGAATTAGGCGCAATTTACTATTGCGATGAACAAGTTGGAATCAGAAAATACAAAGCAGATCCGGCTTTAAACGACAATAAAGAATTGGCTTTCTTCGGTCAGAAAGATTTCAAAGCAGATCATGAAGGAATTGCGATTTACAAAAAAACAGATTCTACGGGATATATTTTAGTATCAAACCAACAAGCAAACACGTTTATGGTGTATCCGAGAGAAGGTGTTAACGGAAATCCAGACAGCTATAAATTACTGGCAGAAGTTCCAACGTCAACAATTGAATGCGATGGTGCCGATGTAACCAGCGTTAATTTAGGCGGAAAATACAAAAACGGTCTTTTTGTAGCTATGAGTAACGGAATGACATTTCATTATTACGCATGGGATTTGATCCAGAAGCGTATTGACGAAGTAAAAAAATAAATTTTCAGTGTTGTTTTCAGTCGCAGTACAGTGTTTAGTGTTTATTTTTATTTTTTAGCTGCGATTGGAAACCAAACAAAAAAGCTGTTCATGACGAACAGCTTTTTTTAGTTTGAATTAAATAATCTTCCTTATTCTGTTTTTGGTGCGCCTGCTAAAATTTCAGCATTCGCAAACTCTTCAAATTTGGCAAAATTGGCTTTGAATTTCTGAGCCAGTTCGATTGCCTTTTTATCATATAACGCAGGATCTTCCCAAGTATTTCTCGGATTCAATATTTCGCTTGGAACATTTGGGCAGGATTGCGGTTTTGCAATTCCAAATACTTTATGGTTTACGTACTCCACATTGTCCAGTTCTCCGTTTAGAGCTGCCGTAATCATCGCACGGGTGTATTTTAATTTCATACGGCTTCCGGTTCCGTAAGCTCCGCCAGTCCATCCAGTATTGATTAACCATACTTTTACATCAGCATCTTTCATTTTTTTGCTTAGCATTTCAGCATATTTTGTTGGATGCAAAGGCATAAATGGTGCTCCAAAACAAGCAGAAAAATTAGGCTGAGGTTCTGTTACACCTGCTTCAGTTCCGGCTACTTTTGCTGTATAGCCCGAAATAAAATGATAAGCGGCCTGACCCGGAGTCAGTTTTGAGATAGGAGGCAAAATTCCGAAAGAATCTGCCGTTAAGAAAAATATATTTTTAGGATTATGGCCAATAGAACCCGGTTGAATATTATCGATATGTGTTATTGGATAGCTCACGCGTGTGTTTTGCGTAATCGAAACATTATCATAATCAACTTCGTTAGTTCCTGCTTTGAAAACCACATTTTCTAAAAGCGCTCCTTTTTTTATAGCTCTAAAAATATCCGGTTCATTTTCTTCAGATAAGTTGATTACTTTGGCGTAACAGCCGCCTTCAAAGTTAAAAACGGTATTTTCGCTTGTCCATCCGTGTTCATCGTCACCAATTAATTTACGTTCCGGATCTGCAGATAAGGTTGTTTTTCCTGTTCCGGATAAACCAAAGAAAATAGCAGTATCTCCGGCTTCACCCACATTGGCGCTGCAGTGCATTGGCAACGTATTTTCGAAAACCGGTAAAATGAAATTCAAGGCAGAGAAAATTCCTTTTTTCATTTCTCCTGTGTAACCTGTTCCGCCAATTAAGGCTACTTTTTTGGTAAAATCCAAAATAGCAAAATTAGACTGTCGTGTGCCGTCTACAGCAGGATCTGCCATAAAACCTGGCGCACAGATTACCGTCCAGTCAGGAGTAAAGTTAGCCAACTCGCTTTCTTCAGGTCTTAAAAACATATTGTAGCAAAACAAGTTCGACCAGGCTGTTTCTGTTACTACCCGAACATTTAGTCTGTAATTTGAATCGGAACAAACGTATGAATCGCGTACAAAAACTTCTTTGTCTGATAAAAACTGGGTTACTCTATCATATAGTTTTTCGAAAGCTTCTGGTGAAAACGGAATATTTACATTTCCCCACCATACTTTATCTTCCGTTACAGCATCTTTCACAATAAAACGATCCTGTGGAGAACGTCCTGTAAATTCGCCTGTATTAATGGCCAAAGCACCTGTAGAAGCTTCAACACCCTGCCCTGATTGTAGCGTAATCGCATGCAGTTCATCTGCAGATAATTGATAGTGAACTTTAGCATTTGTAATTCCTAAATCCATGAGCGAAATCGATTGCGAGGAAAGTGTATTCGTTTCCATAAATTTTTGTTGTGTTATAATTTACTTTAAAATGTCAATTTTAAAAATCCAATTAACCAGGAATTTGTGTTACATTATTTATTTATACTAATGAATAACATAAAAAACTCACAGTAATTAGGTTGAGTGTTATATATACAACAAAATTAGGTATTAAATTTTAGATAGAATTTTTTTAAACCAATTTTATGATTTTTTCTTAAAAAAAGTAGCTAAAAGTACAAACCAGGCGAAGATTAATAAGAAACCACCAATTGGAGTTACGAATCCTATAATTTTAAAGTCAACTGAAGTTACATTTTTTGTAGTCAGTAAATAGATCGAACCGGAAAATAATAAAACGCCTCCCAGCACTAAATTATAAATTACTTTTAATGTCTTCAAAGACAACTCTTTTCTGGAAGCGACAAAGAACAAAAAGAAAGCGTGATACATTTGATAACGAACTCCGGTTTCAAAACTTGTTAATTGTTCCGGAGACAATATCTCTTTTAAAGCGTGCGCACCAAAAGCACCAAAGATAATCGCTATCATTCCAAAAAGAGCTGCTGTAATAATTATTTTTCTTTCCATGTTTATGTATTTAATGACGTTGTTGAAATTTAATCAGGTATCAGGCTGGGTCCATTCGACTTCGCTCAGGATAAACTTAGTCGAAGCTCTTTCCGATTATTCTTTTGATCTGATTATTGTATCAAAATTAAATTTCTAATCAATTTCACTCAACGAAGAGTGTTTTTATTATCACAAAAATACTCTTAATTCGACCAAACAAAAAACAATTCAAATACACTTTTCAAAAAAATCTGATTTACTTTGTTTCATTTATTTTAAAAAGTTTACCATTCTTCAATTGTTATTTTTGTAACAATTTACTATGTTTGTGTTATATATGTAAATTTATGAGAACTATTCTAATCATTGGAGCGGGAAGATCCGCATCTTCCCTGATACGATATTTGCTTTTAAAATCTGAAAGTGAAAATTTACATATTGTAGTTGCCGATTTATCTTTGGCTTTGGCCGAAAAGAAAATCAATAAACAGCCTAATGCTACTCCAATTGCCCTTAACATTTTTGATGTTGAAGAAAGAAAAGCTGCCATTGAAAAAGCCTCTATTGTAATTTCGATGCTTCCGGCCTATTTACATATTGAAATTGCAAAAGACTGTCTGCAATTCAAGAAACATCTCGTTACTGCTTCCTACATAAGCGATGCCATGATGGAACTTGACGAAGAAGCCCGAAAAAACAATTTAATTTTCATGAATGAAATTGGTCTCGATCCGGGAATAGACCACATGAGCGCCATGAAAGTTATTGACGAAATTAGATCGAAAGGCGGTAAAATGCTGCTTTTTGAATCTTTCTGCGGCGGATTGGTAGCTCCTGAGTCAGATAACAATTTGTGGAATTACAAATTTACCTGGGCACCCAGAAATGTAGTTTTAGCAGGGCAGGGTGGTGCAGCAAAATTTATTCAGGAAGGAACTTATAAATACATTCCTTATGGAAGTTTATTTCGCAGAACTGAATTTCTTGAAGTTGAAGGTTACGGAAAATTTGAGGCCTATTCTAACCGTGATTCACTTAAATACCGGTCAATATATGGTTTAGATGATATTTTGACTTTATACAGAGGAACAATTAGAAGAGTTGGTTTTTCAAAAGCATGGAACATGTTTGTGCAACTGGGCATGACAGACGACAGTTATATCATGGAGGATTCTGAAAACATGAGTTACCGTCAGTTTACCAATTCATTTTTGCCTTATCACCCAACAGATTCGGTCGAAATAAAAATGCGTTTGATTTTAAAAATCGATCAGGACGATATTATGTGGGATAAACTTTTAGAACTGGATTTATTTAACCCAAATAAAAAAGTAAATCTTCCCAATGCAACTCCGGCACAGATTCTGGAAAAAATACTGACTGACAGCTGGACGCTTGAACAGGATGATAAAGATATGATTGTGATGTACCATAAATTTGGTTACGAACTGAATGGAGAGAAGAAACAAATCGACTCAAAAATGGTTTGCATAGGTGATGATCAGACGTATACGGCAATGGCAAAAACCGTTGGATTACCTGTTGCCATAGCCACATTATTGATTTTGAATGGAAAAATTACAACTCCGGGCGTACAGCTTCCAATCAATAAAGAGGTGTATTTGCCTATTTTAGATGAACTGGAAAGTTACGGCGTTATTTTTAACGAGCAAAACATGCCATATTTTGGATATAATCCGGACTTATTTTAACGGATTTATTTTTAGTTTTTGAATTTTAAAATCCGCTTCTTGTATAAAGGAGCGGATTTTTTAACTAATTTTCTGATTGAATTGTAACAGGCAGACTGTAAGCAGTGCTAACGGCTGTTCCATCTTTGAGTTTGCCCGGAATCCATTTTTTATTCAATTTTAAGCATCGTATGGCTTCCTCTCCTGTACCATAACCAATATCTTTTAAAATTGTAGTTTGTCCAATTGAACCGTCTTTTTCAATTACAAAAGCTATAACAAGCTTTCCTTTTAATCCCACTTTTTCAGGAGTTTTAAACTGTTTTGAAAGATCTTTATAAAAATTTTGCAAACCTCCCGGGTAAGTTGGTTTTTCAAAGACTTCTGCTACTGAATATATCTTTTCTTCAATCTTTTCAGTTGCTTCAATATTAATAGGTAAAGAGTATAAAACCCGAACCGTTTCTCCTTTGTATTTTCCAGGAATCCACTTTGGGCAATTTTGAAGCACACGGATGGCTTCTCTTCCTGTTCCATAACCAATATCTCTTAAAACTCTTATATCTACTAAAGAACCGTCTTTTTCAATGATAAATGTAACGTAGATTTTTCCTGCTAATCCCTGAATTTTTGGTGTTTGATAATTAGCTCCTATAAAGTCATAAAATTTCTGAATACCACCCGGAAAGGCTGGAGTTTCATCTAACTCGGACATGTTTTTATAGTCATTAGTAGCTGAGTTAATTTCTTTCTGAGCTTTTATTTCAAAGGAAATAAGGGCAATAAGCAACGAAAGTAGAGGTAAAAGTTTTTTTGTCATTCCCACAGTTTGGATGGTTTTTATTAGATTAAAACAACTGCAATTTTAATAAATAAGATAACACAAATGTTTTTATTTTTTTGCTGCCTGAATTTGGATTGGCAGACTATACAAAACCCGGACCGGTTTTCCTTTTACAGAACCCGAAGTCCATTGTGGAGAAAGTTTCAATACCCGAATCGCTTCTCTTCCCAGTCCATAGCCTAAATCTTTTAAAACTTTTATCTCAGACAAAGAGCCTTCTTTCTCAACTACAAATTGCAGGTAAAGTTTTCCTGAAACGTTGTTTTTAGCCGCTTTTGACGGCATTTTAAAATTTTCGCCTATAAACTTATAAAACGCTTCCATTCCTCCAGGAAATACAGGCTGTTTTTCAATTGAATTAACAGCCACTGCCTGATTATCATCTTTGAATGTTTCACTCTTTTCCTGAGCAACACTTTCATGACTAAATACAAATAATAGTAAACCTGAAAATGTAATTATAGTAAATGCTTTTAGGGCCGATTTGATTTTGGATTGTTTTTTGGTCATCATAACAAAACGTTTTTTGGTTATTAAATAATTGATAGTACTCGCCAAATTAATACTGGTTTTATCTGAAGCTATTTCAAGTAATAAATTCTGATATTCTGAAATTGAATTGTATCGAATATTAACTGCTTCGTCTGCCAGAAATTCATGATTAAGTTTAATCGCTTTTTTGTACAAAATAAGGACTGGATTAAACCAAAACACAATTTGTAAAATTTCTATAAAAAGAATATCCAAAGTATGTTTTTGCTGCAAGTGCGCTTTTTCATGCGTTATTAATTCTACTGGGATTTTGTTGTTTTCGAATGCTGCTTTATTAATGAAAATTGTATTCCAAAACGAATGTGGCAGTGTACTTTCTTCGATTAGAATGATTTTTTCTTCGTTTATGAATTGTGTTTCATTTACCTGAATTTTTCTATAGAATGTATACAGATTCAATATGAAACGAATAATTAAAACCGAAACCACAAGAAAATAGATTCCAAAAAGAACATTAGTCAGATTTAGATAATCAACTACTGTTTTTAAATTTTCATTGCTTTTCTGAACCACTAATTCATCTAAACTGAAAGATCCTATTTTATTGGAAGCGGCAGATTGAAATGAAATGATTTGTAATGGAATTAAAACACTAAAAACCAAACTCAAAAGCAGATAAGCCCGATTAAAACGAAACATTTTTTCGCTTGCCAGCCCTACTTTATATCCTGTATAAAAAAACAAAAACAGTAATCCTGATTTTAATAGATATTCAATCATTTTTTCTTCTTTTGAATTTCTGAATCGATTATTTTTTTAAGCTCTTCCAGTTCCAAAGTTGACAAATTGGTTTCGGTGGTAAAGAAAGAAGCAAATTGTGAAGCCGAATTATTAAAGAAATTACTAATCAGACCTTTTACATGTTTAGAGAAATAATCTGTTTTTTTGACCAACGGATAATATTCCCTTGAATTCCCAAATTCGTTGTAAGCCACAAACTTCTTGTCAATCATACGTTTTAAAAGTGTTGCAACGGTGGTTGTGGCAGGTTTTGGTTCCGGATACGCTTCTAGCAGATCTTTCATGAAGGCTTTTTCAAGCTTCCAGAGATGCTCCATTAATTGTTCTTCTGAGTTTGATAGTTGCATGTTTTGAGTTTTTTATTCTAAGTTTTGTTCTGAAACTAAATTCCCTTTATTGTATTTCCTGATTTCTGTTAACTTTCCTTTATCGGAATAGAATTTCCAGTCTCCAAAATAAAACCAGTGTGTTTCGATAGAATCGGTTTCTACTTTTGTTTTTCCTTTTGATTGCAGTTTTCTGTTTTGATGATAATATTTTACGGTACAGATTCCGTTTTTGTATTTTTCGGTTTTATAGATTTTCCCGTTAATGTAGGATTTCCATTTTTTTACCGGCTGGTCGTCTTTGTAATATTCGTACGATTTATAATGAGTACTGTCTTCAGAATATTCCTCAATCCATACTCCCTGCTTTTTCTTTTCAATCTTTTGATTGATTAAATGAGGTTTACAGCCAAGAAGAAATGCACCACACAAGAATATTACAAAAAGGTTTTTCATAGCGTTTGCTCTACATTTATAGATTTGTTTCTACAAATGTAGAATAAAATTTTAAATATGAAAGAAAAAAGTTTCAATATTTAAATAAAACTATAATTTTCAATACTTTGGGATTGCGTTAGGGATAGCAGCGGCATCCTTTTTATTTTTCCTTTAAAAATAAAAAGATATAGCGGATAGCCCGGCCGTAGGTAACGCCCGAATCAATAGCAATAGCAAATTTCAATGGCAAATTTCAATAGGAATATCAACTTGAAAACTCAAAAAAAAATCCGCTCATTGCTGAACGGATTTTGAATTTTTATAAAACGAATTACTTCGAAAGCGCTACAAAATATTTGTAAAACAACGGAATAGTCTCAATTCCTTTCAGGTAATTAAAGATTCCGAAATGTTCGTTTGGTGAGTGAATTGCATCACTGTCGAGACCGAAGCCCATTAAAATGGTTTTGCTTTTTAGTTCTTTTTCGAACAATGACACAATTGGAATACTGCCACCGGAACGAACCGGAATGGCCGGAACTCCAAAAGTTTCCGTATAGGCTTTGTTTGCTGCCTGATACCCAATACTGTCAATTGGCGTAACGTAACCCTGACCTCCGTGATGCGGCGTCACTTTTACTGTAACTCCGGCAGGAGCAATATTGGTGAAATGTTTGGTAAACAGTTCTGTAATCTCATGCCAATCCTGATTCGGAACCAGACGCATCGAGATTTTAGCAAAAGCTTTGCTGGCAATAACTGTTTTGGCGCCTTCACCCTGATAACCGCCCCAGATTCCGTTTACGTCTAATGTTGGACGAATTGAGTTGCGTTCGTTGGTTACATAGCCTTTTTCGCCATAAACATCAGCAATGTTTAAGGCATTTTTATATTTTTCTAAACTGAAAGGCGCTTTTGCCATTTCGGCTCTTTCTTCTGCAGATAATTCCTGTACTTTATCGTAGAATCTCGGAATCGTAATATGATTGTCTTCGTCGTGAAGAGAAGCAATCATTTTTGCCAGAATATTAATTGGATTCGCTACAGCTCCACCGTATAAACCGGAGTGCAGGTCGCGATTTGGTCCTGTAACTTCAACTTCTACATAACTCAAACCTCTTAAACCAGTTGTAATTGAAGGCTGTTGGTTCGAAATCATTCCGGTGTCTGAAATTAAGATTACATCGTTTTTCAGTTTTTCCTGATTGCGTTCTACAAACCAGGCTAAACTTGCAGAGCCTACTTCTTCTTCACCTTCGATCATGAATTTTACGTTGCAAGGCAGTGTATTGCTTTGTACCATATATTCAAGTGCTTTTACGTGCATGTACATTTGGCCTTTGTCGTCGCAGGCACCACGGGCGAAAATAGCGCCTTCGGGATGAATATCGGTTGTTTTGATAACGGGTTCAAAAGGGGGAGAGGTCCATAATTCCATTGGATCCGGTGGCTGAACATCATAATGGCCGTACACTAAAACGGTAGGTAAATTAGGGTCGATTATTTTCTCTCCATAAATAATTGGATAACCCGGAGTATCGCAAATTTCGACAAAATCGCAGCCTGCTTTTGATAAACTTACTTTTACAGCTTCGGCCGTGTCAATAACATCTTGAGAGTATGCGGTGTCGGCACTTACCGACGGAATTTTTAATAATTCGATCAATTCACTGATAAACCGATCTTTATGTTGTTGAACGTAGGACTTAATGTTTTCCATTTAAATTATTTTTATAGAAAACCAAATATACAAAAAAGAGAATTAATATTTTTTTTCAAATTTTTCTTTGAATATTCGAAAGTATGCTTATCTTTGCACCCACAATTACGCGGATATGGTGAAATTGGTAGACATGCCAGACTTAGGATCTGGTGCCGCAAGGCGTGTAGGTTCGAGTCCTATTATCCGCACTAAAAAAGCTTCTGAAGATAATTCAGGAGCTTTTTTGTTTAATTGCAATTCATTTTAATAGACATTATAAAACTTCTTATAAATCAAAAAACTTATGTCTACTAATAAATTATTCTTTTCTATATTTGACAGATTGCTAAACAAATACAGTAAATGATAAAACAAAAATTAGAAAATATTTTATCCTTAAATGGCATTTCAATTTTAATTGGAATTGTCGGAGGTGTTTTTGGCATAATATCAGTATTTATTGATTGGGAAACTCAATTGAGTATTAAGTGGTTTGCTGCTTTATGGATAGTATATTCATTTGTTCTAATTATCTCTATAAAATTAACTTATGATATTTCAAAGACTCATTCATTAAAAAGGATAAATAGTAAAATCCTTCAATTTTCAAGAGCAAATCTTCTTCTTTTAGCAGAAAATAATAACAATTTGGAATTTTCTCAAACAGTATCCATTTATTATATTAAAGACAATTTTCAATTATTCTTCGCAAATGGCTATGTTCAAAATATTCAAGAAAAGCTTGTACAAATAAAAATTATTTCATTCGACGAAGATTTTACAACGACTCATGATGAAGAATATAGCCGAATTCTTAACAATGAAAGCAACGCTCTATCATCACTATTAATTAATAATTATCTTCGCTATAATGGATAACTCAATAACAAATATTTTAGTAGCCAGTAAAATTGATGACTTTCAAATTGTCATAAATAAAGGATCCAATGATAGAGTCGGTTCTTATATGAGATTTCTTGTATATGAAGAAGGACAAGAAATTTTTGATCCTCATTCAAAAAAAAGTTTAGGAAAACTTGAAATTCCAAAAGGCTTTTTCAAAGTTCAACATATTCAAGAGCAAATGACCGTTTTAGTATCTGAATTAAAAAAAGAAAAAAATATATTCCAAATTGCCTTGTTGGTAAAAGAACTAGATGTAGAAAAAGAGATGTTGACTACAATTAAGGTTGGTGACAAGGTAAAGATCGTTAATCAAATATGATGTTAATAATCCATACTTATACCACATCTTGTTTTAACAATTTTCAAAATTTCTTCTTTAGTTCTAAAAAGGAAGCTTTTAAATATCTTTGTTGGTAAATTAGGAGAAAATAAAAAAAGTAACCCAATATTTGTCATTCCGAGGAACGAGGAATCTTCACAAGAAACTCGCCAACAGTGCGTGCTCAGCTCGTGGAGATTCCTCGTTCCTCGGAATGACAAACGGTACATAAAACAAACTACTCTCAACATTCAAATAAAGATCTAAAGCTTCTGTTAATCTATTTAGACAATAAATCAATACTATTAGTTAAGGGTGCCTTAAGAACACATCCAGATAATAAAAACTATAATTATTGAGATAACCACAATCACACTATGGGTTTGTTGATCTTTTGATTTGTCATTATTGCACCAATGACACACTTTACCACTAAATGGCGTTTCTTTACCACAGTTACTACATTTCATCTTAATTATTTGTTTCAATTAATAATAGTCAAAACTAATTTATAGAAATGATTGTACTTTACGGATTTCCATATTCTTCAAATCAAGTTTCACTCAACATCTAAATAAGGATCTAATGCTTCTGCTAATCTATTCATACAGTAAAAACTTTTTTCAAGATTGCTAATTTCAGTTTGTACGGTTTCGCATTCTCTTAATGCACTTAAAGCTAGTATATAATTTACTTGTCGTATTGCCTTAGCCATATCTTTAGGATTAATACTGTTCGTGAAAAAATCAATTAACCTAGTTTCTGTTTCTTTTGAAAGGCTTCCTGTAATCATTGTCTTGTTTTTTATTCAAATATAAAAATTTTAGACACAAATTTGTGTCTTATTAAAAAATAATTGTTATGACTTTTGAAATATGAATATTTCAGAAGATACTTTTATAACAAATCTTGGGATTCACATTAGACAACTGCGTGAAAAAAAAGGTTTATCCCAACAAGCTTTAGCTGATGATTGTGATATTCCAAGAAATCAAATTGGCAGAATTGAAAGAGCTGAAATAAATACAGGTATAAAAACTCTTATACGAATAGCAAATGCTTTAGATATTGATCTTAAAGAATTGCTTGGTTTTACTTTGAAATAAAAACCTATACTAAAGAAATGCTGCTATCTAAAGAAAGGAAAACAGAAATGTTCGTTTTTACATTACTAAGCATAATTCTCTTAAGCAGTTTTATAAACTTCAGAAATCTGCATGTGAAGTTTTACAACAAAACCGGAGAAAACATAGATTCATTGGTAGTAGCAGGAACTTTAATCGGCCACTTGAAAAATAATAGTTCAACCGAATATATTGATTTTAAAGATTTTCTTTTTGATGGCAGTGAACCATATGAACAAATTAGTGGCTACATGAATAACAAAAAAACACATCAACTCAATTGGAGCTGGTGTGGCACAGAGAGAAATAGAATATCTAAAGGATCATATATTTTTGACTTAAAGAAAAAAATAGATGAGAAAGGCAATACTTGTCTATACTTGGTAAAACATAATAAAAAAATCTTCTGGGAAGAAAACTAAATCAAAAACCATAAAAACACTTCCAACTAAAAGCAGTCGCAAAGTCTTTATTTTAAGAGGATTTAAAAAGATTCAGGCAGATTATTTCTAAAAGTTTTGAGAGGCTGCTTTATGCTCAAATTTATCACTTAACAAGTTTGGGATTGATCCGGAATCAATAGAAAATTAATAAAAACAAAAAACCCGAATATTGCTATTCGGGTTTTGTGGTACCTCCAGGGATCGAACCAGGGACACATGGATTTTCAGTCCATTGCTCTACCATCTGAGCTAAGGTACCGTGCTTATTAATTCACTTTGTTTCAGTTTTCGTATGTTTCTGTGAACGTGTTTGCGGGTGCAAAGATAGAATCATTTTTCGTTTATCCAAAACATTTTTTTAAAAAAATCAATTCGTACCTTCGCCGTGGTAAATAAATAAATATGGTTTTAACAGTTGATATTGGTAATACCCGAATTAAAGCTGCTGTTTTTGAGGGGAGTACTGTTTTGGGAAAATTTGTTTTTGAGAAAAATGAACTCGAAAAAAAAATTAAAAAAATTTTAAAAAAATTTCAAAACTGCTCTGATTTAGTCGTTGCATCAGTCGGAAATATCGAAAGACAATCTTTTTTGGCTTTAGAAAAAGAACTTAATATTCATTTTTTGACCCATGAGGATGTTTTTCCTTTTGTAAATAAATATGCAACCCCAAAAACTTTAGGAATAGACAGGATGGTTTTGGCTGCGGGAGCCACTTTACAATTCCCCAAACAAAACAGATTAGTTATTGATGCCGGAACATGTATAACCTACGATTTTATCGACGAATTTGATCATTATTTAGGCGGAGCAATTTCTCCGGGCCTGCGATTGCGTTACGAAACGTTACATAATTACACAGCTAAGCTGCCTTTGTTGAGTCTGGAAGCACCGGATTCCTATATAGGAAACAGTACTTTTCAGGCAATACATTCAGGGATTGTCAATGGTTTCGTCTATGAGATTGACGGTTTTATCGATGAATATCGCGCAAATTATTCAAATTTTATAATAATTTTAACGGGAGGTGATGCAGAATTTTTGGCTAAACGATTAAAAAATACCATATTTGCCAATTCAAATTTCTTACTTGAGAGTTTGAACCAAACATTTCAATATAAAATCAACAATGATTAAAAAAATTATACTAAGCGCTTGTTTGCTTATTTCGTTCGTTTCATTTGCTCAGCAAGGTACTGCTTCACCTTATTCATTCTACGGAATTGGGGATATCAAATTTAAAGGAACTTTAGAAAACAGGTCAATGGGAGGTGTTTCGGTTGAGCAGGATAGTATTCACTTAAATGTTGAGAATCCTGCAAGTTATGCCAGTCTTATGCAAACTACTTTTACGGTTGGTGGTACTTACGGAACTTCAAAAGTAAAGTCACAAACGGAGACAGCCAGTTCTACAAGGTCAACCTTTGATTATTTACTTTTAGGAATCCCAATGGGTAAATTTGGAGCAGGATTTGGATTGATTCCGGTTTCATCAGTTGGTTATAAAATTAGAAATGATAATTCAGGTACAGAGGGTCTTACAAGTTCTCAATATGAAGGAAAAGGAGGCTTGAATAAAGTCTTTTTGGCATTAGGCTACAAAATAAAACCAAATTGGAGTGTAGGTGCTGATATGCAATACAACTTTGGTAAAATTGAAACTACCAGTATAGAAGCCATTACAGGAGTTGCAAGCGCTACAAGAGAAATTAATACTTCAACCTTATCAGGGGTTAATTTTAATATTGGTACGATGTATCAAACTAAGATTTATAAAAAAACAGAATTATTTACCAGTTTGTCTTATACTTTTGGAAGCAATCTAAAATCAGACAGTGAAAGAACTATTGAGGTTGATGGTGATGCAACTTCAGTAGATGACCTGAATAGTTCTACTTTAAAATTACCAAACAAATTAACTATTGGTGCAGGTATTGGAGAGGCAAGAAAATGGTTAGTAGGTACTACGGTAGCTTTTCAGGGTAATGGTAAGTTTCAAAATTATTATAACACAAGTGACGATGTGCGTTATGAGAAATATGCAAAATATGCAATTGGTGGGTATTACCTTCCCAACTACGCTTCATTTACAAGTTATTTAAGCCGAGTTACCTATAGGGCAGGATTGAAATATGAAAAAATTGGTCTTATTGTAAATAATGAATCAATAAAAGATGTTGGTGTGACATTAGGAGCTGGTTTTCCTATTACGGGAACTTTTTCTAATGTAAATTTTGGAATTGAATATGGTAAAAAAGGAACGGTTTCTTCAAATTTGATTCAGGAAAATTACCTAAACTTTAGCTTAAGTTTCTCTTTTAATGACAAATGGTTCGTAAAAAGTAAATTCAACTAATGCTTAAATTTATGTTTTTATAAGCTCAATACAATTTACTACATTTGGCGAATGAATTTACCAAAAAGACATACTATTATAACCGTTGTCACAGTTCTTGCTGTGACACTGTTTTTTGGTTGCGAAAGTAATTTTAAAGAAGTTCAGAAAATTAACTTTTCAGAATTTTTTCCTGCAACAGATGCTGATACAATCAATATAAAATATACAGATTCTGGCCGTATAACCGGTGTTTTGAAAAGCCGTAAAATGTTGGATTATGCCAGTGTTGATTTTCCTTTTACAGAATTTCCTAAAGGAATTGATGTTACATTATATGATAAAAAACAAAAACGTACTTTTATAGTGGCAAATTATGCGGTTTCTTACAAGCAAACGGGCATAATTGATTTGCTGGGAAAAGTAAAGATTACGTCTGAGGCCGGGCAGGTGCTTGAGACAGAACAACTATATTTTGATCAGAAAAACGAATGGTTTTACACCGAAAGAAAATTTAAGCTTACGGATGCAAAAGGAGTTTCGCATGGTCAGGGAATAGATTTTAGCAAAGATTTTAAAGTGATAAATTCACAACGGGTAAGCGGAGAAATTGAAGCCGACGAAGAATAAAATATAAATTATGAATTACTTAAAATATACACAATACGTTTACTTATTAATTGCAGGTGCTTTTATTTATGATGGAATTACAAAGTTAAGCGATGCTGATGGAACTCCCTGGCTTAGTTTTTTGATTGCAGGTGTAAGTGTTTTTATGTTTTTCTTCAGAAGAAAGTTTTCTAAGAAATTTGACGATCATTATAAAAAATAGTAAAAAATGGAAATTAGTATTATAATACTATGTTTAATACTATCAGCCTTTTTTTCAGGAATGGAAATAGCTTTTATTTCCTCTAATAAAATTTATCTTGAAATCGAAAAAAAACAAGATAATTTTGTTTCCGGAATATTAACAAAACTTACAGAAAAACCATCCAAATTTATTGCGGCAATGCTTATTGGTAACAATGTAGCGTTAGTTGTTTATGGTTTTTTTACCGCAGATTTGATTCTGAAATGCATTACAAATTTAGGGTATCAATTTTCTGATTATACGAATTTGTTTCTCCTCACTTTAATCTCTACTTTTATTATTTTAATAACGGCAGAGTTTTTTCCAAAAGTTTTTTTTCAGATTTATGCCAATTCTCTAATTCGGATTTTTGCCATTCCGGCTTATATTTTTTACCGGTTGTTCTATTATATTTCAACTTTCTTTATTTGGATTTCTGATTTTATTCTAAGAAAATTTTTTAAGACAAAAGGAGATCAGGTACAGTTGTTTTTTAGTAAAATTGAACTTGGGAATTATATTTCTGAGCAGCTGAATGCAGCTGAAGACAATGAAGAAGTCGATTCTGAGATTCAAATTTTTCAGAATGCATTAGAGTTTTCAGGGGTAAAGGCACGAGATATAATGACCCCGCGAACAGAAATTGTAGATATAGATTTATTTGACAGTGTTTCTGATCTTAAATCTTTATTTATAGAAACAGGCTATTCTAAAATTATTGTGAGTCAAAATTCTTTGGATGATATTGTAGGATATGTGCATTCTTTTGATTTGTTTAAAAAACCAAAAACAATAAAGTCAGTTTTGATGGCAGTTGAATTTGTGCCTGAAACAATTTTGATAAAAGATGCTTTGAACTTACTGATCAAGAAAAGGCGAAATGTGGCTGTTGTTCTGGATGAATATGGCGGGACTTCAGGAATTATTACGATAGAGGATATTGTAGAAGAACTTTTTGGTGAAATTGAAGATGAACATGATCTGGATGAAGAATTAATCGAACAGGAAATAAAGGAGGGAGTATATCTTTTTTCGGCAAGGTTAGAGGTTGAATATTTAAATGAAACCTATAAATTAGGAATCCCGGAAAGTGATTCTTACGGAACCTTAGGAGGATTTATTGTTGACTATACGAAAGATATTCCTTATAAAAGCGAAAAAATTAGTATTGGAAATTATCGTTTTGTGATAGAAGAATGTTCCAACAAGAAAATCGAATTAGTAAAAATGACTATAAAAGAATAATTTTTTTAATAATTTTAAAAAAAAGTCGAAAATAAAACTCTAGTTGTATTGTTATTAACCAGATAATTGTATTTTCGCAAACTGAATATAAAATTAACGATAATAAAAATGGCAGTTTTAGCAAAAATTAGACAGCGTTCCGCATTATTGATAGGAGTTATTGCACTTGCATTATTTGCATTTATAATACAAGATCTTTTCAATAGCGGTACTTTTGGTCAAAGTTCAAAAGATGTAGGAAGCATCGATGGAAAGGATATTTCATTTGAAGACTTTAGAGTTAAAGTTAGTAATGTTGAAAAAAGTGGGCAAGGAATTACTTCCACTGAAGCTGCAAACAGAGTATGGGATCAGGAAGTTTCAATCGCTTTATTATCAACCCAGTTTGATAAATTAGGATTGAGAGTTGGAGAAAAACACCTTCTGGAAGTTTTAAAAGCGGATCCTAATATTGGTAAAAATCCAATGTTCTTAAATGCTGCAGGTATGTTTGATATTACTAAATTCAAAGAATACTTTAAAGCAAATCCTGAAGCAGCTCAGTTTATTACTGAAAAAGAAAAAGATGCTACTTTAAATGCAAAATTCCAAATCTACAACACTCTTGTAAAATCAGGTCTTTATACTACTGCCAGCGAAGGAAAGCTGAAATATGAAATGGAAGCAAACAAAGTAAATTTTGCGTATGCTGCCGCTTTATACTCTTCTATTAAAGATAGTGAAGTAAAAATTTCTGATTCAGAGATTGTGGATTACATGAAGAAAAACGAGAAAAAATTCAAAGCTGATGCAACTCGTGAAATTCAATATGTATTAGTTGAAGACAAACCTTCAAAAGAAGATGAAGCTGAAATTAAAGCTAAAATTACTGCGCTTTTAAACGGAAGAGTAGAGTATAATGCTAAAACCGGTAAAAATGATACATTACCTGGATTTAGAAATGCTACAAACGTAGCTGAATTTGTAAACGCGAATTCAGATGTACCTTATGATTCAACCTATATTGCTAAAAATTCTTTACCTGCAGTAGATGCGGATAAATTATTTAGTTTAGCTCCGGGTCAAATTTATGGACCATATGTTTTTGGAAAATACTATGCTATTTCTAAATCATTAGGATTCAAATCAGGTGTGAATGCTAAAGCAAGTCACATTTTAATTGGTTATGAAGGATCTCAGACTCCAAACCAAAAAGAAAAAAGAACAAAAGAAGAGGCTAAAGCTAAAGCCGAAGATATTTTAAAACAAGTTCAGGCAAATCCTGATAGTTTCATGATGCTGGCTTTTACAAGTTCTGATGATTCATCTGCTCAGCAAGGCGGTGATTTAGGATATTTTGGTCCAAACCAAATGGTAAAACCTTTCAATGATTTTGTGTTCAGTAACGGAATTGGAAAAGTTGGTTTAGTTGAAACTCCATTCGGATTTCATATTATTAAAATTACTGATAAACAAGACGGAATTCGTTTAGCTACCATTGCTCAAAAAATTCAGCCTTCTGAAGCTACTTCTGATAAAATATTTACATTGGCAACAAAATTTGAAATGGATGCCGCTGATAAAGATTTTAATGCTACAGCTAAACAATTAGGGTTAAAAGTTGAAGCTCCTATATCAGCTAAAGCTATGGATGAGTCTTTTGGTCCATTAGGAAACCAACGTGCTATTGTAAGATGGGCATTTGATAAAGAAACAAAAGAAGGAGATGTAAAACGTTTTGAAATCGCAAATATTGGTCACGTAATTGCACAATACAAAAGCGAAAACAAATCAGGTTTAGTATCTGTTACATTAGCAAGACCTTATGTAGAGCCAATCTTAAAGAACAAGAAAAAAGCAGAAATATTAAAAGCGAAAATGACAGGTTCAAGTATCGAAGCTATCGCTAAAACTGCTGGGGTTAAAGTTCAACAAGCAACAAATGTTACTATGGAAAACCCTACTTTACCAGGTGGAGTTGGTCAGGAGCCTAAAGTTGTAGGTAATGCGTTTGCATTGTCAGCTAATAAAATTTCGGCTCCAATCGAGGGGAATACGGGAGTTTATGTTGTAAAAAATATCAGTACTATTAAAGCACCAGCTATTGCTAATCATGCTGAATATGTATCGAAAGTAAAAGCTCAAAGCGCATCTGATGCAAGCAGAATTTTGCCGGCTTTGAAGAACAATGCTAAAATAGAAGATAACAGATTACAGTTTAATTACTAATCTTAGTAAAATAAAGTAAGACACAAACCCGAAACGTTTTAAATGTTTCGGGTTTTTCTTTGCTCTAAAAAAATGTTTTGTAAGATATTTTTGTAATAAACTGAGTTTCATAGCCTTAATCATATAGGGATAATAGAAATATGATTTAAAAAATTTGGGATATTCAATTTATTACAGTTAATTTGTCAGAATTTTTGTTTTAACAAAATAAATTTAATTAGGAAATATTAAAAAAATTACGAAAAAGATGATAGGTAAATGCTTTAATAATCAGGTATTTAATTTGTTTTATGTTTAAGTTTTTTAGCAAAAAACCTAAGGTGTATTCCAAAATTGAGAATCATATTTTTGGAATAATAACTGAACTTTTAAAAGTTAGTAACACAGACATTAATGTCGATGAATTAGGCGGCAAGTACTATTTAAGTAATGAAGAACAGCATTTTAAAGTTACCATATTAAGTAACGATTATGTTATACGACTAACCAATACCCGCGATTCTGTCGCTGAAAAGTATGACAAGGTTTTTGTTGAAGATGTTTTAAGAGCTGTAAAAGAAGAAAAACATCGCAGAATGGAATTAGTTTATGATTCGATTACCAATAGTATAGAGAAAATGGCTGAGCGCCTGCATAATACTCTTATCGAATCTAATGAACTGGAAAATGAGAAAGTCAGACATTTGGAATCTGAGCCTATTAGTGATCAGAAAGTAAATTTTTAATTAGTATTTTTTTATTGATAAAACAATTACTCTCGTAAAATCATTTCATCATAAGTAAGTATTGTATCATATCCTTTTGATGCAAAATAATGTCTTGGGTTATCTTTAGAAATTACCATTACAAAATCACCACCCCACGCACCAAGACTTTTAACAACTCCGTTAAAATCAGGAAAAGCCTTTTCCTTAATAGTTTGCAGCTCGAGTATATCACTAATATGAATCTCGTGATTTTGTAAAGATTGAGCAAATTCTTTCAATGTTTTTGCTTTGATAACCGCATCAGTAATTTTATTATTGTCAAGTATGTTTTTGCTTAAATGATTGTTTTTGTTGTTATAGTAAGCACTAATGGCTTGTTTGCTGCTTTGCTTTTTATTGAGATATACAAAATAAATGTTTTGAGAAAAATCCGGATTAAAATTTATGGATTCTACAATAGGGGAACTGTTTTCTAAGCGATAAATAATCGGACTATCGTTTTGTGCACAGGCGATATCGTAGCCACTTCCTCCAAAACTGTTTTTGAGTAGCGTGAAAGCATCAATTTGTGTCCACTGTGCAATGTTGTTGAGTAAAGTTGAAGATGTTCCTAATCCCCAGTTTTTAGGAAACGTCAGTTGTGTTATTGCTTTATATCCGTTAGCATTATCAATGAAAACAGGATTTAAAAGATAGGCTTCATGTAATATAGTAATCAGCGTTGTTTTTACGGTTTCAATTTCTGCCTTTACATTATTAATTATTTCATTGAACGAAATAGTATCTTCGAACCAAATTTTTTCATCAATATTGTAGCTTTTCCATTGAATTTCCTGATTTGAACCGTTTTCAATAATTAGATTTTGGCCAAATTTTGTTGGTAATGCAAAAGCTTTTGCGCCGTCAAGGACTAAATATTCTCCTGTTATTAAAAGTTTTCCGTTGCTGTAAAAGGTTCTTTTCATTCGTTGTTTTTTAGCCCCGATGGTAACGATATCTTTTTGTGGCTGACCCGATAGCTATCGGGAGCCACAAAAGAATTAGTGGACAGCGGGAATAGCTTCATCCATAGATTATGCTTCTGGATGATAATATTATTTTCTTAGATTTTCAATAAATTCTACTACAGCGTTATGAGATATGGCCGTTTTTTTAAAATGAGTTTTAATTAAATGGCGCTCTTCTTCGTTGGCCTCAAATTGATTGATTATATTATTGAGGTGCATTTTCATGTGGCCTTCCTGAATACCAGTTGTAGTTAGAGAGCGCAAAGCGGCAAAATTTTGTGCTAAACCCGCTACGGCAACAATTTCCATTAATTCTTTGGCTGAAGGTTTTTGGAGAATTTCTAAACACAATTTTACCAGGGGATGTAATGAAGTTAATCCGCCAACTGTACCTAAAGCTAGTGGGATTTCAAGCCAAAAAGTAAAAATTCCGTTTTCAATTTTAGCATGAGATAAACTCGCGTATTGTCCATTTTTTGATGCATAGGCATGAACACCGGCTTCAACTGCTCTGAAGTCATTTCCTGTTGCCAGAACCACAGCATCAACACCATTCATGATCCCTTTGTTGTGTGTCACGGCTCTGAATGGTTCAACCTCGGCAATTTGTACAGCCTGCACAAATCGTTCGGCAAAATCCCTGGGATTTGGGATATGTTTTTCGGTTAGATCTTCAATTTGACATGAAACTTCGGCTCTTACAATGCAATTTGGAACATAATTTGACAAAATGCTCATTATAACCTCAATTTCTAAGTTTGCATTTTGTGCTTCATCTTTTAAGGTTGTTGCAAATTGTTCCAGGCATGAATTAATAAAATTTGCTCCCATGCTGTCTTTCGTTTCAAATGTTGCATGTAACTGGAAGTAATTATCGAGCAGGTCTCTTTTGTCTTTTAAATAAATGTCCAGAATTCCACCACCACGTTGTTGCATGTTTTTAGTAATATTTTGCGTGTCAGAAAAGAATTTTGGCTTTATTTTATTGAAGAAAGCGTTTAATTTTTCAGCATCTCCATTAAAAGTAAAATGAACTTGTCCTATTTTTTCGGTATCTATTACGGTTGCTTTAAAACCTCCACGTGTTGCCCAGTATTTTGCAGATTTTGAGGCGGCTGCGACTACTGAACTTTCTTCAATTGCCATCGGAATGGTTTTGTACTTTCCGTTAATCAGGAAATTTGGAGCAACACCAAGCGGAATATATAAATTGGTTATAGTGTTTTCAATAAATTCATCATGTAATTGCTGAAGCTTTTCGTCTGTATTCCAGTAATTTCTTATAATGTTTAAGGCTTCTTCGGGGGTTGAAAAGTATTCATTTGCAATCCAGTTTATTTTTTCTTTTTTGGATAATTTAGAAAATCCGGCAACGGCGTTGTTCATTCTCAGTCTATTAAGTAGTGTAGTGGTTGCAAAGATACCATTTTAAGCGTTTTATTTGAAATGTTTTTTTTATTCAAAAAGGATTTAAATTTTATTTTTTTAACATTTAACAGTTAAAATGTGTATTATGTTCGATTTTTTTACTAAAATTGGACTCTTTTTTATATTTAAAATAATCCTGATGAATTCAAGTAAAATTACTGTAATGCTTTTGTTTTTAGTTGCTACGGTTTTTGGGCAACAAAAAATAACAGTCGAAAATATTTATAGCGGAGCATTTCGTGCTAAAGGAATGGACGAACTGCAATCGTTAAAAAACACATATCAATATACTGTTTTAAATGTTGATCAGGCCAGCAGAAGCATGCAGATTGATTTATATGATTTTGCAACCCTCAAAAAAGTATCAAATTTAATAGATACAAAAAATCATGCGGTACTTGCAGACGGTATAGACAGCTATACTTTTGATGCGTCAGAAAAAAAGATTTTAATTGCCTGTAACTCCAATCAGATATTTCGCCACTCGTTTACAGCAGATTATTTTTTATATGATATTACATCCAAATCACTAACAAAACTTTTTGATTTTCAGGTTCAGGAACCAACTTTTTCGCCGGATGGAACCAAAATTGCTTATGCCAAAGAAAATAATCTTTACGTATATGATGTTGCCTCAAAAAAATCTACAGCAGTCACCACTGATGGAAAGAAAAACGCAATTATAAATGGTATAACGGATTGGGTTTATGAAGAAGAATTTGCTTTTGTCCGGGCATTCGACTGGAGTAAAGACAGTAAAAAACTAGCTTATATCCGTTTTGATGAAAGTCAGGTTCCGGAATTTTCGATGTCTATGTTTCATAAAGATTTATATCCGTCGATTGAAACATTCAAATATCCTAAAGCAGGAGAAAAAAATTCAGAAGTTTCTTTGCATATTTTTGATGTAGCGGGAAATAGCACTAAAAAAGTTGATTTAGCAAATTATAATGACTTTTACATCGCAAGACTACAATGGACAAATGATAATAATACTTTATCAGCTCAGGTTTTAAATCGCCATCAGGATAATCTTGATTTGTTGTTTGTAGATGGGACTACGGGTTTAGCAAAAGTGGTTCTGAATGAAAAAGATAAGGCATATATTGATGTTACAGATAATTTGACATTCTTAAAAGATAACAGTTTTATCTGGACCAGCGAAAAAGATGGATTTAATCATATTTATTTATATGATAAAGCCGGAAAACTTAAAAATCAGGTTACAAAAGGAAACTGGGAAGTGACTTCATACTACGGTTTCGACGAAAAAACAAAAACTATTTTCTACCAGTCTACAGAAAATGGTTCTATCAACAGAGCAGTTTACCGTATTTCATTGGACGGAAAAAACAAAACAGCTTTAACTGCTAAAATT
Source organism: Flavobacterium salmonis (assembly GCF_903819435.1). Lineage (GTDB taxonomy): Bacteria > Bacteroidota > Bacteroidia > Flavobacteriales > Flavobacteriaceae > Flavobacterium > Flavobacterium chungangense. Next base: position 139,866 of record NZ_CAIJDP010000057.1, on the reverse strand, counting down.
GGAACAAATTCAGCTACTTTCAGTCCAAATTTCCAATTCTTTATTAATACTTTCTCCAGTAATTTACAGCCTACAACTTATACTTTAAATGAAGCGAAAACCGGAAAAGAAATTCAGGTGATTGAAGATAATAAGGCACTTGCTACTAAATTAACAGCTTATAATTTACCTGCAAAAGAATTCTTTGTTTTAAAAACGGCTAAAGGAAATGAATTAAATGCCTGGATTTTAAAACCAAAAGATTTCGATCCTTCTAAAAAATATCCTGTTTTTATGTACCAATATTCAGGTCCGGGATCTCAACAGGTAAATAACGACTGGAACAACACTGATGATTATTGGTTTTTATCACTTACTCAGCAAGGTTGCATTGTAGCCTGTGTTGATGGTAGAGGTACAGGTTTTAAAGGTGCTGATTTCAAAAAAGTAACGCAAAAAGAATTAGGAAAATTTGAAGTAGAAGATCAAATCGATGCAGCAAAAGTAATAGGTGCTTATCCATATGTGGATGCTTCAAGAATTGGCATTTTCGGATGGAGTTATGGTGGTTTCATGGCTTCAAACTGTATTTTTCAGGGCGCAGATGTTTTCAAAATGGCAATTGCAGTTGCTCCGGTAACCAACTGGCGTTTTTATGATAGTGTTTACACAGAAAGATATATGCAGACTCCACAAGAAAATGCTAGCGGATACGATCAGAATTCTCCAATCAACCACGTTGATAAATTAAAAGGTAAATTTTTATTGATTCACGGTTCCGGTGATGATAACGTTCATGTTCAAAATTCGATGCAAATGATGGAGGCTTTAATTCAGGCTAATAAACAATTTGATTCTCAAATATATCCGGATAAAAATCACGGTATTTATGGTGGGAAAACAAGAATTCAGCTCTACAATAAAATGACTAATTTCATTAAAGAAAATTTATAATAAACATACGGAATAGAGGTATTTAATACAATTCAACTTAAATAAATATATGGAACAAAATTTAACAATAGAACAAATTCAAGACTTTAAAGGGAAATATCCAAAACAATTGTGGTCTTTATTTATGGTTGAAATGTGGGAACGTTTTTGCTTTTATGGCATGCGTGGGGTTCTTACTTTTTTTATGGTGGATCAGCTGCTTTTAAAAGATGACGCAGCAAGTTTGCAATATGGTGCTATTCAGGCTTTTGTTTATGCATTTACATTTATTGGCGGTATCTTTGCAGATAAAGTTTTAGGCTTTAAAAAATCGTTGTTTTTTGGGGGTGTAGTGATGATCCTTGGGAATTTGCTTATTGCTTTTTCCCCTCAAACGATGTTTTATTATGGAATTGCTTTCTCAATTATTGGAACTGGTTTTTTTAAACCTAATATTTCTTCTATGGTGGGTGAACTTTACCATGAAAAAGATCCAAGAAGAGATGCCGGTTACGGAATGTTTTATGCAGGTATAAATATTGGAGGGCTTTTTGGAGGAGCTTTGTGTATTTATTTAGGGAAATATCACTCTTGGTCATTGTGTTTTCTGGCCGCAGCAATAGTAATGGTTTTAGGATTGATCACTTTTTTATATACTAAGAAAAATTTAGGTCCAATTGGAAATTCTCCATTATTAGAATTGCCGGCACAAAAAAGAAAAATTCGTGAGATTGCAGTTTATGTAGGTTCTATATTAAGTATTCCGTTGATTTTTATAATGGTAAAGAATACAAGTTATACAGATTATTTCATGTATACTATAGGCACTGTTGCAGTTGGATACTTTATTTTTGAATTGATAAAACTGGGAGAGATTAGTTTGCAAAAGAAGTTATTTGCAGCCTTTATATTTATTTTTTGTTATTTCTTATTCATGGCTATATTTGAGCAAAGTGGAGGTTCTCTGTCTCTTTTTGCAAAAGATAATTTAAAAAGTAGTTTGTTGTTTTTTCATATAGATCCTAATATTGTAAATAATAGTTCGAATACTTTTTTCGTAATTGTTTTTAGTCCGCTGGCAGGTCTGCTTTGGCTTTGGCTTGCTAATAAGAAAATTGAACCTAATACGATTATTAAATTTGGAATAGGATTTTTGTTTTTAGCCGCGTCTTTTTTTATTTTTTACTACACCAGGTTTTTTGCAGATGAAAATGGAATGACTTCATTAAACATATTTACTTTAGCTTATTTAGTTACTACTTTGGGAGAGCTTTGTTTGGGGCCAATTGGGATGTCTATTATTACCAAATTATCTCCAAAAAGATTATTTGGTATGATGATGGGTTTGTGGTTCCTTGCAAGTGCATTTGGACAGTTAGCGGCTGGAAAATTAGGTGCTGAAATGTCGAAATCTAATACAGGGTCTTCATTGTTGTCTAAATTACAATCATATACAGATGGTTATTATCAATTAGCTATCTATGCATTGATTGCAGGGGTGGGACTTATTGTTTTGTCTCCCTTTGTTAAAAAATTAATGCAAGAAGTAAAATAGGCATTTTTCAGTAGTATTTTTGTTTAAATTTTAAGAAAATAAATCGACATGAAAAAAATATTTATACTGGTATTTTTTATAATTGGTTCTTTTGCTGTAAAGGCTCAGGAGCTAAATTGGCATACTGACATAAAGGAAGCAATAACGGTAAGTAACAAGGAAAAAAAACCATTACTCATGTTTTTTACTGGAAGTGATTGGTGTGGTTGGTGTATCCGTTTGCAAAATGAAGTCCTGAAAACACCAGAATTTCAAAAATGGGCCAAAGAAAATGTAATTCTGGTTGAATTGGACTATCCAAGAAGAACTGCTCAAACACCAGAGATTAAAACTCAAAATGCTGAATTGCAACAAGCTTTTGCTATCCAAGGATATCCAACAGTTCATTTTGCCAGTGCAGAAAGCAAGGATGGAAAAGTAAATTTTAAGGGGCTAGGACAGACGGGGTACGTTGCCGGAGGTCCAACGGCTTGGCTTGCTGTAGCTGATGGAATAATTAAATCTCAAAAGATGTAAAAAAACATTTTTAATAAATATTAAAAATCCTCTCACTTCAAAGTGAGAGGATTTTTTGTTTTAGTAAGAAAATGTGTTTTAATTTCTGTGTAGTAGTTTCGATAAATATTTTATATTGATAAAATATTATGGCTAAAAAAATGTATTGTATAATTTTAAGTGTAAAAAATCTTGTATAATTAAAATATAATGTTAATTTCGTTTTGCTAACCAACCAAATCTTTATATTATGAATAAAAAACTACTTCTATTAATTTTCTTTTTAGGGACAATAACTTTTCAAGCCCAAAATTTAGTTTGGAAGACCAGTATGGATACTGCTATCGCTGCAAGTAATGAAGAAAATAAGCCGATGTTGATTTTTTTTACTGCTTCGAGTGCTCCAAATAATCTACAAAATGAAGTTTTTAAAACACCTGATTTTGCAGTTTGGTCTAGAGATAATGTGATTTTAGTTAAATTAGATCTATCTGATGCTAATGCCTCAGATACGGATAAAGAGCAAAATGTCAAGCTTAAAAATGCGTTTGGCGTTGAAGATTTACCCGAAGTTTGCTTTGCAAGTGCATCCATCAGAAAAAATAAAACTACTTTTCAGGCTCTTGGTAAAATTGGATATAAGCCGGGAGGTGCTAAAGCATGGATTTCTGAGTCAGAAGCTATTTTGCATCCAAGTGAATAGTAGCTTAGGTAAGCTTCTTACTTTATTCGTACAACCCTTTCTTGGTAATTGCTGGAAAGGGTTTTTTATTTAAAAGAAATTAGGCAGTAGTTGAATAATTGAAATTTTAAAGTATTAAAAATTCAATTAAATTTAAAATTTTAATCATAAATTATTGATTTCATTTTAATACTTTTTAGCAATAAATATTGTTTTCAAATGGATCTTTCGATGTTTATTTTATGTTAATTTAGTTTTATTAATATAATCGAAAACCAATTAAATATGACCCGAAAATTACTTATTCTTGCATTCTTTCTGATTAATATTTCAATGAAATCGCAGGTATTAGAGTGGAAAACTAACATTACAGATGCTATACTTCTAAGCAATGAAATAAGAAAACCAATGCTAATTTTATTTACAGCAGCAAATGCTCCTGAAAATTTGCAAAATGAAGTTTTTAACACGGAAGATTTTGAGAAATGGTCTCGAAAAAATGTTATTTTAGTAAAACTTGACTTATCTGATACTGAAATGTCAACCGAAGAAAGAGATCAGAATATTAAATTGAAAAATGCCTTTGGAGTCGCAAATCTGCCCGAAGTGTACTTAGCAAAAGCTTTTATAAGAAATGATGAAAGATCTTTTAGTGTATTGGGTAAGCTGCCGTACAATTTCACAGGAGTTGATGGTTGGATAAACGATTCTAATTTAATATTGAATGCACAATAATTAATTACTTAGTTTGTAAAATCCTTTTTCAGTAATAGAATGAAAAGGGATTTTTTGTTTCACGCAAGTCGTTTTCCAATATTTTTGAATCGAATATGAATTTGATGCATCTGCGATAACAATTTTAGGGTGAGTGCTTTTTAAAAGACGATTTAAATTTATTTTTGGAGATTGTATTAGCAGCAAAATATCTGGTTGCACATTCTCTAAATAAATACCTGAACTATCAATAATAAAAATCTTTTTATTATTAAAATACAAAGTGTTTCTAATTTTTGTTTCCTTTTTCAACAGGCTAAAATTGCCAATTAAATAAGAATTTAAAACGTTATTTTTTGATATTTTTTTTAACGGCTCATTGTTGTAAAAAAGAGTAACATTTTTTCCGTTTCTTTCAGATATACTTGTTTTTTTCTTTATGTTGTAAACAATGATTTCTTGTTGGCTCTGGACTTCTTTTTTTGTAAGCAAAAAAGAAAGCTGTAAAATAATTACAGAACTCAAAACTGCAGTCAGTTTTAAATAATTTGGTTTTTTTATCCAAACTATAGTTAATGTTATCCATAAGTAAAAAGCAAATAAATAATAAGTGTTAAAACTAATGTCTCTTATTACAAATGAATCAAATGAAGCTACAAAATGAATGACCTTATTTAGCAGATAAATACTTTTTTCTAAGATTTTGACCAGGAATTGTGGTGCTATATTAAAAATAGCCAAAATCATGACTATTATTCCGATAACCATGATGAAAGATAAAATTGGAATAATAATAATGTTAGTTACAAAAAACAGTCCGGGAAATTGATGGAAATAATATAAACACAGTGGCAGGGTTCCAATTTGTGCAGCAAATGATACAGTTAAGACATTCCAGATGTTTGCGGTAATTTTGTTTTTGGGATTCCATAAACTTTTTAATATTGGCTGTAGCCAGAGAATAAAAAATAGTGCCAAATAACTTAGTTGGAAACCAATGTCCAATAAAAAGTAAGGCTCAAAAAGTAATATTAAGAGTATTGAAACTAATAAAGTATGATAGGTATTGCCATTTCGGCGTAAATGATTGCCAATGGCCAAAAATGAAAACATCACCACAGATCGTAAGACACAGGGAGATAAACCTGAAATTATGGCAAATATAATTAGTGAAGTTAAAATCGCAATTAACTTTATAAAAGAACCTTTTGGGGTATTGCCAATTGGTTTTAGAATAAAAGCAATAAACAACATAATAAAACCTACATGAAGTCCTGATACCGAAAGGATGTGTGTAGCACCTGAAAATTGATAATCCTGAACAATATCAGGTGATATTTCTTGTCTCTGCCCTAAGATAAGGGCTAAGGCGACATTCATTTCATTCGGATTAAAATGGTTTTGGGTAAGATTGTTTACAATCCTTGTATGCAATTTTGCTGTGTAATACCAAATGTCTTTTCGTATTCTTTTATTAATGCTGATTTCTGATTTTGCAGCATAAACCTGTGCATAGATTTGTTTGTCATTTAAGTATTTACTGTAATCAAACTGATTCGGATTTTTGGGAGAAGAATTGTTTTGTAAGGTAGTTTTTAGCTGAATTATATTTCCAATTATAAGTGAATTGGGTAAACAGTCTTTTTGAATGTTTATAATAATGCGCCCTGAATAATGCTGATTATCAATTTTACTGATTAAAGCAATATATCTGTCATTATAATCATTCGCTTTTAATTTTTCACGCAGACAAAGGGTTATGTTTTGTGGTTTTTCAAAAGCTTTTTTACAATTTGTATAATTTGTTTTTTGTAATGATTCGGTATGAAATAATAAAGTTACGCTGCCGATTAAAAATGATATCACATATGTATTTATAGTAAATAGATTAATGAATTGCTTTTTTTTCCTGGATAAAAAATAAGAGACAGTAAACGTAAGTAGTACAGTAGCTAAAGCAGAATTTATTGACAATAGAGGCGGTTGCCAAAAGTAGGCGGTCAAAATACCAATTATAAAACAAATTGTGATTTTTGTCAGAGGAAATTTTAATACTTTCATATCATAAAAGTATAAAAAAATGTAAGAAAAATACTTTTTTATTTGAGCTTATTCAACTATCCTGTTAATTTGAGCAAATGAATTTTTATAGTAAGTTTCTTTTGTTGAAGAAATAATTACTCCTTTTGACGTAGAGGAGTGTACAAATTTTATTTCTTCACGGTTGACTTCTGTTATGAGTCCAACATGATTAATTTGCTTGCTTTTATTGGTTTTAAAGAAAATTAAATCTCCTTTTTTGGCATCATCAAATTTGATTATTTTTCCAATCTTCGATTGTTCATAAGAGCTTCTGGGTAGTTTTATGTTTTCTTTTTCAAAAGTAGAATATACTAATCCCGAACAGTCAAAACCAGCTTTGGTAGTTCCGGCAGCTTTGTAACGAGTACCAATATTATCAGTAGCAGTTTCAATCAAATTATTTACAATGTATTTTGTTTCATGTTTAGATTCCTTACTAACATTAGTTGAACCTGTTTTGCATGATACTGACAAAATAGAAAATAGGATTAGAAATAGTGCCTTTTTCAAAACGATAAAATTTATTGTTTTTTTAAATCTTCAACTATAAGTTTAGCAGTTTTTTTACTGGCTCCAATTCCTCCAAGTTTTTGTTCTAAGATATCATATTTCTTTAAAAGATCCTGACGATAATCCGGTGTTAGTAATTTTTGTAATTCGTCTTTAATTCTTTTTGTATTGCATTCATTTTGAATTAATTCGGTTACTACTTCTTCGTCCATGATTAAATTGACCAGTGAAATATATTTTAAGGTTATAATGCGCTTTGCAATTTGATAGGATGCCCAGCTTCCTTTATAGCAAACAACTTCCGGAACTTTGAAAAGTGCAGTTTCTAAAGTTGCTGTCCCTGAGGTTACTAAAGCAGCTGTTGAAGATCGAAGTAAATCATATGTTTTATTCGAAATAAATTTGATGTTTTTATTCGAAATAAACTGTTGGTAAAAATCAAAATCCTGACTAGGCGCACCTGCAATTACAAATTGATACTCTTTAAAGTCATCAACAACGCTTAACATTACGCTTAACATTTTGGTAATTTCCTGTTTGCGGCTTCCGGGTAAAACTGCTACAATTGGTTTGTCACTCAATTGATTTTCTTTCCTAAAGATATTTTCGTCAAAAACAGGCTGGTTGTGAATCGCATCAATTAAAGGATGCCCAACAAATTCTACCGGAAATTCATGTTTATCTTCGTAAAAGCTTTTTTCGAAAGGCAAAATTACAAACATTTTATCTACATCATTTTTTATCGCAGTAATTCGGTTTTCTTTCCAGGCCCAAATTTGAGGAGAAATGTAATAATGAGTTTTATAATGTAATGCTTTTGCCCATTTTGCAATTCGCATATTGAATCCCGGATAATCAATAAAAATGATGACATCCGGTTTAAATTCTAAAATATCTTTTTTGCAGAATTTAATATTATTTAAAATGGTTTTTAAATTAAAAACCACTTCTATGAATCCCATGAAGGCCAATTCACGATAATGTTTTACTAAAGTCCCGCCTGTTTTTTGCATTAAATCTCCTCCCCAAAATCTAATTTCAGCTTTGGGGTCTTCTTCATATAAGGCTTTCATTAAATTAGAACCGTGTAAATCGCCAGAGGCTTCACCTGCAATAATGTAGTATTTCATGAGTAGATAGTGTTTCTTGAATAATCACCTGAATTTAATGAAGGTGAAAAATGTAATGCAAAGATATAACTTAAGTCAGTAAAGTTGAAATTGCCAAAACAATCACTGCTAAAATGACTCCGCCAGCCATAAACTCTTTGTCCTTTTTTAATAAAACCGCAAAAACGATAAGATCCAAAGTTGTGCCTAATGTGATGACTTTTCCTAAATATCCATTTTCTTTAATTGTTTGTATTCCAGTAGAAAGATCAAATTTTGTAAAAAAGGTAATGAACAAATAACTTCCAAATAAAGAAGTGAAAATCCCAATAATAAAGCCTGTAAATATGTCCTTTTTATTCATTTAGAGCCCATGTGTTTAGTTGTTGAATTGCATGATGTGCAGTTAAGTCAAATTGAACAGGAACAACAGAAATGTATCCATTTTCTAATGCCCATTCATCAGTGTCATCTCCTTTATCCTGATTTACGAATTCGCCTGAAAGCCAGTAGTAGTCCTTTCCAAAAGGCGTTTGTCGTTTGTCAAATTTTTCTACCCAGAGGGCCTTTGCCTGTCTGCAGATTTTAATGCCTTTGATTTCTTTTTCTTTTAACTTCGGGAAATTAACATTTAAAATAACACCATGAGGTAATTTTTTTTCAAGGGTTTCTAAGACTATTTTTTTCACAAATGTTTTGGCTGGCTCAAAATCAGCATTCCAATTATAATCTAGTAATGAAAATCCTATAGCCGGAATCCCTTCTATTCCCGCTTCAACAGCGGCACTCATAGTTCCTGAATAAATCACATTTATAGAAGAATTTGAGCCGTGATTGATTCCGGACACACATAAATCAGGTTTTCTCTTCAAAATTTCATTTACTGCCAGTTTTACACAATCTACAGGAGTTCCTGAGCAGCTATATTCTGTAATAGTGTCGTTTTCTTTTGATATTTTATCTAAATATAAAGTATTGTTGATAGTTATGGCATGTCCCATAGCACTTTGAGGCTTATCTGGTGCAACAACAATCACTTCACCAATAGTTGCCATAACATCAATTAAAGTTCTGATTCCGGGAGCTGAAATGCCATCATCGTTTGTTACTAATATTAAAGGCTTTTTGTTTTTCATGGTAAGAATTATTGTGAATATAAGATTTTGAAGACAAATGTAGGAACAGATTTTCTTAGAATAGTAACAAATGAACTAAAATTTGTCAACTAACTTATCTAAGCTTTTTGCGATTCAAAGATTTTCATATCTTTAACAAAAAATTATAGTAGACTTGGCTTTTTTGGCTTGGTTTTTACCATAACTTAGATTAAAAAATTGATGAATGCTATTATTAAATTTATGAAACGAAATTATAAAATCCTCATAGCCGTATTATGCTTGTCTGTAACTTTGTTTGCATTCAAAGTAAATGCAGATAAAACCATAGATCCGGATCCAAATAAAGACAAAATGCTTTTGGAGTTATTGGCCTTCGTTATAGAAAAAGGACATTATAATCCGCCACCTATAGATGATGAATTTTCAAAAGGAATTTTTAAAGATTATATTGAAGCGCTTGATCCTTCAAAACGTTTTTTTCTGCAATCTGATATTGATGAATTTAAGCAATATGAATTAATGCTGGATGATCAGTTTATTAATAAAGATTTGACGTTTTTTAATCTTACTTATACGAGATTAATGAAGCGTATGGAAGAAAGCAAAAAAAGGTATAAAGTTCTTTTGGCACAGCCATTCAATTATAATATAGATGAGACTTTTAATGCAGATTATGAGACGATTCCGTATGCAAAAAATACAGCTGAAATAAATGAAAGATGGAGAAAACAAATTAAATTGTCAACTCTTTCATCTTTAGTAACAAAACAAAAATTAGAGGAAGATAAAAAGAAAACGGATCCGGCTTATAAAATAAAATCGTTTGAAGCTTTGGAAAAAGAAACACGTGAAAGTTCTTTAAAATCTTTGGATGAGTCTTTTGGGAACATAAAAGATTTGGACAAAGGCGACTGGTTTTCGGTTTACATCAATTCAATTATGACTCGTTTTGATCCTCATACAAGTTACTTTGCACCAGAGGAAAAAGATCGTTTTGATGTAAATATTAGCGGAAAATTAGAAGGAATTGGTGCTCGTTTGACTAAGAAAAATGACTTTACTCAAATAGATGAATTAATTTCAGGAGGGCCTGCATGGAAAGGAAAACAGCTTGAAGCGGGTGATTTAATCATAAAAGTAGGGCAAGGTAATGAAGAGCCTGTAGATGTAGTAGGGATGCGTCTTGATGATGTAGTGAAAAAAATTAAAGGACGAAAAGGAACAGAAGTAAAGCTTACTGTAAAAAAAGTAGATGGAACAATCAAAGTTATTTCAATCATTAGAGATGTTGTAGAAATCGAAGAAACATATGCAAAATCAAGTATTGTTGAAAAAAATGGATTAAAATATGGTGTAATTTATTTACCTAAATTTTATATTGATTTTGAAAATAAAGATGGTAGAGATGCCGGTAAAGATATCGCAATAGAAGTTGAAAGACTTAAAAAAGAAAACATCAGCGGAATTGTACTTGATGTGCGTGATGATGGTGGAGGATCACTATCTACTGTAGTTGATATTGCTGGATTATTTATTGAAGAAGGCCCAATTGTTCAGGTAAAATCTGCGGGGAAAAAGAAAGAGGTTTTATATGACAAGGATAAAAAAATTGAATGGGATGGACCTTTGGTAATAATGGTAAATAGTTTCTCTGCTTCGGCATCTGAGATATTGGCAGCAGCAATACAGGATTACAAGCGAGGTGTTATCATTGGCAGTAAACAAACTTATGGTAAAGGTACAGTGCAAACAGTTATCGACTTAAATCAGTTTGTTCGTAATAGTGAGTTTGGAGATTTTGGAGCATTAAAAGCAACAGCCCAAAAATTCTACAGAATTAATGGTGGTTCAACTCAATTAGAAGGAGTAAAAAGTGATGTTGTTATGCCGGACCGTTATGCTTATTTAAAAATGGGTGAACGCGATATGGATAATGCAATGCCTTGGGATAAAATAGATCCTGCAAACTATACTATGTGGAATTCAAATGAAAATTTTAATCAGGCGATCCTTAATAGTAAAAACAGAATTGCTGAAAATCCTCAATTTAAATTAATTGAAGATAATGCAAAATGGATTGATGTTAAAAACAAAGAGAATACTTATAGTTTAAATATTAAAAGTTTTAAAGCAACACAAGAGCAAGTAGAAAGTGAAGGCAAGAAATATAAACCAATCGCTGATTATAAAAATAATTTAGTTTTTAAATCGTTGCCTTATGAAAATGCTGAAATTGCTAATGACGCTTCTTTAAAAGAAAAAAGAGAAGCCTGGCATCAGGCTTTGGCAAAAGATGTTTATGTTGAAGAGGCTCTGAACGTATTAGATGATTTACAGGCTAAAACCAATCTTAATAGACAAACTAATTCGTCTAAAATTAAAAAAGATAAACTGGTTAAATCATAATTTTTTGAAAATTAGTTGAATTTATAATCAAAGCTCCATATTTTTTAAAATTATGGAGCTTTTTTTCAAAAATATAATCATTGAACATGAAAAAAATACTCGTTTTATTTATAATCACACTATTTATTGTCTCTTGTAAAAAAGACAAAAACGAAAAAGAAACACTGTTGGCACAAAATACTTTTGTCACTTCAATACAAGATGTTTCAAAAGCGGGTTATACAATCGCATATTTACCTACTTCTACAACAAAGCAAATTGTAAAACATGATTATTACACATTGTCATATAATGAAAAATTTGAGCAGGCAGAATGGGTAGCATACGAATTGAAAAAAGAGTACTTGAAAAATAATGATTTCAAAAGACCTTATTTTATTGAAGATCCGAAGGTAACAACTGGCTCGGCAGATTGGAGAAATTATAAAAAATCCGGATACGATAAAGGGCATCTTTGTCCTGCAGGAGACATGGAATTTGATAAAAAAGCATACGACGATACATTTTATACTTCGAATATTTCGCCTCAGAATCATGAATTTAATAGCGGTGTATGGAATCGCTTAGAAAACAAAGTTCGTTATTGGGCAGAAAAATATAATGATGTATACGTTGTGACGGGAGGAGTTTTGAAAGATTCTGATATAAAAATAGGAACAGAAGAGGTTTCTGTTCCTAAATATTTTTATAAAATTGTTGTGACTAAATCAGGAAAGGAACATAAGGCTATTGCTTTTTTAATTCCGAATGAAAAAAGTCAAAAAGGAATTTATGAATTTGTAGTCCCAGTTGAAACTTTAGAAAAAATGACCGGAATTGATTTCTTCCCTAATTTAAAAAACTTAAAAAGCAGTAAGGACTTTTAAATCGGCAATAGTTGATGTTGGGTTTTCTGCTTTAAAAACAAAGCTTCCTGCAACTAATACATCAGCTCCTGCTTCTGTTAATTGTTTTGCATTTTTATTGGTTACACCGCCGTCAATTTCTATTAGTGTTGGAGCGTTTTTACGGTTAATTAATGCTTTTAGTTTTCTTACTTTGTCATAAGTGTTTTCTATGAACGACTGGCCTCCAAAACCGGGATTTACACTCATAATGCAAACTAAATCAATATCATTGATTACATCTTCTAATAAATCTATATTTGTGTGAGGATTGATTGCGACTCCTGCTTTCATTCCTTCAGCTTTAATAGCTTGAAGAGTTCTGTGCAGATGAGTGCAGGCTTCATAATGTACACTTAGGATATTTGCTCCTAAATCTGCAAAAGTTTTAATATATCGATCCGGATCAATAATCATTAAATGAACATCGATGGTTTTTTTTGCATGTTTAGCAATAGCTTCTAAAACTGGCATTCCAAAAGAAATATTCGGAACAAAAACCCCATCCATAATATCAATATGAAACCAGTCAGCCTGACTGTTGTTGATCATTTCGATATCACGCTGTAAATTGGCAAAATCAGCTGCAAGAACAGAAGGAGCAATAAGTGTATTTTTCATTGTGTGGTTGTTGTGTTATTTTTTGCAAAGGTAATTATAAAAAATAAAAAACTCCGGTAATCAGCCGGAGTTTCAATCATCAATCAAAAAACGAACAGTCAATCAAACTGTTGTCTGCGTTACAAAGGTTTCATATTTCATATATCAAGTTACAAAAAATAACCTGAAACTTTAAACCTGAAACAAATATTGTTTAACCTAAATAGGTTTTAAGAATTTTACTTCTTGAGGTGTGTTTCAATCTACGGATTGCTTTTTCTTTAATCTGACGTACACGCTCACGGGTTAAGTCAAAAGTTTCTCCAATTTCTTCCAAAGTCATTGGATGTTGGTCGCCAAGACCAAAATACAAACGAACTACGTCTGCTTCTCTTGGAGTTAATGTTTCTAATGAACGCTCGATTTCAGTACGTAAAGATTCGTGAATTAATTCTCTGTCAGGGTTTGGAGATTCTCCCGAACGTAATACGTCATAAAGGTTAGAATCTTCACCTTCAACAAGAGGTGCATCCATAGATAAGTGACGACCCGAGTTTTTCATAGATTCTTTTACGTCATTTACAGTCATATCAAGTTCTTTTGCAATTTCTTCAGCAGAAGGCGGACGTTCATTAGATTGCTCTAATAGCGCATACATTTTGTTGATTTTATTGATAGAACCAATTTTGTTTAATGGTAAACGAACAATACGTGATTGTTCTGCCAAAGCCTGAAGAATCGATTGACGAATCCACCATACAGCGTAAGAAATGAATTTGAATCCACGGGTTTCATCAAAACGCTGAGCTGCTTTAATCAATCCTAAGTTTCCTTCATTAATTAAGTCAGGAAGAGTTAATCCTTGATTTTGATATTGTTTAGCCACAGATACTACGAAACGTAGGTTGGCTTTTGTTAATTTCTCTAATGCTCTTTGATCACCGGCCTTTATTCTTTGTGCTAATTCTACCTCTTCATCGGCGGTAATTAGGTCAACTTTTCCAATTTCTTGTAGATATTTGTCTAACGATGCAGTTTCACGATTGGTTACCTGCTTGGTAATTTTAAGTTGTCTCATGTTGTTGTCTCCCTATTTTTTTAAAGTGTACAAATGGTTATACGTAAGAAGATGCAAAAAAGTTACAGATGAAGAAAAAATATTTTTAAAATAATAAATCAACTTCAGAATTTATTCTTTCCTGGTAATGATCTATTTTTCGTATTGCTCTGTTAAAGAATAGATTCTGTTCTTTAATTCCGGATTGTCCCAAGGGTTTTGAATTGATAATTTGCTGTTTAAAAAACTGATGTACATTCTTGCAGCTTTCTTCATTATCAGTAATGAAATATCCTAGCAGGGTATATGGAACAAACATGGTAAGTTTTTCAGGAGTTTCTATCATCATGTTGTTATTTAATAATATGAGTTCATTATAATAGAGGGCAAAATTAGTATTAGAAGCATTGCATTTTTCCTGAATTAAATGTACAATCCTTTTTAAGTCTTTACATAATGCATTTGCACTTTTTAGATTCAGTAGCCCTGATTCATAAAAGTATAAAATTTGCTGTAAACTGCTGTTGATTGTAGTGTCATTCCAAACTTCATTTACGCTAGTATTTTCATATGTTTTTTTTAGTGTTTGCATGTATTCCGAAAAAGATTCATCGATTACGAAATTTTCAAAAGCAACTTTCTTCTGGTTTGTTTTTAAAAGATTTAACCATACAAAAGCCTTAAATTTTGATAAAATTGTACCGTCCATAAAATAAAATAGCGGAATGTCTTTCGCGGAATAAAACAAGGTTGTTTTTGGATTTTTGGTTAAAAATGCTATCTGTTCAGCAGATGATTTGAAATACTGCAGCATGTCCTTTAAGGTTTCAATCTCAATTGTTTTTTCGATAATAACCTTTTCTTTTTTCGAAAATAAATTGTCCAAAGAAATATTGTAATGGCTAGCTAGTTTAATGGTCTCGTCGATAGAGAATTTACACTTTTGGGAGATTCTTCGGTGTGATGCATCGTAACTGATTTCCAGGATAGCGGCGATTTCATCTATTAACGATTCAGACTTAGAAACTTTACTTCTAATTGCTTTTAAAAAAGATTCCTGATGTTTCATAATTTGTGATAATCGCAAATATAGAAAATACTTTTATTAGTTTTTGCAAATGCAGATGTGATAATTGCAATAGTTTTGCTCTGTAATTTTAAAATAATCTATAATTATGAAAGCTAAATATTTCAATAAATCGGCAGATGAAAAGCTATTTTTTCTTGCTTTAAAAGAAAAAGTTAATGATAAACTCAAAGATAAAACCGTTTCGCATGGAGATGCAAGATTTTGGTTTAAAGGTTTATTTTGGACTCTAATCTGCTACTCGTCGTATTCGTTGTTATTCTTGAACATTGATAAAACTATTTTTTGGCTTTTATATGTGGTTTTTCAATTGTCAGGATTATTGATCGGATTCAGTTTTGGACATGATGCGTCTCATGATACGGCATTCAGAAATAAAAAAGCAAATTCAGTGTTACACTTTTTTAGTTTTGTGACAGTAGGAATCGATCCTTTACTTTGGGGATTAAGGCATATTCGGTCACATCATTTGTATGCAAATGTTGAAGGAAGTGATATTGATATAGATAAAAATCCATTTTTGAGGCTGAGCCCAACGCATCCATGGAAACCAAAGCATAAATATCAGGCATATTATGCGCCATTTGTTTATATGTTTACTTTACTGCATTCTGTTTTTATGAGCGATTGGGTGTATTTGTTTTCAGATGAATACGACTGGATGAAACGAGGAGTTTCAAAGGCTGAATTATACTTTAGATTTTTACTGTATAAAGTGTTTTATTTTTCTTTAGTGTTAGCGCTTCCGTTATTGTACGCTGACTTTTCCTGGACTTTTATTGTGTTGACTTTTCTAACCGCTAGTGCTTTTACATCGATGGTGTTTATTATCATGCTTGTGGGGACGCATTTTTTTGATGGAGCAGATTATCCACAGCCTGAGGGAGAATTTCTTGAGCATACCTGGGCGGTTCATCAATTATACACTAGTTGTGATTGGGATGCCAATAAAGGTTGGGCAAGGTTTTTAAGCGGTGGGTCAAATTGCCATGCGGCACATCACCTCTTTCCTAATATCTGTCATACTAATTATAGTGAAATAAATGAGATAATCGAAGAAACTACAAAAGAATACAAACAGCCTTATCATCATAAGACCTTATTTGAAATGATGTTTTCGCATTTTAAGCATTTACACAAAATGGGGAAGCCTGAATTTTATAATTAAAAAAGGTTTTAATGTGTAATTAAAATAAAAAATCATGAAAACATTAAATAAAAAAGGAGTTTTAAAACCAGGAAGATGTCAATATGCCTTAATTATAATAATGTTCAGTGTATTGAGTTTTGGACAGCATAATTTTTCAAAAGTGACAGATCATACACAGGTAAACAATATTGCTTTAGATTCTTCTGTAATATTAGATGGAAAAGAAATAAAGCTGGATTATTTCAGATGGAAATCTGATAATAATTTAAGAAATGACAGCGTTAAAATTTTCAGTTTGTCGCCAATTTCTAAAAGAGTTAATAAAGTAAATGGTTTTGCTCTGGGGGCAGGCCATTTTGAAAATCAAAACATTCAACTTCAGGTAATTAATGGGCTAAATATTGAGGCTAGTCCTATATCATTAGCTCTCATTTCTTTTTCTATAAATGTTCCATTTGAGTCATTATTTGTGGGGATTAATGACAATGTTATAAGTAATGTCGCTTTTTTTGATGACAACATAAAAAGTTATATAAAAGTAAATGGATTAAATGTGAGTTCGGGTGGTTTTATGGGAGGGGCAGAAGTGAGAGGAATCAATATTTCAATATTTTCAGGGATGAATAAAATGAATGGTTTTTCTGTTGGCGGGATATTAAATACTAAAAATTTCAACGGGTTAAGTATTTCAGGTTTAGCTAATTTATCTGATTTTGGGAATGGTATTCAGATTGGGATTTCGAATGTTTCACGAAGACATAATGGAATTCAGCTCGGATTATTTAATAATTCTAAAGAATTGCGAGGAGTGCAATTTGGGCTTTGGAATACAAATGGAAAGCGTAAACTTCCTTTTTTTAACTGGCAGTTTAAGAAATAAAAAGAAACGTATTTAATCGAAAAACCCCAAATTCATTTATTGAATTTGGGGTTTTCTATGAATAAACCTTTAGTAAACTAAGATCTGATTACTCTTTTTTCTCCTCACGTGGAGGTCTAGGAACAAGTGCTTTTTTAGACACTTTTTCTTTTTTAGTTTTAGGGTCAACTCCTAAGTATTTTACTTGGAATACATCTCCCATTTTAACTACGTCAGCAACGTTTTCAGTACGTTCCCAAGCTAATTCAGATACGTGAAGCAATACTTCGTTTCCTGGGGCAGCAGTATATTCTACAACAGCACCAAAATCTAACATTTTGATTACTTTAACTTCGTAAGCTTCTCCCATTTGAGGTTTGAATGTGATAGATTGGATTTTTGCCAATACCGCTTCAATTCCTGCAGGATCTGTACCTAAGATTTCGATAACACCTTGTTCGTCAACTTCGTTGATTACAATAGTTGTTCCCGTAGCTTTTTGTAATTCCTGAATTACTTTTCCTCCAGGACCAATTAATGCTCCAATAAAGTTTCCAGGGATAGTTCTGGTGATGATTTTTGGTGAATGTGCTTTTACATCAGCTCTTGGAGCAGCAATAGTTTCAGTTAATTTTCCTAAAATATGCAAACGTCCGTCGCGAGCCTGAGATAAAGCCTGCTCCATAATATCATAACGTAAACCATCAATTTTGATGTCCATTTGACAAGCAGTGATACCATCAGCAGTTCCTGTTACTTTAAAGTCCATGTCTCCTAAGTGATCTTCATCTCCTAAAATATCAGACAATACCGCAAATTTCTCTCCGTCAGTAATCAATCCCATAGCAATCCCAGAAACTGGTTTTACCATTTGAACTCCGGCATCCATAAGCGCCATTGTTCCGGCACAAACCGTTGCCATAGAAGAAGAACCGTTAGATTCTAGAACCTCAGAAACAATACGGATTGTATAAGGACAATCTGCAGGGATCATATTTTTTAATGCTCTTTGAGCCAGATTACCGTGACCAACTTCTCTTCTTGAAGTTCCTCTTAATGGTTTTGCTTCACCAGTAGAGAAAGGAGGGAAGTTATAGTGTAAGTAGAATTTCTCTTCGCCTTGTTCAGATGGAGAATCAATTTGGTTTGCTTCTCTTGAAGTTCCTAAAGTTACAGTTGCCAAAGCCTGAGTTTCCCCACGAGTAAATAAAGCAGAACCGTGAACTCTTGGTAGATAATCAGTTTCACACCAAATTGGTCTGATATCTGTAGTTTTTCTACCATCTAAACGAATTCCTAATTCTAAAACTACATTACGAACAGCTTCTTTGTTTGTTTTGTAGAAATATTTACCAACTAAATCACCGTCAGCAGCTAATTCTTCTTCTGTAAATAAGGCTTTTACTTCTTCTTTTACTTCAGCAAAAGCAGCGCTTCTTTCGTGTTTTGCAGATCCGACTTTTGCAATAGCATAAATTTTATCGTATGCCGCCGCTTTTACTTTTTTGTAAATTTCTTCGTTCTCTTTCTCGCCTTCGTAAGTACGGATTTCCTTTTTACCAAAAGCTTTCTGTAAACGATATTGAGCCTGAATTTGAACTTTGATAGCTTCGTGAGCGAATTTAATAGCTTCGATCATTTCAGCTTCTGAAATTTCTTTCATCTCACCTTCAACCATGGCAACAGAATCCATTGAAGCTCCGATCATCATATCGATATCAGATTTTTCTAGTTCTTCTCTGCTTGGGTTGATCACTAATTTTCCGTCGATACGTGCAACACGAACTTCAGAAATCAAGTTGTAAAATGGAATGTCTGAAACTGCTAATGCTGCAGAAGCCGCTAAACCAGCCAATGCATCTGGCATAACTTCTCCGTCGTGAGACATTAACTGAATCATAACTTGTGTTTCAGCATGGTAATCGTCTGGGAAAAGCGGACGCAATACACGGTCAACTAATCTCATTGTCAATACTTCGCTGTCGCTTGGACGTGCTTCTCTTTTAAAGAAACCTCCAGGGAAACGACCTGCTGCTGCAAATTTTTCGCGGTAATCTACCGTTAACGGTAAAAAATCAACGCCTGGGTTGCTGGTGCGAGCTGAAACTGCTGTTGCAAGAATCATCGTGTCGCCCATTCTTACTACTACAGAACCGTCAGCTTGTTTGGCTAAACGTCCTGTCTCGATTGTGATGCTTCTGCCATCACCTAAATCGATCTTTTCTACAAATAATTGTGGAATCATAAATTTTTTTCCTTATTGATTATACAATGGGTTTTAGTTGTGTTGTAGTGTTGTTGTGTGTAGTTGTTGTTATCTAAAACCCAATGAAAAACCAAACTTTTTTTCTTGTAACAGCCTGAAAGACTTGTATTTTGTAAAAACAAAAAGAGGCACTTTCGCACCTCTTTTCTATATTGATTATTTTCTGATATTCAATACTTTGATAATCTCACGATATCTGTTAATCTCTTTCTTTTTCAAGTAATCCAACAAAGCTCTTCTTTTACCTACTAATAGTACAAGAGAACGCTCAGTGTTGTAATCGTGACGATTTTTTTTCAAGTGTTCAGTTAAGTGAGAAATTCTGTAAGTGAACAATGCAATTTGACCTTCTGCGCTTCCAGTGTTTGTTGCACCACCGTGTTGTGCGAAAATCTCTTCTTTCTTTTCTTTAGTTAAATACATTCCAATATTATTTAATGATTTTTATGTATGTCTGACAACTTTTGTAAGACGGGTGCAAATTTACTATTTATTTTTGGAATTGCAAGATAATGGTAAATTTAAATTTAGAAGCTTACATATTAGTGGAGCTTTGAATAGTGATTGGTAATGTATATTGACATCTCACTTTTATTCCTCTGATTTCTCCGGGATTCCATTTTTCAGAATTTGTTATAACTCTTATAGCTTCTTCGTCAGTCCCATATCCAAAACTTTTTATTGTTTTGGGCTCCACAAGCTTGCCTTCTTCGTCAACTATAAAGCTAGTTATGACTTTACCGTTGATACCTGTTGGCACATTATATTTGAAGTTTCTCCCAACATATGCATAAAATTTCTCTAATCCATTTTTAGGTTCTGGTTTTTTCTTTATTACAGTATAATTGTGAGCTACTTTTTCACTGTCAATACTAACGCCCGAAACTAGTTTCTGGTTTTTATAGTTTTCACTAAAAGTATATCCTGTTTTTCTGTCGTAACCTTCCCAAAGACCATCTTTAAACCCATTTCTTACTTGTCCCGAAGCAAAGAACATTTCGCCGGTTTCTTCATACTCACCATTACCATCTATGACTTTCTGTTTGCTGTTACTGCTCCAAAATTGATTGACTTTATATAAGGATGTCTTTTTTTTCTCATCTACTATATATTCGCCTTCTTCTTTTAAAATTCCGTTTTCATACCATTTGGTTTCTTTGCCGCTTAAAAGATTGCTTACGTAATTTGAAACGGATTTTTTAATACCGTTTTCATAATAAAAAATGAATTCTCCTGTTTTTGAGTCGCCTTCTTTTGTTTTGGATAATCCTTCTTTTTCTAATACTCCGGATTTATAATAATCGCTGACTTGATAAATGTCTGGGTTTTTAGAATAATATCCTTTTATAACCCGGTAATATTTATGGTTTTCCTGAGAAGTTTTTTGCCATAATGAATCGAGATAGATGGTTTTGATATTAGAAGTTACTTGTGAAATAACTAATTTTGGAATTAAAAAAAATAGTACTGAATACAAAATCGGTTTCATAAATGTGGTTAGTTAGAAAACGAATGTATGATTTTTAATACAATTTAACAACTTATTGATTTACAATTCTAAAAGCATTTGTTTGTTTTGTGTAAAATGTATTCATTTTATAGCTGTTAATAATGAAATAAACTATTTCTGAATATTTTTCACTGTAGCTTTTTTATTTAAGGAAGAATAAGAAAGTTTAATATTGTTTTCGTCTATGCTAAATCCTGAAATTAAAATTCCCTGATCATAATTATCGGTAAATGAAATTTTACGGAAAGCATCGTTTCCAGTCCACACACCTTGTTTTAGTCCGTCTTTAAGAGTTCCTTTTTGTGTTACAAATTTATCTGTTTCTTCATATTCACCATTTCCGTCAATTACGGTTTGGTTATTGTTTTCATCCCAATAATTAAGAATTAAGGTTTGTGATGTTTTCTTTTTAGGATCCCATAGGTTCTGTTTTTCAGACTTTTTACTTTGGTTTTCGTACCAGTTAATTTCTTTACCGGACTTATGATCTTCAGAATAATTTACAACCGATTCCTTTGCGCCGTTTTTGTAATAATAGATAAATTCCCCATCTTTTTTCAAAAAATCTCTGTCTAAGGTTGCGCCTGTCATTTTTTTTCTTCCGTTTTTATAAAAATCAGTAACAACGTATCTGACACTTTTTTGAGAATAATTGGTAATTACCCGAGTGTAACTATAGTTATCTGGTTTTGCTTCACAATTTAACGAATCAAGAAAAAATTTTTTCGAGACCATGTTAATTTGTGCAAATAGGTTTGCTGAAACTAAAAGAAGAAATACTATGAAGATGTTTTTTTGCATTCAGGTCTATTTTTTATATAAAAATAGGGCTTCTAGAATAATTTAGCAACTTCTTGATTTACGAATTCAAGGAACCTCTCGTCAGCTTCTGTAAAAGGATCAATCACGTGACTGTCAATGTCAATCTGACCGATATTTATGCTGTTTACAAATAATGGTACCACTATTTCAGATTTTACAGTAAAACTACAGGCAATATAATTATCCTGTGCTTTTACATCGGGCACTACAAAATTAGCGTTGCTTTCGGCAACTTGTCCGCAAATCCCTTTTCCAAAAGGAATTACGGTATGATCTGTTTCGGCACCAACGTAGGGTCCTAAATGCAAGGTTTTGTTTTCATGATTGGCAAAATAAAAGCCAACCCAGTTATAATATTCTATATTTGTGTTTAGTAATTGACAGATTGCTAATAATTTATCATCTCTGTCCTTATTTGAATCAGCTACAATAGCGCTTACTTTGGGTTGTAATTCCTGAAATGTCATAATTTAAATATTTATACAAAAGTATTTAAAGCTGAACTCAAAAAATATATAAATTTGAAAAAAAAATCTTTTGAAAAAATATTTAATACAATTTAAACCCTTCCTTCTTTTTATAGGTACTTTTTTTTTAGCTTATATTATACTCACTTTAGGGTACAAGCTTTATTTAAACAGTTTTGAAGCGAATGATGTGGATGGAGTTACAAATATTGTTGGCCGAAATGTTGAACAAATAATGAATTTATTTAATTGTGATATCAAAATTCAAAAAAACCAATTATCTCCTTTTCTGGAAGTTTGGTATAATAAAAAACGTACAGTTCGAATTGTGGAAGGCTGTAATGCGGTAAGCGTGCTTATTCTGTTTGTCTCTTTTGTAGTTGCTTTTTCAGGAAAATTTAAAGCAACTATATTATTCATCTTGGCAGGAAGCCTTTGTATTTATATTTTGAATGTGATTCGAATCGCTATTTTAACCGTTTTGATATATCGTTTTCCGGAAAATGTGCATATTTTGCACGGAGTCCTTTTTCCTTTAATTATTTATGGGTTGGTTTTTTTATTATGGATATTTTGGATTAATAAATTTTCAAAGTATGCTAAATAAAATATATGAACATAAAGCTAAAATTCTAATTGCAACATTGATTGTATTGTGTTTTATAGGAATAAGGGCTTTTGAAAGTCAATTATTTTATGATCCCTTTTTGAATTATTTTGAATCCAATTTTAAAAATGCACCATTTCCTGAAGTAGATGTTTTTAAACTTTTTTATGGACTTTTCTTTCGTTATTTTTTTAATACCCTTTTATCATTAATGCTTATTTATGTTTTATTTAGGGATCTTGAGGGTTTAAAATTCAGCACTTTTATGTATGGATTTTTTTTATTGGTATTGTTTGGGATGTTTTTTATAATTATAACTTATTTTCCAAAGGCAAATTGGTTACTTTTTTATGTGAGAAGGTTTATTATTCAACCCATATTTGTACTGCTATTCATTCCTGCTTTTTACTATCAGAAACAAAATATCAAAAAATAACATTTTATTAGATTGTTTTTAAAGGCTTTTAAATACTTTTGCAGTATGAATTTAAAGAAATGCACAGGACTATTTTTAGCTTTCCTATTGTTGGTTTCCAACATTGGATTTGCTCTTGATGTGCATTATTGCGGAGGAAAGATTGCTTCTGTTTCATTAAGTACTACAGTATCTCCTGTTAAAAAGTGCTGCGGAGATAAAGAGAAAAAGTCTTCTTGTTGTAAAGACAAAGTGGTTAAATTTGAAAAGAAATCAGATAATGCTACTGTTAAGGTGTTCTTTTTTCAACTTTCTTTTCCAGCGTTAATTAAGGAATATACACCAATTGCTTTTTTGTCTGTACCAAATTTCAAAAACAATCAGGTTATTTCGTATTATGCAGATGCAAATGCGCCCCCCTTATTCAAATTATACAATCAATACATTTTTTATTCCTGATTTTAATGTTTAGAATCAAGCCCTTTTATTGTGGCTTGTAACTGTCTGTTTTAATATTTCTTCTTTGTTAAGAATGGTTAAATCAGAATTTCTAAATAACATTAAAATCTTTTTTATGCAAAAAAATATCATGCTTTTTATGATGATTTTGCTTTCTGTTTCTGTGTTTTCGCAAGAAGATTTAGAGGAAGTAAAAATAACTAAAAAGCAAAAAGGAATTAAGAAATCCTATACCCTTACTGCTAATACAACTGTTATTACAAGTAAGGAACTACTGAAAGCTGCTTGTTGTAATCTTGCAGAAAGTTTTGAAACCAATCCGTCAATCGATGTTAATTTTTCGGATGCTTTAACGGGAACAAAGCAAATAAAAATGCTGGGATTGACAAGCCCGTATTTGATGATTACCGAAGAAAATATTCCCTCTGTTCGCGGTGCTTCTCAAGCCTACGGATTGTCATTTACACCCGGAACCTGGATAGAAAGTGTTCAGATTACAAAAGGTGCAGGAAGTGTAATAAATGGGTATGAAAGTATTTCGGGACAAATAAATACAGAGCTTTTAAAGCCTCTAAACGATATTCCCTTTTTTCTTAATGCTTACGGATCTACTGATGCCCGTTTTGAATTGAATACCCACTTCAATAAAAAATTATCAGATAAGTGGGCAACAAGTTTGTTTTTGCACGGAAATGCACGCGTGGCAAAAAATGATATGAACGATGACGGGTTTCTGGATAATCCGTTAGGAAAACAAATCAATATTTTAAACCGATATCAATATTATGATCCCGAAAGCGGTTTGGTAAGTTTTATCAATTTCAGATATATGAATGATAAAAAACAAACAGGGGAAGTGGATTTTGATAAAGACAGAGATCGTGGAACAACAAATCATTGGGGATCAGAAATCAATACAGAACGATTTGATGTTTCTACTAAAATTGGATACGTTTTTAAAGATATGCCATATCAAAGTATTGGTTTTCAAAATGCTTTTAATAGTCATAAACAAGATTCGTATTTCGGTTTAAATCAGTATGATATTAAGCAGAATAGTTTTTATTCGAATTTAATTTTCAATTCGATTATCAATAATACAATGCATAAATTTACAACGGGGTTGAATTTTACTTATGATCAATATCAGGAATTTGTTAACATAAACGATTATAGTAGAATTGATAATTCTGTTGGAGCATTTTTTGAATACACCTATGATAATGCGGATAATTTCAGTCTGATTTTGGGAGCAAGAGTAGATAATCATAACCGGTTGGGTTTTTTTGCTACACCTCGTCTTCATGTTCGCTACAATCCCTGGAAAGATGGGGTTCTTCGTCTTTCTGCTGGAAGAGGAAAACGTTCGGCAAATATTTTTGCTGAAAATCAACAGCTTTTTGCAAGCTCAAGAACTTTTTCAATTTTAGATAATAACGGAAAAGTTTATGGTTTGAATCCTGAAATTGCCTGGAACTATGGTTTGAGTTTTTCTCAGAAATTTAAACTTTTTAATAAAAATGCTGAGGCAGGTTTTGATATCTACAGAACTGATTTTCAAAATCAGGCCGTTGTCGATTTGATGCAAAGTCCGCAGGAAGTTTTGTTCTATAACTTAAAAGGAAATTCATTCGCAAATAGTTTGCAAGTAGAGTTTAACTATGAGTTGATTCATAATTTGAATCTAAGAACAGCATACAAATATTATGATATCCAAACAGATTATTTAAGAGGGACTTTTCAGAGACCACTTCAGGCAAAACATCGTTTTTCAGGAAACCTGGAATACGAAACTAATTTAAATGATGATAGACAATGGAAATTTGATTATACCTTTAATTGGTCCGGAAAACAACAATTGCCATATACTGCATCAAATCCTGTGTCCGATCAATTTTCAGATTTTTCACCTTCGTATGCTGTTATGAATGCACAGATAACCCGAGTTTTTTCATCAGTTTTTGAAGTCTATATTGGAGGGGAAAACATTGGAAATTACAAACAGAAAAAAGCAATTTTGGGTGCTGATGATCCTTTTGGCTCTAACTTTGATGCTTCTGTAGCATATGCTCCAATTTTTGGGCAGATGTATTATGCAGGATTGCGTTTTAAAATAAAATAATTACAATATCAATTTCAAAAATCAATAACATTAATATTTAATAAAATGAACAGAATAATTTTAATAGCATTAGTGACTTTTTTAGGATTTTCAGCTCAGGCTCAAACTAAAAAAAATAAAAACTTAAAATACACTACAGAGGTAAATGGTAATTGCGAACAATGTAAAAAACGAATTGAAAAAGCAGCATTTAGTGTGCCGGGGGTAAAAACTGCCAATTGGGATATCAGTTCACATCAACTGACGGTGATTTTAAATGAAGAGAAATCATCAACAGCAGATTTAAACAATGCAGTTGCAAAGGTAGGCCACGATACAAAAGAGGTAAAAGCAACTCAAAAAGATTATGACAATTTACACACTTGTTGTAAATATGAGAGAGAATAATTATTCACGGCCCGGGTTTAAAGCCTGGGCTTTTTAATAGTTAATTTATGTTTAAAATACCGTAATTTATTGTGGTTAAACTAAATTATTGTTAATTTCACAGCTTTATAATTTCAATAATAAACCCCCCATAGTATATGAATAATTTTGACTGGTCTCAATTAATAAATCCTGAGTTTTATATTAATTTAAGCATAGGCGGAATTCAAATAGGTTTGTATATTGTATTGTTTATTGTTTTTGCAGAAACAGGATTGTTTGCGGGTTTTTTTCTACCAGGAGACAGTTTGTTGTTTTTAGCAGGAATTTACAGTGGGGAACTGATTGAAAATATGATTTTTATTCCGAATGATTTCCTAAACGTCTTTTTACTATCGTTTTTGGTAGCAATCATGGGAGTTTTAGGAAATATGACCGGTTATTGGTTTGGTGCCAAAAGCGGTTATTATTTGTTTAAGAAAGAAGACAGTTTCTGGTTCAAAAAGAAATACCTCTTACAATCGAAAGATTTCTTCGAAAAGTATGGAGGTAAGGCTATAATTTATGCAAGGTTTTTACCAATTTTCAGAACATTTGCTCCAATTGTGGCAGGTATAGTTTCTATGGATAAGAAGAAATTTATGTTCTATAATATTTTGAGTTCCTTTTTATGGTCTTTTATATTGATATTCGCAGGCCATTACCTATATGGAGTGTTTTTAAAACAAGGAATTGACCTGAAACATCATATTGAATATATCATCATAATCATTGTAATTATTTCTACATTCCCTGTTTTATTGAAGCTTTTGAAGAAAAGACCAATTGAGAAAATTTAATTTTAGTTTATAAAATTAAATGTTTCCAAATAGATTAAAAATTGATCTTGCAAAACGCGAATTATTTTTTTCTTCTACAGTTTCATAACAAGAAAATCCTAAAATAATTTTTATTCCAGGAGGTATACTGTTCAGTATATCTCTTTTTTGTTCATCTAAAAGTAATTTTAAACTTGTGGTTACTTCCGCATTAAACTTCAAATAAGAAATAACGAGTAAAGTAGAAAAATTCAGCACTTCACGTGCTGTTTCACTTTTTATGCCAACTTCATTCGAAATCATTTCGGTAATTCTGGCTTTTTTACTGGTGAAAATCTGTTCTAAGAGTTGATTTCCTTCTAATTTGTAATTTTCGTCTACAGATAAAATTCGGGAAGAAGCAAAATCGACTTCTTTGTAAAATGCTGAGTCCTGAACAAGTTCAGTCATTTCTTCTAATGTTTTCTCATTAAAATTGTTGTAGCATCCCATTAACACAGTTCCTAACGAAACGTCGATAGCCTTAATTAATAAAGCATCATTTTCGAAGTAAAATTTGTTCAGTTTTGAGATAACATTGGACGAGATAAAGCGGCGTAGTTCAATTTGTAGATTTGGGGTCATAATTGTATACTGGATTAATTAATAAATGCTGTCAATAACCGATTAAATGTGGTATTTTGTCGTTTATAATGATAAAAATATAAAATAAATTAACATATCCAAAAAATAAGTTAAATATTTTGCTTTGCCTTTTTTGTAGTTTAATTAACAATTATTGATAATATCAATAAATATAAAGGCTACTTATTAAAATAAAGTAATAAATATTTAAAAATATTTTTATTTTTTAGATGTAAAGTTTTAAAATATAAGAAAAAACTTAAATTTAAATTATACGTTTAAAAAAGTAAACTTCTGTTCTGCCAGATTACATTAAGAAAAAGCCCCATATAAATTACACATAATAAAAAATTTATAAAACTGGATGCTAAAAACCCAATCAATGAACCTGTTGCGGCCTTAAATGCCCTTTTATGATTTTTCGAATCATACAGCATTTCTCCTATAAATGCACCTGCAAAAGGCCCTATAATTACTCCAAAAGGTATGGGTGCAAGAATGCCGACTATTAAGCCTATATTAGTTCCCCAAACACCGAAAGAACTGCCTCCAAAATGTTTTGTTCCTTTTGCAGGAATTATATAGTCCAAAATTGTGATGATAACCATGATTATAAAAGTGATTCCTAAAACCCAATAGTTGTTTTCGACTGCTTTTGTTAAATAGAGCAATAATAATCCAACCCAGCAACTCAGTAAGCCCGGTAATACAGGTAAAAAGCTACCCATAATTCCGATAAGCATACATATAAAACCAAGTAATACCAATAGTAAATCCATAATGTTTTTGTAATTAAATTTTTTTATTTTCAGATAATATTCCAATCTATTTATAAGGAGAAAGCAATCTTTAATTAATCCGCTAAAAGAAAAGTACACTATATAAATGTAATAAGAAAAAAGTTCAAAATTTTTTGATGAAGAATTTGATATGCTTTTATAATATTAATAAAAATAGAGTTTAAAATTATTTAACCTTATGTCTATTGTCTCGTGAACGAAAAGATAGTGGAATACAAATAAAGAATACGCATCATAAAAACTATGAAGAATATCTGGAATACGAAGGTTCTCAAAAAAAATAATTGTATTTTTATACCTTATAGTTCAATTCAACATCAAAATCTTGAAGCCGTATTTTCTTTTATTATTTTTTATATTTTTCAGTTCTTGTCAATATTTTGACAAGCAGGTTCCGTCTGAAAAAGAATTACTTCAAAAAGAATTAAAATCAATCAACTGGCAAGAAGTTGACGAATATCCATCAGTTGCAGATTGTGAGAAGATTAACGATAAAAAACAGCGTCAACAATGTTTTTTCGAAATCATGTCACAGCTTATTCAGGAAAAATTAGACATCGACACACTCTCAATTTTGTATCCCGAATTAGATACCATAGAAGTCAAAGTAACTGTTTTTCCTAATGCTACCCTGAAATTTGAACCGCAATTCCCTAAAGATTCAGCCACTTATGATACGATAAAAATAGACAGTATTCTTCGTGCCCGATTGATCGATTTTCCAAAAGTAAATCCTGCTATTAAACGCGGAATTCCGGTAAAATCACAATTTATTTTACCTGTAATTCTCAAGGAAAAAGATAGTAAATAAAATAAGAAGCTATTCCTGCTGTCCGCTGTATCTTTTTGTTTTTAAAGAAAAAACAAAAAGGATGTCGCTTCCATCTGGGCTAGGGCATCGGGATTCTAATAAAATTATATTTTAAAACGGCGGTCTTTCCATTCATAAGAACCAAACAAACTGTACAAAGCTACTGTTGTACTAAAAAAAGGATAAAGTAAACTGCTCAAAAGCAAACTTTTTATTTTTCCTTTAGTCAAAAAAAGATTGGTAACATAAAGCAAGACAAAGTCTGTCACAAATTTTAAAAAAGCAAACAAAACAAAAACCGGATAGGGCCAAATCCCAAAACAAACAAAGAAAAATCCGAGTACAAAACTCAAATTACCAAGAAAGACAACCAGTCCCAATAACTTTCCAAAGAGGCTTTGATATGAGCTTGTTTTTGCCGCCCAGCGTACTCGTTGATAAAATAAGCTTTTCAAGGTTTCAGTTGGTTTAGTGAGAACAATGGCTTCTTTAGCTTTTAAATAATGAACTTCTTTTGGAAATCTCTCAATCGCTTTTTGCAATAAAAAAACATCATCTCCACTGGCAATTTTATCGTTTCCGTCAAACCCGTTTAGCTTTTCAAACAATGATTTCGTGTAAGCAAAATTGGCACCATTGCACATAAAAGCCCGGTTAAGTCCAAAGCTCCCAATTGTAGCTCCTTGCAGACTGGTTAAATCTAATTGTTGAAAATGATCTAAAAAAGAGTTTTTACATTCATACGTTATAGCTCCTGCAAGCATCGAGATTTCATTTTTCTGAATGTAGTTGTCGAATGTCAGAAGCCAATTTTCAGAGGCAATACAATCGGCATCGGTAGTAATTACCCAATCGGTTTTTACATGCTGCATTGCGGTAGTGATGGCATCTTTTTTGGGTGAATTTGAAATACGAATATTGTCTGTTTGTGAAATGTGAAATGTAAAATGTGGAATGTGAAATTTTTCGTCAGAACCATCATCAACCAAAATCACTTTGAATAAATCCTTAGGATAATTAAGATTCGAAAAGCTCTCCAGAAGTATAGGCAAATTTTCTGCTTCATTGCGAAACGGGACTATAATCGTAAAACTTGTTTTGGGTTCTAAATTTGATTTTTGATATTTTTTGACTTTAAAAAAACCATAAATCAGCAAGCCGATTGTTATCACATAAATTTTTAATATGACGAACAATATCGGGATCATGCTGCTGTTTTGGTTTTAAAATTCAATACATAATAACTGCCTATAAGTACAGGTAAAACGACGTTTAAAAGCCACATGAGTGTACTAATGAAAACCACAATCCATTCGTTTACACCTAAAATTCCGAAGAAATAGATTGCAACGCTGCCTTTTACCGCAAAATCTAAAAACTGAAAAGTAGGTAATGAAGAGGCCAAAAAATAGACAGAAGTGATGGCCGCCAGTAAGGTCAAATAGGGTAAATGAACTTCAAAAGCGAGAAACAAAAAGTAATATTGGTGTGAGAAAACCAGATAACGGCAAATACCTAAAAAGATATTTTTCTGATGAATATGTTTTGGAATCTCATTGATCTTATGAATTAGTTTTTCAATTGAATATCCCTTTACTTTTATCTTTTTTATTGAAAACAATAGAATCAGGATCAGTAAAAATCCGCCAAATAAAATCAATACTGTTTTCGTGGTAATGACATTGTACAGCGCATTGAAATACAACAGACCAAAAAT
This sequence comes from Flavobacterium salmonis, assembly GCF_903819435.1. Classification (GTDB taxonomy): domain Bacteria; phylum Bacteroidota; class Bacteroidia; order Flavobacteriales; family Flavobacteriaceae; genus Flavobacterium; species Flavobacterium chungangense. Next base: position 108,842 of record NZ_CAIJDP010000057.1, on the reverse strand, counting down.
GCCAAAAATAATAGTGAGAATCATTTGTATTCCGTTGCATATTAAGTTCAGAAAAACCACTTTTTTAGCTTCAGATTTTGGGTAATACAACGCTTTTCCTGCGTATTCGCCAACTCCGTTTGGGGTGAAAATTCCGGCGGTTAAAGCCGCAAGAACCTGTTTTGTGGCTTCTCCTAAAGATATTGGGTAAATAACATTGACTAAATTCTGCCATTTTAAAATTTCAAAATAGCGGTTTAAAACACTTAAAAGCAAGATAAATCCAACTCCCAAAACCGACTGATTTTTTCGAAACAAGGTAATGAACTTCTGCCAGTCCAGTTTATCATTGTTCGCCAGCTGATCGTAAATAAAATAAAATGCACCGCCAACAATCAAAAGTTTGGCCACAAGAACAAGGAATTGCTTAGCTTTGTGAGGAATTGAAATCATGCCGCAAAAGTAATACAAAGTATTGTAATAATGCTATCCCACAAAGATTCACAAAGCAATCACAAAGACACACAGAGAAAACTAAAAAAACTTTGTTAATCTCTGTGTTAACTTAGCGGAACTTTGTGTAACCCAAACAAAAAACACTTGACAAAAGAACGCATCATATTAGGTATTGATCCCGGAACCACGATTATGGGTTTTGGACTGATTAAAGTAACCAATAAAAAAATGGAATTTTTGCAGTTGAACGAATTGCAGCTTTCTAAATACGACAATCATTACCAAAAATTAAAAATCATCTTTGAAAGAACTATCGAATTAATTGAAACGCATCATCCCGATGAAATTGCGATAGAAGCGCCTTTCTTTGGAAAAAACGTTCAGTCTATGCTGAAATTAGGCCGTGCACAAGGTGTTGCAATGGCAGCTGGGCTTTCAAGAGACATTCCAATTACGGAATACGAACCTAAAAAAATAAAAATGGCGATTACCGGAAACGGAAATGCCAGTAAAGAGCAGGTTGCCAAAATGCTTCAGCAACTTTTAGGCTTAAAAGAATTACCCAAAAATCTCGACTCAACTGATGGTTTGGCAGCTGCGGTCTGCCATCATTTCAATTCAGGAAAAGTTGTCGCCGGAAAAAGTTATTCGGGCTGGGATGCTTTTGTGAAACAGAATGAGGATAAAATTAGAAAGTAGCCAGATTAATTTTAATCAATCTGGCTAATGTGTAAAATTTGCAAATATTATTTTATATCCTCGTACTGATAATTAAATGTACCATCTGTAACAGTATAATTTGTGTCTTTTTGATCTGTGTAAGTTGAAGAAGTTGTGAAATTAAATTTCCCTTTTACAACTTTCTTTTGTGAGTTAATTTCGGTTATAGTAATCGAACCTTCTTTTGTATACTCCAATTCATTTGTTTCGCTGTCTGTTAAGTCGATTGCATGAGTAATTGGATTGTCTTGATCTGTAGTAAATTTGTAAGTTCCAACCTTAATATCTGTTCTTTTTAACCAAATATTGATTTCTGGATTACCCAAAATACCTCCTTGTCTTCCTTGAAGCATCACAAAGTCTGCTTTAGGATAATAAGACCAGATATTAGTTGAAGAATACAAGTTTGTCCCGAAAGGATTATTTGCTTTAAATGACTTTCCGTTAATTGTAGCAGTCATAGCAAATTCAGGTGATGTACCAGGATTTGGCTCATTATTTTCTGAACTATCATCTGAAGAACAAGAAAATAATAAAAATGGTAAAATAAGAAGCAACTGAGTAATTTTTTTCATGATATAATTTATAGATTTGGCCAAAACTAATAAATATTTTATACTTTATTAAGAATATTCAGTTTATTAAATAATAATTTTATGTCTGGAATCTACATTCATATACCATTTTGTAAACAAGCTTGCCACTATTGTGATTTTCATTTTTCAACTTCAATGAAAAAGAAAGACGATATGGTTTTAGCATTAGCTAAAGAAATTGCCATGCGTAAAAAGGAGTTTGAGCATGAGATTGTAGAGACCATATATTTTGGAGGAGGAACGCCTTCAGTTTTAAATAATGAAGAAATCAACTTTTTGATTTCAGAAGTTTACAGGAATTACAAAGTCACCAAAAAACCTGAAATTACACTTGAGGCAAATCCTGATGATTTGTCTTCAGAACGAATTTTAGAATTGTCTAAAAGTCCTGTAAATCGTCTCAGTATTGGAATTCAGTCTTTCTATGAAGACGATTTGAAGATGATGAATCGTGCTCATAATTCGGCGGAAGCCAAAAAATGTCTGGAAGAAGCGACAAAATACTTCGAGAACATTTCGCTCGATTTGATTTACGGAATCCCTGGAATGAGCGACGAAATGTGGAAACAGAATATTCAGACTGCTTTGGATTTTGGCATTCCGCATATTTCGAGTTACGCGCTGACAGTTGAACCGAAAACTGCCTTGAGCAAATTAATTCAAACCGGAAAAATTGCCGAACCGCAAGATGAAGCAGCTTCAAATCATTTTATGATTTTGGTTGAAATGCTTCAGAAAAACGGTTTCATCCATTACGAATTATCGAATTTTGGAAAAGAAAATTATTTCTCCAAAAACAATTCGGCTTACTGGTTAGGAAAAAAATACATAGGAATAGGCCCTTCGGCGCATAGCTATGATGGAGAAAAAAGAGGCTGGAATGTCGCAAATAATTCATTGTACTTAAAATCTATTCAGGAAAATGTTTTGCCTATAGAAACTGAAATTCTAACCGTTTCAGATCGTTATAATGAATATATTATGACAGGTTTACGAACTATTTGGGGTGTTTCATTAGATCGAATAGAGAATGAATTTGGCTTGGATTATTTGAATTATTTGCAAAAACAAAGCAAGAAATTTTTAAATGATGACTTGGTTTCGATTGAAAATAATATTTTGAAACCTACAGCTAAAGGAAAATTCTTAACCGATGGAATAGCAAGTGATCTCTTTTACTTAAATTTGGAAGAATAATAAACCTTGCGGTTAAACAATATGATAGCAAAAATCAGCAATTTTGAAATCGACTTATCAAAGCCTATTGATATTTCTATTCCGTTAACAAATACTGAGGAAAATCCAATTGCGTGGTACATCGAAAAACCAGCTATTGAACCAGTAGTTTTTGGTGACTGGATAGGGAAAGTTTCTGAAGGGAAATCATCTACCAACTTCAATAATATCTTTTTTAATCCGCATGGGCACGGGACACATACAGAATGTCTGGGACATATTACCAAAGATTTTTACAGTATAAATCAGTCTTTAAGAAAGTTTTTCTTTTTTGCGAGATTAATTACTGTTGAGCCTGAAAAAACGGGAGAAGATTTTGTGATTACGAAAGAGCAGATTTCAAAAGTTATGAATGTTTCGGGTTTTTCAAAAACAGAAGCGATTATCATCAGAACGCTTCCCAATCTAAAAGATAAAAAATCAAGAAAGTATTCAAATACAAATCCTCCCTATTTGTCTGAAGAAGCCGCGATTTTTATCCGCGAAAGCGAAATTCAGCATTTGTTAATTGACTTGCCAAGTGTTGATCGTGAGCATGATGAAGGGAAATTATTGGCACACAAAGCTTTTTGGAATGTTAAGAATACACATAATTTAAACAGCGATGCGCTTTTAGATGCGACAATTACAGAAATGATTTTTGTACCAAACGAAATTCAGGATGGGGATTATTTGCTCAATCTGCAAATTGCTTCTTTTGAAAATGATGCAAGTCCCAGCAAGCCTGTTTTGTATGCTATTTCAAACTTTCAACTGTAACTTTAGTAGTGCTCTTCGTTTTTTTTCAGCCAATTAAAAACGATAAAGAAATGAAAATGTAATGAATACGAAACAGCTTAAAAAAATTGTTTAAAAGAATAGAATGTTCAAAAATTATGAATCAGATTACCATCTCTACAGATAAAAGCAAACTTGATATTTTGTTCATTCAAAATTTTCTAAAAGATATTTACTGGGCTGCCGGAAGAACAATAGATGAAGTACAAACTACGATTGATGCTTCGGTTTGTTTTGGAATTTATTTGGATGACAAACAAATTGGTTTTGCAAGAGTAATTACAGATTATGTTGTTTTTGGATATGTAATGGATGTTTTTATTACAGAAGAGCATCGTGGAAAAGGATATTCGTCAATTTTAATTGAAAATATGATGAAGGAACCGTTACTGAAAGATATCAAAATCTGGCGTCTCGCAACAACAGATGCACACTTTTTATATGAAAAATTCGGATTTACAAAACTCAACCATCCTGAAAAAATGATGGAAAAAATATTATGATGAATATAATTATCAAGTTAGAGGAAACTGCTTTATTTATTCTCGGAATCTATTTGTTCAGTCTTTTAAGTTTTGAATGGTGGTGGTTATTAGTTTTAATTTTAGGTCCTGATGTATCGATGCTGGGTTATATATTTGGAGACAAAAGCGGAGCATTTTTTTATAATGTATTTCATCATAAAGGAATTGCAGTTTTATTTTATATTTTAGGGTCGTATTTTAAAATTGAAGACTTGCAATTAGCCGGAATTATTTTACTTTCACATTCTGCAATGGATCGGATTTTTGGTTATGGTCTCAAATATGAAAAAGGTTTTAAATACACTCATTTAGGTGAAATTGGTAAATAAGCAATCATGAATTTAGAAACATATTACGAATATTGCCTTTCTAAAAAAGGCGTAACAGAACATTTTCCTTTTGATGAAGATACTCTGGTGTTTAAGGTTGGCGGAAAAATGTTTGCCTTATCTTCTTTATCCCAATGGGAAAAGAATGAAGCTTCAGCTAATTTGAAATGCGATCCGGAACGTGCGCAGGAACTCAGAGCAGAATATGACGAAATTAAACCGGGATTTCACATGAGCAAAGTGCATTGGAATACGATTGCATTAAACGGAAATTTACCGACATCTTTTGTTAAAGAACTTATTGATCATTCGTACGAATTGGTTTTCAAAAGTTTGACAAAGAAAATTCAGAATGAAATTATCGACCCGGGGTAAAATTTTACCGAACGGGCGGAGCAATTAGAAAATTAGGCATTACATTTGTAAGGAATGTCAAAAACATAACACTCAATTAATTTGCAACTTAGTAGTTTATAGAATATGAAAGAACAATTTAAAAAATTTCTGAACGAAGAACAAGATCCGAAAGCAATTGAAAAAATTACTTCAAAACTCAGTGATTTATTAATGAAGGGAGAAGAAGTAGGGTATATCGCGGTTCAAAAAAAACCAGCAATTACTGTTTTTCCTGACAGTATTGTATTAACGAATAAAAGAATTATTATTTGTGAGCCTAAAAACTTAGGGCTTTCGATGGATTTTACAGATTATACCTGGGACAATATAGCGGGTGCTTTTGTAAAAGAAAATATTCTGGGCTCAGAATTCTCATTTAACACAAATACTGATTTCTCAATTTCGATAGATTATATCCCAAAAATTCAGGCTAGAAAAATATATACTTACGCAAAAGAACAATTAGATTTGCTAAAAAATCCGGTAACTATTGAAGCGCCGGTTTTTGAAAATGCAAAGCCAGAAGTAGAAAGCGAAAGCATTGTTGAAGATGATATTGAAGAGGTTGAAACGGAAGAAGTGTCAAATTTTGCAGAAATTATTCCGGCAACAACTCCGTATGAAACTTTTGAGACAATCCAGCCAATTCCTGCTTCAACTGGGGAACGCAAACTAAGTGATTTGTCAAAAGAAGAACTTTTTGATAAATTACAGAATTATAAAAAGTTATTGGATAATGGCTTGATTCTGCAGGGAGAGTATGATGCTTATAAAAAAGAAATTTTAAGTTATATGTAATAAAAAAATCCGAAGCTTTATACTTCGGATTTTTTTATTTTTTTGGTTACCATTCATTGACTTTATTGGCATCCATTTTTAAGAATATAAAAAGCAAAATCGTAAATCCCCATAGTCCGGATCCACCATAAGAAAAGAAAGGCAAAGGAACTCCAATTGTTGGAAAAATACCGACTACCATGGCAATGTTTACAAAAAAGTGAATGAATAAAATTCCTGCAACACAATATCCGTATACCCGGCTAAATTTTGTTTTTTGCCTTTCGGCTAAATAAATAATTCTTAAAAGTAATCCGGCAAATAAGGCAATAACAATAAAGGAGCCGGCAAAACCCCATTCTTCACCCACAGTTGTAAATATATAATCTGTGTGCTGTTCAGGGACAAAACCACCTTTTGTTTGGGTTCCTTCTAAAAACCCTTTTCCAAGCCACCCACCAGATCCAATAGCAATTTCAGATTGATTAGTATTGTATCCAATACCTTTCATATCAACCGTTTTTCCTAATAATATGTTGAAACGGTCTCTGTGATGTTGTTTAAACACATGTTCAAAAACATAATTTACAGAAAAAACAAAAGCCGAAATAATAGCCAGAAGTATGCTGCTTAATATAATGTTTCGATCAACTGTCCGTCCTTTAAAATATATAATAATAAGTACCGCCAATGCAAGTAAAATAACAACGTAAGGTTCTAAAATGAGTGTTAATACAAATAAAAGGATAGTGATAAAACCTGTCCAGACATACCAGGATGGAAGACCTTCCCGATATAAAACAATAATAAAAATACTATAAATTAAAGCGCTCCCGGGATCTGGTTGCGGTAAAATCAAAATTACAGGCAGGAATATTATGGCAAGTGCCTGAATTTGGCGATTAGTTTCTTTTAAATTAATCTGTGTGTCGCTTAGATATTTAGCCAATGCCAATGATGTAGCTGCTTTTGCAAATTCTGAAGGCTGAAGTGTAAAACTTCCTATGGCATACCAGCATCTTTGTCCGGCAATTGTTTTTCCAAATAGAAATAATCCGGCCAATGATAGTAGTGAAACCCCAAAAATAATACTGGCATATTTTTCATAGAATTTTCCATCAACAAACAAAACAATGAAAATTAATGGTATCGTACAGGCGATAAATATTAACTGCTTTTCATAAGTTCCTTCTGTAGAAGAAAGGGAAGATGAATATATATTTAGCCAGCCCAGAATAACCAGAACACTGTAGATAATAACACTTATCCAATCAATATTATTTTTTACGCTTTGATTTTTCATTTGAAATGGAAGTCCTTATTAATTTCGTTTGATAGAATCTACTTTAGTTTTTGAAATTATTTTTTTGCTTTTTGCGATAGAATCTTTTCTTTGTATATTTAGCTTAATGGCATTTGCAATAGAGTCCTTTGTTCTTAGATCTTTCTTAATAACTTCTGAAAGTCCGCCTAATTTTGCATATTCACTTTGTAAACTTTTGTTTAAAACCCTAACTTCTAAATCGGTTCTTGAAATTTTTCTTTTTAAATATTTTTCAATCATTAAACTCGCAATTGGACCTGCTACTGTTGCTCCAAATCCTCCATTTTCAATCATAATGGCAATGGCGATTTTCGGGTTATCTTTAGGTGCAAAAGCCACAAAAATAGAGTGATCTTTAAGTTTTTCTCTTTTACCGTTTATTTTGGCATAATTTTCAGCTGTTCCCGTTTTTCCACAAATATCAATTCCGGGCACATTTAAACCATGTGCAGTACCTAGATTATAAACATCGAATAGCCCACTAATAACAGGGGGGAAATATTTTTTATCGATGGTTGTTACGTGTTTAGTAGTAAACTTTGCATCAATCTTTTTGCCTTCTATTTTTTTGATAATATGAGGCGTATAATAATATCCCTGATTGGCAACAGTTGCCATCATATTTGCTAATTGAATTGGAGTCATCAAAACTTCCCCCTGACCAATTGCATTTGATACAATCGTAGTGCTTCGCCAGCCTCCATTAGGATATATTTTTTTATACGTTTTTGAAGTAGGAATATTTCCTCTTTTACCGGTTGGCAAATCATAGCCCATAAACTGACCAAGTCCAAAACTTTTAACGTGATCGCTCCAAACATCCACTGCCTTTGCCGGATTATTGTATTTGTTGATGGTAAGCATGTAAGATTGGGCAAAATAGGTATTACATGAATTATAGATACCATTATGTAATTGATGCGGTCCAAAACCATGGCATTTCATAAAACGTCCTCTTCCGTAGCTAAAACCGTGATGACACATAAAAGTAGTCTGCTCATTGATTACGCCTTCTTGTAATGCAACTAAACCGGTTAAGATTTTAAAAGGTGAGCCTGGCGGATACTCTGCTAACAGTCCTCTGTCATATAAAGGTTTTGCTATAGAGTCATGATATAACAGCGTATAGTTTTTAGAACGCTGCCTTCCAACTAAAATACCTGGATCATATGAAGGAGCGGTAACAAGTGCTAGAATTTCACCTGTTTTAGGTTCAAGAGCAACAATACCACCTCGTTTATTGATCATTAATTCTTCGCCGTATTTTTGAAGTTCAGCATCAATAGTTAAATTAATATCTTCTCCTTGCACCGCAATAGTATCGTACTTCCCATCCTTATAGGAACCAATTTCTCGATTATACTTGTCTTTTTGGATATATTTTACGCCTTTTATCCCTCTCAGTACTTCTTCGTAGCTTTCTTCAACGCCTTGTTTACCAATTAAATCACCACTGTTATAATAAGGGTTTTTTGCAATCTGGCTTTCGTTTACCTGAGTGACACCTCCAAAAACATTAGCGCCATAATCTACTTCGTAATCACGTAGGGATCGTTTTTGAAAATAGAAACCTTCATATTTTCTTATTTTCTCCTGAAAAGCGGCAAATTCTGTTTTGTTTAATTGGGGTAAAAATACAGAAGGTAATCTGGGACTATAAACCTTTGCTTTTGCTACTCTTTTTTCGTAGTCTTCTTTTGTAATGTGTAATAACTCACAGAATTCAGCAATATTAAGATCGTCTTTAATATCCCTCGGAATTACCATGATATCATAAGAAGATTGATTTGCAACAAGCAGTTTTCCGTATCTGTCGTAAATATAGCCACGTTCAGGGTAATCATATTTTATTTTAATAGCATTATTTTCTGATTTCAATTTGAAAGAATCATCAATAACCTGCAAATAAAATATCCTGATCACTAGCAAAGATGCTGCAATAATAATTAAAGTGGGCAGCAGGACTTTTCTCATCGTTTATTTGGCTTAATAAGATATATAATTATGATAGAAATGAGTATCGTGAAAACAGAACTGAATAGGGTCCTGAGTAAAATATCCAAGATGAATTTAAATTCAAAGGCCAGAAGAATAAATAATACTATATGGTGTAGTAAAACAGAAACCAAAATGAATGAAAATCGTTCAGGTGTTAATGACTCATTTAGTTTTATAGTTTGATATTCATAACTTAATCCGAAGGAAAACTTAAAAATATAAGGTCTGTAATACGATAAAATTACGCATGAAGCAGCGTGAATTCCACCTGAATTACAGAACATGTCCATAGTAAGGCCTAATAAAAAACTGGAAATTATTAAACCGGTTCTATTACTGTTTACTGGATATAAAATGATATATAGAATATACGGAAAAGGACTTATGTATCCTAGGAAATTCATATTATTAAAAATAACAATCTGAATTGCCAGCAACATAATAAATCGAAAAATATTGACTAACAATGTGCTATTCATCTTTTTCCTTGTTTTTGTTTTCTAAATTAATTAGTTCTTCCCTTCCCTTACTTTTAATGATATAAACATGTCCTAAATTAGTCATGTCGTTAAATAATTTGACATCAATGGTGTAGAATGTCGTTTTTGTGTTGGTATAATATTTATCAACTACACCAATATTAATGTTTTCAGGGAAAATTACAGATTGTCCACCTGTAACAATAGTATCTCCCTTTCTAACAGAAGCCAGTCTGGGAACATCGGTTAATTGTACAGTACCTGTGCTTTTTCCATCCCAGGTTAGAGAACCAAAATGATTTGATTTTTTTAGTTTTGCATTAATCTGCGATTTCATATTCAGAATGCTAATCACGGTTGAGTAATTTGGTGAAGTATTGTCTACAATACCAATAATGCCTAAACTATTTATTACCCCCATATCTTGTTTGACTCCTTCGTTTGATCCGGAATTCAAAGTAATATAGTTTTCATGTGTACTATATGAATTATGAATTACTTTCGAAACAATGATATCAGCTGGTTTGACACCTTTAATGCTATCAATCATTGGCGCTTTGGTGGTGTCTTCTTTATTAAATAAAAGACTTTTTAATCTTGCGTTTTCAAGTACCAGTTCGTCATTTTCAGTTCTCAAATTCAAATACTCATTTACATTGTTTATTTTTTCATAAACGCCGCCGCTAATAAAGTTAGCAGAACTGATCATTCTGCTCCTGTGAAAAGAGTGAGATTGGATTGTGAGTGCCAACGAAATACCTAAAAGCAGCAAAAACAGCAATCGATTACTGTTTCTTATAATGAAATTAAAAATTTGCTGCATTTCTTGTTCGGTTATTTTGTTTCAGGATATGCTTTGGGTTCAAATTTTATTAGAGTCAAATGATTCAATTTGACTCTAATAAAAATATATTGATTGTTATTTTTATCTTACTTGATTAAGATACTTTTAAATTTTGCAATGTTTTTAAGTGCCATTCCTGTTCCACGAACAACTGCTCTTAATGGATCTTCGGCGATGTAAACAGGTAAATCTGTTTTTTGTGAAATACGTTTGTCAAGACCTCTTAACATCGATCCTCCACCAGCTAAATAAATACCAGTGTTGTAAATATCAGCAGCTAATTCAGGAGGTGTTTGAGATAAAGTTTCCATTACAGCATCTTCGATACGCTGAATTGATTTGTCTAATGCTTTGGCAATTTCGCGGTAAGAAACATCAACTTGTTTTGGTTTACCGGTAAGTAAATCTCTACCCTGAACTGACATGTCTTCTGGAGGACTTTCTAAATCTTCGATAGCGGCTCCAATTTGAATTTTTATTTTCTCTGCGGTACTTTCTCCAACAAAAAGGTTGTGTTGTGTACGCATATAATAAACAATATCATTTGTGAAAACGTCACCCGCAATTTTCACAGATTTGTCACATACAATTCCACCTAAAGCGATAACGGCAATTTCAGTTGTACCACCACCTATATCTACAATCATATTTCCTTTTGGTTGCATGATATCGATACCAATACCAATTGCTGCTGCCATTGGCTCGTGAATCAAATAAACTTCTTTTCCGTTTACTCTTTCACAAGATTCTTTTACAGCACGCATCTCAACTTCAGTAATACCAGAAGGAATACATACTACCATTCGTAAAGCTGGAGTAAACATTCTTTTCTTTAATGCAGGTATGCTTTTAATGAACATATTGATCATTTTTTCTGAAGCATCAAAATCGGCAATTACACCATCCTTCAAAGGCCTTATGGTCTTGATGTTTTCATGCGTTTTACCTTGCATCATGTTGGCTTCTTTTCCAACAGCAATGATTTTGCCAGAAACTCTATCGCGTGCAACGATAGATGGGCTATCAATAACAACTTTATCATTATGTATGATTAAAGTGTTTGCGGTACCAAGGTCTATCGCAATATCCTCGGTCATGAAATCAAAAAATCCCATAAGTTTGTTAGGGGTTTAAAATGTTATAATTAATTTATCGAACAAAGTTAAACAAATTAATGTTTAAAATGACGTGTTCCTGTAAATACCATTGCAAGATTATTTTCGTTGCAATAATTTATGCTTAATTCATCTTTTATCGAACCACCTGGCTGAATTACTGCCGTTATTCCTGCTTTTTTGGCTAATTCTACACAATCCGGAAAAGGGAAAAATGCATCGCTAGCCATAGAAGCTCCAGTTAAATCAAATCCAAAAGCTTTTGCTTTATCTACTGCCTGAACCAAAGCATCAACTCTTGAAGTCTGACCAGTTCCTGACGAAATTAATGTTCCGTTTTTTGCAAAAACAATCGTATTCGATTTTGTGTTTTTACAAATTTTTGAAGCAAATATTAAATCTTCTATTTCCTGAGCGGTAGGCTCTGTAGTAGTAACGGTTTTTAAATGCTCTTTAGTATCAGTGATATTATTTCTATCCTGAATTAACACTCCGTTAAGACATGTTCTTACTTGTCTTGAAGGTAATGCAACTTCATTTTGAACTAATATGATTCTGTTTTTCTTTTCTTGTAAAACACTAATTGCTTCGTCATCATAACTTGGAGCGATAACTACTTCGCAAAATAATTTGTTAATTTCCTGCGCTGTTGCTAAATCAATTTTAGTATTGGCAATCAAAACACCTCCAAAAGCAGATGTAGGATCGCAAGCCAAAGCGGCTAAATAAGCTTCGCTGATTGTTTTTCTTGAAGCTAATCCACAAGCGTTATTATGTTTTAAGATAGCGAATGTTGGTCCGTCTGTTTTGAATTCAGCAATTAAATTGACAGCAGCGTCAACATCTAATAAATTGTTGTATGATAATTCTTTTCCGTGAACTTTTTTGAACATAGCGTCAAAATCTCCAAAGAAAAACCCTTTTTGATGCGGATTTTCTCCATACCTCAAAACCTGACCGTCTGCAATACTTTCTTTGTAAATAGTTTCATCAGTCTTGAAATAATTAAAAATGGCACCATCATAGTGAGAAGAAACATGGAATGCTTTTGTAGCAAGTAATCTTCTGTTTTCAAGAGTTGTGGCTCCATTTTGTTCTGTAATCAAATCTAAAAGCAGGCTGTATTCGTTAACCGAAGCAACAATTACAGTGTCTTTGAAGTTTTTTGCACCCGCACGGATTAATGAAATTCCGCCAATATCAATTTTTTCAATAATATCTTGTTCGCTTGCACCTGAAGCAACTGTTTTTTCAAATGGATACAAATCAACAATTACCAAATCAATCTGAGGAAGATCAAATTCTTTCATTTGCTGAACATCACTTTCGTTATCCTGACGATTTAAAATTCCGCCAAAAATTTTCGGGTGTAATGTTTTTACTCTTCCGCCAAGAATTTCAGGGAAAGAAGTAATATCTTCAACAGGAACTACCGGAATGCCAAGGTTTTTAATGAAATCTTCAGTTCCGCCAGTCGAGTAAAGAGTAACGTTTTGTTCGTGTAATTTTCTAACGATTGGTTCTAATCCATCTTTCGAAAAAACAGAAATTAATGCTGATTGTATTGTTTTAGTTGTACTCATTGTGTAGTTATAATTTTCAGACTGCAAAAGTAGTTTTTTTTGATAATATATTTAAAGGAATTCTTGTAACATTATATTAAAAAAAACTACTGATGAGTTAGTTACCTTTTGTTAGGTTTTTGATTTAAATTTATTGAATTTTACTTTATCGAAAAAAACAAAAATATGCTACTTTATCTTAGGTTATTAAAAGAAAGTCTGAGTTTTGCAATTAATGCTTTACGAAATAATAAGTTGCGAACTTTATTGTCACTATTGGGCGTGACAATTGGTATTTTTTCGATCATTGCTGTACTTGCTGCTGTGGATTCTTTAGACAGGAAAATTTCTAAAGATCTGAGCAGTTTAGATAAAAATACGATTTATTTAATGAAATATAACTTTGGTCCATCTGAAATTCCACAATGGAAGAGAGAACAGTTTCCGAATGTAAAATATGATGAATACATCGCTTTAAAAAATTCGCTAAATAATACAGATCAGGTAGGTTATCAGCTTTTTGTGAATCGTGAAAGTTTAAAATACGATTCAAAAACCGTTGCTGATGTAAATATGATTCCTTCTTCATTTGAAATGGTCGATATTGATGGATTAAGTTTCGAGAAAGGAAGATTTTATAACGAATCAGAATCAAATTCAGGAACTCCGGTAATTGTTTTAGGATATGATATCGCCAACGGACTTTTTGGAGAAAGTGATCCTATCGGAAAAAGTATTCGTTTGTACGGACAACGCTTCACGGTTATTGGCGTAATGACAAAACAAGGAGCAGGCTTTTTTGGTGATAGTAACGATACTTCAGTTTATTTTCCGGCTAATTTTTTACGCAGAATGTACGGGGATAGCGATGCAATGACGCCCGTAATTGTTTTAAAACCTGTAAAAGGTATTGATATGGATGCCTATAAAGCAGAAGTGGCACAAAAACTAAGAGCAATTCGCGGAATGAAAGCAGGGGAGATGGATAATTTTTTTATTAACGTACTTTCTGGTTTTACCGATTTTATTGATGGAATTTTAGGTCAGATGAATGTGGTAGGGTGGATTATCAGCGGATTTTCTCTTTTAGTTGGAGGTTTCGGAATCGCCAATATTATGTTCGTTTCCGTAAAAGAAAGAACCAATTTAATTGGAATTCAAAAATCCCTGGGAGCTAAAAACCGATTTATTTTATTTCAGTTTTTATTCGAAGCCATAATTCTTTCTGTAATTGGCGGGATTATTGGTTTACTGATGGTTTGGGGAATTGCACTTATTCTAACAAAAGCACTCGATTTTGAATTTGTTCTAAGTTTTGGAAATATAATTTTAGGAACAACACTGGCCGCTCTTATCGGATTAATTTCAGGAATTTTGCCTGCAATTTCGGCCGCAAACTTGGATCCGGTTGAAGCGATTAGAACGGGAATGTAGTTTTTTAAGTGCTGAGATTCTGAGTTGCTAAGTCTTTATTTTTTTTTAATTCGAATAGGAGGCTTTATAAATTGAATCAGGAAATTTAATTCTTGTTTTGTCCCATTTAATATTTCTATAATTGTAGTAACCATTAACTTTCTTGTATTTTAAGACAGTATCTTCTTCTTGTGTTGTTCTTCGGATAACAACAAAATCACGATCTCTTTTGAAAAAATTTAGAGATCTATTTAAGTCGAAAAAAACTTTCGCCTTTAAGGTGTCAGATTGAGATGCAATAAAAGTTTGATTTCGAAAATCATCTTTGTAATTCAATTTAATAAAATCGTAAATGTTTTTATTCGAAATTTCAATTATATCCTCGGGCTGTAAGTTTGTGAAGTATGGGATTGTATCAGCTGTTGGTGTTCCACAGACTGCTCCTATTCCTTTGCGTTGAAAGTAATAGGCTGTGGAGTCAGAGTTAATTATAAATGTATTAGTTCCATATACAAGCCAACCTGGAGGAGGTAAAGGAGCTGGCATAGTGTCTTTGTCGTGAATTATCGCATGGTTTTCCTGAGAAATTATATAAGGAATGTTTTCTTGTTGATTTTCTTTCTTGTTACAATTTAAAAGAAGAAAACAAATCATAAAACCAATAAAAACTCTTTTCATATAAATAAGATTTAAAATAAAGATATAAAAAAATCTCACCTGCAAGTAAGCGGATGAGATTTTGATATTTTTAGAAGTTAAAAAACTATCTAATACTATTATTCTGAATTAAATCAATATACAAATTGATTTTGTCTTTCAAATCTTTTCTAGGCGTAATAAAGTCTAGGAAACCATGCTCTAAAAGAAACTCAGCAGTTTGAAAACCTTCCGGTAAATCTTTTCCGGTAGTATCACGAACCACACGCGGACCGGCAAAACCAATCAAAGCACCTGGCTCAGATATGTTTATATCTCCTAACATGGCATAAGACGCAGTAGTTCCACCAGTAGTTGGGTCAGTACATAAAGAAATGTATGGTAAGCCGGCTTCGGCAAGTTGTGCTAATTTTACAGAAGTTTTTGCCAATTGCATTAAAGAATAAGCAGCTTCCATCATACGGGCACCACCTGACTTAGAAATCATTACAAAAGGTAATTTGTTTTTGATCGCATGATCAATACCTCTTGCGATTTTTTCACCTACAACTGCTCCCATAGATCCGCCAATAAAAGCGAAATCCATACAGCAGATTACAAGTTCTTTTCCTTTCGATTTTCCTACTCCGGTACGTACAGCGTCTTTAAGATGTGTTTTTTCCATTACATCTTTCAATCGCTCAGCATATTTTTTTGTGTCCACAAAATGCAAAGGATCTTTTGATGTCATGTTTTTATCCAACTCAACAAATTCATTGTTGTCGAATAAAATTTCAAAATAGATTGCGCTTCCAATTCTAACGTGAAAATCATCTTCAGGACTTACGAATAAATTTCTCGCTAATTCATCAGCGTCAATAATTTTTCCAGTAGGAGATTTGTACCACAATCCTTTCGGAACGTCCATCTTATCTTCTGTAGCAGTCGTAATCCCTTTTTCCTGTCTTTTAAACCAAGCCATTTGTTCTAGTGTTCAGTGTTCAGTAATCAATTTTTAGTGTTCAGTTTTTAGCGTTTAGTAAAACTGAACACTAAAAACTGAACACTGAATACTATAAAGTATTTACGTTATTCAAATCTGCAAAAGCTTGCTCAAGTCTTGCGTTGAATGTCACTTCGCTTTCACGAACCCATCTTCTTGGGTCATAATATTTTTTGTTTGGAACATCTGCACCTTCAGGGTTACCAATTTGAGATTTCAAATACTCAAGATTTTTAACCATATAATCACGGATTCCTTCAGTGTATGCAAATTGTAAATCTGTATCGATGTTCATTTTGATAACTCCGTAGCTAATTCCTTCTCTGATTTCTTCAAGTGTAGAACCTGAACCTCCGTGGAAAACGAAATCTACCGGGTTGTGTCCAGTGTTGAATTTGTTTTGAACGTAATCCTGAGAATTTTTTAAGATTTTTGGAGTTAATTTTACGTTTCCTGGTTTGTAAACACCGTGAACGTTTCCAAAAGCAGCGGCAATTGTAAATTTAGGACTTATTTTAGATAATTCTTCGTAAGCATAAGCAACTTCTTCTGGCTGCGTATATAATTTTGAGCTGTCTACATCAGAGTTGTCAACACCATCTTCTTCTCCACCTGTAATACCAAGCTCGATTTCTAATGTCATTCCCATTTTGCTCATTCTGGCCAAATATTCTTTACAGATTTCAATGTTTTCTTCGATTGGCTCCTCAGACAAATCGATCATGTGAGAACTGAATAATGGTTTCCCTGTTTCTGCAAAATGTTTTTCAGATGCATCTAACAAACCATCAATCCAAGGCAATAATTTTTTTGCGCAGTGGTCAGTATGTAAAATTACAGTTGCACCGTAGGCTTCTGCTAAAGTATGAATGTGTTTTGCTCCTGCGATTCCACCAGCTATTGCTGCTTTTTCACCTGCATTAGATAATCCTTTTCCAGCGTTAAATTGTGCTCCTCCGTTTGAAAACTGAATGATAACCGGTGCGTTAAGTTTTGCAGCAGTTTCAAGAACTCCGTTAATTGTACTTGAGCCTGTTACGTTTACTGCAGGAAGTGCAAATCCTTTTTCTTTTGCATAATTAAAGATTTCCTGTACTTGATCTCCTGTAGCCACTCCTGGTTTAATATTGTGTGCCATTGTAATTTTTTTTAGTTGTTTTTAGGTTTTTAGGTTGCAAAAATAAGAATTAATTAGCATTAGAATGGATAATTTATCCCAAAATTTAAAACCGAGTGCCCAAAATTGTATTCTTTAAACCATCTGTCTCCCTTGTCATGCGCCGGATTATAAGTCTTAAAGCCTAAATCTAAACGAATAACAAAAAAGCTTAAATCGTACCGTAAACCAAATCCGGATCCTAAAGCAATTTCATCGAAATCGTTTAAGCTGGAGAATTTTGCTTTTTCATCAGTTACATTATCGAGAACATTCCAGATATTTCCGGCATCTGCAAAAATTGCCCCCTTAACATCTCCGAAAATTTTGAACCTAAATTCGCCACTAAGAGCGATTTTCATATTGGCTTCATTAAAATCATTTACGGCATTTGTACTTCCGGGGCCTAATGCATAAGGTTGCCATGCACGATTGTCATTTGAACCCCCGGAATAATAACTTCGCGAAAAAGGAATGTAATCTGAGTTTCCAAAAGGAATTGCTATTCCAAAAAAGCTTCTCACAGCCAATACTTTTTCTTTTCCAAAATCCCAGTGCTTGATGTAGTCAAATTCGGTTTTTAAGTATTCGGAATATGCCAGATTAAAGATCTCGTAATCGCCATTTGAATTTTTTGGTAAACTTGCCACATTTGAAATAGCCGATAACAAAGTACCTGCAGATTCTATTTTGGTTTTAAATTGATAAAAGGTATTATCTGCTAAATCCTTTTTAGTTGTTTTGGTAAACGTATAACTGGTGGCTAAAATAAAATCATTTTCAGTTAAACGTACTCTTCTTTCTTCTATGCTTTCAACATCTTTGTATTCCGGATCTGATGGTGTTAGTGCTGTTCTTTTATTTATAACATCATCTGTAAAACCTGTTGTTCCCTCATTTATTTTCAAATTTCCGTTATTATCAACATTAGATTCAGTAACATTATATACGTTTGCAATATTGTTTAATTCATCATAAGAAGAAGTATAAACCTTAAAATAATTAGCAGGGTTTAGGTTACGAACATATTGTGCATTTAGTAAATCTAATTTTGCAGAATTATATCTTTTTGGAGACCAAAGATAGGATAGACCCCCGGTGAAACTTTCTTTGTCCAGTCCGATGTTCCTTTGTTTAGAAAAACCAGCCGCTATTGATGTAGATGGAATCATGCTTTTTGGAATAATCTTTTCAGTGCCAAAAGGCATTAGAATTCTCGGGAAATTAAGTTTCATGTCAACTCCATATTCAGAAACATTAAAGAAATTATCATTAGGATTCGCCATGTCTTTTGATGAACCTATATTTGCACGGGCAGAAATTTCTAAGGTTTCAGCTCTGTTAAAGACATTTCGAATTGTTTCTGAAACACTGGCTCCAATTCCAAAATCCTGGATATTGGAATGGGTTAAATCTAAAGTAGCTCCAAAACTGTATTTTTTTCTTGGCGTTAAATAAACTTTTGCAATTAATGATTGTGATGTAGAATCCCGTTTGTCAACTTCGTATTGTATCGATGGATAATTGAAAATTTTCAGATTGTTTAAATAACGTGTTGAAAGAGTAGTTCTAAAATCAGCATAAGTTCCGCCCTTGGTAATAAAAATCGCGTCTGTAATAGCGCGGGGTTTGTATTTTAATTTGTCATAACTATACAAATTAAAGTTGTTGTAGGTAGTACTGTCCTTAATTTGGCTTTTTGCACGTGCGGGAGAATAATCAGTATAAATATTAACGTCACTTATTTTATACAATTTAAAAGGTTCTGTTCTGCTGGAATCCTTTTCTTGTATGCTGTTGTTTTTAATAATTAGATTTATATCTGCTTTGTTTTTTTTACCAATAGTGTCAACGTCGAAAGTAACATAAGTTGGTTGAAAAAAGTAGGCACCGTGATTTCTAAAATAGGTAGTAATACGATTTTTTTCTTCTTCAAAATCACTTGTTTTAAATTGATTTCCTGATTTTAAAACAGAAGGCTCAGGATTTTTTGTATATAATGAATCTAAAGCCGGAGTGCTAATACTGGTTCTAATAGAATCTAAAGTGTAAACAGGTCCGGTTGTAATATTGTAATTAATTTTTGCCTTTTTATAACCTACGCTGTCTATGTTGTAATTCGTTGCTACATTAAAATATCCGTTGTTAAAATAATAAGATTTTAAGCGAAGTAAAGTTTTTTTAGTTTTTGAGGTATCAATAATTACAGGAGCTTCACCGGTTTTCTTTAAGAACTCATGAATTCCTTTGTACAAAAAAGATTGCCCAAGACGATCAACTTGCTTAGCAGATAATATTTTCGACTGACGTTCGTATTTGCCCGGGTTGTTTTTAAATTTTGCCTGATAGGAAGAATCGGGATTTAATTTCGCCAGATTATATAGATTTAATCGCAGCTTGTATCCTAATAAATTACTATTAGGTTTTTGATACATTTGATTTGAAGCGGTTTCATCATTTGTAGATTTGCCATTTACAATAATGTCATTTTTTGTAAGTAAGCTTTTTCCGTTTGGGACTCTTTTCACAGCATTACAAGCGCAAATAAATATTGCTATTAGAATAAATGCTGTTATTTTTGTAAAAATCTTTTTCAAGTGTTTTTAAATATTTAATTCAAAAGTACATTATTTTATGATTAGTAAAAACCAAATAAAACTTATATCAGGTTTACATCAAAAAAAGCAACGTTTTGCTAATCAATTATTTTTTGCTGAAGGAATAAAAGTAATTCAGGAATTGTTGCAATCCAATTTTGAATTAGAGCATTTATTTACCACACAAAATGATTTTGAAACAGTTGCGTTTTCAAAACGTGTTTCTATTACTGAACAAGAACTTAAAAAAATAAGCGCTTTGTCAACTCCAAATACATGTTTGGCTGTATTCAAAATTCCTGCCGAAAATTCTATAATCGACTCAGGCTTAATTGTAGCTTTAGACGATATACGTGATCCGGGAAATTTAGGAACCATTTTAAGGCTTTGCGACTGGTTTGGAATTCAACAAATTATTTGCTCAAAAGAGACAGTTGATATTTACAATCCTAAAGTAGTTCAGGCCACAATGGGGTCTATTACAAGAGTAAATGTTAATTATGTTGATTTGAAATCTTTTATAACAAACGCAAAATTGCCTGTTTTTGGAACTTTTATGAATGGTGAAAATATTTATCAATCTGTATTGCCTCAAAACGGAATCATTATTATGGGTAATGAAGCCAATGGTATTTCAGCAGAGATTGAAAAAATGGTAACAAGCCGACTCACAATTCCCAGATTTGGGACACTACAAAAAACTGAAAGTTTAAATGTAGCCACCGCCACCGCTATTGTTCTTAGTGAGTTTAAACGAAATTGTTAAGCTTTTGTTTTAATGAAAAGTAAAATTTATTAAAATTGCTCTCGATTTCATAGAATCTATGTTGTCTGTCCAGGGACTATTTGGATTTTCAGGTGTTTTATTGTCCCTGATTAATTCATCCGTTATGCCAAACATACCCCTGATAGATGGCGAAAAAATAAAATACTCTGAGAAGATATCTATACCGAAACCAATTTCATAAGCAGAACTCCAGGTTTTTGCTCTAAATGTACCTTCGAAATTATCATCTCTGGATTTTGAATTACTGGATAAATTTAAAGTTGTAGAAAGTCCTCCTGTTAAAAACGGGCGTATATTTCCGGTGCGTAAAGCTGAAAATTTCAATAACAAAGGAAAATGAATGTAAGTACTGTTAACTTCTCTTAAATAATCATTTTCTGAAGTGAAATTAGCAAAATGTAAATCTCGTTTTGTATAGTACAAACCTGGTTCAAAACGTAAATTGATGTATTCCTGCAATCTTAAATCTGCGACAACCCCAACATTAAACCCTGTTGTTTTTTTTACCTGGATATCCTGTACGACTTCTTTGTAATCAAATTTGAAATCAAAGCTGTTAAAACCTAAATAATACCCAAAGTATAGGCGTTGTTTTTGCCAGTTTTCCAGGTTAATAATAGGGTCTTTGCTAAACATACTTTTAGCAAATTGAGAATATCCCTGTGTCGATAATACTAATAAAATTAAGATTACTGTTTTTTTCATACTATTTTTTAGAAGCAGAATATAGGGTTGCTACACCAAAAGTTTGCGGCATTGCCACAACATCTATAAACCCAATTTTTCTCAAAATATTGTTCAAAGCTTCTCCATAAGGAAAAGCAGCTGCGGATTCTGATAAATATCCATAAGCTGAATTATCTTTGGAGAATAATTTTCCGATAATTGGAAGTATATTTTTGGTGTAAAAACGATATCCTTGTTTATAAGGTGTTTTAACAGGAACTGAAGTTTCTAAAATTACAAATACACCATTTGGTTTTAAAACTCTTAAAATTTCGGCAAAGCCTTTTTCTAAATTCTCAAAATTTCTAACACCAAAACTAACAGTTATGGCATCAAAGTAATTATCCTCAAAAGGCATATTTTCAGAATCAGCTAAGACTAATTCAATTCTGTTTGAAAGTTTTTTTTCTTCTACTTTTTTTCTGCCAACTTCAAGCATTCCGGCTGAAATATCTAGGCCAATAATTTTTTCGGCATTACTTTGTGCCATCAAAATGGCAAGATCTCCGGTTCCAGTAGCAATGTCAAGTATAATTTTTGGTTTTGAATCAGAAACTATTTTCAAAACTTTTTTACGCCATTTTACATCTATTCCAAACGAAATTACACGATTTAAATTATCGTAGTTTCCTGATATAGTGTCAAACATTTGTGCAACTTGTTCTTTTTTGCCTAATGTTGAGTTTTTGTACGGAGTTATTTTTTCAGACATTTTTTTTATTTACGCAAATATAACATAAAGTATTTAACTGCAATTGTGTTTCTCAATTACGATAGAAAATGTTTTTTCAGACTTGGTTATAAAATCACTAAAAGTGGGTATTGTAGGTAAAGTATTTATTGGTCAATTTAGCATCTGTAAAAATGTTAATATTTTTTCAATGATAAATAGAGATACAATGACCCAAATCAAATGGGTGCTCCTTGCGCTTAGCATCTCATTTGTTCTTGTAAGCTGTTTTGAAAGTACTGTTTTTGAGAGCAGTATTATATTTAAAGTGCAAAATACGTTCTTAGGATTAAATTTGTTTTTGGAAATTTTAATTTTCTTTGCCTTTAGTACCTTCGTGGTATTTGGTATTAAGGGTTTTTTTGAGATGTACTCTCAAAAAATATCAAATGTTATCATATTCCTTTCCGGAGTATTTTTAATATTTGTAATTTTTATTTTATGTTATCAAATATTGTTTCAGGAGTAGGTCATTGCTCTAATCATTGGATTTAAATAAAAACATCCTCAAGAAATTGAGGATGTTTTTTTATTTTTTGATATACGTTTCATACGTATAGTCATAAAGATGGGTGTCATCTTTGAAGTTTTCTTCGGATTCTACCAATTGCCATTCCCTTTCATTAAATTTAGGGAAAAAGGCATCAGCGTCAAAAGTATGATGTACGCGTGTTATTTCTATTATATCAGCATACTGTAATCCTAAAGTATAAATTTCTCCTCCTCCTATAATATATGAGTCTTCGTTTTCTGGGCATAGTGCAATTGCTTTTTCAATACTGTCAACCACAATACAACCTCCTGGGTTGTAATTTTCCTGACGGGATATTACAATATGCGTCCTGTTTGGTAACGGTTTCGGGAAACTTTCAAAAGTTTTTCTCCCCATTATAATATGGTGATTGGTCGTAAGAGATTTGAATCTTTTAAAATCATTTGGGAGATGCCAGACTAATTTGTTTTTTTTTCCCAAGGCATTGTTTTCGGCAACGGCCGCTATCATTATAAGCATAGTATATTAAAACTAAATATTATTTTCAAGAGTTTCACTTATGGAAGATTCTAATTGATTGATTCTCTTTTGCTGAAGTGAAACTAAGCGTTCGATCTGCTCTCTTTCCCATTTTTTATTCATAAATCTATCGGTTATGTAAATTTTTATGAAGTGCAAAATAAAAATAAAAAACCATAATGTAATGATCCAAATACACCAATTTTTTTCTTCACCAATACGTAATCCAAAAAAAACATCAGCAACAAATAAGAATAAACTTCCTAACAGAAAAAGTACAAAATGAAAATATAATACTTTTTTTTGTCTAATTCTTTTACGGGCATATTCGTATTGTTCGTGCACTTCTTTTTCCATAAATTATTAAAAATTAGAATATAAAGTTATAATTTATTTTGAGAACTCACTATTTTCAATAAATAATATTTGCTTCAAAATTGGCGATAAATCCGAATTCAAAAATTTTAAGGCTTTAAAATAGGGATATTGTAAAAAAAAATGTTTCTAATTGCCAGAATGATAAATCATATCGATAGGCATTGTTTACTGAACTGAATTCGCGAACTTTGAGGTATAAACCTAAAAATGAAACTGTTATGTCTTTAAAAAAGCAATTTGTAAAAACTAAACCAGTTGTGAAAGTTACATTTTCAATTGATGCCAAAGATGCTGATTCTGTAGCTGTGGTAGGAGATTTTAATAACTGGAACATAGAGGAAGGAACTTTGAGTAAACTAAAAAACGGAACTTTTAAAGCTACTTATGACTTGGTAAAAGATGCTATTTATGAGTTTAAGTATGTAATTGATGGATTGTATGTGAATGATCCTGAAGCAGATTCATACAGATGGAATGATTTTGCAGGAAGTGAAAATAGTGTTTTAGTTTTATAAAAAAATCCGCTTAAATTTAAGCGGATTTTTTTATAAAACTATACAGCAACACTTCCTTTTATTCCCGCGTGTGGTTCGTAATCTAAAAGTGTAAAATCATTATAATCAAAATCAAAGATGTTTTTAATCTCAGGATTTAAAATCATTTTTGGTAATGGTTTTGGTTCACGTGTTAATTGCAATTCCAGTTGTTCGAAATGATTGTTGTAAATGTGGACGTCACCAAAAGTATGAATAAATTCACCATATTCTAAATCGCAAACCTGGGCAATCATCATGGTCAATAAAGCATAAGAAGCAATATTAAAAGGAACGCCTAAAAAGATATCAGCACTTCGTTGGTACAATTGACAGGATAATTTTCCTTTTGTTTCACCTTTTTCGAGATCCGGACTGCTTACATAAAACTGAAAAAAGGCATGGCAGGGAGGTAAGGCAGCTTTATTGTTTGCTACATTTTCCTCAAATGATTTTTTAGTATCCGGAAGAACTGATGGATTCCATGCCGAAACTAACATTCTTCGGCTGTTTGGATTTGTTTTTAACTCGGTAATTAACTCAGAAATCTGATCGATTTCCTCGCTGTTCCAATTGCGCCATTGATGCCCGTAAACCGGTCCTAAATCACCATTTGAGTCTGCCCAGGCATCCCATATTTTTACTCCGTTTTCCTGGAGGTATTTGATATTAGTATCTCCTTTTAAAAACCAAAGCAATTCATAAATAATTGACTTTAAGTGTAATTTTTTGGTTGTGACCATTGGAAAGCCTTCGCTTAAATCAAAACGCATCTGGTAGCCAAAGACGCTTTTAGTTCCGGTTCCGGTTCGGTCACCTTTTTGATTGCCGTTTTCTAAAACGTGTTTTACCAGGTCTAAGTATTGTTTCATGATTGCTTTAAGCTTTAAGCCGTAAGCTTTAGGCTTTTTCCTAATTGCTTTTAGCTTGTTTTTTTATGTTTTGTGCTTTAAGCTTATTGCCTAAAGCTTATGGCTTATAGCCTTAAAATTATCTTCTTGAAATTTCGTCTCTGATTTTTGCTGCTTTTTCATAATCTTCCTGAGAAACGGCCTGATCTAAAAGTTCGTTTAGCTCTTGTAAACTGTGTTTAGCATAAACATCTCCGGATTGATTGGTTTCTTCTTCATGCCCAAAAGTTTCGGGATTAGAAAGTACATCATCAAGTTCCTGAGAACCCTGATCAGCGTCAGCAGTATTCGATTTCAAATAAATTCCTGCTTTATCTAAAATATTTTTATAAGTAAAAATTGGAGCGCTAAACCTCAATGCTAAAGCAATTGCATCAGATGTTCTTGCATCAATAATTTCTTCGATTTTATCTCTTTCGCAAATTAAACTTGAATAAAAGACACCGTCAACTAATTTGTGAATAATGACTTGCTTTACAACGATATCAAATCTTTCAGCGAAATTTTTGAATAAATCATGTGTTAATGGGCGAGGAGGTTTAATTTCTTTTTCTAATGCAATAGCGATTGACTGGGCTTCAAAAGCACCAATAACAATTGGTAATTTTCTTTCGCCATCGACTTCGTTCAAAATTAAGGCATAAGCGCCATTTTGAGTTTGACTGTATGAAATTCCTTTTATTGATAGTTTTACTAGACTCATATATGTTTGTAAAAAAGGCACTTAGTACCTCATTTTAATACTTTTTTTGATTCGAAATAAAGGTGCAATTTTAATCAAAAAATATGGAACAAAAAAGCCACCTAAAGCAAAGATACAATTATCTTGTTTTTAGGTGGCTATATTTTTATAGAGATTTTTAAATTATGAATGCTGTGCTTTAAAAGCTTTTAATTTCTCAATTAAATTTGGCACGATTTCAAATGCGTCTCCAACTATACCATAATCCGCTACTTTAAAGAAAGGAGCTTCGGGATCACTATTTATAACCACTTTTACTTTTGATGAGTTGATACCTGCGATATGCTGGATAGCTCCGGAAATTCCAACTGCAATATATAAATTTGTGGCAACTGGCTTGCCTGTTTGTCCAACGTGTTCACTGTGAGGTCTCCATCCTAAATCAGAAACTGGTTTAGAGCATGCAGTTGCGGCTCCTAAAACTGCAGCTAAATCTTCAATTAATCCCCAGTTTTCAGGACCCTTTAATCCGCGCCCTCCGGAAACTACTATATCTGCGTCAGCTATTGAAACTTTACCGCTTACTTTTTCGACAGATTCTACTTTTACACCAAAATCGTTATCTCCAATTGTAGGATTAAAATCTTCTTCTGTTGCAGATTCTGTACTTTCAAAAATTCCGTAAGAGTTTTTAGCAAGTCCAAGAACCTTAATATCTGTGCTAATTTCTGTGATGTTGAAAGCTTTGTTTGAAAAAGCATTTCTTTTTACCTGAAAAGGAGCTGTACTAACTGGTAATCCAACCACATTTGAAGCAAAACCGGCCTCTAAAGAAACGGCTACCAATGATGAAAGATAAATACTGTCTGTTGTTGAAGAAAGCAAAACTAATTTAGTGGCTTCTTTTTGAGCTGCCTGTTTAATTACATCAGCGTAAGCTTTCGCTGTAAAGCCAGCTAATTTCTCATTGTTTACTTTTAAAACTTTATCAACTCCGTATTTAGCTAATTCGCTAACATCACTGATGTTTACAGCCAAAGCCGTAACAGTAGTGCCTAATGACTCAGCTACTTTTTTAGCATAAGAAGCCAATTCAAAAGCTACTTTTTTAAATTTTCCTTCTGCAGATTCTGCATATATTAATATTGACATAATAATTTTAGATTTTAGATTTGTGATTAACGATTTTAGATTTGTGATTAACGATTTTAGAGTAACTAAATTTTTGATTTTAAATCTGAAATCAAAAATTGTTAATCTTAATTCATTCAATAAAATATCTTAAATCACCTTTGCTTCGTTGTGTAATAAATTGATTAGCTCATCTAAGTTATCTGCAGGAACTAATTTCACTGCTGACTTAGGAGCTGGTTTTTCAAATTTCACTGCCTTAGTGTTTATCGGCGCATCAACAGGCTCAAGAATCGTAAGGGCTTTTGTTCTTGCTGTCATAATTCCTCTCATGTTAGGAATACGAAGATCTTTTTCTTCAACAAGACCTTTTTGTCCTCCAATGATTAATGGAAGAGTAGTGCTTACAGTTTCTTTTCCACCGTCGATTTCACGAACTGCTTTTACGTTATTACCATCAACAGTCAAACTTGTGCAGGAATTTAAGAAGTTTGAACCTAAAATTCCGGCAATCATTCCAGGAACCATTCCGCCATTATAATCTAAAGATTCTTTACCGGCAATTACTAAGTCGTATCCGCCATTTTTGATTACTTCAGCCAATTGTTTTGCAACAAAAAATCCGTCAGTAGGGTTTGCATTTATACGAATCGCTTCGTTTGCACCTATTGCCAAAGCTTTGCGTAAAGTTGGTTCAGTATCAGGACCTCCTACATTTACAACGGTTACGTTAGCTCCTTGTTGTTCCTGAAACCAAATTGCACGTGTTAAACCAAACTCGTCATTAGGATTAATTACATATTGTACACCATTGGTATCAAATTCTGAGTCACCATTGGAGAAGTTGATTTTTGAAGTAGTATCAGGCACATGGCTGATGCAAACTAGTATTTTCATAAGTATATATTTTGAATTTATAATATGCTTTTACAAATTTAGAATTTAATTTGGAATAATTATACTATGCACGCATAATATTTTTAAAAACTATTACGTTTTCGCTTAAGACCGGAAAATATAAAGAGTGTTAGATTAAAAACATTATTTCAGAATGAATTAAAAGCGCCGTTTAGAAAGATTTTTATTGCAAATATTAAATTTTCAAATAGTTGTGATTTTTAAAAAGTAATTTCCGTTTTTTAAAACTTTGTATAATTATAGCCTGCTTCTTTTTGATTGCACTACTTAAAAGAAACTTTTTAGCATTGAAGAATCCAACAAATTATAATAAGTTTGTCTGAAAAAAATAATTATTTGCATAATCTTTATAAAGAAATCGATTTCGTAATTAAGGAAAAGGTACTTTTTAGGTTGAAAACAGCAGTAAACTATAATTAATGCAGAATCTTCCTTTTTTTTAGACTTAATTTATGCTTTTAAGTTATTTAAAATATTTATTTTTGCTCATCAGAAAAAAAGAACATAATATACAACTATGAGAACAATACAATTTAGAGAGGCCATTTGCGAAGCGATGAGCGAAGAAATGCGTCACGATGAATCCATATATTTAATGGGCGAAGAAGTTGCAGAATATAACGGAGCATACAAAGCTTCAAAAGGGATGCTTGCTGAATTTGGCGAAAAAAGAGTAATTGATACTCCAATTGCTGAACTTGGTTTTACAGGAATTGCAGTAGGTTCTGCAATGAATGGTAACCGACCAATTGTAGAATATATGACTTTCAACTTCTGTTTAGTTGGTATTGATCAAATTATAAATAATGCTGCTAAAATGCGTCAAATGACAGGTGGACAATTTAATGTGCCTATCGTTTTTCGTGGACCAACTGCTTCTGCAGGTCAATTAGGAGCAACTCACTCTCAGGCTTTAGAAAACTGGTTTGCTAACACTCCGGGACTTAAAGTTGTAGTTCCTTCGACACCTTACGATGCTAAAGGACTTTTGAAATCAGCTATCCGTGATAATGATCCTGTAATCTTCATGGAATCTGAGCAAATGTATGGTGATAAAGGAGAAGTGCCGGACGGAGAATATACAATTCCGTTAGGAGTTGCCGATGTTAAACGTGAAGGAAAAGATGTTACGATTGTTTCTTTTGGAAAAATTATCAAAGAAGCTTTTATTGCTGCTGATGAATTAGCCAAAGAAGGAATCTCTTGTGAGATCATCGATTTAAGAACCGTTCGTCCAATGGATAATGAAGCGATCTTAAAATCAGTTAAAAAAACAAATCGTTTGGTTATCTTAGAAGAAGCCTGGCCATTTGCCAGCATTTCATCTGAAATCACCTATATTGTACAAGAGCAGGCTTTTGACTTTCTTGATGCGCCAATTCAGCGTATTACAACAGCTGATACACCAGCACCTTACTCTCCTGTTTTACTAAAAGACTGGCTGCCAAATGCAGCTGATGTAGTAAAAGCAGTGAAAAAAGTAATGTACAAATAATAATACATACAAAATTCATAAAAACTTCATCAGTCATAGTTCATTGATGAAGTTTTTTTTTGCCGTAATATGAAAAGAATAATTTTCCTTAGTCTGTTTTTTGTATTTGCTTTTGCAAATAATGCTTTAGCGCAAACTAAAGTGAGTGGAATTGTTATGGACAAATCCAATCAGCCTATTCCGTTTGCAAATGTTGTTTTCAAGGGTTCAAATACGGGTATCGTTTCAAATGAAGATGGTCGTTTTTATTTAGAATCGCCAAATACTTATACTGCTTTACTGGTTACTTCGGCAGGATTTTCAGATAAAGAAATTCCTTTAGAAAAAGCTGTAAACTATGATTTTAAGATTGTTTTAAACGAGCCCGAGGCACTTAGTGAAGTTGTCATTTTTACAGGGAAAACATCAAAAAAGAATAATCCGGCATTGGATATTTTGAGAAAAATATGGGAAAGAAAACGTAAAAACGGTCTCTACCAATTCAATCAATATCAAATGCAGAAGTACGAAAAAGTCGAATTTGACATGAACACTATTGATAGTGCTTTTATGAAAAATAAACTTTTTAAAGGAATGGAGTTTGTTTTCAAGCATGTGGATACTTCTGATGTTACCGGAAAAACCTATTTACCAATTTTTATCAACGAATCTGTTTATGACGTTTACGGGGATAATAAATTAAAAAAAGTAAAGGAAAACATTACAGGAAACAAAATGTCCGGATTCAATGGGAATCAGCAGATTTTGTCTTTTGTAAAAGATCTTTATTCGGACTATAATATTTACGATAATCACCTTAAATTTTTTGATAAGAGTTTTACAAGCCCACTTTCGAAAACAGGAATAGATGTTTATAATTACGTACTGAAAGACAGTGCTTTTATAGACAAAAAATGGTGTTATAATATTGTTTTTTATCCAAGACGTAAAAACGAATTAACTTTTAAGGGAGATTTCTGGGTAAACGACACAACTTTTGCCATTAAGAAAATTAATATGGGCGTTACTAAAAGTGCTAATATTAACTGGGTAAAAGATATTTATATCGAACAGGAATTTGAAGTTGAAAACGACTCGGTTTTTCTTTTGACACGTGACTATATGATGTCTGATTTTGCTTTAAACAAAAAGGAAAAATCAAAAGGAGTTTATGGAAAACGAACGACTTTGTATCGCAATCATAAATTCAACATTCAAAAACCGGAAAAATTTTATAAAGAAGAAGTCAATTTTATAGACAACGCTGTTTATCAACGACCGGATGAATTTTGGGAAGAAAATCGTTTTGAAAAGCTAAACAAAGATGAGCAGGGTATTTATAAAATGCTCGATACTTTACAGACAGTCAAGAAATTTAAACAGCTTTATAGTTTAGTTTCCATTTTAGGAAGTGGTTATGTCGAATTTAAAAACTTTGATTACGGACCTATCTTTTCAACCTTTGGTTATAATGAAGTCGAAGGTTTACGATTAAGAGTTGGAGGAAGAACCTATTTTGGCCCAAATGATCCTTGGCGTATACAAGCCTACACTGCCTATGGCTTTGATGATAATAAGTTCAAATACGGTGTTTCGGGAAAATGGATGGTTGATAAGAAAAACCGAGTAATTATTTCCGGAGGAAACAGGCGTGACATCGAACAAATAGGCGCGAGTTTAACCACTACAAATGATGTTTTAGGAAGAAGTTTTGCTTCTTCGGCTTTGTTTACAACTGGAAGCAACGGAAAACTAACCAATATTAATTTGAGTAACGTTTCTATTGAAATGGAGGCTAAGAAAAACTTTATTGTTTCAGCAGGTTTTTCGTACCGAACGTTAGAATCGGCATCTCAGACATTTAGTTTGGACTACTACAAAGTTCTGCCGTCTGCTTCGGATCCGTCTGGTGTGGTTGAAAATAAAGTGACACAAACTGAGGCCAATATCCAGTTCGAGTTTATGCCAAATCGTAAAACCATTGGTTATGGGGTAGAGCGGGATCTTGTTGATAGTCCTTTCAGTCATTTCTTTGTGAATTTCAGTTATGGACTTAAAGGAGTTATGAATAGTGATTTTGCTTATGAAAAAGTACAATTATTTTATAGGCAGCCCATTATTATAGGACCATTAGGAAGAACAAATATTACCCTTGAAACGGGAAAGACTTTTGGTGCCATTCCGTTAGGATTAATGAGTGTAATTCCGGGGAACCAAACGTATTTTACAATCGAAAATACATTTAGCAACCTGAATTTCTATGAATTTGTAACGGATCAGTATACAACATTGCAATGGAATCATGATTTTGGAGGAAGATTGTTTGCCCGTATTCCATTTATGAGAAAACTGAACTGGAGAGAGTTTGTAGGTATCAGAGCCGTTCATGGAACAATTTCTGATGAAAATCGCGCTTTAAATGCGTCAGGATTACCTTATAATGCCCCGGAAAAAGTATATTGGGAATATAATGCCGGAATTGGAAATATCTTTAAAGTTTTCAGAATTGATTTTTCATGGAGAGGTAATTATTTGAATATGCCGGATGCTGCTAAATTTGCAGTAAAAGGATCTTTCGGATTCTATTTCTAATAAATAAGAAACATAATATTTGTCAATTTCGACGAAGGAGAAATCACACATTAACTCATTATTTGAGCTTGTGTGATTTCTCTTTTTATTTTAAATTAAGTTTTATTTTAAATATTTATTAATTTAGAAGCTATTCCCGCTATTCGTTGCAATCTTTTGTGCCGAACCCCGGCACAAAAGGATTTTCACTACAAACGAAGTTCACTGAACTCCCATTAAAATTAAAGTTAAGTGAAGTAATCGGGGCTAAAAAAATAACGTTATGCAAGAAGCCATCGATTATTTATTAACCAAGAATTCAATATTTCAGGATATTATCGAGAAATATGGATTGCCAACAATTCCCAAAAGGCCTCAGGGTTTTGAAACTTTGGTTTTATTAATTCTCGAACAACAGGTTTCTATAGATTCGGCGAAAGCTACATTCTTAAAAATTAAAGCATATACGACTTGTAATCCGCAGACTATGTTGGTTTTATCTGATGAAGAATTTAGAAATCTTGGTGTGAGCCGTCAGAAAACAAAATACATTAAAATTTTAGCCGAAGCAGTTTTAGATAAAGAATTAGATATCGAAAGCCTGGCGTCAAAATCGGCAAAAGAAGTTCGGGAAGAACTCATTAGATTAAAAGGCATAGGAAACTGGACCATCGATATTTATCTGATGTTTTGTCTTCAGGAACCGGATTTAATTCCGCTTGGAGATATTGCAGTCATAAATACGATCAAAGAATTATTGAATATTCATGACAAAGAGCAAATGGAAATCCATACGAAACAATGGAGCCCGTATCGGTCTTATGCGACCTATTTGCTTTGGCATTATTACTTAAATAAGCGAAATCGTAAGATTACATATTAACTATCTGTTATATAAAAGGAAAGTATGTTAATTAATGAATAAAGTATAGAGATTAATGTATTTTTTTCATTGTAAAAAAGGATTCTTTAGGTTACTTTTGCAACCGAAACCCACAAAAATAAAAAAATATTCCGATGAAATAAAAGTGGGTTCCTGACAACCAAAATTTAAATATCATCGGGAAGAAATTATAGATATAATAAAAAAAGAAAATGACCGCAGACAAACTAACAACTTTCGATGTATTGATCGAAATACCAAGAGGAAGCAGAAATAAATATGAGTACGATTTTGAAATCAAAAGAATGCGTTTCGACAGAATGTTATTCTCTTCGATGATGTACCCGGCAGATTACGGATTTATCCCTGAAACTTTAGCTCTTGACGGTGACCCTCTTGATGTATTGGTTTTGATCAACGAACCAACTTTCCCTGGATGTGTGATAGAAGTTAAGCCAATTGGAGTTTTCCACATGGCAGATGACAAAGGACCGGATGAAAAAATTATCTGTGTGCCGGTTTCTGATCCAATCTGGAATTCATTAAACGACCTTTCTGACATTAACGGACACTTATTAAAAGAAATCGAGCATTTCTTCCAGGTTTACAAAGACCTTGAAAACAAAAAAGTAGATGTAGAAGGATGGGGAGACGTAAACGAAGCATTCGCTATTATTAAAGAATGTACAGATCGTTTTAATCAAATTGAAAACAAACCAGAAGGATTATTTAGTATTAAATAATTTCAGGCATCATATTTTGTAAAAAAAGCAATACTCCGTTAAGAGTATTGCTTTTTTGTTTAAATTCGTTTTGTTAGTTTGTTGACTATTAACCAAAACCAATAAAATATGAATGCATTTATGATTTACCTGCCTATAGTAATGGCAGTTTTAGGATTACTTTTCATGGGAATAAAAAGGAGTTGGGTTTTAAAACAAGATGCCGGCGATGGCAAGATGAAAGAGATTTCAGATTACATTTACGAAGGAGCCTTAGCCTTCTTAAAAGCCGAATATAAGCTATTGACCATCTTCGTAATTATTGCAAGCTTAGCTTTGGCAGGAATTACTTTTATTCCAGGTGTAAAAACACATTTATTAATCGTAGTTGCATTTATTTTTGGCGCATTATTTTCAGCTTATGCAGGTAACATAGGGATGAAAATCGCAACCAAAACAAACGTTAGAACCACTCAGGCAGCCAGAACAAGTTTGCCACAGGCCTTGAAAGTTTCTTTTGGAGGCGGAACCGTAATGGGACTTGGAGTTGCAGGTTTGGCGGTTTTAGGCTTAACCACCTTTTTCATCATATTCTTTAATTTGTTTTCTGGCGGAGTCTGGAAAGACACAGAAACAATGACCGTAGTTCTTGAAACCTTAGCAGGATTTTCACTTGGTGCAGAATCAATTGCATTATTTGCCAGAGTTGGAGGCGGAATCTACACAAAAGCAGCTGATGTTGGGGCTGATTTAGTTGGTAAAGTTGAAGCAGGAATTCCGGAAGATGATCCTCGTAATCCGGCCACAATTGCAGATAACGTGGGAGATAATGTAGGAGACGTTGCGGGTATGGGAGCTGATTTGTTTGGATCTTACGTGGCGACAGTTTTGGCAGCAATGGTTTTGGGGAATTATGTGATAAAAGATATGGGCGGAAGTATCAATGATGCTTTTGGTGGAATTGGGCCAATTTTACTTCCGATGGCAATTGCCGGTTTCGGAATCTTATTCTCCATTATTGGAACTACAGTCGTAAAAATATCAGATGACAATGCAAAAGAAGCACAAGTACAGAAAGCATTAAATATAGGAAACTGGATTTCAATTGTTTTAACCGCGATCGCCTGCTACTTTTTAGTACAATACATGTTGCCCGAAACAATGCAAATGAGTTTTTTTGGAGAAGGCTCTAAAGACATTTCATCAATGCGTGTTTTTTACGCAACATTGGTCGGATTAGTGGTTGGTGGAGCCATTTCATCCGTAACAGAATATTATACAGGATTAGGGACAAAACCAGTATTAGCGATTGTTCAGAAATCATCTACCGGAGCCGGAACTAATGTAATTGCTGGTTTAGCAACGGGAATGATTTCTACTTTTCCAACCGTAATTTTGTTTGCTGCAGCAATCTGGATTTCGTATGCTTTGGCTGGATTTTATGGAGTTGCTTTAGCCGCATCTGCAATGATGGCAACAACGGCTATGCAATTGGCAATAGATGCGTTCGGACCAATTTCAGATAATGCGGGAGGAATCGCAGAGATGAGTGAACTGCCAAAAGAAGTTCGTACCAGAACAGATATTTTAGATTCTGTAGGAAACACAACTGCTGCAACAGGAAAAGGATTTGCAATTGCTTCCGCAGCTTTGACTTCATTGGCCTTATTTGCAGCTTATGTAACGTTTACAGGAATTGACGGAATCAACATCTTCAAAGCGCCAGTTTTAGCCATGTTGTTTGTCGGTGGAATGATTCCGGTTGTTTTCTCCGCTTTAGCGATGAATTCTGTTGGAAAAGCAGCGATGGATATGGTTTACGAAGTGCGTCGCCAGTTTAAGGAAATTCCGGGAATTATGGAAGGAACCGGAAAACCGGAATACGGAAAATGTGTTGAAATTTCTACAAAAGCCGCTTTACGCGAAATGATGCTTCCTGGAATTTTAACAATTGGTTTCCCAATTGCCATTGTACTTTTAGGAAAATTGGTTTATATAGACAATAATCAGTTAATTGCAGAAATGTTGGGAGGATATATGGCTGGAGTTACCGTTTCAGGAGTGCTTTGGGCTGTTTTTCAGAACAACGCAGGAGGTGCTTGGGATAATGCGAAAAAATCTTTTGAAGCAGGAGTAATGATCAACGGCGAAATGACTTATAAAGGTTCTGATGCTCATAAAGCAGCAGTAACCGGAGATACTGTTGGTGATCCGTTTAAAGATACTTCGGGGCCTTCAATGAATATCCTGATCAAATTAACTTGTTTGATTGGTTTGGTGGTTGCGCCTATCTTGGGTGATGGTCATTCTTCTCAAACAAATATTCCGCATTGTGGATTGCCTTCTAAAGAAATGAAGTGTTGCATGAAGACTGAAATGCATGCAGGTGGAGTTTCTAAATGTGGAGATCTGTCTGGCATGACCAAAGAAGAATGTATTAAAATGTGTAAAGAAAAAGGCTGCTCTGAAGAAGAAACTGCAAAATGCCTGGCTCATTTTGATGCAAACGGAAAATACGTTCATCAAAAAACAGATTGTTTTGATACCAGTAAATATGATAAAAAACGTGTTGAAGTTAATTTGGCTACCGTAAACGGAGTTACTAAAGGAACTTTAACAAAAACAGAAAATGGCAAAACAACTACTGAAGTTTTTGAAGGAAGTGAAGCGGAGGTAAAAGCAAAAATTGAAGCTGCCAAATAATTTTTTTTGAAATATAAATGATTATAGAAAATTATTGAGCATACTAAATATAAAGTTTGAATTCATAGAACTGTCAACGCTGTAAGATTTTTGTTTTACAGCGTTTTTTTTGCAGTAAAAATTAGGTTTGATAGCTGTAGTTTTAATATGTAAAAAAAACCGTATAAATTATTAGGAAATATATTTGGATAATTAACTTTAAGGGTTATTTTTGGAAACAAATTCTTACTTAATATGTCACCAAATAACTTATGGGACATTTTTCAGAACAGGTACATATCAGCATAGGGAGTTTTACCCAAAACGTAGTTTATCATAATTTAGAACTGTCACAAAAGATGGCAGATCACCATCATTTTTCTTTTGTGTGGCAATATACAGGCAAGGCGATCATAAATCCGGCAGATCAGGCCAAGGCTTTACGAACGTATCTTGGAGATGAGGTTATCTTTACCTTTAAAAGCCTTACCGGAATCAGGTTAATGAGTAAAGGAATCATAACAGAACTATCCTCCATAGATCTTCACGGAAGTGCCGAAGGATTACATGTTAAAGGTATCAGCCATAGTATAGTGCTGGATGATATGCAAAAATCAAGAGTCTACCAGCAAAGAGGTATGGATAATATCGTATTGGATATTTTAGCAGAAGGGCCGGGAGAGTTCTACGAAAGAGATGCTATAAAATCCACCTATCTTCAGGAATTCAAATATATGGCCCATTATAATGAAACCAATTTTGATTTCTTAAAACGATTGGCAAAACGTTACGGCCAATGGTTCTATTTTGACGGAATGCGAATGCAGTTCGGACAAACCAAAACCAGTAAAATAAAACTCATCAACGGATCTTCGCTGCATGGTTTTAAAATACAGACCAATATGGCTTCTCATAAAATTTCTTTGGGAGGGTATGATTATAATGGAGCCACAAATATTCGTAACTCCTCAGCAAGAACATCCTCAGGAAGCAAAGACAGCTTCGCAGCTGTTGTGGGGCATAACCAGGGAACTGTTACCCAAAACGATTTGAATAATGGAGCTTACACGACCAATGCCCAAAGCAGTGACGAAATCCAAGAAATGGTAAAACTGCAAACCGCAGGCAGCGATGCCAATAGTTTATATTACAGCGGAATATCATATTTTCCGTTGGGTCTTGGTCAGGTTTTTAGCATTATAAACCAGACTGTAGAGCACGAACTGATTGTGACAGAAGTGACACACCTTTCGCAAGTTCATGGAAACTATGCCTGTAATTTCAAAGCCATTCCTGCAGATGTTGCCGCACCATATTATACAGATGTCCATGCCTTTGCCAAAGCCGAAACACAGTCTGCCAAGGTAAAAGACAACAATGATCCAGAAGGATTAGGGCGTGTAAAAGTACAGTTTAACTGGGCAGGCGGAAACAATTCAAGCGAGTGGATTCGAATGATACAGCCGCACTCAGGTTCAGGCAAGGGATTTTATTTTATTCCCGAAATCGGCGAAGAGGTTTGGGTAGGTTTTGAAGGAAGCAATGCGCAGAATCCGTATGTTTTAGGAACGCAATATAATGGAAGTGAGTCTAGCGGTTATGCTGATGGCAAAAACAATGTCAAGGCGATTCACACCCGCTCAGGAACTAAAATTATTTTGAATGATGCCGAAGGAAGTATTTTAATTGAAGATCCAAGCGGCAATACATGGAAAATGGATGGTCAGGGAAATATTGATGTAAATGCGCCAAAGAATTTTACAGTAAATGCCGGAGATAATTTTACTGTTACTGCAGGTAAGAATATATCGTTAAGTGCAGGAGAAAATATTGATAATTCTGCAAATAAAGATATTTTTCAAACAGCGGGGCAAGACATTTCTCAAACTGCTGCTGGAGATTTTACTGAAAATGCCAATAATAAAACGGAAGTTATTGAACAGAAACATATTCGAAGTTCATTAGAATCTACTCAACATGCAGAGAAAGTAAGTGTCTTTAGTACTAAAGAAAATATGCTTTTGGAAAGTAGTCAAAAAACTGTTGAAGTAAATAGTGCAGAAAAATCAAATATGTTTTAATCTTTAAAAAATCATTTTATGGCAATCAATAAAACAGCAAAGAATTTATATGTTAGGATTAAAGGGAACTACATTAGTGAAAGTAAAATCTTTCTGGAAACAGCCGAAAAGATTGAAATAGTAGCTACAGAAGAAAATTTGAATTTGACTTCAAATAAAAAAAATCAAATAAAAGGCAATAAATAATAGATATGGCAAATGTAGAATTTAATAGTCCAAGGTTTGTAGTCCCACCCGCAGGCGTAATCGATGCGCAAGCAACAGTGATGTTTAGACCTACCCCAACCTGGAAAGGCGAATTTATGTTTGATTGGATGAGAACAGGTAACGGAACCAACCTTGGGCAAACCAGCCTTGCTGGCGATGTAGATTACCAAACTATTTTGGGAACGTATAACAACAACACAGTTGCCAGCCCATTTGTGGGAGATACAAGAGATGCCAACCGCAACGGTGTTAAAGATTTGTATGATAAACTAATAAGCGAATATCGAAAATTTACCTCATTGAATAGGTTAGATGCCTCAGGTGCAAGTATTGATTATTTAGAACCTAAACTATCGATTTATAAAAATGAAAATGAAAATGTAGATGCTGTTGCAATTTTGCAATTGCAAATTGAAGTTATAGTTGCTCCAGAGGAGTTGATACTTGAATTTGAAAATGATTTTTTTGATATTACAGTATTTACAGGCGCAGCACCTGTTGTGCCATCACTTCTTGCGACACCAGCAACCAATGTATCAGCAACCAATGCAACTGCGCGACCAGAAGACCGAATGAAACAGTTGCAAATAACCAAAACAGTAACGGGTGCCAGTGCTTTTAACACGATGGACATACAAATAAAATGCAAAAAAACTTTTGCAACGGCATACAAAGAAATTAAAGCCTACACCATCATGGCGCACCCAGACCCTGCAAATACCAGCAAAGTTAGAAAACTTGCAGGAATACTCAAAGTTTTGCCCAACGATGCCAGCAAACGAAAAATAAAAAAAATAGTACTCGTTAATGTAATAACCGATATTGATAATGACCCTATTAATACAGTCGAAGAAGGTTTTTTACTGCCAAACGTAACAGAAGCTGGGCAAAAAAACATCATCAGA
This sequence comes from Flavobacterium salmonis, assembly GCF_903819435.1. GTDB lineage: Bacteria > Bacteroidota > Bacteroidia > Flavobacteriales > Flavobacteriaceae > Flavobacterium > Flavobacterium chungangense. Next base: position 69,592 of record NZ_CAIJDP010000057.1, on the reverse strand, counting down.
AAATATTTGCGCCAATCGCTCATCGATCCCGTTTTTGATGTGGAGACTTTAAAATTATTAACTATTCCGGATGGTCGTGATGATTTCAATAGTAAATTTGTAGTTGGCGGAAGATTAAAATGCTACCACAAGCACGGTGCTACTGTGCCCAGAGGCTGGAAAGATATAGATGACTATTTGTACACCAAACTAAAGGCAAAAGCAGGGGTTGGAAATAAATATGACAATTACATGAGAGTCTTTTACATGCCACAAGGTGGTTTTTATATTAATCCAAACAATACTCAAGGGCCTACAGCGGGTTCTCTCGGCGGTTTTACCAGCGGAAATGAACCAAGAAATATTGTGATGCTAAAGGGTGCAGACCTTACCAGTTCTGCTCACGAGGTATATCATTCTCTAAAATTGCCCCATACCTGGGAGAGTAAAAACCACATCAATCCAATATTTAACAGCGAAACAAATCCACAAAGAAACGGCAAGCATTCTTTTAAAGAAAAAACGACCCGTAATTTGATGGATTATGGGCCAAATGGTGCACAATACTTTTTGTACCATTGGCAATGCGTGTTTGCGAACAGTCATGCCACTGCAGAACCTGCACATTATATACCCACACTATGAGAACAATAACTTTACTAATGGCTCTTGTGCTATTTGCCAATTGCAAAGCACAAGTAGAAAACAAAACTGTTACAACAACACTAAATAAAAATAAAATGGAACGACCTATCATTACTCCAGAATTTGAAAAACTGAACCTTGAAGATTACAAAGACGGTTTAATTATTGAAGAATCAATTGGAAATACAGCACCTTATGTAGGATTTAAATACAATAGTTATTCTTATAGAAAAATTAATGATATAGGCACTACTTCACTTCATGGCTCAACAATAGGTCGTTTTGGATATTCATTTACTGCAAAGGACTCTTATTATACTATTGCAAAAGGCTATTATAAGAATGGTTACATACATAGTAAATGTATAATTTCTTCACGTCCTAATCAAAGTATATTTATGGGTAGACAATATTTTTTCAATCAAGAAGGCAAACTAGAAAAAACAGTAGACCACGATCAAGTCTGGGGATTTAGTTATGAAAAAGTGATTGAATATATTCTTGAACGAAAATCACCTTTGTATAGCAAAGATGAATATTGGGGAGCAGAGATAACACAAGAAGGAAAAGAAAAAAAATATTGGCAATTAATTTTAGATACTCAAAAAACTACTAATAAATCAACTTGGGAAATCATCAAACTAGATGCTATGACGGGTGAGATACTGTATCAAATAGAATTTGAAGGCGATAGGATATGGCATGCAGATACATACAATCACAACCCCATAGAAAGAATTATAGTAGCAGACAAAACGCTAAAAAACTAAAAGCATAGTTTTCAATGTGTGGTTGCGAACAGCAAAGCCACTGCAGAACCGGCACATTATATACCCGCACCATGAGAACAACAACATTAATAATAGCTCTTTTGTCATTTGCCAATTGCAAAGCACAAGTAGAAAACAAAAACGTTACAACAACATTAAATAACAACACTAAGGAACGACCAAGCATCACTCCAGAATTTGAAAAACTAAATCTAGAAGATTATAAAAAGGGCTTAATTAAAAAGAAAGAAATTAATGAAAAAAAAATGTGATTGAATTTGATTTTTATGATTATAGGAAAGACGGAATTGAAGGTGTGACTTTTTTAACAGGTTCAACAGCATTAAGAGGTTTCGGCTTTTCATTTACAGCTAAATATTCCTATTATATAATTGGTAAAAGCTATTATACAAACAAGTTCATTGAAAGAAAATGTATTATGTCTTCATTCAATACAAGGATATTAATTGGTAAAGAATACTTTTTTGCCAAAGAGGGAAAACTAGAAAAAACAGAGGACCACGATCAAGGCTGGGATTTTAGTTATGAAAAAGTGATTGAATATATTCTTGAACGAAAATCACCTTTAGTGAGAGAAGATATATATTATGGTGCAGAAATAATACAAGAAGGAAAAGAAAAAAAATATTGGCAATTGATTTTATATACTCAAAAAACTACTAATAAATCTACTTGGGAAATCATCAAACTAGATGCTATGACGGGTGAGATACTCTATCAAATAGAATTTGAAGGCGACAGAATTTATCATGTAGATTTGGGCGATAGCAATCCTAAAGCACTTGAGAGAATTATAGTTGAAGACAAAACGCTAAAAAACTAAAAGAATAGTTTTCAATGCGGGGTTGCGAACAGCAAAGCAATGCAGAAACCTGTACATTATATACCTGTACTATGAGAACAATAACATTACTAATGGCTCTTTTGTTATTTGCCAATTGCAAAGCGCAAGTAGAATAACTTGATATTCAAAAGATGAATCTTTGGTTTCCAGCAATTCTGATAAAACTAGTTTTGCGACATTAGAATGGAAGAAAACATTTGATGCTCGTAATAATAGTAAAAAATATAAAAATAAATTTCCAGTTCATATATTCGTTCAAAGAAGTACAAAGGATAATAAACAACGGTTTGAAGCAGACATAGTTTTACCTAATAATTCTGAAGAACTTTTTAATAAACCATATATAAATCCTCAAACAAGGAGTGTGGAACATTACAATCGTATTGTTATTGGATTAGAAAAAGAAGAGAAAGATTTGCCTTATTTATTTGGTCACATTTGGATTTCCGGGCTAAATAAACAAGAAGAAATTATGCGTTTTCGTGCTGCGAAATTTGATACGATTAGCAGAAAATTTTTAGTTTCAAAATATTCTCTTCCCAAAGGCTTTATATTTCCTAAATGGGAGAAAGGCAAAGAGCTATTAAATACACCGGATGTTGATTATTGGCAAGAGCAATAAAATGAATATAAAAATGCCTCTGAAATTTCAGAGGCATTTTATGTTTTTAAAGAATATATTCCTAAAACAATCCATTCAATTCAGCATCAATTCGGTTAATGATGTTTCCTAAATCTTCAGGATTGTCAACAAAATTAATATTGTCAACATCAATAATCAATAGTTTCCCTTTTGTGTACGTCTGAACCCAGGCTTCGTATCTTTCGTTCAGTCGGCTTAAGTAATCAATTGAAATAGAGTTTTCGTAATCGCGTCCGCGTTTGTGAATCTGTCCCACCAAATTTGGTATAGAACTTCTTAAATAAATCAATAAATCAGGAGCTTTAACCAACGATTCCATTAATTCAAATAAGGATGTATAATTTTCAAAATCACGGCTTGTCATTAATCCCATAGAATACAAGTTGGGAGCAAAAATATAAGCATCTTCGTAAATCGTTCTGTCCTGAATGATTTTTTTTCCGCTTTCACGAATTTGCTGCACCTGACGGAATCTGCTGTTTAAGAAATAAATCTGCAAATTAAATGACCAGCGTTCCATCTGATGGTAAAAATCATCCAGATACGGGTTATCAACAACATCTTCATAATGGGGTTCCCATTTAAAATGCTTGGCCAGTAATTTAGTTAAAGTTGTTTTTCCTGCGCCTATATTTCCTGCTATTGCTATGTGCATTACGGTATTACGATTTTATAATTGGTAATTTCTTTGGCTGTAAAAATAGATAAAATTTGGTCTTTGTAATAGAATTTGTTTAATGATTTTTCAGGAATTCCAATTTCAGAAACGGTTTCAGATCCATCCTTATGAATGTCTTTAAAACACAATAAACCAGCTTTGGTGAAAATATATTGGTTAGGGCTTAAAATCAGTATTTTATCAAAGTCAGAAACTTTTCCTAAAGAGGTTGTTTTGCCAAATATATCACAGGAGAACCAATTGTTTTTTTCATCAATCCAATAAAAAGTATTAAAATCGGTTTGGTAAAATTGGATATTTTCCGTTAAAGGAGTGGAAACTGTTTTGTATTCGTTTTTTAAATAATCAAAAAGACCAATTTGTTGATTCAGCGAATTAAAAATCCATAATTGATTTTGGGTTGACATGCCAATTGCCGTAACCACGATAGGAATATTATTTTGAGAAAAATTGATTTCTGTAATTTTATTCAACTGATTATCCAGCAAAACGACACTGTTAAAATCCTCGTAATACAAAACTATTTTAAGCGGATTCACAATATCTGCTCTGGTAATTTTTTCCAACGAAACATTTTTGTACTCAAAGATTTCCTTTCCTTTTATTTTGCTGAAAACATTGTCTTTAATCTGATACGAAAATCCAAAAGAATCATAGCCTAAAAAAACGTCAGCATCAATAGTAAAATGTGAATCCGGTTTTGAAGCTATCTTCTGATTTTGAGCTAAGACAAAAGAGAAATTACAGGCAATAAAAAGTATACATAAAATTTTGCGTGCAGTTTTTCTCATTTCAATTGGTTTTCTGAAAGCCAAATTACAAAAAAACTACAGTATTAGGAGGTTTAAAATTGATTTTTAGGCAATATTTGATTTTAAACGTTTCCTGAATCTAATAGTCTAATTAATAGGCAATTTTGTCTATACCTTATCAGTATTGATATATTTAATTTTCCGCATTTTAAAAATAGTAATACATTTGAATGTAAGTTTTATCGGATTTACCCAATTTTAAAAAAAGAACAATGAAAAAATTATCATATTGTTTGCTTTTAGTACTTGCTTTTAGTCAGGTACAGGCTCAGAAAGATTTTCAGGGAATGGCCGTTTACGAGTCAAAAACCCAGGCACCAAAATTTGAAGGAATGCGCGGCAATCGTGACATTACCCCCGAAATGCAAAAAAACATGGAAGAAAGGATGAAAAAAATGCTGGAAAAGACATTTATTTTAAACTTCAATAAAGCGGCGTCTATTTACAAAGAAGAAGAAAAATTAGAGGCTCCGGGACAACAAGGCAGTGGAATGAGAATGATGATAAGCTCAATGATGGGGGGTGGAGGTACTTTTTATAAAGATGTAAAAAATAAAACCTATACGGTTGATAAAGAGTTTATGGGAAAAGAATTTTTGGTCAAAGATTCGCTGCCAAAGTTAAATTGGAAATTAGAACAGGAGACCAAACAAATTGGTGGTTATAATTGTTATAAAGCAACTGCAGTAAAAGAAGCCAGTAAAACCGATTTTAGAAATTTGAAACCTAAAAAGGAAGACGATAAAGAGGTGAATGATAAGAATGATAAAAAAGAATCTACAGATAAGAAAACCAACTTCGAAGACAATTTTGAAATTCCAAATGAAATAGTTGTAACAGCCTGGTATTCGCCAGAAATTCCAATTAATCAGGGGCCTGAAAATTATTGGGGACTACCTGGTTTGATTTTAGAGGTTAATGATGGAACGACAACCATTTTATGTTCAAAAATTGTTTTGAATGCCAAAGAAAAGGCTGACATAAAAGAACCGACAAAAGGAAAAGAAATTTCTCAGAAAGAATATGATGAAACAGTAGTAAAAAAAATGAAAGAGTTTAGAGAAATGAATCGTGGACGTGCCGGAGGACCACCGCCAATGGGAAGATAAAACTTCTAAATCTTAAAATTTATTTATCCTAATCATTTTTTTAATGTATAAAATTCTCTGTTTTTTCGTTTTTTTATTTACTTCTATATGCTTTTCCCAAAGTGTTCGTTTTGATGGTTTTATTCAGGATGGACAAAAAAATCCTTTGGAAATGGCCAATATTATGGCGGTTAATTCGGCCACAAAAGCAATGGATTCTTATGGAATCACGAACGATAAAGGAAAGTTTCAATTGACTTTGAAACCCAATACCGCATATCTCGTAAAGATTAGTTACCTCGGAATGAAATCGAAAGAAATTCAAATCACAACTAAAACCGAAAATATAGCTCAGAATATAGTAATGGATGATGTAGGGATCGAGCTTGAAGGAGTTGAGATTGTCCGTGAAATGCCGGTTTCTATAAAGGGTGATACCATTGTATATAATGCAGATTCTTTTAAATCCGGAACAGAAAGAAAACTGGAAGATGTGCTGAAAAAATTGCCGGGAGTTGAGGTAAATGCCGATGGCGAGATTGAAGTAGAAGGAAAAAAGGTCAGTAAATTAATGGTAGAAGGTAAAGACTTTTTTGACGGGGATACCAAATTAGGTGTTAAAAATATTCCTGCCGATGCAATAGATAAAATTCAGGTTTTAAGAAATTATAACGAGGTCAGCGCTTTAAAAGGTCTTGAAAATGATCAGGATAATGTGGCGATGAACATTAAGCTGAAAGAAGGAAAAAAGAACTTCTGGTTTGGTGATGTCACTGCAGGGATTGGTGTTGCAGAGCTTGACAGCCGTTACGTTATCAATCCAAAATTGTTTTATTACAGTCCGAAATACAGTATTAATCTAATTACAAATTTTAATAACATTGGAGAATTGCCAATGACAGCCCAGGATTATTTTAAATTCACAGGCGGATTTAAAAATATGATGAAAAAGGGCGGAAGCAATTTTAATATTTCTTCGAATGACGTAGGAATATCACTTTTAAGGAATAACAGGGCAAAGGAAATTGAAACGAAATTTGGAGCTACCAATTTTGCTTATTCGGTTAATAAAGCATGGAATATAAGCGGTTTCGGAATTCTTTCAACTTCAAAAACCGATTTAGAAACCAAATCCCAAACTACCTATTTAGGTTCTGGAGATCAGCAGAAAAGGGATGAAGAGACTCATCAAAAAAATAATCTGGGGCTTTTTAAATTAAGCTCGACTTATAAACCTAATGATAAATTTCAATTCGATTATGATATTTTAACTAAGCTGACAAAACAGAATGAAGATACAGATTTGCTGCGTGAACAGGTAGTTAATAATATTGCAGGTTCAGAAACTATTTTTACGGCTAAAAAACAAAATCCTACTTCTATAAATCAAAATATGAGTTTGTATTATACGCAAAGCGACAAAAATATTTTTGCTTTTGAAATGCAGCATTTATATCAGGATGAAAATCCTTTTTATAATGCTAATCTACGTACACAGCCTTTTAATTTGTTAGGTTATACTCCAGATCAGCAAAGAAATGATCTAAATCAGGATCGTTTTGTAAAAACTAATAAAGTGGATGCCAAACTGGATTACTATTACATGTTAACACCCAAAAGCAACATCAATATAACATTAGGAAATACATATTCATACCAAAATTTCAACTCCCATATTTTTCAGATTCTGGATAACGGAGATAAAAATGACCTGAACGGTTCGACTAATAATAATGATGTAAACTATAATTTTAATGATACTTTTTTGGGATTCCATTATAAGATTCTGGCTGGTAAATTTACCTTGACACCCGGTGTCAGCCTGCATTCGTATACAATGACAAACACACAATCAGGTACAGATTATTCGCAGAATTTCACAAAAGTATTGCCGGATTTCTTTGCTCTGTATCAAATCAAAAAATCAGAAACCCTGACCTATAATTTTTCCCTGACGAATGATTTTACAGATATCAATCAATTGGCTGAAGGTTATGTTTTGTCAGATTACAGCAGTTTGTTCCGCGGAGATCGCTCATTAGAAAATGCTACTTCACAGGTGCATTCACTTCGTTATTTTAAATATAATATGTTCAATTTTGAGAACATTTTTGCAAATGCAACCTATACCAGAAAAGTAGATGCTATTAAAAACGAAGCAAAATTTATCGGAATCAATCAGGAGTCAAACCCTTATAATTCTAATTTGGCAGATGAAACTTTTTCCGGATTGGGAAGTTATGGCCGTTCATTTTTAAAGAATTACAAAGCTTCGGCAAGTGCAAACCTTAATTGGTCAAAATTCAATAATAGACAAAATGGAGAACCGGCAACAACAGAGAGTTTTACGCAAAGTTATACCGTAAAAGCTTCGACAAATTATAAAAATATGCCCAATATTGAGTTTGGTTATAATATGCTGATCAACAAATACAGCGGTTCGACTTTTTATACCGATAAACCGTTTGCAAAATTAGATTATTATTTCTTAGACAGCTTTTCATTCGTTTCAGAATATGAGTTCTATCATTATTACAACGGAAACAAGTCTGTTGATAACGAATATGATTTTTTAAGTGCCAGTTTAATTTATCAAAAAAAGAACAGTCAATGGGAGTATAAAATAGCGGCCACCAATTTGCTAAATACCAGAAATCTTAACGATGACAACTTCTCGCAGTTTTCTACACGAGTTTCTCAATATACGGTTCAGCCACGATATATTATTTTTTCGATGAAGTATAATTTGTAGAAACTGAAATAGGTGTCACAGCTGAGTGCTGTCACAGCTCTTTTCTAATAAAAGCCTTTGAAAATTATTTCAAAGGCTTTTTCATGTCTTATTTTTTATTTTTATCATCACCTTAATCTCATAAAATAAAAAATGTTGTTCTTAGTTTAATTGTTACATTTTTAGCAATATTTTGACCATAAATCGTTTTTTTATCTTTATAAATTACTAAGTTTGGGATATTAAATTAAAGAATATGAAAAACAAATTAATCTTCCTTTTAATTGCTTCAGGCAGTGTGATGTTTTCACAGGCAATTAAAAAGCCATTAGTTTCTGCAATTACAGATAAAGATCTCAGAACTGATATGTACCAAATGGCTGGCGATCATTTTAATGGTCGTGAAGCAGGAACTTTAGATGAACTTAAAGTATCGATGTGGCTGGCCAACAAAGCAAAAGAAGCCGGAATGGCTCCCGCAGGTGATGACGGAACGTATTTTCAGTTTTTTGATTTGTACAGACATCAGGTTACAGCAAATACAAAGTTTAAAATTGGTCAGAAATCCTATAAATTATGGAGTGAGGTTTTAGTAGCTGAAACAACCAATAGTAAGGTTGAGGCTCCATTGCTTTATTTAGGAGCAGCCACTAATGCTGAAATACAAAAAGCTGATATTAAAGGAAAAGCTGTTGTTATCTTAGCTTCTAAAGAAGGTATTTCAGATGAAATTTCTCTTTTTGACAGACGTTACCCAGGTTTGGTGAAGCAAAAATATTACGATTTATTACTTTCAAAAGGGGCTGCAGCACTTATACTTGTAGCTGATGATTTAGGAGAACAGAGCTGGTCACAAGTCGAACCGCAGATGACAAGAGGGGTTTACGGTATTGAAGGTTTCAGGGATAAAATACCGGTGCCTCCAAGAATGCCTGCATTTTGGCTGCATAAGGATCAGTTAGAATATTTAAAAACCACTAAAGATTTATTATCTACAGAAGTGGTTTCTGAAACGTATAAATATCCATCTGTAAATGTGGTTGGAAAAATTGAAGGAACAGATGCGAAGCTTAAAAATGAGTATGTGCTTTTTAGCGGACATCAGGATCATGACGGTGTAAGGCAAAAATACGGACAGGATTCGATTTACAATGGTGCCGATGATAATGCAAGTACCTGTGTGGCGATGCTGGCAATTGCAAGGGCTTATAAAAAACAACCGGGAAAAAGAACGACTTTGTTTGTTTTTCATGGTTCTGAAGAGAGAGGTTTGTTAGGTTCTAGCTGGTATGCATCGCATCCAACTGTTCCTGAAAAAGATATTATCGCTGTTTTAAATGGTGATATGATTGGAAGAAACAATGTAAATCAGGCAGCATTATTAGGGTCAAGTTCACCTCATGAAAATTCATCCGATCTGGTAGCAATTGCAAAAAAAGCGAATGATGAAGGGCCAAAATTTGATTTGGATAAACTTTGGGACCGACCGGAACATCCGGAGTATTTTTACTTTCGTTCAGATCATTTGCCTTATGCCCGCAAAGGGATTCCGGCTGTGTTCTTTACAAGTGTTTTACATAGCGAATATCATACTCCAATGGACGAATCTGAAAATATTGATTACGTAAAACTGCGTAAAATGACAGAGTGGATGTACAGAACAGGATGGATTTTATCAAACGATGCCAATCGTCCCAAAACATTACAAAATGTAAAATTGGAAAGATAAAAGTCTATTTGATAAAAAATAAAAAACCCGATTTCAAATCAAGAAATCGGGTTTTTGTATGTTTAAGAATAAAGTAGTTGTCAAAAATCTAACAATCTTAGTTAGTCTAATATTCTCAATTAAAGTCCAAATGCAGCTTTTACCTGATCAACAAAATCAAGTTTTTCCCATGTAAACAATTCTACGGTAACTGTTTTTTCGTTTCCGCCCGGAGCAGAGAAAGTTTTAGTTACAGTTTCCGGTTTACGTCCCATGTGTCCGTAAGCGGCAGTTTCGCTGTAGATAGGGTTTCTTAATTTCAAACGTTGCTCAATAAAGTAAGGACGCATATCAAAAATAGCTTCTACTTTTTTAGCGATTTCACCATTCGTTAAATTTACTTTTGAAGTTCCGTAAGTTTCAATGAAAATACCCATTGGCTGAGCAACTCCAATTGCATAAGAAACCTGAACTAAGATTTCGTCGGCCACACCTGCAGCAACTAAGTTTTTAGCGATATGACGTGTAGCATAAGCAGCACTTCTGTCAACTTTACTTGGGTCTTTTCCGGAGAATGCACCACCACCGTGAGCACCTTTTCCACCATAAGTATCAACGATAATTTTTCTTCCCGTTAAACCAGTATCTCCATGAGGTCCTCCAATAACGAATTTTCCTGTTGGGTTAATATGGTAGTTGATTTTATCGTTGAATAAATGTGCGTGCGTTGGGTTTTTAGCAATAATTCTTGGAATCAAAATTTCGATAATATCTTTTTTGATTTTCGCTAACATCGTAGCTTCTTCATCAAAATCATCATGTTGAGTCGAGATAACAATCGCATCAATACGAGTTGGTTTGTTATCATCACTGTATTCTAAAGTAACCTGAGATTTTGCATCCGGACGTAAATACGTGATTTCGTTGTTTTCACGTCTTAAAATCGCTAACTCCTGCAATAATTTATGAGATAAATCAAGAGCCAATGGCATGTAGTTTTCAGTTTCGTTAGTCGCGTAACCAAACATCATTCCCTGATCTCCTGCTCCTTGCTCTTCTGGCTTAGCTCTGTCTACTCCCTGATTAATATCAGCAGATTGTTCGTGAATAGCTGATAAAATTCCACAAGAGTTTGCTTCAAACATATATTCACTTTTAGTATATCCGATTTTACGGATTACCTCACGTGCAATTTGTTGTACATCAAGATAAGTATTCGATTTTACTTCACCTGCTAAAATCACCTGACCAGTTGTAACCAATGTTTCACAAGCTACTTTTGAGTCAGCGTCAAATGCCAGAAAATTATCAATTAATGCATCCGAAATTTGATCTGCAACTTTGTCTGGATGCCCTTCACTAACAGATTCTGACGTAAATAAATAAGCCATAATAATGTATTAAATTAAAATTAAGCGAGGAAAATAATTGCTGAAAAATGCTAAAGAAGAGTTTCTGCTTTAGCATTTTTTACTACTGAAATCAATCTTTCAGTATTCATAACGAACCATTTCATTATGAAGAGGTTGCAATCAGTTCAAATTTTTCCTCTGTTTTCGCGTGCAAAGGTATGAAACCATTTTGATTTGCAAATTAAAGTTCAACTTTTTTTATTTTTTTAAAGAGAAAATTAACATTAGTGTATTAAATTGATAGGGTAATAGAAATTAATTTGTTTTTTATTTGGTGAATTGAAAAAAAGTTCTCAAATTTGCGAAACAAAAGAGAAACAAAATGAATTTAATCGCCAAAAATATGTGCTGTATGATGTCGGAAACTTCCGCTGAGTTCGCTATTGTTTAGTATTAAATCTAAAAATAACAATAAGACCTCTGCATTGCGGAGGTTTTTTTTTTGAATACAATTAAAGTATTTAAAATTGTAAAGGTGAAAGTTGCCGGCTATTTTTACAGGAACCGGAATTACTTAAATTAGGGTTAAAAAAATCAAAAATGAATAATACAGTAAGAAGTAAAATTATGATGTGTTGTAAGATGCCGATGTGTATCCCTACTTATTGTTGCCGAAAGTAAAAGATAAAATCTTTGTTATAGTTTCTGACTATAGCCCTTTTGGCAGCCAACCGAAAGGGCTTTTTTTATTTCATTAATTAAAATTAAAAATCATGAAAATCATCTATATAATCTTAAAGTCAATTAACCCGAAAAATGTTTTCGGAGTAAATCAAAAATCAGATTTAAGTTTACAAAAAGGTAAATTATATGCTGATGAAACAAATTCATTGCTCGCAGACATGTATGCTGCCGAAAACGAAAATATTTTCATTTAATAATAAAAAAATAAAAATAGTAATCATCTAAAAACTAAGAAATTATGAGTACACAAAAATTTGCAACAAACGCCTTACACGCAGGACACGACGTAACTAAAAATGGAGGTACGAGAGCCGTACCAATTTATCAGACATCATCCTATGTTTTTAATAATTCAGATCATGCGGCCAATTTATTTAGTCTGGCTGAGTCAGGATTTATTTATACACGATTAAACAATCCTACGAATGACATTCTGGAACAGCGACTTGCGTCACTGGAAGGCGGTATAGCTGCAGTTGTTACGGCATCAGGGGCTTCGGCAATTTCGACAACATTACTGACTTTACTGAAAGCTGGTGACCATATTGTGGCTTCAAACAGTTTGTATGGGGGAACTTATAATCTTTTAAAAGTGACTCTGCCAAGATTAGGAATAACGACCACTTTTGTAGATCCGTCAAAAGCAGAAAACTTTACAAAAGCGGCAAAAGAAAATACAAGGGCTGTTTTTGTGGAATCACTTGGTAATCCAAAATTAGATGTATTGGATTTAAAAGCAATTGGAGCAGAAGCCAAAGCATTACAAGTACCTTTTATAGTAGATAATACAGTGGCAACGCCGTATTTGCTCAAACCAATTGAATTTGGAGCTAATATTGTAATTCATTCCTTGACTAAGTATATTTCAGGAAACGGAACTTCATTGGGTGGTGTTATTATCGATGCCGGTACTTTTGACTGGGCCAACGGAAAATTCCCTGAATTTACAGAACCTTCTGCAGGCTATCACGGTTTGGTTTACCATGAGGCTTTAGGGAATGCAGCTTTTATCGCAAAAGCAAGAATTGAAGGATTACGTGATTTTGGAGCAGCTTTGAGTCCGTTTAATGCGTTTCAAATCATTCAGGGATTGGAAACGTTACCAATCCGAATTAAAAAACACAGTGAAAATGCTCTGGCTTTAGCCCAATGGCTTGAGAAACAAGACCAGGTAGTCTGGGTAAATTATCCGGGATTAAAATCGAATAAATATTATGATTTAGCCCAGCAATATTTACCAGAAGGTCAAAGCGGGATTATTACTTTTGGATTACAGGGAGGTTACGAAGCAGCGAAACAAGTTGTTGATGAAACCAGGCTGTTTTCACTTTTGGCAAATATCGGAGATACAAAATCACTAATTATCCATCCTGCCAGTACAACACATCAGCAACTTACAGATCAGGAGCAACTGGAAACAGGGGTTTCTAAAGATCTGATTCGTCTTTCGGTTGGAATTGAACATATCGAAGATTTAATTGATGATTTGAAAACAGTTTTTGCAACGGTTGCCAAATCGCACAGCGAAGTCTTTGATAAAAATTAAAGTTTTTTTGTTTTTTGTTTGAAAAAATTGCCTCTGGTAATCGGATTGCCGGAGGTAATTTTTTTTTTGAATCAAATTTTTGGTCAAAAAAATCAAAATGAATTCATTAAGATTTGTTCTTTGAAAGACTGATTATGGAGAGCTAACAAAAATCATCAAAATAAAGTAAGTTTAATCTGTATTTCAAACGATGTAATTTTTGTAAGATATTTTTAAAATTAAAATATTGTTTTTTTATTGATTTTGTGCGTTTATATTTGGTAAATAAAAAAAACTTTCGCATATTTGTTAAACCCAAAAACTACTGAAGATATGTTTAATTCCTATAAAATGTTTTGCGCCATTTCGAAAGAAACCGTTGGGGTGTCTATTGCTTAAAAATTGTAAGAACAATATCAATATAGCAAAGCCTCCCAAAATATTTTGAGAGGCTTTTTTAATTTATACGACAAATGATAGAATTTTTTAAAATAACAAATAAATCACAGATGAACAAGTCCCTACAGATGAACAAGATGTTCAATGTCGTATCTATTCGCGTATGCGTCTGTTGATTCCAAAAGTATAGTAAGTTAAAACAACTTAAACCCTTTTGGCATCTGAAACCAAAAGGGTTTTTTGTTTTAAAGAACTTAACAAAAAAGAAAGAAATAATTACATATAAATAAACAAACTAAACACTAATATCATGAGCACTTTGAACTACTTAACAAAAACATTTTCTATATTAAAAAATACCAGGGCTAAAAGAAATAATCCGCCGCCAAAAAATGAATTGATACATCCAAGATTCGGAATTAATGAAACGGATAATAAAAGAGAAAAGAAAAATCCTGACTCTTTATTGTTTTTAATGTATTCTAAAGAAAATGAAACGCTTTTTATCTAAATTAAAAAGTTTTTCAAATAGGTAAGTACCTGCTTAAATTTACTGGGCAATTTCGTTCGGTAATTTTTTGCGTATAATAGTTTTTGTTTGTGATATAGTTAATAAACAAAAGAATCTCTTCAGATAAATTTGTTTGTTTAAGAAAATAGTAGTTAATTTGCACCGTTAAGTTCAGAAACGTATTGAAATGTTATAAAGAAAGGACGAGGGATTAGACCCGATGAATCCTTAGCAACCCTTCGGTAAAGCGAAGAAGGTGCTGCATTCTACCACGCTCAACGTGGAAAGATAACAAAAAGAGTTTTTCTAGTTTCGTTCTAGACTTTCTTTCTAATATTTCCATATACAAATCAAAAAAATAAAAGATTTGAAATTGGAAAGTATACCAAACCCTATCATATTACAAAATTTCACTACCGAAAGTGGTGCCTTATATAATTCATTACCCTTAAGTTTCGCACTTTTTGGTTTGCCATTACACAGTGCCCCAATTGTTTTGGTCAATCATGCTTTAACAGGAAATGCACAGGTTACAGGTGAAAATGGCTGGTGGAATGATTTAATTGGTGAAGGAAAAACAATTGACACTACTAAATATTCCGTTTTAGCATTTAATGTTCCGGGTAACGGAAGCGATTCTTTTAGTGTCGAAAATTATCCGGATTTCATGGCAAGAGATGTTGCCCGGATTTTTTTGAAGGGAATCGAAACTTTGCAAATTGAGGAGTTGTATGCGATTATAGGAGGTTCAGTAGGCGGAGGAATTGCCTGGGAAATGCTGGCATTAGCACCAAACATCACAAAACATTTAATTCCGATTGCAACCGACTGGAAATCCACAGACTGGATGATTGCCAATTGTTTTTTGCAGGAACAAATCCTGAACAATTCATCAAAACCAATTGAAGATGCCAGGATTCACGCCATGTTATGCTATCGTTCTCCGGAATCATTCAAAGAAAAATTTCAGCGCACGATTAATCAGGATCTTTTGATTTTTAATATAGAAAGCTGGCTGGCGCATCATGGCGAGAAGTTGCAAAAACGTTATCAGCTGTCATCCTATAAATTGATGAACCAATTGCTAAAAACCATAGATATTACAAGAAGTAGTGAAGATTTTGAAACGTTGCTTTCTAAAACAAGAGCAGCGATTCACATTATTGCAATCGATTCGGATTTGTTTTTTACACCAAAAGAAAATCTGGAGACTTATAATGAATTAAAAAAGTTCAAAGAAAATGTTTTTTACAGCGAAATAAATTCGGTTCACGGACATGACGCTTTTTTAATCGAGTACAAACAATTAGATAATTTACTTGCTGCTATTTTTTAGCAGAAATAATAAAAAGATACAATGAAAATATTAAAATTTGGTGGTAAATCATTATCAAACGGAGAAGGACTTAACAAGGTAGTCTCTATTATTGCTGAGAAAGTTAATGAGGGCGAAAAAATTGCTGTAGTAGTTTCTGCAAGAGGAAATGCTACAGATGAATTAGAATATATTTTAAAAATTGCTGCTAAAAACGGCGATTACAAACGATTATTAGAGAATTTCAAAACCTATCAGGTTTCAGATTATCCTCAGGTTGATTTGTCTGAAGAGTTTACTATTCTGGATAAACTTTATGAAGGAGTAAGCCTGATTGGTGATTACAGCAATAAAATTAAAGACCAGATTTTGTCTAAAGGTGAATTGCTTTCGGCGAAATTATTAACGGCTATTTTGATTGAAAAAGGAATTCCTGCCAATTTTACAGATTCAAGAGAATTGCTGAAAACGGATTCTAAATTTGGCGATGCACAGCCTTTGGAGCAGCTTTCTAAGAAAAATGTTGTCAATTATTTTAAAGAACACAATGGTTCAACGGTTAATGTTATAACTGGTTTTATTGGTTCAAATAACAATAACGATACCACAACTTTAGGCAGAAACGGCAGTAATTATACCGCTTCTTTAATTGCTAATTATTTGAATGCAGAAGAATTACAAAACTTTACACATGTTGACGGAATTTATACTGCAAATCCGGATTTGGTAGAAGATGCTAAAAAAATCGAATTTTTATCATTCAATGAAGCGAATGAATTGGCTAATTTCGGGGCTACAATTCTACATGCCAAAACAATTATTCCTTTATTGGAAAAAAATATTCCGCTTCGAATTTTAAATACTTTCAATCATGAAAATCGAGGTACTTTAATCACTTCTGATTCCGCTAAGGAAGGAATCAAAACGCTTTCGGTTCTTGAAAATGTTTCTCTTTTGAATCTTGAAGGACGTGGATTACTAGGAAAAGCCGGAGTGGATGCCCGAATTTTTAAAGTAATGGGAGATCACAATATCAGTGTAAGTATTATTTCGCAGGGTTCTTCAGAAAGAGGAATTGGACTTGTGGTTGCTACAGATAAAGCAACTACGGCAATGGTTGAACTGGAGAAAGAATTCGAAAACGACTTTTATTCTAAAGACGTAAACCAAATTACAGTAACAGATAATGTTTCAGTAATTTCGATTATTGGTCAGGATTTGAGTACTTTCCATAAACCATACACAGCACTAATCAAAAATAAAATTGTTCCGATATTATTTAACAACACCGTTACGGGTAAAAACGTGAGTTTGGTAGTTAAAAAATCGGAACTCAATAAAGCCTTAAACGTAATTCACGGAGAGATTTTTGGGGTTTCCAAGAAAATCAATATTGCGATTTTTGGACATGGATTGGTTGGCGGAACACTGATTAACCAAATTTTAGAATCAGCAGATGCTATCGAAAAACGTAAAGATATCAAGTTGAATGTTTTCGCAATTGCGAATTCTAAAAAATTGATTTTAAACAAAAACGGTGTCACATCTGATTGGAAAAATGAAATTCAAAACAGAGGACTTGATTATACGATTCAGGATATTATTGACTATGCAGACAAATACCATCTAGAGAACTTAATTGCAATTGATAACACGGCAAGTGCTGCTTTTGTTGAAAACTATATTAAACTCGCTGAAAGCAGTTTCGATTTGATTTCTTCAAATAAAGTTGCTAATACACTGAGCTATGGTTTTTATAAAGAACTAAGAAAAGTTCTGGCAGAAAATCAAAAGAATTATTTGTACGAAACCAATGTTGGTGCAGGTTTACCATTAATTGATACCATAAAATTATTACACCTTTCAGGCGAAAATATCACTAAAATAAAAGGCGTTTTCTCTGGCACCCTGAGTTATTTGTTCAATAATTTCTCCGCTAAAGATGTTCCGTTTAGTGAAATTTTACAAGAGGCAATTGATAATGGTTATACTGAACCAGACCCGCGTGAGGATTTATGCGGAAATGATGTAGGAAGAAAATTATTGATTTTGGCAAGAGAATTAGATTTACAGAATGAATTTGAAGAAATTTCCATTCAGAATTTAATTCCGGAGCATTTACGTGAAGGAAATGTTTCAGATTTCTTAACCAAACTAAAAGAATTCGACCCGATTTACGATAAAATTAAAGCAGAGCAAAAGCCAAATCATGTGTTACGATACATTGGTGAATTGTCTGGTGATTTGCAAAATGACAAAGGAAATCTGGAAGTAAAATTAGTTTCAGTACCTTCTGATACTGCACTTGGAGGATTAAAAGGTTCAGATTCTTTCTTCGAAATATACACAGAATCTTATGGAGACAGACCAATTGTAATTCAGGGAGCCGGAGCGGGTTCTGCTGTAACTGCGCGAGGAGTTTTTGGAGATATTTTGAGATTATCGGATAAAGGGTAAGAATTTTAGATTGCAGATTTTAGATTTTTGAATTCAGATTTAAAATACATAAAACATGAAAATTCACAAAATACTATTCTTGATTATTATTGTTCTTATACAGGGTTGTAAGAAAAATAATGAACCTAATCCCGCCCAAAGGATTAGAGATTTAGTGGGAAAATTTCCGCAGTTAATTGAGGGTAAAAATGTGAAGGAAAGAGGTTTTAAACATATAAGAACAGTTATTGATGGAGAAACAAAAGTTCAAATTCAACTTTATTCTCAAGGCGAAAGGATAAATAACAGCCATCAAATTATTGTTTTTGTAAATAAAAATAAAAAATCTGTTGCAATTCCACTTTTTAACAATAGACAAAGAGATTATTGGCAATTTGCGAATGACAAATTGATTAGTAATGTAGAGAAAGTAAATACAACTTTTGAGAAGGAATATAATGCTGCGATTTCTATTTTAAGAAAGGAAAATACATTTAAAGATGCTTTAGAAACAGATCTTTTAATAGAATTACTTAGGTCTGTATTGCATACGCAACGGATTAATAATGAAACGTTAGAAATGTGTAAGATAAAATATGCTGTTTCGGATATACCTGTAGAAAATGAGGACTCTGTTAGAGTAAGATTTGAAAAAAATTATGATGAAATAAAAGAGAATGTAAAAAATTATAACATTACTTATTATTGTTATGATACTCATTCTCATAGGATTTATAGCATTAATTATGATGAAAATAAGAAGGTGTATAAATTTAAAATATACCGACACGATTTTGGTGCTGAACCTATTAAGCCTATTTATTTATAAAACAAACAAAAAATGAAAATAACATTAGACAGAGTAAATGAAAATTTCCATTTTCAATTAAAAAATGAACGTGGACATATTGTAAATGTTGATGCACGACCAGAATTTGGAGGAGATGATATGGGGCCAAGTCCTATGGAATTAGTGTTAATGGGAGTGGCAGGCTGCAGCGGAATTGACATGATTTCAATCCTGAAAAAGCAACGCCAGGAAATTACTTCTTTTAAAGCTGAGGTTGAAGGCGAGCGTGTACAGGTAGGAGAAGCTAAACCCTTTAAAGATATTTATGTAGTTTTTTCTTTGGAAGGAAATATTAAAGAAGACAAAGCAGCAAAAGCAGCACAACTATCATTCGAAAAATATTGCTCGGTTTCTAAGACAGTGGAGCCAACAGCAACAATACATTACAAAGTAATTTTGAATGGCGTAGAATTAAATAAATTAGAAAATTAGTCAATTAGAAAATCAGATAATTTTTGATTGGCTATTATAATGAAAGGTATTTTGCGAAACTCTGTGTTCACTTTTGTGAATCTCTGCGAGATAACTTTTTTTAAACAAAAAACAAAATGAACGAACAAGAATTTGGTTTTGAAACACAAGCCATAAGAACACATTTAGAAAAGTCACAATTTCAGGAACATTCAACTCCTTTGTATTTATCATCAAGTTTTGTATTTGAAGATGCAGAGGACATGAGAGCTTCTTTTACTGAAGAAAAAGTACGTAATATTTACTCTCGTTTCAGCAATCCGAACACCACAGAGTTTGTAGATAAGGTCTGTGCTATGGAAGGTGCTGAGGCCGGATATGCCTTTGCAACCGGAATGGCTGCAATTTATTCTACTTTTGCTGCTTTATTGGAATCTGGTGATCATATTGTTTCTGCAGGAAGTGTTTTTGGGTCTACACATGCATTGTTTATGACTTATTTTCCAAAATGGAATATTGAAACAACCTATTTTGATATCAACAAACCGGAAACGATCGAAAGTTTTATTAAGCCAAATACTAAAATTTTATACGCAGAAACACCTACAAATCCTGGTGTAGATGTAATTGATTTAGAGTTATTGGGCCAAATAGCCAAAAAACACAATTTAATTTTAATCATTGATAATTGTTTTGCAACACCATATATTCAGCAGCCTATTAAATACGGAGCACATATAGTAGTGCATTCTGCTACAAAATTAATGGATGGTCAGGGTCGTGTTTTGGGAGGTGTTGCTGTTGGTGATGCTGAATTAATTCGTAAAATATACTTGTTTTCAAGAAATACAGGTCCGGCAATGTCACCATTTAATGCATGGGTTTTATCAAAAAGTTTAGAGACTTTGGTTGTTCGTGTTGACAGACATTGCGAAAATGCTTTGAAAGTTGCTGAATTTTTAGAAAGCCATCCAAATGTAAACAGTGTGAAATATCCTTTCTTAAAATCGCATCCAAAATATGAGATTGCCAAAAAACAAATGCTTTTAGGCGGCAACATTATTGCATTTGAAATTAAAGGCGGAATTGAAGCAGGACGTAAATTTTTGGATAAAATTAAATTGTGTTCACTTTCAGCCAATATCGGAGACGTAAAAACGATTGTAACGCATCCGGCATCAACTACGCATAGTAAACTTTCTGTTGAAGAAAAATTAGCAGTTGGAATTACGGAAGGTTTAGTGCGTGTTTCTGTGGGTTTAGAAACAGTAAAAGATGTAATTGCTGATTTGGAACAGGCACTTTCTTAAAATAATTTTGGATTATACAAAATGACAATTTTTGACTGTAAACTTATACTGTTAAAAATTGTCATTTCCTTTTACTATTTGTTTGAACTAAAAATATATTTTTGTTTTGATTAAATCCATTTTATTAAATAACATATATTATTCAAGCCAATCAACATGAGTGATTCTACCTACATCCTTGATAACAAATTATTGGCTTCTAATGACAGTCGTTTTATAAATAATCTTGTAGATTCATCTCTTACATACGCTTTTTCCTTAGTGTTACAATATTATTTTTTTCCTTTTCTTATAGGTTTTTTTGACTCGTTTGATTTAACTGGTTTTGGAGTTTGGTATTATAATTTAAATGAATGGTACTGGTTGGGTATTAGTTGGACACTGACATTAGGTTATTATGTTTTAACAGAAGGTTTTTTGGGCAGGTCGCTTGGGAAATTTATTACAGGTACAATAGTGATAAATAAGAGTGGCAATAAACCAGGTTTTAGAATAATTTTGATAAGAACTTTAATTAGATTTATTCCTCTAGATATTCTTTCTTTTTTAGGAAATTCTGGAAGAGGTTGTCATGATTCGTTTTCAAATACTTATGTAGTGAAAAAAAAGGCATTAGATGAAAGTATAAAATTACATTATGAATTTGATTTAATTGGAATGCCGGAAATAGAGTAATGAAATTAATTTCTCTAAACTATGAAACCAAAATTACTCATTTTATCAGATTTATTTGGAGGGAAAAATCCCGAATGGGTACAATTATATACCGAAATATTACACTCTAAATTTGATGTCCAATATTATGATGTTCGGGAATTGGCAGATATCAGTTTAGAATGTGTTACCGAATCAGATATCCACAATCAATTTCTAAATGGAGGAATTGAAAAAGCAGTTGAGAATTTATTGAAGCTTGAAAAAGGTGAAATTACTGCTTTAGGTTTTAGCATAGGAGGAGCAATTGCATGGAAAGCTGCTCTAAAAGGTTTAAAAGTTTCTCATTTAATAGCGGTTTCATCAACGAGATTACGTTTTGAAACCCAGATTCCGTGTTGTAAAATAAAATTGTATTTTGGGCAAAAAGATTTAAATCTGCCAAATCCGGAGTGGTTTTCAGCTTTAAAAATTTCCAATCATTTTTTTGAAAATCAAGGCCATTCACTATATTTAGAAAAAGAGAATGCTTTTATTATTTGTAATATTTTTTTGTAATATTTTTAGCCAAAAAGTATATTTTGTTAGCAACTAAAATTAAAAAGGTGTCATAAATTCAATTTAATTGAAGTTCAGGAAGAGGATTGATAAAACTATACTAATTTGGTAGAATTAACTTTTGTCCTATTAGAAATCTCATTCAAAAAGCTTACTTTTGCTCCGAAATAACAGGAAGCTTTATGTTTAATTCATTGATAGCTTCTGAACTAAATTTACAATCTAAAATTTAAAAATGCTTTCAAAGAAAACAAAATACGGAATTAAAGCTTTAACTTATTTGGCCAGACGTGAAAATAATGAGCCTGTACAAATTGCTGAAATTGCCAAAAGCGAACATATTTCGATCAAATTCCTGGAAAGTATTTTATTGCTGCTAAGAAACTCTGGCTTTCTGGGAGCCAAAAAAGGTAAAGGCGGAGGATATTATCTAATCAAAGAACCAAAAGATATCAGTATGGCCAAAGTATACCGTATTTTGGAAGGACCCATTGCTCTATTGCCATGCGCCAGCCATAATTTTTACGAAAAATGCGATGATTGTGATGATGAATCAACCTGTGCCGCGAGACGTTTAATGACAGAAGTTCGTGACAATACACTCAAAATACTGGAAAGTAATTCTCTGGCAGATATTGCATTTTAATAGTACAGAATTAATTATAAAAAAATGACCATTTCATATAATAGTAATGAAATGGTCATTTTTTTATAATTATTTTAGTCTAAAAAATCAATTTATACCCGGCTAAAAAGAGCATTACTGCGATTGCATTTCTAAGAAACTGATCCGGAACTTTTCCGCTTAGCATGCTTCCTACAAAAATTCCCGGAAGAGATCCCAATAATAATTGTCCCAATAATATCAAATCCAGGTTTCCCATAGAGGCATGTCCAACGCCTGCAACTAAAGTTAATGGAACGGCGTGTGCAATTTCGGTTCCCACTAAACGGGGAGTTGGCAATAAAGGATAAAGAAAGAATAAAGTAACGGTTCCCAATGCACCGGCGCCAATAGATGTCAAAGTTACTGTTGCACCTAATAAAACACCAATTCCTATAGTTAGCATATTTTGAGTTGTGCTTTCGCTGTGAAATTTATCTCCGGCGTGTTTCTGAGAAAACTTTAATATCTTTTGTTTAAATATAATGGCTACAGAAGTGAAAAGCAATGCCCATCCTAAACTTTTTTTAATCACCTGATTAACAGTTTCGATATCTGTTTTAATATTATTTAGAATCCATAAAGTCAGTAAGGCTGCCGGAACACTGCCTAAGGTTAACCATCCGGTAATGGACCAGTTTATGTTGCTTTTTTTATTATGCACAAATACACCGCCCATTTTGGTAAAAGCTGCATAAAGCAAATCGGTACCCACGGCCTTTGTTGGCGGAATTCCAAAATATAATAAAATAGGAGTCATTAAAGAACCACCTCCAACACCTGTCAGGCCTACTACAAAACCAACAACTAAACCTGCAATAACTAAACCTATTTGAAAATCCATAAATAAAAGTTTGGCGCAAAAATAGAAACAATTTTACAATTATCCTATGGAAATGGTAGGCTTTAAAAGTGTATATTTGGAACTTGAAATAATTGTAATTGTAAGTATCTTAAAAACAGAGAAGTATGGTTTTAGATTTATTGAATTTATTTATTAATCTTTTAAAATTTCCTTAGAATTTGATTTTAAGAAGTTTAGAAGTTTAAAAAGTTTAAAAATTGTTTTGATATTTAGAAATAAGTAGTAATTTTGCTTATCAATCTACTAACCCGATAGGGTAATAGATTTTAGCAAGGAAACCCAGTAATTATGGAGAAAGAATTGAAAATTAATAGTGTTGATGTTACCTTTTATGCGTCAATAAAAGATAAATTATGGATAGGGATACCTGTTGTTTTATTAATAGGTTTGCTAAGTACGCTGATTTATAACCACCATGCTGAGTTTTCATGGGACGGATTTATTGGAGGATTTAATCAGGAGTTTTTAGTTTTTTTTGCTATTGGTGTTTTTGCACAATTGGTAGACGGTACTTTGGGAATGGGTTATGGAGCGACATCAACTTCATTTCTATTGGCTTACGGAATTCCTCCAGTAGTTAGCAGTACAGGAGTTCACGTAGCTGAGATGTTTACAACGGGAGCATCTGCAATATCGCATCATAAATTTGGAAATATCAATAAAAAACTGGTAAAAAATTTATTGATTCCAGGAGTATTAGGTTCTATTACGGGAGCTTATCTATTATCTGATGTTATTAATGGCGATGTTATTAAACCATTTATTGCGGTTTATATGATCGTTCTGGCACTTATTATTATCAGAAAAGCATTAAAAAAGAGTATTGTAAAAAAGAAAACTAAAAAATTAGGCGTTTTAGCTGTTTTTGGAGGTTTTATGGATTCTGTTGGAGGAGGAGGCTGGGGGCCGATTGTAACTTCAACATTATTAGGACGAGGAAGAAATCCAAGATATACGATTGGTTCTGTAAATGCAGCTGAGTTCGCAATTTCATTCGCAAGTGGTATTACCTTTATGCTTTTTGGAGGAATTCACGGTTGGCAGGTAATCATCGGGTTGATTTTAGGAGGGGTTATTTCTGCTCCATTGGCGGCTTATTTGGTTAATAAAATCAAAAGAAAACCAATGATGGTGGCAGTAGGAATTTTAATTATTTTATTGAGTTTAAAAACATTATCTAAATTATTGTAATAAATATTTAGGAAGGAAAGAAAGAATATGAGTGCGACAATTATACAATCACTGTTAGATAAAACGAAAGATTTTTCAATTGAAGAGACTTTTGCTTTTTTGGCTGAAGAATTTCCGGGAAAAGTAATTTTTTCGACTTCTTTTGGTCAGGAAGATCAGGTGATTACAGATTACATTGCCAAAAGCAATTTGGATATTACCATTTTTACATTAGATACCGGAAGGTTGTTTCAGGAAACGTATGATGTTTTTCATAAAACATTAAAAAAGTATAAGAAACCTATCGAGGTTTTCTTTCCTGAAGCCGCATCAGTTGAAAATTTGCTGAAAGAAAAAGGCCCGAATAGCTTCTACGATTCGGTTGAAAACAGAAAAGAATGCTGTTTTATTCGAAAAGTGGTTCCGTTGCGAAAAGCTTTGGCAGGAAATGCGGTTTGGATTACAGGTTTAAGAGCAGAACAATCCGAGAACAGACAAGATTTGAGTTTGTTTGAATATGATGGAGGTTTTGACATTATCAAATTCAATCCTTTATTAAAATGGACTTTGCAGGAAGTTGAAGATTATTTGAAGGAAAACAATGTACCTCAAAATGCATTACACAAAAAAGGCTTTGTAAGTATCGGTTGTGCCCCTTGTACCAGAGCCATTTTTCCCGGAGAAGATATCAGAGCCGGAAGATGGTATTGGGAGTCCAGTCATAAAGAATGTGGTTTGCATGGTGCGAAAAAAGAGTAGCAGAAAAAACAAGCTAAAAGCAACACGCTGATGGCAGACAATAGAATACAGATTATTAGAATAAAAGCAGAGATTTTTAGATCAGGCGAAAAAAACTTGAAACTAAAGTTTTCACAAATAAAATATCAAATAAAATATCAAAAATGAGTTCAGTGTTAAAAACAAATGCTTTAGAAAGTGAAGCGATATACATCTTTAGAGAAGTTGTTTCTCAGTTTGACAAACCGGTTTTACTTTTTTCAGGTGGAAAAGATTCTATTACATTAGTACGTTTGGCCCAAAAAGCATTTTTTCCTGCTAAGATTCCGTTTCCTTTATTACATGTTGATACGGGACACAATTTTCCTGAAACAATTGCTTTCAGAGATAAATTGGTAGAAGAATTAGGTTTAGAATTGATCGTTCGTAATGTTCAGGATGCTATTGATGAAGGAAAAGTGGTTGAAGAAACTGGAAAATATTCAAGCCGTAACAGCTTACAGACGACAACACTTTTGGATGCCATTGAAGAATTTAAATTTGATGCTTGTATTGGTGGTGCGCGTCGTGATGAAGAAAAAGCAAGAGCAAAAGAACGTATTTTCTCTGTTCGTGATGATTTCGGACAATGGGACGAAAAAAATCAAAGACCTGAGTTATTTGATATTTTGAATGGTAAAATCGAAAATGGACAAAACGTTCGTGTTTTCCCAATTTCAAACTGGACAGAATTAGATGTTTGGAGTTATATTGAAAAAGAACACATCGAAATTCCATCAATCTATTTTTCACATAAAAGAAAAGTTTTCTTAAGGGATGGTTTAATCTGGTCGCATTCTCCTTTTGTATATCAGGAAGAAGATGAGCAAATCGAAGAGCGAATTGTTCGTTTCAGAACCGTTGGAGATATGAGCTGTACAGCAGCTGTTGAATCTTATGCAGCAACTATTGCAGAGGTAGTGGGCGAAATCAGAGAGTCTACCATTTCAGAAAGAGGAGCCAGAATTGACGATAAACGTTCTGAAGCTGCAATGGAGAAAAGAAAACAACAAGGATACTTTTAATAATTATGAGTTATGAATTGTGAATTATGAATGCAATTCTAGACGAAATTTTAAAAGTGAAAATCAAGAAAACAAAAACATACAGATTATTAGTTTCAACAGAAAACCTGAAACTTTAAACCTGAAACAAAATATTACAGAATGGACGTTTTAAAAATAGCAACAGCAGGAAGTGTAGATGACGGAAAAAGTACTTTGATAGGAAGATTATTGTACGATACAAAATCATTGACTACAGATAAAATTGAAGCAATCGAAAAAAGCAGTAAACAAAAAGGATACGATTACCTTGATTTTTCTTTGGCTACTGACGGATTGGTAGCAGAAAGAGAGCAGGGAATCACAATTGACGTTGCTCATATTTATTTTTCGACGGCAAAGAAAAGTTACATTATTGCCGATACTCCGGGTCACGTAGAATATACAAGAAACATGGTTACAGGAGCTTCAACTTCTCAGGTTTCAATCATTTTAATTGATGCCAGAAAAGGGGTTATTGAGCAGACGTATCGTCACTTTTTTATCAATAATTTATTGAGAGTAAAAGAAGTAATCGTTGCCATCAACAAAATGGACTTAGTAGATTATTCAGAAGAAGTGTTCAATAAAATCAAAGCCGATTTTCAGGCATTAAATGCAAAAAGTACTTTCAAAGAACAAAACGTAAGTTATATTCCGTTGAGTGCTTTGACAGGAGATAATGTCGTGGATAAGTTAGGTAAAATGCCTTGGTACGAAGGGCAGACAATTTTGGAGCATTTAGAAGGATTACATTCTTCGGATGTTTTTGAAGCAGGAAAAGCACGTTTTCCAGTTCAGACAGTTATCCGTCCAAAAACAGAAGAATACCATGATTTTAGAGGATATGCCGGTAAATTATACGGAAACTCAATTAAAGTTGGGGATGCGGTAACGGTTTTGCCTTCTTTAACCGAATCAAAAGTGACAAACATTCATTTTTTCGATAAACAATTTGATGAAGCTGTTGCAGGTTCTTCAATTACAATCGAATTAGAAAATGATATTAATGTGACAAGAGGTGATATGATTGTAAAATCGTCAGAACTTCCAAAAATTGAAAAAGATATTGTAACTACAGTGTGTTGGATGGACAGCAAAAAATTAGTTCCGGGAGCTAAATATTTTGTACAGCACAATACGAACAGAGTTTTAGCTAAAATTGAGAGTGTTACCAATACAATTGCGACTGATTATTCAGGAACTACTCCGGCTTCACAATTATCAATTAATGAAATCGGTGAAGTAAGTATCAAATTAAGCAAAGCATTATATTTTGATTCTTATAATGAAAATAAATCAAACGGTGCTTTTATTTTAATTGATGCCGTAACCAACACAACAGCAGGAGTAGGATTTATTAGATAGGAAGCTTTCAGCTATGGGCTTTGAGCCTAGCGCTTTTGGACAATGGTAAAAACCTAGTTTTAGAGTAAATCTAAAAAAGATATAAGTTTATAATACAGATAACAGCCCACAGCTCATAGCCCAAGGCTCAAAGCTTAAAATAAAATGGAAAGTTTTAGAACAGAAATAGAAAATCCGATAGTTCAGAAAGAGATTATCGATTTAGAAAAAAAGATTCATTTATTCCGTGGAGGAAAAATTGATGATGAGCGTTTTCGTAGTCTTCGTTTAGCGCGTGGAATTTACGGTCAGCGTCAGGAAGGTGTACAAATGATTCGTATCAAATTGCCTTACGGTAAAGTAACCAGTGAGCAGTTAGTACGTATTACGAAAGTTTCTGATGAATATTCTACAGGACGTTTGCACATTACAACACGTCAGGATATTCAGATTCACTACGTAAGTCTAGACAGAACGCCTGAACTTTGGGCTAATTTGGCTAAGGACGATATTACATTAAGAGAAGCTTGTGGAAACACAGTTAGAAATATTACAGGAAGTGAATTGGCAGGTGTAGATGTAAACGAACCATTTGATGTGACGCCTTATGCTCATGGAATGTTTCAATACTTATTAAGAAACCCTATTTGTCAGGAAATGGGACGTAAATTCAAAATTTCGTTCTCATCATCTGATGAAGATACTGCTTTGAGTTATTTGCATGATTTAGGATTTATTCCAAAAATTGTAAATGGTGAAAAAGGTTTTAAAGTTGTTTTTGGTGGAGGTTTAGGTTCACAGCCTGCTCACGCTGAATTACTTTCAGAATTTATTCCGGTAAATCAAATCATCCCGACAGCAGAGGGAATCATCCGTATTTTTGACCGATATGGTGAGCGTGCCAAAAGGATGAAAGCCCGTATGAAATTCTTAATCAAAGAAATGGGAAGAGATGTTTTCCTTGATTTAGTTGAAAAAGAGAAAAAAGCAATCGCTTTTGAAACATATGAAATTGACACCACCGCTTTTGAAGGTCCAATTCCGGAACCTTTATTAGCAGTTCCGCAAGTTACAATCGATGATACAGCAGCTTATGAAGCCTGGAAAAAATCGAATGTAATCGCTCAAAAACAGGCAGGTTATTATGCAATCGGAATAAAAGTTTTATTAGGTGATTTTTACACAGATAAAGCGAGATTATTAGCAGATTTGATTAAAAATTACGGAGCCAATGAATTACGTTTTTCATTGCGTCAAAATATTGTGATTCGTCATATAAAAGAAGAGAACTTGCCTTTCTTTTATCAGGAATTAGCCAAATTAGATATGGTAGCTTTAGGTTACAATACTATTGGTGATATCACTGCGTGCCCAGGTACTGATACTTGTAATTTGGGGATTGCGAGCAGTACCGGAATTGCAGAAGAATTAGAAAAAGTAATCAAAGCAGAATATCCGCAATACAGCAATAACAGCGAAATTGAAATCAAAATCAGTGGTTGTATGAATGCCTGCGGACAGCATAATATGTCTGCAATAGGATTTCAGGGAATGTCTATCAACTCAGGAAAACTGGTAGCTCCGGCTTTACAGGTTTTATTAGGAGGCGGACGTTTAGGAAACGGAGAAGGACGTTTTGCTGATAAAGTAATTAAAATTCCAAGCCGTAGAGGACCGGACGCATTAAGAACTATTTTAAATGATTTTGATGCTAATGGAAACGGAGACAAATTCCTTAATTATTATGATGCCAAAGGAGAGAAATATTTCTATGAAATCTTAAAACCTTTTGCAGATGTAACCAATTTAACTGAAGCCGATTTTATTGACTGGGGTAATGCAGACAATTATGTAAAAGCGGTTGGAGTTGGAGAATGTGCCGGTGTTGTGATTGATTTAGTCGCTACTTTATTATTAGAAGCCAAAGATAAACTGACTTTCGCACAGGAATCTTTCGACGAAGGAAAATGGGCTGATGCAATCTATCACGCTTATGCAGGATTTGTTAACGGTGCAAAAGCATTGTTGCTTTCAGAAAACCAAAAAACAAACAACCATGCAGGAATCGTAGATTTATTTGATACTGTTTTTGTTGAAAGTGCTAAAATTGGATTGCCAACAACGTTCAAAGAATTGGTTTATCAAATCAATAAAAATGAGCCGACTGAAGCATTCGCAAAACAATATATTGAAGAAGGAATTGCATTTTTTGCGATAATAGAAAAATACAGAGCACAGGAATTAGCAAATGCATAATACTATAAAGCCAAAAGTAACTTTAGTTGGTGCAGGTCCCGGCGATCCGGAATTGCTTACACTGAAAGGTGCAAAAGCACTGGCTGAAGCGAATGTGGTTTTGTATGATGCCTTGGCAAATGATGAAATTTTAGGCCACGCTCCTAAAAATGCGATCAGAATTTTTGTTGGAAAAAGAATTGGAGATCATGTTTATTCGCAGGATCAGATCAATCAGTTGATTGTGGATAATGCGCTGACGTATGGAAATGTAGTTCGGTTAAAAGGTGGTGATCCATTTGTTTTCGGAAGAGGAAGCGAAGAAATAGAATTTGCAGAAAGTTTCGGAATCGAGACAGCTGTAATTCCTGGAATTTCATCAGTAGTAGCAGTCCCTGCAAGTAAGGGAATTTCGATTACAAAGAGAGGCGTTTCAGAAAGTTTCTGGGCGATTACAGGTACAACTTCGGATAGAAGATTGTCTTCTGATGTGGCTTTAGCAGCACAATCATCAGCAACAGTTGTGATTTTGATGGGAATGCACAAATTACCTCAAATTGTTGAATTGTTTCAGCAGGAAAAGAAAGGCGATTTGCCCGTAGCGATTATTCAAAACGGAACAACAGCAGAAGAAAAAGTGGGTGTAGGAACTGTAGATTCAATTATTGAAATTGTAAAACAACGAAATTTGAGCTCACCCGCAATTATTGTTTTGGGAGAAGTTGTTAAAGAAAGTCACAAGCTAAAAGGATTTTACGAAGAATTTTTGTCAAAAGAAATCTCGAGATAAGTTCCGTAGGAACGAAACATATTGTAGCGTCGGGTTTTAACCCGATGATAAAATAAAAATTGTAACGTCAGATTTTAGTATTTTCGGCGAAACAAAAAATTAAAATGGAACAAAACGAATTATATCCGATATTCTTAAAACTTCACAATCTGAATGTACTGATTGTGGGAGGAGGTAATGTTGGATTGGAAAAGCTTTCTTTTTTATTAAAGTCGAGTCCAAATGCCAACGTTGAGGTGGTTGCGCCCGACTTTCATTTAGAAATAAAAGTATTAGCTGAAAATCATCCTTCAATTAAATTGACGGAAGCAAAGTTCAAAAAGAAAATGCTCAAAAAGCGACACATGGTAATCGCCTGCACGGATGATTTAGCGGTGAATAAAAGGGTTTACGATTTGTCCAGAAAGCGTTATCTGATTTGCAATATTGCAGATACACCTGATTTATGTGATTATTATCTTGGTGGAATCGTAACAAAAGGAAATGTAAAAATTGCGATTTCGACCAACGGAAAATCACCAACAACAGCCAAAAGGCTAAGAGAATTTTTTGAAGAAGTAATTCCGGAAGATATCAATTCAATGGTCGAAAACCTAAACGAATACAGAAAAACGCTAAAGGGCGATTTTGAAGATAAAGTAAAGAAGATGAATGAAATAACGGCTTCTTTGAGAAATAAAGAATAACAAAAAAGTTCCGGAGGAACAACCGATTTTGTAGTGTCGTTTTTTTAACCAGATGTAAACGAATGAACGAAATTACCGGTTCGTTAAAAATAAAGAGTAAAAAGTTTCGCAAGGAAATGAATGATAAAAATCATTGAAATTAGAATAAATTATTCGTTTCTTTGTATTATTAAGAATGATTATAAACAACACCATAATGATTAAAACAGATATACTTATAATTGGAGCAGGACCAACAGGTTTATTTGCCGTTTTCGAGGCAGGATTATTAAAATTAAAATGCCATATCTTAGATGCTTTGCCTCAGCCGGGCGGACAACTTTCTGAATTGTACCCTAAAAAGCCAATTTATGACATTCCTGGTTTTCCGGAAGTGTTAGCGGGAGATTTAGTAGACGGATTAATGGAACAGATTAAACAATTTGAACCTGGTTTTACTTTAGGTGAGCGTGCAGAAACTATCGAAAAACAAGAAGACGGAAGTTTTATCGTAACGTCAAACAAAGGAAAAAAATTCCACGCACCGGTTATCGCAATTGCCGGAGGTTTGGGAAGTTTCGAACCCAGAAAACCTCTTATTGAAGATATCGAGTTTTATGAAGATAAAGGTGTAAAATACTTCATCAAAAATCCGGAGAAATTCAGAGATAAAAGAGTGGTTATTGCAGGAGGAGGAGATTCAGCATTAGACTGGAGTATCTTTTTAGCAAATGTAGCTTCAGAAGTAACTTTGATTCACCGTAGAAACGAATTTAGAGGAGCTTTAGATTCTGTAGAAAAAGTACAGGAATTAAAATCAGCAGGAAAAATCAAATTGATCACACCAGCTGAGGTAATCGGAATTAACGGTGCTGAGCACGTAGAATCTTTGGATATTGAGGAAAACGGAGCACACCGTAAAATCGAAACGGATTTCTTTATTCCACTTTTCGGATTAACGCCAAAATTAGGACCAATTGGAGACTGGGGACTTGAAATCGAGAAAAATGCGATTAAAGTAAACAACGCATTAGATTACCAAACCAACATTCCTGGAATCTTTGCCATTGGAGATATCAATACTTACCCTGGGAAATTAAAATTAATCCTTTGTGGTTTCCACGAAGCAACTTTAATGTGCCAGGCTGCATACGGAATTATCAACCCAGGTAAAAAATATGTATTGAAATATACAACAGTTTCTGGTGTTGACGGTTTTGACGGAACTCGTAAAGAAGCTCCAAAAGCGGTTGTGAAAGCAATAGTGTAGTCTGAGTTTCTAAGTTGCTGAGCAACTAAGGTTTTGACATTTTATATTGTAAAGCTCAAACTTTTTAAGTTTGGGCTTTTTTATTGATGTTAATTTAAACTTAGTCTGTAAAAAGTGAGGTAAATTTGCAGTATTAATTTTTTTCAGAAAGAGAAATTTTGATTTTAGCATTTTGAATTACCAATATAAAATACTAACTTTAAGAAAGTATTAAACAAATTATCTATTATGAACAATGATGAACAACTACTAGAAGAAAATTCCAAAGTCGGCAGTGAAATGAAAATGACAGATAATGAATTAACAGATCATCAGGAAGTCATGGATACATTTCTAAAATGGGACAGAAGTTTTTAAATGACCCCATTCTGATCACCTTAATAAGCCCGTAACGCTGGGTTTATAGACTAAGATTTTAAAATCGAAAGCTCAAACTGATACATAGTTTGAGCTTTTTTATTTTAGAAAATTTAAGCATAAAGCCTCAGAACCTTAGTGTTTTAGAATCTTAAAAAAAACTTGCAAGTCGAAAGGCTATTTTGTACCTTTGCGCCGTTCCTAATTTTATTGAAAGTTATCACGAAAGGCCGAGGGAAAGACCCAATGAAACCTTAGCAACCCTTTGCCATAAAGAAGGTGCTACATTCTACTTAATACAACAAAATGTATTCAAGATAGATAACGCAAAATACATTACGTATTTCTCAAAAAACTTTTCCTGACAACTTACAATATTTCGAGCGAATCATTGACGCATTTTTGCAGTCAAAATTCCCGCTTTCGCCTATATTTCTCCGCTTCACTGCGAGGATAACGGCTCAAGCGTAGTTTACTGAACTCCTGTGAAAATAGAAAATAGGTGAAGTAATCGGGGCTAATGAGCCGGCAATAGTGAACTTTTGAAATTAATAATGATTAAAAAACTTAGCATCTTAGAACCTTAGTAGCTAAAAGATAAAAAAATATGTCGATTACAATTCAGGAAGCAATCAAAAAAAATATCCTAATCCTTGACGGAGCAATGGGAACCATGTTACAACGCTACAACTTCTCAGAAGAAGATTTTCGTGGCGAGCGTTTCAAAGATTTTCTGCATCCGTTAAAAGGAAACAACGATTTATTATCCCTCACACAGCCACAGGCAATTCGTGACGTACACGCTGCATATTATGAAGCGGGAGCAGATATTGTAGAAACCAACACATTCTCCGGAACGACAATCGGTATGGCCGATTATTTCATGGAAGATCTGGTTTACGAACTTAACTACGAATCGGCTAAAATTGCGAGACAAGTAGCCGATGAGTTTACCGCTAAAAATCCGGATAAACCACGTTTTGTAGCAGGTTCAATAGGGCCGACAAACCGTACGGCAAGTATGTCACCAGACGTGAACGATCCGGGTTACAGAGCGGTAACTTTTGACGATTTACGAATCGCCTACAAACAACAAGTTGAGGCTTTAATGGACGGCGGATGCGATTTACTGTTGGTAGAAACCATTTTCGATACGTTAAATGCCAAAGCAGCACTTTTCGCCATCGAAGAAGTAAAAGACGAGCGTAATATCGATATTCCAATCATGGTTTCAGGAACGATTACAGATGCTTCAGGAAGAACGCTTTCCGGGCAAACGGTTGAAGCGTTTTTGATTTCAGTATCACATATTCCGTTATTGAGCGTTGGTTTCAATTGCGCATTAGGCGCCGATTTGTTGAAACCGTATTTAAAAACATTAGCGCATAACACAAGCTTTAATGTTTCGGCGCATCCAAATGCAGGATTGCCAAATGCGTTTGGACAATACGATGAAACGCCAGAGCAGACTCAGGCTTTCATTAAAGAATATTTAGAGGATAATTTAATCAATATCATTGGAGGCTGCTGTGGAACAACTCCGGATCATATTCGATTAATGGCTGAAGTTGCGAAGGATTATAAACCGCGTGTAGCGCCAACATTTGCTTAGCAAATATGATAGAATGGAACGATGCGAAAGGAAATTATTTAGGAGCAGCAGGTTTTATAATAGCAATAATTATAATAATTTTTTTTAGTCGTAAGGATGACAGTAAATCTGAAGAGAACATAAAATCATTCAAAGGTGAAGCTATAGGGCTTGCAACGAGATTTAAGTACGGGCGTAAGGTTACTTATTTACAATATTACTTTTATTTAGATAAGAAAATCATATCAAAGATTTCAGTCGATAAGTATGATCCTACACTTTTAAATAAGTTTTACAAAGTGAAGTATGATTTAAATAAACCTGAAGAAAATGATCTTGTTTTAGAAGCAGAATTGCAACCTGACTCGATTACATTAGTCAAAGCTGGGTTTGCTAAAAAAAAATACTATTTCTATGATGCTGGTGTAACATGTAAATACATCCAAAAGTCAAAATGGAAGTAAGTTTGATAGTAACGAAATATTTGTAGTAACGAAGTTATTCCGTTGAAGATAAATGATCTGGAAATAGAGTTACGGAGGATTGGCACATATTACATAAAGAATTATTTACTGGGAAAAGGATTAAAGTCACGTGCTGCAGATTTTGGATAGAAAAAATAAAATTGATAAAAGAAGAAGTTGGGTTACAAAGCAAAAATGATCAGTGGAAAATGATTATTGCCATTATTATTGTTGGTTTGCTACTTTATTTAATAGGTAACAATCAATACGATGATTATTCAAAATCTTTTAAAGGAGAGACAATAGGATTATTAACCAGGTTAAAAAGTAACGACGAACACGGGTATACTTTGCAATATTATTTTTATACTGATAAAAAAATTAGATCAGTAGTTTTTGTTAAAAAATATGATAACGAGGATTTTAATAAGTTTTTTAAAGTGAAATACGATTTAAATAATCCTCAAGAAAACAATATTGTTTTAGAAGAAGAATTAGAACCTGATTCAATTTCACTAGTTAAAGCAGGATTTACTAAAACGAAATATTATATATACGATGCAGGTGTAACTTGTAAATATATAGAAAAATCAAAATGGAAATGATTTCAGTGGAAAATATAAATTCTATTATGAAATCAGGTTTACGTGAGGGATAGAAGTGGAAAGCCCACAGACCGATGTAGTGAATAACGAAATTGGTCGAGGACTTGCAACGGATAGCCCGGTCCTTGGGACACGCCCAAAATAAGATTATAAAAAATAGAGGTCTTAAAACCTCAAAATATAAGAATTAAAAAACTCAGAATCTAAGCAACTTAGAATCTTAGTAACTTAAAAAGAAAATGGCAGAAAAAAGAAGAGACCTTGTCTTAGCAGGATTAGAACCGTTGATTATTACGCCCGAAAGTGTATTTGTAAACATTGGGGAGCGTACGAATGTAACAGGTTCAAGAAAATTCCTTCGCTTAATCAAGGAAGAAAAATATGACGAGGCGCTTGATATTGCAAGACAGCAGGTAGAAGGAGGAGCACAAATCATCGATATTAATATGGATGAAGGAATGTTGGACGGTGTAAATGCCATGACCAAATTCCTAAACTTAATTGCTGCAGAACCGGATATTTCGAGGGTTCCTATTATGATCGACAGTTCGAAATGGGAAATTATCGAAGCGGGTCTTAAAGTAGTACAAGGAAAAAGCGTTGTCAACTCGATTTCGTTAAAAGAAGGAGAAGAAAACTTTATTCACCACGCCAAATTAATCAAACGATATGGTGCGGCGGCCATTATTATGGCTTTTGACGAAGTGGGTCAGGCAGATAATTACGATCGCCGTGTGGAGATTTGCCAGCGTTCGTATGATATTTTGGTCAATAAAGTAGGCTTTCCTCCGCAGGATATTATTTTCGATTTGAATATTTTCCCGGTTGCAACAGGAATGGAAGAACACCGCCTGAATGCAATTGACTTTTTTAGAGGAACAAAATGGGTTCGTGAGAACTTGCCACATGCACATATCAGCGGTGGTGTGAGTAACGTTTCGTTTTCTTTTAGAGGAAATGATACGGTTCGTGAAGCGATGCACTCGGTGTTTTTATACCATGCAATTAAGGACGGAATGACGATGGGAATCGTGAATCCGGAGATGCTGACAATTTACGATGATATTCCGAAAGACTTATTAGAACACGTTGAAGACGTAATATTAAACAGACGTGACGACGCTACAGAGCGACTTTTGGATTTTGCAGAAAATGTAAAAGGCGAAGTAAAAAGCGATGAAAAAGCCGTTCAGGAATGGCGTTTTGGAACTGTTCAGGAACGTATCACACATTCGTTGGTAAAAGGAATTGACGCTTTTATCGAAGAAGATGTAGAAGAAGCACGTTTGGCAGCAACAAAACCAATTGAAGTTATCGAAATCAATTTGATGACAGGAATGAACGTGGTTGGAGATTTGTTCGGAAGCGGAAAAATGTTCTTGCCTCAGGTTGTAAAATCGGCTCGTGTAATGAAAAAAGCGGTGGCGTATTTATTGCCGTTTATTGAAGCCAGCAAACAAGCCGGAGACAAATCCGGAAACGGAAAAATCCTGATGGCAACCGTAAAAGGTGACGTTCATGATATTGGAAAAAACATCGTTTCGGTAGTTTTGGCTTGTAACAATTATGAGATTGTAGATTTAGGTGTAATGGTTCCTCCGGAGAAAATCATTGCAGCGGCGATCGAACATGAAGTTGACATTATTGGACTAAGCGGACTCATTACGCCTTCGCTTGATGAAATGGTATATCTGGCTAAAGAATTAGACAAACAAAACATTAAAATCCCGATTATGATTGGGGGAGCAACAACTTCACGCGCGCATACAGCCGTGAAAATTGCACCTCAATACAGAGAAACGGTAATTCACGTAAACGATGCATCGAGAGCCGTAACCGTTGCCGGAAATCTGTTAGATCATAATAGAAAAATATATGCAGCGGATATTCGTGCTGAATACGATGCTTTTAGAGAAACGTTCTTAAATCGTTCGAGAGATAAAAATTTCCTGACGATTGAAGAAGCCCGTAAAAATAAATTGCAATTGGATTGGTCTGAATATACTCCGACCAAACCTAAAAAAATAGGCGCACAAATCGTCGAAGTAGAATTGGATGTTTTGGTTCCGTATATCGACTGGACACCGTTTTTTCAAACGTGGGAATTGCATGGGAAATATCCGGCGATTCTAACGGATGAGGTTGTTGGTGAACAAGCCACTTCTGTTTTTGCAGATGCTCAGGCAATGCTGAAAGTGATTTTAGAAGAGAAAAAACTAAAAGCAAAAGGCATTTACGGAATTTTTCCTGCCAATCAGGTTGACGACGACGATATCGAATTGCGTGATGAAAACGGAAAGGTCTTAGAGAAATTTTTGACGCTTCGAGTACAGTCACAAAAAACGAAAGGTGCACCAAACATCGCTTTAGCCGATTTTATTCTGCCAAAAGAAAGCGGTATTGATGATTACATGGGAGCTTTTTGCGTTACTACTGGTTTTGGGGTAGACGAATGGGCGGCAGAATACGAAAAGAATTTAGACGATTATAATTCGATTATGGTGAAAGCACTTGCGGATCGTTTTGCAGAAGCTTTCGCCGAATATCTTCACGAGAGAGTACGTAAAGATTTCTGGGGTTATGATTCAGATGAAGCTTTAACTAATGAAGAATTGATTAAAGAAAATTATAAAGGAATCCGTCCTGCTCCGGGTTATCCAGCTTGCCCGGATCACTTAGAGAAACCAACGATCTGGAAACTTCTGGATGTTGAAAAACAGATTGGAGTAACCTTAACAGAAAGTATGGCAATGTGGCCGGCTTCGTCAGTTTCAGGATATTACTTCGGAAATCCGAAAAGTAAATATTTCGGACTCGGAAAAATAAAAGAAGATCAGGTTACAGATTACGCCAAACGCCGAAATGTTCCGCTCGATTACGCAATGAAATGGTTAAACCCTAATATAGCAGACTAACAAAAGTTATTTTAGTTTCATGTTTAAAGTTTCAAGTTGCTGTAGAGAACTTGAAACCTGAAACTTGAAACTTTGAAACAAAAAACAAAGAATGAAAGTAACAGAACATATAGAAAACGCCAAAGGAAAAACATTATTCTCATTTGAAATTATTCCGCCTCAAAAAGGCAAAAGCATTCAGGAATTATACGACAATATCGATCCGTTAATGGAGTTTAAACCACCTTTTATTGATGTAACGACTTCGCGCGAAGAGTTTATCTATATCGACAAAGGCAACGGACTTTTAGATAAAAAACTGACTCGTATGCGTCCGGGAACGCTTGGAATCTGTGCTTCTATAAAACACAAATATAATGTGGATACTGTGCCGCACCTGCTTTGCGGAGGCTTTACACAGGAAGAAACCGAATATATGTTGGTTGATTGTCAATATTTGGGAATCAATAACGTCATGGCGCTTCGTGGTGACGCAATGAAACACGAGCAGTCTTTCGTTCCTAAAGACGGCGGTAATCACTATGCTGTCGATTTGGTTCGACAAATCAACGATTTGAACTGTGGTAAATACCTTCATGAAGTGATGGATATAGACAACAGAGCCGATTTTTGTATTGGAGTTGCCGGTTATCCGGAGAAACATCTTGAGTCGCCTTCTTTGCAGTCTGATTTAAAAAGATTAAAAGAAAAAGTCGATGCCGGTGCAGATTATGTTGTTACTCAAATGTTTTTTGATAATGCTAAATATTTCAACTTTGTAGAAAAAGCAAGAGAAATGGGCATCACAATTCCTATTATTCCCGGAATTAAGCCAATTGCTGTTCAAAGACATTTACAAGTTCTGCCACAAATTTTCCGTATCGATTTACCGGAAGATTTGATTGATGCTGTTGACAAATGCAAAAATAACGCTGAAATCAAACAGGTAGGAATCGAATGGGCGATTCAGCAGTCTTTAGAATTAAAAGCAGCCGGAGTTCCGTTTTTGCATTATTATTCAATGGGTAAATCTGAGAATATTCGCCAGATCGCGAGTCAGGTTTTTTAAACTCATTCTAAGTCTTTGCGAGGAACGAAGCAATCTCATGCTTTATATCTTTGAAGTTCTTACTAGTTTGGTTGCTTCGTTTCTCGAAATGATTCCAAATTTTGCGAAAGAGCTGGAATTTAGAATTTTTAGATTTAATTTTAGCAGCTAATCCAGCTGTCCACTGTATCTTTTGTGGCGAACCCCGCCACAAAAGGATGCCGTTCCCATCTGGGCTGGGGCATTAGGAGTTTTAATTTCAATTTGTATTAAATTTGAACATTATGAAAAATGAAGAATTACAGGAAATTGCCTCTCAATTAAAACATCCAACAGAAGAAAAGGGAATTGAAATGGGTAATATGATGAACGAAACGAACATCAATATGACGCGTCATTCAATTCAAAATCTTAATATATCAAACGAAAATAGAATTCTTGAACTAGGCCACGGAAATGCCGGGCATGTTGAGTTTTTGTTTGAACAAGCTGAAAAATTAAAGTATTACGGACTCGAAATGTCTGAGTTAATGTTTCAGGAAGCGCGCCAGATCAACCGAAATTTTGTTTCCCAAAAACAAGCTTTCTTTTCGGTTTATGATGGAAATACAATACCATTTGAAGATGGGTTATTCGATAAAATATTTACGGTAAATACTATTTATTTTTGGCATAAACCAGAAGAGTTACTTTTAGAAATTTACAGGGTTTTAAAACAGAATGGAAATTTCTGTTTGACATTTGCAGAGGAAAGTTTTATGAAAACACTCCCGTTTACACAATTTGAATTTGAGCTTTACAGTACTGAAAAAGCACTAAAACTAATTGAAAAAACGTCTTTTAAAATTGTTTATACCGAAAGTCAGACAGAAAAAATAAAAAGCAAAACTGGCGAACTGGTCGACAGGGCTTTTACGACAATTGTTCTGGAAAAATAAGATTAGAAATGAGTATTAATTTTAGTACTCTTTTTTTATTTAATTTTAAATCGACTCTTTTTTCGCGAATTAAAATACTTTTAAATAATGGAAGTTAAAAAAATCAATTTTCTACAAAGTTACAGCAGTATCCTTTTGCTTCTTGGCGGGATTATAGTCGGAAGTATTTTTGGGTTAGTATTTGGAGAAAGAGTTGAGGTAATAAAACCACTTGGAGATATTTTTCTGAATTTACTTTTTACAGCGATTATTCCACTTATCTTTTTTACAATTGGTTCTTCGATTGCTAATTTGGAACAAACGGAGAAGTTAGGAAAACTGTTTGTAATTATGATATTGGTTTTTCTTTCAACCCTTCTTATTTCTGCAATTGTAATGATTTTTGCGGTTTATCTTTTCCCGATTCATCAGGATATAGCAATTACTAAAGTTCCTTTTGAAAATATAGAATCAGGATCTGTAGGTGATCAGATCGCAAAATTGGTTACAGTAAATGATTTTTCAGAATTGTTGTCTCGAAAAAGCATGCTGGCACTGATTATATTTTCGTTTTTAATTGGTTTTGCAACATTGCAGTCAGGTGAAAAAGGAAACGCATTCAAGAGTTTTCTGAATTCCGGAAACGAGGTTATGAAACAGCTTTTGAATAGTATCATGAAATTTGCACCAATCGGTTTAGGAGCTTATTTTGCTTATCAGGTTGGTATCTTTGGACCTCAGTTGTTTGGCGTTTATGCTAAGCCTATGGCTGTTTATTATGCCGCCTGCGTATTTTATTTCTTCATGTTTTTCAGTTTATATGCCATAATTGCTGGAGGAAAAAGAGCTTTTAAAGTTTTTTGGAGCAATAATATCACCCCTTGTTTAACCGCGATAGGAACTTGCAGCAGTATCGCAACTATTCCTGCAAATTTAGAAGCTGCCCAAAAAATGGGAATTCCGGAGCATGTCCGAAATCTGGTAATTCCGCTTGGAGCACCTTTACACAAAGACGGTTCAAGTATGTCATCGATTCTTAAAATCACTTTTTTGTTTGCCATGTTTGGAAAGGATTTTACAGAACCTTCAACAATTCTTCTGGCATTGGGAATCACCATAATTGTTTCGATTGTCGAAGGCGGAATTCCGAACGGAGGTTATATAGGTGAAGTTCTCGCTATTACGGTTTATGGTTTTCCAATGGAACAAGCTTTGCCTGTTGCCATGATTTTAGGAACATTGGTCGATCCAATAGCTACTTTATTGAATGCTAATGGCGATGTCATTTCTTCAATGCTTGTTTCGAAATTTTCAGATAAGACAAAATGGTAACAATAATTGTGTTAGTTATTCATTTTTAATGATATAGCGAGGATTTTGTTACAGATTTAAGTTGGGAATAAAACGTTAATAGGTAGGAGTTTAGGATTCATCGTCCATTTCTGCAGATTGGTCTAAAAGTTTAACAATTGATTTTTTTATAAAGTAGTTTTACTGAGATAAAATAACTTTATTTTGAATCGGATCAACTTTTATTTAGCATTCAGTATACTTTTTTTTGTATCAAAATTGCAGGCTCAGTTATGTACCGGGAGTTTGGGTGATCCTGTGGTTAAATTAGATTTTGGTTCAGGCACATCAACACATGGCACAGCTTTGGGAACCGGAATTACAAGTTACAACTGGACTACAGCAGATTTTCCAAACGATGGTTCTTATACAGTAGAAAGCAGGACGAACACAGCAGGTACCTGGTGGACAACAACAGATCATACAGGAGGAGGTTATATGATGGTGGTAAATGCAAGTATATCTACAACCGATTATTTTTATAAAAATACGGTTTCCGGTTTGTGTGCAGGTACTACTTATGAATTTGCTGCCTG
The DNA here is from genome assembly GCF_903819435.1 of Flavobacterium salmonis. Lineage (GTDB taxonomy): Bacteria > Bacteroidota > Bacteroidia > Flavobacteriales > Flavobacteriaceae > Flavobacterium > Flavobacterium chungangense. The sequence continues at coordinate 27,019 of NZ_CAIJDP010000057.1, read as the reverse complement.
GATCATGAATCTTTTGAGAACTCAGGACAATAGTCCGCCTAATATTACTTTTACAATTGAAGATACGGGAGGGACAATTCTAGGGACCTACAGTACTGGAGATATTGGTTTGTCCAGTAGTGCTACATGGAAACAATACGGATTCTTTTTTACCACACCTTCGGGAGTTTCTACGGTTGTTATTCGAATGCGAAATAATAAGGCAGGTGCTGCTCCGGGTAATGATATTGCTCTGGATGATATTACTTTCAGAGCCTGTGGGCCAACGGTTACTTCGGCAATTGTAAATGAGTCGGTAACTAATCTGGAAGTTTGTGAAGGGGAATCAAGGTCAATTACACTTAGTGGGTCTGTTTCGTCTTCAGCCTATACAACAGCTGGTTATCAATGGCAAAATAGTGTTGATGGAGGAATAACATGGACTGATGTTTCGGGAGCAAATGCAGCTACCTATACTTTTGTTTCAGGTGCTGTTGGCACTTATAAATACCGTTTGGCAACAGCTGACAGTTCCAATATTAGTTCTACGAATTGTCGTGTCTTTTCCAACGAAATAACAATAAATGTAAAATCCGGTCCTATAAAAGCCACAATAGAAACCACTCAGCCCAATTGTGATTTGCCTTCGGGAACTATTACAGTAACAACTCCGACAGGCCTTTTGTACAGTGTAGACGGGGTGAATTATCAGTCATCTATGGTTTTTTCCGGTTTGGCAGGTGGTGATTATAATGTTACGACCAAAAGTTCCAGCTGCGTTTCGGCTCCGGTTTCAGTTCATATTAATTTAGTAGCAGTTTCTAGTGAGACGCCAACAATAGATATTGTTCAACCTGTAATTTGTACAAATCCATACGGTACAATTACAGTTACCAGCCCGTATGCTGAGTATAGTTTTGACAACGGTTTATCCTGGCAGGCAAGTAATGTAAAAACTGGATTTGTTCCGGGTGATTATTGGGTCAAAACACGAAATAGTACATTGTGCGAAACCACACCAATTAAAGTAACAATTAGCATCCCGCCGGGATACCCGCCAACTCCAACAGTAAATATTACGCAGCCAGATTGTTTTACGACTACAGGAACCATTACGGTTACAGATAGTGCGGCGTCTTATAGCTTTGATGGAGGCCAAAATTGGATATCGGGTAACACTAAAACGAATTTGGTTCCGGATATTTATCAGGTTGTGATAAAAAATGCAATTGGCTGTGTTTCCCTTGTTCCAAATTCAGTTGAAATCAAAGCTTTTGTAAATAACGAACCACTTCCTGTTGCAACACCACAAACTTTTTGTATACAGCAAAATGCTGTTATTGATGATATTGCCATTTCTGGCACAAATGTAAAATGGTACGATGCAGCTGTAAATGGAAATTTGCTTACCAATACAACAGCTCTGCAAAACAAAACCTACTATGCGTCGCAAACTTTAACGGGTTGCGAAAGTTTACGTATTCCGGTAGTAATAAACATTCAGTATACATCAGCACCAACAGGGGATGCGGCACAAAATTTTTGCACAACGCAAAAGGCAACTATTGCTAATCTTGTTGTTGCGGGAACAACTATCGTTTGGTATAACAACGTAAATGGGGGAAATGTTTTGCCAATCACAACAACTCTACTAAATGGAATAACATACTATGCTACGCAAACTGTAAATGGTTGTGAAAGTGTAAACAGATTAGCCGTTTCAGCATCTGTAGTATCTCCAAGTTTACCAGTAAATGACAGTACAGATTTTATTTGTGATGAAGGAAACGATGGTTCGGAAACAATAGACTTAACTCCTTACAATTCAAAAATAACGACTTGCAGTTCCTGTATTTTTACCTATTTTACATCATTGTCGGGTGCAGAAAACCAGATAATAGCAGATCAGATTGCTACACCGGAGAATTACAGTTTGGCTTTAGGAACTTCAATAATTTATGTGAGAATTGATTCTAGTGATAAATGTTATCAGGTTGTTCAGCTGAATTTAGGATTAGTGGTCGCACCTGTTATCGCCATTTCAGATACTGTTACGTTATGTCAAAATAAAAATGTTTCTATAGATGCAGGCTCCGGTTTTGATAGTTATTTATGGTCTACGGGGGAGGTTTCACAATCGATAACGGTTTCTGATGCCGGATCTTATTCGGTTTCCGTAACTCAAAATCATGGAAATACGATTTGCTCTTCAACCAAAAACTTTGAGGTTAAATTATCCAATAGCGCCACAATTTTAAATATAGGCACTAAGGATTGGACAGATGAGGAGAATATAATCATGGTAGAACTTGCAGACAGCAGTTTAGGAGATTATGAATATTCAGTTGATGGAATTACTTATCAGGACAGCAATACTTTGTCGGGGTTACAAACGGGCGATTATGTTGTATATGTGCGGGATAAAAACGGATGCGGAACTGTAAATCAGGAAGTTTTTCTGCTAAATTATCCTAAGTTTTTCACGCCAAATGGAGACGGCTATAATGATACATGGAAAATAAAATTCTCAGAAACGGAGCCTACAATAAATACCAAAATTTTTGACAGATACGGTAAATTCATTAAAGAACTAAACGCAGCATCAGCCTGGGATGGGACTTTTAATGCTCATGAATTGCCTTCAACAGATTACTGGTTTGTGGTAACAAGAGCAAACGGCAAAGTTTATAAAGGGCATTTTGCAATGAAAAGATAAATTTTTTCTTATAAATGCAATTGTTTAAATTCGGGCAAAATTATTTTAATTCAAAAAAAATGAATTCAGCCTTACAACAAGATTTAAACGATTTTGAAAATATACTCGAAAAAGCAAAACAACAGGCAATAGGTTTTTTAAATGACCTTGAAAATATCCCAACTTCCAAAAAAGAAACAATTGATACCAACCGTGAATTAAACCAGTCAGGTTTGGGATCGTTGGCAGTTTTAGAAGAATTTAATAATAGACTGGCACCCCTAATGGTGGCTTCTCCAGGGCCAAGATACTGGGGTTTTGTAACAGGTGGCTCAACCCCGGCTTCGATTGCCGGAGACTGGCTGGCTTCAGTTTACGATCAGAATACACAGGCAGTTACAGCGCAGGGAGGAAATTCGGCTTTAATAGAATTTGAAACAATCCATTTACTTTTACAGTTATTAAAACTTCCAAAATCTTTTTTGGGAGGATTTGTGACTGGTGCGACCATGTCAAATTTTACCTGTCTTGGAGTTGCCAGACAATGGTTTGGTAAACAATTGGGGAAAGATTTTGCTAAAAATGGAATTTCAGAGGCTATAAAGATCTTCTCTGCCACTCCACATTCTTCTTCTATAAAAACATTGTCGATGCTAGGAATTGGAAGCCAGAATTACACTACAATAAAAACAACATCGGGAAATCGTGAAGCAATTGATATTGAAGATTTAGAAAAAAACATCAAAAAGTTAGATGGAAAGCCTTTCATCTTAATTTCAAGTGCCGGAACCGTTAATACAGCTGATTTTGACGATTTTGAAGCCATTTCAAAACTCAGAGAACAATATAATTTCTGGTGGCATATTGATGCTGCTTTTGGAGGTTTTGCAGCAGTTTCAGAGAAATACAAACATTTTGTAAAAGGCTGGGAGGAAGCAGACAGTATTACGATTGATTGTCATAAATGGCTGAATGTTCCTTACGAGAATGCTTTTTATTTGATAAAAGAGCAGCATACCTCTTTACAAATTGAAACTTTTCAGAATTCAAATGCACCTTATTTAGGAAATCCCCTCGAGAACTTTAATTATCTCAATGTACTGCCGGAAAATTCAAGACGTTTAAGAGCTCTGCCTGTTTGGTTTTCTTTGCTGGCTTATGGTAAAGAAGGTTTTCAGGATATAATTGAAAACAGTATTGCTCTGGCTTTGCATTTTGGAAATATGCTTATCGAGGATAAAGTTTTTGAACTTTTGGCACCCATCCGTCTCAATAATGTCTGTTTTACTTTAAAAGGAAACCACAATCAGGAAAAAGTATCTGAGTTCCTGATACAGCTAAACAATACAGGAAAAGTATTTATGACACCAACAGTATATCAAAACCGAAAAGGAATAAGGGCATCATTTGTCAATTGGCGAACAACTGAAAATGATATTCGTATTGTGATTGATGAAATGAAAGAAGTTTTTTCGAAAATTTAAAATCCTAAATCTTACTTAATTTATTGGCAATGTTTGCATCATAGCAACGTTTCAGTTTTTTTAAAGACTAATTTTAAAAGAAAGAACCTGCTTAAAGCAGATTCTTTCTTATTCAAAAAAAATAAAAAACAAAAAGGTAACTATGATTTAAATTGTATGAATAAATCAGCAATTTTGTGAAATTCAATGCAAAGATAATATTATTTATAACAAGTCTAAATAAGTATAATTGATATTTTCTAAAAAATTTGTTTGAATTGATTATTAGGTAATTACATAAGACAATTTATTGTAAATTAAATTTTTCAATAAAGCATGTTAGTTTATATAAAAATGAATTCCTATTTATTGTTTAATATTTAGCTTTAATTTAAAAAAATGGTACTTAATGTAAAAAGACATATCGGGTTATATTTCCTAATCTTTTCTAATGTAATTTTTTCACAACAAACAGGTCGTAAAATTTCACTTTGGGAAAATGGTGCTCCCGGTTTTGAAAATCGTAAAGATGAACCGGAACAGGCTCAGGACTGGTGGGTTAGAAATATTCATAATCCATCAATAACAGCGTATTTTCCGGAGAAGCCAAATGGGATGGCGGTACTTATTTGTCCCGGAGGAGGTCATGAAAATCTGGTTTTTAATTCGGAAGGAAAAGATGCAGCAGTTTATTTCAATAGCATCGGAGTGACGGCTTTTGTTTTAAAATATCGTTTAGCCAGAACAAAAGATTCCCCGTACCAATTAGAAACTCATGTTAAGCAGGACGCCGAAAGAGCTATGAGACTAATAAGAAGCAAAGCAGCTGAATTTAAAATTGATGCTAACCGAATTGGCGCCATGGGATTTTCAGCAGGTGGAGAAGTTGTTGCCCTGATTGCTTATAATTCTAATAATGTTTTGAAAAATACGTCTGATACAATAGATAAATTAGACGCACAGCCCAATTTTCAAATATTAGTATATCCCGGGCCTTTATTCATTCCAAAAGAGATTAAGGCTGATGTACCTCCGGCTTTTTTAGTAGCAGCAAATGATGATTTATGTTGCTCCGCACCGATAGTTGAACTGCTTAATGGATATCGAAAAGCAAATGTTTCGGTAGAAATGCATTTGTATGCCAAAGGCGGACATGCTTTTAATATGGGGAAAAGAGCTAAAACAAATTCGCTGAAAACCTGGTCACAGCGATTGACCGACTGGTTTGAGGATACTAATTATTTTTTGAAATAAGAATTTTAAATTTGATTTGTAAGTTATACTTCAATCATCATCAGGTAGACAATAAAACAATTAGCCCGGATGTTACTCCGGGCTAATTGTTTAAATACATTAATATTTTTGTTGCTATATTAAAATTTAAAATGAATACCCAAGTGTTAAGAGCCAATTTGATGGTGCCCCGGGAAACAATCGAATGTAGTCATACCCGCCAACCCAATAGGTCTTATTGGTTATATTATTGGCATTCAACTGAATTTTAAACTTATTGATACTATAATACAAAGCAGCATTAAATAAGGTATAGCCTGGAATTGTCTGTGTTATGGTTTGACTTAAATTACGGGTCGTTACAAAATTAGATCCCATTGCGATTCCAAAATCTTTAAGTGCACCATCTGTAAAATTGTAACGCGTCCAGATATTACCCTGCTGAACGGGTGTGTTAGGCTTTTGCCTTCCAATTTCGGTTGCTTCCGGACTTTCTGTTATATACGCTTCATTATAAGAATAGGCAGCTGAAATACTCCAGTTTCTTGTAATACTTCCGTTTACATCAATCTCAATACCTTTAGATTCTTCTTCTCCAATAGCCCGCATTAATTCCGGATTTGTAGTGTCATTCGCAGGATACAAAGTGTTTTTCTGCTGAATTTTAAATAAGGCTACCGTTACGAAAAGTCTTTCTTTGAACCACGAAGATTTTCCTCCAAATTCAATCATATTACTTTCTAACGGGTCAAAAGGGCCTCCTGCGTTTGGATTTGATAAAGAGGAAGCCAATTGGGGATTATATCCTTTTACATAAGTTCCGTAAAGATTAATGTTTGGATTAAGCGTATAGGTTAAACCAAAACGCGGTAAAAAAGAATGTTGCTTTACTTTTTTCTCAGTATCTTTTTTATAATTCTCTTTATCGGTATATTCATCATAACGAACTCCAATTAAAGCCTGAAAAGCCCCAAATTTTACATGATCCTGAAAATATACGCCATACAATGAGTAATAGGTAGGATCAAATGGACGAGCTGTATAAAAATATTTGCTCATATCCTTTAATTGCTGTGATCCTGATGGATTCGTAAGGTCAAAATGTGCAACGTTTGGTACCGGATTTCCTTTAGAATCTAATAAATAAGCGCTTTTGTCATTAGGTTTATAGGTTGCGATAAATCCTGTGTTGGCAGCATTTCGATATCCGGATGCCTGCAATTGAGAACCGCCGGGAGGAACATTCTCCTGTGCATAATCGTAACCGGCAATCAGGTTGTGATCGAAAATTCCGGTTTTAGCCTGATACTTTAAAAAAGCAGAAAGATTATCGATATAACGTTTACGCTTACGTTGAAAAACCTGCATTTCGATTGCTGTTGAAATTGTGGTTCCATCTCCAGCAGAAGCATATTTATTAGCACCGCGATGTTCCAGCAGATCTTCGCTGTAGCCTGTACGTATATAGGAAGCTGAAAAAGATAAACGATCCGTAAATTGGTGATTTAATGAAGTTGTTACGATGTAGGTTTCCTCGTTTAAATAATCGTTTGTAGAATTTAAAGAGTTGGAAATCTTTGTCGAGTACAAATTATTTTCATAGGTAGACTGACCACGATCCAGGATGCTTTTTGAAGAGGTATAAATCAAATCAAAATTGACACTTGTTTTATCATTTGGTAGAAAAGACAATGATGGAGCCAGCACGATATTTTTATCAAATTGTAAATCTCTAAAGGAATTGGCGTTCTCATACCCCAGATTCAGACGATACAAAAGAGATTTGTCTTCAGTAAGCGGACCAGTAAAATCGGCCAGAGCCCTCAATGTATTAAAACTGCCTGTAGAAAAACTCACGCTGTTGGCCGTTTGGTCTAAAGGTTTTTTTGTAACACGGTTTAAAACTCCTCCAGGGGATGCATTTCCAAACAGAGCTGAAGATGGGCCTTTTAAAACTTCAACACGTTCTAAATAATTGGCAAGCGGCTGTTTCCAAAAACCTGTTGAGGTTCGCATTCCGTTTAATAACTGGGTATTACTTCCTCCATTGATGCGAAATCCTCTAATGGAGATATCATCATAAAAAGTAAACTGGCTTACCCCGCTGAAGTTTTTTACAACTTCGCCTACGCGAATGGCACCTTGATCTGCGATTAACTCTTTTGTGGCATAAGAAACTGCCTGAGGTAAATCTTTTAAGGCAATTTCTGTTTTGGCTCCAATAAAAGATTTGGTATTTTTATAGGACTTCTCTTTTCGTCCTGTAATTTCTACTGCCTGGAGCGTATTGATGTTTTTTTGTAAAATTATAGAAACTTCTGCATTTTCATGCAGTTCGATTGTTTTTTCGAAAGCAGAGAATCCCATTGCCGAAAAAGAAACAGTATAAGATCCCGGTACAAGGTTCGTGATTTCAAAATTTCCGTTATCATCAGAAATAGCATTTTTTTTTAAACTTTTAATCGAAATAGAAGCATACGAAACAGCTTCATCATTTTCGGAAATTATCTTTCCTGTAATTTTAGCATTTTGTGCCTGACCTATATTGAAAAAGGCTAACAATACTATTAAATAAGTAAACTTCATGGCGGTTATTTAAATTTTAGACCGCAAAAGTATAGTAATTTAGACTAAATAAAAATAAAAAGATTTATGAAATGCAATTCTCTTAAGTTCTAATATTATTTTTATCAAATATATTATAAATTAAAAAACAGAAGTGACCTTGTTTAAAGATACTCCTGTTTTTAGTTAATCGTGATTATAAACGCTACCTTTTTTTCTATTAATTTAAGCAGATACTCACTCGTTGTAAACGATTACTAGTTTGCGCTTGGTATTTCCTAAATTATTATGGTAGCTTTAGCCATTTTAGGCTTTCTCTATCAGCTTTTTAATTTGAACATTTATCATTTTACCAAAAGTTCGGCTTATTTGATATAATTGTTCTTTTACTACCGGCTTTGGTTTAAAAATAAATTGTCCTGTGTCATTTACAGGAGAAACGATATCGTTAGCCTGAACAATCTCATCTAATTCTGCGGGAGTATAATTATTCATTAATACAGATTTTACACCGAGAAAATAAGGACTATAATCTATTTTGGTTTTTATCTGACTCCATTGAGCAGCAGTTACACCGTTACTTTGATTAGCCAATTTGTCTATATAATTGTTTACATAGCCTTTTATTTCATTTTCTATTTTTATTTTTTGCATGAATTGATCGTATTTGTCTTGTGCAAAGAATGTTGTGGTGACTAATAATAATGTCACTAATACTATTGTTTTCATTTTATATTTTTCTATTAATTATTGAAATGAACTAAATCCTTTGGATAATATTGATTGTTGGCAAAACTGCTATCATCTAAAGACAAAATCTTAACTACGGCAGCAGCCTCAAAGCTCCAATAACCGCTATATATATTTGCTTTGCTTTTGTGGCTGTTGTAAGAATTCATGTCTTTATGATAATAGTCTTTTTCCAAGAATTGATTTACTAGCTTTGAAGACACGTCTTTATTAGATTCTTTTGCAGCTTTATCTAGTTTATTGTACACTGGTACAACAACAGATTTTTCAGGATTATAATGCTCAATTCTCTTTTGTTCAAAATCGGGAAAACGTGATTTTATGAAGAACTCATATAAATCATTGTTAATTTTATCTCGATCAATAATATTAATCAGGACTTTAAAATTTGTTTCAGGAATATCTAATAAGTATGCTAATGATAAATATTGCAATATTTCTTGATAAATATGAAGATAATATTGGTCTAAATATTCATTCTTTTTAGGATTGTAAAATTTACCGTTATTATTTACCATACATTCATTCAATAATTGAATACCATTACAAAGATCATTTTTCATTTCTTCGAAAGATCTTATTCCCAAAGAATATTTAGCTCCTATAATTTGCAAGTAGGAATAAGTCATTGCTTTTTTTACAGATTGTATTCTATCTTCTTTAATTTCACCAATTTTTAATTTATTAATTCTTTTCTCTATAGACTGATATTCGTTATTAATAAATGATTCAAAGTAATCTTTATCTTTCAGTTTGTCTCTCATGTTGTTTATTCTTAAATGTTAAGGTGTCCATACACTTCCGATATTTCCCGCAGAATCAACCAATTTATACACAACATTTCCATTTGGGCCATGTGTGGCTAAAACGCTAGTGTATCCTGCATCTATAATATCATTGGCTAAATCATGATCTCCAATAGCATCTCCTAGTTCTGTTCCTCTTTCAATCCAGTCTTTCGACTTGCTCCATACTCTTTATAAAAGTTAAATGAGCTAAAATTGGATATGTTAGCAGAGACTTTTTGCAAACTTGTCACTTACATAAAATTAAAAAACTGCGCAAAGTTTGACTTTACGCAGTTTAGGATTAATTATTTTATCGTATCCGTCACAATGAATGCACCCTTATCTCTTTCTCTTTCTTTTGCATAGATAGTAATAAGCGAATCCCGCTCCCTTATACTTTTAGGACTAACTCTAAAAGGACCTATTACACGGTACAAAGAATAAGAGTCGTTATTCTTGTCTTTTAAGACAATTGAATCGCGGGAATAATTTGCAATTTTCATTATAAATCCTCCCATATTAATTGTACTGTCATTAATAAAATTCCATTTGTTGTAGATTCCATATTTATCAGGGACTGTATCTCTGGGTATGATATTTCGAATCTCATTATAATCTATATTGTACTTTTCACAAACTCCTGTTTTCGAAAAACTATATGAATTATGATAAACTGGTCGTTTATCTTCAGGTACAGATATGTTCCAATACTGAATGCTATCATTGGTAAGTATTTTGGTAATTTCTTTTTGTTTATTGTTACAGGATAATAAGCAGTAAAATAAAAATAGTATTAGAGTCTTAATCTGTTTTATTTTTAAACTTTTGATATTCATGTGTTTATTTTTTGTTCCATACTCGTTATAAAAGTTAAATGAGCTAAAATTGGATATGTTAGCAGAGACTTTTTGCAAACTTGTCACTTACATAAAATTAAAAACACTGCGCAAAGTATAACTTTGCGCAGTGTGAGATTAATTATTTTATGGTATCAGTCACAATGAAAGCACCTTTATCTCTTTCTCTTTCTTTTGCATAGATAGTAATAAGCGAATCCCGCTCCCTTATACTTTTAGGACTAACTCTAAAAGGACCTATTACACGATATAGAGAATAAGCAGTATTATTCTTGCCTTTTAAAACAATTGAATCTTGGGAATAATTTACAATTTTCATTATAAATCCTCCCATATTAATGGTACTGTCATTTATAAAACTCCATTTGTTGTAAATTCCATGTCTATCAGGAACTGTATCTCTGGGTATAATATTCCGAACCTCATTAATATCAATATTATACCTTTCATGAATTCCTGTTTTTGAAAAACTATACGAATTATAGTAAATAGGTCGTTTGTCCTCAGGTTCAGATATGTTCCAATATTGAATACTGTCGTTGGTAAGTATTTTGGTAATTTCTTTTTGCTTATTATTACAGGATAATAAGCAAAAAAACAGTAATAGTATTACCGTCTTAATCTGCTGTGCTTTTAAGTTCTTTATATTCATAATGATTGTCTTTTATTTGTCCATTTATACTTGTTGTAAACCTTAAACTAGCTACACTTGCATTTGAAAAAAGAATATTGTAAATTTTCACTCCGCCTGTATTTTCATCATTGTATTTTTGCATCGCAGCTACTATTCCGTCATTGTTCATTCCTACCTCATGTACCCTGGAAGAATTGAAAATTCTAATCATGTATTGGTTAGCATTATTAATTTTATGCCAATCAGAAGTGTTTTTGAAATCAGGATCAGAAGCTTGTAATAAATAAATAGTGGCATGATCTTTAAATTTATAATTATCATCGCCTGTTTTCGGGTCTAGCCAATGTAGTACTTCATGCTTTATAATTGATTTAAAATCATTTACATTGTCAAATCTCCCTTCTGAAAATGCAGTAGCCCTTACGGTTAAAACTCCATTGCCATACCAGGCAACATCATCTCCACCATCTTTACCTTTTGTGTTTATCATTTGTACTACCCCGGTGTAGCCATATAATTCTGCATAATATGTAGCCATCTTACCAAAAGCACGTAGCGTACCTTCTGTTCTTAATAAACGGGAGGGTGAGTGTAAAACATTTTTAACCTCAATTTGTAACAAGTTCCCGTCATTAATAGAAGATCGTAAAGGTCTTCCGTTGACATTAAAAATATTATTTTTATTAGCTACAAACTTAAATTTAGGAAGAACATTATCGATTGGTGCTGCTGCTATATTGGTAGTCTCAAATGTTTCTGCAGCACAAAGTAAAGAATAATTAGTACATATATCTATCGATGGATTATTATAATCCTCTATGAATTGAGCTATGTTACCATTTGGATAAGATACTATATATGTTTTTAGCATATCTAAACCAGTTCCAGGATGATTCTTGACAAACTGAAAAATGAGTTCATGATGCAATGAATTACTATTATTCATAATAACTTTAGTATCATTTACTTCCTCAATAGGAAGTTGTCCATAGGATGCCCCAATTTCATAAGGAGTACCTACATTATACCAAATTATAACGTCTCCTAAAGTACCTGAATAGCCAGTATTTGGAGGAGGAGTATACACTGGCGAATTTGAACTGCCTAAAAAATCTGAATAGCTTGTTTGTACCCAGCTTGGCAGAAGATCAAAGTAATTATAGTTTTCAGAACTTGCCACATCATTGTTATCAGTTTCTGCACTGCAAGACCAACAATCGCCATTAGGGTTAATGGGTATTGACATAGAATATACGCTACCCCAATCAATAAATCCCCATGCAGAATTACTTGAGGTTTCACCTGTGTTTTGGGAAGAAGTTTCAGTGGTATCAAGATCGTTAAATCCTCCCCAGGTAAAAGTTATAGTTCCATCATTAGCGGTTTCAAAACCAACAAAGCCATCGCGTTCACCTCCTCCTTCACCGGGTCCGTTAACGGATATTATAAATCCTGTATTAGAATCTGTCTCATAAGAGCTTACTTCACGATCAAACAACTCAGACAAAAACTCATGCATTCCTTCTTCGTCAAAATGTGCATCTCCGTCGGAGGTTTGTGCAAAGCTATTTTGTCCTATCAGCAAACATAAGAACGTAAATGCTAAAATATAATATTTATTTTTCATCGCCCTTATTTTTTAATTAAAATAGTTGTTTTTACTTCTGTGCCATAAGTCAGTCTCAATATATAGTAGCCTGCAGGTGCGTTTAGCGCAAGGGTTCTGGTTTGTGTTCCCTGCTCCAGGTTTTTCCATTGCTGGCTATATAACTCCCTGCCAGTACTGTAGTAAATACTCACACCTACATCTGCAGGTTTTGCCAGGTCGAAACTCAAATTAAAATCTGTTACTACCGGATTTGGATGTATGACCACAGAAGAAATGATTTCCTGAACGTCATTTGTTTTGATTTGTTTTTTCTCTAAAATCAGGTACATCGGTTTTTCGTTTTCACGCTCTTTGATGTTGTAAAGCTGTAGGTTACCTACCATAAATAACGATTCATCGGTTTGCAATAATTGTAGTTTAGCATCCTTAAATTCATAGCTATTAAGACTGCCTTTGTAAAAATGCTCCGTGCGGTCTATTTTAGAATCTTTAAATACAATAGCATCGTCTTGTATTTGGGCATTAAAAATAACCGTGTCGCCATCAATTTCTTTCCATTCACCATTAAGTTCTTTGCCTGTCTGCTTTAGGTCGATTTGCAATGCCGTTTTGCTTATAATATTTTGGCCGCTAAAGTCGTAACGCAATACATAACCTGTATAACTCTCGGAAATTTCGGTTGTAATAGGAGCTTGTTTTACTTTTTTAAAAGTTTCGGGAGCTTCGGTTTCGGTAATGGTTATGATTTCACCAACAGGTGCTGAAATGGTTTTTAGCTGATTAGGATTATAATTTTCGGCCTCCGGATCGTCCAGTTCCATTCGGGATGGTTTTACGCCCATTGCTGCTGATTTGCTGAGGTAGAATTTGGCTTTTTCTAAATCAATAGCTACTCCATAACCATTGCGGTAACAGAGTCCCAACATGTACATCCCCCAGGGATTGTGTTTTTGTACTGCCACTTCAAAGTGTTGTATGGCGAGGCTGTAGTCTTGTGTGCAGCCAAAACCTTTGTAGTACAAATAGCCTTGCAGATAACTGCAGTGCGAATTTCCTTTTTCAGCACCCTGCTTAAAAATACTCATGGCCAGCGGATAATCCTGAGGTACTCCGTTTCCTCTCATGACCATTCTACCCCATGCGGTGTAGGCTGAACTATACCCTGCCGTGGCTGCTTTTTCAAAATATTGTATTGCTTTTACGGGATCTGTTGGGGTACTTACACCTTCGTGGTATAATATTCCCAGATTGTACCAGGCCTTAGTATAACCTGCTTGTGCTGCTTTTTCGAGCCATTTTAATCCTTCCTGCTCGTTTACAGCTACGCCGGAGCCCTTAGTGTAAATAAGTCCCAGCGCATTCATGGCTACTGGATTGCCTTGTGATGCTAGCTCAGTATAACTGGCTACCGCTTTTTCCGGGTTATAGTTTTTGCTTCCTTTTACGAGCTGTAGCCTTGCCGTTGCTAATGTTTTGCTAATGTCCGGGGATTCCTGCGAATGTCCCAGCATGCTGCTTAGGAGCAGCAATAGACATACTCCTTTTTTGGTAATTTTCTTCATTGGTTGTATTTAGGTTGATTGTTATTATTTTTGAGTTGAATTAAAATTGTATTAACAGATTTACCATGCCAAAGCATTTTTTGCATTTTCACTTTTAGCTTTGCTTCGGCTTAGAGCATCTAATTGTACTAAGATTTCAGGTTTTTTTTGCTCAACATCACGCACAAGAAAACGAGTTTCAGAAGTTTTCCAGTTTTTGTTTTTTTCTAATGCGATCAATAATTTCAGATGGTAATTTGCGAGTTCAGGCATTAGTTTTTGCTGGTCTGCATTTTTAGTCAATCCTTCTGATTCTAATGCTGCCCAGCTTTGATTGGCTTTTTTAATTGCTTCATTTTTGTTTTTGAGATTAAGCCATTTGTTCATTTGCTCTGAGGTTACAATTTTGGCTATGTTCTCAAATTCTGACGGTAATGGTTTGGGAGTTGTAAAGTTTCCTTTTAAATCATTTTCTTTATTTTCAATTATGATTTTTTCAAATGTCAGGTATTTTACGAGCAGGGTATCTATTTGTTTCTGGCTCAGGTTCAGTTCTTTTTCAAATTGAATCAGTGAGGCATATTTGTTATTAGCATGTTTTTGGTCTGAAAGGATTTTTGAACGGATCAAAAGTGGCGGTTCCATCATTGTCGCTTTAAGACTCAGGAAATCCTGTTTCTTTTTTTCATACAATTCTGCTTTTTTATCCAGAAAGCCATTTTTAGCAAAATGAAAATCCACGAGCTGCTTAAATTCTTCTTGCTCCTTACCCGGAGTATTTATTTTTAATTTTAATATTCCCTGCCAATCTGTTCTGGCATCTGCAATCGACTGGTCTTTGTAGGTAGATTTTACTACATCAACATATTGTTGTTTATTTAATATTTTAGATAGTTTACGATTGTAAAATTGGATTGTTTCTTTTGTTGATTTTTGAGGGGTAGTGCTGACAGAATCATTAAGCTGGCGTATTTTATTGATTTGTTCCGGCTGCAATTTTAAATGCGGAGCGAGGATTAAAGCCGCCAAAAACCGATTGTCTTTGTCCATTTCGTAATTATACTGTTCCATTTCTTCTACAGACAATATATTCTTTAGGAATGTTTTGTCAATAGAGTTGTAATATGCTTTTAATGATTCTGCAGGAGCGCCAACAGCTAAACCTGCATTAACAATACTATCAGTCTTCATAAATTTTTGCGCCATTTTAATTTGCTTATCTTCGCTCAAATTGACTTTAGAGATTACATCGTCTATTTTATAAACAATATGTGCAGGATAACGTTTACTAACATTTGGGCTAACCTGTGCCTGACCCAGGATCGGCAGGAACAGCAGGCTTAAGAGTAATTTTGTCATTGGTATTTTTTTTTAGTTATTTAAAATTGATATTGTAATTGATATTGTAATTGATATTGTAATTGATTCTTTTAAAACCAAAAGCGTTCGCCATTCTCTTGTATAATAAAAGGGCGTTCCAGTCCTCTGGAATCACTGGCAAGAAAGAGGAACAAAGCATTTTTAGGGGCTTTCTCAAACTTCATTTCGGTTACAGGGCTGGTTACTGTTTGCTTTCCTAATGTTTTCCAGCTGTTGTCCCAATACAGGAGCTGGTAGGTTATCCCCAATTTAAATTTTAAGTATTTTTCTTTTTCGGCTATTAGTACTTCGCTGGTTTGTGTAAGGTCGGGCTGTAATACTTTTGTGGTTGTATTACCAATAACAACAGGAGCGCCTGCGGGTGTTAATTTACCATTGCTGTAATATTGCGGAATAATGACTGTTTGTTTGCAGAGTTTTGTAAAAACGGTTTCATTTTTTTCTGTTTTTCCCCACCAGAAAGCTCTCCATGCCAATCCGTTAAACGTGGTTGCATATACAATTTTAGGAGGGTTTTCTTTTGGATATAGAGGGCATTTTACGGTAGTAGTCTCCCAGAAATCATTGGTTACATCAATGTAATTTTGCTGTTGCAGGGAGCCTTTCGGTATATTGCTTATATCTTCGATACTGGCTAATGTTTCAGGATTTTTAGAATACGTCAGTCGGATTACTTTAGCAGGTTCTCTTGCCAAGTTCTGGCGAAAATCCTTTGTCCCATAATCGCAATTAAGCATTTGTCTATTTTCATCAAAAAAAGTATTGGTATAATGGCCTTCGGTTGCCGTTGCCCAAAACGGAATAATGTTAACTGCCGCAGGAATACCTTGTGAGCGCATAGTAAATACACTCATACTGGCAATATCGGAGCAGGGACCTTGTTTACGAAAAAGCAATTGAAGACTCCCGAGTCTTGGCAAAGGCTCGGTACGTTTTTCTTTCCAGTTATTGACAAACCAACTGTCATAATTATCTTTAACATATGGCAAGGTAGCTTGCAAGCCCTTGGCAGAAATTTGCTCATTTATCCACTTAAATTTGTCCGTGTAGGCAGGACGCCAATCTTGTATAGGTTCTACGCTTACTCTATACGGCAAAATATATTCGCAAAAATCATCAAATGAAGTTGTTTTTATTGCGGATGATCTCCATGCCTTAAAAGCATTTTCTAAATTTTGAATTAAATAATCCCCTTTTATGGTTTCAATATCTTTATAAAGAACAGGCTTGGCTTTTAGTCCTGGATTTTGCTTTTTTATGCTTTCAAATGCGATTTTTGATTGTTCAAAATCAGTATAATCCAATTCGTTGTAGGCAATCTTATTATTCGCACTATCTTCCCAATAATAATCTGATGAAGAATGAATATCCATATTGGCAATCAAAAACTGCATGGCTTTTATTTTCAGGGGATCACCGGTTTTATTGCTGTATTCCAATGCTTTTTCTAATTCGGATCTATTGTTTCCTGCTTTTTTTAAAGCGGTTTCAACCGGAGGAGCATATTGTGCCTGAGCTAGAATAGGAATTAGAAAGAATAGGGTTTTGAAGAGTCGCCAGGACCATATAAGCGGACTTTGATCTTCATGTTTTTTAGCAGATTTTTGATTATGCATAGTGTTAAATTTGGTTTTGTTGTTAGTTTAGTTTACTTGCTTCTATTGCTTTTCCAAATTTTTTAGTAAAGTCCGGCACATGTTTTTGTATTGATTGACTTTTTCAGATGGTATTTTTGGTTTTAACAAGACGATGTAATTTGCTAAAGCAATTGCTTTGGCGGTTTCTTTATTTTTTAAATAAGCTTTTAACAGTCTCATTTTGTACGAGAATTTTGCCGGATATAAAGCAGTTAGTATTTCGTATTGCATAATGGCTTGTGGATATTGTTTTAATTTTTCAAGACAAATTCCGGTTCCATTATAAATATCCGGTAATGAACTTAAGGATTGCGCTTTCTTAAAGCAGCTTAAAGCCTCGCTGTAGCTATGATTTTGAAAATAAACTGTGCCATAGTTTTTCCAGTAATTGGGATTTTCTTTTAGATAAGGTTCTAAAGCAGGCATGATTTGTAAAACCTGTTGGTAATCTGCATTTTTGATTAGAAGTGTCGTTTTTTTGTTTAAGCCGTCTGCTCTGGCCATGCCAAGAATAAGGTATGCTGAATATAGACTCGCAGCAAGCATCCCTGTTTTAGAAAGAATAGATAAAGTTCTTCTGTTTTGAAGAAATGATGGTTTTAGAAACGGTGTGTTTTTAAGGGTACTGCAAATAATAGCAGTATAGATAATAGCCAAACACATTACCGGTACAATCTGAATGGTAGAATTAACCATTGACATTGCAATAAAAGATACAGTTGAGGCATACGCTAAATTGAAATAGCTGTTTTGAGGATGAAAAGGTGTTTCAGTCTTTAAAATAGTTTGATTTACTTTTTTTTGCTTTAGGGCAAAAAGAATTGAACCAAAAAATAACGAAATTAATAACACGCCTGTAATACCGCCTTCAACAGCATTTTGAAGCAGTTCGTTATGCGGCATGATAACTGGACCTGCATTGATTAATTCTTCAGGAGAGGCTTTTCCGATTTTAATGTAATTGGCCTGATGCAAATTATATTCCTTTTCAAAAAAACCATAGCCATATCCCGTTAATGGTTTCTCGGGTATCATTTGAGCAGATAATTTCCAGATCAATTTTCTGCCATCAGCCGAAGCTTTTTTTGCATTATATAACTGTGAACTTAACGGAATAACAATCATTAAACCCAAAACGAATAATGCTTTTGCAGTGATATTATTTTTTTTGTTTTTTATCCAGTTTATAAATTGATATTCTAAAGTATAAAAAATGATTACAGATAATATTGTACCAATAAAAGCTGCCCGGCATTTGAGTAATAGTAGTGCGATTAATAAAGATGAAAATCCACACAGGACTGCTTTTTGGTATTTTTCCTTAAACAAATACAGGAAAATTGGTACAGTGAGAGATAAAAAAATGGCAGTTACATTCGGGTTATTCCAGCTGCCTGTAACAGCGATTAGTTTGTTTTCGCCTTTGCATACTCCCAAAAATTGTAAAATGCAATACAGAGATTCTATGGTAGAAATTCCTGCAATCCCGAGGAAGAATTGTTTGAATTTAAAATTGGGAATACTAAAAAGAGCGGTCGCACTAAGTAGTAAAAAATAAAGGACAATGGAGTAAATTGTAAAAACCAAAGTTGCTCTTTGTGCCGAATAATTAAACAAAACATATAGGCACCATAACCCAAATAAAAAAACGGGGAGTTTGAAGTAGGATTTTTTATTTAAGGGTAAGACAAAAATGGAAATAATGGTAAAGAGCGAAACTGTTATGCAAAATCCATAGTAGGCAAGAGCTGTCGAATTGTAAAAATACGTTGAATTAAGAAGTGTGGCTACAATGATTGCAAGAAGCAAAATGGTTAGAATCTGGTTTGCGGAATAAGAAATATATTTCAATTTTTTAACATTAAAAATAATTATGGCGTAAAAATATGGTTAAAATAATGAATTAGTAATACCTGAATTTGATGATATTTGTGTTTTTTACATTTATTAATTTTAAGTTTTAAAAATGTTATATTTAGTAGCGTTTAAAATAACCTTTTGATATGATGAACTTTCCAACTCTGATGGGTATTACCTCTGGATCAGCTTTTCTGCTTGGTTTTATACTTTTTTTAAATAATCGAAAAGTAAACGTCAAAGCCAATAAATACCTCGGATTATTTGTTGTTACCCTGGGGTTTACCATGTTGGAAATTCCGTTGTTTTATCAAAAATTTCATTTGCAGCATCCTTATCTTTTCGAAATGATAGGGTTGTCAAGATTTTTGACTGCTCCGTTGCTTTATATCAGTATTCTCTATTTTACGTCTATACATAAAAAATTTGAAAAGAAAATTTTATGGCACTTTTTACCTTTCGCCATTTTTACGATATTCAGGTTTCCCTTTTTTATCACAGGAAAAAACATCGAATTCAGTTATGAAACCGGCAGTATAGTATTTTTTGTTCTGCGAATTGCATTGCCCCTTCAGGCTGTTATTTATTGGTGTTTGTCTTTTGGCAGATTGCAGAAACACCTTAAACATCTGCAGCAGATTTCATCTTCAACAGAGAAAACAGATCTTATCTGGTTGAAATATTTTTTACTGATTTTGGTGTTAATAATATTGGTTTGGTTCAATCTCGTATTTTTTAACTTAGAGTACCTCATTCAATTTACACCTTTCATTTATCTTTTGAGTGTCTTTTTTTTAGCCTATTTTTCTTTGCAGCAAAAAGAGATTTTCGATTTTAGCAAACCCGAATTAAATGAATTATCATCTGTTCAGTTATATAAAAAAGACAGTCCAAAAAGAGTGTCTGGCAACAGATTAACTGAATTAGATGAAAAATTAAGAATGCTTACAGAATCAGAAAAAATATATTTGGAAAATGATTTAAGTCTGCCCGTTTTGGCAAAAAGATTAGGAGCTAGCTGCAATGAAACCTCTTTTGTAATCAATGAATTGTATCAGGATAATTTCTACAATTATATAAATAAATATAGAATTGAAGAGGCAAAAAAAATGCTATTGTCTGATAAATATACTCAATTGAATGTTTTGGGAATTGCTTATGAATCCGGTTTTAATTCTAAAACAACATTTAATACCACTTTTAAAAAACATACCGGAATGTCTCCAACAGAGTTTGTAAAATCAAATACGAATCTGATAAAAAAAGAAGCTTAATTACGTTCGAAAGGGTACATCGGAACATTTACTAGCTGAGTAATATTCAAATTTGCAGCATAGTAACTCAAATACCGATAACCATGTTAGAACATTCATCTTTAGAAATTCAAAATTCAATCTGGAAAAAATTTTTCACCACTTTAATTCTTGGACTCGAATTTTCCGCTTTATTGTTACTGCTCGGCAATGGGGGCAATATTCCCTGGTTTCCGCCTGTTTTGGTTTTTTCTTTAATTGGAATTTCATTGTTCGGTGTGTTGTTTTTTCCGCTGATCTGGCATTTATTAGAAAAAAAACAAAAAATCAATTCAACAAAACTATATGGCATTTTGTACAGCGGCATTCGATATTGCATCGCTTTTACTATTGCTGCTTTTGGCTGGAAGAAATTTTACGGGCTTCAGTTTATTGTTCCGGCAGAAATTGCAAATATGCCTATGAACCGACAGACAGGCGAGTGGCTAACCTGGTTTTATTTTGGGTATTCACATACTTTCGGAATCATAATAGCAATGATACAAATAGCGGGAGGATATTTATTGTTGTTTAGAAAGACCTTATTAATTGGAGCCATAATTTTGTTTTCTCTGCTTTTAAATCTGACCTTAATTAATATTTTTTACCATATGAATGCCGGTGCTTTATTACAATCGATATTGCTCACAATTGGTGTTTTATTTTTGATTGCCTTAGACTATAAAAAGCTTTTAGCGTTTTTTCTAAAGACAAAATCTAATTTACCTACATTAAACTTCAAAAATGAAATTTCGAAAAACATACTTCGGGTTTCCGCTATTATATTATCATTATTATTTACGATTTATCTCAAATCATTGGTTAAATAAAAAAAGAAACTCGTTTTAAATATTTTAAAACGAGTTTCTTTTTTATCTGAAATAGAAAGTATTATTTAGTGATTTCTCTAAATACAGCTTCCAGATTTTTATTTTTCTGATTCAATTGTAAAGTCTTCAATCCATTATCGTGCGCAAAATCAAAAACAGCCGGACGCATGTCTTTATCAGCTAAAAAAGTTAATTCCCATAAGCAATCATGTATGTTTTTAAATGATTTCAAATGTGGAATTGTAGCAATGACCTGTTCTTCAATTTTATAATCAAATTCAACTTCGATCACCTGCTCTTTGTCTGCTGAAATTAAATTGTCGAGTTTTTTATCCGCTACAATTTTTCCTTTGTCAATAATAATTACACGATCACAAATAGCTTCGACTTCCTGCATGATGTGAGTAGATAAAAATACGGTTTTATCTTTACCAACATTTTTGATCACATTTCGAATTTCAATCAATTGATTAGGATCCAGACCTGTAGTCGGCTCATCTAAAATCAAAACATCAGGATTGTGTAATAAGGCATTGGCAAGTCCTACACGCTGGCGGTATCCTTTAGATAACTGACTGATTTTTTTATGGCTTTCGGGTGTTAGTCCTGTAAGTTGAATTACCTCTTCAATTCTGGATTTGTCAACTTTATAAACATCAGCATTAAAAGCTAAATATTCGCGAATATATAAATCCAGATACAACGGATTGTGTTCTGGTAAATAGCCAATAGAGCGCTGTACTTCTTTGGCATTTGTCACGACATCATGACTATTTACAATAGCTGAGCCACTATCGGCAAGTAAATAAGTAGTCAAAATTTTCATCAAAGTAGATTTTCCGGCACCGTTTGGCCCCAAAAATCCTACGATCTCTCCTTTTTCAATTTTAAAAGAAATTTCATTTAAAGCTTTTTGCTCTCCGTAACTTTTTGATATGTTGTTTACTTCTATCGACATGACTTTTTATTTACTGCAAAAGTAAACAGAAATAGTATTGTTTGCTACATTTTGTTTTATCAAAGAAAAATAGTTACAATTGGTTTTATGACATAATTGTGAGATATCTTTATTTTTAAAGTTAGACTAAACATTATAAAATCTATTTATTCTTTTCTTTATTTAAAAAAATCAGTTTTGGTAATTATAAGCTACATCTATAATCACTAAATAACTACATATTATATCTTTAAAAACAATTATTTTGGATTTTCAACTTGGAGGACACTCATTTCAATTTAAAGATCAGTTCTGTTTAATTATTCGGGATCTATTTCTATGTAAATATATATCAGTAACCAAAAAAATATCTGTTGCAGTTCTAATAAATAATTTTTAAAATTGCACTTTAAAAATTATTTAACAATATAATTCTATATAAAATTTACAAGAAGAATATATTTTATTCCAAACTCATATTAATAATCAGATGATACTTTTATAGAGTTGGAATAAACTAATTACAGGATTGTATTTGACAAAAAACAATGTATTTGAAAGTTTTAATCAAACTATAACTTTGTTTTGAATTTAAGCAAATTATAAACATTAACAACAAACTAAAGTTTTAAATAAATAAATCTACAGAGTTATCTGTTATACCAAATTACAATGAAAAATATTACAACATTCTTATTAGTTTTTGTTTCAACTTTATTGTTTTCGCAAACAGATGAAATACAGAAAATCATTCCTTTATCCCCAAATGCTGCTGCTTTTGTAAAATATGGTGAAATTCCGGTAAGTAATTTTACAGGAACGGCTAATGTGTCAGTTCCAATTTATACTATAAAAACAAAAGAGTTCACTCTTCCTTTAGAATTAAGTTATCATACGGGAGGAAATAAAGTTGAAGAGGTGGCTTCATGGGTTGGTTTAGGGTGGTCATTGTCTAATATACCTATGATTTCCAGATCGGTGCGCGGTATTGCAGATGAAATTAGTGGGGGATATATGTCAAAATATATGGGATATACTGCAGAGAATCTTATTCTGCATTTATCTGAAAATGATATAAAAAAAATTAATTTTAAAGATGCATTGCGATCTGGAACAGCCGATTCTGAACCAGATGTATTCTTTTTTAATATTAATGGCAAAAGTGGAAAATTTGTCTTTGACCAAAATACTGGAAAATTTGTAACATTAGAAGAATCTCAAATAAAAATTAGCTATAATAACAATAATGGTTTTTTTACAATTATTACAGAAGATGGATATGAATATCTTTTTTCAGAAAAAGAAATAGCATATTCTAACAATGAAGAAAATACAACAGGATGGTATGTTTCTAGCATTTCTTCTCCAAACAAAAATGAAAACTTAATTTTTGAGTATAATTTAGAACAACAAACTTTAAAAACATTAGCCCCAAAAACCAAACTTCTTTATTTAAGTGGAACAATGGAAGATACAAATCTTTTAACAAATGGGTCTGTAACAGTGATTAATACAGTACATTCCCAACTTTTAAAAAAGATTACATTTGATGGAGGATTTATAGAGCTCAATTCAGATAACTCTGAACGGTTAGATTTACAGGGGGGGCATAGTTTGAAAAATATAAAAATTAAAAATATAAATGAGAATTTAATTTTTAATTATGATTTTGAGTATAAATATATAACTCAGGGAGCTTGTTATGGTAATGAAACTTACACTAACAAATGGATGTTATTAGAGAATTTAAAAAGCACTGCTTCTTCTATGCAGCCAATATCTTATTTTTTTTATTATGATGAAAGTTCCATTCCACCTTGTCGAAATAGCCCTGCTCAAGATTATTGGGGATATTATAATGGTGCAACTGATAATGAAAATTTAATACCTACTGTGGTTTCTCCCAACTCAAGCAATCCAATAAAAGGAGCAAATAGATCTGTTAATCCTGGAAGATCACAATTTGCTATTTTAAAAAAAATAGTTTATCCAACCGGAGGATATACTGAATTTGATTTTGAAAATAATGACAGCTTCTCAAATGAGTTACCAACTTCAAATGTAACTGATGAATCTGCAACAATAGACGGAAGCACTACCGTTGGACTTGAATACTATTATGAAACTTCATTTACAATAAATAATCCTCCAGATATGCTTTTAAATGGTAATAATCCAAAAGGAGGATCATTTGCACAATTTGCTATGGGATGTGGTGGCTGTGGGATAAAGAATGGAATTGCTAATGCAAATGTTAATTTTAGTTTAACAAGAGAGGCAACAGCAAGTTCTCCTTCTGAGACTTTTTATATTTCAAGAATTTTCAATGGTTATTTACAAAATGGAAATTATAACTTGGTTGCCAGTATAAATTTAACATCTGAAGAAGGTGCTAATTTGAAAGATTTTTTTGTTTCTGTTGTGTGGAAAAAAAGGATACCTAATTCAAATCGCAATAGGTACGTTGGTGGTTTACGGGTTAGAGAAATAAGAAATTACTCAGTTAATAGTGATATACCTATAGTTAAAAAATATAAATATAAACAAGATTATAATTCTGATTTGAGTTCTGGTAAAGTATTCAATGAGCCTTCTTTTGTTTTTGAAGATGATATTGTTTTGGGAACAGGTGATTGTTCTAACGGAACATGTGCTGGTGTATATCGAAGATTAAAGTCATACAGCAATATTCAACAAGTAACCTTTTCAGGATCAAGTATTGGTTACGAAACAGTTATTGAAGAATCAAATGATCCGAAACAAACCGGAGTTGCAATATATAAATATACTCATTCTGTAGATGTTGTAGATAATAGATTTCCTTATCCTTCTCCAACA
The DNA here is from genome assembly GCF_903819435.1 of Flavobacterium salmonis. Lineage (GTDB taxonomy): Bacteria > Bacteroidota > Bacteroidia > Flavobacteriales > Flavobacteriaceae > Flavobacterium > Flavobacterium chungangense. The sequence goes on along the minus strand of NZ_CAIJDP010000057.1, from coordinate 2,134 downwards.
AGTATGGAGTTATACAGAGGGCAGCCAAAAGAAATTTCATTTTTCAACAAAAACGACCAAGGTGAATTAATTTTAGTAAAAAAGCAAGAATTTGAATATAATGCTGAATTGAATAATTCGCAAAGAAGTATCTTTAAAAACATAAGTGCTTTTAAGCTGGGTCAATTTGGTTATTATTTTTTAGATGTCGATCTTGCTTCTGTAAAATTTGACAATACGCATGCTTTAGCTACATATGAAATTGCTACTGGTCTTAACCTATTATCCAGTGAAAAAACCACCTTGTATTCAGACAATGGGAACTTGATTACTCTGAAAACTTATAATTATAATAGCCCAATTCATTTTTTATTAACAAATGAAACTTTCGGGTCATCAACATCTGCTTCATTATTAACAAAATATTTCTATCCACAGGATTCCGAAATGATGTTAAAACCAAATATAAACAATTTAGTAGCAAAAAATATTATAAATAAACCGCTGGTTACACAAACATTTAACGATAATTCAAAACTCTCAGAGCAAGAAACTAAATTTGGACTCTTTGGTAATTTACTATTACCCCAGTTTATCTATTCAGGAAAAAATTTAACTACTGATAAAAAAATCACTTACGATAAATACGATAATAAAGGAAACATACTTCAGTACACTCCGGAGGCAGGTACAACAGTTTCAATAATCTGGGGATACAATAAAACGCAACCGATAGCTAAAATTGAAAATGCCACAAATTCAGAAATAGCCTTAGCTTTAGGAGTGACTGATCTCAATAACATTAACGAATATAACTTGACTGCAATAAACAATCTTAGAGTAGTACTTCCTAATACCATGGTAACAACCTACACACATATTCCATTAATAGGAGTAAGTACTATTACAGATGTAAAAGGAATATCAACTTATTATGAATATGATGTTTTTGGCCGATTATCACTTGTTAAGGATCAGAATCTAAATATTCTACAAAGATACTGTTACAGCTATAAAGGGCAAATGGTAAATTGTGACTCTGACAATCCTTATGTGTTTGTATATAAGAGTGTTGCTATGAGTAATTCATTTACAAAAAATAATTGTACTTCAGGAACAGTTGGTTCCAGTGTCGTTTACAGCCAAAATGTAGGTGCTGTCACTTCTACAGTTTCCCAAGCTGATGCAGATGCAAAAGGGCTTGCCAGGTTTGAAGCCGATGGACAGGCAAATGCCAATACAAACGGAACCTGTACAACTCCACTACCTGCTGCACCTACAGGATTAACATTTACCATTGCTACGGCTACGTCGCTAAATTTTTCGTGGACACCCGTTTTAGGAGCTACGAGCTATAAAATATACAAAAACGGATCAGATACCGGGATAACCTCTTCGACTAATACAGGCTCACTATCTGGATTAACACCCTCAACAGCTTACAGCATTCAGGTGCTGGCTGTTAATGCTTCAGGCAATAGCGCTTTAAGTACTGCTGTATCAATGACTACAGCTGCAACACCTGTATCTAATAGCTGCACTTTGAATTTCGAGAGAGAATCAGGGACCAGCTATATGTACAAAAATGGTTCGAGGTATTTAACCAGATCGACATCGGGTACCTCTAGCGGGACATTGGCAGCAGGAGATACTTTTTATGTAACAGTTAGCGCATCAAGCACTTATTATAAGGGTATAGTTATTTCAAGTTCAGTCAGGGGATCATTATATAATACACTTATTCGAACTGGCAGTTCTGTAACTTCTCCAACCTTTACAAAAACAGGTTCAGAAGTAATAACCATAGATTGTATCACTACTACAATGCCTTAAGAATATATTAACAGAATAGAAACTTATTGATTATCAAATCAAAGCACCATCAGTAATTTGATAAAGAGGCTTTATTAAACATTAATAATACATGAAAAAAAATATACTACTATTGATTCTGTTGTCGTATGCAGGCTTGGGTCTTAATGCCCAAAACCTGAGCGATGATAATTTTATATATACCGCAGTACCCAAAAAAGCGGTAAAGGCTGCTGAGTTCAATACCCTGACAAAAGATCAGGTAACACAGAATATCACCTATTTTGATGGACTGGGACGACCTGTGCAGACCATCGCGATCCATCAGGGAGCAAACGGCGAG
>NZ_CAIJDP010000056.1 GCF_903819435.1 Flavobacterium salmonis | reverse complement strand
AAACGCTTATAGCGGATTTTTTAAAGTCCTGTTATAAGCGGTTTTTTATTGTCCAAAAAATAAACCTGATCAAAATAAGGGATGTTTTTCAGTGCCCTTTTAAAAACGCTTCGGTATTTTTATATGTTTTTTTCTAAAACTCAAATTCTCCAATCAGAATTTTGCTGTCACTTTCGCGCTTATTTTCTTTCTGACTCTGGAAAACAGCAATTTTTCGTTCTTGCCTTCCATCAGAATAGTACAAATATACTTCTGCCATCACAGTTGCCGGACCGGAAAGAATATTCTGTCTCTCTCCGAAAAAATTGGTTTTAATTTTATATTTACCTTTTATGGCTTTTTTTAGTAAAAACTGTTCAGGACCAAAACCCTGAGTGAAATCATTACTTAATCTGCCTCCAATTTCTGTAGATTTATGAGAATAGGAACAATCTTCCCCCCTCGGATCTGTAATCCATAGGTCTATATCTGTATTGTCTTTATTCCAGTTGATTACAACACGAATGTCTATAGGTAGATTTGCTTTTAAACGATTATCTATTTTACTGGCATCAACATTTTTATTCTGGCTTAGGATATTATTAATTTCCATAATCAAAATCTCCTCTATACCATTGTCTCTTACTGAAATTTCATCGGTATATTCCTGATACAGCATGGATTTATATACATTAAGAGCCTCCTGAGGTTTTTTATTATCAATCAGGGCCAATGCATAATCTCTGTGACTTTGAGAATCGAACGGCCTCCATTCCAGAATTTTCTGGGTAATCCACAATTCTTTTTCATAATTGCCTCTCTGTTTTAGCAGATAATATATCGTTTTGTATAATTCTTCATTCTCCAGATCAAGCTCTGCTAATGTACTTAAAACTTTTAAAGAAAGCGCTTTATCTCCTTTTTTGAACAACAATTTAGAGACATCAAAATAATACGTTACCTGCTTTTCATATTTTGAACGGTTTTCAAGATATTTTTGGTAAATCAGCTCAGAGGACTCCAGATTTTGAAAATCTTTCATATACTCTTCTTTGCTTTCTACATCTACCAAAGTTATTTTGCCTTTTGCTTTAACTTCCGCTTGCGCAACAGCTCTATCTTCAACAATGCTTTCAGCATTATAACCCGCAGAAACAGGTACAGATGATTGATTTTTGTTAGCAGATTCACTTACCATTTGTTTAGAAATCTTAGGATACTGCTTTTTTTCGACAGGTTTAAACTCCGTATTCCACCAGGCCGTTAGTTCGCGGGTTATATCAAAAGATTTGGATAGAAGGTTTTTTCTTTTTTCTAAAATCTCTTTTTTATTTCTTGAAACGATTTTGTTGTATTCAGATAATAATTCCTGAGGGGGTGTGATGCTGTATCGCACATAATCATTGACATCATCCAATACAATAAGACTGGTGTTCTTACTTACCACCCCAAACTGTTCGCTCAGATTTCTGATTTCATCACGGTTTTGAGTCGAATTGAGTTCAAGATCATTGATTTTTCTTTGCGCCCAAAATTGTGCAATTGGCCAGTTTTCTACCTGAACAGCTGTATTAAAATCTACAGGTATTTCAAAGTTTTTATTTCCTACAGAAAAAAGAGCGGTCAGCTTACCCAAATTTGAAGACGAAATTCCAAATATATTGACTGGCTCATTTACTGCCGTTCCAATATTTGGATACAGCTCCTGAACATTCGCATTTTCTTTAAATCCTAAAAATTTAACCGGAAGTTTTTTGTAGGTTTTCAGCGCCGATTGAGTGTCTAATTCATTAAGATTAATAAAATTTCCTCCTGATTGCGATGCTAAAAGTTTAAGCAGGTTAAAGTCGGAAGTAGGCGTACTTACGATACTGTTAAGTGGTTTCTTGAATTTTAAAGTCAAATCACCAAAATTTGAAATTCCGTCAGAAAATAAAAGGTATTCTTCTACTCCTGGAATTTCTTTTAATGCACCAAAGTCGGTTCCACCATCGTATTTCAGGTCAGCAATTCTATTTTTTAATGTACTCCAGTTTCCACCAGAAACAGTGAATTCTTCTGTCTTTTCCAGAGTATTATTTAATAGAACAAATGATACCAAAACATCTTTGTTATCGGAAAAAAAGGCCATCAGAAAATCCAGTTCTTTTTGATGGTTTCTCTTTGATCCGCTGAATGAATTATCCCAAATAATGGCAATTTTATTAGATTTGGGCTTTTCTTTCACAGGGAAATCCATCGAAACACTGGCAGCAAAATAAAATTTATCATCAGAAGCTTTCTGCAGCAAAACACTGGAAGATTGATTTGCTTTTGGGATTGCTATTTTAAGACTTTCATTTGGGGTAAAGTTTTCTTTATTAATATCAGCAACCCATTGATTTCCTTGTTTCTGAAAAGCAAAACTTCCATCCGGTTTCTCCGTGATTTTGGGAGTTATGAGACTTTCATTAACCAACACTTTCAGATTAAATTTTGGAATACTAACGGCATTGGCAAAACTTAAAAAATAGTGATAATCTGAAGCTGAATTTTTCAGTTCCTGATGATAGGTAATCTTAATGGTTCTGCTGCCTTTCGCCGGAATCGGATAAATTCTTGTTCGGAAATTATTTCCGGCTACTTTTTCAATAATCCCCGGATCTATGTTTCTTTTTTCAATACTTTCAAATACTTCCTTAGCCCGTTCTTTAGGAACGGGAACTGCATCTCTTAATTTTCCGTTGATATCTAAAGCGTAGCCGCTTATGCTCACTCCTTCAGGTAACGGAATCGTAAGTTTGCCTTCTAAAATTCTGTCCCCCAGATTGTAAAATGTGTAAATGGCTGTTGTTGTGGCAAGATTCCCCAAAATTTTGGTTTCAATTTTTGCTTCCTGCAGAATGACCGGATGTTTTTTTAGATTTTCTACATCCAGAGTTGGGATTTGAGAAAAAACTGCACCAAATACCATTAATGCACATATAGTAAAAAGTTTATTCATATTAAAAAAAGTGATTTTTTATTTGATTACAAAGGAGAAAAACTAATAAATTCTTAATAGGTTCTAATTAGAAAGTGCGAATATGTTTAGCAACAATTCCAAAATTAAAACCCTGTACCTCATCTACTCCGCTGAAATTGACCGCAATCAACTGACCACATTCATTAAATACTGGTGCACCGCTTGCACCATGTGTCGAAGTGATACTGTATTGAATTTTATTCCCGTCTGATTCTTTACTTATTTTACCATCATAAAGCTGCACTTTTATACCTGAATTTGTCTTTGCCAAATCCATTCCTAAAGGATAGCCCACCATTATTGCTTTTTGTCCCGGATTTAAAGAAGCGTCATCCTCGACTGCATTGTCAAGATTGATGATGTTTACAACACTTTCCGGGGTTTTATGATCTGTTAGTCGTACAATACCTAAATCAATATTGGTATCTTCTGAAATTTTTTCGATCTCGCAACTAAGCCATTGGTTATCTGAATCATGAAGTGCTACCGCAATATCTATCGTTTTTACATATACCTCAATATCTTCTTTCGATACGTATTCTTTAACCGGAATAGCAGCTGCAATATCTGTTGTTACTGTTGTTGTATCTTCTTGTGTATCATTTGAACTAACAAATTCTTCACCCGCTGGCTCTTGGCTTGTTTCTTCACTTTCGCCTTCACCTTCATAATCACCTTCGCCTTCACTTTCGTCATAAGCAGATGCAACTTTCCAGTTTGTTTCTATAAAACTTTGATACTCCTCTTCTGAAACATCAGTAGTAAGAATTGAAGCAATTTTCAATCCTAGATTTCTTATAGTAGTATTTGTTTTTTCCTGCTCTTCATTTGATGAATTCCATGGCTGTAAAACATGGCTGTTAGTCAGTATTTTTCCATCTCTGTCTACGAAAAAACCTGTTCCGAAAACCGTTTCTTCTTTTGCATCCTCAGTAGTAAGCTGAATTTCTTTTCCTTTAATTTTTGCAAAATAACCATAACTGTGTTTTATCAGCACAACTGCACCTTTATATTCGTCGTATATTTTTGTATCTGAGTCTAAACAAATAGTAGCAGGTGGCTTTTTAAAATATTTAAAACCAAAAAAAGTTGCTGTTGATAGAATGATTATCGAAGCGAAAATAATTTTGTAAAGATTTCTTTTTTTATTATTGCCGTCATGTAAATCATTGTTGGTTCCGATTTTTCTAATTTTCATTTGTAAATAGGTAATTTTTATTAATATGTTTCTAGAGTGTCAATTGACAAAATTATTGATATTTGCCATTTTTTACGGTCCGAAGGTAGTAATTTAATTGTTAAATTATATTAATAAAAATACTATTGTAGACCTGATTTTTCGATTTCAACACCATTACTATCTGTAAAAACATTTGGGCTACTCTTGATGTTAAATAATTAGATCAAAAGATAATCTCTTAGGTTACAATCGTAATTACCATCAGAAAATCGCAGACAACTGGCTGGTAAGTATTGATGAAGCTCAATCGAGAAAAGACTGGGAATTGAAACATTCTTGATTCGGAACTGATGACTCAGGATATGATTGAGCATTTGAGTTAAATCTCAATTTTTTAAAAATAAAAAGTCCCGTTTAAAAATTTCTAAACGGGACTTTTTTGTTCTTTAAAAGAATATTATTTCACTTCAAAAACATTATTGGCAGGCTTTATATCAGCCATTAATCCGCTTGGATCTATTGTGATTTTTTTGATTGCCGTTTTGTTTTTATCAATTGTAAAACTGTAATTTGATTGTGCCCACGCCCAGTCGTCCAAAACGGTTCTTTTTTCGTTTGGATTTGGATTTGGATTTGGTTTAATGAAATTCATCATTCGTAACGGAATATAGAACGTCTCAGAAGTGCCATCTGTATAATCCACTTTTAAATCAATTGGCATTGGCATTCTTCCGATTCTTTCTAAAGTAACGGTTGTTTTTCCTGAATTATCAGCAACTTCTTTTATTCCGTAATCAATCGTATTGGTTGTTTGTGCCCAATCTGTCAAATACCAGTCTAATTCTGCCCCGGAAACTCTTTCAGCAGATCTTTTGATATCATTTGGAGTTGGGTGTTTGAATTTAAAATCGTTGAAATATCTTTTTAAAGTTGCATCTACATTTTCTTTTCCAATTACATATTCTAATTGTGATAAAAAGATACTTCCTTTAACATACGATGAAATGCTGTAAGGACGATTTTCATCATAACGATCACCGTGTGTAGTTTGAGGCTGTTCTTTACCAGAATTCACCAATTGATAGTATGCCGCATAATTTCCTTTAAACGGATTTTCTACTTTTTTATCTCCGGCTAATTCATTCAAAGCACTGTCTTCGATGTAAGTTGTAAAACCTTCGTCCATCCACGGGTGTTTTGATTCGTTTGAAGCTAAGATGTGCTGAAACCAGGAATGACCCAATTCGTGCGTAGCTGTTCCCAGAATACCTTCAAGAGTTCCGTTTCCTAACATCAAAGTACACATGGCATACTCCATTCCGCCATCTCCGCCCTGAATGAATGAATATTGTTTATACGGATATTGACCAACTCTGTGGTTGTAATAATCCATCACTTTTACCATTAAAGGCTCTAACTGTTTCCAGTTTTCTGTCGTTTTTGGATTGTTTTTGTAGAAGAAATGCAAATCGACATCATGTGGTCCTTTTACAATATCATGGGTATATTCTTTGTCAGCTGCCCAGGTAAAATCGTGAACGTTTGGTGCGATAAAATGCCATGTTAAAGTCTTGGTCTTTTTTGGATAAACTACTTTTACGCCTTCATCTTCGTAACCGTGACCAATTGAGTTTTTATCCTGTAAATATCCTGAACCTCCAATCGTGTAATCTTTGTCAATAGTGATTTTTACATCAAAATTACCCCAAACACCGTGAAATTCTCTTGCAATGTAAGGATCTGCATGCCAGCCTTCAAAATCAAATTCGGCTAATTTTGGATACCATTGCGACATTGAAAGTTCAACTCCTTCAGAATTATTTCTTCCTGAACGACGAATCTGAACCGGAACCTGTCCGTCAAAATCTAATGTAAAAGTGGACTTAGAATTTGGTGAAATTGGCTTAGCCAAAGTTACTTCTAAAATGGTTCCTGAAACTCTTGTCTGAGCAACAGCTCCATCTTGTTTGAAGTTGGTAATTTTTAAGAATCCAATTTCGTTTGGTTTCAAAGATTCAATACGGCTTTGTTTTACCTCTTTTCCGTCAGCTCCTTTTATCTTAGTTACCATTCTTCCGTCCGGATCTTTTATAAAATGCAAACGGGCATCCATTTCGCTTCCAGGCTGAAAAGCATTAAAAAATAAATGATAGTATACTTTTTTTAAAGTATCAGAAGAATTATTGGAGTAAACCAATTCTTGTTTTCCTTTGTATTGATAGTTTTTAACATCCATCGTTACTTCCATTTTATAATCGGCATGTTGCTGCCAGTAAGAAGTACTTTGAGCAAAAGAAGTATGGAAACTTAAACTTAAAAAATATAGTAAAATAATTTTTTTCATTTGAATTGCTGTGGTATTTAAAAAATTACAAGTTTACAAAAAAAGATTTTCTGTAAACTTGTAATTTAAGTTTTTAAAATTTTAGCTTTTATTTTTTAGACATTTTTTCGGCCAATAGTAAAGCATTATAAGCATTGACTATTTTAGCCGTTTTTGATGATTCAGCAGATGAAACCGCAACAGGCTCCTGATTTGGATCTGAATTTTCACCTAATACAACCTTAACAGGAAGAGCAACTCCGGAATCCATCAAAATTTGTTTTACCTGTGAAGCTTTTAATTTAGGATAATAAGAACGAATTAAAGTCGCAACTCCAGCAGCATTTGGAGATGCCATTGAAGTCCCCTGCAAATACTTATATTTATTGTTTGGAACTGTAGCATAAATTTCTTCACCCGGTGCAAAAACATCAACATTTAATTTTCCGAAGTTAGAGAAATTAGCAACTACATTTTGTCCATAAGCCTTATTAATAGCTCCAATTGTTATTAGATTATCTGCAAATTCTTTACTGTTATCTTCAGAATCATTAGGGTAATTAATGTTTTGTTTTTCATCGATATTATAACCGTCATTACCTGCAGCATGAACAATTAAAACATCTTTTTTCTTTGCATATTTTATAGCGTCATACACCCATTTTTTATGTGGAGAAAAGCTTTTTCCGAAACTTCCGTTGATTACTTTTGCTCCATTGTCTACAGCATAACGAATTGCCAAAGCAATATCTTTGTCATATTCATCTCCATCCGGAACGGCTCTTACGGTCAGAATTTCTACGTTGTTAGCCACTCCGTCTCCACCTAAATTATTACCACGAATTTGCGCAATAATTCCGGCAACGTGGGTTCCGTGAAGTGCTTTTTCTTTGTCCGGGCCAAATACAATATTGTTTCCGTATTTAGTGCTTTTGATATCATCAGCATTATCCCCTAAAACTTTTCTTCCGTCAAAATCTTTGTTTAAATTGAAATTCAGTTCGTTATAAACTTGTTCTCTGTAATCTTCTAATTCAGCTTCAGGGTCAAAAGTTGGTCCGGCATTGGTAAAAATTTGCATCATTACCATCTTACTTCTCGCCACTTTCGGATCAGTAGAGGTAAGGGTATTCAGATCTTCAGCTTTATAAGTTTTTTTATTTAAAGCCGCTTTTATAGTATTGTGAACATCCAGCAAAAAATCGACTTGTTCTTTATCTTTTAAAGCCTTGTCGTATTTTTCAGTATATTGTGCCAAAGCATTTTTGTATTGTTCAGAACTGTCATCGCCTTTTTTAACAATACGGGTCATTTCAAGGTTTTCATTGACTACATCTCCCAGAAAATTCCATCCGTGAATATCATCAATATACCCATTTTTATCATCATCGATTCCGTTGCCCGGAATTTCCTTTGGATTTGTCCAAATCATTCCCTGCAAATCTTCATGCTCAATATCAACTCCTGAATCTACGACCCCAACAATTACTTTTTTACCTGTTTTTCCTTGTAGTAATTCAGCATATGCCTTGTCTACACTCATTCCCGGAATAGAATCTTTGATTAAATCAAGATGACTCCATCTTTTTAATTCATTTTCAGTTACCGGTGCTTTTTTAACAATCGTTAAAGGAGCAGTAATAAATTCTTTCGGAGCTGAAACTTGCGCTTGCAAAGTAGCTCCACAACCTGCTAAAACAAGGAATGCAAAAGCAGATAAATTGAGTGGTTTTATATGACTCATGTATCTATATATTAATGTAAAAGTTAAAGATGGGACTAAATTATACTTTTTTGTTACAAAAAACTAACTGTTAACACTGTGTTATGAATTTTAAAAATACAATGAACATTTTAAAATAAGAAAATAGCTTATAAATTTGTATAATTGCACCTTCAAATCTTAAAATATTACTTTATGAAGCCAAAACTACTTTTATTACTATTTTTTGTGAATTTTTCAATTTATGCTCAATACACTTCTATCCCGGATGTTAACTTTGAAAACAAATTGATTGCTCTTGGTATTGATTCCGGAACTACCGATGGTCAGGTGCTTACTAGTAATATTGACAAATTAACTTCTCTTGATGTTTCAAATAGTTCAATTACTGATTTGACGGGCATTCAGGATTTTGTGTCTTTGAAATATTTCCATTGTCATTATAACAAATTGACGACATTAGATCTTTCTAAAAATACCGCTTTGATATATTTATATTGCAGATCAAACCAATTAACATCATTAGATCTCTCTAAAAATACCGCTTTAGAAACTTTAGATTGTCATACTAACTCATTTATAACATTAGATCTTTCTAAAAACATAGCTTTGAAAGATTTAACTTGTTCCTATAACTCGTTGACAACATTAAATGTTTCTAAAAATATTTTTTTGGAAAATTTAACTTGCGATAATAATCAATTAGCAACAGTAGATGTGTCTGAAAACACTGCTTTAAAAATTTTTGTTTGTCATAATAATCAATTACCAACATTAGATCTTTCTAAAAACACCGCATTAATACAATTAACTTGCAATTCAAATCCATTAACATCATTAGATCTTTCTAATAACACCGCTTTGGTATATTTACAGTGTATTTACAATACATTGACAACATTAGATCTTTCTATGAATACCGCTTTACAAAATTTATCATGTTTTTCTGGATCATTGACGACATTAGATCTTTCTAAAAACATAGCTTTAAAAAGTTTAGATTGCCATTCTAATAAATTAACAACATTAGATTTTTCTAAAAACGTTGCTTTGGATAGGTTACATTGTTATTCTAACCAATTAACAAGTCTTAATTTAAAAAACGGAAAAAACTCTTTGTTAACAGATTTAAATTGTAAATCGAACCCCAGTTTAAATTGTATTGACGTAGATGATGTTTCCTATTCAAATACTAACTGGTCTATGTTTAAAGATGCTACTGCAACTTATAGTTTAAGTTGTTCTACTTTAGGAACAAAAGAAACAACTTTTGACAAAATAACTGTTTTCCCTAACCCTGCCAAAGAAGAGTTGCATATTGACAATAGTACTCTTGAAAAAGCAACTGTATATGATACACTGGGAAAACTAATAACAACAACTAAGTTTACTAATGGTTCAAATAATAACACCATTAATTTAGCAGGACTTCGAAGTGGTCTTTATTACCTTTATTTGGAAAACGAAGGAGCAACTATTGTTAAAATAATAATAATCGAATAAAAACAGAAAGTTACTATAAATTCAAAAACCATATTTTCAGTAGTCTGAAAATATGGTTTTTATGTTTTATAAGATATCCTCGCAGGTAAAAACGTCTTTTAACCTCACTCCTTTTTCAGTATGTTCTACCGTTATAATTTGATTATGTGCATCATGTTCTAAAAACAAATAATAATTTTTGTCAGCAGCAGCATTTAGCAATTTTGATTTCTCCGGCATTGTCAATAAGGGCCGTGTATCATATCCCATAACGTAAGGCAACGGAATATGTCCGGCAGTCGCTAACAAATCGGCGCAAAATACTATCGTTTTATCCTTATATTGAATATATGGAATCATTTGTTTTTCGGTGTGACCATCAACATAGTAAATATCAAAACCTAATTCTTTTGAGAAACCAAAATCACTTTGAGGTCTTTCAACAAAATTTAATTGTCCGCTTTCCTGCATCGGCAAAATATTCTCTGCCAAAAAAGAAGCTTTTTCACGGGCATTCGGTTTTGTTGCCCATTCCCAATGACTTTCATTTGTCCAGAATTTGGCATTTTTAAAAGCAGGTTCGTAACCGTTTTTATCAGAATTCCATTGTATACTTCCTCCACAATGGTCAAAATGCAGGTGTGTCATGAAAACATCGGTAATATCGTCCCTATAAAAACCATATTTTAAAAGAGAACTATCCAGAGAGTGAGTTCCCCAAAGCGAATAATAACCAAAAAATTTGTCTGATTGTTTATACCCCATTCCGGTATCAATTAAAATCAGACGTTTTTCATCTTCGATAAGCAGACAACGAGCCGCAATATCAATTAAATTATTAGCATCGGCAGGGTTGGTTTTATTCCAGATTGTTTTAGGTACAACGCCAAACATTGCACCTCCGTCTAATTTAAAATTTCCTGATTCTATTGGATAAAGTTTCATGAATTTGAATTCTAAGATTTAGACAAAGCTAAGAAATCCAATTTTTATTACTAAATATCAATTCGAAACTTAAACAAATAATTATTTTAATGTAATAGAAGTACTCGCAATGATTTCATTTTTATCAAAGAAATTAATAAAGTAAGTGCCTTTTGTAAATCCATTTCCGTCTGAATTTAAGACTCCATAAACATTTACTGGTTGTCCCTGGAAATCTATTGCAACTATAAAGCTATAAACCAAAGCTTTGCCATTACTAAATTCAATTAGCTTATCGGCGCCTAAAACAGCATTTTTCTGATCTAAAACCTGAACATAATAAGCTCTTTTTCCTGTCTTGGCTACAGGATTTCCCGAAATGGAGAAACTAGCCTTGAGTTTACTAGTGCTTTTTGCTTTGTCAGTTTCCAGTTCTTCTCCAGATTTTTTTTCGTGAAGCGCTATAACTTTAAAGTTATTTAATTCTAATTTTGAAGCTGACTTTAAAGTTGATTCCAGTTTTTTTCGCTGTAATGCCAATGTATCATTTTTGATTCTTTGCTGATACATAGCTGAATTTTGATTTTCAATCTCTGTCAACAGGTTTTTATTTTGGGCTTTGAGGTTTTTGATTTCAGAAACTTTTGACTGTAACGAAATATTCAAAGTAGAAAGTTGTTTTCGGTAAACTTGCAGTTGTGAAGAGGAAGGATTTTTTGAAGCCTTTATAATTTCCATTAAATTTTCAACATTTTTCTTTTCAAGTTCTAATTCTTGTGACAGAGCTGTTTTTTCTATTAAAGCCTCATCATAAGCTATTTTTAAAGTATTTAAGGAGTCTAATATGCTTTTTTGGGCAAATGATTTTTGATCCATTTCAGTCATATTTTTATTCTCAGCAGAATTAAATAAGCTAAAATTATTCGTTGATGTGTTACTAAAAATATAAAATGTGATTCCAAATCCAAAGACAAATAATACTGCAATAATCGCTTTTATTGCCCAACTCTTATTGTATTTATTCATAAAGCTATTTTAATTTTCTGCAAAAATAGCGATATTTTACTACTAAAAGTAAGTACAAGTACGCTTTTTATATAATTAATACAAACAACCCGTTGGATGAAATTAAAAATAAGTGTCAGGCTGAGCGGAGTCGAAGCCCTTTCGTGTTCAAAAGCCTTCGACTCCGCTCAGGATGACATCAATTACTTAAGTTGCAAATGATGTTTTACTCCCGATTTTATACTTTTTATAATCAAATCAATTTTTTTAATCAATTTCACCCAACAGGTTATAAACAATTATAACCTGTTAAAAAAAACATCTTGTATATCATAATGAATCTCACTAACATCCTATCAAAATAATTTATATCTATTTTAACATTTGTTATAATAATGTGAAGCGTTATGGAAAAAGGTTTTTAAGTCGTATCTTTGCAAATAATTTCATTTCGACATTGAAATTCAGTATTTTAAAAAGGGGGATTTTTTTTAAAACCCTGATTGAAAAATGAAAAGATAACAAACATAAAAACAATGATAAAAGTTTCTGATACAGCCAAAAAGAAAATCATCGATTTGATGAATGACGATGGTTTTGATGCTTCGCATGACTATGTACGTGTAGGTGTGAAAAGCGGTGGATGCTCTGGTTTGTCATATGATTTAAAATTTGACAAAACCAAAGGAGATGACGATAAAGTATTTGTAGACAATGATATACAAATTGCTGTTGAAAAAAAATCATTTCTCTATCTCGCCGGGACAATTCTTGAATTTTCTGGTGGATTAAACGGAAAAGGTTTTGTTTTCAATAATCCAAATGCCAGTAGAACATGCGGATGCGGGGAATCATTCTCACTATAATTAATAAAGAATAACAAGACTAATAAAGAATAATTATTTGATTTTTTTGAAAATTATATCTTTAAATCTTTACATCAAAAATGAGTAAATACACAGAAGACGATTTAAAAATCGAACTCGAAACTAAAGAATACGAATACGGATTTTATACTAATATAGAGTCAGAGACTTTTCCTATTGGCTTAAATGAAGATATTGTAAGGGCTATTTCTCTTAAAAAAGAAGAGCCAGAATGGATGACCGAATGGCGCATTGAAGCTTTTCGTGCCTGGAAAGAAATGATCGAACCGGAATGGGCCAATGTCCGTTATGAAAAACCGGATTTTCAAGCCATTTCTTATTATTCAGCTCCAAAGCAAGTAGATCCTAACAAAACTTTGGATGATGTTGATCCGGAACTTCTTGAAATGTACAAAAAATTAGGAATTTCTGTAGATGAACAAAAAATGATGAACAATGTCGCAATGGACATTGTAGTCGATTCTGTTTCTGTGGCTACAACTTTCAAAAAAACTCTGGGAGAAAAAGGTATTATTTTTTGTCCGATTTCTGAAGCTATTAAAGAACATCCTGAATTAGTTAAAAAATATTTAGGAACTGTTGTCCCTCAAAAAGACAACTTCTATGCAGCGTTAAACTCAGCAGTTTTCTCTGACGGAAGTTTCTGTTATATTCCAAAAGGCGTTCGTTGCCCGATGGAACTTTCAACTTATTTCAGAATCAATCAGGCAGGAACCGGACAATTCGAAAGGACTTTGGTTATTGCTGATGAAGGAAGCTATGTTTCGTATCTTGAAGGATGTACAGCTCCAAGTCGTGATGAAAACCAATTGCACGCCGCTGTAGTGGAATTAATCGCTTTGGATGATGCTGAAATTAAATATTCTACAGTTCAAAACTGGTTCCCTGGAAACAAAGAAGGAAAAGGTGGAGTTTACAACTTCGTAACCAAAAGAGGTTTATGCGAAACAAACGCTAAAATTTCATGGACTCAAGTTGAAACGGGTTCAGCCGTAACGTGGAAATATCCATCTTGTGTATTAAAAGGAGATAATTCAGTAGGAGAATTTTATTCTATCGCCGTTACCAATAATTACCAACAAGCAGATACCGGAACAAAAATGATCCATTTAGGAAAAAACACTAAATCGACTATTATTTCTAAAGGTATTTCGGCTGGTAAATCACAAAACAGTTACCGCGGTTTAGTGCAAATCTCGCCAAGAGCAGAAAATGCAAGAAACTTTTCGCAATGTGATTCTCTTTTAATGGGGAACAATTGTGGAGCACATACTTTCCCTTATATCGAAAGTAAAAATCCATCGGCAAAAATTGAGCACGAAGCAACGACAAGTAAAATTGGAGAAGATCAGGTTTTTTATTGCAACCAAAGAGGTATTCCGACTGAAAAAGCGATTGCCTTAATTGTAAACGGTTTCAGTAAAGATGTTTTGAACAAACTTCCTATGGAATTTGCGGTTGAAGCTCAAAAATTATTAGAGATTTCTTTAGAAGGATCTGTTGGATAATTTGAAGATGGAAAATAAAAAAGTCATCATATTAGGTTCGTCAAGAAAAAACGGAAACACAACAAAAATTGTGGATGAAATTTCTAAAGAAAACAACCTTGATGTAGTGAATTTAAGTGATTATACTATATCCTATTATGATTACGAAAGTAAAAATATAGGGGATGATTTTCTTCCTTTAATAAGAAGAATTCTCGAACAGTACGACACTTTAATTTTTGCAACGCCCATTTATTGGTATAATATGAGCGGTATTATGAAGGTCTTTTTCGACAGGATTTCAGATTTAATCCGAATTGAAAAAGAAACCGGAAGAAAGCTAAGAGGAAAGAAAATTGGAGTGATTACAAATTCACACGATAATGTAATTGAAGATAGTTTTTACATTCCGTTTCAAAAAACTGCCGATTATTTAGGCATGGAATATTTAGGACATGCGCATTTTAATGCCAACATCCTAAACCAAACAACAAAAATAGAATTGACATTTATATAAAATAAAAAAAACAATGTTATCAATAAAAAACCTTCACGCCGCAATTGGTGATAAAGAAATCCTGAAAGGAATCAACATAGAAGTAAAAGCTGGTGAAGTACACGCCATCATGGGACCAAACGGTTCTGGAAAAAGTACACTTTCTGCAGTTATTGCCGGAAACGAAAACTACGAAGTTACAGACGGAGAAGTTATTCTGGACGGAGAAGATCTTGCTGATTTAGCTCCTGAAGAAAGAGCACACAAAGGTGTTTTCCTTTCGTTTCAATATCCGGTAGAAATTCCTGGAGTTAGCGTAACTAACTTTATGAAAACGGCTATCAACGAAACTCGTAAAGCAAACGGACAGGCAGAAATGCCGGCAAACGAAATGCTGAAAGTAATTCGTGAGAAATCTGAATTGTTAGAAATTGACCGTAAATTTTTATCTCGTTCTTTAAATGAAGGTTTTTCCGGAGGAGAGAAAAAAAGAAACGAGATTTTTCAAATGGCAATGTTAGAGCCAAAATTAGCAATCCTTGACGAAACAGATTCTGGTCTTGATATCGACGCTTTAAGAATTGTAGCTAACGGGGTGAACAAATTAAAAAGCGACAAAAACGCTATTATTGTTATCACACACTACCAACGTTTGTTAGATTATATCGTTCCGGATTTCGTTCACGTTCTTTACAACGGAAGAATCGTAAAATCTGGCGGAAAAGAACTAGCATACGAATTAGAAGAAAAAGGATACGACTGGATTAAAGCAGAAAATTAATTCTGAGTCGTAAAGTTTTAAAGTCTAAAGTCATAAAGTCCAAAAACTAAATGAGTAAGTTCCGATCTTTTGAGGAAATAAATTCTTGGCAAAAATCTCGAATCTTCAATAAGAAAATATATTTGATTACTGAAAATTCTAATTTCAAAAAAGACTTTGATTTTGTTAGACAAATAAGACGCGCATCACTTTCTATATCATCAAATATTGCAGAAGGTTTCGAGAGAAATACAGACAAAGAGTTTATTTACTTTTTATATATAGCCAAAGCATCTGCAGGAGAAGTTAGATCTCAATTATATTTAGCTTTTGATTTAGAATACATTATAAAAGAAAAATTTGAAATACTTTTAGAATCGATAACCGAAATTTCGAAACTAATAAGTGGTTTTATTAAATATTTAAGTCAAAAATTATAAAGTCAAAAGTTGAAAAATTTTACACATTCAGCTTTCTTTATGAGTTATCACAAAATAGTCGACAATCTAAAGTCTTTCGACTTTCGACTTTCGACTTTAAGACTAAAAAAGAACAATGGATTTAAAAGAAAAATTAGTATCGTCTTTTATGGCTTTTGAAGAGCGTGTCGATGTACATTCAGATTTACATGACATACGTACAAATGCCTTAAAAAACTTCGAAAATAAAGGTTTCCCAACCAAAAAAGAAGAAGCCTGGAAATACACATCGCTAAATGCCATCTTAAAAAATGACTTTACGGTTTTTCCAAAGCAGGAAAATGCAATCGAATTCAATCAGGTAAAAAAATACTTTTTACACGAAATTGACACTTATAAATTAGTTTTTATAGATGGTGTTTTCAGTTCGCATTTGTCTTCTACAACACATGACGGAATCGATGTTTGTTTAATGTCTTCGGCATTGACCAAACCAAAATATAAAATGGTTATTGATACATACTTTAATCAGATTGCAAGCAAAGATGACAGCCTGACTTCATTAAATACTGCTTTTGCAATTGAAGGTGCGTTTATCAACATTCCAAAGAAAAAAGTCGCCGACAAACCAATCGAGATTATGTATTTCTCAACAGGAAATGAAGCAGCTTTAATGGTTCAGCCAAGAAATTTGATTATTGTGGGTGAGAATTCACATGTTCAAATTATTGAACGTCATCAAAGTTTGAACGAAAATCCGGTTTTAACCAATTCGGTTACAGAAATTTTCGCTCAAAAACGTGCTATTGTTGATTATTATAAAATCCAGAATGATAATAGCGAAGCTAACTTAGTTGACAACACTTATGTTTCCCAACAACAAGAAAGTCATGTTTATGTACATACTTTTTCATTTGGCGGAAATATAACACGTAACAATTTGAACTTTTATCACTTTGGTGAAAGATTGACAAGTACTCTAAACGGAATTTCAATTCTAAATGATAAACAACACGTTGATCATTATACTTTAGTAAATCATGCACAGCCAAACTGTGAAAGTTTTCAGGATTATAAAGGAATATTCTCTGATCGTTCAACAGGGGTTTTTAACGGCAAAATCCTTGTAGACAGAGAAGCTCAAAAAACGAATGCTTTTCAAAAAAGCAATAACATTTTATTGAGTGATAAAGCGACCATCAATGCTAAACCACAACTAGAAATTTTTGCTGATGACGTAAAATGTTCTCATGGTTGTACTATCGGACAATTAGACGAAACTGCAATGTTCTACATGCAATCTCGAGGAATTCCAAAAAAAGAAGCTAAAGCCTTATTGATGTACGCATTTTCAAATGCTGTTATCGAAAGCATAAAAATACCGGAATTAAAACAAAGAATTACTAAAATCATTGCTACGAAATTGGGCGTGAATTTAGGATTTGATTTGTAAAAATTCTGATTCTATAAAATACAAAACCGACAAGTTAAAATTTGTCGGTTTTTTTATGCCAATTGCTTCAAAAAAAAATCCTTAAATTATTTACAATTCAAAACTTTTCCCTTGTTCAGGAAAAATAAATTTCAATCCTAAATCATTCTGAGTTTTCAACTGTTCCTTAATTTTTATAATATTTTTTGCAGGTGGTTTTAAATGTGTAATTATTATTTTAAATCCTTTTAAAGAATTTTCTCCAGCTAATTCCTCTAATTTATGAAGCTCATCCATCAGATATTTTGGTGTAAGATGCCCAAATAAAAACTGATCGGGCTGCTCATTCGGGAAAGAGACTTCTATAAAAATGCCTTTTAATTCTTTACTTCGGATTAATGGAGCAATTACTGCCCATAACTCCTGCAAATAATTGCTTTTCTCTACTGCATCCGGACCTGTATCACCAAGATATAAAACGTAATTATTATTGTTTCTAATTAAAAAAGCAGTGCTTTCGTATGGGTTTACATGGCTTAACGGAAAAGACTTTACCGTCATCACCGTATTGGTAATTGTAGTTTCTTCTCCTATATTTAAAGTCTGAAAATGATAGCGTCTGATGTGAAAACCAGGTCCCTCATCGCCAAAATTAGCCCAGGTCTGATCATTAAAATAATGGTTTTCGATCATTTCCATACATTTTTTTGTAGCATAAACCGTTTTTGATGAATCTGCCGGTGAATTAATTATCAAACCCGAAACATGGTCTAAATGAGCATGAGAAATTAAATATCCTTTAATATATTTTCGTAAAACTTCACTTGCTGAAACCTTGAATATCTTATTCTCAATAGCTTTTTCTATTCCTGAATTAATAGTTCCGGCATCAAGACAAATGTAATCTTTCGTATTAGATAGTGCTATTAAATAGGCAGAAAGGTTTTTTTCATCTATTCCGCCCTTAACTCCCAAAGGGACAACCTTAAAAACTGATTTTTGATCTTTTTGGGAAAATGAATTAACTGATAGTAAAATCAAACAACCCAAAAGCATTTTTATAATTTTCATACCCATATTTTTATGATTACAAATTTCATCAATTAAGATGAATTTAGTTGCTTGTATTTTCGAAAATACTGTAAAATAACGCTAAATTTACTTTGCCCTCCAATGATAAAATTCAATCTTAAAACAATATCTTTACGTAAAAATATAACATTTTAAACCAAAAAAGTTACAATGACAACGATAGCATCTCAATTTGGAATCAATGAAGCCCTTGAAAAATTGGGCATCAAATTTATAAATGAAGGAACATCAACGGGTTTAGAAAGTTTTTCATCCGGAGAGATTTTAGACAGCTATTCTCCAGTTGATGGAAAATTAATTGCATCTGTAAAAATGTCCACAGCTGAAGATTATGAAAAAGTTATGCAATCAGCAACTGAAGCTTTCAAGACATTTCGTTTGATTCCGGCACCACAACGCGGAGAAATTGTACGCCAGTTTGGAGAAAAATTACGCCAAAACAAAGAAGCTCTTGGAAAATTAGTTTCGTATGAAATGGGCAAATCATTACAGGAAGGTTATGGCGAGGTACAGGAAATGATTGATATTTGTGATTTTGCTGTCGGTTTATCACGCCAATTACACGGATTAACGATGCATTCCGAAAGACCCGGCCACCGTATGTACGAACAATATCATTCATTAGGAATTGTAGGAATCATTTCAGCATTTAATTTTCCGGTAGCTGTGTGGTCCTGGAATACGGCCCTGGCATGGATTTCCGGAGATGTTTGTGTTTGGAAACCTTCTGAAAAAACACCTCTTTGCGGAATTGCCTGCCAAAATATTATCGCACAAGTCATTAAAGAAAATAACTTGCCTGAAGGAATTTCGTGTCTTGTAAATGGTGATTTTACCATTGGCGAATTAATGACCGCGGATACCCGAATCCCTTTAATTTCTGCAACCGGATCAACACGAATGGGAAAAATAGTAGCTCAGGCTGTTGCCGGACGTTTAGGTAAATCATTATTAGAATTAGGAGGAAACAATGCTATTATTGTTACTCCCGATGCAGATATTAAGATGACCGTAATCGGAGCTGTTTTTGGTGCTGTTGGAACTGCCGGACAGCGTTGTACCTCAACCAGAAGATTAATTATTCACGAAAGTATTTATGACAAAGTAAAAGAAGCCCTGATTGCTGCCTATAAACAATTACGCATCGGAAATCCGCTGGACGAAAACAATCATGTAGGACCGTTAATTGATATTCATGCTGTAGAAATGTATGCTAAAGCCCTGAACAGAGTTGTTACAGAAGGCGGAACAATTTTAGTTGAAGGCGGCGTGCTTTCCGGCGAGGGTTATGAAAGCGGCTGTTATGTAAAACCCGCAATTGCCGAAGCAGAAAACTCCTTTGAAATAGTACAACATGAAACCTTTGCTCCAGTTTTATACCTCATAAAATATTCGGGTGAAGTTGATAATGCTATCGAAAAACAAAATGGTGTGGCTCAGGGGCTATCCTCTGCAATTATGACAAACAATTTACGTGAAGCAGAACGATTTTTATCTGTTACAGGCTCTGATTGCGGAATTGCAAACGTCAACATAGGAACTTCTGGTGCCGAAATTGGAGGTGCTTTTGGAGGAGAAAAAGAAACGGGAGGCGGAAGAGAATCCGGTTCTGATGCCTGGAAAATCTATATGAGACGCCAGACAAATACAATTAATTATACCACAAGCCTGCCATTGGCACAGGGTATTAAATTTGATTTATAGTATTTAATTAAATCATAAAAGGCTTCCGAAATTTGGAAGCCTTTTATTTTTAAAAAATAATGGTTAGTTAGTTGGTTATTATTTCTTAATTATAATTTTTGTAGTCAAACTGTTTTCGGTATAAACTTTTACCAAATAACTGCCATTGGCAAGATCACTCATGTCAATTGTGTTATTATTTCCTGCTTTTAAATTTACCAGTGCCCCCGTCAAATTATACACTTCTACTTTTTGAATCGCTTTATCTGAATCGATATTCAACTCGTTTGAAACTGGATTTGGATATAAAGCTAGTTTAGCAGAAGCTACTTCTTCTTCTACTG
Organism: Flavobacterium salmonis; assembly: GCF_903819435.1. Lineage (GTDB taxonomy): Bacteria > Bacteroidota > Bacteroidia > Flavobacteriales > Flavobacteriaceae > Flavobacterium > Flavobacterium chungangense. The sequence continues at coordinate 6,483 of NZ_CAIJDP010000056.1, read as the reverse complement.
AACCATGAGATGACATACGCGCCGTAGTGTTATATGTCGTACTAATGTAATACAGATTTGCTACAGAACCCTTTGTTATCGTATTTGCTCCTGCAGGAAGAGAAACTGTAACTACTCCTGATGTTGCCGTATAAGAGATATTATTAACTTTTATTGTTCCTGTAAAGTTAGAATCGAATACCAATGTTAATGTTGAGGCAGCAGTCGTTGTATAAGTTATAGCTGTACTGGACTCAATTTTTAAACGAGCTGTTAATGTTAATCCAGCATAACTTACTGAACCTGCAGTAGAATTCATATTCCCTGTAATCGTGTAAAACGAACTTGTTTTTCCGGAAACGGTAAAATTATGTATTTGATTTCCTGAAAAGGTACCTGTAACAGTAATAGTACCTGATCCGTTTGCAGCTGTCCCTGTTCCGGTCGTAACAATTGAATAAGACAAAGTTGCTGTTGGTGTTCCTGTTATGGTAATTGTTTTTGCAGAACTATTTTTTACAAAAGTAATACCTGATGCAGGCAATCCCGTTACAGTGGCATCTGTTGCACTTCCTCCCCAGGTAAAAACTATCGAACTAATTGCTGTACCGCTTGTCACAGTTTGATTATTATTAGAGGTTGAAGTTAGCGTTTGGACACTTACCGGGGTAACCGTGATTGTACCTGATCCTGTCGCTGCCGTACCTGTTCCTGTAGTAGAAATTGAATATGATAAAGTTGCTGTTGGTGTTCCAGTAATAGTGACGGTTTTTGCAGAACTATTTTTTACAAAAGTAATACCGGATGCAGGTAATCCCGTAACTGTTGCATCCGTTGCACTTCCTCCCCAGGTAAAAACTATGGAACTAATCGCTGTACCGCTTGTCACAGTTTGATTATTATTAGAGGTTAAAGTTAGCGTTTGAGCACTTACCGGGGTAACCGTAATTGTTCCTGATCCTGTCGCTGCCGTACCTGTTCCTGTAGTAGCAATTGAATATGATAAAGTTGCTGTTGGTGTTCCTGTAATAGTGATTGTTTTTGCGGTAGTATTTTTCACAAAAGAAACTCCTGAGGACGGCAATCCTGTTACCGTAGCATCTGTTGCGGTTCCTCCCCATGTAAAAACAATAGGGCTGATTGCGGTTCCGCTTATCACAGTTTGGTTGTTATTAATCGTTGACGTAAGCGTCTGATTACTGACAACACTTGTTTCACCCTGTACTGAAACTAATGTTCCTGCATAATTTGTAAGAGCCGATTTTAATGCTGTAATTACTGTAGAAGATACATCATCAACCGAATTATCAAAAGTCCATTTTAAATCTCCTCCGGAAACACGGCCTGAATACTGTGTTACTTTAGTTTGTGCTACCGCAGGCTGGTCTATTAACAGATTTTTAACATATAATGCGGCATTAGTATCAAAGTTATTGTAACTATTCCCTCCCAGTTTTGATTTTATACTGCTGCTAATAACTTCGCCTCTGGTTGCAGTTTCTATAGCATCAAACTCTACAGGATAATTAGTTGCATTATACGGAACGTAACGTGTCTGACCAGTCATAGTATTGTTGAATGCTTTAATTGTGCCACCGGCTTCGCCAGAAAAAGTCCCCGTAGTATCATAAAAGATATCTGTTCCTTGTTTAGAGGTAAGCATAGGATATTTACAATTTCGGAAAACATTTCCTTCCATGAATAAAGAAGAACCCAATGTTGATCCGGCTCCATATTTTGAATTTCCATCATAATAGTTGTTATAAATATGTGCAGAATAATAACGAACTCTTGGATGTCGAGAATCTGAGTGATCAAACCAGTTATGGTGATACGTAATATATAAGCCTGTTGTGGTTCCTTCACTCAAACCTAAAAGACTCGCTTTTCCACTATCCCAAAAATGATTATAAGATAATGTAATATAAGTTGACGACTTGTTATCTAAAGCTCCGTCGCCCTTTATTTGATCCGCATCGCTTCCAGCATCTCCATAAAATAAATCGCAGTTATGAACCCAGATGTGATCATTGTCCTGCTGCATTCCAACATTATCTCCTGCTGTACTATTACAGTTCATAAATCCAATATTACTAACTTCAATATTGGAGGCAGACTTAAGGCGTACTCCCCAGCCATTGGCAACTGCATCATTACCAACACCTTCTAAAGTCACATAACTTGATGCATTATTGGCATTTTCGATAACGACATCTCCGCCTTCCATGACCGACATATCTGTAATATTTCCTAATAAGCGAATGATAAACGGACGAGTATCTTTCCCTTTTTTAATGGCATACAAAATATTTTGCAGACCTACACACGGATTTGCACTTGCTCCGGTAATATCAATTGAAATTGTATTCTTTGTATTTTGTGAAATGTATAGAATCACCGCTCCATCTTTAGGAGTACCATCGACTTTATATCCTCCGGGAACGCGGCCACCATCAAAAGCAAAACCATTGCGATCCTGAGCTAATACCGTCAAAGAACCTGTTGTAGTCCCTGTTCCTTCAACTCCGGAAATAACCGGTTTTACTTTTACCGTATAAGTTCCTGCTTTTAGCCCTGGAATATCGGCACGATAATAAGACCCATAGCTACGAATTAATTGATTATCAATTTTTTGGTCTGTAAAACCGTTTCCGGTATAATAAACATTATAGGTTTGTGCATTACTTACGGGTTGCCATTTTACAAAAGCCGATTCAAGCCAGCCAACCGCTTCATTAATTTGCTGTGACCGTGTTTGTAGAGAAACAAACAAAATGGCCAATAAAAATATTTTTTTTCTCATGTGGTTTTGGTTAATTGATAGTTATAAAGTGTTTTTTGTTTTTATCGACATACCATTTCAAAAAATGTAATCGATTACTCAAAAATATATAAAATATAATTATTTATAATATTTTTGTAATAAAAAAACATATTAAATAAAAATAATTGCAGTTAAATAAATTAAATGTAATTTGTTGCACAAAATGTAATAAATTACACACATCAAAAGATCCTTGTTTTACAATACCTCATAAACTGTGCAAATACATTTTTTAACAAATAATAACTCAAACAATGTTTTTTGTTTTATAAATTTAAATCTGTTAAATATTAAAATTTACATAAGAAAAATATTATTATTTGTAATTTCAGAAGCTGAAAATCTATTTACAAACTATGCTAAAACCTATTCTAAAAAAACACATTAAGCTATAAACAAAAAAAGGCTTCCAGACGAAAGCCTTTGCTGAAATTTAATTTTCAATTATTTTTTGATGATTTTTTTAACAACAACTCCTTCATCCATAACCAATTTTACAAAATAATTACCTGTAGCCAAACTACTTACATCTACAGAATCAACTTCATTTACAATGCTTTTTACCACAGTTCCTGATAAGCTATAAATAACAACGCTGCCCACTCTTTGATTCTCTGAAGAAATATACAATTGATCCGAAACAGGATTTGGATACAAGAATAACTCAGAAGCTTCAACACTATCCCCTAAACCTAATGCTGGATAAGATGTTTTGATGTAATATAAATTTGGATTCGAAGTAGACCCTTTGACAATTGTGTGTGCACCTGCAGGAATTGATGGTATAGTCGCAATTCCATTTACTATATTGTAATTGTTTGAATCAAGTTTAATATTTCCATTATAGGTTGGATCAAATACCAAGGTTAAAGTAGACACAGCAGTCGTTGTATAAGTGATGCTTGTTGCGGATTCAATTTTCAAACGTGCTGTTAAATTCTCACCATCATAAGACGTAGATCCGGCAGTACTATTCATGTTAGCTGTTGATCCAAAAGTATAAAATGAGCTAGTTTTTCCCGTTTTTGTAAAATTATGTATTTGATTCCCAGAAACAACCGCATTAACCGTAATCGTTCCAGATACTGCAACAGGAGTTCCTAAAACACCTGAAGTAATTGCCGTAAAAGTAGCAGAACCAGTAGCGGTTGGCGTGCCAGATATTGTAATGGTTTTAGCAGCAACATCTTTTGTCGCCGTAAGACCTGCAGACAATCCGCTAACATCAGCATCTGTAGCATCTCCACTCCAGGTTAACACTATAGGAGCTATAGCAGAACCAACTGTTATTGTTTGGTTATTGTTACTTGTAGAAGTAAGTACTTGGCTGCTTGGAGGCAACATTGTGATTGTTCCTGAATCTGAAGCAGAAGTTCCGGTACTTCCGATAGTAGTAACCGTATATTCCATAGTTTCAGTAGGGATTCCTGAAAGAGTTAATGTTTTCGCAGTAGTATTTTTTGTTGCTGTGATTCCATTAGGCAATCCCGTTGCAGCTGCATCCGTAGCGTCACCACCCCACGTAAATACAATATTAGTTATTGCAGTGCCACTTGATACTGTTTGATTGTTGTTGTTCGTAGTAGCAACTAAGGTTTGATTTCCTGAAACTGCAACTTCACCCTGAACTGCCACCATTGCCGAAGTATAATTAGTAAGAGCAGTTTTTAACGCTGTAATTACAAGTGAGGACTTATCATCAACCGAATTATCAAATGTCCATTTTAAATCACCGCCAGATACACGTCCGGCATATTGCATCACTTTTGTTTTTGCATCAGCAGGCGATTCAATTACCAGGTTTTTTACATATAATGATGCATTTGTATCAAAATTATTATAAGTATTAGCGCCCGATTTTGATGCAACTGTAGCAGGAACAACTTCCCCTCTTGTTGTTGCTAAATAAGCATCAAAATCAGTTGTAGAACTAATTTTACCAGCAATATTATATAAAGGATTTGGATCTCCATAAGCCACAAAACGCATGCTATTAGTCCCTAAATCAATATCAAATGTATTATTAAATGCTTTTATACTACCTCCTGCTTCTCCTGAAAATGTTCCCATTGTACCTGCGTTATTTACCTGATTCGCAGAATCCCAAACATCAGTACCCTGAAGCGATGTCATCATGGGATTCTTACTATTACGATAATAATTCCCTTCAATAAACAAAGAAGATCCTAACGTTGAACCCGAACCATACTTAGAATTTCCATCAAAATAGTTATTATAGATGTGTGCAGAATAGTAACGAACACGAGGATGTCGGGAATCAGAATGATCAAACCAATTGTGATGATAAGTAATATAAAGTCCGGTTGTAGTTCCTTCACTTAAACCTAAAAGACTTGCTTTCCCACTATCCCAAAAATGATTGTATGATAATGTGATATAAGTTGAATTTTTATTATCTAATGCACCATCCCCTTTAATCTGATCAGCATCACTACCGGCATTTCCATAAAACAAATCATTATTATGAACCCAAATATGATCATTGTCCTGTTGCATTCCAATATTATCTCCCGCTGTGCTATTACAGTTCATAAAGCCAAGATTACGAACTTCAATGTTAGAAGCTGATTTAAGACGAACTCCCATTCCATTTACTACAGCATCATTTCCTACACCTTCCAATGTAATGAAACTACTGGCATTGCTGTTATTTTCTATTGTAATATCACCACCTTCCATTACAGTCATATCTGTAATGTTTCCAATTAAACGAATAATAAAAGGACGTGTATCTTTTCCTTTTTTAATCCCGTATAAAATATTTTGTAAGCCAACACAAGGATTTGCACTTGCTCCTGTAATATTCATCGAAATTGTATTTTTTGTATTTTGAGTAATATAAAGAATCTGAGCTCCAGTTTTAGGCGTTCCATCTGAATTATATCCTCCCGGAATACGACCACCATCAAAAGCAAAACCATTGCGATCATGAGCTAAAACAGTTAAAGAAGATGTTGTTGTGCCTATTCCTTCAACATTAGCCGTAACAGGTTTTACCGTTAGGGTGTATGTACCAGCAGCAATACCAGGGATATCTGCACGAAAATAACTGCCATAACTCCGAATAAGAGGCCCATCAATCTTTTTGTTTGTTTCTCCGCCACCTGTATAATAAACATTATAACTGTCTGCTCCTGCAACAGCAGACCATTCAACAAAAGCAGACTCCAGCCATCCTGATGATTTTGTAATAGTTTGCGCCTCAACTTTTACCGAGATAAAAAGTAAAGCCATGTAAAGTAAAATTCTTTTCATAATTGTGGTTTAGTTAAATAGATAGTTTAAGTGATCAAAAACACTATTAAATGTAATCGATTACACGAAAATAAGTAAAATTTTATAATTCAAAAAAAAATTACAATAAAAATACATATAGTTAAAAAAATACACTTAATAAATATCAATACAATATCTATAACGTTATAGTTGAAACTAAATGAAAAGCCCGTAAATAAAGTCATCCCTAATAAAAACTGAATTTTATTTTAAAAATCAATTTGGAAAATGAAGAAATTCAAACAACAGAATATTCCTATTTATAATTTCGCCTTAAAGCAAATCAATTAAATCATCGTTTTTAAAATATCATTTATAACTTAAGGAATTGATGTCATCCTGAGCGGAGTCGAAGGCTTTTGAAGTTCAAAAGCCTTCGACTC
>NZ_CAIJDP010000055.1 GCF_903819435.1 Flavobacterium salmonis | reverse complement strand
ATCAATGTTTATTACTCTTGGTATGCAGTTATTACTAATTGCTTTAATTAGAAAAGACTGAGCGCTCATTCTTTGTCTTCTTCTGGTCAAAAGAAAGTCTACTGTATTGCCTAGTTTATCTACTGCTCTATATAAATAACACCAAATACCTTTTACTTTGATATAGGTTTCATCCAATCTCCAACTTGTACCTACTTTACCTTTTCTCTTCTTCATCTCTGACTAAATGAAAGGTGTAAACTTAAAAACCCAGCGCTGAATAGTAGCATGATCAACATGAACTCCTCGCATTTTCATGATCTCTTCAACATCCCGATAGCTTAATGTAAACCTAAGCTTAAAATATACGGCCTGCAATATAATAGATTTCGGACAGCAATGACCTTTCGTATTCATGAGTTAACAAGTTAAAAAAGGCAAAGTTAAAACGTAGCTAGATGCGACAGAACC
>NZ_CAIJDP010000054.1 GCF_903819435.1 Flavobacterium salmonis | reverse complement strand
AAAAGTTCACGGCAACGCTTTTGAATATCTCCCTTCAAAACTTTAAACCTATACTTGGTTACCCAAACAACATGACATGTTAATCGGCTTACTGTATGCAAACTTTTTCTTATATCTGCACTCATAATCTAAAGATAAAGATTTTTTCGCATTACTAAAGTACTGCAATAAATTGCAGGGTTTTAAACCCGAATCTGAGACCAATAAATAAACTGCTAGAAATAAAATCGCAAAAAAACAATCATCAGCCACCAAAGTATCGGCACGCTTTCGACCCAGAAAGAAGTATAATATTTAGAGCGGTTGGGATTTGCAAATGCAATAAAAAGCATTAAGATAATGACCATTATAAGATTAATAATGGCATCATGAAAATTAAATGTAGAGATAAAAACCTCTAGCCACCAAAACGGAATCAATAATAAAAACCCTAAATATTTTGTTCGCTTTACGCCTATGGTTTGCGGAACAGTCTGTAAATGCGGATCATCATTGGCTAAATCAATAATTTCGAAAACCAAAATCAATACAAAAACCAATACAAATCGTTGCAGGCATTTAATAAAAAAATCCAATGTTGACGGAAGTTCCGCATTTATTAAAGGTAAAACCAGCGTAGCCCCTACCCAACAAAGGGCTACAATATAAATTTTTACTCCTGCCCAGTTTCTGGCATTTCTACGATTTGGAAAAAAAGGTAAGGTATAAAGTGCTGTTATGGCAAATATTCCAACAGAAACAATTTGAGTGATACGTTTAAGATGAAAAAAATAATAACCAACTAAAATCACCGAAATAAAACTCAAAACAGCAATAATTTTAAGCTGGGTTCCAATTGGATTTTTCTTAACCCGAACCAACGCATCATATTTTACGAAATTATATCCTACAATTGTTCCAAAAAACACAAACAATGCCATCGATTCATCGTACTGTATATGAAATACATGAAACGTAATCCGTACAAGAGCATAACAGGACAAAGCCACGTGAATACTGCTGTTTAAGTAAAAATCAAATATGTGTTTCAGTAATTTCATCTCTCAAATCTAATCAATTGTTAACAAACCCACCTATTGGTTGAAAAATTCATAAAAATTGAAGTTAAAAATACCCATTAAATTATTAATAATACTTAATTTTGCGCCACAAAAAAACAACACATTTACTATAAAATGTAATAAACCTTGTATAGCATACCATTAAACAGGAAAATATACTTTGTAAATTACATTCTCTTAAAAATACAGAAAGTTACAAATGAGAACAGATGCTTTTGCTTTAAGACACATTGGGACAGGAGAAAATGACCTTGAACACATGTTCAAAACAATTGGTGTTAACAACATGGACCAATTACTTTATGAAACATTTCCTGATGGAATTCGTTTAAAAAATGATTTAATCCTTGATCCGGCAATGACCGAATATGAGTATGCTACCCATATCATGGAATTAGGCAAAAAAAATAAAGTTTTCAAATCATATATTGGTTTAGGATACCACCCCACGATTGTACCAGCTCCAATTCAAAGAAACATCTTCGAAAACCCGGGATGGTATACAGCTTACACACCTTACCAGGCTGAAATTGCTCAAGGACGCCTTGAAGCGATATTAAATTTCCAGACGACAGTTATCGAATTGACAGGCATGGAAATTGCAAATGCTTCTTTGCTTGACGAAGGAACGGCTGCTGCTGAAGCTATGGCGTTATTATTTGATGTTCGTACCCGTGATCAAAAGAAAAACAACGTAAACAAATTCTTCGTTTCTGAAGAAATATTACCACAAACTTTATCTGTACTTCAAACCCGTTCTACTCCAATCGGAATTGAATTGGTAGTTGGAAATCATGAAACATTTGATTTCTCAAACGAATTTTTCGGGGCTATTTTACAATACCCTGGAAAATACGGACAAGTAAACGATTATTCCGCTTTTATCACTAAAGCAAAAGAAAACGAAATTAAAGTAGCTGTTGCTGCTGACATCTTATCTTTAGCTACCTTAACTTCTCCGGGAGAAATGGGAGCTGCTGTTGTGGTTGGAACTACGCAACGTTTTGGTGTTCCAATGGGATATGGAGGACCTCACGCTGCATTTTTTGCAACTAAAGATGAATACAAAAGATCTATGCCAGGACGTATCATTGGAGTTTCTATTGATGTGAACGGAAACCGTGCCTTACGTATGGCTTTGGGAACCCGTGAACAGCACATCAAACGTGAAAAAGCGACTTCAAATATTTGTACAGCGCAGGTTTTATTGGCAGTTATGGCGGGAATGTACGCCGTTTACCACGGACCAAAAGGTTTAAAATACATCGCAAATAAAGTTCACGCATCGGCGGTTACTACTGCTGAAGCTTTAAATAAATTAGGAGTTTACCAAACTAACACAGCTTACTTTGATACAATTTTAGTTAAAGCAGATGCTCAAAAAGTAAAAGCTGTTGCAGAAACAAACGAAGTAAATTTCTTCTATATTGATGCCGATACGATTTCTATTTCATTAAACGAAACAACTTCAGTAGCAGACATCAATCAAATTGTTGCCATTTTTGCTGAAGCATTAGGAAAAGAAACTTTAACGATTTCTGAGTTAACTGAGACGAGTCAATTACCTGCTTCATTAGAAAGAACATCTTCTTTTTTAACGCATGATGTATTCAACAATTATCATTCAGAAAGTCAGTTGATGCGTTACATCAAAAAATTAGAGCGTAAAGATTTATCATTGAATCACTCGATGATTTCGTTAGGTTCTTGTACCATGAAATTAAACGCTGCATCAGAAATGCTGCCTTTATCAATGCCAAACTGGAACAGCATTCACCCATTCGCTCCAATTGAACAGGCAGAAGGTTACATCACCATGCTTAAAAAATTAGAAGAGCAATTAAACGTAATCACAGGATTTGCAGGCACTACTCTACAACCTAACTCTGGAGCTCAGGGAGAATATGCTGGTTTAATGGCTATTCGTGCTTATCATATTTCCCGTAGCGAAGGTCACCGTAATGTTTGTTTAATTCCATCATCGGCACACGGAACCAACCCGGCTTCTGCAGCTATGGCCGGAATGAAAATTATAGTTACCAAAACGACTCCGGAAGGAAACATCGACGTTGAAGATTTGAAAGAAAAAGCGATTGAACACAAAGACGATTTGTCTTGTTTAATGGTAACCTATCCTTCTACTCATGGAGTTTACGAGTCTACTATCATCGATATTACAAAATTAATCCACGAAAACGGCGGATTAGTTTATATGGACGGTGCTAATATGAACGCGCAAGTTGGATTAACAAATCCTGCCACTATTGGTGCTGACGTTTGTCACTTAAACTTACACAAAACTTTTGCTATTCCTCACGGTGGTGGCGGACCAGGTGTTGGACCAATTTGTGTGAACGAAAAACTGGTACCGTTTTTACCAACAAACCCAATCCTTAATGTAGGCGGTGAACAAGCGATTACAGCCATTTCATCTGCACCTTACGGATCAGCTTTAGTTTGTTTGATTTCTTACGGCTACATCACCATGATGGGAGCTGAAGGATTAAAAAGTGCTACCGAACATGCTATTTTGAATGCCAATTATATGAAATCCCGTTTCGAAGGACATTATCCAATTCTTTACACAGGAGAATGTGGAAGAGCGGCTCACGAAATGATTTTAGATTGTCGTTCATTCAAAGAAAACGGAATCGAAGTTGGGGATATCGCAAAACGTTTAATGGATTACGGTTTCCATGCTCCAACAGTTTCTTTCCCGGTTGCCGGAACTTTAATGATTGAACCAACTGAATCTGAAGATTTAGCCGAATTAGACCGTTTCTGTGATGCGCTTATTGCGATCAGAAAAGAAATTGAAACCGCTACAGCAGAGGATAAAAACAACGTTTTGAAAAATGCACCGCACACTTTAGCAATGTTAACTGCTGATACTTGGGACTTTCCATACACCAGAGAAAAAGCTGCTTACCCGCTAGATTACATTGCTGACAATAAATTCTGGCCATCAGTTCGTCGTGTAGATGACGCTTATGGTGACAGAAACTTGGTTTGCAGCTGTGCTCCTATTGAAGCTTACATGGAAAACTAAAATTAGTTTCTTCACAATATTGTACAAACCCGACACGTTAAAAAACTGTCGGGTTTATTTTTTACAATAAAATCGAATTGCATTAGCAAAAAACTTCAACTGACTCGAACATTTCAATCGTTTGAAATCTCTGTAAAATTAAAAAATCATTAAAAAATAATCATTATATCACTTAAAAAATTACTATTTCATAATTATATGCATGCATAGTAATTTTTATCCTTCAAATAATATATTTATTTATAAATTAGCTTAAAATTTTGGAAAAAGAAACTAATGAAAATAAAGATTATAGGTATCGGAAGCTATATTCCGCAAAAAGAAGTTAAGAATACCGATTTTGATAAACATGTTTTTTTTAATGAAGATGGAACACCTTTTGGATACCCAAACGAAGTCGTAATTAAGAAATTCAAAGGAATAACGGGTATTGAAAACCGTCGTTATGCCGAAGACAAACACACTACATCTGACCTGGCATTTTACGCAGCTGAAAAAGCAATCGAAAACGCCAACATCGATAAAGAATCTTTAGATTATATCATTTTTGCGCACAACTTCGGTGACGTAAAAACCGGAACCAATCAGTCTGATATGATCCCTAGTTTAGCTACACGTGTCAAAAACAAATTAAATATTAAAAATCCTAAGTGTGTTGCTTATGATATTCTTTTTGGCTGTCCGGGATGGATTGAGGGTGTATTGCAGGCCAATGCTTTTATAAAATCCGGAATGGCAAAAAGAGTTTTGGTCATAGGGGCAGAAACCCTTTCGAGAGTAGTTGACGAACACGACCGCGATTCGATGATTTACTCAGATGGTGCCGGAGCATCAATTTTAGAAGCTTCGACAGATGAAGCCGGTTTATTATCTTACGAAAGTGCCACTTTTGCAAATGATGAAGCCAACTTCCTTTTCTTCGGAAAATCATACAATCCGGATCTGGATCCCGATATCAAATACATCAAAATGTATGGCCGTAAAATTTACGAATTTGCATTAAGCAATGTTCCAAATGCAATGAAAGACTGTCTGGATAAAAGCGGAATTGCTATCGATAAGGTAAAAAAAATCCTTATTCATCAGGCAAACGAAAAAATGGATGAAGCCATAATTGATCGCTTTTATAAATTATACGACAAAACAGCCCCTAAAGATATTATGCCTATGAGTATACACGATTTAGGAAACAGCAGTGTTGCAACTGTACCCACACTATATGACCTGTTAATTCAGGGAAAACTGGAAAATCACCAAATCAACAAAGGCGATGTGGTCATTTTCGCTTCGGTTGGAGCAGGAATGAACATTAATGCATTTGTATACCGATATTAAATTTTAGCAGCTATTCCGGCTATCCATTACAAGTCCACACTTAAAAAATGTGTTTTTATTGCTTTAAAAAAGCTTCTTCCAGTCGCTTCTTTAAACCTGCAAAAACTACACTTTTTAAGTCGTGGGCTTTTCATTTCTATCCGGGCTAAAAAACACCAAAATCAGAAGATATCTTTGTATATTTGCGACCTAATCATAAAATTAAGAACTGGCCCTGCTTCGTTCACATCCATACTATGTACGAAAAAACGTTTCCGAATAAAAGATTCAAACTTACCTTAGAATTTTTACAAAAACACATCAAAACCTCTGAAACTATCCTGGATCTGGGAGTCGAAAATCCATTTTCAAAAATCATGAAAGAAGCTGGATACTCCGTAAACAATACAATTGGTGAAGATTTGGATTTAAATCAGGATTCATTGAAAAATGCCAATTCAGATGTGGTGACCGCATTCGAAATATTCGAACATTTATTGAATCCGTTTACAATTTTAAACGAAATCAAATCAGACAAACTTTTGATTTCAATCCCGATGCGTTTGTGGTTTTCACCTGCTTATCGTTCTAAAACAGATATGTGGGACAGACATTATCACGAATTTGAAGACTGGCAGTTAGACTGGCTTCTGGAAAAAACAGGCTGGAAAATCATCGACAGACAAAAATGGACAAACCCAGTAAAAAAGTTTGGATTAAGGCCTTTTTTACGCAGTTTCACCAATCGTTATTATATTGTATACGCGGAAAAAGCCTAATAGCAAATTTCAAAAAATAAATTCCAAATTCCAATTTAAAACTATTTGAATTGGAATTTGGAATTTTAAAAGATTGGAATTTAAATTGAAAATTATGAAATATTACATCGTCATTCCGGCTCATAACGAACAGGATTTAATTGGCCTTACTTTACAATCTCTGGTATCACAAACCGTTTTACCTTCAAAGGTTGTAGTTGTCAATGACAATTCTACCGATAAAACAGAAGAAGTTGTATTAAGTTTTGCAAAAGAAAATCCGTTTATTTCTGTTGTAAACAAAACTTCAGACGCCATTCATATGCCGGGAAGCAAAGTGATTCAGGCTTTTCAAAAAGGTTTTGAAACTTTAGATACCGAATATGATATCATCGTAAAAATAGACGGCGATTTGATTTTTCCTGCTAATTATTTTGAATCCATTATCAAACATTTCGAATCTGACCCAAAAGTGGGAATGGCAGGCGGGTTTTGCTATATCGAAAAAAACGGCGACTGGATCCTGGAAAACCTAACCGATAAAGATCATATTCGAGGAGCCTTAAAAGCTTACAGAAAAGAAACATATCAACAAATTGGCGGATTACGCCCTGCAATGGGCTGGGACACAGTAGATGAATTGCTTTGTAAATATTACGACTGGAAAATTGTCACAGACGAATCTTTACATGTAAAACACCTAAAACCAACCGGCGCCAATTACAATAAAACAGCCCGTTATAAACAAGGTGAAGCTTTTTACACTTTGGGATATGGTTTTTGGATTACTGCAATTGCTTCTGCAAAATTGGCGATGATGAAGAAAAAACCACTTCTTTTCTTAGATTACATAAAAGGTTTCCGGAAGGCAAAAAAAGCCAAAACACCATTATTGGTTACCCCTGAACAGGCTAAATTTATTAGAAAGTATCGTTTTCAAAAAATGAAACAAAAGTTAATTTGATTGCCAAAGAAACCGAAAAACGGGAACTCATAACCCAAAACTCATAACTTCTTTTTACCTTAGCCAATATTTGTAAAACTATGATGTTAATTCGTTATTTATCCCAGGTAGGGAAATATTTTTTAATGCTGAAAGAAATTTTCAATAAACAGACCAAATGGCCTGTAATGAAAAGTTTAATCTTAAAAGAAATCGACGACCTGATTATTGACTCTCTTGGAATTGTCTGCTTTATATCTTTCTTTATCGGAGGAGTTGTAGCCATTCAGACTGCTTTAAATTTAACCAATCCGTTAATTCCTAAATATTTAATTGGTTTTGCAACACGTCAATCGGTAATTCTGGAATTTGCTCCTACTTTTATTTCGGTAATTATGGCCGGAAAAATGGGGTCATATATTACTTCCAGCATTGGAACGATGCGCGTTACAGAACAAATTGACGCTTTAGAAGTTATGGGAGTCAACTCCTTAAACTATCTTGTTTTTCCAAAAATTATAGCTTTGTTCATGTATCCATTTGTAATTGGAATCAGTATGTTTTTAGGTATTTTTGGAGGCTGGCTTGCTTCTGCTTATGGTGGATTTTCGACAAGTCAGGATTTTATTTCCGGAGCTCAATGGGAGTTTATACCTTTTCATATTACCTACGCTTTTATCAAAACTTTAATTTTTGCTATGTTATTGGCCACGATTCCATCTTTTCATGGATATTACATGAAAGGCGGAGCACTGGAAGTTGGTAAAGCGAGTACGGTATCGTTTGTATGGACATCGGTTTGTATCATTCTTTTTAATTATATATTAACCCAATTATTATTAGGATAATGATAGAAGTAAAAAATATAGAAAAATCATTTGGTGACAGTAAGGTTTTAAAAGGAGTTTCGACCGTTTTTGAATCCGGAAAAACCAATTTGATTATTGGTCAGAGTGGATCCGGAAAAACGGTACTACTAAAAACCTTATTAGGAATTCATACTCCTGATTCAGGAACGATTGAGTTCGACGGAAGAATTTATTCTGATTTAGATCCTGATGAAAAAAGAGAACTAAGAACTGAAATTGGAATGGTTTTTCAGGGAAGTGCCTTATTCGATTCGATGACTGTTGCTGAAAACGTCGCGTTTCCATTAAGAATGTTCACTAATAATAACAAAGCCCAAATCAAAGAACGTGTTGACTTTGTTCTGGAAAGGGTAAACTTAGTTGAGGCTCACAAAAAACTGCCATCTGAAATTTCAGGAGGTATGCAGAAACGTGTGGCAATTGCACGTGCTATCGTAAATAATCCAAAATATTTATTTTGTGATGAGCCAAATTCTGGTCTGGATCCTAATACTTCAACATTGATTGATAATTTGATTCAGGAAATTACCAAAGAATACAATATTACAACCGTGATTAACACTCACGATATGAACTCGGTTATGGAGATTGGAGAAAATATTGTTTTTTTAAAGAAAGGGCTTAAAGCGTGGCAGGGAACTAAAGAAGAAATCTTCAGAACAGAGAACAAAGACATCGTAAAATTTGTTTATTCTTCAAATTTATTCAAAAAGGTAAGAGAAGCTTATTTGAAAGGGTAAAATCTTTTAAATTACAATACAAAAAATTCCAAATTCCAATTGGAATTTGGAATTTTAAATAAGAATAACTTCTCACTACTAGTTCACTATAATCTGATGCGTTTCTTCAATTCCGTCGACGTAAATTTTTAAGATATAAATTCCATCTGGTAAATCATTAACATTGATAGTTGCATTGTTATATAAAATTTCAATCTGCTTCTTTTGAACACCGTTTAAATCATATAAAGCCGCCTTAGAATTTGTATTTATAACTTTTTGTCCATCATTATGAACAATATTTATAATTTCGCTTGATGGATTAGGATAAATTTTATAATAAGTATCAACTGTGGGAGTATTCGAATTTGCTACCCGTAATGGAGCTACTCCACATTTTACAGGAAGTTTAAGAGGAACATAAGAATCCAAAATTGTTGTTCCGCAAGAATTTGTCGCCTTTATTAAAATAGGTTCATAAGTACCTCCAAAACTATAATTGTTTCCTGACAATTCTTCTCCGTTTCTTATCCATTGTACATTAGTTATCCCTTGTTCTTGTAAAGTTGCATTCGTTACAGCACTTCTTATTTGCAATATGGTATTGCAAGTACTTGTTGGAGGTTGATAAATAGTAATTTTTGGTTTTCCTATCCAAATTGTTTTAGTCAAGGTTCTGAATCCACAGTTATTATTTCCTAAAAAAACACTCAATGTCACTTTTCCGCTTGAAGTTGGGGTAGCAAGAGTTATATTAATTGTATTTGTTCCATTTCCTGTAAAATTCACAAGAGTTCCCCCTTCTGTTATTGTCCAGTTATAAAAAGCTACTAGATTTGGTACCGAATAAACACCACTATTACACAAAAAGCCTTCCCCTGCTATTTGTTGTGTATCCGAACAAACAAATGAGCAATCAAAAATTTCACTATTATTGGTAATTTCCTGAGCAAGCCAATCTCCATTACGGGCATTAAATGAAATATGTTCCTCATTTAAATTACTATTAGGCTGAAACGAAGTTGTGAAATTTGCATACGGGGCTGAATATGGAGCAACCGGAGGTATCCCAGAATTGTATTTTCTTAAATAATCAGAATTACTTAATGGAGTTGAGCCACCACCAATATCTAATGCACTTGGAACCGGGATAAAATCAAATGAAGGAGCCATATATGCCGAAATCCCTAAGTTTATATACTGATTATTAATGTTTGTTGTTTCAAAATTAAAAGGCAATTGATATTGACCTCCAGGATAATAATCATAAGACAAAGTTACTTCTGAAGGATTATCTTTACTCTTATCCGTTAGTTCTACTGTAACTTTAGGGTCCCAGCCAAAAAGACTAAATATTTTTTTAGTATAGGTAATTCTTCCCTTATAAACCTGACCTGTTGTTCCTGCTGTTGGTAATGCTTTAGCGCTAAAGTTCATTGCAAAATTACTGCTCCCGGGCAGCATACCCAAAAGCAATCCCGGCTCATTAAACTCAAATGCCAAAATTGGAGAGCTGATACCCCTTAAAGGTTCTATAAAAGTCGTCAGCATTGTTGTTAAGGCTGTTGTACTTGCGCTTCCGTTTAATGAAAATAATGTCGCACCTGGATTAAATTCCTGAGGAGCAGCACAATGATTCCCATTACTTATTGCAATGTTTCGGGTTTGTGTTGGGTACCCTAAATTACGCAATTCAGTTTGAAAGGCATTAAAAGTTGAATTATTTAAGTTTAAACTGCCATCAATATAATTAGATAATAATTGCTTTGTACCCGGAGAATCTAAAAGTTCCTGAATATCTTTAATATTTATAGTTCCGGCATTGTCTGCAAGATTAATGTTCTCAGTTCCAACAGGAGTACTAACAAACTGATCTGCTAAGTGACGGGCAAAATACTGAACACCAAGCGGAATATTAGCCCCCTGATGCGGGGCATCATGCGAAACAAACAGACTCGTTTGGTGAGGCTGTCCCAATACCTCCATATCCCGCAAGGCATAACGACCAATAACACCTCCCATACTTTGACCAATAACTACATTTGGTGTTGTACTACCTACAGTTGCCTTTTCGGCATTTACATATTTTATAATGTCCTCTACCAGATAGGCATTTCGTTTTAAATCGTCACGTCCTTTATCAAAATTAATATAAATAATGTCGTAGGTAATGAGTTCAAAATATAAATTAGGGGAATTATAAGTTTTTGGTATAAAACTATAATAATCAACTTCTCCTAAAGGGTTTTCTTTACCTAATAATCCACTATCAAAACCTTCTACCACAATTAATGGTTTGTGAATTTTACAATCGGTATTGTTCTCAGAATATTTGATTTGCAGCGTAGCAGAATTTGCTATTCCCTGATATTGTCGGGTTCCTGTAAACGGTACCGTTACAACATTCGAACAGGCATTTGCTGTTGTTTGTGTCGTTGCTGTACCACGAGCTCCGGGGCTGGTTGGCGGAGTTTCTATGACAGGAATATCAATTTTAAGTTTACTGTGGTTGTAGAGCACCTGACCATCGGTTAAGGTCAATTTGTATTTCCACTCAAAAGTACCTGCTGCTGCATAATTGATTGTTTTAATTTCTCCGAAAGTCATATTTTGATACCCTGAGCCATCGCCAAAATCGACAGCAATACTTTGTACCGATGTGGATTGGTTGGTGTACCAGAGCGCTGCAGGCAGGGTTACTTGCAAGGACAGGCTTTTATAAACCAAAATGGGCGCCGCAACTGCAAAAACCTGTTGATCAATGTAAGGATTTCTCCAAACACCGCTTACATATTTATCTGTAATTACTCCTCCATTATTAGTTAAATAATCAGGATAGCAATCCGGTCTGAATTTATTGTATTTGTAATACAAGCCGCTTAAGACAATTTTATTGGGTTCCCGTAAATTGTCCCAATTGGTTTTAAAAACCGCAGGACTTACCAGACCCGGTACAGCTGTCTGTACTCTTGACATTAGCAATGTATTGTAAACATCAGTATATTTACCTCTTGTAGTCCAGTTGGTAGTGGTCAAAGTACCACTATAATCAGTCAATTCTGCAAATTCCATTGCCTGATTAATAAGTAATTTGTGGGGAATCTTTGTTTTGTCTAATCCTGCAAACACAGCATTAATTTGAGTTTTGTAGGCTGTATTGATTGTTTGTGCCGGAGACAAACTAATGACCAACAGGAACAACAAGACCATACCTTTCCTTAAAAAGATAGTTTTAATCATAATATAGTGGGGTTTAAAAGTTACTGGGTAAACTGCATATCAAAACGGCCTTCTCTTATTTGATGAAGGACGCCTTTATCGTCTATTACATCAAACCAAAAAGCACCGCTCACAATATTATTTTTAAAATCTAATTTTGTGATTTTTAGTTCGCCTGTGTTTGTAACTGAGGTTTCATTGAATGTTCCTGAAATTGAAAAAGTGCCAGATGCATTTCCTTCAACTCTCTCATAGAGATTTAATATTTGTCCTTCGGCAATCTCCAACTTATATGTGCTAATTATGATTGCTCTGAAGATACCATTTGATCTATTATTTGCATTAACATTAAAATAATATCCCCCATTTACATATTGATAAAAACATTGGTATGAATTACTAGTAATACCGGGCTTAAAAACTTCCCCGTCAAGTAGACATCCAAATGTATTGGCTCCGGTTTGGGTTGCAGGAGGCAATTGCTCTATTGGTGTTTTTTTTGGTTTGTCATCGTCTTTGTCACAACAGGTTAAAACAAATACTGCTGCAAATAATAGTAGGTTTTTCATAAGAATAAAATTTAAGCAAAGATGAAATATTTTTGTAAATAATAAGATAAGTTTTACATTATTTTTACGTAAAACTACCTGATTCAAAAAAGGAAGATTTAAAAGTTACTGGGTAAACTGCATATCAAAACGGCCTTCTCTTATTTGATGGAGTACTCCTTTATCGTCTTTTACATCAAACCAAAAAGTACCGCTCACAATATTATTTGTAAAATCTAATTTTGTGATTTTTAATTCGCCTGTATTCATTTGAGATGTATAAAGTAACTCCTCAGCCCCAGTATTAGAATTACCAGTAAAATATAAAGCATAAGCGTTTCCATCTTTTCTCTCAAAAAGATTTAAAATTTCGTCTTGAGAAATTATTTTCTTTTGTGTAGCAATCCCTATTGATTTTAATACTCCTTTTTTTTGATAGTTAGCATTAACATTAAAAAAATAGCTCCCATTTACATATTGATAAAAACATTAGTATGAATTACTAGTAATACCGGGCTTAAAAACTTCCCCGTCAAGTAAGCAACCAAAAGTATTAGCACCTGTTTGAGTTACAGGCGGTAACTGGTCTATTGGGTTTGTGGGTTTGTCATCGTCTTTATCTTTATCGCAACTGGTTAAAATAAATAGTGCTGTGAATAATAAAAGTAGGTTTTTCATAGGAATAAGATTTTAGATAAAGATGAGAATATTTGCTTAAATATATTATCGTTTTGTAAATATTAACTTAAATAAAAAATATAATTTCAGCAGGAATGACAAATGAAAATTGAGAATAGAAAACATTTAATTCCATGTTTGTTTCAAATAAAAATTCCAAATTCCAAACTTAAAAAAATGGAATTTGGAATTTCTTTTTATTGAATATTGATTAGCTCTACTTCAGCATTCGGATTAAAAAGATACAATTTCCCGGAACTAATTTCCAGACACTCAAAACGTTTTGTCCGAACGGCAATCTTCTTGAAAATTTTTCCGTTTTTGATTCTGAAAACACTGCCATAGGGAATTTCGAAAACGTAGTTTTTATCATTTTCTTTGTCATATTGCTTCAAAGCCAAAGATAAAGTGGTATCCGTATCGCTGCTTGCTGATGGATTCTTAAAATGTCTGGCCAATAAGGGAAGAATATGATTAGGAAATATCTCTGGACGAATAAACGGCACCATCAAACGCTGAAATGTAAATTTCCATTCGCTACCATGAGGCTTAATATTTCGTCCAAACTTTTCAAAAGCTACCAAATGTGCTATTTCATGAACCAGTGTAATTAAAAATCTGTACTTGTTCAAACTTGCATTTACCGTTATTTCATGTTTACCATTTGAACCTCTTCTATAATCTCCATGACGCGTTTGGCGTTCATTTACAATTTTCAGATGCACCTGATTGGCAACTATCAAATCGAAAACGGGCTTTACCGCATGTTCCGGAATATATTTGGCTAATGTTTCGCTCACAATAGTTATAAATTATTAATTATGAGTTATAAGTTTTTTTTGGACGTAATTATAATGCTTCTAATTATTTTTAGCACCTCATTGCATTGTTGATGTATGGAATCAAACTCTGCTAGAGAAATATAATCCGTTTCTTTTAAGATTTCAAGCCAATACATAGATTCATCACACTCTTTTTGGGCAATTGATAATTTATGAATGAAATCAGCTTTGCTCTGAGCATTGACAGCTTCACGAACATTTGGGCCAACGGAAGTAATAGAACGCAAAAATTGCTTGCTCATTACAAACTCCTTTTTTTCAGAAACTAAATGTTTATAAAAATTAACCCCTCTTACAGCTAATTCAAAACTTTTAGTTTTTACAATACTTTCACTCATAATTCAGAACTCATAATTTATAATTAGTTAAGGATTTGTCGAAGAAACTTCCAAGACTTTTCCGTTAAAATACTTATTCCCGTTAAGAGTAAAATCATAAATATAAGTCGCCATTCCTTCTGCAGAAATTGGAGCCTGATAGCCGGGGAAAGCCTCATTTAGCATTTCGGTCTGAACAGATCCTAACGCCAGAACATTAAATGAAATACCTTTTTCTTTATATTCTTCAGCCAATAATTCTGTCAAAGTAATAACAGCTCCTTTGCTTGAACTGTAAGCCGCAAGTCCTGCAAATTTAAGACTACCCCGTACCCCGCCTATTGAACTGATGGTTACGACATGGCTTCCTTTTTCAAGATACGGTAAACAAATCCGGGTAAGATTGGCGACAGCAAAAACATTTACTTTGTAAATACTTTCAAAATCTGTCTGAGTAGTTTCTTCAAAAGGTTTTAGTAAAAGAGCTCCTGCATTATGTACTACAGCATCTATTTTTTTCCACGTTGAAGAAAGAAAATGGCTCACAGTATCAAGTTGGGTTTCATCTGCCAAATCAACTGAAAGACAAGTAACGTTTTGGTGTTCTAAAAGTGCTTGTGGAATTTTTCTTGAAATGGCTAAAACCTGATAACCAGCATTTGCAAACTGCAGAGCCAGTTCATAACCTATTCCTCTGCTCGTTCCGGTAATAATAATATTTTTCATAAAACAAAAATAATCAAATCTTATGAATACAACTCTTATTTGGTCATCGTAATTTCCTGAGTCGGAGATGATACAATTATAGCTATAGCCGGTAAAAACTCCTGCGTAAATTTAGTTATATGCGGAATATCCATTACCTGAAATTCATCTGATGGATGATGATAAAATTCGAAATTCTCAAAATCAAAAGTACTTATGGACTGACATGGTTTTTTGAAAACTTCATAAAAAGAATAATTATCAGAACGGTAAAAAAGTTCATATTCTGCCTCTTTGGGAAGAAAGCCAATCGTCTTTTTTCCTGTATACTGATTAATTCGCTCTGCCATATTTGATTTATTAAAACCTGTGATATAGGCCAGATAATCACGCTTCATTGGCACACCAACCATTTCAATATTTAACTGGGCATACAAATTAAAGTCTTTCTCTTTAAGTTTTTGTACCAAACTTTTAGATCCTAAGAGTCCCTTTTCTTCTCCTGCAAAAAACACAAAAAGGATGCTTCTTTTATTCGATTTTGTCTTCGCAAAATACTTAGCCATTTCTGCTACCACGGTTACTCCGGAAGCATCATCGTTTGCACCGTTATTAATCATATCATTCTGCTTATTTTTTAGCAGACCAATATGATCGTAATGCGCACTTAAAACCACGAATTCTTTTTTAAGTTCCGGATCGGTTCCTTCTAAATATCCCACAATATTATAGGCCGGTGATTTAAAATTTGTAAGTGTGTCACGATATGTACTGAAATAGGGTTTTACATTATTATTCTTAAAAAAATCTTCTAAAAAAACAGCTGCTTTTTCGATACCCCGTGTTCCTGTCTCTCTTCCTTCGAGTTCATCTGAAGAAAGATATTTTAAAAAATCTGAAACCTCATTTTGTTCTACTATATAAGTGTTTTCAACAGATTCTGATACTGTCTTTGAAGTTTTTTCACCAACTATTGGCATATTAGATTTGCAGCCCAATAAAACTAATGAGAGAAGAAAGTACATTTTTTTCATAAAAAGAATATTTAAATTTGTGTTCTGATGAACAAAACTTCTGAAAATTAAAAAAAATAATCGTAAAAAAAACCCTTTCAAAGCTAAAAAAGCAGAAAGGGTTCAGGATATTAAAAAGAGAAAAATTATTCGGCGATAACTGCTCTCGAGATTACAATTTTTTGAATTTCAGATGTCCCTTCATAAATCTGCGTAATTTTAGCATCACGCATCATACGTTCTACATGATATTCTTTTACATATCCGTTCCCTCCATGAATCTGAACGGCTTCAACCGCAGTATCCATAGCCACCTGCGAAGCAAATAATTTTGCCATAGCACCGCTTACATCATAATTTTTATGCTGATCCTTATCCCAGGCAGCTTTCATGCATAAGTGACGGGCAGCTTCAATATTTACGGCCATATCTGCTAATTTAAATGCAATGGCCTGATGGTTACAGATTTCAGTACCAAAGGCTTTACGTTCCTTCGAATATTTCAAAGCCAATTCATACGCCCCGGATGCAATTCCTAATGCTTGTGAAGCGATTCCGATGCGGCCTCCGGCAAGCGTTTTCATAGCAAATTTAAATCCGAAACCATCTTCCCCGATTCTATTTTCTTTCGGAACTTTTACATCACTAAACATTAATGAGTGTGTATCAGAACCGCGAATTCCCATTTTTTGTTCTTTTGGCCCAACAGAAAAACCCGGCATATCTTTGGTCATAATCAGGACATTTATTCCTTTATGCTTCAGTTCAGCATGCGTTTGCGCGATTACCAAATAAACAGAAGCCGTATTTCCATTAGTAATCCAGTTTTTTGTACCATTTACCAAATAATGGTCTCCCATATCAATAGCTGTTGTTTTTTGCGAAGTTGCATCACTCCCGGCTTCCGGCTCACTTAAGCAAAAAGCGCCGTGAATTTCTCCCGAAGCCAAACCCGGCAGATATTTTTGTTTCTGCTCTTCGGTTCCAAATTCCTGCAATCCCCAGCACACTAAAGAATTATTTACAGACATCACTACCGAAGCTGATGCATCAACTTTAGAAATTTCTTCCATCGCAATTACATACGAAACTGTATCCAGACCGCTTCCACCGTATTTAGGATCAACCATCATTCCCATAAATCCTAACTGTCCCATTTTTTTTACCTGTTCAGCCGGAAAAATCTGTTTTTCGTCTCTTTCAATTACACCCGGCAACAATTCATTTTGAGCAAAATCCCTTGCAGCCTGCTGAATCATTAAATGCTCTTCTGTTAGATTAAAATCCATAATAGTGGTTCTTTAAGTTGTTAAAGTGCTCTTCTTGTTATCCATATAAAAGCTTTTCAAAGATAAATTTTAAATGTCAAATAACAATGCGTGCATAGTATTTTAGGTTTTTATCCAAAAATACTATAACGTTTTCGTTACTGCGTTAAAAAAAAAACAAATAAACTTTAATTTCACAACACATTACTCAGAATTTAAGCGTAAAATTATAGACAATAGAACGTAAAACAAACTACTGTACATACTTATGTAAAGACAATATGGTAAAAATATAAAAGAATACAAATCTGCAGTAAAATTACTCTTACCATTTTGATTATTAAATCAATAGCCTTAAAAAATATAAAAAACATTTAACTTAAGAGATGAATTTTAACAATTTAGCATTAATTTTACAAAAAACAAAACCGAAAGATTATGAAAAATATTGTACTATTACTTACATTCATTTTAAGTTTACAGTTCTCCACTGTTAATGCACAAAAAAAATTAGAAGTAGGCGGAGTTACTGTTCCAAGAACTCTTGATTTCAAAGGCAACACCTTGACCTTAAATGGTGTTGGGGAACGTTCTAAGATGTTTACAGAATTATACGTTCAGGCCTTATATTTATCACAATTGACTCAGGATGCCCATCTCATTTTAGAAAGTGATATCGAAATGGCGATCAGAATTCAGATAACGTCATCGCTTGTTACATCAAAAAAACTATCAAAAGCATTGGCAAAAGGAATGGAAAAATCTGTTGGTGAAGCCGGAATACTAAAATTAAATAAAGAAGTACAAGAATTAGAAGCTTTAATAGGCAGAGAAGTTACAAAAGCAGGTGATAGTTTTAACCTAATCTACAACCCTTTAGATAAATCATTATGGATTTATAAAAATGATAAATACGAAGGAAAAATTGAAAGCTTCGAGTTTAAAAAAGCATTTTTTGGTATCTGGCTTTCAGAAAACCCGGTTGATAAGGATCTAAAAGAGGAGTTATTGGGTAAAAACAACTAATTTAAAAAGGTTGAAATATAAATTTCAGATTTCTGTAAACAATAAAGTATTCACATTAATCTATTCTATATATTTGCTTTAAATAAACATATCTCAACAAAATGAAAGATTTATTGCAGCAATTTGAAAATAAAGAACCTGAAATTGTTTTTAACTGGAAAGATTCTGAAACAGAAGCCGAAGGCTGGACTGTTATTAATTCTCTCCGTGGTGGAGCTGCGGGCGGAGGTACCAGAATGAGAAAAGGCCTCGATGTTAACGAAGTTTTATCATTGGCCAAAACAATGGAGGTTAAATTCTCTGTTTCGGGACCTGCAATTGGAGGCGCAAAGTCAGGAATTAATTTTGACCCTAACGATCCCCGAAAAAAAGGCGTTTTACAGCGTTGGTATAAAGCGGTTTCGCCTTTGTTAAAAAGTTATTATGGAACCGGTGGAGATCTAAATGTAGATGAAATTCACGAAGTAATTCCAATGACCGAAGAATGTGGTGTATGGCACCCTCAAGAAGGCGTTTTTAACGGCCATTTCAAACCCACAGAAGCTGATAAAATTAATAGAATTGGGCAATTACGCCAGGGAGTAATTAAAGTTATAGAAAATCCAAAATTTTCACCAGATGTAACCCGCAAATATACTGTTGCAGATATGATTACCGGTTTTGGAGTTGCTGAAGCGGTTCTCCATTTTTATGCAACTTACGGCGGAGATATAAAAGACAAAAAAGCAATTGTTCAGGGTTTTGGAAACGTAGGTTCTGCTGCCGCTTTTTATTTAGCTGAGATGGGTGCCAAAATAATTGGAATTATTGATCGTGACGGAGGCCTTATCAAACAAGAAGGTTTTTCGTTTGAGGAAATCAGAACTTTGTTTTTAAACAAGGACGGAAACAAACTGGTTGCCGAAAATATGATTCCGTTTGAGGAAATCAACTCAAAAATATGGACCATTGGGGCTGAAATTTTCACGCCTTGTGCTGCTTCAAGATTGGTTACTCAAAATCAAATTGACAGTTTAATTGAAAATGGCTTAGAAGTTATTTCTTGTGGTGCTAATGTTCCATTTGCAGACAAAGAAATTTTCTTCGGATCGATCATGGAAGAAGTAGACAGTAAAGTAAGTTTAATTCCTGATTTTATCTCCAATTGCGGTATGGCCAGAGTTTTTGCATATTTTATGGAGAAAAAAGTTCAAATGACAGATGAAGCAATTTTTAATGATACTTCAGAAATCATAAAAAGTGCGATTGTAAAAGCACATGCCTTAAACTCGTCAAAAACAAATATTAGTGCAACTGCTTTTGAGATTGCATTGAAACAATTAGTATAAAAATTTTCACACCCTATTTCAAAAGGATCAAATAATAAAATTTGGTCCTTTTTTTATTGCTCGCAGATTTAGCAGATTAGGGAGATTTTTCATTCAATGCAACAAAAAATGAATCTGCTAAATCTGCAAGATCTTTGGAAAAAAAATATAGAGTTCATTTCTGAGTTTAAATCCTCCCTTCGTTTTAAACAATTTTTAGTACTTTTAGACGTTTTTATTAAATACAATTACAAAATTCAGAATCAAAATGACTTCTACCGATTCTTCAGATAAAAAGAAATCACTATTAATCTCTACGGCAATTTATGGTGTCCTATTATTGCTGTTGTTTTTTATACGTTTTTGGCCCCCTTATAATCCTGAAAACAATGTAGCTCTCGCTGAAGGTGGGGGAGGTGGAGGTGTAACCGTAAATTTTGGAGACAGCGATTTAGGTTCAGGAGCCAATTATAAAAGTGAAGTTCTTGATGTAAAAAACAATGCGAAACAAGCTCCTGCAAAAGCAACTCCGGACGAAGCAATTATTACTCAGGAAAACTCAACTGCTGCTGAGGAAGATGTGATTATTCCCGTAAAAGAAAAACCTAAAAAAAATACTCCAGTTGTTAAACCGGAAGAAAAACCTGTTCCTCAAAAACCAAAAGTTTCTAATTCTACAAACGATGCTTTATCGAGCATTTTAAAAGGTTCGAATAAAGGTGGTGACGGAGATGATAAAGTGGCAGGAAACAAAGGAAAAGCGAACGGAAGTTTAGGATCGAACGGATATTATGGCTCAGGAGGTTCCGGTGGAGGAACTGGTGGTGGCAACGGAACCGGAAATGGTATTGGTACAGGAAGCGGATACGGAGCAGGAATTGGTGGAGGCTCTGGCGGCGGATCAGGATATTCTTTAGGAAACCGAAAAGCATTATCGAAACCGGCACCAAAATATACCTGTGATGAGGCCGGAAAAGTAGTCGTTGAAGTTACAGTAGATCAAAGTGGAAGAACAATAAGTGCAACACCTGGAATAAAAGGAACTACAAATTTGGCCAGATGCTTATTAGATCAGGCAAAAATTGCTGCAATGAATACGAAATGGGATGCTGACAATAATGCTCCTGCCAAACAAGTTGGTAAAATTATTTATAATTTTAGCTTGAATTAAAAAACATATAAAACTTAAATAAGAAAGGCTTTCTGGAAATTTTGAGGGCACTGAAAAAATGGCTATTTATCAAAAGAGGTTGTTTTCAAATATGAAAACAACCTCTTTTTCTTTAATGTATTCGGATAGGGTGATGGAGAACACTTTCGTACAGACGATTCTCAGAGCCTCCATTTTACTTGTAAAATTACCTTTTTAATTTTAAAGGACTTTTTCAGTGCCCTCGAAATTTTCAGAAGGCCTTTCTTATTGACTTTTGTCATTTCGACGTAAGGAGAAATCTTAGCGAGAAGCTCGACAAAGATTGGATTCTCGTTGCGGAGTTACTTTCGAAGATTTCTACTTACATCGAAATGACATACTTTATGGCTATGGCTACTATTTCTTTAATCTGTCTTCTTCCTCGTTCCTCTTTCTTCTATGTTCTTTCCTCTATGTCTTTTCTTTCTTTCATACTCTCTTTTCTCGCGTAAGGGATAGCAGCTGGCTACCGAAGTAGCGCGAATAGCCCGACCGGAATAAACAAAATGGGCCAATCAACACACTGCTGATTAGCCCATTATGTTTATTGTGGTCACGCCCAAATTTACTTCGGACTCGTAGCAATTACAAATTTTAGATTGTTCTTCACTCCTATCTGCAACACATCTACTAAATCCTGAACCTGTAAGTTAAAAGGAATACGAACGACAACAGTTTGCGCTTTATCGTCTCCTATTTTCGACATCAGGCTGGTTTCTAATTCTTCGAACTCTACCGGCTGTTTGTCGATGTAGAACTTTTTATCTTCGGTAACCGATAAACTGATTAATTGTTTATTCGTTTTTTCGTTAGATTTCGCTTTTGGCAAAGTCATCTTAATAACATTAGGATTTGCAAGCGTTGAAATAATAAGGAAAAACAACAGCAGGAAAAACATAATATCACTTAATGAGGATGTTGCCACCTCAGCATGAAATCTTCTTTTTCTTTTAATAGACATACCTTATGCTCTTTGAATTATATTGACAAAAGCTAATATTTGTTTCTGGATTTTTAAAGCAAAATCATCAATCTTACCGTTCAGAATATGATAAGCACTATAAGCAATAATACCTACAATAAGTCCTGCACCACTACTGATCATTTTTTCGTACAATCCACCGGAAATGTTTCCGATACTAATATTTTCAGTTACAGAAATACTGTAAAAAATCTTAATAACTCCTGAAATAGTTCCAACAAACCCGAGCGTTGGCGCTATACCTGCAATAAGTCCAAGATGTCCTAAGCGGCTTTCCATTTCGCCAATTTCTATATCTGCAGCACGATCCATGTTGGCTTCGATTTCTGCAATAGGTCTTCCAATAACCAAAACTCCTTCTTTCAAAATATTTGAAGCTGCAGTATCACTTCTTTCTACGATTGTTCTGGCCAATTCTATATTTCCGGCATTCAGCTTATCACCTACATCCTGCATTAATCTGTTATCGATTTTTGAGGCTTTTGTAATGTATAAATAACGCTCTATAATTACGTAAAAAGTATAAAATAATAAAATGGCAATTGGTATTAAGAAAAAACCTCCTTTTAAAATAAATCCTAAAACTGAGATTTCGGTATTGGGTGCAATTTTTTCGATAACTACGTTAGATGCAGCGTTTGCGATGGTATCTGTTTGTAATTGAATGAAGCTAAACATATATTAATTCTGGTTTATAATAATTAATTCTAAAAAATATTTCAAATTTGCAATAAAGATAATTTTCACTGTAATATTAAACTAATAAAATTGAAAATTATTTCAATTAACCGCTATTTTATTCAAAAAATGAACTACCAGGAAACTACCAATTGGATGTTTAACCAATTGCCCATGTATCAGCTTCAGGGCGCTTCGGCTTACAAAGAAGACCTGACCAATATTAAAATATTGACGGCGCATCTTGGCAATCCGCAAAACCGACTAAAATGTATTCATGTAGCAGGAACTAACGGCAAAGGATCGACTTCGCATATGCTGGCTTCAGTTTTACAGGAGTCGGGATACAAAGTTGGACTGTATACTTCTCCACATTTAAAGGATTTCAGAGAAAGGATAAAAATTAACGGCAGCAACATTTCAGAAGATTTTGTTGTTGAATTTATTGCCAAACACAAAGATTTTTTTGAAGCTAATGACCTGAGTTTTTTCGAAATGTCTGTTGGTTTGGCATTCGATTATTTCGCTTCTGAAAATGTAGATATCGCCATTATTGAAGTAGGTTTGGGAGGAAGACTTGACGCTACTAACATTATCACTCCCCTTGTTTCGGTGATTACCAACATTGACTTGGATCATATGCAGTTTTTAGGAAATACACCAAGAGAAATTGCAGGAGAAAAAGCCGGTATTATAAAACCTAATGTTCCGGTGGTAATTGGCGAATATACTCCGGAAACACAGCTTGTTTTTTTGGCTAAAGCCGAAGAAAATAAAGCACCGATTTATTTTGCAGCTGATTTAATTTCCGAAGTTTTTCCTTCAGATTTAATTGGGGATTATCAGTTTCATAACAAAAAAACGGTTCAGCAGACCATTGCTGTTTTAAATGCCCAAAAAGAATTTAAAGTTTCTATTGAGAATTTAAAAACCGGTTTATTAAATATTTCTAAAAACACTGGCTTACAGGGACGATGGCAGCAATTAGGAGAAAATCCGAAAATAATCTGCGATACGGCACACAACAAACATGGTCTGGCAATTGTGATGAAACAGATTCAGAAAGAAACCTTTGAAAACCTGCATATTGTTTTGGGCGTTGTAAATGACAAAGATCTTGATTCTATTTTGCCTCTTTTCCCTAAAAAGGCGAAATATTATTTCTGTAGACCGGATTCTTCAAGAGGTTTGCCAACCGAAATACTGAAAGAAGCTGCAGAAAAACATGGTTTAATTGGCGAAAAATATGATTCGGTTGAAATTGCTTTTGAGGAGGCAAAGAAAAATGCGTCTAAAAACGATTTTATTTACGTTGGCGGAAGCACTTTTGTTGTTGCCGAATTGCCTTTGGACTAATCAAATTGAAATTAGTGTAAAAAGTTCGAAAAAAATGGTTTCATAACAAATTCAATTCCAGTAAAATATAAGTTTTAATGCAAATTCTTTGAATTTTTACTAAAAATTCTTTGGAGAACTAAAAAACTAACGTATATTTGCACTCGCAATAACTCAAGACATTGCAACCCGAAAGGGCGATTAGCTCAGCTGGTTCAGAGCACCTCGTTTACACCGAGGGGGTCGGGGGTTCGAACCCCTCATCGCCCACTTAAAGAGACGTTCAAATTTGGACGTCTCTTTTTTTTATCAACTCAATGTGTTGATTTACAACAAGTTAAATTCAATAGTATCTACTTTAAAAGTGTTCGAGTTTTTTTTGAATTTTTATCAATTAAAATATTTTAGCATCAAATCTTACTGTATATAAGCGTTGCGTGTTCAAAATCTCCCTGACCATTTATTCACCTCATCCGCCTGCTGTATCATCTTCCTTGAAAGAACAGGCCAAGAGTGGAATTGCAACTAAAAAGTGGAGACTTTTTACGCTACTAATTTTTCATTTTGCTGGTGTAATAATTCCATTTCGTTTGGTGTTCTGTATCCAATAGAA
>NZ_CAIJDP010000053.1 GCF_903819435.1 Flavobacterium salmonis | reverse complement strand
CTGACAAAGTGTTAGGAGATAAACCAACCAAGGTTTGTCCAACTACAGGTGATGACCAATAAGTAGCATCGAAATTCTTCATCGGAAATGAAGTACGTTCCATTATAAACGAATTAGCCGCACCAATGTATAAGCCATTAGTATCCTGTAGTAGAGAGCCATTATTTTTTATAACTAATTTACCATCCGTTTTAACATCAATAGTTTCAATTACACTTAATGTAACATCTGCGGGAACTGTTAAAGTTTTTCCACTACTAATATAACATGAGCATACCTCTGCACTATTAGCTAAAATAGAATCCTGACTCACTGCTATAGAAGTTCCGGACGGTGGCGCTGTTGAGCCATCGTAAGCAAAAGGAACATCTATAAAATTAAAAGCAACATTAGCATCTCCTGCATCCTCTCTCAGGCGTATTTCAACTTCTGAATTTTTATTTAAGGTATAATAAGCTCCGCTGTTAATGATGGTGCCTGTTGTTGTGTAGGCCTGAGTAAAAATTAAACTTCCGTCTATATAAATCTGAGCGACATCGTCACAATTTACTAGCTGTATCTGGTAGCGCCCACAAGGAAATCCTTTACGCTTATAGGTCATTGTAAAATAATCAACTTGAATTGGAGCACCATTCCATGCACTATTATTTACTGATGGTGATTGTGTTTTATTCCAAAAAGTTTGTGATTGAATATTTATATTTGGGTCGATGTAATAACCTGCATAGCTATCTCTTAATTCAGTATTTGTAAAATCTAAATTTGCTTTTATAAATCCATAAACATTCCAGACTTTATCTCCAAAAGGCAAATTGGGATCTCCTTTTGGTAAACCATAAGAAAAACTAACCCTTGAATCCCCTCCATTTTCATAGTATTCTAGTTTAAATATATGACTCCCCGCAGTTAATGTTTGAGTGGTAAAATTATATGTATACGAATGATCTCCCCAATTACTCAATGACGTAACTAAAACATTATCAATATACAAACGATATCCGTCATCACCACCAACAGTTATGACATAGTTTCCTGCTTCGGCAAGAGTAACGTTCATTAAATATCTAACAAAAAAATTGTCGCTAGGTGCTGGCCCACAAAAATTATTCGCCTCAACACTTGAGTCTCCTGTAATTGTTCCTGTAGCAACATTTCTATCAAAAACAGGTTTCTCTGCTACAGAACCAATATAGGTTGTCGCCGTAGGAGTTCCATTGTATGTGTATACATAACCCTTCCAATAATTATTGCCTGGGGTTTCAGTTGTTGCGGTACATACAGTATCTGGAGTAACATTACCTGTAATAGAAGCAGAACTTGTTCCACAAGCATTGCTAGCCGTAACAGAAACTGTTCCTACTCCTGAACCAATTGTTATAGTCGCTGAAGTTGTATTGCCTCCTGATGTTATAGACCATCCTGTTCCTGTAACTGACCACGTATAAGAAGTTGCGCCACTTACAGCAGCTATAGCAAAAATATTTCCAGTAGTATTAGTGTATTTATTTACTGGTTGCGTTATGGTTCCTGGAGTTGTTGGAGCAGTCGTTGGAGTAATACTCCCTGTCGTAGATGCAGAACTGGTACCACAACCATTAGTCGCCGTAACAGAAACTGTTCCTACACCCGATCCAATTGTTATAGTCGCTGAAGTTGTATTGCCTCCTGCTGTTACTGACCACCCTGTTCCTGTTACAGACCAAGTATAAGAAGTTGCAGCGCTTACAGCAGCAATACTATATGTATTTCCTGTTGAACCTGCACATTTATTAGTTGGTTGGGTTATCGTTCCTGGAGTAGAAGGGGCAGTAGTTGGAGTGACACTACCTGTTGTAGAAGCAGAACTAGTACCACAAGCATTGGTCGCAGTAACAGAAACTGTTCCTGCACCTGAACCGATTGTAATGGTTGCTGATGCAGTTGTTCCTCCTGCTGTCACTGCCCAACCGGCTCCGGTAACTGACCAGTTATAAGAAGTTGCTCCATTTACAGAAGCAATACTGTATATATTTCCTGTTGTACCTGCACATATATTCGTTGGTTGAGTTATCGTTCCTGGAGTTACCGGAGCTGTATTCACCGTTACTGTTACTTCATTTGATATTATCGGACTGCCACATGATGGAGTAGAGGTACAAACTACTAACCATGTACCCGCTGTTAAACTGGCACCTGTTGGAGTATATGATGAAGCAGTTTGACCACCAATAGCTGTTATTGCTCCTCCCGAAACAGAGCGTTTACCCCATTGATAAGTTACTGTTCCTCCTCCTGTCGGAGTAACTGTCAAAGCTGTACCTGGAGCTGAAACACAAATATTTTGAGCCGTATTTGGGGTTATTGGTGCAGCCGATAAAGCTTGATTTACCGTTACTGTTACTTCATTTGAAATTATCGGACTGCCACATGTTGGAGTACCGGTACATACAATATACCATGTACCCAATGTTAATCCCGCTCCTGTTGGAGTATATGAAGCTGATGTTTGACCTCCTATGGCCGTTATTGCTCCTCCCGAAACAGAGCGTTTACCCCATTGGTAAGTTACTGTTCCTCCTCCTGTTGGAGAAGCTGTTAAAGCTGAACCCGAACCCGTAATACAAACATTCTGAGCTATATTAGGTGTCACTGCAACAGCTGATAAATTCGCATTTACAGTTACGGTTACCTGATTAGAAGTTACTCCTGAAGAACAAGTACCTGTAACAACTACATCATAAGTTCCTGCATTAGCTGTTGTTGGATTTGTTAAAGTAAGAGTTGATGTTGTTGCTCCGCTTATAACACCACCGTTTGTTAATGGTGAAGAATTTCTTCTCCATTGATAAGTTAAACCTGTTCCTGTTGCTGCAACAGAGATTGTTTGCGTACCGCTTCCAGAACATACTGCAGGTGGAGCAACTGGTTGAGAAGATATTGATGGTGGGACAGTTCCCGCCGGATTTATCGTAAGACTAATCGGGTATGTTATTGAACTTGTACAATTTGGAGTCTGAGTATCTTTAACAACCGTTAATACTCCATTATAAGTACCTGGAGCCGCACCCCAATTATATTGAATAGTTATTGTACCAGGACCTGCTGATACTCCAATAACTTGATGCATATTAGACCCAAAAACTGCTGAAGAAGTAAAATCCAGGTAAACTAAATTAGCATTTCCCGTTATTGAAGTATAGGAAAGTGTACTATTACTATTATTCTGACAACCTATTGAATTATTACTTACCAACGTAATTGTCAACTCAGGATTAACAACAACTGAAAATGGACTTGAATAAACAACCGGACAGGCTCCACTACCTACAACTGCTCTATACTGCCAAGTACCAGCTACAGAAGGATTTTCAGAATATACAGCTGAAGTATTTGAAATTGGAGTCCATGAAGAATCAGTGCTTAACTTCTTTTCCCATCTCACTATATTACCTACATAACCACCTCTTAACGTCATATTTCCTGTAGAGGAATTTAAACATATAGGTGAATTCCCATCGTAAACTCCTCCACCAACCGGAGTTGGATTTACTACAACATCTGTTGATACTGTCGAAACAATACCATCGTTTCTTCTAATATCCACAGTATAAGTTCCCCCGTGGTTGTAATAGTTAGCAGTAGTAGAATAAGTAGGACTAGAACTATAACCAGTAGAAATTCCATTACCTGACCATTTATATTCATATGTGTAAGAACCAGAAGTTGCAGTTGGAGGTGTAGCTGTAAATGTCAACGTATTACCATTACAGACAGGACTGTTTGACGTGACGCTTCCTGTTCCGCCTCTGGCATTAAATGTATCAAAATCAGAAAGAGCGCCACCACCATTGCCGTTACAGGCAGATACCTTAGTACTGCCTATATAAAGGGCAGTATTGTTGCTACAAGGATTACTTTCAGAAACTAATCTTCCTCCATTAACTACAAATGAAGTGTTGGCTGGAAAAGTTATTGTACTACTACCTACAAATGACATAAGACCATTTGAATTGATTGTAACTCTTTTAGTATTAACTGTGATAGTGCCATTTACAATTAATTTCCCACTCGACCCATTTCCAATTACCAAAGAGGTGAAACTATTAGTTATGTTAGTGTTTAATGTGATGCTATGTGTATCACGGATTGTTACTGTTTTAGTTGTTCCTGCACTCTGACCAGGATAACTTGTTGCTGCAACCCAGCTAGTACCGTTATAATATTGCCAACTTGAAAGAGTAGTCCAGTTACCAGTCCCAACAGAGCGATAATCTCCTGTCGTTTGTCCAAAAACTGTGTTCCCAAACAAAAAAACTGTAAAAAATAAAACGGTTGCTAAAACTCTAGATTTAAGTAAAGTTTTTTTCATAATAAATATTATTAATTCTTTTTAAAGAATGTTATAACAATTAGATTTTGTTGATTATTTCTAACATTACTACCTGACTTCAGGAACATCAAAAATCGAATTCTTCAAAAAATTTGTATTTCCTTATACCTACGTAAAAACCCGTAGGAGGGATTTATTTTTGTAATCAATTTTGACTTAGATTATGAAACAAAATTAGCTCGTAAAATCAGGTTTTTTATGAAATTTCAGACCTTTTAGATGAAAGACATTATTAGTCGATGAGCGACCTGTTTTGAAATAAAAAAAGTAAGAATAAGAAGTATTTACCTACAATAAAAATTACGTTAGCTACAAGATTAAGTAATCTTATTACTACATAAAAAAACACAAAACATCTGATTTTCAATCCTCAATGACTTTTTATAAAAAAAAGAAGCAAAAAAGCTAGATTCCTATAAATCAAACCATTGAGTTTTCATAAAAATGCTTAAGCGTTTTTTAACTCTTGTAACTTTTTCATTTAAAAAATACGGTTGTATCTTTGAGAAAATATTGCAATACCACAAAATATGAAATATACTACCCTGCCCAATACCGATATAAAAGTGAGTAAAATTTGTCTGGGCACTATGACCTTTGGTGAACAAAACACAGAATCTGAAGGACATCAGCAAATGGATTATGCATTTGAAAATGGTGTCAACTTTTTTGATACAGCCGAAATGTATTCAGTTCCGGGTCGTGAAGAAACTTATGGAAGTACTGAGAAAATTATCGGTACCTGGTTTAAAAAAACGGGAAATCGTGACAAAGTTATTTTGGCTTCTAAAATTGCCGGACCAAATCCTAATTTTGGATATATGCGTGAGAACTTAGATTTCTCTCCTGCGAGTATTAAATATGCTTTAGAAAATAGCTTAAAACGCCTGCAGACAGATTATATCGATTTGTACCAACTGCATTGGCCGGAACGCAAAACCAATTGTTTTGGACAGCGCGGATTTAAAGTTCAGGATGAAGCCTGGGAAGATAATTTCCGGGAGGTTCTTGAAACTTTTGAGGGTTTGATTAAAGAAGGCAAAATAAAACATCTGGGCGTTTCAAACGAAAATGCGTGGGGAATGATGCGTTTTCTTGAAGAAAGCAAATACCAAAATCTTCCAAGAATCAAAACAATTCAAAATCCGTATAATTTATTGAATCGCCTTTTCGAAGTTGGTTCTGCCGAAGTTTCCATTCATGAAAATGTGGGATTGCTTGCTTATTCTCCGTTAGCTTTTGGAGTTTTATCTGGTAAGTTCTTAACCGGAGAACCTCACCCAAATGCCAGAATCAATCTTTTTCCTCAATACAAACGTTACAACAGCGAGCAAAGCACTCAGGCAACTCGTTTATATCAGGAAATTGCCCACAAACACGGATTGACTTTGACCGAGCTGGCTTTAGGCTTTGTATTGCAACAGCCCTTTTTAACAAGCGCTATTATTGGGGCTACATCATTAGATCAGTTAAAAGAAAATATTGCAACTGTTGATGTAACGCTTTCAAAAGAAATCCTGGCTGAGATTGATAACGTTCAGACTATTATTCCGGATCCGGCTCCTTAAATTCGAATCATTAAATACAAAATCCCGAAAGCCTTCCAGCTATCGGGATTTATTTTTAGAATTGACTTAATAGTACATAACCAGAATGATTTTCTTTTTTGAACTATCAATGAATTTTTCGATAACTACAAAAAACTTTTCATTCACCATTGGACAGCCAAGACTGTTGCAAATAGGATAAGGCTGTTGTTCAAAAGGGACATCGTAATATTTATGAAGTACTATATTCCGGTCAAAAGCATTACTATTTGTTTCGTCTAAACCATATAATTTATAACATTTGCCAAATCTTCCGGTGTAAGAACCGCCAATTGCATATTTCCCTAAAGAACTACAATTGGAATTTTTTACGTTGCTAAACTTTAGTTTCCCGGTAATACCCGTTTCTGACCCAGAACCATGTCCTACTAATCCTTTGCCGAGTAATTTGTCATGTTTTAAATCGTAAATAAAAAACCGGTTTTTTCCTGATTCTATCTTCATATCTAAAAAGAAGGCAACATCTGAATTATATTTAGGAGATTCCCCCAAAAATCTCTTTATAACAGCTACCTCCTTTTTTAGATTCTCTTCATAAGAATAAACCGGTTTTACATTTATAGTTTTCAAATCCTTCCCCTTGTCATTTCTGCATGCAAAACTTGCGCCAAAAATTCCAATTAAAAGCAAGATTAAAATATTCTTTCTCATATTACAGATTGGATACTTTGCTATTTTTCAACCTTATAACCTTTCACTTGTGCAAAACCCAGTATTGAAGTATTAATAGCATTACCTAAATCATCCTGTTTTTTATTTTTCTTAGACTCTGTATCTATATATTCCTGACGCTTTTTAGCTAAGACAGCAATTTCTTTTTGAATTGTTTCTCTTTCTTTTGATTTTTGAGTTACAAAAGTTTTTATATCTTCTGTCGATTTATTTTGAAGCTCAACCGGCAATTCTTCCCTTTTAATTTTAGAAATTGCCGCCGCGTCTTCTTTTACTTTGTCCACCAGATCCCAGCTTTCGTTTTTATAAACTGTTTTTGATTTGCTTACAGCGCGTTCTGTATAATTAGATGCCGAAACTTTTTTTGCATTTTGATCCTGCACATTTTGGTTCATTTTTTTCTCATATCCTTTTGAACCATAATTGATATACGTTTTATTTAGTTTTTCGTCGCATTTTGAAATTTCATCATCATACGGAGTAGCGATATATTGTACAGTCTGATTTGAATCGATATTAAAATATTTTCCTTTGCCATAATCGGCGCCATCTTTCCAGAGAATATTTATACCTTCGGTTTTATTGCCGCAAAAAATAGTGTTCACATAAATATCATTCTTCAAAGCGTCACTAATCGCTTCCTTATAATTTATTTCGCCCTGGTTAAAATCTTCATTTCCGGCAATGTAAATGAGTTTCATATTGCTCTTTTCTCTCGCCCACTTTAATTGTTTTGTTGCATCCTGAATAACGGCTCCGCAATATTCATTTCCTCCATTGGTTCTTAAGGCAAATAACTTTTCAGAAATTAAATCCAAATCTGTAGAGAGTGGTGTTATCTGTCGGATATAATTGGATTGCTTCGATAATCCGTCATTTCCGTATTCATATAAAGCAATTTCGATATCAGGAGTTTTTCCATCATATTTTAATGTTGTTAATGTATTGACGATATTCCAAAGCCTTGATTTTGCCTGATCAATTAATCCGTCCATACTGCTGGAGGTATCCAATAAAAGGGCCACTTGTATTTTAGTACTTTCGGCTGTAATTGTTTTTTTAATTCCAGTATCTTTTTTTGGATTTGCATGGGATGAATTGCAGCTTACTAAAGAAACTATAACAGCAAAAAGAGCGGGGATAAAAAATTGAGATTTCATAATTTCTAGTTTTTAGTTGGTTGATTACAGTTCAAACTTAAAAACTTAAAATCCTCATTTTTTGAAGAAATGGTGAAACGGTATTTTGACTTGGTGAAACAAGTTGTAAAAGGAGTTTAAAATACTTTACTTTACAATATTAACTGAAACCTTTCCGGTTTTGTTGAAAAGCAACGAATGCAACGAATAATTAGTATCATCTTATACACAATACTGCTGATTCCTATTGGAGTAACCGCACAGGATTCCCTTGCTAAAAAGAAAGCAGTTCCATTGAGTAAAATGAGTAAAGCTGCGAAGAATCTGGAAAAATCTCTGGATGCAAATGATGAAGGTCAAATTGCACGGAATTACGAAAATCTGGCCAACGAATTTTTAAATAAAGGGGACAATGCCAAAGCCGAGGAATATTTTAAAAGGGCATTAAACAGTTATACCAAACTAAAACTCACCGAAGATAAAACCCGTGTAACACGAAGTTTAGCCAAAACTCAGGAAAACCAGAAAAACTTTGATTCGGCAATTAAAAATTATGAAGTCGCCGGTTCATTGGCAAAAGATGTTTCTGAAGAAAAAATCAATTTAAATGATGCTAACCGACTTAAAAACAAGTCAAATCCGGCCAGTCAAAAAGATTATGTCGATTCCAATATTGAATTGCTGAAAAAGGAAAATAAAAGCAAGGAAGTTACAGAAGCTTATGTTCAGAAAGCCCAAAATTCATTAGAATTAAAAGATAAAAAGGTTGCCATAGAAAGCTACAAAAAAGCAATTGCTTATGCAAAAGACAAACCCGAAGCTGTTATCAATCTTAAAAATGAAATAGCAAATGTATATGCCTCAGACAATCAGTTTGAAAAAGCAATTGGCATCAACGAAAAGCTTTTGGCAGAAGCCGTAACGAAAGAGGATTTTAATACCCAAATAAAACAATTACAATCGCTGGCTTCTCTTTATTTTAAAAAAGAAGAACCAAACAAAGCCGTTTTATCATTGAAAGAAGCTTATGATCTTGCCTCCCGAAAAGGAAATTCAGCCGAAGCAAAAAAAACGTTATCAGAATTGGTACAATATTATAAAGCCGAAGGAAATGAAAAAGAAAGCATGGCGCTTTATGAAGGGTTTATTAAAAACTTCGAGCAATTAATTCAATCTGATACGACATTAATTAATACTAAAAAATTCCAGATTACAGAAGGTAAAATTCGCCAGCTCGAGAAAGAAAAGTCTCTTAAAGATGAATTAATCACAAAGAAAAACACCTTCAATTATTTTTTAATAGGATCTGTTATGTTGCTTTTGGTCTTGTTTGTTTTTATTGTAAAATCACTTTATTCCATCAAAACTAAGAACAAAGAAATCGCTTTGCAGTCATTGCGCCGTGAAATGAATCCGCACTTTATTTTTAATAGTCTCAACAGCGTCAATCAGTTTATTTCTGAAAACAAAGAACTCGAAGCCAAC
This sequence comes from Flavobacterium salmonis, assembly GCF_903819435.1. Taxonomy (GTDB): domain Bacteria; phylum Bacteroidota; class Bacteroidia; order Flavobacteriales; family Flavobacteriaceae; genus Flavobacterium; species Flavobacterium chungangense. The sequence continues at coordinate 75,945 of NZ_CAIJDP010000053.1, read as the reverse complement.
AAATACCTTACTTCCTACTCTACTTTGATGCGTGATATGATGGAAAACTCCAATAAGGATTTCATTATACTGGATAAAGAAGTCGAGCAATTAAAAAAATACTTAGACCTGGAACATTTGCGTTTTCAGGATAAATTTGATTTTAAAATTACGGTTGATAAAGATCTGGATACCGAAAGTGTTTTTGTACCCAATATGATTATTCAGCCGCATTTAGAAAATGCGATTTGGCATGGCTTGCGTTACTTAGATAAAAAAGGATTTTTACATCTTCAATTTCAGTATTACAACGAAAAAGTAATTGTAGTTATTGAAGATAACGGAATTGGTTTAACCAAAAGTCAGGAACTCAAAACCAGTAATCAGAAAGTACATGAATCACGAGGCCTAAACAATACTAAAGAACGAGTTGGTTTACTGAATGAATTGTATAAAAAGAATATTTCTTTTACAATCAAAGAAAAAGAATTTCCGGAATCAGGTACTGTAGTTGAAATTATCTTCCCTTTAATCGATTCCATATGATGACTTTTCAAAAGATAAAGAGTGTAATTGTCGAAGATGAACTGGCAGCGCGGGAAGTTCTTAAAAATTATCTGAGCAAATATTGTCCGCAGGTAGAAGTGGTCGGGGAAGCACAGAATATAAAAGAAGCTGTACCTCTTTTACACGAAATACAGCCACAATTGGTTTTTCTGGATGTCGAAATGCCTTTCGGAAATGCTTTTGATGTTCTGGAAGCCTGTAAAGATTTACAATTCGAAACCATATTTGTAACCGCTTTTTCTGAATATTCTTTAAAAGCCCTGAACCAAAGTGCGGCTTATTATTTACTAAAGCCTATATCTATTGAAGAATTGATTGTGGCAGTTAACAAGGTTCATCACCAAATCATGAATCAGGAAATCTTTAACCGAAATAAAATTATTGTCGAGAATTTCCATGAATCCAAACCTGAAAAACAACAGGTAATCCTGCCCACACTGGAAGGATTTGAAGTTGTCAAAATGGAAGAGATCGTTCGCCTGCGCGGAAACGGGAATTTCACTGATTTGTATTTGAACAACGGAAACAAAAAAATGGTCTGCCGGTTTTTAAAACACTTTTCAGAAATTTTGCCTTTGCCTTTTATTCGCGTTCACAAATCGCATATCATCAATATGAATTGTGTGAAATCGTATAATAAAGGTGGAATTATTACCCTTAACGATGGTTCTGAAATTGAAGTTTCTCCGACTTATAAAGAAGAATTTTTGAAAAATTTTAAATAGAATCGATTTACGTTAATTTGGTTTTATAATCATTTTTGCAATTATATCTCCTAATTTTTGGTTTTTCTTTGTTAAAATAATGGACAGTAAATAAATAAAAGGACAAACTAATTCAAATAAATCAAATATTCTTCTTATGACTATTCTGATATATTTTTTATAACCATTAGGTTGCACATTATCAAACACCATTTCTAATTTGAATATATGTTTTCCAATAGTCTTATTCATGAGAATATCCTGAGAAAGATATACAAAATAGTATACTAAAAAAAAGTAACCGTTATTATCCGTGTTTGCTGGATTACGACTATGCTCATAAAATAAAAATGGTTCTACTATTTTAATTATCAGCGCAAACAAAAACAAATCTATTAAAGCGGCTCCAATTCTTTTAAATATGTAGTCACGTTTTCTCATGTTTTAAAGATCAAACTCATCATTTATCGATAAAGAATCAACAGGAACCGCAGTTGAATCCGGCACTTTGATTTTGATTAATGAACGTGCATTTCCGGATATGTAAACCGGCAGCTGCCCAAGCGTATCTTCTGGAATTAAAAGTCCTCTGCGGAACATTAAATTCTTTAAGAATTTTTGATTTTGTAGTGCATAATCTTTCAGGTTTCCTTCATCATTAAACTGATACATGAATTTTCTAGGCTTCGGAATAATCGTTGCCAGATACAAACATTCATCTACACTTAGGTCTGAAGGCCTTTTTTGGAAATAAAACTGGCTTGCTTCCCCAATTCCGTAAACATTTGGTCCCCATTCAATAATATTGAAATACACTTCCAGCATTCTTTCTTTGCTTACAATTCGGTTGTTTTCTAAAATATAAACCAACAAAATTTCTTCCAGCTTTCGCGAAAGTGTCTTTTCACGTGTCAGGAAAACATTTTTAATCAATTGCATGCTAATCGTACTGGCGCCGCGCGAGAATTTTTTCGTTCTAATATTCTTAAGAATCGATTGTTTGAAAGCTTCATTGATGAATCCGCGATGCGAAAAGAAAGACGGATCTTCTGTAGTCAATACACATTTTTGCAAATAAGGCGAAATCTGATCCAAAGGTGTGTAATTCAGATTCCCACTTCCAACCAATACAGGACGCTGTAAAACATTTTGAATAATGGCACGATACACAAACTCTCCATTTAGTTTGTTCAGGTTTGCTTCTCCGTATTTAGTAATCCTCAGGTTTTCTTTATTGAGTTTACTATCAAAAACTAAAGTATTTGGTTTGTTTTTATTGAATTTAAAATCCAGTTTATAATCGAAGTTTCCGGTCGCTTCCATTCCCTGAAAATGCGTGAACAATCCATCAGGCAATGAAACGATAAAATCCTGCGCTTTCATTTTTGGAATATCAACTTTTAAGGTATAAATCGTATCCGATTCCGTATTGTATGAAACATACGGCTTTACTTTTATTTTGTTGAGCTGCATTGTTGAAGTACTGTCAATCGAAATAAAATCTGATCCCAACAAAAAGCGATAATCAAATCGGGCATTTTTTATTACGACGTCTTTACTGGCAATTTTGGGATGATTAATTTTTAAATTGGCGATAGATGTATAACCATCAATATGCAATTCGCTTCCGTCTTTATCAATATTAGCAACATTTAAACGTATAGAATCAAAGCTTGCTTTTAAATTATACCGTTCGTCTAAATAAGGAACTTTGATTGCTCCGGTATCCAGATTAAAAAACCGAATGTCAGCTTTTTTATCTCTTGGATCAGCAAAACCTTTTATATTCCAGCGTTGGTCAAAATTTTTGCTTTGTACATGTAGATTTGTTGTAAGCTGTTTGTTATTTAAAACTAATTTATCAATAGCAATAGTGGCTTTTTTTCCATTGTCGTCAATTTTGAAATTCAGATTTTCCAATTTCATATCAGTCGGAACCAAATTCAATAGTTTTGTAATGATGTTATAAGCAACGTCTGCGTATTTTCGTTTTTCATCTGATTTTTCTTCAGTATCCTTCTTTTTTAAAAAGGCATCAAAATTTCTGATTTTCCCTTTTTTAACTAATTGGATGTAGCCATCATTGATTTTTAAAGTTCCAAGCTGTACATCACCAATCAGCAGATTACTCAGACTGATAGTAGTTTCTATTTTTTTAATATTGAAAAGAGTGTCGGCATTTTTCGGAACCAAAACAATATCGGTTAATTTAACTCCTGACAGACCATCAAAAGAAGCTTCTTTTATCGAAAAATCGCTATTGTAATCAACCGCCATTTTATGAGTTACTTTCGCAATGGCTTGTTTTAAAAGCGAATTACGAAAAGAGTAAAGGGCAATACAGAGCAGTATAAATACTACGGTAAGTATTTTTAAGGCTTTAAATATTTTTTGTTTTGGAAATTGCATAAGTAGGTTTTATAAAAATTAACCAAACAGAAAACTAGCCACATCTTCAATTTTAGCTACGAGTTCAATTTTGATTCCTGTATTTTTCAAGGCAATTTTGTTGTATTTGGATACAAAGATAGTATTGAAGCCTAATTTTTCAGCTTCCTGAATACGCTGATCTACACGATTAACAGGGCGAATTTCTCCGGAAAGGCCAACTTCTCCCGCAAAACAAAAACCTTTTGTAACCGGAATATCTTCGTTGGATGATAAAATTGCAGCCACAACAGCCAGATCAATTGCAGGATCATCTACTGAAATTCCACCGGTAACATTTAGAAAAACGTCTTTTGCTCCTAAACGAAATCCTGCTCTTTTTTCAAGAACAGCCAAAATCATATTCAGTCTTTTGGCATTGTAACCAGTTGTACTTCGTTGTGGAGTTCCGTAAACAGCCGTACTTACTAATGATTGTATTTCAATCATCAAAGGACGCATGCCTTCCATGGTTGTAGCAATTGCGGTTCCGGACATTTCTTCGTCTTTATGCGAAATCAATATTTCAGACGGGTTGCTTACTTCACGCAAACCGCTTCCGAGCATTTCGTAAATTCCTAATTCGGCAGTTGAGCCAAAACGGTTTTTTAAAGAACGTAAAATTCGGTAAACATGATTTCGATCTCCTTCAAACTGTAAAACGGTATCGACCATATGCTCCAGAATTTTTGGCCCGGCTATATTTCCGTCTTTGGTGATATGTCCGATCAGAATAACCGGAATGTTGGTTTCTTTAGCAAACTTGATCAGCTCGGCAGTAGTTTCCCTGATTTGGGAAATACTTCCTGCCGTAGATTCGATATAATCAGTATGAAGAGTCTGAATAGAGTCAATAATGACAATTTCAGGCTGAATCGCTTCAATCTGTTTGAAAATATTTTGTGTTTTAGTTTCCGTGAGGATATAACAATTATCGCTGTCCGGTGTGATTCGTTCGGCACGCATCTTTATTTGTTTCTGACTTTCTTCACCGGAAACATAAAGGGTTTTATAAGGCAATTTCAATGAAATCTGCAGCAAAAGTGTACTTTTACCAATTCCGGGTTCACCCCCTAAAAGCGTTAAAGATCCGGGAACGATTCCGCCTCCAAGAACACGGTTCAATTCGCCGTCAGTAGTATCCATTCGAATTTCCTGAGCCGAATCGATTTCATTAATTTTTAACGGTCGTGGCGCTTTACCTGTTGAAGCCGGCTCACTTTTCCAGGCTACTTTTTCCTGCTTCTGAATAATTTCCTCTGCAATTGTATTCCATTCTTTACAAGCATTACACTGTCCTTGCCATTTAGCATATTGTGTTCCGCAATTTTGACAAAAGAAGGAAGTTTTAACTTTAGACATTATTTTGTTTTTTTTGCAAGCGTATTCATTTCATCAATTTTCTGATACATCATATCTCTGGTCAACTCGCCAATGGGCTCCATTTGCGAAGCATTTTGATATCTTTTTGAGGCTCTTTTTGGTTCACCCATTTTTTCATGCATCAAGCCTAATTCATATTCACCCAACATTGCCCTTGGGTAATCAACGTTGGCAATTTCTGCCATTTTTCCTAATTCATCGTAAGCATTGTTTTTCAGAATAAGATTCTCAATAACCTTAAAGTCGTTCATCCTAACCGGAATATCAACTCCTAAAACTTCTGACATTGTATTGTACTTATTATCCAGATAATCCGCATAACCCGACTTCAGTTCAGCAATTTTATCTTTAAATTCAGCAGAATTAATAGGCCTGTAAACTTCAAAAATATGATATAAGGCACTTGGAATCGAATGTAAAACTTCTGTATAGTGTGTCGCATTTTTAAACAAATCATATTTGTAGCTTACCAACGGATTATTGGCAACTTTAATATTGCTGTCTAATTTTTCAATTGGCTCTTTTATCTTTTTTATATCTCCTTCGCCTGCTGACAAATAATAAAAAAATGGTTCTTTTACCTGAGCAAATTTCTCTGCTATACGAACCTCCATTTTTGGTGCAAGCTCAGGGCTTAAACAAATATATCCGTTAAAAAGCGGTCTGTCTTTGTATAAAAAAAAGTTTATATAACTTGCCGTTATATCATGACCGGCAATAATTTTGAAAGGTGCAGTACGGTATTTTTTTTCAATATATGGAAGTAATTCTCCTCCCACAAATTCATAAAACTCTGCCCCTTTTTCAAATGGTACCCCTACATTTTGGTCTATAGTAGAATCATCAAAGCGTTCTCCATCATGATTCTGATGAATCCCGATAACAATCATTTCCGGTAAATCATCCCAATAAACTCCGTAATTTATTGCTCCCAAAAAAGGATCGAATAAATAATCTCCGTCCAGTAAATATAAAACAGGGTATTTTTTTGAAGGACTTGTTTCATAGGAGGCAGGAAGTCCTATAGTTATTCTTCTCTCTGTACCCAGTTTTTCCGATTTAATATTATCGAATGTTTTTTGTGAAAAAGCAGAAATAGAGATTAAAATAAAAAATAAGTGAACTTTTTTCATGATTTGGGATAATTAAAAAGTATTAAAATAAGGTGGCAATATAATACTTTATTTGCTTTTTTTGTAAACTGTGATTTTAAAAAGCAAAGAAATTTAAGACAAAATAAATCTGCTTTGTTCAAAATAAATTTGACAAATAAAAAAAATAGTAAAATGTAAAGGTTTTAGGTTAGCGAATTGTCATTTTCATTCGGAAAAACAATCCATGGTTTGAAGGTTTTTGCTTCTTCAAATTCCAGGGTTGCGTATGAAATAATAATGATGATATCGTCTTTTTGAACTTTTCTGGCAGCAGGGCCATTCAGTGTAATTTCACCTGAGTTTCTCTCGCCTTTTATAGCATAAGTTTCAAAACGTTCTCCATTATTAATGTTTACAATAGATACTTTTTCACCTTCAATAATATTTGAGGCATCCAGTAAAGTTTCATCGATAGTAATACTGCCAATATAATTTAAATCGGCGCCGGTTACTTTAACACGATGAATTTTTGATTTTATAACTTGAATTTGCATGTTGCAAAGGTAAATTAATTTAATGAAATGGTGTCAATCAGTCTTATAGAATTAACAAATACCGCTATAAATGCGCGGTAATTTTTATCTTTAATTTTATCTTCGACAGGTAATAATGTCGATTCGTCAGCAATTACAAAATATTCCAGTTCAAATCTTTCATTGTTTCTAAAAGAATTCTCGACAAATTCAATTGTTTCCTGAGGGCTTTTTACTTTGAATACTTCTTTTGCTTCAGTTAAAGTTTTATAAATAATAGCTGCTTCTTTTCGTTCTGCCGGAGTTAATCTTTCATTACGAGAACTCATGGCCAATTGGTTTTCTTCTCTAAAAATAGGGCAGCCTACTACATTGACAGACAAATTATGTTTTTCAACCATTTTTTTTACAATCTGCAATTGCTGAAAATCTTTCTCGCCGAAATAAGCATTCGTTGGCGAAACAATTTCAAACAGACGTTTAACAATAGTTCCCACACCGTTAAAATGTCCTGGTCTGAATTTTCCTTCCATCTGGTTTTCCAACCCATCAAAATCAAACGATTGTGACATTGTATTTCCTTCATAAATATCATCTACAGAAGGCGCGTATAAAATAATTTTATCACTTAACCCACGCATTTTTTTTACATCTTCTTCAAGCGTACGGGGATATTTTTCAAGATCTTCAGGATTGTTAAATTGTGTAGGATTTACAAAAATACTTACAACAGTATCATTATTTTCTTTAAGAGAACGTTGCATTAAAGCCAAATGCCCTTGGTGCAAAGCGCCCATTGTTGGTACAAATCCTACATTAGAATTTGTGGTTTTGATAGTTTTTAAATAAGCTATCAGGGCTACTTTGCCGTAGAAGATATGCATGGCGGTATTATTAAAATTTGTGCAAACATAATATATTAGTTATAAACTGCATAAATTTTTGTAATTTTGCAACGTTTTTATTACCAAAAATTAAGTAAAATACTATTATGAAAGATAAGAGGATATTATATGTATCATCTGAAGTCGTGCCTTATTTGGCTGAAAATGAGGTTTCATTAATGTCTTATGACGTACCTAAAATGATTAATGATCAGGGCGGACAAATAAGAATTTTCATGCCAAGATATGGAAACATTAACGAAAGAAGACATCAATTACACGAAGTAATCAGGCTTTCAGGGATGAATTTGGTAGTGAATGACTTAGACATGCCGCTGATTATCAAAGTAGCTTCAATCCCAAAAGAAAGGATTCAGGTTTATTTTATTGATAACGATGAATATTTTAAAAGAAAAGCGACTTTTGCCGATGAAGAGGGTGTTTTATATCCTGACAATGATGAAAGAGCAATTTTCTTTGCAAAAGGTGTTGTTGAAACTGTAAAAAAATTAAACTGGGTACCGGATATTATTCACGTTCACGGTTGGCTTGCTTCTATGCTGCCGATTTACATGAAACATTATTATAAAAATGAAGCTTTATTTTCTGAAACTAAAATTGTAACTTCAGTTTACGGACAATCCTTTGATGAAAATCTGGATCTGGAGATGATTAATAAGGTAAAATTTGACGGAGTACCACACGAATCCGTTGTAGATTTAGAAACTCCAAACTACGAAAATATCCTAAAAGCAAGCATTTTACATTCAGACGCAGTAATCATTGCTTCAGAAAACGTATCACCAAGTTTAACAAAATTTATAGAATCTTCAGGAAAACCTTTTTTACCTTTCGCCACGAAAGATGCATTCGCAGAAGCGTATACAAATTTCTACAGAACGATGGGACTTTAAATTTTAACATTATTATTAAACATGCATAACACTTCTTTTTTTAAGAAAATTCTATTAATAGCAACAGTTGCTCTATTTTATTCTTGCGATAAAGAATTTAATTCCATAGGTGATGATATAATTGGTGACAGTAATTTTGAACTGGAAGCGGAAGACTATAATGTTACAGCTTATAATCAAAAAGTAACTCCAACAGCATCCAATAACTTACCCATAAATGCATTAGGTATTTATGATAATCCTGTTTTTGGATTAACTACAGCCAATTTTAATACTCAGGTTGCATTAGCATCATATGGCCCTACATTAGGAGAAGGAGCTGTTATTGACAGTGTAACTTTAAATGTTCCTTATTTTCATCATCTTGATCCTGAACAAACATCAACTACCGGAAGTACTGCTTACATTTTAGACTCTATTTATGGTCCTAAATCCGGATTAATAAAATTAAGCGTTTACGAATCAGGTATTTATTTAAATAATTATAATGCCAATAGTTATGATATCAGTAAATTTTACAATACTGACAGAAATGACGATTTTCAAGCTAAAGCTCAGGCTTTAGGAGTGAGATTAAATGATAGAACCACTAAAATAGAGAAAGATGGTAGTGTTTCAAATGATGCTTCAGAAAATGATGAATTCTTTTTTAACTCAAAAGAGATAAAAGAAACAACTCCAAAAACTGAAACTGCTGCTGAAGTTATTAAAAGAATTAAACCTGAAATGCGCCTGCATCTAAATAAAGCCTTTTTTAAAGCCAAAATATTTGATGCACCTGCCAGTAAATTAGCTTCTGATGATGTTTTTAAAAATTATTTTAGAGGGCTGTATTTTAAAGTAGAAAAAACTACTGCAATAAATACAGAAGGAAAACCAATTTCAGGCACAATGGCTATGATGAAGTTTAGTGAGGGAAAAATCAATATTTTTTACAAAGCAAAAACAGCTATTACCACTGATGCAGAAACTGTAATGGAATCAAAAACACTGGTTATAAATTTAACCGGTAATACCGTAAGTCTTTTAAAAGAAGAAAGCAGCAGTCCCACATCAGATGATTATTACACAAGTGCTGCTACAAACGATGTTACTCCAGACGAGAAATTATATTTAAAAGGAGGTCAGGGATCAATGGCAGTTATTGAACTTTTTGACAAAACTGACTTAGGAAGATACAAAGACGATGGAACTTGGGAAACAACTCCAAATGGCGTATATGATGAATTAGACGAAATTAGAAACAATGTTACGTCTAAAAAATGGCTAACAAATGAAGCCAATTTAATATTTACTATTGATTCGCAAAAAATGGCAAGTCTAATTGGAACCGACCCAACAACAGCAGCAAGACAGCCAGGCAGAATCTATCTATATGATTTAACAAACAATACTATCCTTTCAGATTATTCTGCAGATCGTAGCACAAGCCTCAATGGTGACGCTAAAAAAAGCAGGACCGTTTTTAATGGCTTGCTTAATATAGATCCAACAACTAAGATAGGTACCTACAAAATAAGAATTACAAACCATATTCGAAATTTGATTAAAAATACTGATGTTACTAACGTAAAATTAGGCTTAGTAGTTACTGAAAGTATAGATATAACTGCATCATCTAAATTAGATAAAACTGTTGAAAGTACTATTTCAGAGATCCCAACAGCATCAGTAATGAGCCCTTTAGGAACTGTATTATATGGAGGCAATATTCCAGAAGGAGCTCCTAATTATGCTAAAAGAGTAAAACTTAAAATTTACTACACGAAACCAAATTAAAAAAATAACATATGTGTGGAATTGTTGGATATATAGGTCACAGAGAGGCTTATCCTATTGTCATCAAAGGATTAAAGCGCCTCGAATACAGAGGATATGATAGTGCTGGTGTAATGCTATACGACCAGGAATCAGATATCAAACTTTGTAAAACAAAAGGAAAAGTTTCAGATCTTGAGGAAAAAGCAAAAGCAGATTTCACAACGAACGGAACTATCGGAATTGGTCATACACGCTGGGCAACTCATGGAGTTCCTAATGATTTAAATTCACACCCCCATTTGTCTAATTCAGGAGAGTTGGCCATTATCCATAATGGAATAATCGAAAATTACGCTCCTTTAAAAGAAGAATTAAAAAAAAGAGGTTATATATTTCACTCTGATACAGATACCGAAGTTTTGGTTAACTTAATTGAAGAGGTTCAGAAAAACGAAAAGATAAAATTAGGAAAAGCAGTTCAAATTGCTCTGAATCAGGTTGTAGGTGCATATGCTATCGCTGTTTTTGATAAAAAAAATCCTGATGAGATTGTTGCCGCCAGGCTTGGAAGCCCATTAGCAATTGGTGTTGGAGAAGGCGAATATTTTATTGCATCTGATGCTTCACCATTTATAGAATATACTGCAAATGCAGTATATTTAGAAGATGGCGAAATGGCAAATATCAGATTACACAAACCACTTAAGATCAGAAAAATAAAAGATGATTCTTTAGTAGACCCTTACATCCAGGAACTTCAAATGAATTTGGAGCAAATTGAAAAAGGCGGATACGATCATTTTATGCTAAAAGAAATATACGAACAGCCAAGCGTAATTAAAGACACTTACAGAGGCAGACTTAATGCAAATAAAGGAATTGTTCAATTAGCAGGTGTTGAAGACAATATCGAGAAATTCTTAAATGCAAATCGTATCCTTATTGTAGCATGTGGAACTTCATGGCATGCAGGTTTAGTTGCAGAATATATCTTTGAAGAATTCTCCCGTATTCCGGTAGAAGTAGAATATGCTTCTGAATTTAGATACAGAAATCCAATTATCAATAAAAATGACGTTGTCATTGCTATTTCTCAATCGGGAGAAACTGCAGATACAATGGCAGCTATTAAATTAGCAAAAGAAAATGGTGCTTTTGTATTTGGTGTTTGTAATGTTGTGGGATCCTCAATTTCCAGAGAGAGCCATGCAGGAGCTTACACACATGCCGGACCTGAAATTGGAGTCGCTTCAACTAAAGCCTTTACTACTCAAATCACAGTTTTAACTATGATTGCCTTAAGATTAGGAAAAGCCAAAGGAACTTTATCAAATACCGATTTCCATACCTATTTACAAGAATTAGAAATTATTCCTGAAAAAGTAGCTGAAGCATTAGAAACAAACGAAAGAGCTAAAGAAATTGCAGCAGCTTTTAAAGATGCACCAAACTGTTTGTATTTAGGACGTGGCTATAATTTTCCAGTCGCCCTTGAAGGAGCATTGAAACTTAAAGAGATATCCTATATTCATGCTGAAGGATATCCCGCAGCAGAAATGAAACACGGACCAATTGCTTTAATAGATGAACAAATGCCAGTTATTGTAATTGCGCCTAAACAAGGTCATTATGATAAAATTGTAAGCAACATTCAGGAAATCAAATCCAGAAGCGGCAAAATCATTGCCGTAGTTACTAAAGGCGACACTCAGGTTCGTGAATTAGCAGATTATGTAATTGAAATTCCAGAAACTTCTGATGCATTATCACCGTTAATTACGACAATCCCTTTACAACTTTTATCGTATCACATTGCTGTTATGAGAGGATGCAATGTTGATCAGCCCCGTAACCTTGCCAAGTCAGTTACCGTAGAGTAATTTTTAATAAAGCAAACAAATATTAAAGCGAGATTTACATCTCGCTTTTTTTATTGACAATTTTTTTATCCTTCCTTGAATTTTTAAGATAAATGCATTTTTTTTCTTAAAATTATTATGTATGCATACTATTTTGTTTTATTCGAGTTAGTTTCTTGATTTAAATTTAATAAATGACCATATCAAATAGTTAAAATAACTATCAATATTATGATAAATATTAATTTTTTTTAACGTTTTTTTATTAATATCAAAATTATTCGTATTTTGGCTATATAAACTAACAAATAACCAACCAATGAGAGCATATTTACTAATAATGTTGTTTATCAGCGGATTATCTTTTTCGCAGAATACAATTAGTGGTACTGTTACAGATACCAACAAACAATCAATTCCAGGAGCTAATATTACTGTTGTTGGAAGCTCAAGTGGAACTTCTACCGATTTTGACGGTACATTTAAGTTAAATACTCCATCGAAACCTCCCTTTACAATCAAAATATCGGCAGTTGGTTTTGAATCTAAAACAATCAACATTACTTCGTTGAATCAAAAAGCAGATGTGATTTTAAAAAATGAAGAAACCAAATTGGATGAAATAGTTGTTTCGGCATCCCGAACACCCGAACGCATATTAGAATCTCCCGTAACCATCGAAAGAATGGGGATTCAGGATATTAAAAAAACCGCTTCTCCTTCTTTTTATGATGGTTTGGAAAATTTAAAAGAGGTACAGATGAATACCAGTAGTATGACTTTTAAATCCGTTAACACAAGAGGGTTTGCCACAGTGGCCAATACACGTTTCCTCCAATTGGTTGACGGAATGGACAACTCATCCCCACTTCTAAATTTCGTTTTAGGAAATATGATTGGGGTATCAGAGATTGACGTCCAGAGTGTTGAATTACTGCCAGGTGCTTCATCTGCATTATATGGTGCAAATGCCTTTAATGGAATTTTGTTTATGAATAGTAAAAGCCCATTTACCCATCAGGGAGTTTCGGCTTATTTTAAATACGGAATGACTTCTCAGGATGCAGCAGGAACAAATAATTATTACGATTTAGGATTGCGATTCGCACACGCTTTTAATAAATATTTTGCTGCTAAAGCAAATTTCACCTATATGGAAGCCACTGATTGGTACGCAACGGATTATAACGACAAAACAATAGGAGGCATAGACAGAACAAACCCAAATTATGACGGTATAAACGTGTATGGAGATGAGGCCACCACAAACATTAAAGGGGTAGGACAAAGATTAGCAGCATTAGGCATCATACCAGCCGGAGCAGTTAATCTTTTACCAAACAGCAATGTGAGCAGAACAGGATATAATGAAACAGACCTTACAAACAACAAAGCCGGAAACACTAAAATCGACTTTTCTTTTCATGGAAGACCTTTTGGGGACGAAAGATTAGAAATTATCTGGCAAAGCAAATTTGGTTTTGGAAACGCAGTATATCAGGGAGCCAATAGATATTACTTAAATAATTTTTTTATGCAACAGCATAAATTAGAGTTTAAAGGAAAGAATTTTTTCCTAAGAGGATACATGACCACAGAAGATGGAGGAAACTCCTATGATATGATTTTTACAGGAATTAATGTGAACAGAAAATGGAAAGATGACAATACATGGTTTGGACAGTATGCAGGTGCTTACATACAGGGAACTTTAGGGGGCATGACACCACAACAAGCGCACGCAGCTGCAAGAGCAACCGCTGATACCGGACGCTTTTTACCTGGAACAACAGCATTTCAAAATGCATTTAATCAGGTCATTAATGACGAAAGCGTTCTATCTGGATCAAAACTGGTTGATAACTCAAAAATTTATCATTCTGATGCAAATTATAATTTTAAAGATCTCATCAAATTTGCAGAAATTCAGGTAGGAGGATCATACAGATTATACGAATTAAATTCTCATGGCAGAATTTATACAGATGCAGACGGACCAATCAACTATAACGAATATGGTGCTTATACTCAATTAACAAAAAGATTTCTTGATGACAGATTAAAATTTACAGGATCTATTCGTTATGACAAATCTAAAAATTTTGACGGAAATTATTCTCCAAGATTATCTTTTGTATATTCAGGAGGTGAAAAGAAAAATCACAATTTCAGAGCGTCTTTCCAGACAGGTTTCAGAAACCCTACTACACAGGATCAATATATTGGATTTAATATAGGCCGGGCCGTATTAATCGGTTCAGCCCCAGACAACCTGACAAGATTTAGCGAAACTTTTACCCTTAGCGCAGAAGGCCAAAGCTATAATGTCAACAATAGCCCAACCAAAATTATGACAGGAGAAGACGCTTATAAAAACTCCTATCTTGCAAGTTCAGTTGAAGCTTTTAGCGCAATGGCAGGAACAAATCCTGTTGAAGCCGCAAAACTATTAAGAAAAACAAGAGCTAATTTTGTAAAACCGGAACAGGTAAAAGCATTTGAATTAGGATACCGTTCGGTTTATGAAGATATTTCAATAGATCTTAATGGGTACTATAACATTTATAACGATTTTATTGGCAACCTTAATGTTGTTTCTACATATTATGGAACAGCACAAGACAATCCAAACTTACCAATTTCCTTTCCTGTAACGGATCCAGGAGCACAATCAGTACGAGGACTTCAAAACGGAGAATACAGAGCTTATCAAATATATACAAATTCAAGTGTAGAAATTCATTCACTTGGATTTGGAATTGGATTATCAAAAAAGATAATTGCAGATTTTGAATTAGGTTTAAATTATAATTATGCCCAATTTGATTTTGATCAGTCTGAAGATCCAAGTTTTGAAGCTGGTTTTAACACACCAAAACACAGATTTAAAGCTTCAATCGGAAACCAAAAATTATTTAAAAATTTAGGATTTAATGTTAGCGCGAGATGGAATAGCGAATATGAATGGCAATCAACTTTTGCTGACGGGACAATTGAATCGGCCACAGTAATCGATGCACAAATTAATTATTCTATGCCAAAATTAAAATCTACATTTAAATTAGGCGCTTCAAATATCGGAGGAAAAGAATATACACAGGTAATTGGTTCAGGATCAATCGGTCAGCAATATTTTGTTTCCTGGACAATTAATCCATAATTAAAAAACAACAACCATTATTTTACTTGTTCAAAAATTTAGCAAGGAATAATTTAAAATATACGAATTATGATAAAAAATTTAAAATGGCTGTTATTGGTTTCACTAACCTTTGCAGCTTGTAATAGTGATGACGAGACAATAAAAGACTCCAACTCCTCTGATGGTTTACCCTTAACTTCAGGTTCAGCAGATTTTTCAAAATATGTAGCTCTAGGGGATTCTTTTGCAGCAGGTTTTAGTGACAATGCTCTTTTTATTAAAGGACAGGAAGGCGCATATCCAAATATTATAGCACAACAATTTGCTTTAGTTGGAGGAGAAGAATTCAAGACCCCTTATGCAAATGATAATATCGGTGGATTGTTATTAGGCGGTAATGCAATCACCGCACCACGTTTGTATTTTGATACTACTACCAGTACTCCTGTTTCTGTTGTAGGCACACCAACAACAGAAGTTACAGCACATTTGTCTGGAACATTTAATAATTTAGGAGTTCCTGGTGCTAAAAGTTTCCATTTGCTGGCGCCTGGTTACGGTAGCATAGCAGGAATAACTGCGGGAACAGCAAATCCTTATTTTGCTCGTTTTGCTTCAAGTGCTACGACTACAGTTTTAGCAGATGCATTAAGTCAGAATCCGACTTTCTTCTCTTTATGGATTGGAGGAAATGATGAATTAGGGTATGCAACTGCTGGTGGAGATCCAGCCGTAAATCCTTTAACCCCTCCTGCAACTTTTGATGCAACATATAAAGCACTAATTACTCAGCTTACTACAGGAGGCAGAAAAGGTGTTATAGCGAATTTGCCAGTCATAACAACCCTGCCTTATTTTTATGTAATCAAGTATAATCAATTAACTCAAGCTAATCTGACCATTAGCGGAGTTAATCTCGTAAGTAATCTTAATACTCAATTATACGGCCCTTTACATAACGCATTAACTTTTTTAGGCCAAGGCGACAGAATAAAACTTTTATCGGCAACTGGCAACAATCCAATGATTATGGTAGATGAAACCCTAACTGATTTGTCTGCAAGTTTAAAAGCTGTCTTAATGGGAGGAGGTTTGGACGCGACTACTGCAACAGTAATGGGGCAAATTTTCGGCAAGGCAAGGCAAACCTTACCAACAGATTTAATTTGCTTAAGTGCCTCTGCCAGAATAGGAAAAGCTCCATCTGCAGCAATTGATGGAATCGCTTCTCCTTCTCCGTCTTTATCACAATTAGGAATTACTTTTCCTTTACCTGACCGATATGTTTTATTACCTAGTGAAGTCGCCGAGATTGAAGTCGCTACTACTGCTTACAACTTAACCATTAAAACAGCTGCAGAAACTAATAATTTAGCAATTGTTGATACTAAAAAAATCATGGAGCAATTAGGAACAACAAATGGAATTGTTGCAGACAGCTACACACTGACATCAACATTTGTAACAGGAGGAGCTTTTTCTTTAGACGGAGTTCATCCGTCGCCAAGAGGATATGCTTTGATTGCAAATAAATTCATTGAAGCCATAAATTTGAAATATGGCTCTAACATAAAAGCAGTTAATTTAGGTAACTATCAAATCCTATTTCCAAAATCATTACAATAAAGCCAATTTTTTTTAGTAGAAAGCCGCTCGTTTATAACGCAGTGGTTTTTTTAATTTATACCAAATTTTATATAATTTAGGTATTTGGAGAATCAGTTTTATGAATTATAACAAAAACTAAGTATTTTTTATTAAAAAAAATATTGATTTTATATATTAAAAATTTATCTTTGCGCTCTGAAAAAAGAGGTATTTTCGATAAACTTAAATAGCTATTTAATAAACACATAAGTAATGTCAAAAGTAATAGGAAAAGTTGCTCAAATCATTGGACCAGTAGTTGACGTAGTTTTCAACGGTAAGGATGTTGAACTTCCAAAAATTTATGATTCATTAGAAATCACAAAAAAAGACGGAACATTGTTAGTTCTTGAAGTACAATCTCACATTGGTGAAAACACGGTGCGTACCATTTCGATGGACTCAACTGACGGTTTGAGCAGAGGTTATGAAGTGGTTGGTACTGGAAATCCAATCAAAATGCCAGTTGGAGCAGATGTTTACGGCCGTTTGTTTAACGTAATTGGTGATGCTATCGATGGTTTAGGAAACTTACCAAAAGATGGCGATAATGGATTATCTATACATAGACCAGCTCCAAGATTCGAAGATTTATCAACTTCATCTGAAGTTTTATTCACAGGTATTAAAGTAATCGATTTGATTGAGCCTTACGCAAAAGGAGGGAAAATTGGATTGTTTGGAGGTGCAGGTGTTGGTAAAACAGTATTGATTCAGGAATTGATCAACAATATTGCAAAAGGTCACGGTGGACTTTCAGTATTCGCAGGAGTAGGTGAAAGAACACGTGAAGGAAATGACTTGCTTCGTGAGATGCTTGAGTCAGGAATTATAAAATATGGTGATGATTTCATGCACTCTATGGAAAATGGAGGATGGGATTTATCTAAAGTAGATATGCCAGGAATGAGAGAGTCTAAAGCTACTTTCGTTTTCGGACAAATGAATGAGCCACCTGGAGCTCGTGCACGTGTTGCACTTTCAGGATTATCTATCGCTGAGTATTTCCGTGATGGAGCAGGAACTGATCAGGGTAAAGACGTATTGTTTTTCGTTGATAACATCTTCCGTTTTACACAAGCAGGTTCTGAGGTATCAGCACTTTTAGGCCGTATGCCTTCTGCAGTAGGATACCAGCCAACTTTGGCAACAGAGATGGGAGCTATGCAAGAGCGTATTACATCTACAAACAAAGGATCTATTACATCTGTACAAGCGGTTTACGTTCCTGCGGATGACTTAACTGACCCGGCTCCGGCTACAACATTTGCTCACTTAGATGCAACAACGGTATTGTCTCGTAAAATTGCTGAGTTAGGTATTTATCCAGCTGTTGACCCGTTAGATTCTACTTCAAGAATCTTAACTCCACAAATTTTAGGAAATGAGCACTATGACTGTGCACAAAGAGTAAAAGAGATTCTTCAAAAATACAAACAACTTCAGGATATCATCGCGATCTTAGGTATGGAAGAGTTATCTGAAGAAGATAAACTTTCTGTATCAAGAGCACGTCGTGTACAACGTTTCTTGTCTCAGCCATTCCACGTAGCGGAGCAGTTTACAGGTATCCCAGGTGTATTAGTAGATATTAAAGATACTATCAAAGGTTTCAACATGATTATCGACGGTGAATTAGATCACCTTCCAGAAGCAGCTTTCAACTTGAAAGGTTCTATTCAGGATGCGATCGAAGCTGGAGAAAAAATGTTAGCTGAAGCGTAATTGGTTGTTAGTTGTTAGTTGTCAGTTGTTAAAAAACAACAATCAACCATCAACGACCAACTATTAACTAAAAAAATATGATTTTAGAAATAGTATCACCAGAAGCAAAATTATTTTCAGGAGAAGTAACATCTGTTACATTGCCTGGGGTTAATGGAAGCTTTCAAATTTTGAATAATCACGCTCCTATTGTTTCTATCTTAGAGAAAGGAACTATTAAAATTGCAGCTAAAAGTTTCAATTTTTCTAAAGATGTAGCGAATAAATTCACGAAAGTAAATGACCAGACTTACATATTAGAAATTACGTCAGGCACTATCGAAATGAAAGACAATAAAGTAATTGTTTTAGTTGACTAAAATAATTTTCAATTAACAAAGAAGCCAAGCAGAGATGTTTGGCTTTTTTCATTTTTGAATATGAATAATAAAGAAGAATCAATCGTTTCAGTTTTTGAAGCAAAAAGGAGTTGGTATGAATTAGTTATAGCAGCAGTATTTTTTAGTGTTACCATAGCTGTAGTAATTTTTGTAATATTTATAAATTACAACATCCATTCCCTTTTAACATTTATTACCAGTATGCGTATCTTAGCACTAATTGGTGTAATGTCTTTTGTTGCGGGATTGAAGTTTTCTCAAGTAAGAAATTTACAAATTGATTTTCATAAGAATTTAATTATAACAAGATATGTTGTCGGCCCTTTTTCATATAAGACAGAGTCTAAAGTAACAGAATTCGAATACGTTTCTTTTTTTAAAGTAAACAATACATGTTTTGGAACTAATCTCTGGTATGTAAAAAACCGCCATTTTGAGATGTATGAATTTGAAACTAAAGAGCGTGCCTATCAATTTTCTTTGGACCTTTCAACCAAATTAAAAATTGATTTATTGGATGCAACTGAAAGAGGAAACTTTAAATGGATTGAGAAGGAGAACTCAAATTCTATTTAGCTATTATTTCATAACTTTGTTTTATGAAAATACCCGAAAATCTTATTCAGAAACTTGAAAAACGGAAACACAATAATTCGTTAAGACAATTACCAAGTTTTAGTAATCTTGTGGATTTCTCTTCAAACGATTAT
Organism: Flavobacterium salmonis; assembly: GCF_903819435.1. Lineage (GTDB taxonomy): Bacteria > Bacteroidota > Bacteroidia > Flavobacteriales > Flavobacteriaceae > Flavobacterium > Flavobacterium chungangense. Next base: position 56,236 of record NZ_CAIJDP010000053.1, on the reverse strand, counting down.
ATTGGATTTTCTAAATCTGAAAGTATTTTTAAATTGACTCATGATTATTTAATCGAAAATGGGATTATTCAAAATGGCGCAACAGGTTCCCGCTTAATTTCCGGCAATTATTCCCTCTATCAAATTACAGAATCTTTTATTGCTGAATTCCACGAAGCAGAATCGACTTTAATTTTCAATTCAGGCTACGATGCCAATGTTGGTTTCTTTAGCGCTGTACCGCAACGAAACGACGTTATTTTGTATGATGAATTAAGTCATGCGTCTATTCGAGACGGTATATCAATGTCAAATGCCAAATCATATAAATTTAACCATAACGATTTTGAAGATTTAGAGCGACTTATCCTAAAATTTCCCAATACCAATATCTATATAGTTACTGAAACTGTTTTTTCTATGGATGGTGACAGCCCAAATCTGGAAGAATTAGTTGAACTTTCAGAAAAGCATAATTGCTATTTGGTTCTTGACGAAGCACACACTCTTGGCGTTTTTGGCGAAAAAGGAGAAGGCTTATCACAATATTTGAATTTACATAATAGAATTTTTGTCCGAATCATAACTTTTGGAAAAGGATTAGGATGTCACGGTGCAGTGGTTTTAGGAAGTAATGAACTTAAGGAATATCTTGTAAACTTCGCCCGAAGTTTTATTTATACAACAGGCTTATCTCCGCATTCTGTTGCAACCATTCTGGTGGCTTATCAACATTTAGAATTCGAGAAGAAAAAGATTGAAAACCTACGTCATAATATCATATGCTTTAATCAGCAGAAAAATTTATTAGGTTTAAAACCAATTTTTGTACGAAGTAAATCGGCTATTCAATCTGCTATTGTTCCAGGTAATGAAAATGTAAAGCGTATAGCACAGCAACTACAGGATAAAGGATTTGATGTAAAAGCAATACTTTCTCCAACTGTTCCGGAAGGCCAGGAACGCCTTCGCTTTTGTATTCACAGCTATAATTCAGAAAAAGAAATCAATCAGATTTTAGAATTATTAAGGGATCTAGTGTTTTAGTTTCATTCCTCAAAACCTTAAAAAGCTCAACAAAGAATAATTTCGTGAGTATCTGCGTTTTACTTTGTATCTCTGTGAAATTTAAAAAGACATCCATAATCCATTATTAGTCACTTTTAAAAAAAATTAAAAACTTTTGTAACGTTTTGAACATTCGATTACTTACGAGTCGTAATCAAATAAATCAAAACAATTATGAAATCACAATTTACTTCATTAAAAGAAAATATTTTAAATTGTATCCTGTTTGCTTCAATAGGACTTGCAATTGGTATCATAACTCATTTTTTCATAAAACTTCTTAGCCTTCTGCTATTGTTTATCATAGGATTTTTATTACTAAATTATATATCTTCCTCACAGAAAAAGAAAGCGGGTAAATAACAAAAAGGAGTTTCAATCATCAATTAATCCTAACTTTAATCAATCAACATCATGAAAAATTTAATCAAATCAGCAGTAATAGCAATCACAATTATTTTTAGTACTGCAACTCACGCACAGACAAAATCTCCAAAATTAGAAAATTCACTTTTATGGGAAGTTTCAGGAAACGGATTATCAAATCCTTCCTATTTATACGGCACTATCCATATGATTTGCTCAACAGATTATTTTCTTTCTGAAAAAGCAAAAAAAGCCTTTGAATCTTCGAGTAAATTAATTTTGGAAATCGACCTATCTGATCCAAAACAAATGACAGATTTGCAGCAAATGGCAATAGGTAAACAACCGCTTAGCAAAACACTAAATGCGCAAGACTTATTAAAATTAGATAATATTCTGCAGAAAAAAGCCGGAATGAGCATTCAGCAAGTTGATAGTTTTAGTTTATTTACCGTAATGAGTTTAATAAGTATGAAAAGTTTTGGTTGTAATGACCTGAAATTTTACGAAATGAGTTTTATTGAAACAGCTAAACAACGAAAACTTAAGATTGCCGGATTAGAAACAGTAAAAGAGCAAATGAATATGTTTGAGAATGCCTATTCTGATACGGAAATGATTAAAATGCTGGAAGAATTAAACAAGGAAGAAACCGATAAATTAGTTGCACAATACAAAGAGGAAAACATAACTGCCTTATATGATATTACTACTGATAAAAAAATAATAAGCGAAGAAACCAAAAAAACGATTCTGGACAACAGAAATCAAAATTGGCTAAAAACAATCCCTGAGCTAATCAAAAATGAAAGTACATTTATCGCTGTAGGATCAGCGCATTTGGCTGGAGATTTAGGAATAATCAATTTATTAAGAAAAGCGGGATATACCGTTAAACCTGTATTGAAATAGCATTATTTTGAAAGAAAAAGAGAAAGAATTTTTAACCCGGATAGAAAATCACAAAGGAATTCTGTACAAAGTTTCCAAGATGTACATGGACAATCATGACGATCAGCAGGATTTGCTTCAGGAGATTGTTTGTCAACTTTGGAAATCATATGATACTTTTCGAAATGAAAGTCAATTTTCGACCTGGATGTATCGGGTAGCTGTAAATACGGCGATTGTCTTCCTTAGAAAGGAAAAACGAAAAGTAGACAAATATGAAATTGCTTCAGAAAATATCAAAGATGATGAGGGAGATTCTCATATAAAAGAAAGTCAATTAGATCATTTTTACAAAGCAGTTCAGAAACTCGAAAAAATTGACAAAGCAATTATTTTCTATCAATTAGAAGGATTCTCTCATAAAGAAATAGGTGAAAACCTCGGAATTTCTGAAGGAAATGCCAGAGTAAAATTAAACAGAGCAAAAGAAAAATTAAAAGAAATTATAAAAAATCAAGGTTATGGATCTTAACGACATACAAAACGCATGGAATAACGAAAAGACAGAAAATGTCGTTCTTCCGGATAACTTAGAAAAAATACAATCGGCAAATACACCTTTGGACAAAATTAGAAAAAACCTTAAAAATGAGTTTTATTACCAAATCATTTCCATCATTATAATCGGATTTGCTCCTATTTTTTACCAATTCCCAGATAGAATTTCTATGTTTTTTTACTTAATATTCAGCATGTTTACTGCTGTATGTGTTTATTATCTTGCTAAACTTTACTTTTTTCACAAAAGGCTAAACAACATTACACTTAAAACAAAAGACAGTTTATATGAAACTTATTTTGATATAAAATTAAACATGGAACTATACAAAACATTTGGTTTTGCATTAACTCCTTTTGTTGTGTTAGGTTTAATTGGATTTCAATATTATGTACTGACAAAATCATCCGATTTTCAAATAAATCAAATCAGTAATTCGCAGTTAATAGGTTTTATAGTACTTGTATTTTTTTCCATTATATGCATGGGACTGGCTTTAGAATGGTGGGTACATCGTTTTTATGGTAAATATGCAAAAGAAATAAGAAAAGTAATAGATGAATTAAAAGAAGAATAAAACACAGGCCTATCGTAATGATGGGCTTTATTTTTATTGGTATTTTTGTACTCCATTAAAAACAAAGAAATGAAACTATTCGTAACCGGGATTTCCACAGATGTAGGCAAAACAATTGCTTCTTCTATCATTGTTGAAGCTTTAGAAGCAGATTATTGGAAACCAATTCAGGCAGGCGATCTTGACAATTCAGATACCCATAAAGTAAAATCCCGAATTTCAAATTCTAAATCTCAATTCCATTCCAACTCTTATCAATTAAATACCCCGGCGAGTCCACATTTAGCTGCTGAAATTGATGGAATTATAATTGATTTAAAAGAAATCCAGCAACCGGAAACTAAAAATCATCTGGTTATTGAAGGTGCTGGTGGTATTTTTGTTCCGTTAAACGAAAAAGATACCATTATTGATTTAATTAAACCTGATTACAAAGTGATTATAGTTTCAAGACATTATCTGGGAAGTATTAATCATACCTTATTGACCATTGAAGCTATTCAGAATCGAGGTTTTAAAGTCGCAGGAATCATCTTTAGCGGAAGCGAAAACAAATCAACCGAAAGTTTGATTCTGAATAAAACCGGAATTAAATGGATTGGAAGAATTGATGAAGAACCGTATTTTGACCAAAATATAATTAAAGAATATGCCGATTTGTTTCGGGAGAACCTTTTACAACTTCAATAACAACTTCAAAAATCAAGTTCAAATCTGAAATCGTTAATCAAAAATCTAAAATCATCAATCGCATGACTTTACAGGAAAAAGACAGCCAATATCTTTGGCATCCTTATACCCAGCACAAAACTTCTCAAACACCAATTGCTATTTCGAGAGGCGAAGGCGCCTTGCTTTGGGATGAAAACAATAAAGAATATATTGATGCGATCGCTTCCTGGTGGGTAAATCCATTTGGACACAGTAATAAATTTATTGCCGATGCTATTTACAAACAGCTCACAACTTTAGAACACGTTTTATTTGGCGGTTTTACTCACGAACCAGCCATAAAAGTTGCTGAAAAATTGATGGAAATTTTGCCCAAGAACCAGCAGAAAATTTTCTTTTCTGATAATGGTTCAACTGCAGTCGAAGTTGCCATAAAAGTCGCATTACAGTATTTTTTCAATAAAGGAGAAAAACGAACAACCATAATTGCTTTTGAAAATGCGTTTCACGGAGATACTTTTGCAGCGATGGCAGCAAGCGGAATCTCTTTCTACACTCAGGCTTTTCAGGGAATGTTTATAGATGTTGTTCGAATTCCGGTTCCGGTGAAAGGTCAGGAACAAGTGAGTTTTGAGGCCCTGGAAAATGTAATTCAGCGAAATAATTGTGCCGGATTTATTTTTGAACCTCTCGTTCAGGGAGCAGCCGGAATGGTAATGTACGAACCCGAAGCATTAGCAAAACTAATCGAAATTTGTAAAGAAAATAAGGTTTTAACCATTGCTGATGAAGTAATGACAGGTTTTGGTAAAACCGGAAAAACCTTTGCAATGGACTATGTTGATGCAGATCCAGACATGATTTGTTTGTCTAAAGCTTTAACCGGCGGAACAATTCCGATGGCAATTACGACTTTTACCCAGAAGGTTTTTGATGCTTTTTATGACGATGATATTAATAAAGCATTATTTCACGGCCATACTTTTACTGCAAATCCAACAGGTTGTGCAGCAGCTTTGGCAAGTATCGATTTACTGCAAACCGATGAAATGCAGACTAATATTGAGAGAATCAATAAAAATCATTTAGAGTTCCAAAAGAAAATCGAAAGTCATCCAAAAGTAATTACAGCCAGAACATTAGGAGTTATTTTTGCCGTTGAAATAAAATCCGATTCTGAGGAAAGCTATTACGGTTCTATGCGCACCAAATTGTATAATTTTTTTATTGAAAATGGTGTTGTTTTACGTCCGGTTGGAAACATAGTTTATATTTTACCTCCATATATCATGACAAACGAACAGCTTCAAAAAGTTTACAAAACCATTGAAGAAGCTATTGAAATGGTCTAGCTACTAAAAACCATATAAGAGATATAAGTTCATTTAACTTTGCCTCGCATACCTTACTGTCATCCTGAGCGGAGTCGAAGGCTTATGAAAACAAAGGCTCGACTCCATAAGCCAGAAATTGAATGGTATATAAGAAAAGTAAAACACTCAAAATTAAATCACTTATATGGTTTAATTTTTATTTAAAACCCTGCAAACTTTGCGTAAACTTTTGCGAACTTTGCGGTTAAATAAAAAAAATTGAATACTAAAATCTCCATAACAGCATTTTCGTCTATTTCTCCATTAGGAAATAATCATGAAGAAGTCTGGAAAAAATACCTTAACGATCAACATTGCTTTTCGCAGCAGTTCTTAGATCAGCAGGAAACTTCTGTAGCGGTACTTGAAGCTGACACCAAACAAATTATAGCTGAAGTAAGAGAATCGGATCCTAAATATAAATTTTTGGATGATTCTGTTTTGTTTGCATTGGCAGCTTCGCGAAAAGCGGTTGAACACGCAGGCTGGAAATCAGGAGATACATTCGGGATCAACATAGGTTCTTCACGTGGCGCAACTGATTTATTCGAAAAACATTACAAGGAATACATCGATACCGGAAAAGCGCAGACTCTTGCCTCTCCTACCACCACTTTAGGAAATATTTCTTCCTGGATTGCACACGATTTACAAAGCACCGGTCCTGAAATTTCGCATTCGATTACCTGTTCTACCGCTCTTCATGCAATACTAAATGGCGTAGCATGGCTAAAATCAGGAATGGCAGATAAATTTTTAGTTGGCGGAAGTGAAGCTCCCTTAACCGATTTTACGATTGCTCAAATGAGAGCTTTAAAAATATATTCACGTATTAATCAAACAGAGGAAGCATGGCCAAATCTCGCTTTTGATTTTGAGAAAACGCAAAATACGATGATTTTAGGTGAAGCATCGGGCGTTTGCTGTCTGGAAGCTGGCAAAGCAGATAATGCAATTGCGTATATTACCGGAGTTGGATATGCAACTGAGATTCTGGAACATAATATTTCGATTTCTGCAGAAGCGGACTGCTTTCAGAAATCTATGAAAATGGCTTTAAAAAAAACCAATTTAAAAGATGTAGACGTAATCGTTATGCACGCTCCCGGAACCATAAAAGGCGATTTAACGGAACTACGTGCGATTGAAAAAGTTTTTGGAGAAAACTTACCATTACTTACTACAAATAAATGGAAAATCGGTCACACTTTTGGAGCTTCAGGAATTTTAAGTTTAGAATTAGCGCTTTTGATGATACAGCACGATAAGTTTATCAATGTTCCCTTTGCGAAAGCTCAAAATCAGACGAAAACCATAAAAAAAGTACTCATTAATGCAGTAGGTTTTGGAGGAAATGCCGTGAGTATTTTAATTGAAAAAGCATAATTTATAAAATCATATCAATAAAAAAAGGCTCAAAGTATTAAAAAACTCTGAGCCTTTTAAATGTTATAAAAATCAGCTTAGTTGATGCTGTTTAACATATCAGCGATTTCATCTAATCTTGGTGTTAAGATGATTTCGATTCTGCGATTTTTAGCTTTTCCTTCAGGAGTTGCGTTGCTTGCCAAAGGAGAAAACTCGCTACGACCGGCAGCTGTTAATTTTTGTTTGTTGATTTTAGTATTTTCACTTAAAATAGCCACAATTGCAGTCGCTCTTTTGGTAGATAAATCCCAGTTATTTGCAATTGGTCCTGAACCTGCGTATGGATCATCATCTGTATGTCCTTCAATTAGGACAGAAAGATCCGGGTTGTCTCCTAAAACTTTTCCTAATTCTACAACCGCTTTTCTACCTTCTGAACCCACTGCCCAGCTCCCTGAATTAAAAAGTAATTTGTTTTCCATAGAAACGTATACTTTTCCGTTTTTCTGTTCTACAGTAAGTCCTTTTCCTTCGAAACCATTTAAAGCTTTAGACAACGTTTCTTTCAGCTTTCTCATAGCTTCTTCTTTTGCAGCAATCATAGCTTCAAGTTCGTTCAGACGGCTTGCTGTTTTATCCAAACGAGCCTGTTCTTCAGCTAATTTTTTTGATTTTGCTTCTAATTCAGCCAATAAATCACGGTTTTTACTCATGTTTTTCTCTAAAGCGTCATTACTGTTCTTTTCAAGAGCATTGTACGAATCCTGTAAAACCTTGTATTTACTTTGTGCAGCAGCTAAATCAGCTTTTTGTTTGGCTAAATCATCTTTTGTACTTGCTAAATCTTTGGCTAATTTATCACGATCTAATTCTAATTGGTTTTTTGCCGTTTTTAGATCTGCGTTTTCATCAGCAATAGAACGGTTTTCTTTTTTTAAATCTGAATATTTTGTTTCCAGATCGTTGTATATTTTTTTGGAAACACAAGACGTCGAAAGAGCTATAACAAGCAATCCCAGTGAGGCTTTTTTAATCATTTTTGTTTATGGTATTTAATAAATTAGGTTATTATTCTTTCTTGAAATTCTTATTACCGTGAAGCCCTAGCCCTGATTGAAACGGAAATCCTTTTAGTTTTTTCTTTAAAAACAAAAAGATTGCAGTGAAAAGCAGGAATTAGCTCCTTACTTTTAATCTTAAAGCTTCGACTCCGCTCAGGATGACAATTATTTTGACTTAAAACTGACCTTTTTCTAACAATAACAATACCAAAATTACTCAATTTCGACTAAAACCGGGCAATGGTCTGAATGTATGGCATCCGGAAGGATTACGGCACGTTTTAATCTGTGCTCTAAAGGTTCGCTTACCAAATTGTAATCGATACGCCAGCCTTTGTTGTTTCCTCTTGCTCCAGCGCGGTAACTCCACCATGTATAATGATGCGGATCTTTGTTGAAATGACGGAAACTGTCGATAAAACCGGACTTCATAAATCCGTCCAGCCAGGCACGTTCCTGAGGCAAAAATCCCGATACTGTTTTGTTGCGGACCGGATCGTGAATATCGATTGCTTCGTGGCAAATATTGTAATCGCCACAAATAATTATATTAGGGATTGTAGTCCTTAATTCGTTTACATAGACTTGAAAATCATCCATAAACATAAATTTATGGTCTAACCTTTCTATGTTTGTTCCTGAAGGAAGGTACAAACTCATTACAGATACATCATCAAAATCAGCACGAAGATTTCGTCCTTCAAAATCCATATGGTGTATTCCTGTTCCATAAACAACCTGATTAGGTTCTGTTTTAGATAAAATAGCTACACCGCTGTATCCTTTTTTGGTTGCCGGATAATAATATTGGTACGGATAACCCGCAGCAGTAATATCTTCTGTAGGAATCTGCTCCTGAGTAGCCTTAATTTCCTGAAGACAAATAACATCAGGATTAGCCTGTTGAAGCCAGTTGATAAAGCCTTTTGAAATAGCAGCGCGTATTCCGTTTACGTTATAAGAAATAATTTTCATTCGATTTTTTTAGAATTTCAAAAGTAATAAAAAAGCGGAAAGTTTACATAACAAACACTAAAAGTAGAGTTTTTTGTTATCTTTGTTCGCTGTTCTAATAAATTAAAAATAGTAGATGGGTTTAGTTACCGCGAAAGAAGTTGCAAAGGCGATAAATGTTGAGAAGTACGGGGTTTTCGGTACTTTTTCAGGCTGGATTCTTATGAAGGTTCTTAAGATATCAACCCTTAATAAAATATACGATCATAATAAACATTTAGAAGACGTTCCTTTTTTGAACGGAGTATTGGATGAATTACAAATTAAGTTTGAAATTCCGGAAGAAGACTTAAAACGTTTGCCTAAAGATGGTGCTTATATCACTATTTCAAATCATCCGCTTGGAGGAATTGATGGTATTTTATTATTGAAATTAATGCTTGAAAGAGAACCTAATTTCAAGATTATTGCCAACTTTTTATTACACCGAATTGTTCCGCTTAAAAAATATATCATGCCGGTTAATCCTTTTGAAAATCATAGGGATGCTAAATCCAGCGTGGTTGGAATTAAGGAAACCTTACGTCATTTAAGTGATGGAAAACCTTTGGGTATTTTCCCTGCCGGGGAAGTGTCGACTTACAGAGATGGAAAACTGGTAGTTGACAAACCTTGGGAAGAAGGAGCTTTAAAACTAATTAGAAAAGCTAAAGTTCCGGTTGTCCCGATTTATTTTCATGCCAAAAACAGCAGATTGTTCTATTGGCTTTCTAAAATTGATGATACTTTGCGTACTGCAAAATTACCATCGGAATTGCTTACTCAAAAAGACCGTGTTATTAAGGTTCGTATCGGCAAACCAATTTCGGTAAACGAACAAAACGAAATTGAATCGTTTGAAGAATACTCTGAGTTTTTAAGAAAGAAAACCTATATGCTGGCCAATCCTTTTGAAAAAGATCATAAGTTACTGGATACGGCTAATTTAAAAATTACGAAAGCACCTAAAAAAATTGCTACTCCTGCAAATGAAGCAAAAATGATTGCTGAAGTAGATGCTTTACGAAACAGTGACTGTCGTTTATTGCAAAGTAAAAATTATGAAGTCTTTTTTGCAAGAGCAAAATCGATACCGAATATTTTGCATGAAATTGGCCGTTTACGCGAAATTACTTTTCGTGAAGTAGGTGAAGGAACCAATGAATCAATAGATTTAGACCAGTTTGACCAGTATTACCATCATATGTTTTTGTGGGATGAGGATACTAAAAAAATTGCCGGTGCTTACCGTATGGGATTAGGCTCTGAAATTTACCCAAAATACGGCATTGAAGGCTTCTACCTGAACGATCTTTTTAGATTTGAACCGGAGTTGCATGATATGATGCATAAATCAATAGAAATGGGTCGTGCGTTTATCGTCAAAGAATACCAGCAAAAACCTATGCCATTGTTCTTACTATGGAAAGGAATTATTCATACGACTTTGCGTTATCCGGAACATAAATATTTATTGGGTGGCGTAAGCATCAGTAACCAGTTCTCTGACTTCTCAAAATCGCTGATGATTGAATTTATGAAGTCAAACTATTATGATCCTTATATCGCTCAGTATATTCATCCGAAAAAGGCTTATAAGGTAAAACTGAAAGACGCTGACAAAGATTTTATTTTTGACGAAGCAGAATCAGACCTTAACAAATTTGATAAAATTATTGATGAACTGGAACCAGGGAACTTGCGTTTGCCGGTATTAATCAAAAAATATATCAAACAAAATGCGCGAGTAGTAGCTTTTAATGTTGATCCGTTGTTTAACAATGCAGTCGATGGTTTAATGTACATCAGGATTGCAGATATTCCTGAAAGTACGATGAAACCTGTAATAGAAGAGTTTCAGATTGAACTGGAGCGTAAATTAGCTGAGAAAGAGGACATTAATTAATAAAGAAAAATAAAAAAAAATCCTAACCTTGTGGGAGGGCACTGAAAAAGTCCTTTAAAATTAAAAAGGTAATTTTACAAGTAAAATGGAGGCTCTGAGAATCGTCTGTACGAAATGTTCTCAATCACCTATCCGAATACATTAAAGAAAAAGAGGTTGTTTTCATATTTGAAAACAACCTCTTTTGATAAATAGCCACTTTTTCAGTGCCCTCCCTTGTGGTTGGGATTTTTTTTTATTTTAAAACCAGACAGACTGATGCAAAATAGCATCAAAAGAATGGTTTGCAATAAAAACTATCAATCTTACAAAGTGATAAATAGCCAGAAAATAAGCCAGATTATAAGCTAATTTTTTATTGTATAAAAGAGTGGTAAAATATTCTTTTTTATTAATTATCTCTACTGTTAACACAATAATTGTCAGACAGCAAAAAAGAATTACAAACGGGCCTAAAATATGATAGCTAATACTTTTATAAATATCTCCCTGATAAAAGTATACCAACGATTTAGTTATACCGCAACCCGGACAAGGAAATCCGGTAAGCATTTTAAAAGGACATAAAGACTGATCTGATTCTAAATGATTATTATGATTTTGCAACATTAAAAAAAACGGAACTATCAGTGTTATTAATGCACCGATAATTCCGTAAATTTTACGTTTTATTCTATTATTATTTATACAATCTGTTGATGTCACCTTGTACGATCATTGCTGCGGCTATAGGAAAAAAGAAACCTAAAAGGATTAATAAAGTTGATTGATCTTTTTGAAGTTCACCTGTTTGTTCGTATACTTTTGGCAAAGCCTCTTTACCTGCTAAATAATAGAAGTAAATATTTATAGGCATACAACATCCGGCAAAAATTGCAATTGGCTGAGAAATAACTTCTCTTTTAGCCACTGCATTAAAAACTTCTGCAACTTTAATATTCCAGTAAATCAAATATAATCCGCAAGTTAAAAATCCAAAGACTAATACCATAATTGGGTCAACCTTAAATACCGGTATTTCAGGATTTGAATTATTCCATTCTTCTGGCTTTGTAGTTTCCATATTATTCAATTATGTGATTATGCCTCAGCCTTTCCGATTTCATTGATTTCGTCAAAATTGTTTTTAGGATCCGGACCATATTCGTTTGTTCCTTTTTCACCCTCAGTACATGCAAGGATTAAATTGTAGATTGGAATAATGATAAACCATCCGCTTTTTCCAACATCGTGCATTCTTCTAACACCAACCGCTATCGAAGGGATTAATACAGCTAAGCTATAAAGGTTGGCTGCAAGCCCTAAACTTGGTGAAATAAAGCCCAGAACAAAGCTCAAAGCGATACTAATAATACCATTTAACAAAGCAAAGTACCAATATTCACTTCTTCTTGCACGACCATTAAAATTTGCATAATTTTCAAAAACCACTTTTTTGTACCATTCAATCATAATTAATAAAATTTAATTAGTTAATACTTACTCTTTTTAGGATTTTCAGTTCCTCCTTAATTTAAAATTTTGTTAAATTTAGCAACAATATTAAAAAAAAATAACTTCAAAAACTAATTCTGCAAAATATATTTTACAGAAAAAACCTGTTATTAAAACCTAAAACTCAACTGGGCTGTTATTTTACATACAGAGCTTTTATTTTATCTACAATTACCTGTGCTAAACGTTCATGGCTTTCGAATGTCCATCCGGCAATATGAGGAGTCAGAATCACTTTTTTACCATCTAAGAGATACTGAAAAGCTTCAGGAGTATTTTTATCCTGAAAAAGGGTCTCAAAAGATAATTTCTCATATTCCAATACATCTAAACCAGCTCCTAAAACTTTTTCAGATTTCATGGCCTCAACTAAATCTGCCGTCACTATATTTTTACCACGAGATGTATTAATAATCCAGAACGGCTTTGTAAATGCATTAATAAAATTCAGATCGATCATTTTGTCTGTGTCCGGTGTCCATGGAATATGCAGACTTAAAACATCGGTTTTTTTCTGTAATTCCTGTAATGAAACCTGTTTTGCATTTTCATCTCCCATGTTATCCACAATATCATAACACAATACCTCTACATCAAAACCACGGAGTTTTTTGGCAAAGGCTTTCCCCATATTACCATATCCAATAATTCCGACTGTTTTTCCGTCTAGTTCATATCCGCGGTTACTTTCACGATTCCATGCACCAGATCGGATTTCGCTGTCTGCCTGATTTAGTTTATTAAAAAGTGACAAAATCATTCCTAAAGTATGTTCTGCAACAGCGTTGCAATTACCTTCGGGAGCAGCGATCAAATGAATATCCTTATCTAATGCGTAATCGCAATCAATACTTTCTAATCCTGCTCCTACCCTGGCAATAAACTGAAGGTTAACAGCTTTATCGATAAATTGTTTGTCAATTTTAAAACGGCTTCGGATTACGATTCCGTTATAATCCTGAATTTTGGCTTCAATTTCTTCTTTTGTAGATGTAAAATCAGAATGATTTTCAAAACCGGCCTCTTCTAATTGCTTCCAGAGAGTGGGATGATTGTTATCGATATGTAGAATTTTTATGCTCATTATTTTTAAATTTAGATAAAACAAAAATACAGTTTATTCTTTATTTTTTAATTGAGATTGTTTCAAACTGATAAACGCAGGTTTTTATTGACCTAATTTTTTTTAACTTTGAAATAACACAGATGAAAATGCCTTTCAATATTCTTCTTATATCAAGATAACTTCTCTTAAATGAAATTGACTAAAACCTTTAAAACCTTTTTTGAAAACGAAAAATCAGGAGGCCTTTTATTGCTTTTTGTCACTATTCTTTCGCTTACATTGGCCAATTCATTATTTCAGACGGAATATATTGCTTTATGGGAAAAAGATTTTGGCGAACATTCTATTACACATTGGATTAATGATTGTTTGATGACGATTTTTTTTTTTACTGATTGGATTAGAACTAGAACGCGAAATTTACCATGGTGAATTGTCAAGCATCAAAAATGCAACTTTGCCAATCATAGCCGCATTTGGTGGAATGTTGATCCCCGCTGGTCTATTTTTAGCTTTAAATTACGGTACTGCAACACAAAATGGAGCCGGAATACCTATGGCAACCGATATTGCATTTGCTATTGGAATTTTATCGCTTTTGGGAAATAAAGTCCCAGTATCACTAAAAGTATTTCTAACAGCATTGGCAGTTATTGATGATTTAGGTGCTATTATCGTAATTGCTATTTTTTATACGTCTTCAATTGCTTTTATAAATCTTGCTATTGCCTTAGGAATATGGGGACTTTTATTTGTTTTGAACAGAATGAAAATTAATAACCTGATTCCGTATTTGATTGGTGGTGTTGCCATGTGGTATTTCATGCTAAACTCCGGGGTTCATGCCACTATTACCGGGGTTATATTAGCATTTGTAATTCCGTTTGGAGATGGCGGTAAAAAATCATCATCCTATAAACTACAGCACTTTTTACACAAACCTGTAGCGTTTCTGATTTTACCATTATTTGCTATTGCAAATACATGCATCGCCATAGAATTAGATTGGCATGAAGGTTTAAACCACACAAACACATTCGGAATTGTTTTAGGATTGGTTATTGGTAAACCTCTAGGCATTTTACTTTTTTCTTTTATTGGAGTAAACGCTGGTCTTTGTGCTTTACCAAAAAAATTAAAATGGAAGCACATTTTAGGTGCCGGAATGCTTGGCGGAATTGGTTTTACGATGTCAATCTTCATTACCATTTTAGCTTTTAAAGATCCTGAAATAATTGTTTTCTCTAAAATTGCGATTCTGATTGCTTCTGTGCTTTCGGGTATTTTCGGATTTGTTTATTTGAAGTTTATTTTGACCAGAAAAAAAATCTTATAATTTTTTGACACCAAGATTTTTTGAAGAATTATGTTTTACAAATCTTAATCCTTACAATTGTTCATTGATTAATAAATTATACTAATGAAGAACATCTATTTTCTTTTTATCGGAATTCTTATATTCTTTTCTTGTTCTAAAAATAAAGAAACAAATTCTGATTTTATTGATAAAACTCTTGATTTAGTAATTAAATATTCAAATGGACAATCTATTGAATACCCTGATCTATATGATAAACCCGTCTACAACATTGCAGATGATAAAGATGAAAAATTGAAATTAGCTGAAAGACTAAAATCCAGAGGTTTTAAAATAATAAATTGGGAACGTGGAAATAATCCTCCAAGTGGCCCAAGAATAGTAGTTTTGACATTAGAAAAAGAAAATTGCAAATGCAAAGTCACGAAAATTTATTATTCAACTATCTCTGATTCTGTATATTTAACAACCGAAAAGATTAATTGTATCAAAATGAAGAATTAGATTTTCTAGCTACGATTAATTTCTCCTTTTCTAAATCATAAAACAATACCAAAAATAAATTCCAAATCCCAGCTATACAAACTTGGAATTTGGAATTTTTATATTGGAATTTCTTTTAAAAACTATCCCTTGATTTGTTTCAAAGAAGTTTTGATTCCTTTTATTAAAGATGAACTGAATCCATTGTGTTCCATTTCATTTAAACCTACAATTGTACAGCCCTGAGGAGTTGTTACACGGTCGATTAACTGTTCCGGATGCACTTTCTCTTCCAACAACATTTTTGCTGCTCCTTTTACAGTTTGTGCCGCAATTGCCAAAGCTGTCTGAGAATCAAATCCAATTTCGATACCGGCCTGCATTGAAGCACGAATATATCTTAAAG
Source organism: Flavobacterium salmonis (assembly GCF_903819435.1). GTDB lineage: Bacteria > Bacteroidota > Bacteroidia > Flavobacteriales > Flavobacteriaceae > Flavobacterium > Flavobacterium chungangense. The sequence goes on along the minus strand of NZ_CAIJDP010000053.1, from coordinate 40,656 downwards.
CATAAGCGGTTCCACAAGCTCCTAAAACAGTGGCCGCATCCATTAATTTCTCATCAATAACCGGTGCAGTTCCCAAATCCTGAAATAAATCTACGATTGGCAATGCTTTTTCCCTGTCTTTTTCAGGAAAAGAAATACAAGTTGCAGATTCTCCAAATTGTGCAGCGATGTTCGGCATGATTCTCACTACCGGATATTCATTATTCGTTTTTGACTGAAGCATTTCCAAAGACAAACCACTTACTGCAGATGCAATGGTTTTGCCCTGAATAATTGGCAAAATCTCTGTCAGAACTGTATCTACCTGATAGGGTTTAATAGTTAAAATTATAACATCAGCTTCCTGAATGTTATGTTTATTATCTGAAGAAACCGTAATTCCTAATTCGGTTAAATATTGAATACTGGCGGTATTTCTTCTGGTTACGGTGACTTTGTGACTTTGTGAAAATTTCGCAATTCCCAAGGCAATAGAAACACCAAGATTTCCTCCTCCTATGATATGTACTTTCATTCTGATTGTTAATTTATATTCTAATTGGTTAATAGCTGTTTTGTATAATTCAACATTTAAAATCCAAGAATCAGTTTGGCAACTCCAAAATAGAGCATAATTCCAAAAACATCATTGGTTGTTGTGATAAAAGGACCTGTTGCAATAGCGGGGTCTATTTTGTTTTTATGAAGGAAAAGCGGCACCAGAGTCCCCAAAGTTGCAGCAAATAAAATCACTACAATCATCGAAATTGAAATTGCCAGACCTACTAAATACTGTTGATACATAATTGAATGATATCCAAGTAAAAGCAATGAAATGATACTTCCGGAAATCATCGAAACGGTAATTTCTTTGGTAAAATAACCTCGGCTAAATTCTTTCAACGTTCCGTTTGCAAGCCCCTGAACTACAATTGCTGATGCCTGAACGCCTATGTTTCCTGCAGTTGCCGAAAGTAAAGGCACAAAAATAATTAAGGTTGAATAGGTTTGAAATGTTTCTTCGTTTCCTTTTAAAACAAAAGAAGCTACAATTTCGATTACCATTCCAATTAAAAGCCAGGGTAAACGTGCTTTTGTTAATTCTAAAACACTGTCATTTGATTCAACGTCCTGCGTAATACCCGCCGCTAACTGGTAATCTTTATCAGCTTCGTCCTTGATTACGTCTACGATATCATCAATTGTAATTCTACCAACAAGACGACCCAATTCATCTACAACCGGAATAGCTTCCAAATCGTATTTTTGCATGATACGCGCTACCTCAACATCTTCAGTATCTACGTTTACAAAATTTAATTTCCGAATATAAATATCTCCAATTTGTGTTTTGGTCGAAGTTGTCAATAAGTCTTTTAGTGATAATCTTCCTTTTAAGCGATTTTCATCATCAACCACATAAATTGAATGTACTCTGGACACATTTTCGGCCTGAATACGCATTTCTTTCACACAAGTCAGTACATTCCAATTCTCATTGACTTTTACCAGCTCCTTTCCCATCAAACCTCCGGCAGAGTTTTCGTCGTAACGCAATAAATCAACAATGTCTTTTGCGTGTTCAACATCAATTAGCTCCGAGATTACTTCGGCTTTAATTTCCTGCGAAAGTTCGGCAATAATATCTGCCGCATCATTAGTTTCGAGTTCATCAAGCTCTTCTGCAATCTCTTTTGGCGAAAGTCGGCTTAAGATATTCTCCCGCAAATCATCTTCCAGCTCAAGAAGAATTTCAGCGGTTTTATCACTGTCTAAAACCTTAAAAATATAGGTTGCCTCGTCAAAATCCAGTTCATCGAGGATTTCGGCAATATCGGCATGGTGCAGATCGTTAAGTAAAACTTCAAGTTCTTTGTCGTTTTTGTGAACAATGTGCTCTTCTAATTGATGTATTAATTCTTTGCTAACTTTGAACTCCATCGGCTTCTATCTTTTGAGTCAGTTCAATAAATTCATCTACACTTAGTTGCTCGGGACGTTTATCAAAGATAGTGTCTAATCGCAAATTATCAGTTAAATTTAATGTTTTCAAACTGTTACGTAATGTTTTTCGTCTTTGCTGAAAAGCAGTTTTCACTACCGTAAAGAACAACTTCTCACCACAAGGAAGACTATAATCTTCCTTTCGGGTCATTTTCATCACACCCGATTTTACCTTGGGCGGAGGAATAAAAACATTTTCGTCAACAGTGAACAGATACTCAGTATCATAGAAAGCCTGTGCTAAAACGGACAAGATTCCGTAAGCTTTAGAGCCTTTTTTCTCGCAGATTCGCTCAGCAACTTCTTTTTGAAACATCCCCGAAAATTCCGGAATCTGATGTTTAAATTCTAAAGTCCTAAAAACGATCTGTGTTGAAATATTATAAGGAAAGTTTCCGATAATGGCAAATTGCTTGTTTTCGTAAACCTCATTAATATTGTATTTCAGGAAATCCTGAGGGATAATCTTGTCTTTTAATTTTGGATAATTTTCACTCAAATACACTACAGATTCCGTATCAATCTCGATTACGTGTGTGTTAATTGGTTTGTCAAGCAAATATTTAGTCAGCACACCCATTCCCGGCCCTATTTCTAAAACCTCATCATATCCCTGTAAACTCAAAGTATCTGCAATTGCTTTGGCGATACTTTCGTCTTTCAGGAAGTGTTGTCCTAAATGTTTTTTGGCTTTTACTTTTTCCATTATTTCTTTTAGATTGTTAGACTTATTAGATCGTTAGACTTATTAGATTTTTAGAAAAAGCTTCTAACTGTCTAAAAAGTCAACGATCTAACTATCTTTTTTAATGTTCCGAGATCACTTCTAATTCGGTTCTGAAAGAAAGCATTTTATCGGCAAACAATTCCTGGGCTTCCTGACGAAATTTTGGTGCATCTTCAAGATAATATTTCTCTAAAGTTGCTTTGCTGTCTGTAAAATACTGAACAGAATATGTAATTCCCCCCATTTCTTCTTCAATCAAAACTTTTACGATTCGTGCTGAAGAAAACTTGTTTGTAGCCAGAATTTCCGGTATATGTTTTTCCTGCATCCATTTTAACCATTGGTCATGAACGCTTTCGTGTATATTGGTGGTAACGTTGTAAATAATCATTTTTTTCTTAGATTATTAGATTGTTAGACATCTTAGATTGTTAGAAATCTAATGATCTAACTTTCTAATAATCCAAAAATCTATTTTATAAATTCTTGTCTCCTCTTAACTCGCGGTATTTTTTTCTGGCATCAACAAAGTAAATACTATCCTGATGGTTAAAAATCACCTTTTCATACAAAGGTTTTGCTTTTTCTATATCTTTTAATTGATCGTTGTAAATTTCTGCCGAAAAAAACAGCGCTTCATCTACATAAATTCCGTCGCTATGATGATCAATGATTTGCTGGTATTGGCTTAAAGCCGAATTATAATCTTTCAGACTTTCATATATTTTACCTAAACGCAACATTGTTACAGCTTCAATTTCCTGTCCCTTGAAAGACTTCAAAATATTCTGAAACTGTATAATTGCATCTTGTTGTTTATTTTGATAAATTAAAAAATCACCTTTTGCAAATTGCTTCAAAGCCGTTTGTGTCGAATCAGCAACTGTGTTGTCATTGATCAGCAAAAAATATTCCAGGGCATCATTTGCAATTAATTGTGTATTGGCCGACTTTAATTCCTTGAATTGTTTTAAAGCCCATTCAAAATCTGTTTTAAAATAACTTGCTTTTGCTGCTTTTAAACTTGCTTCGTGAGACATCACATCATTCTTCAAATCCAATTGAATTTGGGAATAATAAATCAATGCCTGATTGTATTTTTCTTCCAAAAGCAAAATATCCCCCAATTCCATTTTGGCATCTGCTTTTTGATACTCATTCAAATTAAGCTCTAAGGCTTTTTTTACAACTGCTTTGCCTTCTTCTGTCTTTTTTAAATTAAAAGCCAGGAAATGACCCTGAATTATTTGCAAAGATAAGGTAAAAGGAGTTATTCCGTAAGTTGCAAGCAAATGTTCCAATTCGATAGTGATGCCCGGGTAATCCTTTTCCTGCGCCTTATCAATTTTAATTTGCATCAAATTAGCATTGGTCTGAATCAGTAAATTTAAATCTTTGGTATTCAGCAAAATAAAATTCAAAATTTCAGTAGCCGTTTCAGTATCATTTTCATTCAGTGCAAACTGACTTAGATTAACTATACTTGTCAACGATTCCGGTTCACGTTTATAAATGGCCTTTTCCTGAATAAAAGCTTTTCCAAATTCTTTCTGCTGTACATAAAACCAACTTAGATAATGGTTCCAAAATACATCCTGATTTTGTTGTGTTTTCAGGATTAAAGCCTTACGCATAGCATCTTTAAAAGCCGTATTATCATTTTCACCGTTCATAAAACGTGATAATTGTGCCTGTATCAGATTTGAATTTTGTGGATTTTGAAATGATTCTGTCAGTAAAAGATCTATCATTAAATCGGTTTTCCCTAATTGCCCGTACAACATTCCAATCTGGAAATTAAAATTGTAATTGGGCTGCACCTGCATTGCGGTTTGGTAGGATTTCAAAGCATATTCAAGCAATACTTTTTTCTCGAAAGAATTCGCAACTCCGTAAACATCATTCGGATTCGTTTTTATTTTTTCGACAGCCTGATCATAATAATTTTTAGCTTTAGATTCGTTTTTCTGTAATTGAAAATTATATCCTAATTCGACTAAAAAAACACCCTGTTTATATCTATTATACCTTTCCTGAATAGCTTTATCAGCATTGATAAATTGCTGCAGCTGCTGATAACATTCAACTGTTCTTAAAAAATACTGCGTATTGGATGGTACACTTTTTAAAAGCTCTTCATAACTGATTTTTGCTTTTTCGAAATCACCTTTATCATAATAATATTGAGCGAGCTGCTCATTTTGGGAGAATACAAAAGTAGACCACAACAAAACGATATAGATACAGATGTTTTTCATATTTCGGTTTTTAGAAGCTAACTTTAAGCATTATAAAATTTCAATGTATTCCTTTTTTGCTTTGATTTCCAGATTATCAAAGTTAATCCAATTAAAATAAAGGGAATGCTTAAAATCTGTCCCATATTAATTGGCATATTATTTTCAAAAACTTCCTGATTTTCTTTGAAGAATTCAATTATAAAACGAGCCAGAAACAATAACGTGAGGAAAAAACCAAAAATCAGTCCCTCTCGTTCTTTTATTTTTTGTGATCGGAACATAAAAAACAAGAAACCAAAAATAAACAAATACGAGAATGCCTCATATAACTGCGTTGGATGTCTGGGAATCAAATCATCTCTTTGAAATACTACTCCCCACTTTCCATTAGTTGGTTTCCCGTAAATTTCTGAATTCATGAAATTACCAAACCTGATAAAAGCAGCTGTAATAGGAACGGCAACAGCCATTCTGTCTAAGATCCACAGCAGCTGTACTTTATGTTTTTTGCAGTATAACAGTATCGCAATTAAAACGCCAATAGTTCCACCGTGACTTGCCAAACCCTGAAAACCAACAAATTCATACGAGCCTTTAATTTTTTGAATTGGCAAAAGTATTTCTATCGGATGTTGAATAAAATAAGACAGTTCATAAAAAAAACAATGTCCAAGCCTGGCTCCAAGTACTGTACCAACAATAACATAAATCAGCAAACTATCCAGACTTTCTAAAGATACATTTTCTTTTTTATAAATATTTCTAACAATATAAAAACCAAGCAGGAGTCCGGCAGCAAAAAATGCTCCATAATATTTTAGAGGAAAAGTATCTGTTATCCAAAAAATAACAGGATCGACATTCCAGTTTAATATTCCGCTCATTTTTCCATTGTTTATTGTAAAAAAGAAAACCTAACAGGTTTTGGAAACCTGTTAGGTTTAGCTAATTACTATATAATTAATTTATAATATCAAATCCGCAGTAAGGACGTAAAACTTCAGGGATTACAATTCCTTCCGGAGTTTGGTAATTTTCTAAAATACCGGCCAAAACTCTTGGTAAAGCTAATGAACTTCCATTAAGCGTATGAGCCAATTGGTTTTTTCCGTCTTTATCTTTGAAACGTAATTTCAAACGATTTGCCTGGAAAGTCTCAAAGTTAGATACAGAGCTAATCTCTAACCAGCGATCCTGTGCGGTAGAAAATACTTCGAAATCATATGTCAAAGCCGAAGTGAAACCCATATCACCGCCACACAAGCGTAAAATTCTGTATGGTAATTTTAACTCTTTTAAAATATTTTTTACATGTTCTACCATTCCGTCAAGTGCTTCGTAAGACTTATCCGGATGTTCAACGCGTACAATTTCAACTTTATCAAATTGGTGCAAACGATTTAATCCGCGTACATGCGCTCCATAAGAACCTGCCTCACGACGAAAACATGGGGTGTAAGCTGTATATAAAACCGGTAATTCCGTTTCTGTTAAAAGTACGTCGCGGAACAAATTTGTAACCGGAACCTCAGCTGTTGGAATCAAGTATAAATCATCAATCGTTGAATGATACATTTGTCCTTCTTTGTCCGGTAGTTGTCCGGTTCCATAACCAGAAGCTTCGTTTACCAAATGAGGCACCTGAACTTCGTTGTAACCTGCAGCCGTATTTTTATCTAAAAAATAATTGATTAAAGCACGCTGTAAACGAGCACCTTTTCCTTTGTAAACCGGAAAACCTGCACCAGTAATTTTTACACCCAATTCAAAATCGATAATATCATATTTTTTTACCAGTTCCCAGTGAGGTTGTGCGCCTTCATGTAAAACCGGAATATCACCTTCTTCAAAAACATTTAGATTTTCTTCGGGCGTTTTCCCTTCTGGAACAATATCAGCAGGAAGATTAGGTAATGTATATAATTTATTCGTTAATTCGGTAGCTAAAGCTTCTGCTTTTTCGCCTAATTCTTTACTTTTTTCTTTTAATGAAACTGTTTTCTCTTTTAAGATTGCGGCTTTTGATTTCTCTCCCGCTTTCATTAATTCACCAATATCCTTGGATAATTTATTAGATTCAGCTAAAGTATTGTCTAATTCTGCCTGTGTTGCGCGACGATTTTCGTCTAATTGCACCACCTCTTCCACAACGCTTTTAGCATCGATATTTCGTTTTGCTAAAGCCTTGATTACTTTCTCCTGATTTTCTCTAATAAATGCGATTTGTAACATAGCTTGGTTTTTATAACTATTGTATTTTTTATAACGGAAGCAAATTTAAGGAAATGTTTCCTAAGATTACGACAAACTTTTAAGGGAAAAATGCATTATAAAGGTTGTTTCGCAAAGTTTTACCAAGGTTAGACAGAGATTTGTCAGGTTTTTTATTAAAGAAGATCAAAATGAATTTTACCAAAGACGAAAAACAGCATTTTTATTTTTCATACGGTTAATTTGCTGATAACGCTTTTGTATGTTTTTATACTCGGTATTACCTATTTTTTCAATTGTAAAATCGATTTTAGTTAAGTCTGATTTTAGAAAATGTTATTCCTTAATCACTTTAAATGTTTCTGAAGATTCTCTGTTCGAAATTTTAAGAATATAAAACCCTGAAGATAACCCCGAAACATCAATTGATCCATTTGTACTTTTTCCGTTCAGGATTGGATTAGATTCGAAATCAAAGAATGAATAATCAAAGTTTTTAGAATTAAAATTCTCAATTGAAATCACAGAAACTGCAGGATTAGGAAAAACATACGCCGCTTGTTTTTGAACTATTTCGCGCTGAATATTATTACAGGCGCTTTCTAATAGTAGATCCAAATCATTTTCATCAAACATTAAGGTATAATTCAGCTCTTTTGCTTTTGTAAATAACTGACATGCTTCGTTATATTTATTCTGTTCCAAATAAATAATTCCAAGATTTTTCATTGCATAGGAATTGTTTTTATCCATTTCCAAAGCTTCTTTAAGATCTTTAATCCCTTTTTCAGATTCCCCTAATTTATGATAAAGTAAACCTCTTGTCGTTTTTAAATCCCTTCCGCCGTAATCTGATGAATGATCTATTATTGTTTTTTCTTTCTTAAAAGCAATTTCAATATTTTCCATTGCCTTATCATACTCTCCTAAATCCGAATATAATTTGGCAATCCCCCATCTGGCATGACCATGTTCCGGCTTTTCTTTTATAATTTTTTCTAAATAATATCGTGCCAGATCATTGGATTTTCTTAGTTGTAAATAATTAGCAAAATTGTATAAAATTCGATAATCACCCGGAGCACAAATCATTGCTTTGTAAAAATACTGAAATGCAGGATTTTCCATTTCAAGGCTCATATAAGTATTTGCCAGTACATCATAAAGGGAGCTTTTGAATTTTTCTCTGCTTGCCTTTATAGATTCTGAAACCACTTTAGTGGTATCTTTAGGTTTTTTATTTATCAGAAATTCGGCTCTTTTTAAATCCTCGAGCGCTAAAGTTTTATTTCCAAGGCGGGCTCTTAGATAGCCCCTTGTTGTAATATCTTTGATATTTGTCGGGTTATAATTCGTTTTTAGATTCAGTTCTGTAAGTGATTTGAGCATTTTTTCTGTTGCCTCTTCACTATCTTTATTAAAAGGCAGTTTATGATCGATTCTGCTGAGCAGTTTTCCGTGCAAAAAATTCCAGGTAACGAGTTTCTCCCCTTGTCTGTTATATTGAAAACAATTCGAATTCTTCCTGCCCTTTTCATCATGATAAAAAACCTCGTTCAAATTTCCGTTTGGATAATATGTTTTAATGCTGTCTTTAATGTTATCCGTACCATACCAAATCTCTATTGAAGGTACCTGATCATCATAAAAATAACGGGTAACTCTATTAGATTTATTGTAACCCTGAGCCAATAAAAAAGCAGGGAAAAGCATAAAGGCAAATACTATTTTTTTATACATAATTTATAGGTTATCGTTTTGAACTTACAGTTTTAATTATCCAGAAATCTGTATCTTTCATCTTTTTTAAACTCATAAGTATTTCCGTTATACTTTATCCTTTCAGATTCTTTTTTAACTTTAATATTACTTTGTTCTTTGGTTCCATTTTCCCGGTCTTCTTCAACTGCAACTTCGTATAAAAAATTTTTTGAAACAATTAAATCCAAAAAACCATTTGTTTCTGTATCAGAAATTATCAAACCTGTTTCTAAAGTTTCCAATTCAAAAGAGCCTCTGTCATTAGAATCTCCCTGCGTTTTTCTAATTGGGTATTCGTATAAAAGTTTTTTAATTTTATTATTTACCAATGCAATGATCGTAAATTTTTGCTGAGAATATAAAGCAACACGACTTCCTGAGCTTTCTTCTGTATAAAATGCAACTGCTGTTGTATTTTGGTTGAGCTGAAACAGATTATTAAGAATATATGTTTTCGAAAACTTCATTCCTTCATTTTCATTGTAGCTCAAATTAAAATCTGTTTCCTGATCAATGATTTTTCCATCTGCTTTATTAACAAAAAGATATTTTCTTTCAAAAAAATCTCCCGGGTCATCCTCTCCGGTATTTTCTTTTTCCGATTCTTCTGTTTTAACAAAATAAGTAATTACAAAAAAGGCGATTTTATCGTTGTAACTTATAGAAGTTGTTTCATTGATTTTTAAATCAGCATACCTTATGTTTAAATTTGTGGTTACTTTTTTCAAAAGAGCCAAATCGAGTTCTTTAGACACTATTATAGCATCATTATCTTTAAAAATAAGTTTTTCAATAAGTTTTTGTTTCACATTTTCGGGTTGAGCGTGTAAGGCTAAAGCTGTGTCATTATCTTCAATGGCTTGTTTTTTGTTTTTTTCGCAGGAGCTTAAAAATAAAAAAGTGCCGATAAGAATTAAGTAGGTTTTGATTTTCATTGGTTTTGATTTTAGTATTGGGGCTTTCAAATATAAAATATTCTTAATAAGCTTTTTAAATAAAATCAAAAATTTGAAATCATTTTACAGAGATATCCAAAAATTTGCAGAGATTTTTTAAAAAATTAACAAATTTAGAAAAGACAGAATTTTAAAGTTTTTTATTTCAGACTGTGAAAAAACCTTCAAACACTGAACCTTTGTTTCCTGTTTTATGCTCTCTTAATCTCATGGCCTACAAATTTCTCCAAAACCTCAAACATATCATCTACAGAAAGTACTTCGGTATCAGGATGTGATTTGAGGAATGCAGCATTTAATAAGGTTATATTTTCCTCCAGTCCAAAAAACAAATCATTATTTAAAAGATCCCGAAACGGATTTGGCCCTTCTAATTTTCCCTTTAAAAATTTACCAAGTTTGATATTGCTTTGTAATCGCAGTTTCCTGCTTTGCTCCTGAAATAAGGCTAAATGCTTTTCGGCACCAATTATGGTCAAACCTTCTTCAATCAATTCGTTCAGTTCTTTATTCCATCCGGAATCATATACAAACTTTGCGAAATTACCTTCGGTATATTTTGAAGTATAATAATCTAAATAATAACTCAATAAAGCATCTTCATGTATTAAATCATCATCGATTTTTTCTTCGCGCATTAAATTGATTACCGAAATATTTGAATTAACAACATCCTGAGGATATTCGCTGTTTATTGCTGTTTCTGAAATTATTATTCTTCCGAATTCCTCCATTTTTATTTTTGTTTTGGGATTGTTTTATATGCCATCATCGTTATTACTCTTTTTTTCATTCATTTTTGCAACTAAAGCTTTCAATCGCAATGCACGTTCTTTTTTTTCCTCCTGAAGCTTAGCGTTTTTCCGATTTAACAATTTGGTATGCAAAGCCTTATTTTTAGTGTTTTTTTCGGGTCCTTTAGCCATAGTATAAAACTTTATGTGACCGCAAATATAAGAAACGTAAACTGTAATAAATTCTTAGGACGTTTTCTCCGTACCTGACTATCTGCTTACTAAAGCTAAATCATAAGTTTTTAACGGAAAAGGATTAAATGATTAGAAAATAATGAAGACCATCTTAGTACAACAGAGAAAACAAATTTTAATCATAAAGTAATACTAAAATAACGTATGGAAGGTTAATGCTATAATTGAAATACAAGAATAAAACGTAATTTTATTCCCTCTAAAAAGGTTTCAAGCACTAAAAACAGGAAGGTATGACAGAAAGAAAAGCATTAGAATATTATGTTTTAGACGTATTCTCGAATGAAAGTTATAAGGGAAATCCGCTCTCTGTTGTTTTTACTACCGGAAATTTAGCACTGAAAACGTATCAGGATATTTCTAAAGAATTTGGTTATTCCGAAACTTCTTTCGTCTACTATTCAAAGGGACAAAAAGCATTAAATGTTCGTTCGTTTACTCCAACCGGAATCGAAATTGACGGTGCAGGTCATAATTTACTGGGTGCAGTCTGCGGGGCTTTGCTTAAAAAAATACCAATATTTGACGAACAATCAGAAAACAACCGATTTGTAATCATGAAAAAATCTTCGATTTCATTAACGGTAAGTTTTGACTCGGTTACACAATATCCTGTTGTACAAATGCATCAAAAATTGGCTGTTATCAAAAAGGAAATACCTACTTATAAACTTGCTGTGGCGCTTGGTTTAAAAATTGAAGATTTAGATAGTAATGATTTTGTCCCAACAATTGTAAAAACCGAAGTCGCTCATACTATGGTGCCCATCAAAAACAGTCAAATTTTAAACAGCATCGTTCCTGATCACAAGCTTCTAATTGAAATTTCAAAAGAATACCAATCAGAAGGATTTTATTGTTTTACCATTTCAAATCAAAAGGAAGACAACATTGCCGAAGCCAGATTTTTCAATCCCGTAATCGGAATTTATGAAGATCCTGCTACGGGAACAGCTGCCGGTCCATTAATTGGTTTTTTAACTTCAAAAAAACAGGCAAAACTGAATACTGAATATAAAATTTTGCAGGGTGTAAAACTAAATCAGCCTTCTATTATTGAAGTCATGATAAGAGAAAATGATATTTTGGTTGGAGGTTCTTCGATTATTACGATGAAGGGTGAGCTTTATATATAAAAATAATGATGAAAAAATTATTAACTACTATTTCTGAAAAAGCAATTAAAAATGAAGATTTCAATTTCACATCAGAACAAATTGAAAATAATTGGCTAGGAACTATTCCTGCAACTGAAAAACAAATAAGCAATACTGAAAATAGACTCGGTGTAAAATTACCTAAGGATTACATTGAGTTTATAAAAATAACTAATGGTTTTTCTGCACCAAATGATATAGAACCAAGTTTTGAAAATATCTCAAATATTGATTTCTTAAAAAATATTGAACCCTTTACAATTGAAGCTTATTCTTATTTACCAGAATTAAAAAATGCCATTCTTATTGCAGGAATAGAAGAAGAACAATATTTTTTACTCATCCCTCCCGAACCAGAAAACGAAGAATGGAAATACTGGAAATTTGCTAATTGGTATCCAGGTGAACATCCTTTCGGAAATTTGAATGAATACTTTAAAGACGTACTTGAATTTATAGTCAAAGAACACGAATCATAAAAAAAGCTGCATTAAAGTGCAGCTTTTTTTATCGTTCAAAAATACAATTTCTTAATTCGTTTTCATAGGTGGTAAATCAAATGCAACAGAATCATGTTCGAAGTTGTTTCTGTGACCGCCATCGCAAAAAGGTTTGTTTGCAGATAATCCGCAACGGCAAAGCCCTAATGCTGCTCTTCCTTGTAATCCGTAAACTGTTCCTTCCGGATCCATGATTTCAAAATCTCCTTCAATTTTGATTGATCCGTTTTTATTGATAATTAGTTTTGTCTTGCTCATAAAATTTGTTTTTTCGACCGCAAAGATTGCGAAATATATTTTGAAGATTTTACTTGTCGTGTTAGTTTAAACTGGTTCTATTTTATGAGTGTTTTTACCACAGAGATACACAAAGTTTTCACGGAGGTTCACAAAGGGATTTAATTGTTGTACTAAAATAGTCTCGCCGATATGCAAAGTTTTATTTTAACCATAGATTATAAAAAAGATTTAAATGATTTTTACTTAAATCTGCTCAATCTGTGTGCAACAAAACTTTGAGGCTTTGCGACTTTGCGAGATTGAAAAAAATAAAAAACCTTAGCGAATCTCTGCGCTTTTTCTTTGTGAATCTCTGTGAAATAACAAAATCTCAATTCTATTGCTTATTTTTGCACTCAATAAATTTGAAAGATGAAATGAGCAAAACCAAAATTGGCCTTACACACCAAAATTTAATGAGCGAATTACAGACGACAAATAAAAAACAATAATATCAACATATGATACAGAATCCTAAAAGATATACGATTACAGCAGCATTGCCTTATACCAATGGACCAATCCACATTGGGCATTTGGCGGGGGTTTACGTGCCTGCAGATATCTATTCGAGATACCTGCGTTTGCAGGGAAAAGACGTTGCATTTATTTGCGGAAGCGATGAACACGGTGTTGCCATTTCGATGAAAGCAAAAAAAGAAGGAGTTACGCCACAGGAAGTTATTGATAAATATGACGGAATTATTAGAAAATCGTTTGCTGATTTTGGAATTTCGTTTGATAATTACTCCAGAACTTCGGCTAAAATTCACCATGATACCGCTCAGGAATTCTTTAGAACATTGTATGATAAAGGCGATTTTATTGAAGAAGTGACGGAGCAGTTGTACGATGCAAAAGCAGATCAGTTTTTGGCAGATCGTTTTGTTGTAGGAACCTGTCCAAAATGTGACAATCCGGAAGCTTACGGAGATCAGTGCGAAAAATGCGGATCGACTTTGAATGCTACCGATTTGATCAACCCAAAATCAACAATTACAGGTGAAACTCCAATTTTGAAATCGACCAAACACTGGTTTTTACCTTTGGACCGATATACTGATTTCCTAAACGAGTGGATTATAAAAGGTCACAAAAATGACTGGAAATCGAATGTTTACGGACAGGTAAAATCATGGATCGATGGAGGATTAGAACCTCGTGCGGTAACACGTGATCTTGACTGGGGAATTGATGTTCCGGTTGAAGGTGCTGAAGGAAAAAAACTTTACGTTTGGTTTGATGCGCCAATTGGCTATATTTCATCAACAAAAGAATGGGCAGCCCGTGAAGGAAAAGACTGGGAACCGTACTGGAAAGATGAAGACACGAAACTGGTTCACTTTATCGGGAAAGACAATATTGTTTTTCACTGTATCATTTTCCCGGCAATGCTAAAAGCCGAAGGAAGCTATATTTTACCAGACAATGTTCCTGCAAATGAGTTTTTGAATTTAGAAGGAAACAAACTTTCGACTTCAAAAAACTGGGCAGTTTGGTTGCACGAATATTTAGAAGAATTTCCGGAAAAACAGGATGTTTTGCGCTATGCCTTAACCTCAAATGCTCCTGAAACTAAAGATAATGATTTTACATGGAAAGATTTTCAGGCGAGAAATAACAATGAACTGGTTGCTATTTTCGGAAACTTTATTAATCGTGTTGTGGTTTTAACCAACAAATATTACGACGGATTTGTTCCAACTCCAAATGAATTATCTGAAGTTGACGAGAATACTTTAGCCGAATTAAAAGCATATCCGGCTGTGATTTCAAGTTCGGTAGAGCGTTACAGATTCCGTGAAGCTTTAGGCGAATTGATGAATGTTGCCCGTTTAGGAAATAAATATCTTGCCGATGAAGAGCCTTGGAAAGTAATGAAAGACAATCCGGAGCGTGTAAAAACCCAAATGTATGTAGCACTTCAAATTGCGGCTGCTTTGAGCGTTTTGGCTGAACCGTTTTTACCCTTTACTGCTTATAAATTGTCAAATATTCTAAAAAACCAAGGAAAACTGAAATGGAATGATGTTACTGAAAATTCAGAATTGATTCCGGACGGACACCAAATTGGCGAAGCAGAATTATTATTCGCAAAAATTGAAGATGAAGAAATACAAAAACAAATAGATAAATTGGAAGCTACAAAAACAGCTAATCTTGCTGAAAGCAAACAGCCGGAACCTCAAAAAGATTTGATTCAGTTTGAAGATTTCGCTAAAATGGATATTCGTGTAGGAACTATTCTGGACGCCGAAAAAATGCCAAAAGCAAACAAACTTTTAGTGCTTAAAGTAGATACAGGAATCGATGTTCGTACGATTGTTTCAGGAATTGCAGAGAGTTTTTCACCTGAAGAAATAATCGGGAAACGTGTTTCTGTATTAGCTAATCTGGCACCAAGAGCATTACGTGGTGTTGAAAGCCAGGGAATGATCCTGATGACAACAAATGCCGAAGGTAAACTGGTTTTTATAAATCCAGATGCTGATGCTCCAAATGGGGAGACGGTAAATTAAAAAATTAATTTTATTTCGATAAAACTTACAAGGGAAGTTATCTGCCTAAACATCTGGCAGATAATTTTCTTTATTTAGACACATTTGTACAAATAATCGCAATAGATTATACTTTCTAAGAATAAATCTCTAATTTTGAGTATATAAAGAAAACATTATGGACTTGACTGCACAAATAAAAAAGAATTTAATATCGAGAATCAAAGATTCTAAAGATTTGAATTTTCTAAATGCACTTCAAACTATTTTTGATTCATCTGAACAAGAGCTTTATGAATTGTCAAATGATCAAAAAAAGGCAATTGAGAGTAGTCGTTCGGAGATCGAAAATGGAAATTTTCATAAAAATAAAGAAGTAATCTCAGAAATGCGAGAATGGCTAAAAAAGAAATAGTTTGGTCTTCTTTTGCTAAACTTCAGCTACAAAATGTTATTGAATATTATTTAATTAGAAATGAAAGTCCAACTTACAGCTTAAAACTGCTAAATGAAGTCGAAGATTTATTAGACACACTTTCAAATTCAGAACTGATTGGAAGACTTACTTCAAACAAAATTACCCGTGTTATTTCTATGAAAGTTTATCTAATATTCTATGAAATAAACGAAAATCAAATCCAAATAGTATCGTTTTGGGATAACCGTCAGGATATTAAGAGCAGAAAAGTAAAATAATCGATAGTTATTAAAAATCCTGATACCAATTTGCAGAAATGGAAACTATAAGTTAAACGTTAAAGCCATTAAGCATTTAATAATGATGAGCTGTATCAGAACCAGTAAAATGTTAGCCAAAACACAGAAACCATTTTCAGATAAACAAATTCAAAAGGCCTACAGCGAATTGGCAAGATATTAAAAACAACAAAAAGCGTAAACCAATTAACATTTTTAATTGATTTACGCTTTTTACTTTCATAGTATTTGCTTTGTAAACTATCTTTGCAAAAAATAAAATATTCGCAAATTGATACAGCACCACACTCCAATCTATAAAAAAAGAACTTTTTTAATCTTTTTATTCCTAAGCAATCTAACCGCTTTCGCACAGGAAATTGTAAATTCAATACCTCTGGAACTAAAAAAAAGTAGTGCTGTTTTTCAAATTGCTAACCCTGAAAAAAAAACAGTTACATTGTTTGTAAGAGACTCACTAAAAATAAAAGCAATTAATCTGAATGAAAAGATGCAAATTGCAGACAGTATCTCTGCTAAAAGGCCAAATCTTAAAACTTACACTAATATAATTGGTTATAATAAAAACAATGGCAACACACGATTATTTTGGTCGTCTACTAATTATGAAGCCATTTTTGCCCAATTGTTTAATACTAATAGTCGTGAAACCATAACCAAGGAATACAAACTGGTTTTAAAAAACGAAAAAGTTATACAAAAATTCAGTCAGGACGAAAACTTTTACATTCTGACAGTTTTAAAAAACAGTGATATCTTCAAACTGTATATTTTTGACAGCGAAGGCAATTATACAGAGAAAATAATTACCACAGAAGGATTTCACTTTTTCACATCAGACTATAAAAAATCAGATCTATATACCGCCTTTTCCGAAAGTTTATTGCCTTTTGAAGCACCTTTCTCTTTACAAAACATCACTGTTGAAAATCAAACATCATTAATAGATGCTGCCAAAAAAAGAAAATGCTATTTCAACAATAAACAACTTGTAATCACCCTTGATATCAACATCGATTTTACTCAGTTGATTTTAATTGATTTACAAAGTTTTACTGCTACCGAAAAGATGATAAAAAAACAATATTTGGTTGGCGATCGAAAATTTTTAAATTCAAATTCCTTTTATTTTGACAATAAACTATATCAGCTAAAAAGCTCATCAGGAATCATTTATTTCACTATAAAAGATTTAGAGGATAACATTCTAAAAGAATATTTTGCCAATTCAACGAAACCAATTGCCTTTAAAAATTCAGAATTTCATGAACAGGGTGGCAGTTTAAGAGCTAAAAGAACTTTAGCAAGCAGTCCGCTGTTTATTCTTAAATCAAACAATTTATTTCTTGGACTTTCCTGTTATCAGACGGGTCTAAACACATTCATTACTTTCGGAGGTGTATCAGAGTTAAAACAATCAGCCGATCAAACTACAATAAATCAATTTGGGCTTACTGAAGATATTGTATTTAGTACATCAATGGAAGATTTCGATTCCAGTTCTAACAGAAGAGTCGTTAAAACCGAAGGATTGTTTGATACTGCAGGAAATCGTATTAAAGGAAAATTAGTGCCATTGGCATCTGATAAAATCAGTACTTTTTTTGACAAAAATAATACTATTTCAGCACAAACATTATTCAAATTAGATGCTTACTATCTGGGATATTACGATAATAAAACAAAAGAATACATTATTAGAAAATTTGAAGATTAAATATAAATCAAACTCAGGATTAGGTTTAATAACAAGCTATCCTTTATCAAAAAATAAAATATTCGCCAATTAAAAATCTGTTGCGCCCAAATTTATGAAAAAAACAACTTTTTTACTTTTTTTACTTCTTACAACTATAACTGCTTTTACTCAGGAAGTTGTAAACTCGATCGTTTTGGAACTAAAAAAAAATCGTGATGTTTTTCAAACGGTTAATCATGAAAAAAACACGGTTACTTTATTTATAAGCGACAAAGAAAAAGTAAAAGCAATTAATCTGAATGACAAGATGCAAATTGTTGACAGTATTTCTGCCGAAAGGCCAAATACCAAAACATACGCTAATATTATTGGTTACAATACCAGTAATGATGGTACGAGATTATATTGGTCGTCTAATAACCATGAGAATATATTTGCGCAACTATACGATTTTAATAATCGTAAAACCACAACCAAAGAATATAAACTGATTTTAAAAAATGAAAAGGTTTTACAAAAGTTCAGTGAAAACGAAAATTTTTATATACTAACGGTTTTAAAAAATAGTAATATCTTCAAGATCTATGTTTTTAACAACGAAGGCAATTATACAGAAAAAATGATTCCTGCAGAAAGATTTCATTTTTTAGAATCAGACTATAAAAAATCAGACTTATCGGGTATTTTGTCTGAATATTTACCACCTTTCGATACGCCTTTCTCCTTACAAAATATTACTGTCGAGAACCCAACATCATTAACGGATGCTGCGAAAAAAAGAAAATGCTATTTCAATAACAAACAAATTATAATAACTAATGATAGCAATATCGATTTTACTCAGGTCATTTTAATTGATTTAAAGGATTTTACTGCTACTGAAAAAATGGTAAAAAAACCATATTTAAGTGGTGAACGAGCATTTTTAAATTCAAATTCTTTTTATTTTGACAATAAATTATATCAGATAAAAACCTCATCAGATATTTTTCATTTCACGATAAAAGATTTAGATGACAACATAATAAAAGAATATCTTGCCAATTCAACTAATCCGATTGAATTTAAGAATTCCGAAATTTATCAGGAAGGTGGCAGCTTTGGAGGAAAAAGGGTCTTAGAAAACAGTTCTCAGTTTATTAGAAAAACAAATAACCTAAGCTCTGCTCTAAGTTGTTACCATATTGGTCAAAATACCCTAATTACTTTTGGAGGCGTTTCGGCACTTCAGCAATCTACAGGACAAATAGCATTAGGTCAGTTTGGATTAATTGGTGCTCTGATTTCAGTGGCTGCTTTCAATTCAACTATGCAGAGCTTTAATTCTTATTCTAACCGAAAAGTAGTCAAAATTGAAGGATTGTTTGACAATCAGGGGAACCATATTAATGGAGAATTACAACCATTAGCTTTTGACAAAATCAGAACTTTTTTTGATAAAAATAATGATGTTTCATCACAGACTTTGTTCAAATTAGATGCCTACTATCTGGGATATTACGATAATAAAACAAAAGAATACATTATTAGAAAATTTGAAGATTAATACAAAACTCCTGATTTTATGAATTGGGAGTTTTTTTCTGAAAGAACGCTTTCAAAATGCTAATTTTGCATTTTCGCTTAATAAAAACAAAAATGAAACTGACCAAACCAAGATTAGCCTTAATCTGCGGCATACTTTGTATTTCCATCTTCCCTATCTTGGTAAAACTCAAATTAACGCCAGGATTAATTTCGGCATTTTACAGAATGTTTTTTGCGGTGACATTACTTTTGCCTTATGTGCTTTTGAGCAAAAACTTTAAACTGCCAACATTAAAATTTACTCTTTTAGCAGCACTTTGCGGTATTCTGTTTGCTTCAGATGTTGCCGTTTGGAATATCGCCATTCAGGACTCGAGTGCTACTCAGGCTTCGTTACTGACCAATCTGTCTCCGGTTTGGGTAGGAATTGGTTCTTTTTTATTCCTGAAATCAAAACCTGCTACTAACTTTTGGATTGGAACATTGGTATCCTTATTCGGAATGGTGACTTTGGTTGGCTTTGCCTTTTTTGTGGAATTGAATTTCAATCAGGCATTTCTGTTTGCTGTTTTATCCGGTATTTTATATTCAATTTATCTTTTGATCAGCAAAAATGTTCTTTCAAAGGTGGATGTTTTATCGTTTATGACCATTAGTTTATTCGCTTCCAGTATTTATTTAGGGATACTTTGTTATTTACTAAACGAACCTTTTACCGGATTTTCAGATACAGGCTGGTTTATATTGATATTGCAGTCGGTAATTTGTCAATTGTGTGCCTGGCTTTCGGTTAGTTATGCAACCCAGCACATGCGTGCTACGAGGGTTTCTTTAAGTTTATTAAGTCAGGCTGTAATTACTTCAATATTAGCTTGGTTGTTTTTAGAAGAAAAAATAACTTTACAAATGGTTATTGGCGGAATCATTTTGCTTTTCGGAATCCGGATTACTTTTTACGATAAGACTATTTCGTTAAAAAAGCTTTCTTCTAAGACTGATTAAAGGTTTCACGCAGATTCTGCAGATTTTTTAAAATTATTTTAATTTGTTCTACAATTAGAGGAAATTCGTGTAATTCGTAGCAAAAAAACCTGAAACAAAGAAAACTTCAAACTTGAAACAAAATATACCATGTTACATAAAAACAAAATACCCAACTTAAAAGTAATCGCATTTGATGCCGATGATACTTTATTTGTAAACGAACCTTACTTTCAGGAAACCGAAAATAAATTTTGCGCCTTAATGGAAGATTATCTTTCACATCAGGGAATTTCTCAGGAGCTATTTAAAATCGAAATTGAGAATCTTCCTTTATACGGTTACGGAATCAAAGGATATATTTTATCGATGATCGAAGCGGCAATGAATATTTCGAATAATACCATTCCGGTTGAAGTCATTGAAAAAATCATTCAATACGGAAAAGAGTTACTGGAAAAACCAATAGAACTGCTTGACGGAATCGAAGAAACCCTTCAGTCATTACATGGAAAATACAAACTGGTCGTAGCTACAAAAGGCGACTTAAAAGATCAGCACAGCAAATTGCATCGCTCCGGTTTGGGACATTATTTTCACCATATCGAAGTCATGTCGGACAAACAGGAAATTGATTATCAAAAATTATTAGGCCGTCTGGATATTCAGGCGCATGAATTTCTTATGATCGGGAACTCGTTAAAATCAGATGTGCTTCCGGTTTTAGGAATTGGCGGATATGCCGTTCACATTCCGTTTCATACCACCTGGGAACATGAAAAAATCAATCATAAAGTGGAACACGAACATTTTAGTTCATTCGAAAAAATTACCGAAGTTGTTCATAATTTACTGTAATGAAAACACTTTTAGATTTAGAAAACTGGAACAGAAAAGAGCATTTTGAACATTTCAGTAAAATGGAAGAACCTTTTTTTGGTGTTACTGTCGAGATTGATTGTACAAAAGCCTATCAAACCGCTAAAAAACTAAAGGCTTCTTTTTTTATCTTTTATCTGCATAAAACTTTGGTTGCGGTAAACTCGATTGAAAATTTTAAATATCGCATTTCTGAAAATCAAATCTACATTAATGATCGTGTAGATGTTTCTGCAACAATTGGCCGCAAAGACGGTACTTTCGGCTTTTCATTAATAGAATACAATCCGGCTTTCAGGATTTTTGAAAAGAATACTTATACAGAAATTGAGCGTATACAAAACACTCCCGGACTTTTTACAAGATCGTTTGATGATGATAATCTGATTCACTTTTCGGCGATTCCGTGGATAAATTTCACTTCACTTTCTCACGCACGCAGTTACACTTATCCGGATAGCTGCCCTAAAATTTCTTTTGGAAAAATGATTACCTTAGAAAACGGGAAAAAATCGATGCCTGTGTCTGTACATGTTCATCACGGATTGATGGATGGATTGCATGTAGGTCGGTTTGTAGATTTTTTTCAAGAGCTTATGAATCAATAAGAAGATAAAAAACGGAACAATATTTGAGCGTAAAACGATATGAAAAAACTATTCCTTATTTTATACGTCTTTTATAATGCTGTCTCATTCAGCCAGACAGTATTAAATTCTTTTTCATTAAACCTAAACAGGCCTTTAGAAAATGGTCAGATACTCAATATTGAAGATGTAAAAACTAATGACATTTATGTTTTTGCAGCAGATGATAAATACATTAATATCTTAAAATACAATAAATCTCTTTTCCTCAAAAATCAATTTACCGATTCTATAAAAATGGAAAAAGACAGGTCTTTAATTGGTCATAGTATTGGGGATGACGGAAATCCTCTGCTTTATTGGGCCACAAATAATTTAAGAAACATCCGAATTATTAAATATTATCTGGAAACAAAAACTTCAAAAGCTTTAAATTTTGATTTGTCACCAAACAACGAAAATGTAATAACGACTTACCAAAAAAACAATAATTTTTATATGCTTTGTAAGGAAACAAATAGGCAGCATCTGTTACTCTATGAATTTAATAATGGAAAGGCCGAAGTAAAAATGTTTGATTTATCCGGAATCCTGTTTCAGAATGATAAAGAGCAGAATTTGGCTTTCAATACCGTTATCCGATATTACCCAATTGAAAAAATAGATCCTGATAGTTTTAATACCTTAGATAAAACGATTAAAAAAACCAAAATGTATGTATCAGGCGATCATATTTTTTTGACATTCGATTACAGTTTAAAAAAGACCCACGTTTTAGATCTAAATACTATCACTGTAGATGTTACCGAGAAAAATTTCAATCAGCCTGTCTCTAAAACACCATCAAAAACTTCCAACTCTTTTTTTTACGAAAACAAATTAATGCAAATCAAGGCAGGCAAAGAAGAACTATTGTTTGACATCAAAGATTTTGATTCAGGCAAAACACTTAAAAGCCTCTCTGTCTCAAAAAAAGACTCCGTTAATTTTAAAAATTCACCCTTCTTTTTACAGATAAACGATAAAAATCCTCAGGAGGTAAAAACTACTGAGAAGTTTTTAAAACAGCTTTCAACATTAAATGCAGGAATAACAGTTTTTAAAAACAAGAAAAATACATCAATATCTTTTGGCGGATTTGTAGAATATCAGATTTCAGGTTTTGATAACATACAGAGCAATTTACTGGCAGATTTTTTTGATAATGACTTTGGAGGCTACTCTGAATATTCAAGTAAAATGGCTTATTTTGATGCTATGCTTAATTCGGATTTAGAATTTGTAAAAAACAAACAATCAGAACCTTTGGCTATTGATAATGTTTTTTATTATTTAAGTATCAATAAAAATATTTCGCTGCAAAATATTCTTAAACTAAAAGATTATTACATTTTGAGCTATTATGATATAGCTTCAAAACAATACATAATGCGGAAATTTACAGACGGGTTTTATTATGAAGAAAAAAATTCAATCATTAATAAAGCCATTTTCTCACAGCCTATTTCTTTTGATAACCTTAAATCGACTAAGAATTAATCGAAATATTCTTATGTTTTTCAGATATCCAAAAAATGGTTTGAATTATTTTTTTTAACTTTACAAAAAAGACATCTATTATGTTATCAAAAAATATTGAAACGGCTTTAAACAAACAAATCCGTATAGAGGCAGAATCTTCTCAAACGTACCTTTCAATGGCTTGTTGGGCTGAAGTACATGGATTAGAAGGAATCGCTCAGTTTATGTACACCCAGTCAGACGAAGAGCGTGCACATATGCTTAAATTGGTAAAATATGTAAACGAACGTGGCGGACATGCTCAGATTACAGATTTAAAAGCACCTAGAATATCGTATTCTACTTTTAAAGAAATGTTTGAGGAGCTTTATAATCACGAACTTTTTGTTTCGCAATCTATCAACGAATTGGTACACATCACTTTTGAAGAAAAAGATTATGCTACACATAATTTCTTACAATGGTATGTTTCTGAACAAATCGAGGAAGAAGCTACAGCTAAATCTATTCTGGACAAAATCAACTTAATTGGTGAAGACAAAGGCGGACTTTACCTGTTCGATCGTGATATTCAGCAGTTAACCGTTACGAGCTCAATTGCTATTAACCCAAAATAAAAAAGTTAAAATTTATTTAGAATATATAAAAATAATATTTTCTTTTTATATTTGTCACTGTTTTTAATACAGAGGAAAATTGAGCAAGAAAGAAAAAGACAAGGACAAGAAAAAGGACAAGAAGAAAAAGAAAAACAAAGATATCCTTGATAAAATTAAGAAGATTGAAAACTGTAAATCTTCTTGCTGTGAGAAATACAAAAAAAGTGAAAAGAAACGCTGCTCACGCTGTCCTATGTTTGATTTATTCAAAAAGACTGCTTAGCGATATAGACAAAACCCACCCAATTTTTCGGTGGGTTTTTTAGTTTTGAATTGCGGTCAACTTCTTATTTTTAAAGACTAAAATTTATATGGAAAACCAAATCATAATTCCACAATCTGCTCTTGATTTTTTGCAGCAGCTTAAAGAAAACAACAACAAATCCTGGTTCGAAGCGCATAAACAAGAATATCTAATCGAGTTAAACCATATTGAAACTTTTGCAGAGGCTTTACTTCACGAACTTTCTAAAACAGATGTTCTGGAAACCCGTTCAGGCAAAAAAAGTGTGTACCGAATTTATCGTGATATTCGTTTTTCTAAAGACAAAACTCCGTTTAAAACTTTTTGGGGAGGCAGTTATACACGCGCAACAGCGGCAAGACGTGGTGGTTATTATTTTCATCTTGAAAAAGGAAACAGTTTTTTTGCCGGCGGCTTTTGGGGACCCAATGCAGCAGATTTAAAACGCATTCGAACCGAATTTGACCATGATTCTGAATCATTTAAAAAAATACTAAATTCAAAAGTTTTTAGAAATACTTTTAGAGCTTTACAGGGAGAACAGCTCAAAACAGCACCAAAAGGTTTTGACATCAATCATAAAGCTATTGATTTACTTCGCTTTAAACAGTTTTTGATTATTAAACGTTTTACAGATGATGAGGTTTTGAGTCCGCAGTTTTTAGGACAGGCTTTGGAAACCATGCAGAATATGAGACCCTTTTTTGATTATATGAGCGAAATACTCACTACTGACATAAACGGCGCTTCGATTTTATAATTATATCTTTTATGATTAGAATTAAAAGTTGTCAGGCTGAGCGGAGTCGAAGCCCCTTCTCTAAGGATTATGTTTAATGATAATAAAAAACCCGACAGGTTTTAAAGCCTGTCAGGTTTAACCAACAAATAAAAACATTACTTGCTAAGCAATAAAATTTCGTTTACAACAACTTCTGTAACGTAGCGTTTCTCTCCGTTTTTATCATCGTAGCTTCTGTGGGTTAGTTTTCCTTCAACGGCGATTTCTTTTCCTTTTACAACATATTTTTCGATAATTTCGGCAGTTTTGCCCCATGCAGTAACACGATGCCATTCGGTTTGCTCTACTTTTTCACCTTTATCATTGGTGTATTTATCATTAGTAGCAATACTTAAATGCGCTAATTTTCTTCCACTGTCTAATGTTTTGATTTCTGGATCATTACCTACATTACCGATTAATTGTACTTTGTTTTTCATGGCGTATACTATTTTTAAGGGTTATATAAAATCGAATTCGTTCGTCAAATTCAACAGTGCAAAGATGTGACAGGTTTCAAAGATTAGTCGGTAGCAAACTATTTACTTTCGGTTGTAACTGTTTGTAACCGTTTGTAAATGGAAATATTTTACTATATTTGAGAGAAATACACCACATGCAGACTCAAATAAATAAGGTAGAATTAAGAAATTTAGAATTTGATGACTATAAACAGTTAAAGAATTCAATGGTGGAATCCTATCCTGAAATGGCCAATTCATATTGGGAAGCTGATGAAATCGAAAAATTGCTTTCTATATTTCCCGAAGGTCAGCTGGTTATCTTAGTTGATGGAAAAGTAGTGGGATCTGCATTATCATTAATTCTTGATGAAAAATTAGTAGACAAAAAACACAACTACAAACAAATTATTGGTGATTACTCTTTCTCGACTCACAATCCAAACGGAGAAATCTTATACGGAATAGATGTTTTTATCCATCCAAATTATCGCGGGCTTCGTTTAGGAAGACGTTTGTACGATGCCCGAAAAGAATTATGCGAACAATTGAACCTTAAAGCAATTGTTTTTGCAGGCAGAATTCCAAATTATGCGCAGCATTCTAAAAAGATGACGCCAAAAAACTACATCGACAAAGTAAAGCACAAGGAATTACATGATCCTGTACTTTCATTTCAGCTAAGTAACGACTTTCACGTTTTGCGGATTATCAAAAACTATCTGGAAGGTGACGAAGAGTCTAAGGAATTTGCCGTTCTTCTGGAATGGAACAATGTTTATTATGATGAAAGTCCCAAACTGATTAATCTCGAAAAAAGTGTTATTCGCCTTGGACTTGTACAATGGCAAATGCGTCAATTGAATAACCTGGAAGAATTTTTTGAGCAATCAGAGTTTTTTATTGATGTGGTTTCTGGGTACGGAAGTGATTTTGCCCTTTTCCCGGAACTTTTCATTGCGCCTTTAATGGCCGATTACAATCATTTATCTGAAGCCAATGCAATTCGGGAGCTTGCCCGACATTCTGATCCTATCAGGAAACGTTTTCAGGAGTTTGCTATTTCTTACAACATCAATATTATTACCGGAAGTATGCCTTATTTGGAAAACGGTAATTTGTATAATGTTGGTTTTTTATGCAAAAGAGACGGAACTTCCGAAATGTATACCAAAATTCATATCACACCAAACGAAGTGGTACACTGGGGAATGAAAGGCGGATCCCAATTTAAAACTTTTGATACCGATTGCGGTAAAATAGGAATCCTGATTTGTTATGATGTCGAATTTCCGGAACTCCCACGATTACTTGCAGATGAAGGAATGAACATTCTTTTTGTACCCTTTTTGACCGATACTCAAAATGGATATACCCGTGTAAAACATTGTTCGCAGGCACGTGCCATCGAAAATGAATGTTATGTGGCGATTGCTGGTTGCGTGGGGAATCTTCCGAAAGTAAATAATATGGATATTCAATATGCGCAGGCAGCCGTTTTTACGCCTTCGGATTTTGCTTTTCCGAGCAACGGTATCAAAGCCGAAGCCACTCCAAACACCGAAATGACACTTATTGTTGATGTTGATTTGAATTTACTAAAAGAACTGCATGAACATGGAAGTGTACATACGCTGAAAGATAGAAGAACAGACTTATATGAAATAAAGAAAATTGATTCATGAAAACATGCCTCGAATGCTCCGAAAAAATTGTAGGCCGGGAAGATAAAAAATTTTGCTCAGACAGTTGCCGCAATGCCTACAACAATAAAATAAATAAAGACAGCACGAATTTTATGCGCAATGTAAACAACAAACTGCGTAAAAATTACCGTATTTTGTCTGAATTAAATTCGGAAGGAAAATCAAAAGCAACACGTGATAAAATGCTCAATAAAGGTTTTGATTTTGATTTCTTTACCAATATCTTGCAGACCAAAACAGGGAATACCTACTATTTTCTGTACGATCAGGGATATCGGTCTTTGGACAATGATTATTTTATGCTCGTAAAAAAAGAAATTTAATACCACAATATGAAAAAAAATCCTACTTCAATTCTGGCTTTCTTAGGAGTCTTAGCAATTCTGTCCATCATATTTGCCTCTATGATGCCCCAGTATATTTCTAAAGATGAAGAAGCTCTTGCCGAATTCTCAACAGAACGAGCACTAAATCAGGTTCAGATTATAGCCCAAAAGCCCCATTTTGTTGGTTCTACCAATCATGAGTTAGTTGCTAATTACCTTAAACTTGAATTAAACAGAATTGGTCTCGAAACCTCGATTCAGGAAGGTTTTACACTGAATGACAAAGGTCTTTTGGTAAAATCCAAAAACATTCTGGCCCGTATAAAAGGAACTGATAATTCAAAAGCGCTATTATTACTCTCACATTATGACAGCGCACCGCATTCTTTTTCTAAAGGAGCAAGTGATGATGCTTCAGGAGTTGCCACAATCCTTGAAGGCGTACGGGCTTTTTTATACGCTAATGAAAAGCATAAAAACGATATTATTATCCTTTTTTCTGATGCTGAAGAACTGGGTTTAAACGGCGCTGCCCTGTTTGTGAATCAGCATCCGTGGGCAAAAGAGGTTGGCCTGGTTTTAAATTTTGAAGCAAGAGGTTCGTCCGGACCAAGCTATATGCTGATGGAAACCAATAAAGGAAACCAGGCTCTTGTAAAAGAATTTTCGAATGCCAAAGCAAAATATCCGGTTTCAAACTCGCTAATGTACAGTATTTACAAAATGCTTCCAAATGACACCGATTTAACTGTTTTTAGAGAACAGGGAAACATTCAGGGTTTCAACTTTGCTTTTATTGATGGTCATTATAATTATCACACCCAGCAAGATGATATTCAGCATTTAAACAAAACTACATTAACACATCAGGGATCATATTTGATGCCGCTATTAAAATACTTCTCTAATATTGATTTAAACTCTACTCACACTACACAGGACAATGTTTATTTTAGTGTTCCGTTCGGATTCTTCATAAATTATCCTTTTTCATGGGTTTTCCCAATGAGCATTATTGCTTTAGGACTACTTTTCTTCTTTATTTTCGTTGGAAAAGTAAAACACCTCATTTCTTTCAGGGAAATTTTTAAAGGATTTGTTCCTTTGCTAGGTTCCATGATTATTGCTGGTTTGGTCACTTTTTTAGGCTGGAAAATCGTCCTGCAAATTTATCCGCAATACACTGATCTGCTAAATGGTTTTACTTATAATGGTCATGCCTACATTGGCGCCTTTGTAACACTTAGTATTGCCATTTGTTTTGCTTTTTACCATCATTTTTCTGAAGCAAAAATTACGATGAATCATTTCGTAGCGCCGTTATTGCTATGGATTATCATCAATATCGTTTTAGCCAATCAATTAACGGGAGCAGGATTCCTGATTATTCCTGTTTACTTTGGAATTTTTTTATTTGGATTTTTTGTCCTTACCCAACATTACAGCATAGGTCTAAACTTGTTATTCAGCATTCCTGCATTAGCAATTCTAGCACCGTTTATCATCACGTTTCCAATTGGTTTAGGTTTAAAAATCCTTTACGGAAGTTCAGTTCTTACGGTATTGCTTTTCGGATTATTACTCCCGCTATTTGGATCATTTTATAGAAAAGGTGCCTGGACTATACTTTTCCTTATCATATCGATCAGCTTTTTTGTTTATGCCGGATATCACTCAGATTATGAACCCGGAAAGGCAAAATCAAATAGTTTATTATACGTTTATAACGCTGATACTGATTCTGCCGTCTGGACAACTTATGATATCAATCTGGATGAATGGACTAAAACATATCTGGGAAATATGAATCAAAAAGCAATAGGTCTAAACCGTCTTCCAATTGCAAGCAAGTACAATTCTGCTTTTACGTATAGCGCCATTGCTCCTAATATAGAAGTACTAAAACCAACTATTTCCTTTGTAAGAGACAGCGTTATAGGAAGTAAAAGATATCTGAAAATAAAAATTACGCCAAACCGTAAAGTCAATCGCTACGATATTTATGCAAATCCAAAAATGACGTTTTATAACTTTAAAGCCAATGGCGTTTCAACGTCCGGACAAAAAGGAAATCTTTTAAAGAGAGAGGACAGCAAAATTTTATGCTACTATGTTGTATCTAATGAACCTCTTGTGATGGAATTCGTTATTAATAAATCTTCTGTTTTTGATATGGATTTGATCGAAAGCTCTTTCGATTTAATGACCAATCCGCTGTTTAATATCAAACCAAGAAGCAACTGGATGATGCCTAAAGCTTTTGTTTTAAATGATGCTGTTTTGATTCAGCAAAAAATTAAAAGACATCCAGCGCCGGTAAAACCAATAGAAACTGCTCCGGTAATTGATAGTACTACAGTCAAAACAGATAGTCTGGCGCCAGTAATGGAAGTTAAAAAAGAAGTCATAAATCAATAATCATTCAAACCGTATTTATGAAAAAACTATTTTGGATTTTTGTAATTTCTGTAAGTTCCCATAACGGATTTTCTCAAACGATTGAAGAAAAAATAGCGAAACTGACATGCGACTGTCTAAGCAAAAAAGCTGAAATAACTGACGAAATTTACACAAGCTGTATAAGTGAATCCATGACTCAGGTTGTTATGGATGACAAAGACACAAAGGTTAGAGAATCCATAAATACAGTTGAAGGAATTCAGAGCCTTTTAAAAAAAACAGCTGAGATTTTAAGTAAAACCTGCGGTAAAATTACGACTAAACCAGTAATAAGCAATCCAAGCCCCTTTTATACTGATTCAAAAAACGAACAGGCACAAAACTCTTATATTATTGCTAAAGACTTTATGCGTGACCAAAAATATGAACTGGCGATTGAATCTTTCCAAATAGCTCTAAAAAAAGATTCAAAATTTGTTTTGGCTTTGGACGACATTGCGATGTGTTACAGACAATTAAAAGATTATGACAATGCAATCAAATATTATAAAAAATCACTCGAAATTTACCCTGAAGGTGATTTTGCTTTAGTAAATATTGGCGTTGTGTACAGTTTAAAAACAGATTATAAAACAGCTATTACTTATTATGAAAAACTGATAAAGTCTGACCCTAATAATGCAGAAGGCTTTTTTGGAGCAGGAAAAAATTATCTTGCCCTCAATGATTCTGAAAAAGCTTTAGACAATATTTTTAAAGCACATCGTATTTATACTATTGGCAAATCTGACTACGTAAAAGACACAGAGCAAATTATAGGCGGTATTTATCAGAAAATGAAAAGCGAAAACAAAGAAGATCTATTCAAAAAAGTTGCTGAGCAAAACGATATTAAAATAGAATAAATATTTCTCTTAAATCGTTCAGAACAATTTCAAAAGGCAGACTTAATGAAAAAGTCTGCCTTTTATATTTAACAAGCACATTCAACCTTCAATCCTTCCTTGACTCCCTTTTCGCCTTCGGTTGCATAACCATCGATTTTCCACCATTCCAGTCCGCCAATTAATTCTTTTACCTTAAATCCTAGTCTGG
The DNA here is from genome assembly GCF_903819435.1 of Flavobacterium salmonis. Lineage (GTDB taxonomy): Bacteria > Bacteroidota > Bacteroidia > Flavobacteriales > Flavobacteriaceae > Flavobacterium > Flavobacterium chungangense. The sequence continues at coordinate 9,772 of NZ_CAIJDP010000053.1, read as the reverse complement.
TCATATTTAGAGCTCCTTTTGTTGAGGCATTACACCCAATTCCGGCACAATAGGTAACATACAAAACATCTTTATCTAAATGCTGTGTGGTTTCTAAATTCATTTCGCGGTGTGGAATATTAAGCGCGTTTGGAATATGTTCCTCGTCGTAGCCAAAAGCTCTTCGGGCATCTATTACAATTATGTTTTCTCCATCGTTCAGCGCTTCAAATAAATCTGACGGATCCATTTCAAAGGCCAGCTTATTTTCGTAATGTTTAATCTGTGCTTCCATATTTAATGTTTTAAAGTTTATTTTTTCAAAATTAGGATGGTTTTACCTCTCATAAAAACGAAAAGAATTCATGCAGAACATTATTTTTTTTCATACAAAAGCCAATCTAATTTTTTGTTTCTTTGTGTATTAATCACTGAAAATGGAAATACGTCACTTAAAATTGATAAAAGCAATTGTCGAAGAAGGAAGCATTACCAAAGCGATTGACAAACTTCACCTGACACAATCGGCTTTGAGTCATCAGCTCAAAGAAGCAGAATATCAATTGGGAACAGCCATTTTTTTACGAACCAATAAAAAACTGGTTTTGACCAAAGCCGGCGAAAAAATCTACGATCTCGCCAATGAAATCCTGAACAAACTGTCAGAAACCGAAAGCCAAATCAAACAAATGGTTTTTGGAGAATATGGCGAAATTAGAATCAGTACTGAATGTTTTTCGAGTTATCACTGGCTTCCGTCAGTTTTGAAACAGTTTCATCTTTTATATCCTAATGTGGAACTTAAAATTGTGATCGAAGCCACTCATATACCATTGCAGAAACTTTTAGACAACACCATTGATATTGCTATTATAAGCGATCCGATTAAAGACAATACTATCAAATACACAGAACTGTTTCAGGACGAGGTTATGATGGTCGTTTCTGAGAATCATCCCTGGGCCGATAAAAAATATGTTGTTGCAGAAGATTTCATCAATGAACATCTCATTATCCATTCGCTCCCAATGGAAACTGTTACCATTCATCAGTTTCTTTTGGCTCCAGCCAAAGTGAGTCCGAAAAAAATAACGCCAATGCCTTTGACAGAAGCGTCCCTGGAAATGGTCAAAGCCGATATGGGTGTAATGTCAATGGCAAAATGGGCAGTTCAGCCGCATTTAAAATCCAGTCAGATCAAAGCAATTAAAGTTGGGAAAAATGGTTTGAAGAGAAAACACTTTATTGCCACAAGAGCCAATGAGAATTATCCGGATTATTTTAATCATTTTATCAGCTTTCTGCAAACAGAAATCAATCTTCAATGGAATATTCAATAAGAAACTGCGAAATAGCCGATTTACCCAAACTGGTCATTTTATGCCAAAAACATGCTGAATTTGAAAAAGCCGAATTTTCTCCGAAAGGAAAAGAACAAGGTTTGAAAAACGCTCTTTTTAATGAAAATCCAAAATTGTTTTGTTTAGTTGTTGCCACGAAAGAAACAATTGTGGGTTACACATCCTTTACTTTTGATTTTTCAACCTGGGATGCTTCTTGTTTTTTGTATATGGATTGTTTATTTCTGGAAGAAGAAGTAAGAAGTTTTGGAATTGGCGAAGTTTTAATCGAAAAACTAAAAGAAATCGGAATCAAAAATAACTGCATCAATATGCAGTGGCAAACACCGGAATTCAACACAAGGGCCATTAAATTTTACAACAGAATTGGTGCAAAAGGAAAAGAAAAAGTCCGATTTACTTTAACTTTGTAAAATATTAATCTTGTATTTTTTTTTAACGCAGATTTAAAAAAATTTAAGCTAATTTTAGCAGATTATTTTAAAATCAATCTGCTAAATCTGCCACTCGAGCGATAGCGAACTGGCGAAGCAAATCTGCGAGAAAGAAAAAAGCTTTTCTATTTTGAATCTTAAAAAATGACAAAAATAAGTGTACTGGGATGCGGTTGGTTAGGGCTTCCACTGGCAAAAAGACTAATCGAAAAAGGAAATTCAGTAAATGGATCCACAACTTCAGAAAATAAACTTCCGATTTTAAAAGACGCCGGGGTAAATCCATTTTTAGTTGCACTTGAAAGCGAAAGCGTTTCTGAAAGCATCATTGATTTTTTAGCAGAAAGCGAAATCCTGATTATTGATATTCCGCCAAAACTGAGAGCTGCCAATCCAGATTCAGAAAAGAAAGTTTTTGTCGAAAAAATCAAAAACCTGATTCCGTTTATAGAAAAATCTTCCGTTAAAAAAGTGCTTTTTGTAAGTTCAACTTCAGTTTATGGCGATGAAAATAATTTGATTACGGAAGAAACAAATCCAAATCCCGAAACCGAAAGTGGCAAGCAATTGCTTTTATCAGAAGCAATTTTACAGAGAAATCAAAACTTCGAAACTACTATTCTGCGTTTCGGCGGATTAATTGGAGAAGATCGTCATCCTGTGACTTCCTTGTCAGGAAAAGAAAACTTAGCAAATGCAGATGCTCCCGTAAATCTGATTCATCAAAACGATTGCATCAGCATCATTGAAGAAATCATAAACCAATCTAAATGGAACGACGTTTTTAATGCTGTTGCGCCATTTCATCCAACAAGAGAGGAGTATTATACACAAAAAGCAAAAGAACAAAACCTGATTTTACCGAAGTTTAGTGCTGGGAAATCTAATAGTAAAAAGGTTATTTCAAGCGCGAAAATTGAAACCGTTTTAAACTATAAATTTAGACTGGAAGATTATTAAACTATATAAATTATTTAAGTTTTATTACCTCCTAACACTATTGTCATCCTGAGCGGAGTCGAAGGCTTATGAAAACAAAAGGCTTCGACTCCGCTCAGCCAGTCATTAATTTTATATAAGTAAAGCAAAACACTTAAACTTAAATTTTATATCGTTCAAAAATATTTGCGAACTTTGGGTCTTTGCGGTTAAAACCAAAAATCATGGAAACAGTTTATATCAATTCCCCTCTTGGAATCACCAAAATCGTTGGAGATGAGAATGGTATCGCTGTAATCTCCGTTTCTGATGTTGGAACAAATGAAGTTTCAGAAACTATTCCCGAAGTTTTACAGGAGGCAGTTTTGCAGCTCAATGACTATTTCGAAGGTAAAAGAACCGATTTCGACTTAAAACTAAATCCACAAGGAACAGAATTTCAGCAGAAAGTCTGGAAAGCCTTACTGGAAATTCCGTATGGAAAAACAGTAAGTTATATGGATCAGACTAAAAAGCTTGGAGATGTAAAAGCGATTCGGGCTGTAGCATCGGCAAATGGTAAAAATCCGCTTTGGATTGTGGTTCCGTGTCATCGGGTTATTGGTACAAACGGATCTCTTACGGGTTATGCAGGAGAAATATGGCGCAAAAAATGGCTTTTGGAGCACGAAAGTCCTTCTGCACAGCAAAGTTTATTTTAGTCATAACTTATATTAATCATTCATATATAAAATTATGGCTAAAATAGTTTTAGAAAGCTGGAGAGAAGGTATAAAGGGAGTTTCGTTTGTAAAGCTGCAAAAAGAAATATTAGGAATAGATCTCAAAGAGGGTAAAACTAATTTCGACAACCTTTTGGAAGATATTCAAATAATTCTGGAAATAGATAATGAAAACTTAGCCAAATATTTTTTGAAAGAAGCAGACAAACTTGGCATTAATTGTAAATTCATAAAATAAATTTAAAAATAGTAAGAATTTTACAGATATTTGTAAAAAAATATAAGCAAGTCTAACCATCAAATATCTAAGAAGTCTCCAAAAATGATTGAAAAAATAAACCTCAACAACATTTTATTTCTTGATATAGAAACCGTTCCTGAAGAAGAAAACTTTAATTCACTTGATTCGGAAATGCAATCCCTTTGGGATTTGAAAACACAATATCAGCGAAAAGAAGATTTTACCCCAGAAGAATTTTACGATCGTGCCGGAATCTGGGCAGAGTTCGGAAAGATAATTTGTATTTCGGTTGGTTACTTTACGATCAAAGGAGATATTCGAAATTTCAGGGTAACTTCTTTTTTTGGAGAAGAAAAAAAGATCCTGAAAGACTTTAATAATCTGCTGAACAATCATTTCAATCAGCCACAGCATCTTTTGTGCGGGCATAATGCCAAGGAATTTGATATTCCGTTTCTCGCACGCCGAATGATTATCAACCAAATTGCGATTCCGGATAAACTGAATTTATTCGGCAAAAAGCCATGGGAAATTCCGCATTTGGATACTTTAGAATTATGGAAGTTTGGCGATTACAAACATTTTACTTCTTTAAAATTACTGACGAAAATTCTTGGAGTTCCTTCTCCAAAAGGTGATATCGACGGAAGCCAGGTAGCATATGTTTTTTATGTGGAGAAAGACATTGACAGAATTATTACCTATTGTGAAAAAGACACCATTGCCGTAGCACAGATTTTCCTTCGTTTAAGACGTGAGGATTTATTGATTGAGGAGGAAATTATTCATGTATAGATTTTTAGTTGCTAAGGTTCTAACATACTAAGATTTTGAAATGGAAAGTATTAAATGACTTATATAACTTATATGGTTAAAAAAAAGCAAGTATGACACATCACGAAATTTCAAATCATCGTCTCATTTCGCAAAAACTGGATAAAACAAGTCATAATTCACCTGAAAAAATTGTACAACATCTTGGCGCCATGCAGGCTCAGGATTACGAAATGGCAAAATGGGCAATTGGCTCCCGTTGTGATGCTACTGAAAAGGAAATCGAAGAAGCCATTAGTTCAGGAAAAATAATCCGAATCCATATTTTACGTCCAACCTGGCATTTGGTTTCAGCAGAAGATATTTACTGGATGCTCGATGTTTCCGGCCCTCAGGTGAAACGTATTATTATTGCCGAAACTAAAAAATATGGCTGTGACGAAAAGGAATTTGACAAGATCAACTCAGCTATAGAAAAGATACTGGCCGGAAACAATCATTTAACCCGGGAAGAAATCATACAGGAACTTAATGTCAAAAAAATTTCCGGAGATTATAAATTAAGTCCTGTTTTAATCATGATGTATGCAGAATTAGATGGTTTAGTCTGCAACGGAAAAATGAAAGGCAAAAAAATGACATATACCTTACTTGAAGAAAGGGTCCCTAAACCAAAAACCAAATTAACCAAAGAAGAAGCTTTGGCCAAACTTGCCCAACGTTATTTTGAAAGCCGTGGTCCGGCAACAGTTGCAGATTTTTCACACTGGTCCGGTTTTTCTACAACAATTTGCAAATCTGCAATTAATGCAATTAAATTGCAATTAAATAGTATAACTATTGATAATCAGCAATATTGGTTAAGTAATGCATGTCCTAATCCTCATAATTTCCGCGAAAGCGTACATTTTCTTGCCGCTTTTGACGAGTATTTAATTTCGTATAAAAACCGCGAATCTTCTATTTTATTAGAACATCAGCCAAAAGCTTTTACCAAAAACGGCATTTTTAAACCCACAATTGTAGAAAACGGAAAAGTCATTGGAACCTGGAAAAGAACCATCAAAAAAGATCATGCCAAAATTGAAACAGAGTTTTTCGTTAAAACCGAAATGAGCAAAAAAAAGTTACTTTTTGAAGGAATCAAATCTTTCGGAAATTATCTGGAAACTAAAATTGTGATTGAATGAAAATTCAAAAACTCACCTAAATCAATTTGCCTTAAACCACGAAATTGACTTTTGTAATTGTCATTGCAATTGATTTATTACATTTACAAAAAATTACAATTATGGTATTAAGCAGATTTTGGTTAACGATTTTTATTTCTTCGATTGTGTTTATTGTGGTGAGTTTATTTACTGCCAACACGTATACTATTGATTCTATTTTGAATGGAAAGAAAGATGATCCGATTTTGGTTTCTGAAAAATACGTTGAACAACTTCCCGCTTTCATCAAAGACAGCATTAAAAATGCGCCGGAACAGACCATGATTGTAAATCGTGACACGCTAAATTCCGATACAACCTATGTTTATAAAAACAAAACCGTAAAAATCTACAGCGGTCTTCAAAAATCAGATGGTTTACTGCCAACTTGTAAAAGTACCTTACTTGATTTAATTCTGCCGCTTATGGCTTATTTAGCATTTTTCTGCGGATTAATGGAACTTCTGATTATTTCAGGAGCTTCCGGAAATTTAGCCAAAGTGCTGAGTCCCGTTTTTGTAAAAGTATTTCCGAGTATTCCTAAAAACCACCCTTCGATATCCTACATGACCTTAAATTTTGCCGCGAATTTCTTAGGATTAGATTCCGCCGCAACTCCGTTCGGACTAAAAGCCATGGAAAGTTTACAGGAAATAAATCCCGAAAAAGACAAAGCCAGTGATGCACAGATTATGTTTATGTGTCTTCACGCTTCGGGTTTAACTTTAATTGCAACTTCAATTATCGGTTATCGTGCTGCTGCCAATGCCAGTAATCCGGCAGATGTAATGCTGCCTTGTATCATTACTTCTTTCATCGGAACTATTGCTGCTTTCCTGATTGTGGGAGTGAAACAAAAAATCAATTTTAAAAGTGCTTCACTTCTTATTGGTTTAATGACCTTAATTGCAGCAATTGTTGGTCTTCTGATGTATGTAAACCATTTGGATTTAATCGGGAAAAACTATTTCACTTCTAACCTTTCGGGATTAATATTAGTAGCGATAATTGCTTTTACCCTAATCTTTTCTTTCATACATGAGAAAAAATTTAAGGAAGCTGAAACGACAGTTTTTGACACATTTGTAGTGGGAGCAAATAACGGAGTTAAGACTGGAGTTACGATTTTTCCTTATGTTTTGGGAATGCTGGTTGCTATTTCATTATTTAGAAACAGTGGTTTATTCGAAATCATCAGTGATGCTATTGGATTTATCTTTTCTAATATGGGAGTGAGCAAAGAAATTACTAATGCACTGCCAGTTGCAATGCTTCGCCCTTTTAGTTCTGCGGGATCAAGAGGATTTTTGATTGATTCGATGAATACTTTTGGAGCAGATTCCCTTACAGCAAGACTGAGCAGTATTTTTCAGTGCAGCGCCGAAAGTACGTTTTATGTAATTGCGGTTTACTTTGGCTCGGTAAATATTAAAAATACTCGTTACGCTTTGGGCACCATGCTTTTGGTTGATTTAATTTGTGTGATTACGGCTATTTTTGTGGCCACCTGGTTTTTTTAAAATTTGGAGATTTTAAATATGAAAATTAAACATCTTTTTATCTTATTGATTCTAGCAAGCTGTCATAAAGAACAGAAAAAAAGTCTGATTGCAGATGTAAATTCTGCTGAAGCAAAAGAACTTCCCACTGTTACTGATAAAGCAGAAACAGAAGAAAATATATTAGAAACAGATACCATTTTCCTTTCAAATGAAAAAAATGCCGAGTTCACTCATATTATGGCAAATTTGACAGAACTGAAAGCTGATAAGGACAGTATCCTAACATCGAAATTCAGACTTGATTTTTATCAGAATAAAACCAAAATCACGTCTTCAAGAATCACTATTAACAATTACGAGAAAGGTGCCGAATGGGGAGGATCCTCAGGTTTGACTAATGCATCAGGCAAAAATTCTTCTTTTATACAAATTGGTTTTGGATATCCTGCCTGCGGTTATACGCATGAAAATTATCTGTACTATCTGAAAAACCATAATTTACAGCTTGTTCATCAATGGCAATCGATGTCAGACAGCGGTTGGGGAACGTGGACTGAATTTGTAAGCAATACATCAGGAAAAGATCCTGAAAGTTTTTATTGCAAGACAGTTTCATTTGAACCCGGAGATGATAGCAATGAAGATTCGGGAATTGTAACCTATTCTGATTCTATTTCATTTTTACTAAAGGGAACTCATTGGAAAAAGAAACTTCTTTCAGCAAAAGATAAACCTTATTTTGAAAAAAAGATGAGCTTTAATGAGTTTCATAACCAACAATAAACTCCGAAACACTTATAATTCAAATTCTTTCTTAGGTAAATAATTTTTAACTTTGCCAAAAACAAAGAAATGATTGATTTTATATACCAGGATCCCTATCCTATTTTAAAAGACGAAACACAATACAGAAAAATTACTTCAGATTTTGTACAACTTGAAAAATTTGGAGACAAAGAAATTCTTCTCGTTGATCCAAAAGGATTGGAATTATTAGCTGAAGAAGCTTTAACAGATGTTTCTTTCATGTTGAGAACAACACATTTACAAAAGCTAAGAAATATTCTCGACGATCCGGAAGCAACAGACAATGATCGTTTTGTGGCTTACAATTTACTTCAAAATGCTTCGGTGGCTGCCGAAGGGCAATTGCCAAGCTGCCAAGATACGGGAACAGCAATCGTTATGGCAAAAAAAGGAGAAAGCATTTTCACCGGTGCTGATGATGCTGAATGGCTGAGCAAAGGAATTTTCAATACCTATCAAAAACGAAATTTACGTTATTCACAGATCGTTCCAATTTCGATGTTTGAAGAGAAAAACTCAGGTTCGAATCTTCCGGCACAGATTGATATTTACGCCAAAAAAGGAACTTCTTACGAATTTCTATTCATGGCAAAAGGAGGAGGATCTGCAAATAAAACGTATTTATACCAGCAAACAAAATCGTTACTAAACGATAAATCCCTTGATGCTTTCATTCGTGCTAAAATCAAGGATTTAGGAACTTCTGCCTGTCCACCTTATCATTTGGCTTTAGTGATTGGCGGAACTTCTGCTGAAGCAAATTTAGCAACTGTAAAAAAAGCATCCGCAGGATATTTTGACAATCTGCCTACTTCAGGAAACATGGCCGGTCAGGCGTTTCGTGATTTGGAATGGGAAGAGCGTGTTCAGAAAATCTGTCAGGAAAGTGAAATCGGAGCTCAGTTTGGAGGAAAATATTTTACGCATGATGTACGTGTAATCCGTTTGCCTCGTCACGCAGCTTCCTGTCCGGTTGGATTGGGAGTTTCCTGTTCTGCAGACCGAAATATCAAAGGAAAAATTACAAAAGACGGAATCTTCCTTGAGCAGTTAGAAGTAAATCCAAAACAATTTTTACCGGAAACAGCACCTCATCTGGAAGCTCCGGTTGAAATTGACTTAGATCAGCCAATGGCGGATATTTTAGCAAAATTGTCACAATATCCTATCAAAACCCGTTTAAAACTAAACGGAACTGTTATTGTGGCCCGTGATATCGCACACGCAAAAATTAAGGAATTATTAGATGCCGGAAAACCGATGCCGGAATACTTTAAAAATCATCCTGTGTATTATGCAGGACCTGCAAAAACTCCTGAAGGAATGGCTTCAGGAAGTTTTGGACCAACAACAGCCGGTCGTATGGATGTGTATGTGGATGAATTTCAAAAACATGGCGGAAGTATGGTGATGCTGGCCAAAGGAAACCGTACCAAACAAGTTACGGATGCCTGCAACAAATACGGCGGATTCTATTTGGGTTCTATCGGAGGTCCGGCCGCTATTTTGGCTCAGGACAATATCTTAAAAGTAGAAGTAGTTGATTTTGAAGAATTAGGAATGGAAGCTGTTCGAAAAATCACTGTAAAGGATTTCCCTGCATTTATCATTACGGATGATAAAGGGAATGATTTCTTCGAAAATCTATAACACTTGATACCATTCAAATAAGTTTATGCACAAAAAAACCGCTCATAAAAATTAAGGGCACTGAAAAACATCCCTTATTTTGATCAGGTTTATTTTTTGGACAATAAAAAACCGCTTATAACAGGACTTTAAAAAATCCGCTATAAGCGTTT
>NZ_CAIJDP010000052.1 GCF_903819435.1 Flavobacterium salmonis | reverse complement strand
GATCCGGCTAGTCCAACACTTACCGCTGGTACAGCAACCAATCCTTCGACTTGTGGGGGCAACGGAAGCATCGCTTTTAGCTCCACTAATCTGCCTGACGGAACGTATGCTTTGAGCTTTACAGCTTCAGGGGCTACCGCTACGTCAAGCCCTGTGAATGTTACGGTATCGGGTAATGCTTTTACACTTTCTGGTCTGAAAGCAGGAACCTACAGTGATTTTTCTATAACCAATGCAGGATGTACCGGTTCTACAGCGACAGCTAAAACCATTTCGGATCCGGCTAGTCCAACACTTACCGCTGGTACAGCAACCAATCCTTCGACTTGTGGGGGTAACGGAAGCATTGCCTTTACATCGACTAATTTACCTGACGGGACGTATGCTTTGATTTATGATAAAGACGGAGCAGCTGCTTCTGCAACTGTGAATGTTCAGTCTGGTGTTTTTACCTTGAATGCTTTATCAATAGGTAGTTACACTAATTTTTCGATAAGTTCTTTAGGTTGCGGTGCTTTGGACTCTACAATAAAAACTATTGCCAACAATCCTGATATCACTGCACCTTCTATTTCGTGTATTGGTAATCAAATTGTACCATGCCAAACAACAACTATACCTGATTTCAGAAGTTTAGTCACAGTTATTGATAATTGTGATTCTTCACCAATAATCACGCAAGTACCTGGTTCCGGAACAGCTTTTATTAATGGTATGGATATAAAAATTAAAGCTACAGACGTAACTGGAAACAGCTCGGAATGTCATTTTACAGTATCTTCAGAAATAATTACTGTATCTGCCGGTGATGATGTTTATATAAAGGAAGGTGAAAGCATAGAACTTAATGCAGTGGCATCGACCGCAGGAAGTTTTGAATGGAATACGGCTGACGGGCTGAGTAATTTGCTTATAGCTAATCCTTTTGCTAATCCTTCAGAAACTACAACTTATACTGTAGTTTTCAGAAGCACCGAGGGCTGTATGTCAGAAGACAGTATTACCGTATTTGTAGAACCGGATCTCAAAGACGATACTAAATACGGTTTTTCTCCAAACAATGATAATGTAAATGATTTTTGGGAAATTGATACGATAGAGAAATATCCTGATAACGAAGTTTCTATATACAACCGTTGGGGAGACCTTGTTTTTCAGATTAAAAATTATGACAATGCCAACAATGTATTTAGTGGTGTAGCTAATAAAAAAAGAAGTATGGGAGCGGATATTTTACCAGAAGGAACTTACTTCTTTGATATAAAAATAAGCGGAATGCATCATCTTAAAAAAACCAAGGGCTTCCTTGTACTAAAACGATAAATAATGACAAACAATTTTTTTATACGGACTATTATTGCCGTTTCGTTTACGCTGCAAATGAGTTTTGTTTTTGCACAGCAAACTCCCGTTTTTGCTAATTATAGTTATAATACGGTGGTAATTAATCCGGCACATTCAGGTTATTATGAGGATATTGATGTTACTTTAATAAACTCTGGATTGTTTAATTCAGTAGAAGGGAGCCCAAAAAACTTAGGCCTAACCGTAAATGCACCGTTGCGCTCCAAGCATTTGGGATTGGCAGCAGGTATCTCAACAGATGAAATAGGTGTTACAACTGCTACAAGCTTTTTTGGAGCTTACTCCTATAAAATTTTCTTTGATTCAGGGTATGATGGAGGGAAATGGTGGGCGTATGATCCTAATATTCTATCTTTCGGAATAAGTGCGGGTGGCACAAAATACAGTGAAGATCTATTGAGTCTTAATATTGAAAACGACCCTGAATTTCAAAACAATGTTAATGCCTTTGTCCCTACTCTTGGTATTGGTATTTTGTATAATAAGGATCGTATTTACTTGGGAGTTTCAGCCCCTAATATATTAGGAAACTCCTTGTCATCTGAAAGAAACATCAATTTAAAAAATCCTTATTACAGCTATTTTGGCTATAGATTTTTTACAACTCAATTAGAAGAAGTTATGATAAATCCTAGCATATTACTTAAATACGTGAACGGAGCACCACTTCAAGCTGATTTTAATGTAATCATAAACTACATAAACAAAGTAGAATTTGGAGCAGGTTACCGCACCAGTGAAACAGTCAATTTGCTGGCAGGATTTCATTTAGGAACTAATTTTAAATTATTATACAACTATAGTTACGCTTTAAAAACATATAACAATATTAATACCCACGGCATTATACTTAATTATAGGTTTGGTAAAGGGTATGAAGAAAAAGGTTTTAAATAATACAGATAATTTCAAACTTTTTATCATATTAGAGTCGGAAAAGCAATCCTAAAACACTTGAATTTTATCATCTAATTAGCCTCTCAAATCGGGAGGCTTTATTTTTTTTACATTTTTTTTATTTTTTTCTCCCTGATTTTGCTGGGGGTTCAACGGGGTACAACCGAGGTACAACAAAAAGTTGTACTTGTGACAGTTTTATATGTATTGTTTCTTTGCCTCGTAATGATGAAGATCCAGGCTAGGAATTATCTATTTGCCGGGATTTTGAGAAACTAATGTAGAGCTATAAAATGAAGAGAGTATGTTTACAAACATTTCATGGGGTAATTATATAGTCGTAGTTATTCTGCTATTGGCAAGCTGGTATTTATTTGTTGGATTTCGATTTTATTTTGATGAACTCAAAGAAATTATAACAGGAAAGCGGAAACTTCAATTCCGTGGATTTGAAAATCCAAGTTACGAGGATTCTCAATCCGAATTAAATTATCAGGAATCACCTGAAGCAATCTTAGAACAAACTTCCTTCGGAGAGTTTGACACTACCTTTCACGACGTTGATACTTTGGTGGCACGATTAAAAAGTTTTATTGCAGATGCCGCAAAGAAAAAATTAGTCAAAAAAGAATTTACCTATTATCTGCAACTTCTTCTTAGAGAGTTTCCCTCAGTGAAAAACTCACCTTTTAATTCCTCAGTAAGTGAACTGATAGTTTCAGAATGTGAGAAACTCGAATCAATTAATTTAACTCAGAAGGAAGCAGAAGCCCTTTGGGAATAAACTTAAAAACAATTTAAAGGAGGAATTGCCCCTGTCCATTCCGGCGCAGTATGGCATATGTAACAGGAAAGAGGAACTGCGACAGCGGCTACACCTCCGTTTTTTATCTGAATTTTTAAACTTTAAAAATAATGTACGATGAAAAAATGGAACTGGAATTTTAAAAAGTTTATCCAATAAAAAATAAGCAATATTGGTATTCTTCTGGTGCAGACGAACCGTGATTATTATTGATTGTACTTCTACAAGTAAGATAAGATTCTATTTCAATACAAAGGCAAAGGATTCAATTGTGAATTCTTTTGCCTTTTTAATAGTAGTCTAGTCAGTGTTTAACTGGCTAATTGTTCAAGTATACTTTTGTTTTAATTTTGACATATCTTCCATGATGTTTATATCCAGTACCTTAGCATAATGCTGAGTCTGTTTTATATTAGTATGTCCCATCATTGCTCAAACATTCTCTATTCTTATTCCATTACCTAAAGTCACGGTTGTTGCAAACGTATGTCTCGCTACATACCAAGTGAGGTGTTTATCGATACCGCACAAATCAGCAATTTCCTTTAGATAAGCATTCATTTTTTGATTAGATAACTTTGGGATCAGTCCAATTTGCATGTTCCTGTATTTATTAATAATCGCCAGGGTGGGAGGAAGGATAGGGACATTTGCCCTAATTGCTGTTTTTGATCTATTGGTCATAATCCAAAGATTATCATTTCCTGGTACACTGTACTATGACATTTAATGTGTATTTTGATTGCGTATAAAAACAGAAAAAGCCTTTAAAAACTTAATTTTTAAAGACTTTCAAATTTTAAAGTTTGTTTTAAAACTTCATTTGGCGGAGGAAGAGGGATTCGAACCCCCGGACCTGTTACAGTCAACAGTTTTCAAGACTGCCGCATTCGACCGCTCTGCCATTCCTCCAGTAAGACGCAATCATGCTCTGAATGCGGGTGCAAAGATAAAATGTTTTTTCGATTCTGGAAATTTTTCTGCTACTATTTATCAATAAAATGATTTCTCGTGTGCTTGTCTATTCTTTAAGGGTAAAATTTTAATAAAAGGCCTGAACCTTTTTCAAAACCTGAAAAAGGCACGTTTTTCACAACTTTTGTCCTGTTTTTTACAACACTTTTTAAAAACGACCCATCTAAATTTGTTTAGAGTTTAGAAACAAATAGTGTATAAAAAGCAAACAGATAAGGGTATGGAGTCAAAAGCACGTTTTAAAAGTATTATTGTAGAAATAATCGGTTATCTGTATATCCTTTTATTTGTCTACGCGGCAGTCAGCAAATTATTAGATTTCGAAAACTTTCAGTTACAGTTGGGGCAGTCGCCTTTGCTAAGTGCCTTTGCAGTTGGGGTGGCATGGCTCGTTCCGGGTACCGAACTGCTCATTGCACTGTTGCTCATGATACCAAAGTTTAGAAGTTTAGGACTTCTGGGAGCCTTCATACTAATGACCATGTTCAGCGTTTACATTTTCATCATCCTTCATTACAGTTCCTTCGTTCCCTGTTCCTGCGGAGGAATATTAGAAAAAATGACATGGAACGTCCATCTCGTTTTTAATAGCGTATTCGTCTTGTTGGCAGCTTTGGCAATCGTATGGCAGGCTAAAAAGAATAGAAAAAAAGCAAGCATTTCACCTGTTCTCACGATACCACTTTCCGCCGTTTCAGGTACTTTTGCAATCATTGTGTTATTTCTGTTTTCAGAAAATATCATGCAGTATAAGAACCTGTTTATCAGACGTTATCCATAGCATCCCATAACCTTAATAAACAGCATAGATTTAAAATTTAATTCCTACTATATAGCAGGTTATACCCGGAACAAACTCTATCTTGGCAACTACACTGCACCGTGCCCTGATGGACAATGAACTGGTGGTATATGAGCTGCGTACTGTTTTAAAGAAAGAAATGACAGGCAATGGAAAGTAAAGAATTTTAATGCCTCAAAATATACTGGCCGGTATCAGGAAAAAGACCGAACACCTGTAGAAAAAAGTAGGTCAAAGTGTAACGTAATATGTAGTAGTATGAAAACTGTATTAGTAAAAAAAGCAACGCCTTTTGCTGTGGTAGCATTGGCAGTTGCGGGAGCATTTGCAACAACATCCATGCAAAGTGCTTCAGTGGTTGAGGACGAAATAGGATATACGCTTAATTCTCAGGGCGCATGTAATATTGAAGTAGCCTGTAGCACCATTCAGGCTCAGGTTTGTCGCGTCAATGGAAACAGCGGGGCCAGGTTTTTGGTAAAAACGATCAGGAAAACTGTACCGAAATTTTGTTTCGTCCTTAATTTCTCCAATCCTTTTTTTTCAAAATTGTAATGCAGTTCCGGTATTCGGAACTGCATTATTTTTTAAGAGGCTCTGTAATTACTCCGTTCCTTTTTCAATCCAGGAGGGCAGGGTTTCATTTTTCAGGTAATAGCCAAACCACTCCTCGACACGCTGTGTAAAATCCTTTTGATTTTCGGGATTAAGCAGACTGTGCCCTTCGTCAGTATAAAACAAGGTGACATTGTTTTTGCCAAGGCGCCGGAGTGCCATATAGTATTCCACACTCTGATGCCAGTCTACGTGCTGGTCTTTTTTGCCTGTCCATAGCAGCAGAGGGGTTGTGATATGCTCCGCATTAGATATAGGCGAATTACGCGTATAGGCAAGAGGGTCTTCATAAGGACTTTTCCCGATTCTCCACTGCTCCTTGTTCATCCGCCACAAATCAGGCTTTCCGGTGTCCCATCCTACGGTCAGAAAATAACTGTTCAGATCCGTTACGGCTGCTCCGGCAATAGTAGCGGCAAACAGGTTGGTCTGTGTAATGATAAAAGCGGTTTCATAGCCCCCGAACGAATGCCCGATCAGCCCGGGTCTATTGATTTATAATTACTTTTATCGAATATGCATTATTAAAGAGCAATATTTAACTTCCCAACTCGAATTTACTGCTCAAACTGTATTTCCATATCAATAGAATGGTTGACTATAGTCTTTGAATAGACTGCGAGTCCTTTTATTTTAAGAACTCAGAATCTTTGCTCCTTTCAACAAGTCTTACATAATTTAAATTTAGCGTTTCACTTTCCAGATAAAGAGTAATGAGCCTTTCCGAGCGGGACCCATGATTTTTTATATATTTAAAGGGCAATATTATAATGAGTATGCTTTAAATCGGCTAAATTTCTAAGTGAAGTGGACAAATTGGCATTTAAAACGGCTAATTGTTCAAAAAAAAAAGTACATCTTTGGAAATAGTTTTTTTATAAAAAGAGGAGAGGGACTTTGACCTTTTGAAAATTTACTTTCTAACTGTAATCCTACTGACTGTGACCAAAAAATTATGGCTTAACGCCTTTCTCATATCGCCCATTCTGGCATTCTACGCAGCAAGTCCGCCTTATCTGAGCCAAAAATTTGATTTTAGGACTTGCCTGCTTTTCTTCACTGTAATCACGACTATTGGCCTTATCATCTGGTCTATTCATATCTACCTGGTAATCAGGGAGCCTCAGATGAACAATTTTTCGAAATTTTTAACGGCTCAGGCCATTATGATTATTTTAAGGATTTTAGGAAAAATAGCTGCACCTGATTATGAAATACCCGGTCCGGCCCTTGAAAACACAAATATCATTTATGATCTTTTCTTTTTAATGCTTCCCAATATTGTCATCATGATCCTCTGCAATAACATTGTGACCTCCCGCAACAAAGAAATCGCAGAAAGACAGGTACAGGAATTAAAGCTTCAGAACAGCGAAGCCCAGAAACAAGTCCTGGTTCAGCAGCTCCAGCCCCATTTCTTTTTTAATGCCCTGAGCGTACTCAAGTCCCTTATTACCTCCAATCATGACAAAGCCGAAGAGTATGTCGTAAGACTTTCTCATTTCCTTCAGTATTCTCTCAGCGCACCGGAAGCCGATGTGGTGGACCTCGAAAAGGAACTGGATTTTGTAGATGACTATCTTGCCCTGCAGCGCGTGCGCTTCGGTAGCGCCTTTACCTGCGGAATTGATGTCCCAAGGGAAATGTACAGTCATAAACTACCCGTTTTTGCCTTACAGACACTGGTTGAAAATATTTTTAAGCACAATCATTTTACTGAAAAAAAACCGCTGGAATTTCAGATTAAATATATCCCATCAGGACTTATTGTAACCAATAAAAAAAATCCAGCCAAATATGTGCAGTGTAACAATACCGGGCTGGCAAATCTGAACAGCAGGTATAAGCTGCTCAGCGAAAAAGAAATCATAATAGAAGAATCAGAGCAAAATTTTACCGTTATAATCCCAATACTTTAAAGTATGAATATTGTTATTATAGAAGATGAAAGACCTCTGGCGGAAGACTTGGCCAAGACCATTGCCGAAGTGATGCCAGATGCCGTGATCTGCGCCCACCTGCATTCTGTTGAAGAAGCAACCGAATTCTTCAAAACAGAACATAAAATTGATCTTATATTCTCCGACATACAGTTAGGAGATGGTCTGAGTTTTGATATTTTTGCGGCGATAAACAATAAGGTGCCTATTATATTCTGCACCGCTTTTAACTATTATATGCTAGAAGCTTTTGAGACAATGGGGATTGACTACATTATCAAGCCCGTCAATAAGGATTCCATAACCAAAGCATTAAAGAAATATACGCTGCTCACTGGAGCAGATAACAAGGCCTTGGATTTTAAAAAACTGCTCTCGGGTCTTTCCGAGAGTATCAAGCCCATTGCTATGCCGTCAGTCATCCTGCATCAGGGAGAGAAAATCACCCCGCTCTCGGGCAACGACATCGCTTTTTTTCTAATTGAAAACCTGATGGTGTATGCCTTTAGCTTTGAAGGCAGAAAATGGCACGTAAACCAGAACCTTGATACATTGGAGAAAAAATTCGCACCGTTTTTTTACCGTGCCAACCGGCAGTATTTAATCAACAGAAAAGCCGTGAAATCAGCTGCACACTACCCGAACAGGAAAATAAGGATTACTTTAAATTCTGACTTTCCTGATGCCATACTGGTAGGAAAAGAGAAAGTCACAGATTTTCTGGAATGGCTCTCCAATGGTTGAGAGACATGCATGCGTATGTTTTTGGGAGAAAAGCAGTTGGGAAAAGAAAACCTAATCAGGACAGTTTAAATTTTATATCTGAATACTATCGTTGCCTGCGCAGAAGGTAATTGGTGACTGTCTTAATCATCCTCAAAAAACTTTATGAAGCATGCTCTCCAAAAAAAAATTAACTAGGCATTTCCTACCTAAAATACCTTTAGTTTATAACCTCTACGGCATTTAAATTACAAATAAACCCCTGTTTCTAAATTCTGTTTTTAAGGTCTTGTCCACTTTATCTGCTTTTTCGTCCACTTCAGTTTCATCTGCGCTTAAAAATCGAAAATGCTTTCACATTTTTACTGTAAAACACAGTAAAATGAAAACATTTTTAATCAGGCATTTTATTTTGGCCGTCCTGCTTCTTTGCTCGGGCAGAAGCTTTGCTCAGCAGAAATATACTATCAGCGGTACAATAAAAGACAAAAATAACGGGGAACTCATAATTGGCGCCGCTGTTCAGATAGTGCAGAACAGTGCCTATTCAGCCGTTACCAATGAATATGGGTTCTACTCTATAGCAATGCCCGAGGGCCAGTACAGCATAATATGCAGCTACATTGGATTCGAGCAGCAGCAGCAGAGCATTACTCTTGATAAAAATATCAGGATTGATTGGTCGCTGGACACTGCTCAAGCCAATACCCTTAGTGAAGTGGTAGTCTCAAGCACTAAAAAGGATAGAAACCTTAATGAAGCACAAATGGGAATTGAGACTCTTAATATGAAAAAAATAGAGAAACTGCCTGTACTTTTTGGAGAAAAAGATGTAATGAAAACAATCCAACTACTGCCCGGGGTTAAAAGCACCGGAGACGGAAGTTCGGGATTCAGCGTTCGAGGCGGGGCTGCCGACCAAAACCTTATTCTATTGGATGAAGCACCAGTTTATAACGCATCACACCTCCTGGGTATCTTCAGTACCTTTAACAGTGATGCGCTGAAAGATGCCACCATTATAAAAGGAAACAGTCCCTCACAATACGGAGGGAGGCTTTCCTCTGTTATGGATGTAAAAATGAAAGATGGGAATAATCAGGATTATAATGTAGCGGGGGGAATCGGTCTTATCAGCAGCAGGCTCAGTGTTGAGGGGCCAATTCAGAAGGATAAGTCTTCTTTTATAATATCTGCTAGAAGAACATATGTCGATTTGTACTTAAAAGCCAGTAATGATTTTAAGGACACTAAACTTTACTTCTACGATCTTAATATGAAAGCCAATTATAAGATAAATGACAACAATCGCATTTATCTCTCCGGGTATTTTGGAAGAGATGTCCTGGGGCTTGGTAGCTCATTTTCTACTGACTGGGGCAATACGACAGCTACGCTGCGATGGAACAGCATTATCAACAGCCGTCTGTTTTCAAACACCTCCCTCATCTACAGCAACTACGATTACAAAGTGAGTCTGGAGAGTGCCAGCGACCAGACAACAACCATGAGTTCTAAAATTAAGGATTGGAACCTGAAACAGGATTTTTCGTGGTTTGCCAGCAACCAGCATTCTGTACGATTTGGACTGCAGTCTATCTATCATGCCATAACGCCCAATAGCGCATCAGGCAGTAGTGTAAGCAGTTACCCAAAGAGTACACGATATTCATGGGAGAATGCCCTTTATGCAAATGACGATTTTAAAATCTCCGAACCTTTGACTCTTAACTACGGATTCAGGCTGTCTGCTTTCAGCGTCATGGGAGGAGACACTTATAATATATATGAGAATGGTGTACTCACTGAGAGCAAAGATATCGCTAAAGGATCTGTTGGTAAAACATATTTTAATATTGAACCTCGTTTGACCGCCAACTACCGCATAAATGAAGTGAGCAGTATTAAAGCCGGATACTCGCGAAACACCCAAAACCTCCATTTATTGTCCAACAGCAGCAGCGGGAACTCTTCAGATCAGTGGATTGGAAGCAGTTACACGGTAAAGCCTGAAATAGCAGACCAGATAAGTGCAGGCTACAGCAGAAACTTCAACGATAACAATTACGAAATTAATACCGAGGTGTATTATAAGGACATGAAGAACCAGATTGATTATAAAAACGGTGCCGAGATATCTTTTGATGCCGGAAAGGATGTGGAAAGCGAACTTTTGTTTGGTAAAGGAAGAGCCTACGGTATCGAACTTATTGCTAAAAAGAAAGAAGGAACGCTTACCGGCTGGATATCCTACACTCTGTCAAAAACCGAACGTAAAATAAATGGTATCAACGATAATGACTGGTATAATACCCGTCTTGATAAAACACATGATCTCTCTGTTGTTGCTATTTATACTTTAAATCCAAAATGGTCTCTTTCTGGAACCTTTCTATACAGCACTGGTAATGCCGTTACTTACCCGACTGGAAAATACGAGCTTAACGGCCAGACCGTTTTCCAGTACAGCAGCCGAAATGCAGACAGAATGCCCTCTTACCGCAGACTGGATATAAATGCAACTTATGATCCTAAAACAAACAAAAGATTTCATGGATCATGGAGTTTTGGATTCTATAATTTATTCGGTTTTGAAAATGCCTATTCGATAACTTTCGAAGATAATCCTGATAAACCTGGCACTACAAGGGCTGTCCAGACATCCCTGTTTAAAATGATTCCTAATGTCACTTATAATTTCAAATTTTAAAGATGAAAAAAGCATTTTTTATATTATTATCTGTAGCGTTAACCGCAGGATGCGAAAAAGAAATTACACTGGATCTGCAAGATAAAAGCGGCTCTATTGTGATTGAAGGAAATATCACAGACCAGCCTGGTCCTTATTATGTACACATCACCAAGTCTGTTGCATTTACCGAAAGCAATAAATATCCCCCAGTCACCAATGCTGTCGTTACCATCAGTGATAATCAGGGTCATTCAGAAATCCTAACCTATGAATCCGAGGGACGCTATAAGACTTCCGGTCTCGTTTCTGTTACCGGCAATACATACACACTGAACGTATCAGTTGACGGGGAAAATTACACCGCGCAAAGCACTATGCCTGCTCCTGTAACCCTGGACGGGCTCATTCTGGATTCCATGACAATGGGAGATAAAACTACCTATACTGTACTTCCTGTCTACACGGATCCTGAGCAGCTGGGTAACCGCTATTTGTTTATTCTGAGTATTGAATACAAAAACAACAAGACCGTACAGGTATTTTCAGATAATATAAATAATGGAATGGTGAATCAGAGAAGCTTATTCCCATCGCTGGACAAGGACGATGAACTTCTGCCTGGCAATATAATCCACGTTGATATGCAGTGCATAGATCCGGAAGTATATACCTATTTCAGCGCACTGGTTCAAATTTCAGGTGGAAGCGTGACACCGGCAGATCCCCCCAGCAATATAAGCAACGGTGCCCTGGGTTATTTTTCCGCGCACACCGTTTCTTCAAAGAGTTTAGTTATTAAGTAAATCAGCATAGACGTTGCCTTATTTTCATTTTTATTTAATTAAATCTCCCATCTATTTTAATATAGTAATTCATATGCCTAATTTATCCACCTGTTTTCTTTTTGAAAAAAAAACCATAACAATCCTGTGCCTGCTCACCATGCAGATTTTATTCTCACAGAAAATTTATGAATTCAATACTCCTACAGCAAACTGTTACAGCCAGTACCTGTTTCAGGAAAATTCAGCATTGCCTAAAGGAGTGCTGGTAATTGACGCGGGCGGGGAAGATTTAAAAACCCTCAGCGAGAATAACATTTACGTAAAATCAGGGCTTTTCTCTGATTATAACATAGTGTACATAAACATATTGGATAAGGAAAATAAAAATTCCTTAAATTGTTATAATGCCATTATTTACACCATATCTTCCGTACGGAAGATAAAAGAATCTGTTTTCTTTCTTATCAATCCATTGGAAGACAAAACCCAGAATGCGATCATTTACAAAGACAGCGCCTACCCTTTTAACTTCATAAACAGCCGCCATGAAAGTCTAGACCTTCTAAAAACTGAACTTGATGCTGAGCTGTCCGGTAAAAGCTATACTACAGATATACTGTACTCCTATGAAGACATACGATCAGATAAAATGCAGAATTACAAAGATAATTTCGATGTCGGCTTTTTTTATTCACCTTTAGCTCTTTTCGGTCCAAAACTAAATGGTAACAGTGATGTAGTGATAACCAAAGGACTGAGTTTCAAAAAAGCGCTCACCTCACAGTCCACTCTGCTTTTAAATATAAGCATGGGGAATAAAAAACCCGAAGGCGGCATGGAGCCAGGTAAAAAAGGAACAGTCCGTATCTTTATGCTTATGGGCACTGAATTGATATATCGCTATTACGACAATCCCAACAAACCACTGAGGTTTTTTGCCTCTTTTGGTTTGGGTGGCTATACGATGACCAATACTAAAATAAAAATAAAAACAGGCGGTGTGTCATCGAGTTCAGATTCAAACCAATATTTCACATTCCTTGCTGATGCAGGTCTCGAATACCGCATATCTCCAATGGTCAAAGTGAGCAGTTCTCTACCCCTAAAATACTTTACCAATAATATTAATAAAAATTCAAATACACTGAGTATGGGAATAAATTTAGGTATTTCGGCCACACTTAACCCTAATTCTAAAGCCAGAGGAGCGGAAAAGAAAAAGAGTACCGTTAACCAAATACATCTTCAGTAAATTAAAATTTCAGATCAGAAGGAAATTAAAATCTTTTTTTAATGTTTATTTTTTTCGTCACTCTACGGGACAAAAGATAAAAATCATTTTTTGTCCCGTTCACTGTAGAGTTTCTTCCAATGTTGTAGGCCGTTTTGCTGCAGCCAAGCTTCTACAACACCTGGAGTATACTTTCGTATTGTTTGCTGATCGTGTCGGTACAGATTTAAACTATCTGTTTAAAATAACGATTATTCTCACTTAACAACATTAATAAAATCCTTCGTCTATAATATTTAGTCCTAAGTAGATTTATTAATATTCTTTGTGTAAAAAGTAGTTTTTTTTAAAGAAATATTTAAAAAAAAATCATCATTACAAAAGTCTAATTTTTAAAAAAAAGTCACGAATAAGTAATGGTGACATTATTTTAGTTACACTTTGTGTTAAGTTTTATATAATTAATATGTAACAAGGAGAAAAAATATTCATGAATATTTTTGGACATAATATTTTTATGAAAACCGTTTTTGTATAAAAGAAGCGGACAAAGCATTAATTATATTTGTGACTATTTAATTTAACTTTTATGCCAGTAAATGATTTTGGTTGTAAATTTAATGAAAAAATAAAATCGTAAATAGATAACTGATATTTTAAATTATTGTGAGGAGAATAGAAATTCGATATGAGGTCTCATAATTTAGTTTTAGTGACGTCAATTATAACCAAATAACAGTTTTTTTTGGTTATAATTTTTAAGTAAGTATTATAAGATATTTTATAGTGCATTAAAAAAATAATTTATACTAATTTAATTACTTTGTTAGTTTATTACAACCGATTGTGTAAAAAAAATGACTTTTTTTGATTAAAAAAATTATCTATGAGGATATTTAAAAAAAAACAAAATTTTTAAACAAATTTTAGTTTTATTGTATATTTTTATGTCAATTGGAATATTGAAAAAATGAAATTTTGCTACCATTTAAATAAGTATATTTACTGATATTAATATTTAATCATGGAAGAACATAAACATGTTACAATTTACGACATTGCTGATAAGCTAAATCTTGCTACATCAACAATTTCAAGAGCATTAAAAGACCATCGTAGTATTAGTGAAAAGACCACAAAAAAAGTAAAACAAACAGCAAAAGAAATGGGCTTTGTTCCCAATACTTTGGCTGCTGGACTACGTGGTAATAAATCTACAACCATTGGCATTTTAATTCCTACTGTAACGCAACCTTTTTTATCTTCTTTAATAAGTGGTATTGAAGTTACCGCTCAAAAATCTGGTTATTCAGTTATCATTATGCAGTCACATGATTCTTATGAAATGGAAGTTGGGATGGCACAATCTTTATACAGTAATAGGGTATGCGGAGTCATTTGCTCATTAGCAATGCAAACAAAAGATACTACCCATTTTAAACAGTTTTCAAATAATAATATTCCTTTGGTATTTGTTGATAGGGTACCGAAGGATTATGATACCTTTCGTGTGGTAATTAATAACTATTTAGCGGGTTATAAAGCGACGAAACATCTTTTAGAACAAGGGTGTAGAAGGATTGCGCATTTAACTGCTGGATCAGAGTTTGGAACCTTATATAATGAGAGAAAAAGAGGGTACATGGATGCTCTTTTGGAATATGAAATACCAATTGATGAAGATATTATTATTAGTTTAGAACAGATGACATATGAAGAAGGTGTAAAAGCATGTAATAAATTATTTGATTTGAAATTGGTTCCAGATGGTCTTTTTGCACCTGGTGATATACTGGCCGTCAGTGCAGTACAAACTGCTAAAAAAAGAGGCGTTAAGGTACCAAAAGAGTTTGCTGTTATCGGTTTTAATAATGATCCCATATCAGAAATTATTGAACCGAATATCTCTACTGTAACTCACCCGGCAGAAAACATGGGTAAAGCCGCTGCCGATTTAGTTATCAAAAATCTAAAATTTGTTACGGAAGAAGATGCAAAGGAAATTACATTTTTAAACACTCACGTAGTGATACGAGAATCTTCTAAGAGGATATAACTTTTATTTATTGTTATTTTAGAAAACCTGTTATCAATCTTTTTAACAGGTTTTTTTATGTGGTACATATTTCATATCTTCTAATTGTATTTTGAATCAAAAATACAATTTTATTTGTTTATAACTTAAATTTTGTATTTTAGCACAACCGATTGCAAATTATTTAATGTTTTTAATTGCATTTTTTAGCATTTAATTAAAAAATATTCATTTTTTAATTAAATCAATAGCTAATTCTTAATTCATAAATAGCAGAATAATAGAGATTATGTACAATATAAAAAATTTCCTTAGTTCAATTATTTTTTTTGCAGCTTCTTTCTCAGTATTTTCTCAAAAAGATTATAAATTATGGCTTCAATATGATAAGAAGACGAATGCAGAATTGGTTTCAAAATATGTGTCGGATGTTCAGGGAATTGTTTCTTTGGGAAATTCTGAAACTTCAAAAATCGCTTCCAAAGAATTAGAATCCGGATGGACTGAAATGGTAGGAAAAACAATCAGCGTTAAATCAAAAATAGAAGGAGATCGAAATATCATTATTGGTTCTAAAGAATTACTGAGTTCTGAAATTCAAAAGGAAATTGGAAATTTTGATCAGATCAATGATGAAGGGTTTATCATCAAATCGATTTTATTAAAAGGAAAAAATCAAATTATTATTACGGGTAAAAAAGAGGTCGGCGTTTTATACGGAGTTTATAGTTTTCTAAGATTGATTCAAATGAATAAATCCATCAAAAATTTAAACATTGTTGATGCACCAAAAACGAATATTCGGATTTTAAATCACTGGGATAATTTAGACCGAACTGTCGAACGCGGTTACGCTGGTTTCTCTTTATGGAACTGGCAAAAATTACCCGATTTTATCGATCAGCGTTATATAGATTACGCAAGAGCAAATGCGTCAATTGGAATTAATGGAACCGTTTTAACGAATGTAAATGCTAACGCCCTAATCTTAACGCCTCAATATTTAGAAAAAGTAGAAGCCTTAGCAAACGTATTTAGACCCTACGGAATAAAAGTATATTTAACTGCTCGTTTCTCAGCGCCAATTGAAATTGGAGGTTTAAAAACGGCAGATCCAAAAGATGTAGACGTAGCGAATTGGTGGAAAAATAAAGCAAAAGAAATTTATAAAAAAATCCCGGATTTTGGTGGATTTTTGGTAAAAGCAAATTCAGAAGGCCAACCCGGCCCGCAAAATTATGGAAGAGATCATGTTGACGGAGCCAATATGCTGGCCGATGCCGTTGGGCCTTTTGGTGGTGTAATTATGTGGCGCGCTTTTGTATATTCAGAACATGATGCCAATGATCGTGCAAAACAAGCTTATGCCGAATTTGTGCCGTACGATGGAAAATTTAAAGACAATGTAATCGTTCAGGTAAAAAACGGGGCGATCGATTTTCAGCCACGTGAACCTTTTCACCCAATGTTTGGTGCGATGCCGAAAACACCTTTGATGATGGAGTTTCAAATTACACAGGAATATTTAGGATTCAGTACACATTTAGTTTTTCTTCCAAAATTATTTCAGGAAGTTTTAGAATCAGATACCTATCAAAAAGGAAAAGGTACTACCGTTGCCAAAGTGATTGACGGTACTTTAACAAAAACAAAATTGACAGGAATTGCCGGAGTTTCTAACATCGGAAATGATTTAAACTGGACCGGTCATCCTTTTGCGCAGGCGAATTGGTATGGCTTTGGAAGATTGGCATGGAATCCAAATTTAGATGCAGAAGTTATTGCTGATGAATGGTTGAGATGTACTTTCTCTAATGATGAAAATTTCATTAAGCCAGTAAAAGAAATGATGATGGAATCTCGTGAAGCGGTTGTCAATTACATGACGCCCCTTGGTTTGCATCATATTATGGATACCGGTCATCATTACGGTCCGGGACCATGGGTTTCAAATTTGTCGCGACCAGAATGGAATCCGGTATATTATCACAAAGCAGATAAAAAAGGAATTGGTTTCGACCGTTCAAAAACCGGAACAAATGCCACATTGCAATATGCACCGGAAGTAGCCAAAATTTTTGATAATTTAGAAACCTGTCCGGAGAAGGATTTACTATGGTTTCATCATGTTTCCTGGGATTATAAATTGAAAAACGGACAGACGCTGTGGAATGGTTTGGCTATGAAATATCAGGAAGGCGTGAATCAGGTAAAAGACATGCAGACCGTTTGGAATAAAAGCGAAAAATTTGTTGATGCCGAGCGTTTCAAAGAAGTACAAATGTTATTAGAAATTCAGTATAAAGAAGCAAAATGGTGGCGAGATGCGTGCTTGATTTATTTCCAACAATATTCAGATAAAGAATTGCCAGTTGGCGTAGCCAAACCAACACAAACTTTAGGCTATTTTCAATCCTTAAAATTCCCTTTTGCACCGGGAAATTAAATATTGAAATTAAAAAATATGAGAACAAAAACAGCAATTGTAACCGGAGGGAATTCGGGTTTGAGTTTTGCAACAGCAAAGAAACTTGTGATAACGGAATCAAAACCTATATAATAGGAAGATCAAAAGAGAAGACAGAAGATGCGTGTAAAGAAATAGGGCCAAATGCAATTCCTGTGATTTACGATTTAAATAATCTTGCAGGAATTCCGTTCATGATTGAGAATATAAGTAAACAAAATCAAATTGACATTTTAGTAAATAACGCTGGAATCAATCTTAAAAAAGAGTTTCTGGATGTTACAGATGAAGATTTTTTATAGGTAATCCATACTAATCTTTTAAGTGTTTTTTGCAGTTAGCAAAGCGGTTGTAAAAAACATGAAAGAAAATGGAGGAGGAAGCATTATAAATATCAGTCCGATGGCATCACAATATGGTATTCCGAAGGTAATTGCATATTCGGCAAGTAAAGGAGCAATCGAATCGATGACCAGGGCAATGGCGGTTGATTTGGCTCCGTTTGGAGTTCGTGTAAACTGTATCGCCCGGGGATTTATCAAAACAAAAATGTCTTCTACGGCACTTGATAACGATCCCGAAAGAAAAAATAAAGTGCTTGGCAGAACGCCAATGGGATTCTTAGGCGAACCTTCGGATATTGCAGATGCCGTTTATTATTTCGCTTTAAGCGAATCAAAATATACAACCGGAACCGTTTTACCAGTTGATGGCGGAAACAGTATTGGGTTTTAATTGAAAAGAAGAATATCATGATAAAAATGCAACAAACCATGCGTTGGTTTGGCCCTCAGGATAATGTTACTTTAAGAGACATCAAGCAGGCCGGCGCAACCGGAATTGTAACCGCTTTGCATCAAATTCCCGTTGGGGAAATCTGGTCAATTGAAGGTATTAAAGAAAGACAGCAAATTATCAAAGAAGCTGGCTTGGAGTGGTCTGTTGTGGAAAGTCTGCCAGTTCATGAAGAAATAAAACGGGCTACCGGAGATTATTTGCAATACATTGAAAATTATAAAATCAGTTTAAAGAATTTGGCGGACTGCGGTATTAAAATCATCACGTATAATTTTATGCCGATTCTGGACTGTGTTCGAACGAATCATAATTTTATTAATGAAGAAGGAAGCAAAGCGTTGTTATTCAATAAGCTGGCTTTTACTTATTTTGATGTGTTTTTATTGAAAAGACCTAATGCTGAAAATGATTATTCTGATGAAGAAAAAGCAAATGCGTTGGTATACGGAAATGAACTTTCTGAAGACGAAAAAGCATTACTTTTTAAAAATGTTTTATTAGGATTGCCGGGTAGTAAAATCAATTTTACGGCTGAACAGATTCTGTCTTTATTAGATAATTATGCAGAAATTGACAATAATAAACTAAGGGAAAACCTGATTTACTTTTTATCAGAAGTTGCTCCCGTTGCTGAAGAATTAGGCTCTAAATTGGCTATTCATCCTGATGATTCGCCATTTTCGGTTTTAGGTTTGCCCCGAATTGTTTCAACAGAAAAAGATATTAAAGCAATTTTTGAAGCCTTGCCTTTAAACGCAAATGGACTTTGTTATTGCACGGACTCATTAGGAGCGGATCCAAAAAACAATCTGGAGAAAATTATAGATGATTTCGGAGATCGAATTCACTTTTTACACTTACGAAATACATTCCGCGAAAGCGAAAACATTTTTAGAGAATCTGCCCATTTAGGAGCAGATACCAAAAAGGAAATCATTATTGAAAAAGTGCTTTTGTTGATGAATAAAAGAAAAGTGAGTTTACCAATGCGTCCTGATCATGGCTTTTTGCATGATGTTGATGTAAAAACAGAAACATACCCAGGTTATTTTTTAGTAGGAAGATTAAAAAGTCTTGTCGAGTTAAGAGGTTTGGAAATGGGAATTGCTTATAAACCTCAAAATTTTAAATACTGACAATATAATAAATTTAATTGGATTTTAATGTTTTGACGACTAAAAAATTTGTTCGATAATAATGTTTTTTGAATTAGGAAATAAACAGATTATAATTTTCATGAAAAAATTACAAAATAAAAAATAACTATCATCCAAAAACTAAAAAAGTATGAAATTAATTAAACCCTGTTTACTTGCAATAACCACATTGCTGATTGTAAACTGCACAGCGCAGAACACTTCTTTGAAAGACGCTTATAAAAAAGATTTTTATATCGGAACGGCTTTGAATGCCAATCAAATCGAAGAAAAAAATGCTAATGAAGATGCACTAATTCGTAAAGAATTTAATGCAATTACGGCAGAAAACATCATGAAGTCGATGTTTGTACATCCGCAAAAAGACAAATATGACTTTGCGATGTCTGATAAATTTGTAGCCTATGGAGAAAAAAACAAAATGTTTATTCATGGTCATACTTTAATCTGGCACAGCCAACTGGCTCCCTGGATGGCGAAAATCAAAGACAGCGCAGAAATGAGAGCTTTTATGAAAGACCATATCACAATGATCGTTTCAAAATACAAAGGAAGAATTGGTTCGTGGGATGTTGTAAATGAAGCTTTAAACGAAGATGGAACCTTAAGAAAATCAGTTTTTTTGAGTACACTTGGAGAGCAATATTTGGTTGATGCTTTTAAATTAGCGGCAGCAGCCGATCCAAAAGTAGACTTGTATTATAACGATTATAACAATGAAGCTCCAGCAAAAAGACAAGGCACAATTGATTTAATCAAAAAAGTAAAAGCCGGAGGAGGAAAGGTTGATGGTGTGGGTATCCAGGCACATTGGCGTTTGGAAAGCCCTTCGATAAAAGAAATTGAAGAAAGTATTTTGGCTTACTCGGCTCTAGGTTTAAAAGTCGCTTTTACAGAATTAGACATTACAGTTTTACCAAATCCATGGGATCTAAAAGGCGCAGATGTCAATCAGAATTTTGAAGGAAGTGCCAAAATGAATCCGTATACTGAAAAACTTCCCGATGCTGTTCAGACACAGCTGGCGAAGCGTTATGAAGATATTTTTAAATTATTTCTTAAGCATAAAGATAAAATTAGCCGTATTACTTTTTGGGGCGTTTATGATGGGCAATCCTGGCTAAATGACTGGCCTATAAAAGGTCGTACGAATTATCCGTTATTATTTGATAAAAATTTAAAATATAAAAAGTCGTATAGCAGTATAATTAAATTAAAAGAAAAAAAATAAACGTGTAACATCTTTTTTTTTGCTAAGAATGCAACCGAATGGTTTTTATTATAATCAAATTAATTAAAAATAAGTTGCTGATTGTTTTTTTTACATATCTTTACACAACCGATTGTTTTTATTACTGTAATTTTTGATATGATTATAAACTATTAAATCTAAAAAAGAGAAATTAATTTAAATAAAATTAATACCAAACAAATAATGAATCTTAATACTCAAAAACTATCCATAAAAGAAAAAATTGGATATAGCTTAGGCGACCTTGCGGCAAATTTAGTCTTTCAGACCCTGATGACTTACCTGGCTTATTTTTATACAGACATCTACGGATTATCGCCTACAGATTCTTCTATTATTATGTTGGTTGTTGGTTTGATTGCAGCATTTGTTTTTAATCCTATTATTGGTGTTTTGGCTGACAGGACCAGTACCAAATGGGGAAAATTCAGACCGTGGATTTTATGGACTGCAGTACCTTTGGGTGTAATCGCTTTACTGGCTTTTACAACGCCTAATTTTGCTTATCACGGTAAAGTGATTTATGCGGTGGTAACGTATACTTTTTTATTATTGTTTTATGCGAGTAACAATCTGCCTTATTCTGCTTTGAGTGGCGTAATTACGGGTGATATGGGCGAACGCAATAGTTTGTCGTCTTATCGGTTTGTTGCCGTAATGTTTGCGCAGTTTTTCGTGCAGGTATTTATGCTAGGAATTATAAAAAGTGCCGGAAATGGCGATAAAGCTGTTGGTATTGAAAAAGTAATGACCGTTCTGGCTATTATCGGAACTATAATGCTTTTGATTACTTTTTTCACGACCAAAGAACGCATCGTTCCCAAACCGGAGCAAAAGTCAAGTGTTAAAGAAGATTTAGCCGATTTAATGAAAAATAAACCATGGGTAATCATGTTGTCATTGACGACTTTAGTCTTTATTACATTAGCAATGAAAGGTGGTTCGTATGTTTATTATTTCGAAAATTATGTAGACAAGCAACAACTGGCGATTTTTATTCAGCCTATTTTAGATGGTTTAGCAAGTATCGGATTGAATCAGTTTGGTAATGATCCTATTGCAGCCGGGTTTGGCTTGTTTAATGCCGGCGGAATTATTTTCATGATTCTCGGAATCACTTTATCAAAAAGATTAGCAGATAAATATGGTAAACGAAACATATTTGGTTCCTTTTTATTTGTCTCAACCTTATTTATTTTGGCTTTCTATTTCTTCTCTTCAAAATCAATCAGCTTTATTTTTTTCTCTCAAATTCTACATGGATTTTTCTACGGAATTACAATTCCAATTTTATGGGCGATGATTGCCGATGTTGCCGATTATTCAGAATGGTTAAATAACCGTCGTGCAACTGCGATTATATTCTCTGCTATGATGGTCGGTTTAAAAGCAGGATTGAGTATTGGGGGAGCTTTAACAACTTCATTGTTAGGGCACTTTGATTATGTTCCAAATGCAGCCGTACAATCTGATATTGCGATTAATGGGATAAAATTACTAGTAAGTGTTTTCCCATCAATCCCTTTTCTGATTGGAGTTACATTATTATTTTTCTACAAAATCGACAAGAAAATGGAAGTCCAAATTGAATCGGATTTAAAAGAACGAAGAGCCTAGCTTATTTTAAAAATTAAAAAACCTGAAAAAAAATGCCTGAAGATAGTATTGAAAATATTGACTTTTTAGAGTTAGATAAACGAGCAATCTCGAATCCATTGATAAATCATATGTATACCGCTGATCCATCAGCGCATGTTTTTAATGGAAAAATATATATTTATCCGTCTCATGATATTGATGCCGGAATTCCTTTTAATGACAATGGAGATCATTTCGGAATGGAAGATTATCATGTTATTTCGATGGAAAATGTAAATGCCGAGGCTGTAGATAATGGTCTTGCTTTACATGTAGACGATGTGCCGTGGGCAGAAAGACAGATGTGGGCGCCAGACGCCGCATGTAAAAACGGGAAATATTATTTATATTTTCCAGCCAAACGTGCCAACGGAATTTTTCAGATTGGGGTAGCGATCAGCGATTCGCCAACTGGTCCTTTTACACCGGAACCGGAAGCAATCAAAGGAAGTTATACTATTGATCCAGCTGTTTTTGAAGATAATGACGGAAAGCATTATATGTATTTTGGCGGCATTTGGGGCGGTCAGCTTCAGAAGTACCGAAACAATAAATACGATGAGCAAAATGAAGAACCATCTTCAAATGAACCTGCATTAGGACCAATTGTAGCTTTACTTTCTGATGACATGAAAGAGTTTGCAGAAGAACCAAAAGAGATTCAGATTCTGGATGAAAACGGAGCAGTTTTATTAGCGGGTGACAATGATCGTCGTTTTTTCGAAGCTTCGTGGGTACACAAATACAACGATAAATATTATTTTTCATATTCAACAGGAGACACACATTTTATATGTTACGCAATAGGAGATACTCCATATGGGCCTTTTACATATAAAGGAAGAATTCTGAATCCGGTAATTGGATGGACTTCTCATCACTCTGTTTGTGAGATAGAGAACGAATGGTATTTATTTTATCATGATTCAAGTCTTTCAAAAGGAGTAACGCATTTAAGATCTATCAAAGTAACCAAAATTGAATACAATGCTGATGGTTCGATTGTTACGATTGATCCTTATGATAAAAAAGAGAAATAAACATAAAAAAAATTTCAAGCAAACCACAACGGGTTGTTCTGAAATTTTTTAACAAAATCATAATTTAAAACAGAGAAAATCGGATTTATAAAAAATAACAATTTCAATGTTAAAATATTTTTTTAATAAAATCCGATTAGCTACTTTAGCATACCAGAACAGAACGGAACAATATGTTAAACGAAGAGCAGGAAAAATTTGTATTTATAATCAATCACGACAGTGATATTCCGAAATACCAGCAATTGGTAAACGGAATAAATAATGCTATTGCAGAGAATATTCTGCAAAAAGGAGATTTGCTTCCGTCTGTAAATGCGATTTGTAAAGAAAATCAGTTGTCGAGAGATACGGTTTTTAAAGCGTATTCAATTTTGAAAGAGCAGAATGTAATTGATTCTGTTCCGAATAAAGGATATTATGTTTCAGGCGAGACACGAAAAGTGCTTTTGGTATTGGATACATTCAAAGCTTATAAGGAGGTTTTGTATCATTCATTTGTGAATAATTTGGCGGACAATGTGATTACCGATGTGCAGTTTCATCATTATAATATCGATGTTTTTAAAACAATCATTAATAACAGCGTTGGAAAATATTACAAATATGTAGTAATGAATTTTGATGATAAGGAAGTAGGACCAACTTTATCCGCAATCTCGAATGATAAATTGCTTTTGATTGATTGGAATATCCATTCAAAAAAAGAGAATAATTATATTTTTCAGGATTTCGGAAAATCATTTTATGATGTACTGAAAGAGGCTGCTGATTTGTTTAAAAAGTATAAAAGCATTCATTTTATTTATCCTGATTATA
Source organism: Flavobacterium salmonis (assembly GCF_903819435.1). GTDB lineage: Bacteria > Bacteroidota > Bacteroidia > Flavobacteriales > Flavobacteriaceae > Flavobacterium > Flavobacterium chungangense. The sequence goes on along the minus strand of NZ_CAIJDP010000052.1, from coordinate 73,518 downwards.
CGAATCACCCAAAAGAAACAGCAGTATTTTTTAAGAAATTTTGTGCCGATTTTAATTTCAATAGCGAAATTATTACTGATGCTAAAAAATTCAATATCGAAAGAGGAATTGCTTACATCAGTATTAGTGACAGGATTTTAGGACACTTTTTAGAACAGTGCAAAGAGAAGGATTTAGAGCCTGGAGAAGATGTTGGTTTTTTGTCTTACAATGAAACGCCAATGAAGAAATTTATATACAAAGGAATTTCAGTTATATCGACTGATTTTAAAGAATTAGGAACAAAAGCTGCGGCATTTATCACGCATGATGAAGTTGTGCAGTGTTACATACCAACAAAATTAATTTTAAGAGAATCATTATAAGTTATGTATTATATAGGATATGATATTGGAAGCTCGTCTGTAAAAGTTGCTATCGTTGAGGCTGAAACAGGTAAAAAGATAATTGTTTTGAATGAGCCACAAAACGAAATGGAAATTGTGTCGCTACACGCAGATTGGGCAGAACAGGATCCTGAAATTTGGTGGCAGCACATTTGCACTGGCACTAAAAGAGCTATTCGTGAGGCTAATATTGAGGCTTCAAAAATTCAGGGTATTGGTATCTCTTATCAAATGCACGGATTGGTTATTGTGGATGATACATGCAACCCTTTGCGTAACTCTATTATTTGGTGCGATAGCCGTGCGGTTGAAATTGGAAACAAAGCTTACGCCGAAATTGGTGCAGAAAAATGCTCTGAACATTTGCTGAATTCTCCTGGGAATTTCACTGCCTCAAAATTAAAATGGGTAAAGGAAAACGAACCGGAAATCTATAATAAGGTTTATAAATACATGTTACCAGGCGATTATATTGCCTACAAACTAACCGGAAAAGTAACGACTACCAAAAATGGTTTGTCTGAAGGAATGCTTTGGGATTATAAAGAAAACAAAGTAGCCAACTGGTTATTGGATTATTACGGAATCGATCAGTCGCTGACGCCGGATATCGTTGAGAATTTTACGAATCAGGGAACTTTAAATGAAAAAGCTTCTAAAGAATCTGGACTTCCTGTTGGAATTCCGGTGGTTTACAGAGCAGGAGATCAGCCGAATAATGCATTGGCATTAAATGTTTTAAATCCGGGTGAAGTGGCGGCTACGGGCGGAACTTCGGGCGTTTTTTATGCGGTAAGCGAAATGGCGACAGGAAATAAAACAAACCGTGTAAACAATTTTGTACACGTTAATTACGAAGTTGAAACTCCGAGAATCGGTAAATTATTGAACATAAATGGCGCCGGAATTCAGTACCGTTGGCTGCGCAATAATATGGGCGATGAAACTTACGAATCAATGAACCGTAAAGCGTCTAAAATCGCCATAGGTTCTGATGGAGTGGTGGTAATTCCGTTTGGAAATGGCGCTGAGCGTATGTTCAACAATAAAAATATCGGAACACACTTTTTAAATCTGAATTTAAATATTCATAATAGTGCGCACTTATTCAGAGCTTCTCTGGAAGGAATTGCTTTTTCATTTGTGTACGGAATGGAATGTTTAAAAGATGATAATGCCACAATTAATGTGATCAGAGCCGGAAATGACAATTTATTCCGTTCTGAGATTTTCTCTAATACGGTTGCGACATTAATTGGATACGAAATTGAAATTTACAATACAACAGGAGCAGTCGGTGCCGCAAGGGCAGTTGGCTTAAAAGATGGTGACTACAATAAATTTGGATCAAGTATTACAACGAACGATCACGTAATGACTTTTTTACCGTTGAAAAACAAAGAACCATATGAAAAGGCATATCAAAAATGGAAACAGGAATTAGAATTAATATTAACAAATAAATAAAAGAACAAAATGATAGTTTTAGGCAATAAAGAATACTATAAAGGTATAGGTCAAATTAAATTTGAAGGAAGGGAATCAGATAATCCTTTAGCTTTTAAATATTACAATCCAGACCAGGTTGTAGCTGGAAAAACAATGCGTGAGCATTTTAAATTTGCAATTGCGTATTGGCATACTTTCTGCGGACAAGGAAGTGATCCATTCGGACCGGGAACGCAACATTTTCCTTGGGATCAGCCTACAGATGCCATCGCTGCCGCAAAAGAAAAAGCAGATGCAGCATTCGAATTCATCACCAAAATGGGATTTGATTATTACTGTTTTCACGATTATGACCTGGTTAACGAAGGAGCTACATTCGCAGAATCAGAAAGCAGATTGGCTACCATTACAGAATATTTGAAAGAAAAACAAGCCGCTTCCGGAGTGAAATTACTTTGGGGAACTGCAAACTGTTTTTCTAATCCAAGATACATGAACGGTGCCGCTACTAATCCAGATTTTAATGTATTGGCAAGAGCTGGAGGTCAAATAAAATTGGCATTGGATGCTACCATTGCTTTAGGAGGAGAAAATTATGTATTCTGGGGAGGTCGTGAAGGTTATATGACTTTGCTGAACACTGATATGGGAAGAGAATTGGATCATATGGGACAATTCCTTGCTCAGGCAAGAGATTATGCAAGAGCACAAGGATTCAAAGGAAATTTTTTCATTGAGCCAAAACCTATGGAGCCAATGAAACACCAATATGATTTTGACTCAGCTACAGCTATTGGATTTTTGCATAAATACGGCTTAGAGAAAGATTTCAAAATGAACATCGAGGTGAATCACGCTACATTAGCACAACACACTTTTCAACATGAAATGGAAGTAGCTGCCAAAGCCGGAATGTTAGGAAGTTTAGATGCCAATAGAGGTGATTACCAAAACGGATGGGATACTGATCAATTCCCAAATAATATCCAGGAAGTTACAGAAGCAATGTTGGTTTTCTTAAAAGCAGGTGGTCTACAAGGTGGAGGAGTTAATTTTGATGCCAAAATTAGAAGAAACTCTACCGATATGGAAGATGTATTCTTAGCTCACATTGGTGGTGCTGATACTTTTGCCAGAGCATTATTGACGGCTGACAAAATTATCACATCTTCTCCTTATGATAAATTGAGAACACAACGTTATAGTTCTTTCGATTCTGGAAACGGAAAAGCTTTTGAAGAAGGAAAATTAAGTTTAACTGATTTGTATAAAATTGCCCAGGAAAATGGTGAATTAAATTTACAAAGCGGTAAACAGGAATTATTCGAAAATATCATCAATCAGTATATTTAATCGATTGAAGAAAGAAAAATAATTTTCGGTTAAAATTAAATCGAAATCAAGATTGTTTTTTGAAGTTTTTTTATCTCTGGCAAGATATTTTGGTTAGTGTATTTGCCAGAGAATATTCAGTTAATTATTTAGTAATTATGGCCGTTGATGTTGAAGAGGTCAACGGCCATTTCACTAATTTCTTATTTTAAAACAGATAGTTTTTCAAGTTGTCTTCGCAGTGATTTCTTTTACTGCTTTTATTCAAATTTCAAATTATATTTCAAATCAAATTACTTGTTTCTAATTCATTTTATTGAATTGGAATACAGGACTATTATTTAATCAAAAATAAACTTAAACAAAAAAAACAATGAAATTTTTTATTGACACAGCAAATTTAGAAGATATTAAAGAAGCCCAGGCGCTTGGCGTTTTAGATGGCGTTACGACAAATCCGTCATTAATGGCTAAAGAAGGAATTACAGGAAAAGATAATATTTTGAAACATTATCTGGAGATCTGTAATATTGTAGATGGCGATGTTTCTGCTGAAGTTATTTCAACGGACTTTGACGGAATGATCAGAGAAGGAGAAGAGCTTGCCGCTTTGCACGAACAAATCGTAGTGAAATTACCGATGATTGCTGACGGAATCAAAGCTTGTAAATATTTTTCAGATAAAGGAATCAGAACGAATGTTACTTTAGTTTTTTCAGCAGGACAAGCTTTATTGGCTGCGAAAGCCGGTGCGACTTATGTTTCTCCATTTTTAGGAAGATTGGATGATATCTCAACTGACGGAATGCATTTGATTTCAGAAATCAGGGAAATTTATGATAATTATGCTTTCAATACAGAAATACTTTCAGCTTCAATCAGACATACCATGCATGTAGTGAATTGTGCCAAAGTAGGATCTGATGTTATGACCGGACCATTATCTTCTATTAAGGGATTACTAAAACACCCTTTGACAGATATTGGACTAAATCAATTTATTGAAGATGCCAAAAAGATGGAGCTTTAGATAATTTTTTTCTTAATTTAAACTATTCGAGTATCAGAACATTGTAATGGTATAATTATGTCTTAAGTTAACAACCGATTGCCTTTCTTTAATTCTATTTTTTAAACTAATTTCATGACAACTTGAGTAAGGCAACCTGTTGTTTTTATGAGGATTGCTATTTTTAACAATAATTATACTTCAAATGTAATTATAGCTTTTCCCATAATATTTGATTTTAGTATTTTTTTCTTTTGTGATTTTTATATTGAATTTTACTAAACTATTTAAAAGTGGTAAAAAATATTTGAAAAGATATTATGTAATTACATATAATTCATTTTTTTTAAATTTTAAATATATAGAACGTTTTTTAATTCATGTTTTTTTACTAAATATTTAAAAAAAACACAAACAACCGATTGTGTATTATGTATTTTTATTTATATTTGTAATAAATACACTTATTAACTAAATAAACCAAAAACTAATTTTAACTATTTAAATCAATTTTTATGAATAACTTTTTTGTTACAAGTAAAGCAAAGCTATTAAAATGCTATTGTTTTTTGATCTTAATGTTTGGCTTATCACTCCATGCAGGTGCGCAAACGAAAGTCAAAGGAACAGTATCGGATATAAATGGTCCTATTCCTGGAGCTAATGTAAATTTAAAGGGAACTAAAACTGGCGTAAGTACCGGTTTTGATGGTACTTATTCTATTGATGTTCCTTCTAACGGAGTACTTGTTTTTAGCTTTATAGGCTTAAAAAGCAAAGAAGTAGCGGTGAATGGACAAAACCAGATTAATGTGAAGCTTGAAGAAGAATCAGGCGTTTTAAAAGAAGTTGTTGTTATTGGATATGGTACGCAAAGAAAAGAAGCGGTAACCGGATCTGTAGCTTCTCTTGGAGGAAAAGAATTAAATGAAGTGCAATCTGCCAACGTAACACAGGCATTGCAAGGTAGATTGGCGGGAGTTGAGCTTACGCAGACTTCAACCAAGCCCGGAGCAGCTATGCAAATCCGTATACGAGGAACCAGATCACTTACAGGAGATAATGATCCGCTGGTTGTACTTGATGGTGTTCCATTTGGAGGTCAAATAGGAGATATTAATCCAGTAGATATTAAATCTGTTGATATCTTAAAGGATGCATCTGCAACTGCTATTTATGGCTCAAGAGGAGCAAATGGAGTTATATTGATTACAACGAATAAAGGACGTAAAAATCAAAAAGCGACATTTAATTATAATGGATTTACTGGTATCAAACAAGTTTTTGGTAAATATGATATGATGGATGGAGCAAAGTTTGCCGCACTTCGAGATTATACAAATTTATATACAGATGGGGTTGATGAATCAAGAGATACTAATACAGACTGGCAGGATTTGCTTTATGGAGCTGGTGAAATGATTAGCCATGATATAAGTGTTTCAGGAGGTACTGAGCGTGGTTCATATAATGCAGGGTTAGGGTATTATAAGGAGGAGTCCGTTTTACCGGGTCAAAAATACGAACGTTTCAGTCTTAGAGCAGGTTTAGATCAACAGGTTGGAAAAATTTTCCGTATGGGATTTACTACAAATAGTAATTATGCTGTTACTAATGGCGATAATATTGGTACCGGGACTATCTTAGGAACTTCTCCTTTAGCTAATCCATATAATGCAGACGGATCCCTTAAAAGAACAGTTAGAATGGGAGCTGACGAAAATTGGGTGTATACAAGAAATACTATTGAAGGTTTAGGAGAATCTTATGTAAACCAAACCAGAGCTTTTAGTTCTTATAATAATATTTTTGCCGAGGTAAAAATACCAGGAGTTGAAGGTTTAAAATATCGAATGAACGGCGGATTGAACTTTCGTACCTCTAACAGTGGGTATTATGAAGGATATGGTGTATTTGATGTAAATCCAACAACGATTTCAAATGCAGCTATTAGCAACACATTGTCAACACAATGGCTTATTGAGAACCTGTTAACCTATGATAAGACTTTCGCTGATAAACACACTATAAATTTTGTTGGTTTGTATTCAAATGAGCAGCGTACAAGTAACACTTCTCGTATAACAAGAAACGGAATTACTTCTGACGCCTTTCAGTTTTACAACTTAGGACAGAGTGAAGAAGAAGCGGTTATTAAGCCAGAAGAGCAGGATTATACACAATGGGGGCTAAGGTCCTATATGGCTAGATTAATGTATTCTTATGATAATAAATATTTTATTTCCGGAACAATTCGTTCAGATGGTTCGTCAAGACTTGCACCAGGCAATAAATGGTTTACTTATCCAGCTGTGTCAGCAGGATGGACAGTTTCAAATGAATCTTTTATGAAAAATTTTTCATGGATTAATTTAATTAAATTACGTGCTGGTTATGGCACAACTTCTAATCAGGCTGTAGATCCATATAGTACTTTAGGAGCTTTGGGTACAAGACCTTACAATTTTGGAAATACAAACTCTACAGGAGTATATGTTACACAAGCACCTAATCCAGAATTATCATGGGAATTTTCTACAACTTGGAATTATGGATTGGATTTTGGATTCTTTAATAATCGTTTATCCGGTACAATTGAATATTACACAACACATACAACCGATGTTCTGCAAAAGGTTAATCTACCAGCAACAGGTGGTGTAAGTAATTACGTTGGGAATGTTGGAGAGACTGAAAATAAAGGTTATGAAATATCATTAAACGGAGTTATTTTGGATAATCCAAAAGGACTGAGCTGGTCTGTTGGATTTAACCTATATGCAAATGATAACAAGTTAGTCAAACTGGCCTCAGGAGCTACAAGGGATGAGGGAAATTCATGGTTTGTAGGTCATAATATCAATTCTATTTATGATTATCAAAAAGTTGGTATCTGGCAGGAAGGTGATCCTTATATGTCAATATTAGAGCCAGGACCAACTGGTATTGACCAGCAAGGAACTGTTGTAGGGTCTATTAAAGTTAAATATACTGGAGATTTTAACGCAGATGGTTCACCAACACGCGCAATCAATTCAAGTGATAGACAAATCATCGATACTGACCCGGATTTTCAAGGAGGTTTTAATACTAATTTAAGCTATAAAGGTTTTGATTTTTCAGCAGTTGGTGCATTTAAAAGCGGTGGTGTATTAGTTAGTACGCTTTATGGAGGTAACAGTTATCTTAATCTTCTTAACGGACGCAGAAGTAATGTTGATGCGGATTACTGGACACCGGAGAACACAGATGCAGAGTTTCCTAATCCAAGAGGTATTAGAAGTGGAGACAACCCTAAGTATATGTCAACGATGGGTTATTTTGATGCATCATATGTAAAAATCAGAGCATTAACACTAGGTTACACATTGGATCAGCAGTTTATGAGAGATTTAGGGATTGAAAAACTGAGACTTTATGTTACGGCTCAAAATCCTTTCGTACTTTTCTCTCCATACCACAAAATGTCTGGTATGGATCCGGAAACAAATTCATTAGGAGATGAAAATCAGGCAGTAACTACGACTTACCAGAAAAGATTTTTGGTTATTGGAACAAACACACCTTCAACCAGAAATTATTTATTCGGACTTAATTTAACATTTTAATCAGGAACAACCATGAAACGATATATTTTAAAAAAATTAATTATAGGATCAGTAGTTTTGTTCTCCTTTGCAGGCTGCTCTGATATTTTAGAGGAAAAACCACATGATTTTTATGAGCCTGGCTATTTTAAAACAGAAGCGGGTGTAAAACAGGGATTAACTTCACATTATGCGCATTTACGCTGGATATATGGGCAGGCCTATTATTACAATTCTGTACAAACTGGTACAGATGAACATACATATGGACAACAGGCCGACGGAAATTTCAAAGATCATGATTTATCCGGGGTTGGAGTTATTAATCCTAATTCGAGCAGAGCAGACGTAGTTTGGAATAATTCATATAATGATATAAACACTGCCAGCGGAATTATTGAAAATGGGGCAGCAGTGGGTGTTGCAAGTAGTTTAATTGCTGAGTCCAGATTTTTTAGGGCTTTTGATTATTTTTTATTAGTGCAGAATTTTGGCGGTGTACCTTTAGATTTAGGGGCAGGTGAACTGAAATTTAACACTAAACCATCGAGATCTTCTAAGCGAAATACAGTATCAGAGGTTTATACTAAAGCTATTTTTCCGGATCTGGTAATAGCTGTAAATGAATTACCTGATGCTCAAAGATTAACTGGTACGGTAACTAAAACGGTAGCACGTTTGTATTTAGCAAAAGCATATTTGACCTATGCCTGGTGGTTAGAAAATCCAAATAATATTCCAACCTATCCTGATACTCCGAGAACTGACCCTGATGGACACAATGCACAATGGTATTTTCAGAAAGCATACGACTTGGCTTTAGAAGGAATTAATAATCCGGGTTCATATGGGCTGTTAGACTATTATTATGATGTTAACTTAGGCTCTAATGACCGTAATAAAGAAGTAATGCTTTATGCAGATCATACTGAAGAAAGTGAATATTACAATGGTGCAAGTCTTACTTACGGAAGCGGAGGCTCTCCTGATAATTTCGCTGGTTGGATGGGGACATTCAATTATACAGCTATTAGAAGTAAAAACTCGTCTGGAGGTTCAGTTTCATCAGTACAACGAGCGGCTGATCAATTTTTAGGACGTCCATGGGTAAGAATGGTACCGCCTATTGAAGTTTTTACCAATACTTTTGCTGATAAGACAAATGATTCAAGATATGATGGAACATTTACTTCTGTTTATCGTGGAAATTGGAATTTGACAGGAACTGGATTAACAGCAGTCCCAACATTGTATAATGCGAATGGATTACCGGTAACACCAAATAGTGCAATTGTAACTTTTCTAAATGATGAACCTGCTACACCAATTACATATCCTTCAGGAGCAGGTGACAGTGGCGTTGGTGCCGGAGTTTTACCAGGCAGAGCTGATTATGTTATTTCACCGTCAGGAATAAGCAGAATTGTTTATCCCGGTTTATGGAAATTAGGACCATACCGTACTGATAATGCCGGAGGATTAGGGCAGCCAAATGCAGGTAGTACAAGACCATTCCCGATAGCTAAATTTTCAGAACTTTATTTTGTTGCCGCAGAAGCTGCAGTTAAAGGAGCAACAGGTTCTATGACTGCTAGAAGCCTTATAAATGTAATACGTGCCCGTGCCGGAAAATGGCGTTGGGATAATAATGGTAATGTTGCAAAAAGTGCAGACAATAGTGCTTTATTGACAAGTGCAACTCCTGCAGTAATTACTATTAATTATATTTTGGCTGAACGTTCTCGAGAATATTATGGTGAAGGATATCGTTGGTACGACTTAGTAAGAACCCAAAAATGGAACGAGCTTGCAGGTACATATTCAATCAGTGGATCGAATTATGGCCAACATACCCCACAGGTTGTTACCAGAACTATTCAACCGTATCATTATTTGCGTCCAATACCTCAAGGGCAGATAGATTTAATGGAGATGAGTGCTGCTGAAAAAGCAGAATATCAGAATCCAGGATATAACTAAAATATGTTACTATAAGCAAATTTAACCGTAGTTATGAGTGTTAATTTTACAGAATAGCTTGTAAGTTGGTTATTTAAGTTTGCTTAAGTTTGAAGCCGAGAGTTAATTCTCTCGGCTTTTAAATTCTGACTTAAACCTGATAAAATTTAGTTTAAATTTTAAAAACATTTTATGATAAATATGGATGCTAATGTATAATTATCATATAATGTTAGAAATAGTATTTCAGGATTGAAAATTAATTTTTTAAACAAATAACATTTTTAAATAGATGTTACAAAATGAATAATTACAATGAAGAAGCGACAAATATTTTTCTTGCTATCATTAATTTTTCTTTTTTCTTTTAAAGGGATACAAGTTAAAGATACCGTTACAGGAAGACCAAACAAAAAGCCTCCTGTTTTTTCGAATGTTATTTATCAGGGTGATGACAACATTTATAAAAATAATCCATTGAAACCAGATGAATTTTATTCGCCAATTTTACAGGGATGTTATCCAGACCCTGCTATAACCAGAAAAGGAGATGACTATTATATGGTTTGTTCTTCATTTGCCATGTTTCCCGGAGTACCTATTTTCCATTCTAAAGATTTAGTGAATTGGACTGACCTCGGAGGTATATTAAATAAGGTTTCCGAATTCAACCCTCACGATACAGGTATCAGCCAGGGAGTATATGCTCCGGGAATAACATATAATCCTCATAATGATACTTTCTATATGATTGTAACCGCCTTTTCAGGAGGTTTAGGCAATATTATAGTAAAAACAAAAGATCCTATGAAGGGATGGGGAAGTCCTATAAAATTAGGTTTTGACGGAATTGATCCGTGTATCTTTTTTGATGATAACGGAAAAGGCTACATCGTGCACAATGACGCTCCCGATAAAGGAAAGCAATTATATGAAGGCCATCGTGTTATAAAAGTTTGGGAATATGATCTTGAAAATGATAAAGTAATTCCGGGTACTGACAAAATTATAGTGGATGGGGGTGTAGACCTTTCTAAAAAACCAATATGGATTGAAGCGCCGCATTTATATAAAAAAGACGGTCATTATTATTTAATGTGTGCCGAAGGTGGTACAGGAGGAAATCATAGTGAAGTTATTTTTATCAGTGACAATCCAAAAGGACCTTTTAAGCCGGCATCAAACAATCCGATTCTTACCCAAAGATATTTTCCGCAAAACAGAAAAGATAAAGTAGACTGGGCGGGGCATGCCGATTTAGTTCTTGGTCCTGATAATAAATATTACGGTGTATTTTTAGGCGTTCGCCCGAATGATAAGGACAGAGTAAATACAGGACGCGAAACTTTTATGCTTCCCGTAGACTGGTCAGGAACTTTTCCGGTTTTTGAAAATGGATTAGTACCATTGGAGTCAAAAATAAAAATGCCAAAAGGAGTTACCGAAAACAAAACCGGTAAAGACGGATTTTTCCCAAATGGTAATTTTACGTTTACCGAAAATTTTACTTCTGAAAAATTAGATTACAGATGGATTGGACTTCGAGGCCCGCGTGAAAATTTTATTTCGGTAACCAAAAAAGGACTTCAGATTAATCCTTTCGAAGTAAATATTAAAGAACTGAAACCAACTTCGACACTTTTCTACAGACAAATGCATAACACTTTTTCTTTTGCCACAACAATTGATTATAAACCTGAATCGGAAAAGGATCTTGCAGGAATTGTATGTTTACAAAACGAGCGTTTTAATTATGTTTTTGGAATAACAAAGAAAGGAAAGGATACCTATATCTTGTTAGAAAGAACAGAAAAAGGACAGTCAAAAATTATTGCAAGCACTAAAATTGACATCAAAAAGCCAGTTCGTCTGCAGGTAAAAGCAACTGGAGACAGTTATGAATTTAGTTATGCTCTAAATGGTGCTGATTTTGAAAATTTAGGAGGAAGCGTTTCAGGAGATATTCTTTCAACAAATGTAGCTGGAGGTTTTACAGGAGCATTAGTAGGATTATATGCTACGGCTGCAAATGATGCTAAGGCACAATAAAATATTGAATTAAGCGGATTAATATTTGAATACTATTCAAAAGAGAAGAATACAAAATACCCATTAATCTTTAAAAATTAAATATGCAAAAGCAATATTTCAAATGGTTATTGTTTATACCTCTCTTCCTTTTGGTTTTGGGATGTAAGTCCAATCAGGCATCTATAAAAGAGGCAGGCAGATCAAATTCGGAGAATTGGGTGGGTACCTGGGCTACAGCGCAAATGTTAGTAGAACCTAATAATATGCCTCCGGCTCCAGGTCTGACAGATAATACGCTTCGACAAATTATTAGAGTTTCAATAGGAGGAAAAAGTCTGCGCCTGCGTTTTTCTAATATATTCAGTGATCAGCCAACAGTTTTGAAATCTGTTAGTGTAGCAAATGTAACTACTGCTCCCGGTATTGATGCAGCAACTCAGAAGACATTAAGTTTCAATGGAAATCCTGGAATAACAATGAATCCTGAACAGGAAGTATTTTCAGATGCTTTTGCTTTTGATTTACAGCCAGGACAGCTTTTAGCCATTACGATTCATTATGGAGCAACATCTCAAAAAACATCCGGGCATCCCGGTTCACGAACGACTTCTTATATTCTTCAGGGTAATCAGCTTGAAAACCCAGCTTTTGATGGCGCCATAAAAACAGATCACTGGTATTCAATCATGGGAGTAGATGTGAATGCAGCTAAGAATTCCGCTAATATAGTGTGTCTTGGGAATTCCATTACAGATGGTCGTGGATCGGGTACAAACAAGCAAAATAGATGGACAGATGTCTTATCTGCACGATTGTTAGCCAATAAGAAAACGGAGCATATAGGAGTCCTGAATCTAGGAATAGGAGGGAATTGTGTCACTAAAGGAGGATTAGGCCCAACGGCTTTAAATCGTTTTGACAGGGATGTATTATCTCAAAAGGGCACAAAATGGTTAATACTTTTGGAGGGTGTAAACGATATTGGCGGAATTAAAAATCCTGAAGATGCACAAGCTAAAGCTCAGGAACTTATTAAAGCTTACAAAGTAATGATAAATAAAGCACATGCTAGAGGTATCAAAGTTTATGGCTGTACCATTTTGCCATTTGCCAAATCATTTTATGACGCACCTCACAGACAAGAAGCAAGAGATATAGTAAACACATGGATTCGAAGTAGTAAAGCCTTTGATGCCGTAATTGATTTTGATAAAGCAATGGCTTCAGAAATTGGTTCGAAGACTATTTTATCAAATATGCATGACGGCGATTTTTTACATCCAAATGAATCAGGCTATCTCAGAATGGGAGAAGCTGTAGATCTGGACTTATTTAAGTAATTGCTTTTTTTGAATTTGAATGTATTTCAATCCAGATTTTAAAAGATTTTTGACAATAAAAACAGCTAATAATGAAATCAATACTTAGGTTTTTCGCATTTACGTTTCTTTTTTCAGTAGCACAAAAAGGATATTCTCAAGATCCTGATTTTCATGTTTATCTGAGTTTCGGTCAGTCAAATATGGAAGGATATGCCAAAATAGAACCACAAGACAAGGTTGGAGTCGATGATCGGTTTCAGGTTTTACAGGCAGTCAATTGCCCTGAACTGAAGCGTGAAAAAGGAAATTGGTATACCGCCATTCCGCCATTGTGCCGTTGTAATACCGGACTAACGCCAGTTGATTATTTTGGAAGAAACCTCGTGGCCAATCTGCCTAAAAATGTAAAAGTAGGTGTTATCAATGTTGCCGTTGGAGGCTGTAAAATTGAACTTTTTGATAAAGATAAGTCAGCAGAATATATTGCAACAGCACCAGACTGGATGAAAGGAATGCTAAAGGAATACGATGGAAACCCTTATGGAAGACTTGTGGAGCTGGCAAAAATAGCACAGAAAAAAGGCGTAATTAAAGGTATTTTAATACATCAGGGGGAATCGAATACTGGTGATACACTTTGGACAAAAAAGGTAAAAATTGTCTACGATAATTTGATGAAAGACCTGAATATGGATCCTAAAAAAGTGCCTTTGCTTTCGGGAGAAACGGTAAATGATGACCAGAAAGGCAAATGTGGGAGCATGAATAAAATTATTGCCACACTGCCAAAAACAATAGCTAATTCGTATGTTATCTCCTCAAAAGGATGCACAGCTGAACCTGATTTTTTGCATTTTAATGCCGCAGGTTACAGAGAGTTGGGACGACGTTATGCGGAAAAAATGATTTCCTTATTAGGTTATAAATTTTCAGATGGCAAAGCACCTTTCATTGTACAGGCTCCTATTGGTTTTGACCAGTTAAACACCAATATACCAGCAGGAAAAATAGAAGAAATCACTTATGAATCTAAAACTGTTGGTTCTATCCGAAAAGTAACAGTTTATACACCTCCTGGATTCAATAAAAAGAAAAAATATCCTGTATTGTATCTTTTACACGGAATAGGCGGCGATGAAAAAGAATGGTTAAACGGTGGAAATCCGCAAATTATATTAGACAATCTTTTTGCAGAAGGTAAAATTGAACCTATGATTGTGGTTATGCCAAATGGCAGGGCAATGAAAGACGATAGTGCAACCGGGAACATAATGGCTCCTGATAAAGTACAGGCATTTGCTACTTTTGAAAAAGATTTATTAAATGACCTAATTCCGTTTATCGAAAAAAAATACCCGGTTCTTAAAGACAGAGAACAACGCGCCATAGCCGGATTATCAATGGGCGGCGGACAATCGTTAAATTTCGGGCTAGGAAATTTAGATAAATTTGCATGGGTTGGTGCATTCTCAGCAGCTCCAAATACTAAAGCGCCCCAAGAATTACTCCCGAATCCGGAAACAGCAAAAAAGAAATTAAAACTACTCTGGATTTCCTGTGGAGATAACGACTGGCTTATCGAAAACAGTAAGCGAACTCATGATTATTTATATAAAAATGATGTTCCTCATATCTATTATGTTGAACCTGGAGTGCATGATTTTAAAGTTTGGAAAAACGGTTTATATATGTTTTCACAGTTTTTGTTTAAACCTGTAGATCAGTCAGGTTTCACGAAATATACTATTTTGGGATCTCAGGCAGAAACTAATATTCGTAATGCAAAATATCCTCAAATATTACCGGATAACAAAGTGCTTTTTAAAGTTAACGCTCCCGAAGCTTCAAAAGTGCAAATCGATTTGGGAAAAAAATACGATCTGACAAGAGATTCAGAAGGATTTTGGACAACAACTACAGATGAGGTAAACAAAGGATTTAATTATTATTCTCTTCTTATTGATGGAGTTGCAGTTGCAGACCCGTCAAGTCAGACATTTTACGGTATGGGGCGAATGGCAAGCGGTATCGAAATACCAAATAAAGAAGGAGATTTTTATGCTTTAAAAGACTTGCCGCATGGCGATATTCGAATTAAGAAATACTTTTCAAAAGCAACTAATTCATGGCGTGAAATTTATGTTTATACGCCACCGGGTTATGAAAATTCAACAGAGAAATATCCGGTTTTATATCTATTGCATGGAGGAGGAGAAGATCAGACAGGCTGGGCAACTCAGGGTAAGGCGAATTTAATCTTAGACAATTTGATTGCCGAAAATAAAGCAAAACCAATGGTGATTGCAATGATCGACGGTAACATGGGAAATACAGGCGGAGTTGCAGGTTTCAATGAAAATGCATTAAAAGCTTTTGAAAATGAATTAAAAACAGGCGCAATACCTTTTGTAGAAAGCAATTTTAAAGTTTCGAAAGAGGCTAAAAACAGAGCTTTGGCCGGATTATCAATGGGCGGCTTGCAAACGCTTTATGCAGGTGTTAAAAATTCGGATTTGTTTTCTGCCATAGGCGTATTTAGTTCAGGATGGTGGGCTAATAATTCCACTTTATCAGAACCTCAATATGAGTATATGAAAAATAATGCCGCAACTATTAATTCAAATATTAAAGAGTTTTGGATTTCCATGGGAGGCAAAGAAGATATTGCTTTTGAAAATTGCAAAATAATGATAAGCAAATTTGATCAAATGGGAATTAAATACAAATACAGTGAATATCCGGGCGGACATACATGGCCAGTCTGGAGACACGATTTATTTATGTTTGCGCCATTATTGTTTCAGTAGAAATAAACTGAATTTCAAAGAATATTAATTGAATTGGATAACACATTAAAGTTCATGAATAGATTTTCAAAATATATCCTAACACTTCTTATCGTTTTTAGTTCTATTATTTCAAACGCTTCACAGCCATTTATTACAACTCAAAAAGGTGATAATGTTGTTGTACTGAAAGAGAAATCTTCACAGCTTTCTTTACTAGTTACTAAGGGAACTGATGCAGGTGTTTTGCGTGCAATCGGTAATTTTCAATCTGATTTTGAAAAAGTTACGGGTGATAAACCGACTGTTTTTAATCAGAATCCAAATTCTACATCGTCGCTGATTATCATTGGAACAATCGGAACCAATTCGGTTATTGATGATTTAGTTAAAGCAAATAAAATTGACGGAAAGCTGCTGAAAGGTAAAAATGAAAAATTTATTATTCAAAACATAAAAAATCCATTTAAAGGAGTAGATGAAGCCATCATAATTGCCGGAAGTGACAAACGCGGAACGATTTACGGAATTTACGAATTGTCGAAACAAATTGGAGTTTCGCCTTGGTACTATTGGGCCGATGTTCCCGTCGAGAAAAAAGAGAATCTGTATTTTATAAAAGGAACCTACACTGATGGCGAACCTGCGGTAAAATACAGAGGAATTTTTATCAATGATGAAGCACCTGCATTAAGCGGTTGGTCGAAAGCAAAATTTGGTGGATTTAACAGTCAATTTTATGAAAAAGTTTTTGAATTACTGCTTCGTTTAAAAGCTAATTACATTTGGCCAGCCATGTGGGGAAATGCTTTTTATGATGATGATGCAGCCAGCGGACCTTTGGCAAATGAAATGGGAATTGTCATCGGCACATCGCACCATGAACCAATGGCTTTGGCACAAACAGATTGGCATCGGTATATAAAAAAAAATAATCTTCCAAATATTTGGGATTATGCTAAAAATAAACCCGTTTTAGATGAATTCTGGAAAGGTGGAATTCAGCGTAGTAAAGACTGGGAAAAATTAGTAACCGTAGGAATGCGTGGAGATGGCGATGAAGCAATGAGCGAAGGAACTAATATAAGTCTGCTGGAGAATATCGTAAAAGAACAGCGTAAAATTATTGCTGAGGTAACGCAAAAAAAGCCTGAAAAAACACCTCAGGTTTGGGCATTGTATAAGGAAGTACAGGATTATTATGATCAGGGCATGCGTGTTCCCGATGATGTAATTTTGCTTTTTTGTGATGACAATTGGGGAAATGTACGTAAACTTCCAGATTTGACAAAACCTTTGCACAAAGGAGGTTACGGAATGTACTATCATTTTGATTATGTGGGAGGCCCAAGAAATTCGAAATGGATCAACATAAGTCCGATACAAAGAGTCTGGGAACAAATGAATCTGAGCTACGAGCACGGTGTTGATAAAATCTGGATTGTCAATGTTGGAGATCTTAAGCCAATGGAATTCCCTATCAGTTTCTTTTTAGAAATGGCATGGAATCCGAAGAAGTTTAATTCTCAGAATCTTTTTGAATTTACGGAGAAATGGGCTGCTGAACAGTTCGGAACAGAACATGCCAAAGAAATCGCCAGACTATTAAATACCTATCCAAAATTCAACAGACGAGTTACTCCCGAAATGCTGGACAGCAAAACGTATAGTCTTGAAAACTATAATGAATTTGAAAGGGTAGTTAATGATTACAAGAACTTATCACTTGATTCTTATAGAATTTACAATGATATTCCCAAAGAATATAAAGATGCCTATTTTCAACTTGTGCTATATCCCATAGATGCCTGCAGTAATCTTTATGAAATGTATTTTGCCCAGGCGAATAACAGAAAACTTGCGGCAGAAAAAAACATTTTAGCCAACACTTTTGCTGATCAGGTGAAAAGAAATTTTGAAAGAGATGCTGTTCTTCAAAATAAGTACAATAATGAAATTTCAGGCGGAAAATGGACCCACATAATGGATCAAATGAGAATTGGATATAAGGCCTGGCACGATACTCCTAAAAATATCCTTCCTGAAGTTACTTATGTTTCAGAAAAAGATCAGATAGTTTCGAATGTATTTGTAGAAAAGGATGGGTATGTTTCTATCGAAGCAGAACATTTTTCTAAAGTAAATAATTCAGACAATATTCACTGGGAGGTAATTCCTGATTTTGGAAAAACAAAAAGCGGTATTACTACATTTCCACAAAATAAATATCCATCTCAAACAGAGAATATTTTTGTTGAATATGAAATAGATTTTACTTCAACCGGAGAGTTTAATGTAGAATTGCTTTTGGCTCCAACACTTAATTTTAACAGCAACAAAGGCCTTCGTTATGAAGTTTCTTTCGATGGAGAAAAACCACAGCTTATAAATTTTAACGGACATTACCGCGGCGAATTGGGAAGATGGCAGGCAGAACACCTGATACATTCTAACACAAAACATACTATTTCGAAAGCAGGAAAGCATGTTTTACGTTTTCGCGTTTTAGATGCTGGTATTGTGCTGCAGAAGATTGTTATAAATACCGGAGGATTAAAACCTTCTTATCTCGGACCGCCGGAAAGTGAATCATTACAGAGTAAATTCTAATTTTTTAATTGATTAAATTTTAGTAACCAACAAAGTAGAATATGAAAAAATTATACCAATTAAGTTCAATATTGTTTGCAATTTTATTTGTGTCAGCTGCTCAGTTAAGTGCACAAAATGCAAAAGTACAAATTGATAAAAATAAAACATATCAAAAAGTTACTGGTTTTGGAGGTTTTGTATGCAGTCCCCAGTTTGGTTATAATCACATGTCTACTGATGAAATCAAAAAAATGTGGGGAACAAACAGTGAAGCCGGTTATAACATTATGCGCCTTTATATTCCGGTTGAAAGTAACTGGCCGTCAACGCTTGCAACTGCAAAATTAGCCAAAAATGAATTGGGATTAAAGATTTTTGCAAGCCCCTGGACAATGCCGGCAGAATGGAAAACGAATAACAGTGAAGTTGCAGTTTATACCGATGCAAATGGCGTTCAGCAAATTGGCTACCTGAAAGAAGAACATTATGAGGATTATGCTTTGTATCTTAATCGGTATGTAACCTATCTTCGTGATAATGGAGTAGAACTCGATTATATTTCAATTCAAAATGAGCCAGATGAAATGGCAACCTATCAGGGCTGTATTTGGACACCTGTACAAATAGCTGCTTTTGTTAAAAATTACGGTCATCTTATTAATTGTAAAGTTATTGCACCGGAAAGTGTTGGTTATTCAGATTCTTTTTCAAATGCTTTTCTGGATGCTGATGTCATGAAAAACTTTGAAGTTTACGGCGTTCATCAGTATGGTGGTATTCAGTCAAAATACAAACAATTTAAGAATTATAACAAGGAGATATGGATGACGGAATACCTCATTAACTGGAATTCAGGAGGTACGGTTCGTGATTTTAATTGGGGAATTGATGCTTTTAGTTTCGCTAACAGTGTAAATGATGCTATGTTAGGAAATGTCAATGCCTGGATTCACTACGCCACTAAGCGATATTATGCATTAATGGGAGACGGGACAAACGGAACAGTATCCGGAGAAATTACCAAAAGAGGGCATATACTTTCGCAATATGCTAAATTCACTACAGGTACAACACGTATAGAATCAACTTGGAGTGATGCAACTGCACAGCTTAAAGGATCTTCGTACATAAATGATGCTGGTGATAAAATTGTTCTTACCATAATTAATCCATCACAAAACACCTATAATCTTACTGTAGATTTGCCATTTTATTCTGTAAAAGGGACTAAAACAATTACCAATCAGAGTATTGATATGCAAAACACTGCGATTAGTTTTACTGAAACATTTCGTCCGGTAGTGAGTATTGACCCTTCCAGTTTTATTACTTTGATATTTGAAAAAAGCAAGGAAAGGGTGCCCTCTCAAATGACCAGTAAAGAAGTTCATTATGCTAAAATTGAAAACCAGTCTGTTACAAATCCTGCATTTGGAACAACATACCAGATTAGCGGCAAAACAGTGACATTTGCAAACGCAAATCCTCTGATAAGTACCAATATGGACGGTGCTAATGGATATTTGAAATTAGATAACCGTTACAATAAATTTATAATGCATGTTAAAAGTTTTACCACTGCAAATCAGGCTAATACTGATAATACAACACTGTATTATATCAATGACAATGGGCAGGTAAAATCTAAAAATTATGGAAAATTTAATTTTCCTACCGGGGTTGAATTTGATTTGACATTTGATATTTCTAAATCCGTTCTTACAGATGGATGTACCGGAATCATTGGCTTGCGAAATTCTAATTACAGTTCAGTACTTACTTTAAATTTGGGTGATGTGTATTTTAATATTGCTGACGAAAAAGCGGCCGAATTTGGAGGAATATATTCAGATGATGACAGCCTTTTGATGGATGCTCTGCAAAGCACCAATTATGTATCATTAGATTTTAGAAACACGACTGGTATCAGTTCCTCTCAGGATTGGCATGCCAAATCAGCAAATAAAAACAGTATTTTTTATGTAACGGCCAATAACACTGCCGACAATGTAATATCAGGAACAACGTGTAACAATCTAAATCTTATGGATCAGGGAGGAGATTTTAATGTTCCTTTCGGTTTTTCAGCTTTAGCTGCGTCTTTTACCAAAACTATTGCAGGTTATGATGTTTTGGTTCTTCCGTATGAAGCGAGTATACCTCAAGGTGTAACAGCGTATACGATGCTGCCTTCATCAACTAAAATAATTTGTAATAAAATTGAAGGTGTAATTCCGGCCAATACCCCTGTTTTATTGAGTGGCACAGGTACATTTGTTTTTAGCGGTACCGGAAATGTTTCAACACCAAAAGCCTTAACTGTTGATCAGATGAATCCGGTTTACATTGGTATGAAAGCTCCGGCAGGAAGCTACACATTGAAGACAGTAAATAATGTTACTGCATTTTATCCTGTAACTGTAGGAAGTGAACCCTTAATTTCATCATTCCGTTTTTACTTAAGTGAAAAAAGCGGATATAACGCTACTGTGCTTCCGTTGGAATTTACCACATTAGGCACGGATCAAAATGAATTGGATGAAGTTAGTTTCAAATTATATCCAAATCCAGCGTTGGACGAAATTTTTGTAGATAAGATGACTTCTGACTTTGATTATAAAATTTTTAATGTTCAGGGGACTTTAATGCATTCAGGCACTTTGAAAAACGGCAGTACCAGAATAAGAATAGAATCACTGCCAGCCGGAGTTTATTTTATTAATGGAACAAACGATAAATCTAAAATAAGCAGAAAATTTGTAAAAAAATAAGATTAGATTTCAGGCTAAGGAAAGAGTTGCACGGTCTTTTAAATTAATGGTAATTTAAGGCAGGACCGCAGTAATATTTTTATACTGATTATTTCTTAGGCTAATAAAACCATCCGATTAATGTTGAAAATAGACATTGTAAACATTACAATAAAATCTAATGAAGGGAGTAATAGTCCAAAGTTTCATCAATTCAGAATTTTAAAAGATTAGAAAATGATACCAAATAAAATGAAAATTAGAAATACTTTTTTTAGTCTTCTTCTGCTTGTGAATTGGTCTATTAATTATGCACAAAAAAAGGCTCAGAATCCAGTAATTTTTGCCGATGTTCCTGATATGTCCATCATTCGTGTAAACGATATCTATTACATGAGCAGCACGACAATGCACATGAATCCCGGTGTTCCTATTATGAAATCTACCGACTTAGTAAATTGGAAAATAGTTAATTATGCGTATCAAACATTAGAAGATGATATCGATAAATTAAATCTGTATAATGGAAAAAATGATTACGGAAGAGGTTCCTGGGCGAGCAGTCTGAATTATCATAATGGGATGTACTATGTCAGCACTTTTTCCGGAACGACTGGTAAAACCTATATTTTTTCTACAAAAAATATCGAAAAAGGCCCTTGGAAACGAAACATTTTAAATACATCCTATCACGATCATTCTATCTTTTTTGATGATGACGGAAAAGTGTATATGATTTGGGGAGCAGGAAAATTGCAGAGTATAGAATTAAATTCAGAATTATCAGCTGTAAAAGAAGAAACAAAAAAGATTTTAATAGAAAATGCAAGTGCGCCCGCAGGAATAAATATTATGTTGCAATCTGAAGGTTCGCAGCTTTTTAAAATCAAAGGAAAATATTATCTGTTTAATATCGTCTGGCCAAAAGACGGAATTCGCACCGTAATTATACACAGAGCCGATAAGATTTCAGGTCCGTGGGAAGGAAAAGTAGGATTGCAGGATTTAGGCGTGGCGCAGGGCGGACTTATCGATACTCCTGACGGGAAATGGTTCTCCTATCTGTTCAGGGATTTTGGCGGTGTAGGACGAATTCCTTATTTCGTACCGGTTAAGTGGGAAGACGGCTGGCCAATTTTAGGTGAAAATAATACAGTGCCACAAAATCTCGATTTACCGGCAAGCAAAAGTTTGATTCCCGGAATTGTAAACTCAGATGATTTTACCAGAAAAAAGAATGATCCTGATTTGTCATTAGTCTGGCAATGGAATCACAATCCAGATCATGCACTTTGGTCGGTAAAAGAAAGAAAAGGTTTTTTAAGATTAAAAACCGGCAGAATCGACAGCAGTTTTGTTCAGGCAAAAAATACGTTGACGCAAAGAACTTTTGGCCCTCAAAGTTCAGGAACTATTCTGGTTGAGGTTTCTAAAATGAAAGAAGGTGATTTTGCAGGACTTTCTTTATTGCAAAAAGAATACGGATTGATTGGCGTAAAAGCCGAAAAAAATGCTAAGAAAATAGTAATGATTGCTACGGTTAAAGATCTTCCAATCGAAATAGAAAGTGTTCCGTTAAAGCAGGATAAAATTTATTTCAGGGCAGAATGTAACTTTAAAGACAAGGCAGATGAAGGCATTTTTTTTTACAGTTTAGATGGCAAAAAATGGATGAGTATTGGAAAAAAAATAAAACTGCCATATACACTTCCGCATTTTATGGGATATCGATTTGGATTGTTCAATTATGCAACAAAAAAAACCGGAGGTTTTGTTGATTTTGATTATTTCCATATTCAAGATCAAATTTTAAAAAATAATTAGTCGATTAGCGTCACAAAATATTCATTATATAATTCAGAAATCATGAAAGTTAGTTCTGTGTTCATCATAAGTTTAGTTGCTGTTTTTAGTGTAAACGCACAGCAATATCCTTTTAAGAATCCGTCTCTTAGTTCAACAGAACGGGCAAAAGATTTAATTTCAAGATTAACCCTTGAAGAAAAGGCAGCGTTAATGTGTGATCAGAGTGATCCCATTCCGAGACTTGGAATTAAAAAATTCAATTGGTGGAGTGAGGCTTTACATGGCTATGCAAATAACGATAATGTTACTGTTTTTCCAGAGCCAATTGGTATGGCAGCCTCGTTTGACGATCAGTTAGTCTATAATGTTTTTAATGCTGTTTCTGATGAAGCCCGTGCAAAATATAACCAATGGATTCAGAATGGTAATGAGAATAAACGGTTTTTGAGTCTTTCTGTCTGGACGCCGAACGTCAATATTTTTAGAGATCCACGCTGGGGTCGCGGTCAGGAAACCTATGGAGAAGATCCATATCTTACTTCGCGAATGGGAGTTTCAGTAGTTAAGGGACTGCAAGGTCCTGCAGATGCTAAATACCGTAAGCTTTTAGCCTGTGCCAAACATTTTGCTGTTCATTCCGGACCTGAATGGAGCAGGCACGAATTAAATTTAAATAATGTAAATCCACGAGAATTATATGAAACCTATCTGCCAGCCTTTAAATCATTAGTACAAGATGCTGATGTACGTCAGGTAATGTGTGCCTATCAGCGTTTAGACGATGAACCTTGTTGCAGCAATACCCGTTTACTGCAGCGTATCCTTCGTGATGAATGGGGATTTAAATATCTGGTGGTTTCAGATTGCGGAGCTGTAACCGATTTTTATACGACTCATAAAGTCTCGTCAGATGCAACACATGCAGCTTCTAAGGCGGTACTTGCCGGAACAGATGTTGAATGTGTGTGGGAAAAATATCCATTTAAAAATTTGCCTGAAGCGGTTGAGAAAGATTTAATAAAAGAAGCCGATATTGATAAAAGTCTGCTTCGTGTGTTAGTTGGCCGTTTTGACTTAGGCGAAATGGATGATGATGCAATAGTGCCCTGGGCTCAAATTCCGGCTTCTGTGCTTAATAATAAAGAACATCAACAGTTAGCACTTGAAATGGCTCAAAAGTCAATGACACTTTTGCAAAATAAGAACAACATTCTTCCTTTAAATAAAACGACAAGCAAAATCGCAGTTGTAGGTCCGAACGCTGATAATGAACCGATGTTATGGGGAAATTATAATGGAACTCCTGTCAAAACAATTACCATTAAGAGCGGAATAGAATCAAAAGTTACGGCAAATAAAATAGTGTATGATAAAGCCTGTGATTTAGTTGAAGATAAGGTAAATCAAACTTATTTTGACCAGATTTCATTTGAAGGAAAAAAAGGAATGAAAGCGACCTATTGGAACAATCCGAATAGAGAAGGGAAGAGTGTAATATCCCAGCAGATTTTAAATCCTATAAAAATGACTACTGCCGGTCAGCATGAATTTGCTTCAGGGATCAAATTAGAAGGGTTTTCGGCAAAATATGAGACAGAATTTTCAGCGAAAGCAAATGATACTCTTGTTTTTAAAACCGGAGCTACAGGAGCTTTTGAATTGTTAGTTGATGGTAAATCAATAGCAAAATATACCAACTGGCGCACTGTTCCGGGTAATATTCCATTTCCGGTTGAAGCGGGTAAAAAATATAAAATCGAAATTCTTTACGCCCAGTCAAACAATTGGCAGGCAAATCTTGAATTCGATTTTGGAAAAGAATATGATATTGATTTCGGAGGATTAATTCAAAAATTAAAAGGCATCGATACCGTAATTTTTGTGGGAGGGCTTTCTACTTTGCTTGAAGGAGAAGAAATGCCTGTTTCTTATCCAGGTTTTAAAGGAGGAGACCGAACAAATATCGAGCTTCCTGCTGTTCAGAGAAAATGTCTGCAAGAGCTTAAAGCTGCAGGCAAAAAAGTAGTTTTTGTAAACTGCTCCGGCTCTGCAATAGCTTTTGCACCAGAAACAACAAGCTGCGATGCTATTTTACAGGCATGGTATCCAGGTGAATCCGGAGGTCAGGCTGTTGCTGATGTTCTTTTTGGGGATTACAACCCTGCGGGGAAACTGCCTGTTTCATTTTATAAAAATTCAGATATATTAGGTGACTTTGAAGATTATTCGATGAAAGGCCGTACTTACAGATACACAACTGATGTTTTATTCCCGTTTGGTTTTGGCTTAAGCTACTCTAAATTCAATATTGGTACAGCAAACCTGAGTAAGACTAAGATAAAACCGAATGAAAATACACAATTAAGCTTCCTAATAAAAAATAGTAGTAAACGCGAAGGAACAGAGATTGTTCAGGTTTATGTTCGAAAGGTAAAGGATACAGACGGTCCTTTAAAAACATTGAAAGGTTTTAAACGAATCCATTTAAAAGCAGGCGAAAGTCAAAATGTAACAATCGATTTACCGGCTTCTTCATTTGAATTTTATGATTCTAACAGTAGAGGAATGAATGTAACTTCTGGTGAATATGAGGTATATTATGGAACAAGTTCAGAAGCTAAAGATTTAAAAATGACTAAGGTATCTGTTCAATAAATTAAAATTGTTTGTTACAATAACTGTTGTTTTAAATTATAAAGTTAATTCAGGATAATTATTCTTTCGATTTCCGTTACAAAAAAAAATAAAGTAATTAATCTATAGTGTGTTATGAGTTTTAAGTATGTTTTATGTTTATGTCTGTTTAGTTTTTTTAAATTAAGCGCACAGTCAGTTGTACAAAGCCCTGATGGAAAACTTAAGGTTTCTGTTTTTATCTCGAATGGAATGCCTTTGTATAGTATTTCATATAATAAAAAAACTTTCTTAGAAAATTCTCCACTGGGATTGAAAACCAATGTTGGTGATTTTACAACAGGATTAATTTTAAAAGCTGATGTTGGACAAAATAAAATTGATGAAATTTATAAGCTGCCTAATATAAAGCAGAGTGATGTTCATTATGAGGCTAATGAAGCCATATTGTCTTTCAGTAAAGATAGTAAAGCTGCTATAGATGTGGTATTTAGAGTAAGCAATAATAATGTAGCTTTTAAATATAAGGTATATCCGCAAAAGGAAGCCCGCTCTTGTGTGGTGCAGGAAGAAGCCTCCGGTTTTATACTGCCTGAAGGAACCACTACCTTTCTTTGTCCGCAAAGTAAGCCAATGACAGGGTACGCCAGAACTGCACCAAGTTATGAAACATCATACACATTAGATGCCCCAATGGGAAAAAACGGCATGGGTGAAGGATATACATTTCCATGTCTTTTTAAAGTAAATAATACTGGATGGGTTTTAATATCCGAAACAGGAGTTGACAGCGGTTATTGCGCAAGCAGACTAATTGGACATGATAAAGGATTATATACTGTAGGATTTCCAATGGCAGGAGAAAATAATGGAAACGGAACAACTGCCCCAGGAATACCGCTTATTGGGGAAACTCCCTGGCGCACTATTACAATTGGAGAAACACTGGCACCTATTGTAGAAACCACAATTCCGTTTGATTTGGTTAAACCAAAATACCAGGCTTCTAAAGAATACCAATATACCAAAGGTTCCTGGAGCTGGATAATGAAAATGGATAGTAACACTACTTTTCCGGTACAGAAACAATACATTGATTTTAGTGCAGCAATGGGATATGAAACGATCTTAATTGATGCCCTTTGGGATACTCAGATAGGAAAGGATAAAATCGCGGAACTGGCTAAATATGGTGCAGGAAAAGGTGTTGGTTTGTATTTATGGTATAATTCGAACGGGTATTGGAATGATGCTCCCCAGGGACCGAGAGGTATGATGGACAATTCGACAATCCGTCGTAAAGAAATGGCCTGGATGAAAAGTATTGGCGTAAAAGGAATTAAAGTAGATTTTTTTGGAGGAGACAAACAAGTAACCATGAAATTATATGAAGATATCCTGACAGATGCTAATGATTTTGGTATAATGGTTATTTTTCATGGCTGTACATTACCAAGAGGCTGGGAGCGTATGTATCCAAACTTCGCAGCTAGTGAGGCGGTTTTAGCCAGCGAAAATTTACATTTTGGACAAGGAAGCTGTGACAATGAAGCAATGAATGCCTCAATACATACTTTTATTCGAAATACAGTAGGAAGTATGGATTTTGGGGGAAGTGCCTTAAATAAATTTTACAACAGTGATAATATTCCCAATAAAGGCTCAAAACGAATTACTTCTGATGTGTTTGCTTTAGCAGCAGCAGTACTTTTTCAAAGCGGGGTACAGCATTTTGCATTAGCACCAAATAATTTGACTGATGCTCCGGACTGGGCAATAAATTTTATGAAAGAAGTACCCACAACTTGGGATGAAGTTCGTTTTTTAGATGGATTTCCTGGTAAATACGTTGTACTTGCCCGCCGAAAAGGAACCAAGTGGTATATAGCGGGTGTGAATGCCCAAAAAGAAATTCTAAAACTTAAGATAAAACTGCCAATGTTTGTTTCAGGATCATCGTTAATTTATTATCATGATGATGAACAATTAAATGGAAAAGTAAAAACAATAAAACTTAAAAAGAACCAGGAGGCTGAAATAATAATTCCTCGTAATGGAGGAGTACTGCTTTTGAATTAATTGTAATTTTTTTTGAAAGAGGACATCAAAAATTTTTGTCAGGCCATCAATAACAAGGTTTAATGAAAAAAGTTGCCATTTCGGCAACTTTTTTCATTATTAAGAAGTTTTTTACTTCACAGTAACAGGAAAACTACTCACGATATTTTTGGCTGATGTAGCCGTATAAAGTACAAATTCACCCGGTTCAATTTTCCAACCAGAAGTTTTTTCATCGTAAAAAGCCAGGTCTTTTACTTTTATTTTTAAATCAATCGTCTTTTGTTCTCCCGGTGAGAGGAATATTTTATCAAATGCTTTTAATTCTTTTTTAGGCCTCAAAACAGAAGGATTCGTTTGGCCTGCATACAATTGAACTACTTCTGCACCAGTGGTTCTGCCTGTGTTTTTAATATTGAATTTTACTGTTATTTCATCATTGATACCGTAGACTTTTTTGTCAGATGCAACATTTGAGATTTCAAAAGAAGTATAAGACAAACCATAACCAAAAGGATATTGAGGATCAATTCCTTTAGTGTCAAACCAACGATAACCTACCAAAATATCTTCCTCATAATTGACCTTCAAATCATGCCCGGGATAGGCACCTAAAGCATGTGCCGGAGATTGGCTTAAAGTAACCGGAATAGTAAAAGGTAATTTTCCCGATGGAAATTCTTTGCCACTCAACACATCAACAATGGCATTACCAGCTTCCATTCCGCCATACCATCCCCACACTAAGGCAGAAACGCGAGATTCAATACCCGCTAATTCAAGTGGAGAACCGGCAATAATTACGACAATCGTTTTAGGATTTGCTTTCGCTACTTCCTGAATTAAAGTTTCCTGTCCGTAAGGCAAACGCATGTGCAATCTGTCAAATGATTCTGAATCGAAATCATGGTTTAAGCCTGCAAAAACAATCGCGACATCGGATTTTTTGGCTTGAGCTACAGCTTCTTCGATTAATTTCCAATCTACTTTATCCGTGTTTAATTGACCGTCGCTGCTTCTTTCCACAACATGGGATTGCTTTTCATATCCTTGTGCAAAATTGATCTGCATTGATTTTCCGTATTTAGTGGTCATCGCCTGAAGTGGTGTTACCTCATACAAAGCTTTGATTTCTGAGCTAAATCCTCCGCCGCAATGTGTACGCGTTGCATTATCACCAATAATTGCTACTGATTTTATCGCACTCATATTTAAGGGTAAAATTGAACGCTCATTTTTCAATAAAACAGCAGCTTCGACAGCAGAACGATAGGCAGCCAGCTGGTGTTCTTTTGTATTTATAGAGCCTGTTACGCGCGTTTTAGGATCTAAAACTTTCGTTTTAATCATGACTCTTAAAATGTTCGCCACTTTTTCGTTAACAACGCTTTCTTTGATGCGTCCTTCCTGTACTGCTTTAATCAAAGGATCTGCGAAATACCAGTCATTATAATTTTCTTTTTCAGTTCCCATTTCTAAATCTAAACCAGCCAAAGCCGCTTTTTCAGTACTGTGAACAGCATCCCAATCCGACATGTAAACGCCTTTAAATTTAAATTCATCACGTAAAAGTGTTCGCCCCAAATAATCGTTTTCAGTGCAATACGAACCTCTGAATTTATTATAAGCCCCCATAATGCCTAATACTCCGGCATCTACAATTGAAGCTTTAAAACCCGGCAAATAAATTTCGCGTAAAGCGCGTTCGCTCATAGTGACATCAACAACAAAACGGTTTTCTTCCTGATTGTTGGCTACAAAATGTTTCACACAAGCCGCGACATCCTGCGTTTGCAAAGCCTTAATATAATTGATTGAAAGCTGCGAAATAAGAAATGGATCTTCGCTTAAATATTCAAAATTTCTTCCGCAAAGTGGAGAACGAATAATATTGATTCCTGGTCCGAGCAAAACGTCTTTTTTGCGAAAGCGTGCTTCTTCGCCTAAAACGATTCCACGCTGTTTAGACAGTTCCAGATTCCAACTTGCAGCCATTGCTGTTCCAGGAGGAAAACTGGTCGAAGCATCATCCGTTTGTCCGGCATATTGCCAATTATGACGATTCATTTCTGCTCTGACTCCGTGTGGACCATCAGATAAGGCCCATTCCGGAATTCCGAGATGTTTTACTTCTGAAGTGTAAAATTTAGAATTCCCATGCAGCATACCGACTTTTTCCTTCAAAGTCATTTTTTTAATTAACTGTTGGATTCTTTTTTCGGTCACAGCATCTGTTTGTGAAAAAGAGCTTTGAAAAAATACTGAAAACAAAACAATAGCCATAAATCGTAATCTCATTTTATATGTTTTAGAAAACCTTTTGGTTAAATTAAATAATTTGGGTTTTTATGATAAATGGGTAAAATAATCCCAATTAAAAGTTTTCAAAAATAGAGGAATAGAGGACATAAGGAGTGATACAAATCGAGCATTTTATATAATAAATGAAGCAGACTTGAATGAAAAAAAGCTAATTTTTTAAACTGTAATAAAAATGCATCACACTTATTATTTAATCCGTTGGGTGTAATTAGTTTTTGATAATAATTTTTCGTCAGTTCGAGTGATTTTCGATAGAAGATTGTATCGGGAACAGAAAAATTATTATTAAAACGGTTCTCGATATATTTTTTGTTCCGTTTCTCTGCACAAAAAAACACTCGAACTGACGTTTTTAATAACTACACCCAACAGGTTATTATTTAGTATAAAAATTCAGCTTAATTTCAAATGACTATTTATCTGAGTTCGATTAATAATAATTATGGATCATTCATTTTTTATCGTCATTTCGAGTGATTTTATAAGATAGCGAGATCATTTTTATAAAATAGTATCGAGAACTTTTGCAAAACGAAACTTCTCGATAGATTTTTGGTTATTAAAATATCGTTTTAGCACAAAATATTTTAGCCCAAAACACTCGAAGTGACGCCTAAATAATAATACAACTCAAATTACTTGTCTGTTTTTAAGGATTTGGTTCCATTAGTTTATTTACTGAGATTTCCCCACTTGGTATTGGCCAGATATAATTACTGCTGGTTGGCAACACCAAAGGAGCTGTACCGATCGATCCCTTTTTTGCAGGTAAGGTTTGTACTTTTCTTTGCAAATCCATCAGGCGGAAACCTTCGCCTAAAAGTTCAATATCTCTTTCTTTTTGTATGGTCGCAATCATAGCCTCTTTTGTTGCAATTTCATTTGCTGGGAAAACATAATTCGGGTCTGAACGATTTCTTACCGCTTTCAGTAAAGCCATTGATGTTACTAAATCGTCAGTATAAGCAGCTGCTTCTGCATAATTTAATAATATTTCAGCATAGCGAATTACAGGCACATAATCTCTAAAAGGTGCTGTTGTGATACTAAATTTTTTCAATACTTTTTGATTGGCTGCACTTTTACCAATAAGGCTGGAACGTGCATCAGTAGCCGAATTAAATGCGGGATCGCTAACAATACCTTCAGTTGCTAAAAAAATAATAGGTTGTGCTAAATAATTATACGCCAAAGAATATTGTGCGGAAGGTGTTTCAGTAGTAGAATTAGCAAAAGGGATAGAAAAAATTGCTTCAGTTCCTGTATAACTTCCACCAAAAATACTAGTATAATTAGGTTCTAATTTTTGGGTTAAATTTCCTTCTGTATATTGAAAAGGAAGGGTAGAAGAAACGATTTTTTTAGATTCTGTAATTACTTTCTCAAAATTGTTCTGAACTAATAAAACCCTTGTTTTTAATGCAATTGCAGTACACTTTTTAGCCCTGGAAGTATTGAGCAAAGGTGTTGAATAACTAACAGGTAAATCTATTTCTGCTTCATCTAAATCTTTCAGAATTTGCGTGTACACCATTTCTATAGAACTTCGCGCCAAATCATTATGTCCCGAAGTCGTAATTGGTGTTAATCGCAAAGGAAGGCCTAAAGAATTTTTGTCCTGATTGTAAGGTTTAGCATAGGTTTGAATCAAACTAAAATAACAAAAGGCACGAATAAATTTGGCTTCGGCAATGTAGTTCTTGGCCAGCTCTTTTGAAATAACAGTAGTTTCATTCATTTTGCTGATAAGAATATTTGAAGCATTAATTGCAGCATATCCGACTGCCCATACATTGTTTACAAAATCATTTGTTGAGGCCACATTTTGATTCCATACTGCAGAACCTGTTGCTGCATTTCCGTCGTTCTGACCAAATTGATCTGCTCGCTGTTCATTAAAAACAATGAATCGGCCACCATAAAAACTTTGATTTTGTAACTGCTTGTATAAATTATTGGTCTGAGCCAAAATCTTAGCCGGAGTGCTAAATGCTATTGATTCCGGAATACTGGTTTCAGGCTTCGTGTCTAATAAATCGTCGTTGCAAGCTGTCGTAAACATCAGAATAAAACAGCTTATTAAAATATATTTTTTCATCGTGTTTGTTTTAATTAAAATCCAATATTCAACCCCAGAGTATGCACCTGAGCGTTGGGAGGAACATTTTGATCTTTTCCTGAATTAATAGAGTTTCCATTGATAGAAACTTCGGGGTCAGAACCTCTGTATTTGGTAAAAGTGTACAGATTATTGCCTTGTAAATACACATAAATGGAGCTGAATGTATTTTTCAGAAAGGAAACTTCCAGAGGCACATTATATCCTAAGGACATATTCTTAAGTTTTACGAAAGAACCGTCTTCTACTTTTGAAGTGCTTGAAAATGAAAAACCTGCCGAAACATTATCACCATAATACAACTTTTGAATGTCTGTTTTTTGGCCGGGTGTTGTCCATCTGTTTTTTATAAATTCACCATTGTTAAAATAACGCTGATCTGAATTGGTGGCGCGTGTTCCATTATAAAGTTTATTTCCCTGTGCAAAAGTCAGGTTTACAGCTAAAACAAAATTCTTATAATTGAAAGTGTTGTTTAATCCTCCAAAAAATTTTGGTAATGAAGGTCCTTGCATGACACCATCTTTGTAATTGTCTATGGCCGGAGCAGCACTGCCATCCAGATAGGTCCATTTTGGAGATCCAATATGATTGTACTGCACTTCTTTGCCTTCGCTGTTGATAAAAACCATCTGACCGTTTTCCGGATTTACACCTTTGTTAGGCACCGCAAAAACAGATCCGATAGAATAGCCTACTCTGGTCATATTTTGTACTCCAAATACACTTGGCACAAATACATCGCTTGCTAATGAAGTCACCTTATTTTTAAGTGTGGAAAGGTTCAAATTCACATTCCAATTGAAATTTCTGGCAGTAACAGCGAGTGCGTTAATCCCTATTTCAAAGCCTGTATTGTACATCCCGCCCACATTTTCGTTGATATAACTATTCGGAATTCCTGCGGAAAGGGATTGAGGTGTTTTTAGAATCAAATCCCTGATTTTGTTATTGTAATAATCAAACTCAACGGAAATGCGATTGTTTAGCATGGCGAAATTCAGTCCTAAATCGAGTTTTGAACTTGTTTCCCATTTTAGATCAGGATTGGCAGTTTGAGAGTATCCTAAGGTTGGTGCACCACCATAAGTAGATGAATTATAGATTCCGATAGCAGGATAGTTTCCTATTTCGCTATTTCCAACAATACCATAACTGGCCCTAAGTTTTAAGTTATTCAGAAAGCCGCTTAATTTTGAATCTTTAAAAAAGGATTCTTCCAGAAGATTCCAGCTAACAGAACCACCTCCAAAATTACCGTATTTGTTTCCTTCGGATAAAGCCGATAAACCATCAATTCTATAATTTAAAGTCAGGAAATATTTGTTTTTAAAATTGTAGTTTAAGTTGGTAAAATAAGAGAGTAAAGCATTTTCTGAAAGGTCATTGCCAATAGGCGAAATATTAGCGTAACTTCCCTGGTAATTTTTATAATAAGTGTCGGTAATATTACTTTGTGAAGCTCCCCAACTCTCTATAGCTGTTTTAATTCTTTCATAACCTACAAGGATCATGAAATTGTGATTTTCATTAAAAGAATCTTTGTACGTAATGGTATTCGCCCAATCTGTTCTTGATAAATCGGTTGCTATATTGGTTGCTACACCGTTGTAGGATGCTCCTCCTCCGTGAATTGGATTTAAAAATAATTTGTTTTCCAATCCAATAGTATTCAATCCAAAACTGGTTCTGAAAGTTATTTTTTTAGTGATATCAAACTCTCCATATATATTCCCTAAAAGCGATTTACTAATTGAAGTAGTCAGATCAAGCTCCTGAACCATTGCTAAATTGTAAGCATTAATTGTACCGATAATAGACGGAATATTGGCACCATAGCCCACACTTATTCCGTTTTGGATACTATACGAACCATCAGGATTGTAAACCGGTACATTTGGAGGTAAGACATACGTCATTCTTCCTAAAGGTTCATTGGTAATATACTCTGTGTTATAAGTTGATGAAGACAACGTATTACCTGCTACAGCACCTGTATTTGGACCTACGTTTTTTGCCCTGCTGTAAGAAACATTAACACCAACCCTAATAAAATTGTTGACGTCATGACTGAGGTTTAATCGTGTCATGTAATTTTGAAACGTGTTGTTTTTTATAAAGCTATTTTGATTGGTATAGTCTGCTGAAAAATAATATTGAGTCGTTTCATTGCCTCCGGAAACATTAATGTTATGATTGCTCGAAAAGCCCGGTTCGTAAGCCACATCATACCAATTTGTATCTACGGTACTTCCATCAGCATTTTTAGAAAGGAAAAAACCGGGAGCTTTGCCTGCATTAACCAAGGCTTCATTTTTAATCATGGTATAATCTTCGGCATTCAATAATTTAGGCAAATTATAAGGAGTACTTCGGCTGAACCAGCTGTTGTAATTGAATTTAGTTTTGCCATTTTTACCTTTTTTGGTGGTAATGACCATAACACCATTCGCAGCTCTGGATCCATATATTGCGGAAGCAGAAGCATCTTTCAATACATCAACAGAGGCAATATCATTAGGATTAATCCCAGAAAGCGGATTATTGCCGACAAATCCACCCAATGAGCCGGTAAAAACAGCCACACCATCTACGACTATCAAAGGAAAAAGTCCCGATGTAATCGTATTTAAACCCCGAACGCGAATAACAGGCGTATTGTTTAACACACTTGTAGATTGAATTACATCAATTCCTGTTCCCTGACCACCTAACAACTGATCAAAACTGGTAGAAGGACGGTTTTGTAATTGCTTAGCTGAAATTGTGGATACAGAACCTGAAAATTCAGATTTTTTTTGAGACAAATAGCCACTCGAAATCAGGACTTCATCTAATTGATTTGAATCTTTGATTAATTTTACTGTTAATAAATCAAAAGAGCGTACCACAATTTCCTGTGTCGTATATCCGATATAACTCAGTTTTAATGTAAATGGTAATTTTTGATTTTCAATAACAAATTCTCCATCTTCATTAGTAGTAATTTCTTTATTTTCAGATAGAACTGTTGCGCCAATTAATGGCATATTGTCTTTGGCATCTACAATTACCCCTTTCAAATTTTGCTGTTGCGCATAGATCTGTGTACTAAGCAAAAAGAAAAAACTGAGCAGTAATTTTAAATATTTTTCTAATAACATATTATAAATATTGATTTTAATATTAAAATTTAAATTAGGCAGTAGTTAGTCAGTATTTTTATTGTAGCAGCTATGCTCAACACTTTCTGGAAACATCCCATTATTTGTTTAAAATTTGATGATTACCTGATTGCGTAGTTACTCCGAATTTGTCCTGCTCTTTTTCCAAATTCATTGCTGCATAATAATCCTCATTATATTTTCCGGAGATAACAAGTGCACCCGCAACCAAAACAAGATTTTTAATAATGTATTGACCCGCCAGCGTAGGTTCGTAAGGGAAGATCTCAAAACAGCTGGATTGCAGCATAAAAATAGGAGTGAGGGTTGCTATCATGTGCAATAAAAGCAGCAGAATTGTTTCCGGAATCCATTTCCTAACAAGTAACCCTAATCCAATAAAGACTTCACAAACTCCAAGTATTGGGATAAAAAATTCTGGTTTAAACCAAAAAACGGTTTTTTCTACTAAATCGCCCGCCGGGCTGACTCCGAAGATTTTCAGAATTCCAAACCAAATGTAAATTATCGCTAATGCAATGCGCATTAAGCTGACACCATGCGTTCCTATTTTATTACTTAATAAGAAATAGAAAAATTTAAAAGTAGTTTTCATTTCTATATGTTATTATGGCATGGTTACTTTCATCTTTTTACCTAAAGTAAATCGGTAAGAATATCCTAAATTGATAGAATAATCTGCGAAAGCAGCATCCCCTTGGACATGAACTTTTTTGGCTGGATCGGTAATAACAGAATTTTGTAAATCCTGACTGGCGATATCGGCAGCACTCTGGATACGGTTTTTTACGATATTATAGGGAATAAATAAGCTGAAATTATGTTTTCCTACATGATAAGAAAAACCATATTCTATCGCTATAACATATCCAGGGCGACGATAAGCTACCTGTCCTCCAAAAGCATCATAAGCAGGGATGCCTTCAATTCTTCCGGCCAGCGAGACATTAAAATTTTCTTTTTTGTCTATTGCTGCAGATACACCGGCCCTTGCAAAATATTGGTCTGGGCAGGCATAAATTTCATAACCCTCTAAACCTGCTTTTGGAGCCGATTTAAATGTGCCATTTGATTCTTTAGGGTTAAATAAATAATATCCGTTTGCAAATCCGTACAAACGTCCCGTTAACTGCCTGAATATTTGTGCCTCTACTGAAATTCCAACACCGCCATCTCCTGGCTGAATAGCCTGATCCATTATCACACTTTTTGTTGTTCCATCTGTTTGTGGTGCATCATCCATTTTATCATGGCTGCCAGTGTTTAATTTTACTCCTAATCCTAGCATTAAATTGCCTTTATGAGCCGTTTTTGGGTCAAAAAACCAGTAGTTAACACTTAGTCTTGCATCTGCAAAACCTTGTGCGTAAACACTGTATCGAAGAGTATCTTTTACAGGAGTTGCTTGCCTTAAAACCTGAGAACGTTCATTATTTACATAAGGCAAAGTGGCATTGATCTGGATTCTGTTGGTTATTCCGTATGAAAAATTAAAATCTACCGCATGTGAATAAATGTTTACGGCATTGCCTCTCTCCACACCATTTTCGTCATGACCACCGCCTGTAGTCTGGCGTTCTAATTGTTCTTCCTTACCAACAAAGTGTCTCCAGGAATGAAAATAACGGTAATTTGCCCCTACCTGAAATTCTCCTTTGTCTAAATTATAAGAACTGGCAGAATTCATAAAAAGTCCACCCATTTGCCGAACGGCAACACAACCCTGAGCAATGGTTTTTTCTGTTTGAAAAGTGATTAAAATAAATGCTGTAAAAATAAATGAAGTATATAATGATGGTATTTTTTTCATGATTTTAGTTGTTTTAATGAGCATAAAAAATATTGATGTCTTATTTTGTTTATACAAAATCATTACAATAAAATTGCCCAATGTTTATAAAGACTACTATTCATTAAATGAATTAGTCCTGATTGGTCATATTTCCAAAAGAAAAATTATGGCAGATAATATCGCAGGTAAAATTTTAGAAAAAACATGGAATATTATAAACAAGGTTCTTGGTTAAATTGAAATAGTTTTTTGAATTATTTCAAAATTGCCTGTTCAAACAGTCTGGGTCTTCAAATATTGAATTACTAATTTATAGTATCTAAAAACAATTCCTTACAAGATCTTTTTTGATCTTGTAAGTACTGTATTAACTTAACATCTGAAAGTTAAAATTCCATTTCACATGAAATCAGCAAATCAATTTTGTCCTAGACAATAACTATCACAGCTGTCTGTAGGAAGCCTAATTAATTCTGATACTTTGCAAAAACGAATTGTTATTGGTTACGAGAAAGTAATTTTTGTCTTTTACTTTAATTTTTTCCATGTTTTTAACATCTCCGGGAGTAAAGAATCCGCTTTTAACTGCTGAGACAGGTAGGAACGCACCTTTACCATTTCCTTTTAAAAACAAACCATGACCGGCATCATTTCTTGGTGTTTCCACTTCAGAATTAAACATATTCCCTGTAATTAAAGCATCAAGGTTTCCATCCTTATCGTAGTCATCAACGGCTATTTGATTGATACAGCTAATTTGTGCCTGAATAGGTAGTTTATGGATGACAAATTTTCCATTTCTGTTTTCCAGATAGATACTTGCAAAAGATTTTACTTTATAATGCAAGGCTTCTTTAAGTGATTTTTCTGTGTATACATCGACCAAAGTAGCTTGTGAAAAACTTTCGTAGTCCTTGAATTTCTTTTTGATATTTGGGATTTGTTGAGAGGAACAGCCACGACCACGTACTGGATATTGCTTACCATCATTATAGTAACTTAACACAATATCTTTGTGTTTGTCATTATCAAAATCTTTTACAAAAATATCAAAGGTTTCATTTGGAGTTGCCTGATATTTATAATTCAAACCATTATTTCCAACAATATAATCCATGTCACCATCCTTGTCAAAATCGCCTTGCTGAATGCTCCACCACCAACCGGTAGTATCATCAGTAAGACCCATGTTTTTTGTAACTTCTTTGAAACCTGATTTGGTATTTTGAAAAACACGTATTGGCATCCATTCGCCCACGACAATAATATCATCTAATTTATCATTATTAAAATCGGTAATTACAGCACTTGTAGACATTCCTAAATTAATAAATTCTTTGGGTGACTTTTTAGAAATTTCAAATTTGGGTTGAGCTGCAGTACTAATATTACGCAACAAATAAGTCGTGGCAGGTGAAGGATATTGTCCTGGAACCTGTCTTCCTAATACCAAAAGATCTTTTTTTCCATCTTTATCATAGTCAATTGGATATACTTTTGAGCCACTCGTTAGCATTGTTGGCAAAACTCCTTTTGGTGCTTTGGTAAAATCTCCTTTTCCATTATTGAGGTATAATCTGTCTTGTAATTTTGGATCTTTAATCAAAAATTCATAACCACCGCTCACTACGTATAAGTCATTATCGCCGTCATTATCAGCGTCAAAAATCGATGCCCCTGCATCTTCACTAAATTTATCTTCCTCAAACGCCTGAATATTTTTTTCTGTAAAACCTTTTGCAGTTTGTAAAAATATTTTTCCTGTATAGCCAGAAGAACCTCCAATAAAATAATCATCAAGCCCATCTTTATTTAGGTCACCTACAATAATACAAGGTCCAAAAGTAGACATTTTATGAGGCAGCAAAACTTGATCTTTAAAATCATCATATTTGTTTTCTTCGTGTTTGAAAGCTGGAAAAACTCCATTTTCTGTTGTAAAAAGAGCATTTTTAGCAATTGTTTTCGATGCTGTTTCTTCTGTGGCATCCTGCTCTTTGAAGTTTAAGGTTTGGTTCGCTTTAACATTGTATAACTTTTGCACCTTACCATTAGTCCAGACTACTTTTACTTCGTCGATTGTTTTGTCTTTTGCTAAACCAAAATGCAATTCTGGAGCTACTGATGACTGAAATCCTCTTGTTAGGGTAAGCTCTTGCATTTGGGTTCCTTTTTTTGTCCTTATATAAACACGATTCCCCAAACCAAAAGTATTTTTTGAATTTCCTTTGAAATTTACCTTGATGTAATTATTGATTTTAGAACTTGAATTTTCAAAAACAGAGGCATAATCGTCGATATTGTTTACTACTAAATCTAAATCGCCATCGTTATCTAAATCACTATAGGCTACACCATTTGAAAAGCCTTTATATTCAATTCCCCATTTTTTATTTACTTGTTCAAAATTTAAATTTCCTTTATTTTGATACATGAAATTATCAATTTTCTCAGAAGGAATTTCCTGCGTTTTCTTAAGTAAGTCTTTTGGTTTTAAATTTAAAGCTTCCAGTTTATTAAAGAAATCATTATTATTAATTTCTCTTCGGGTTCCGTTACTTACAAACAAATCTTTGTTACCGTCATTATCAAAATCCGCAAATAAAGGTCCCCAGCTCCAGTCAGTAGATGAGGTTCCTGTAATGCGGGATACATTGCCAAAATGCGGAATTCCGTTTTCATTTACTCCTGTGTTGAGCTGCATGCAATTGTGCATATATTGGTAATTAAAACCGGCATCAACTACGTCCCAAAAAAGCTGTGGATTCATACTGGACATATTCGCTTTTTTACGGCGATTGTCCTTAGCATCCATGTCTACCTGAAAAACATCTAGATTTCCATCGTTGTTAAAATCAGAAATATCGACACCCATTCCGTAGAAAGAGTTATGTGCCATTGCTTGTTTTACCACTTCTTTAAAAGTACCATCCTGATTATTGATGTACATAAAATCGGGTGAGTTGAAATCATTTGAAACATATATATCAGGCCAGCTGTCATTGTTTAAATCACCAATTGTTGCACTTAATGACAGTCCATAAGCTTTTACACCTGCTTCTTCGGTAACATTAGCAAAATGATTGCCGTCATTTCGGTATAAATGTCCTGTTTCATTGTCTTTGACATGAAGCATCATCTGTACATAGTCCCGGGTTGCGGAGCTGAATTTTGTAGGCGGGTAGTTGGCTACAAATAAATCTAAATCACCATCTTTATCATAATCAAAAAAGGTGCCCTGAACACTATTTCCTATATCATCAATTCCGTATTCTTTAGCTTTTTCTGTAAAGGTTCCATTACCATTATTGATGTACAATTGATTGTTTTTTGGACCAAACTTTCCGCTTACACTACAATAAATATCTAAAAAACCATCTCCGTTTACATCTGCCATAGTTACTCCATTGTACCAACGCGTATCGCCTCCAACACCTGCTTTTTTGGTAATATCTTCAAATTTTAGATTCCCTTTGTTTAAAT
The DNA here is from genome assembly GCF_903819435.1 of Flavobacterium salmonis. GTDB lineage: Bacteria > Bacteroidota > Bacteroidia > Flavobacteriales > Flavobacteriaceae > Flavobacterium > Flavobacterium chungangense. Next base: position 32,937 of record NZ_CAIJDP010000052.1, on the reverse strand, counting down.
ACAATTTATTTGATACCTGATTTCCGGTAAAGAAGATATCTACCAGGCCATCATTATTAATATCACCTGTAGCAACTCCTCCTCCCAAATAAATATAATTGTAGGTGAAGTAATTCAGGGAATCATTTTCTGTCAAATTATTGCTAAAATCAATTCCTGTATCAGCACGGTCTAAAGAAGAAAATATAACTTCATCTGATTCTCTATCAGAACAGCTAACAAGCAATAATAAGCTTAACAGGCTAAAAAAAACTACTTTTATTTTTTTTGTATTTTTCATTTTTATAATAATAAAATTTATCTCTTAAATGTTTAAAACTCCCATTTACTGTATCAAATACAAATAGAGGATTTTGCTCCGGCAGTTGGAAAAACTGTTTTTTTAATATTTACTTTTGAAAAGTTTTTTTCTCCCTCTGTAATTTTAATGTATTGATTTGGCTGTATGTTTTTAAACACTTGCTTCTTCTGGTTTTTTTGCCAGGTAATTTCAATTTGATCAATAATTCTCGCTTGTCCAATTCCAATTTCCATTCTTAAGGCTGATGCCCCAAAACTTCCACCTGAATTTACTATCCTGTATACAGATCTTGAAACACCATTTTCCCTGAAACTGACTTTTATTTTTGTTCCAATAGCAGAACGGTTGCTGTCTGTACCTTCTAATTGCAATTTTATCCAGCGATTAGTGTTTTGACCAGGATTCAGGTATAAGGAATTACTGAAAGCATCTCCTGCATAAGCACCTCCAACTTCTATAAAAATATCTGTATCTCCATCATTATCCAGATCATTCAGGGCTACGCCATGACCTTTTTGCAAATTCCCTACCCGCCCGGAAACAGTAACATCAGCAAATTTTCCGTCACCCATATTTCTAAATAATTTATTAGGAATTAGAGATTTATAATCTGGATTTCCTGTTCCGAGGTACATGTCCAAAAAACCATCATTATCAATATCTCCAAAATTGGAACCCATTGCAAATACGGTCTTATTTAGCCCTGATGCTTTAGAAACATCTGAGAATGTGCCATCATGATTATTGTGATACAAATACATTTTGCTGCTATTATTACGGATATTCAATGCTTCCATTGCAAATTCTCCTCCTATAGAACCATCATATTGATAGCCACAAACAAAAATATCCTGCCAGCCATCATTATCATAATCCCAAAACCATGTTGGAAAAGTCATTACATTGATTCCTGCTAAACCTGCCTGATCTGTAGCATCTATAAATTGTGGAATACCATTTTTGATTCCTGTATTTTTTAATAATATTTTCCTTTTATCCATTCCGGAAAGAAATAAATCAATATCGCCGTCATTATCATAATCTGCTGATGTTGCTCCTTTTATATAACTGACAATATCACATTTAGCGGCATGGGCAACATTGGTAAATGTTCCGTCCTGATTATTCAAATACAATTCAGAAGGGTAGGATTCATCATGTGATGACTCGTTACCAATAAATAAGTCTAAATAGCCGTCATTGTTAAAATCATTCCACGTACCAGCCTGAGTAGGAAATTCAGAATACAACCCACTTTTAATAGTTACATCAGTAAAAGATCCATCACCATTGTTACGTAACAGCGAGTTAGGCTGTCTTCCGAATTTACGCATCCAGGCACCTCTCAAAACAAAAATATCGGTATCGCCATCATTGTCATAATCAGCTTGTATCATATTCAATCCTCCTTTGAAACGCCCTATTTCAGATGCTTTGGAATAATCACTATATTTCCCTTTTTGGTCATTTTGATAATAATGCATGACTCCATCCAGACTCCAGTCAGAGGTCACAATATCTAAATAATTATCATTGTTGAAATCATCAACAATAACTCCACCAGACATATTCCTGGTTTTTATGCCAACATTTGCAGCAACATCCATAAAAGGTTTTATTGTATATCCTGAATTATCTTTATTTAGATTAGGTATCAGCCACTGTTTGGGAACATTCAAGGGATATCCGTCTATGGTCATATAAGCAATATTCAGCAGCCATCTCGATTCATAATCATTAGGATTTATATCCAGTAATTTTTTATAAATTTCAATTGCTTTTTGAGAACCTTGACGTATAGTATGAATTCCACTTTTTTGTATTGGAATAATACACGATTCCGGATTATGGTAATTGACGCAATTTTGTTTTTCTGCCAGTCTCATATAAGCAATTGCTAAAAAAATTAATGACTGAGGGTTATCTCTGCCATCAATTGCTTTTTGTCTTTTGATTGCACTTTCAATAATTGAGACTGCTTCTGATTCTTTACCGAGTTTTAATAATGCATTTCCTTTATTTATTTCATTATATAATTTTAAATGTCCCTCATAGGAATTTTTAATTATTGAATCAAAATAAAGGATCTCTGCGTTTGTAGCAAATGGATTTTTTCTAACATTATACATTCTATTCCTGGCCTCCAAAATGTTAACCATTTTGTCATTAGGATTAGAAAAATAATCGCATGACTGTGTCAAAATAGATAGTATCGATAGCAATATTAACTGTTTAATTTTCATAATTAAAACATTTTAGATTGGTTAATCGTGCTATTATTTATCGAATTTTTTGTTTCCTATATGAAAATTATAAAACTTCCAAACTTCATGAGCCACATTTCTGCCCAGCTTGAGTCCTTCAACATTATCTGCCTGGATATGATAGCCTCCCATTACTCTGGAAATCCCCGCCATATTTGCTGTTTCTGTGAAGGTTGGGAATTTTAGAACAACAGGTTTTCCAATGTTGTTTGGTTCTGTCATTGACCCTGGGGTACTACAGATTGCAGATTCTCCAAAAGTATCACTTCCGGTCCATAATTTTAATGCTTCACCACAACCACCACTAATTGTACTATGTCCGGAAACATAACCCGGAAAAGCGGGACATAAAAAAATATCTGGTGAGTAAGGTCTCCAATCTTGGCCTTTCATTTCTATATTTCCAAAACCAGGTCCCCCCCAGGCTTTTATAGTCTGATCTTTATAATAATGATGTACTAAAGCATAAGGACGGGCAAAATCATAAAACATTTTTGTATCCCAACACGCTATAAAACAATCCATTGCAGTTACCTGATTATAGAAAAACATTTTTACATCCTGATCTAAAGTATGCTTATCACGTCTGGAAACATCCTGGGCAAACTTTAACCAATGTCCGGCTTGTTGTACTGATTTTGGACCATCACGCATAAATTCTACCAATGCTTTTTGTTCGTTGGTTAGATTATATTGTAAATCAAGTAGTTCTTTAACTTCATTTTTAAGTTGTTCTGAATCCAATGCAGGTGGGGGTATAGGGCGAAACTGATCACCAGATTTTAATCCTACAGGTTTTACTTTGTTCCAAAATGGAGTGGCACAGCCTGGCGCAAACTTACCGCCTTTTCCATCTGAAAAATATTTTGGCTGCCAATGAATTACATCAATCATTTCATCTGGAGAATTGACTGGATTATAGTTTACATAGTTAAAATAGGGAGTTCCATTCGAACCATTTTCTTCTCCATATTGATTTGATCCATCATGTTTTCTTGCTTCAATTACAGCTTTTGCGGCTAAATTTCCTATTCCTACAGGCGTTTTAGGATCGAGTGATTTATCATTAGGATCCAAGCCTAATTTGACCATAAAAGCGACAAACAAATCTTTATCCGAAAAATAATATTCACATAATGCATTATAGGCAGCATAACTAATAGCAATCTCTTTATTTTTGAGTGTTTGTTCTTTATTAGGTCTTCTTTCTGTATCTTTTAAATATACAGGAATTGCTTTTTGATCATAACGACTCCAGGCATCAAAAACAGCAACAAATGTCAATCCAAGAAAACGAGAAGTTACTGTTGGTCTTGGTTTAAATCTATCGGTATCATTACCAGTGGCAAGTACTGCTATTTCTGACCATTTATAGGCCATATTGTTTTCTCCTGTTGTTTCTTTAATTTTAGTTTTACTCTCTTTGGTTTGAGCAAATATGGATGTAGTTAAAGTACCAAATAATAGTACTTTAAATAGTAATTTATGAATTTTCATTTTGGTGGTTTTATATGGTTTTTTGATAGTTTTCTTTCAATTAGAATTAATTGAGTGTTGTATGTCAAAATCTTAAATAAACAATTCAGTCTTAAGTTAAAAACTAAAGATTTAATGCAAGAGCATGATTGATTAAAAAGGCTATTTATATTTTAACACCAGGAAATACTATACCATATTTGGAGGAGGGTAATTGGTAGTAAAATATCCGGAAAGAAGATCTTCTTTTGGACTGTATGAATTTAAAGTAACAGGAAAAACTAATTTAGTTGTAGTACTTACTAAATTAATTGTATCATTAGGAATGTAATCCTGAATAAAGGATTTTATCAATTTTTTACTTGGATTTTCTTTATTTGAGTCGGTATCAAATATTTGACTGTCGACAATTTTTTTTAAATCATTACTCAAAACCTCTCGGTGAGAGTTCTTTAGGCAATATAATTTTAAAACATTGTTTAGGATTCTTTTCTTAAAAACATGGTAGGTCTTATTTTCGATTACTAAGTCTTCATTAACTTCTTCAAAGCCAGAATCTACAACATAAGCATAGGGGTTAATTTTAATTTCAATTATTTCAAAATTTGCGTTGTCAGTTTTTTCCATAGCATTCACCCACACTTGCTGTTGTTGTTCAGCAAACATGATATAAAATCCTAAAACATTGTAAAACAATGTTACGATTAAAAAAAGTGATGCAATTCTTTTCATATAAAACTGTCAGTATACTAATTACTTTATTTAAATAGGCTTAAGTTATTTTATATAAACTGTAGAAAGTAAATAAACAGCGCACTTAACATGCGCTGCTTTCAAATACTAACTCAACCTAAACTAACTTAATTTTTAGTAACCAGGATTATTATCACTTGGTTTTATATTCGGATTAGAAGATGTTTCTCTGTTTGGTATTGGCCATAATTCACTTTTACCAACCTGAAAACCTTTACTTTTTAGTAGCGGATCAGTACCTGCCAGACCCCATCTTATAAGATCATCAAAACGAACTTGCTCTCCAGCTAATTCTACCTTACGTTCGTGAATAATGGCTTTAAAAACATCATCCTTTGTTGCTGGAATATTAGTTATTAAACCAGCTCTGTCCCTAACTTCTTTTATATAAGCTATAGCAGCTGTTTGTGAACCTCCTGTTCTTTGATTTTCACATTCCGCTTTCATAAGTAATACATCTGAATAACGCATAACTTTAAAGTTAATGCTCGATTGTTGTAATTCGGATACTCTCTTATAGTAATTTTGGTATTTTTTCCAGCCTGCTCTTCTAGTACCATTACCAAAATTTGCAGCCGTCATAGTATTTGCCCCTTTATTATATTTTGATCCTGGAACATAAAAAGTATCCCCGAAACGAAGATCACCAGCTTCATATTCATCTAACAGATCATCCGTTGGACAGACATTATACCAATCTAAGTTACCATATTCCTGGCCTCTAAGTGTCGATTCAGCTTTCCCTTCACCTGAAGTGTCACTACCCCATTTATCACCTACTCCTAAAGTTTCATCATATTCAATCTCAAAAATGGATTCCGGACCATGCTCTGTTTCATCCATAAAATTATTATAAAATTGACCTTTAGGTTCTAATGTAAATCCTGCAACATTATTAAAAGCAGCTAAAGCTTCATCATATTTCTTTTGATACAGAAGTACTTTTCCTAAATAAGCAAAGGCAGCCTCTTTAGTAGCTCTTCCTTTTTGTTCAACGTCTTTACTTAATAAGTTTTTTGAAGCAAAGTCAAAATCCTCTTCTATCAATTTATAAACTTCAGCTTTGGGACTTCTGGCCTTACCAACAATAGTCTGTTCTGTATAAATTGGTAAATCACCAAAACGTGGCAGTAGTAGAAAATAATAATAGGCTCTCAAAAAATGAGCTTCCGCTAAAAATTTTTTCTTTTTTTCTTCAGATATAATTGAAGTTTGTAAAGCATTAATCTTTTCTTCATTATCCAACACAAAATTGGCTTTCGATATTCCTAAAAAACAGGTATCCCAATAGTACTGAATAATATCACTACTTGCATCAAAACTAAAATTCCCAAAAGGTTTTTTATTACCTTCTAACCCACCATTTCCTTGGTTTTCTCCAGACATTAGATCTAAAGCAAAGAAAATATGTCTTGCGTAAAGTCCTCTGGTTTGCAAATTGGCATAGGCTGCATTTACAGATGACTGTATCTGGCCTTCTGTTTTAAAGAAAGTTTCAGGTAGTAAGGCATTTGGATTAGATAATTCTAAATCCTTAGTGTCACATGAATTTATTGTAAAAATTGCAGACAATACTACAACTGTATATTTTATTTTTCTCATTATTTTAATATTAAAATGAAACATCAAAACCAAAAATTACTGATTTAGGTTGTGGATATCTTCCTAAATCTATTCCAGCAGAATTTGCATTACCATCTGTACGTGTTATTTCAGGATCTAAACCAGAATAATTCGTAATAGTAACTAAATTTTGTCCACTTAGATAAAATCGTACTTTTGAAAAATACTTACTAAATGCATCTCCGGAGAATGTATATCCTATAGTCACGTTTTTTAATCGTGTATAGGAACCATCTTCAATGTATCTCGTACTTGAAGACCCTGCATTTTGACTTACACCAACAGCTTTTGGAAGTGTTGCTGATGGATTTGAAACAACACCACCTGTAAGAGCTCCAGGACCTCCACTACTATTAGGAATACCGCCTGTAATTATTGATCGCCCCATAACATCAGTACTTGCTCCAAACAGACGATCCATACTCTCTAAGTCAAATTTATTTGCATTAAAAATATCATTACCCTGAACTCCTGATATAAAACAGTTGAAATCAAAATTTTTATAACCAGCAGTAAGATTCAAACCGTATGTGAAATCTGGATATGGATTTCCAATATCTGTTTTATCGCTTGAGTTAATTACCTGATCACCATTACGATCAACAAATCGAATATCACCTGGTTGAACAGCAGTCTGAGTGCTACCAAGAGCAGCAGCAACTTCTGCCTGGTTTTGATAAATTCCGTTGGTTTCATAACCATAAAAATAAAATAATGGTTTACCAACTTCTAATCTTGAAAAATTCTCTAAACCAGCACGAGGTACAGGTCCGCCTAAAACACTTGTAACACCTGGAGCTAAAGCCGTTACTTCATTTTTACTAGTCCCCAGATTAGCTACTGCAGACCAGGTAAAATCACCTTGTCTGTCATTGTAACCTAATGAGACTTCAAAACCGGTTACTTTTACATCGGCAATATTTTGTATTTGAGTTCCTCCCGGAGCACCAGTAGAAGTAGCAAGTGGTACAGCAAAAAGGATATCACTACTTTTATTGTTAAAATATTCGATAGATCCCGTAAATTTTTCATCAAATAATCCAAAATCTAAACCTATATTTCTGTCATTTTTGGACTCCCATTTTAAATCTGGATTAGGAGCACTTCCAGAAGTAGTACCTAAACCTGCCTGACCATTAAATGGATATGTATAATTTGTATTTAATGCGGAAGCATATCTGTAATCCTCAATTTTATCATTACCCGTTGTACCAATAGTTCCTCTAAGCTTCAGTGTACTGAAAACAGAACCTGCCATAAAACTTTCTTTTGCTATATTCCAACCTAAAGCAACAGAATAGAAATTACCAAAACGTTTATTAGCTCCAAAACGTGATGAACCATCTCGACGTCCGGAAACAGCAAATAAATACTTTTCGTTATAATCATAGTTAATACGGGCAACATAGCCTAAATTATTTGTCTCATAATTAGCCGAAGTTAAAGTTGGATCGGTAATACTTAACTGATCAATGTCATTGGAAATATAATTGCGGCTACCACCAGTAACATTACGGCTTTTATTCTCAATTTTAGTTATAACACCTAAAACTTCAATATTATGTTTCTCTGCAATAGTAGTTTTATATGTTAAACTATTATCAAAAACAATGGTTTGGCCTTGAGAGTTAATTTCTGCAGTTGAAGAATAATTTTGAAAGTTTGTACCTTCAAAGAAACCTGGTACAAATGTATGGTCTCTATTTTGATAATAATCTAAAGAAACTTGTGATCTAAACTTCAAGCCTTTGTAAAGTTCCAATTCTGCAAATATATTTCCTATTAAAGAAGTTCCATTGATCTCCTGATATCCATTATTTGCAACACGTACAGGGTTTTCTGCATCATTTGTGCCGTCGATATCTTTAATTACACCTTCGTATCCGCCTAAGTTATTAGCATTGTGAACAGGGATATAGGGAGCCATTTTGATTGCGTGTTCTAATAATGTTCTACCTCCTGAAGCACGCTCTGGATTTGTTTTGTTAAAGGATATTCCAATACTGCTTCCGATAGTCAATTTACCAATGTTTTGGGTGTTATTTGACCTGAAAGAATAACGTTCGAAACCCGTTCCAATAATAGATCCTTCTTGCTTTAAATATCCTGCAGAATAACGGCTTGTTGAATTTTCCGTACCATTTGAGAAACTCAAATTGTAATCCTGCATCAAACCAGTCTGAAAAATTTCGTCCTGCCAATTTGTATTTACATTACCAAATTGAGCAGCTCTTGCCGTTAAATCCTGGTTAAAAGCATCTTTAGCATACTTAAGATATTGTTGCGTATTTAGAACATCATATCGCTTAGTAACCGTTTGAAAACCTACATAAGAACTAAAATTCAGCTGACCAGGACCTTTTTTTCCTTTTTTGGTAGTTACCATAATTACTCCATTAAAAGCTTTTGAACCATATAAAGCAGTTGTGGAAGCATCTTTTAGAACAGACATGGATTCAATATCACTTGGATTTAATCCTGATAAATTACCCACCAAAACTCCATCAACTACATATAATGGAGTATCATTATTCATTGTAGCTATACCACGAATTTGAACTGTTGGGCTCGAACCAGGTGCACCATTGATAACTGTAACACCCGCTGCTCTACCTTGTAAGGCAGACTCAGCGTTGGTAATAGGCACTGCTACTATATCTTTTGAACTTACTGTTGAAATTGCTCCGGTTACTTTAGTTCTTTTTTGTGTACCGTAAGCTATTACAACTTCATTTAAGGTTTGTGTGGATTCGGCTAGTTTAATATTAATGACACTCTGATTACCAACGGTAATTGTTTGTGAAGTTAGACCTACAAATGAATATGTTATTTTGTCTGTATCATTTACTCCTTGTAAAGAGTATTTACCATCAAAATCTGTTGATGCGCTATTTTTTGAGCCTTGTACATTAATACTGGCGCCAGGCAAGGGAACTCCTGAAGGATCCGTAACCACACCTTGTATGGTCTTTGATTGTGCCATCACATTTTGAGTGCTAACTATTAGCAATGCGATTATTGCAAATTTTATTTTTAACATCATAGTTAATTGGTTTTTTGTTTAGTTAAATAATTGTCTGGATGTAAAGTTGTTATTTATTAATATTGACTATAGTTTATTTATACTCTTAAATTTCGAAAGTCACTAAATAATAAGTTCTTCTTAATTTAGATTTCTCAAATCATATTTTACTGTTTAATTTTTGATTTAAAAAAGAGATACTCAATAAATAAATTGTTTTCATTTCATGCTTATAAATTGTTTTAAAGTTGTTAATAATGTTTTTAGTTAATTTTAATATTGTTAATCCAAAAATAGAGTCTTAACATAAATTTCACATACTACAAATGATGCAAAAACTATCAAATTTGTAGCATTATACGTGTAAAAATAATATATACAGCGTTTTATGCTTGTTTTAAAGGAAATGTAAATAGGGTATTATCAATAATTATTCTTTATTTTTTTGGATAGCAAAAAAATAAAAGACTATTTATCCATATTTAATAATTCTTAAAAATAAAATGTAAGAAGAAAAAGCAAAAAATACTTTTAATTTTAAGTTGTCGTTTTAAATTAAAATGACAATATTAAATTTTATTCAACTTAAAATTTTAGGAAAAAATCAGACAAAATTTGATTTTGACACAAAAAAAGACGGTATAAACCGTCTTAATTAATACTTTAAAAAAGCTTATTGTTTGTTGTTATGTGTAGGCAGATATCCGTATTTTTCTTTATAGCATTTTGTAAAATAGGAAGGAGAGCTAAAACCAACCTTAAAACTGATTTCGGTTATATTGTCATTACCAAGCTCTATTAGTTCTTTGGCCTTTTCTAAACGAACATTACGTATAAATTCATTTACTGATACACCAGTCAGCGTTTTAATTTTTCGATACAATTGGCTTCTGCTCAAAAACACCTTCGAAGCCAAAACTTCAACACTTAACTCAGGCTGACTAATGTTTTCATTAATATAATTCAGGGTGTTTTTTATAAATTCATTATCCAGAGTGGTTGTTTTTTCTTTTGCTTTTGGGGTAATTCCGTTATAGAATTTATTAAACATAATTTGCCTGCTGTTAATCAATTGTACTAAGCTGGACCTTAAAATATCCATATCAAAGGGTTTACTCAAATACATATCCGCACCAGAATCAATACCTTCCAGTCTTTCTTTGACTAGTGCCTTTGCAGAGAGCATCATCAGCGGAATATGGCTTGTTTTTAAATCTGCCTTAATGTTTTTACACAACTCCAAACCACTCATAACTGGCATAATTACATCTGTTAGGATCAAATCAGGCAATTTCTGCAGGGCCAATTCCAAACCAGCCTGGCCATTCTCAGCTACCAGAACCTTATACTCTTTTTTGAGTTCGTTTTTTAAATAATTCCGCAGTTCGACATTGTCTTCAACAATGAGAATGGTATGAATCCGATCCGGTTTTTGCTCATCATCTTGTGATTGAATGCCTGCTTCAACTATTGGCGTGAAACTTACTTTTTTTTCTTTTTTAAATTCCTCAAGCAGTATTTCACTTTCATTAAAGAACTCTTTTCCAATAGGGAATAGTAACTTAAAAGTGGTGCCAACTCCCAGTTCGCTTTCTACTTCGATTATTCCTTTATGTAATTCTACAAATCCACGAACCACTTCTAATCCTATCCCTGTACTTCCATAATAAGCTTTATTTAAGTTATTTACTTGGTAGAAACGGTCAAATATTCGCTTAATATCTTTCTTATCAAGTCCTGAACCTGTGTCTTGAATTATAACCTCAAAAGAAGGATAAGTGTTTGTTTGACCTATCAAAGGAAAATGAAACAATTCCTGATTGACTACTATTTTCACCATTATTTTGCCATTATCAGGAGTAACCTTGAAAGCATTTGAAATCACATTAAAAATAATTTTTTCGAACATTTTAGGGTCTATCCAATCTTTTAATGCTGTTTTGTTGGATTGGAATTCCAGCTGAATTCCACGGCTGGATGCCTCTTGCTCAAAATAACTGACAATTTCCCTTGTAAAACTTACCACCTCGATTAATTGCAATTGCAGGGTCATTTTATTGAACTGCAGCTGGTTGAAATCCATCAGCTCATTAATCAGTCTTGAAAGTCTGTCGGAACTTTTTTGAATTGTCTGTAGTTTTCTCAATACACTCTCTGGCAGCTCTGAACTGTAATTCCTGATGATATCCCCTAATGGGTTTAAAATCAAAGTAAGGGGAGTTCGAAACTCATGAGAGATATTGGTAAAGAATTGTAATTTTTTATTATTTAATTTTTCAATCTGAATTGCTTTTTTCTGTTCAAATTCTATCAGTTGTTTTTGTTTAAAACGATTTTGATAGTATTGATTGGTAAAATGAACTGCTGCAAAAAGCAATAAAGAATAGAACAGATAAGCAAAAGATGTTTTCCACCAGGGCGGTAAAATTTCAATTTTTAGTTCTAATGGTTTCTGGCTCCATGCTCCATTTTTTTCGGACGCTTTAACCTTGAAAACATAATTGCCTGGGGCTAAGTTAGTATAAGTTGCAGAGCGTTTACTGCCAACATAATTCCATGAATCCTCAAAACCTTCTAAATAATAAGCAAATTCATTTCTGGCAGGAAAAGAATAATTAACCGCAATAAAATCAATTGTAAATACAGACTGATCATGTTTAAGGATTATTTTTTTTGTTTGGGATATTACTTTTATTAAGGGTGAGTTTTTTTCAAGCGGCCCTACTGATTTATTAAAAAGTTTTAGGTCGGTAAAGTAAATCGGAAGCTGTTTTTTACTTTTAACTAAACTTGTAGGGTCAAAGTAGTTCAAGCCTTCGTAGCTTCCAAAATAAAGCAATCCATCTTCATCTTTCAGGACAGAATTGTTATTAAAATCATTTCCAAGCAGGCCATCATATGTTGAGTAATTAACGGTAGTCTTGTTTTTTAAATTCAGTCTGGTAATTCCTTTCTTTCCACTTACCCAAATACCGCCATCATTAGATTCTACAATCGACGAGATTGACTTTTCATGAAGGCCGGGAAAATTTATATGCCATTTCAGTGAATCTGTTTTTTTATTGTAGCTAAACAATCCGGCACCATCAGTGCCAATCCAGATTTCTTTGTTTTTAGCCTCATACAAAGTATTAATAGTATGCGTGCTTTTATGATTTCTAAACTTTTCAGACATTTTATCTCGTAAGGAACTGACTGAAAAGGCAACAAAATCATTTGTTTTAACTCTGTACAAACCTGTTGTTGAACCAACCCAAACATTGTCATCAGAATCAACCATCACATTTCTGATGTCTAAATTCACTAAGCCATTTTTATAAAATGGTTTGGAATTGCAATGGTGAAATTTCCCATCTGAAGGTGAATAATAATGCAAACCCTTTGCAAAGGTTCCTATCCAAACGACACCTCTTGAATCTTCAGCAATACTCATAATATTATCCGAGGCCAGATTAGTATTTTTTGTATTGTAATTAATAAAGTTCCTGCTTCCTTTCTTTAAAAGAAAAATCCCCTCATTCCAGCTGGATAACCAAATGTTCTGTTTTTTGTCAATAAATACATTTGTAATGTTATCATTGGTTAAGCCGGAATAAAAGCTATTATCAGATTTGGTTATATGCTTAAAATTTTTGGTTTTAGGATTGTAAAGATCAACTCCTCCACCTTCCATAGAAATCCATAACTGTCCGTCATTATCCTTGGCAATATCGGTAACACAATTGGTTTGTAAGGATTGGGAATTCCCAGGTAGACTTTCTATAATATTTACCTTGCTGTTTATTCTGTCAAAAACACCTAAGCCCTTATTGTAATAACCAAGCCAAATTCTACGCTCTTTATCCAGAAATAAAGACCAAACAGAATTTGAACTTAAACTGCGAATATTGAACTTGCTGTTTACATATTTTTTTTGAACCAAACCCTGATCGTTTACAATAATGAGTCCGTCATTTTCTGTTGCACAAAGAATTGTTTTAGCATCTGTTGCCAGTATCGACATAATTCTTTTTTGTGTGATAGGGTAAGAAACAATGTGTTTAACTTTAGAATTTAAATCTACCTTAACCAGACCTTTGTAGCCATTACCGATCCATAAGTTTTGCCTGCTATCCACAAACATAGATACAATATTTCCTGAGAATGTTTGATTCTCTTTGCCTATGTTTACCTTTTTAACCTCATTTTTTATTGGATCAACGACCTTTAAGCCAAGATTAGTACCTAAATAAATAGTGCCTTTTTTATCTTTTACTAAACTATTGATAAGGTAATTTGACGGATTAGCAGCATCAAGTTTTACCGGAGTTATTTCCTTTGTCGAGCTATTTAATTTCAGTAATCCGCCATTAAAAGTTCCTAAAAAAAGATTGCCTTTATTGTCCTCAATAATACTTTTTACAGAGATTACGTTTTCTTTTCTAATTTTCTTTTGAATATCAATATTTTCAAAAGTATTCAAATTTCGATTATACAGACATAATCCCTCATCTGTCCCTATCCACAATCGGTTGCGTGTGTCTACGTAAGCTACATAAATTAAATTGCTGTTAATAGAATTATTTACGTTGGAGTTTTGCTCATAAGCGACATAGTTAACACCATCAAATTTATATAAACCGGCACCATTTGTTCCAATCCACATGTTACCGGATTTATCCTGTGTTATGGTGTAAATACCACTTTTTGAAGTCTCATTACTTATTAATCTAAACTGATAGTTTTCAAATGTATTTTGAGAAAATAAGTTGTTTATGGTAAAGAGTAAGATGGCAATAAATCTAAAACATTTTTTTAGGTACATTATAAAATGATTTGTAAATTTAAATTAAATATATACTATTTAATTTAAAACCAATTATTGTTTTCAAATTAATACTAAATTAGTTACTTTTTTTAAATATGAAAAGGGTTTTAAATTTTGAATAATTATAGTTAATGTTTTGAAGAATAGCAGGTTTTTATCTATTTAATTTATGAAATAGTATGTTTTAGTTTTCTCTTCTTTCCTTTAAATCTTTTTCAATCTGAATTTCCATTTCTTTATCTATCAGGTAGCAGAACAACAGTACTGCACTTATAATAAATATAAAACCAGGATAGATACTTACAGAAAGTTTAATTCCTTCGACCGCTGCGGGTATCTGATTGACTTCTCCAGCAACATAACCATATTTGGATAAAAATGCAGCGCCTAATGCTCCACCTATACTTATCCCTATTTTTAGACCAAAAATCATTGCCGAAAAAACAGTAGCAGTTGCTCTTCGATTGTTTTTCCATTCGCTGTAATCAGCTACATCGGCAATCATGGCCCACAATAAAGGAATTGTTACTCCATAAATAAATCCATGTGCTAATTGGGTAAGAAAAACCATTGCAATAGCTGTTCTACTATAAAAATTAAAAAGTAATAAGCTTACAGCAGATAAAAAAATGAAAGTGATATAGATATTTCTTTTTCCAAAGGAATCTGCTAGTGATTTTGAAAACATAATTCCAAAAATCATAAAAAGAATTCCTCCTGCATTAAAAAGACTAAACGCTGAAGTAGGAACATCTTTTGGCCACTGAAAATCTACTAATCCCATTGCTGTTAATGAATTATTTAGTCTGCCAATAAATGCAGTAAAACCAATATCATTCAAAAAAGCGGTTTGAGCAGCTGGATCTAAATAATATTTAAAGTAGAATACATACATTCCGCCTTTTAAAGACAATGTTATAAATACCAAAATCGTAACAAGTAACAAAACCAGCCAAGGTCCGTTTTTAGACAAATCAATAAAATCTTGTTTAACTGAAGATTCCTGATTTTTTGCAGGTATTATTCTTTCTTTGGTAGTAAAAAAAGTAATGAGAAGACAAGTTACTCCTACAATAGCAAATAGCATCATTGTATTTTTAAAACCAATTGCTTTGTCACCATGCCCTAAAATTAAAACCAATGGTAATAAAAGCGATTGTATTATAAATTGAGCAATCATTACGGCTACAAAGCGATAGGAAGAAAGGCTGTTTCTTTCTTTCATGTCACCTGTTAAAACTCCGCTTAAAGCAACGTAAGGCAAGTTATTTGCAGCATAAATTAAAACCAAAAAAAAGTAAGTCAGTAATGTGTAAACTATCTTGCCGTTTTCGCTAAAATTAGGCGTTAGAAAAGAAAGAACAGAGGCAATTCCAAAAGGCAAAGCGGTCCATAATATCCAGGGTCTGAATTTTCCCCATCGGGTTTCAGTACGATCAGCGAGAACACCCATAATAATATTAAAAAAAGCACCGATAAAACCTCCAATAAAAATAATAACGCTGGCCGTTCCGGCAGGAATTTTATAAACATCGGTATAAAAAAAAGCCAAAAAGGTCAGCAAAGTCTGAAAGATTAAATTCGCTGCAAAATCACCCAAACCATAGCCTATTTTTTCCAGAACAGAAAGTTTTTGTGATGTATTACTCATAAAATAGACTGGTTATTTTTTCCTTTCATTAGTAATCGTATTGATTAAGAGCAAATTTTTTATGGAGCAATGAACGCTTTTTGTTAACCCCATTTTAATAAAATGCTAAACGTAAAAATAGCTGGAAAGTTGAAATAAGATTGTCACTTTTGAAGCGTTTAATAACACTTTTGAAGCATAATTTCGTTAGAGTAAATCTGTTAAATATAAATTGCTATTTTAGCTTTTGATTAAAAAAATATACTGAAATTCAACCTCATTATTCACACTTTTCATTTTATTTATATGCGCATTCTACCTCTTTTATTAATCATTTCCTGCTTTTTTATTAGCTGTAACAGAAAACAGAATAATCAAGGGAATCACAAATTTACTAATGATTTAATCAACGAAACAAGTCCGTATCTTTTGCAGCACGCGCATAATCCTGTAGACTGGAAAGCATGGAATCAGGAAACTTTGGACCAGGCAAAAGCAGAAAATAAATTGATTATTATATCCGTAGGATATTCTGCTTGTCATTGGTGCCATGTTATGGAAGAAGAAAGCTTTGAAAACGAAACTGTGGCCAAATTAATGAATGATAATTTTATAAGTATAAAAGTAGATAGGGAAGAGCGTCCGGATATTGACCAAATCTATATGAATGCAGTACAATTAATGACTGGTAAAGGCGGTTGGCCCTTAAATTGTATTGCACTTCCTGATGGGCGTCCAATTTTTGGAGGAACCTATTTCACCAAAGATGAGTGGACAAAAGCCTTAACAGAACTCTCTTATTTATATAAAAATAACCCTAAAAAAGCAAGTGAATATGCAGAAAAACTAATCAAAGGAATTCAGAAATCGCAATTAGTTACAGTAAATAATGATGAAGCGAATTTTAAAAATTTAGAGGTCTTTACTGCTGTAAAATCATGGCAAAAAGATTTGGATTATAAAGAAGGAGGTTTAGTTGGCGAGACCAAATTTCCAATGCCGGGTTCTTTACATTTCCTGCTTCGTTACAGTATTCAGAATAATGATAAATCGATTCAAAAGTATGTGCAAACGACACTTACAAAAATGGCTAATGGAGGAATTTACGATGCCATTGGTGGTGGTTTTGCGAGATATTCGGTAGATTCTAAATGGCATATTCCTCACTTTGAGAAAATGCTGTATGATAATGCCCAATTAGTAAGTTTGTATTCTGATGCTTATCTGGCAACCAAAGATGAGTTATATAAAAAAACGGTATATGAAACGCTGAATTTTGTAGAAAGGGAACTTATGGCAACTGATGGTGCTTTTTATTCTTCCTTAGATGCAGACAGCAAAAATAAGGCAGGAAAACAGGAGGAAGGTTCCTATTATGTGTGGAAAAAGGAGGAATTACAATCTATATTACAATCTGATTATCCTCTTTTTCAAGAATATTTTAATAGCAATGAAAACGGTTTATGGGAAAACCAAAACTATGTTTTATTTAGGAACCAATCGGATAAAGACTTTGCGCTTAAAAACAAATTGACTTTGAAAGAACTGGATTCCAAAGTTAAAAACTGGAAGCAAATACTTTTAACAGCCAGAAACAAAAGGTCACGACCTCATTTAGACAATAAAACCCTGACTTCATGGAATGCTTTAATGATAAAAGGATATGTTAGTGCTTATCGTGCATTCAAAAATCCACATTACAAAGCAATCGCTTTAAAAAACGCTAACTTCATTATAAATAATCAGCTTAAAAAAGACGGAAGTTTAAATCACAGTTATAAAGAAGGTAAAAGCAGTATTGTTGGTTTTTCAGAAGATTATGCTGCTGTTATAGATGCATTTATTGCGGTGTATCAAATTACTCTTGACGAAAAATGGCTAAACAAAGCCAAGCAATTAACAGATAATACGATAACTCATTTTTGGGATAAAAAATCAAGTATGTTTTATTTTACGTCTAATGCCTCAACAAATTTAATTGCCAGAAAAATGGAAATTGCAGACAATGTAATTCCCGGCTCCAATTCTATTCTTGCTCGTAATTTATTCCTGTTAGGACATTATTACTTGAATGATACATATTCTAAAACAGCTGAGAAAATGTTAAATAATGTAAAAGAAGACGCATTACAATCACCTGCAGAATATTACAATTGGCTGGATTTAATGTTGAATTATACAGATAATTATTTTGAAGTAGCCCTTTCCGGAAAAGACGCTATTGCTAAAACGATTCAGCTGCAAAGTTACTATTTGCCCAATATCCTAATTGCAGGAGCGACAAAAGAAAGTAAACTTCCAATTTTAGAAAATCGTTTTATAAACAATGAGACCTATATCTATGTTTGCGTTAACAAAGCTTGTAAAATGCCTGAAAGGGATGTAGTCATAGCAGTCAATAAAATAAAAAACAGTTTATGATAAAATTGATTTTAATTAGAATAAAAAAGACAGAGACGGTTATGAATAAAAATTTTTCAGGAGAGTGTTTTGTTAGAATTATTAGAGTTTTGATATTGATTTTTGTGTTGATTGTTCCGGCTTTGGTAATTAGTCAAAATAAAGGGAAAATAGAAAAATCAGAATTCAAAAAGCCTCAATATCGCAATCTTTTTAAGGAAGGGGGTTATAGTCAAATTGAAATAGATAAGAAATTAGCCAAAGCTTATTATGATGTTTTTGAAGGACCAGATAAAGTATATTTTAAAGAAGGCGATTCTTTAGGATATGTTTCAGATGTCAAAAATAAAGATGCCCGTAGCGAAGGAATGTCATATGGTATGATGGTTGCCGTTCAGCTTAATAAAAAAGAGGTTTTTGACCGAATTTGGAGATGGTCTGTTAAATACATGCAGCATCAGGACGGACCAAGAGAAGGCTATTTTGCATGGAGCGTAAATCCTGAAACAAAAAAACAAAATTCGCCTGGTTCTGCATCTGATGGAGAGTTGTATTACATCACAAGTCTGCTTTTTGCTTCGAACAAATGGGGCAATGATACTGGAATACATTACTACAATGAAGCCAGAAAAATTTTAGATGCCATGTGGAAAAAAGACGGTACTGGTAATATTTATAACATTATCAATACAGAGCATAAACAAATATCTTTTGTTCCGGAAGGAGGAGGATATAACTGGACAGATCCTTCTTATCATGTCCCTGCATTTTATGAAATATGGGCTTTGTATGCCAAAGATGGGCACGAGCAGTTTTATAAAGAATGTGCTGATGTTTCCCGTAACTTTTTGCACAAGGCCTGTCATCCTGTAACGGGTTTAAATGCAGATTACACCGAATTTAATGGAGAACCACATCCTACACCATGGATGCCCGCAGCGTTTCGTTACGATTCATGGCGTGTTCCTATGAATATTGCGATGGATTATACCTGGTATGGAAAGGATAAAGTATGGCAGGAAGATTATGCAAAAAGATTTCAAGATTTTCTAAGATCTAAGGGATTAGATACATATGATGACCAATTTAATTTAGATGGTTCTACTCCTGACTGGATACTTCAGGCAGGTCCTGTAAAAAAATTGAGACACTCTATTGGTTTAGTATCCACTGCTGCTACTGCCTCTTTAGTAAATCGCGATAAGGCAAGTATGGATTTTGTTCATGCAATCTGGAATGCAAAACTTGAACCTTATGAAGATGGTTATTTTGACCCTTATTATGATGGGTTAATGTATTTATTCAGTCTAATGCACCTTAGTGGTAACTATAAAATTATAACGCCACAAGGAAATTAAATTTTAAACTTAAAAATAAAAAATATGAAACAGTATTCAATTATGATGTTGCTAATAGTTATTTTGTGCTGCTGTTTGGGTTTTGCCCAGACAGCACAAACTGGAATTGCCGAGGATTTTAAACCCTCATCACTAAATCAGCCAGGACAGGAATATCCACAGGTAAATTCTCAAGGGTATACACGATTTAAAATTTTAGCACCTGAAGCTAAATCTGTTGTAGTAAGTCTTGGATTAGGTGGCACGAAAGGGGGTACTACACTGGAAAAAAAAGAAGACGGTTACTGGATGGGTACCACTTCTGGAGTAATGGATGAAGGTTTTCATTATTATCATGTAACTGTAGATGGGGGTATTTTTAACGACCCGGGTGCACTCAATTTTTATGGTTCTACACGTTGGGAGAGCGGCATTGAAATACCAGCCCACGATAAAGACTTTTATGCATTGAAAGATGTTCCTCACGGAAATGTACAGCAAATTCTTTTTCCTTCAAAAAGTACCAATACCTCACGAAAAGCTTTTGTTTACACGCCACCAGCTTATCATAAAGATAAAGCTAAGAATTATCCGGTTTTGTATTTACAGCATGGCTGGGGAGAAGATGAAACAGCCTGGAGCAATCAGGGACGTGTAAATTTAATCATGGATAATTTGATTGCAGAAGGCAAAATAAAACCATTTCTTATTGTAATGGCGTACGGAATGACCAATGAAATTAAATATGGTGGTCTGGCAAGCTTTAAAATAGAACCCTTTCAAACAGTTCTTGTAGAGGAATTAATCCCCTATATAGATTCCAATTTCCGTACAGCTGCCAATCAGTCTCATCGTGCAATGGCAGGTTTATCCATGGGAGGTATGGAAACAAAAATGATAACACTCAATAAACCGGAAGTTTTTTCTCACTATGCACTTCTTAGTGGAGGCACTTATAAACCAGAAGACATTAAGGATAAATCAAAAGTCAAACTTATCTTTTTAAGTTGTGGAAGTAAAGAACGCCCTGATGGTATTAAAAGCGCTGTGTCAGACCTTAAAAGCGCTGGTTTTAATGCTGTCTCCTATATTTCCGAAGACACTGGCCATGAATTTCAAACGTGGCGCCGCAGCTTCAAAGAATTAGCTCCACTATTATTTAAAGAGTAGATTTTCAATAGTATTAATTCATTGATTGATCTGAACCAGTAGAATAATAGCTGCTGATGAATTTATTTGGCTGACAAGAAATAGTATGTCTAAAAGAATTTATCAGTATAAAATTCGCTGTTTGGGCTAACAAATTAAAATCTAAATTATGCGTAAACTTAATAGTATCTCAAGAGTTCTTTTCAAATTTAAGAGGACTTTGGGAAAAGAAACAATATTGTTTTTTTGTTTTTTTAGCTTGACAAACATTTCCTTTTCTCAGAATTTAGTATTAAATGAAAAGGAATATTTTGAAACTCCCGGACTGAATGTCTGGGTTTTTAATAATGAATACAACGGGATGTTTTTCGATGAAAAAACGGCAGGAATAGAGTTTATTCATCATGGTGTCAGAACAGTTACCGGGGGAGCAATCAGACTTCAAAACACACCGGAACAATGGGATTTAATTCCAAAAATGATCAGTAGAAAAGTCGACAGAACAAACAATAGGATTGAAGTTATATTGAGGTATGAAGAATTTAATTTTGATTCCAAAATAATAGTTACCCCAAAAGGAAAAGGTTTTGTAATTAATGTTGAGCTTGATAAACCGGTTCCAAAGCAATTGGAAGGAAGAGCAGGATTTAATCTGGAATTTATTCCAACTTCTTATGTTGAAAGTAATTATGTGGTTGATGGAAAAGCAGGAACTTTCCCCAGATATCCTGCAAGCAATACTGCAATTCTGCCTTTATCTCAAAAGATCCCACAATTTGCGGGACATACAACATTCGATGATCGTGGAAAGAATGAATTTATAACGACCCTTCCTTTAGAATCGGGTAAGAATTTCATTTTTGCACCCGAAAATCCCGAGCGTAACGTAAAAATTCAGTCAGAAGATCAGGATGTAATGCTTTTTGATGGAAGAAATTTGGGGCAAAACGGCTGGTTTATAGCGCGAAGTCTTCTTCCTTCAAACAAAAAAGGGAAAGTAATGACCTGGTATTTAGAACCTAATGCGATACCGAATTGGAAAAGAGAACCCGTTATTGGCTTTTCACAAGTGGGTTATATGCCGGGCCAAAAGAAAGTAGCGGTTGTCGAACTTGATAAAAGTGATAAAGCATTAACTACTGCATCGATTTTTAAACTTGGTGAAGATGGAAAATTTACAGAGAAATTAAAAGCTAATGTCAAGGATTGGGGACCTTATCTCCGATATAATTATGCCCAGATTGATTTTAGTGCTGTTAAAGAAAAAGGACTTTATTATATTCAATACGGCGACCAAAAAACAAATACTTTTCAGATTGAAGATGATGTTTATTCCAAAATATGGCATCCAACTATGGACGTATGGTTTCCCGTTCAGATGGATCACATGGAAGTGAACGAGGCTTATAGAATTTGGCATGGAAGACCGTTTTTAGACGATTGCCTTCAGGCGCCCATTAATCACGAACACTTTGATGGTTATAAACAAGGTCCAACAACTGATACGAAGTACAAACCTTTAGAACGTATTCCGGGAATGTCAGTAGGAGGCTGGTTTGATGCCGGTGATTTTGATATACAAACTTTTTCGCATGTCAGTGTTATCAATAGTTTTGTAGAATCCTGGGAAGCATTCAAAGTAAACAGGGATGAAACGTATATTGACCAGAAAACACGGTTCGTAGATATTCACCGTCCTGATGGTCAGCCCGATATGCTACAACAAATTGAACATGGAGTTTTGAATCTTGTGGCTCAAGTCGAAAATATTGGTCATCCTGTCAGGGGAATAGTGGTTCCTAATCTTCATCAGTACCATCATTTGGGCGATGCTTCGACCGAAACAGATAATTTGCCTTATAATCCGTCTCTTAAACCTTATGAATCTAATGGAGTGTCAAGCGGTACAAAAGATGACAGATGGGCATTTACCAACCGCACTTCATTTCTGGATTTCAGAACTGCAGGAGCATTAGCCTCAGCAAGTCGTGCTTTAAAAGGGTATAATGATGAACTTGCTGCGAAATGTTTGTCTATTGCTAAAAAGCTGACTAATGAAGCAACTGAAATAGATAAAAAAGCAAAACCGGACAACAGTCCAATGTCGAGATGGGGTAAAGGAAGTGACATGATCGCAATCCTTCAACTCTATTTAAGTACAAAAGACGAAAAATATAAAAAAGGTTTTGAAGATAAAATATGGAAGCTGCTAGACGAAAATTTAGATTTTAATATTACTTCAGCATTATTGGCTGTCCCATCTATGGATGATAATTACAAACAAAAAGTACGCGGCTATGTAATTAAGTATAAAGAAAAAATGGACAAAGAAAATGCCGAAAACCCTTATGGTGTACCGATTGCAAAAAGAGGTTGGGGAGGTAGTTCACAGGTTATCAATTTGGCAAGTACCAATTATTATATTCATAAAATTTATCCTAATATCATGGACAAAGAAAGTGTTTATCAAGGACTAAATTATATTTTGGGCTGTCATCCTTATTCTAATTTATCTTTTGTAAATGCTGTTGGAAACAGATCTAAAAAAGTGGCTTATGGAGGTAATCGAGCGGACTTTACTACAATTGCGGGTGGAGTAGTGCCGGGCGTTATTTTTCTAAAACCCGACTATTTAGAGAATAAAGATGACTGGCCATTTTTTTGGGGAGAAAATGAATGTATTATCGATGGTGGGGCGTGGTATGTTTTTCTTGCGAATGCTGTAAATGATTTGGCACAGGAAAAATAATAAACTTAAAAAAAGCAAATATGAAACGATTTTTAAATATTGTCATTATAATTTTCAGTTTGTGTTTTGAATCAGCCAGGAGTCAGGAACCACAAATAGTGGAAGATTTTAAACCTTCAACCATTAATCAGGCAGAAAAACAATTTCCTCAGGTAAATTCACAACGACGCGTGCGTGCCAGCATCTCTGCTCCCAATGCAAATAAAGTGCAACTTGATATTGGCGGAGTTAAATACGATATGCGAAAAGATACCAATGGAGTATGGACAGGAGAGTCAAATCCACAAGATGAAGGATTTCATTATTATCAGTTAAACTTTGATGGGGCTTCGGTTCCGGATCCAGGAAGTTTGTATTTCTACGGTGCAGGAAGAACAGGCAGTGGAATCGAAATTCCCGCAAGAGATCAGGAATTTTTTGCCCTGAAAAATGTGCCACACAGTTTGGTAAGTGAAAATATTTACTTCTCAAAATTGACGAACTCTTTTAGACGCTGTTTTATTTATACACCTCCAGGTTATAATGAAAATGCAAAAACACGTTATCCGGTACTTTATTTACAACACGGAAGTTTTGAGGACGAATCAGGTTGGTCTGCCCAAGGTAGAGCAAATTTAATTTTAGATAATCTGATAGCTTCAAAACAGGCAACTCCTATGATTATTGTAATGGATAATGGCTACGCTTATAAACCACAAAACAACGAATCTGTACCTAAAAAAGAACGTCCCGAGTCTATTTTTGAAGAAGTACTTATTACCGAAGTTATTCCAATGATTGATACTATGTTTCGTACTCTGGCCAATCGCGAACATAGAGCTATTGCAGGCCTTTCGATGGGAGCCAATCAAACGATGAGAATTACGATGAACCATCTGGAAACTTTTTCATATTATGGAGGATTTAGCGGTACAGCCAATTATCCGAGTATAGATCCTATTGACGCTTCAACTTTTTTAGAAGCAAAATATAAAAATGGCAATTCGCTTAATAAAAAAAACAAGCTTTTTTGGTTGGGTTTGGGTACTAAAGGGTCACCGTACTTTGATAATATATGTGTTTTTTGAGTAGTTACAAAAAACAAAAAACCCTTTAAATACTTGTATTTAAAGGGTTTTGACTTTAAAGTTTCTTTTGAAACTTCTACTGGTGGAGAAAGAGGGATTTGTCTACTACAAAAGCCACCAATAAAATCAATACTTTACAAAGCATAATTATTTAAGTGACTCCTCGACTGACACCTCCTTTATAAGGGTACAATTATTCCAAATTCAAAGTACTCAAATATAACCATAATTATTTGAATATTAAAGTATCAAGACTAAATATTGAACTAGTTGTTAAAGTATTTAATGATGCTCTTCTTGATTAAAATTTGTCTGAGGTATTTTCCAATTTTAACCAAAAATCAAGTGAGTTACTTGTTCATATTTTATGCCAGCATATGTACAGAACTCTTCAATCGTTAGAAACTCATTTTCGAGCTTGTTGAGGTCTTTTTTTATCTTTTGCATTAATCTAGTACTTTGACGATAACTTTTGCCTGTTATTCGTTGTATGTCCTTGGGATAGATGCATACCCTCTGATTATTCAATTTCATACTTTATCTATACCTTTGATTAGGCTTTGACTTACTTCTGACTTACTTCTGACTTACAGAAATTCTACTGCAATTTAATCCTTTTTTATTAAACGTATTTATTGTGTTTTTATGTTTATTTAAGACACTTATGTCATTTTTGGACATTTGGTACAGACTTGCTTTTTAATTCTGGTAAATGCTTTGTAAACTTTGTATAAATCATTCAAATTATAGTTGCAACTGATTGATAGAATGAAGGAGATGTAAATGATTGTTGAATTAATTTTTTCAAGTTATGGCAAGACAGAAAGGCATAATTAAATTGAAAGGTACTATCGGGGATATTACTTTTTACAAAACCAAAGATGGGCATTTGGCGCGTGAAAAAGGTGGCATTGATGCGAGCAGAATTGCAAGCGATCCTGCGTTTCAAAGAACGCGTGAAAATGGTTCTGAATTTGGTCGAGCAGGAAAAGCTGGAAAGATTTTGAGAACAGCATTTAGAGCCTTGCTTTTGAACTCTGCGGATAGTAGAATGGTTAGTCGATTGACTCAACAAATGGTTAAAGTTATCCAAGCTGACACTACTAGTGTTAGAGGATTGCGAAATGTAATTGATGGCGAAGCCGAACTTTTAGCAGGTTTTGAATTCAACATTGGAGGAAAACTCGGTACTACTTTGTTTGCTCCTTTTGTGGCAACTATTGACCGTGTAGCTGGTAAAATTACTGTGGATTTAGCATCATTTATTCCAGCAAACATGATTGCTGCTCCAAGTGGAACTACTCACTACAAAATCATTTCTGGTGGAGCTGAAATTGATTTTGAAGCTGAAAATTTTGTGTCTTCCAATTCAGAAACGGCTATTTTGCCTTGGGACATCAATGCATCTGTGATAATTAATCATTCCAATTCTGTAACTCCTGCTAGTACCAAACCATTGTTTTTAGCTTTGGGAGTGGAATTTTACCAACAGATAAATGGTCAAATGTATGCCTTGAAAAATGGGGCTTACAATCCATTATCGATTGTAAAAGTGGATAGCGGTGTCTAATAATTAGTCGAAGGTTAAAAGTCGAAAGTCTTAAAGCTTATGAAACTATTATTAATTAGAACTTATTTCCCTGATGGGACAAACGGTAAACTCGAATGCGAGGGCAAATTGATCTGTAACACGATTGAATTGCCCTGGAAGATGAACGAAACGAAGGTTTCCTGCATTCCTGAAGGGAAATATTTTATTAGAAAAAGATACAGTGCAAAGTACAAATGGCATTTGGAATTGGTGGATGTACCGAATAGAAAGTTTATTCTTTTTCATCCTGCGAATAATGCCCAAAAGGAATTGCAAGGCTGTATTGCTCCTGTAACAAAGCTTTCTGGTCCAGGACTTGGCTTGATGTCTCGAATCGCTTTTAATAAGTTGAAAGACATTGTTTATAAAGCTCTGGAAAATAAAGAAAGTGTTGAATTGATTGTACAATCTTAATTTTAAATTATGAAAAAAATTATAAATAGAGCTACAGCTCCTACACCAAAGTTTTTTAAAGTGCTTCGAACTATTGGTTTGGCTTTGGCAGCTGTTGGTGGAACGATTTTAGCAGCACCAGTTGCATTGCCTGCAATAGTGACTACTATTGGAGGATATGTTGCCGTAGCTGGTGGTGTTTTAACCACGGTTAGTCAGTTGACTACAAGTAATGACAGCGAATAACCATACTTTAATGGGTACTGCTGGAGGCACATTTTTGAGTATAGTACCGAATATAAATTCTGAGGATATTGCAAAAACTATTATTTTAGCATCTGTTGGAGCAATTGTTAGTTTTACTATTTCGATGCTACTTAAAAGCCTACAAAAGAAGCACAAAAAATAAGTTTAGCCCTTGTTGTGGTGACCTTTGGGTTAAACAATTTGAAAGCCTGGTCGTGAGATCAGGCTTTTTTTGTACTAATGGTTTGTTAATTGTATTCTGTTAGTTTTTTGAGGACAGATTTTGAATTTATTATAGTTTGAAAATTATTTAACAATGTAAGAAACCCATACATCACTATTTGTTTTTACCTCATTCATTTGAGCCATATAAATATCTTTTCCATTGCATCTCAAATTTATCATTCCGTATAGAATCTCCTGATTTTTAAGATCGGTAGAACGAGCTAGTTCTGTAGAGTATACTAAAGGCCGTATACTTTTTGAGTACTTTCCTGCACACCCAATTGCATCGGGTCTCGGATGTGAATGCTTTTCATTATCCCCCGATGAAATTACTGTAGCAAAGGGATTAACTAAAGCCATAAATTTTTCTGTAAAATCATTAGAGCCATGATGGCAAGATTTTGCAACATCTACTTCGAAAGGATTTTGATTTTTATATTTATCCATTAAATAATTTTCAGAAAAAGTATTCAAATCACCACCTAGTAAAAGTGACCTTGAGCCATACGTAAGTTTTAAAACTAAACTGTGCCCGTTTATTGTTTGACCATCATCTTTCCAATAAACAAAACATTGTTTGTCATCAATATTTTCTGTAAACGGTGCCAATACATCAATTCTAAATTCCTGTGCTTCTATGCTTTCCGTTATAATATTATCACCAGCTTTAACTCTTTTAGCACTAGTGATCCTATTTTGTTCATTAGCAGTTGCTATTGCCTGCATGAATGCTGTTACATCTCTGTTAAAAGGTACTGATTCATTAATGGTTAAAAGGTCATTAAATATAGTTGTAAGGTATTCTTTATTTCCAACTTTTATCGTTTCCCCTAGACCTGTAGAATATGAGTTTTCGCCTTTTTTAGTTGAAAATTTTAAAATGCCTGCGTGTACTATAGTGCCGAATGTAAATCTGGTATCGTTAATAATTTCTATGGCTCCTTTATAATGGTCAATATCAAAATGGCTTATGATTAGAAAATCTATATGTACTTTTTTATCTGTATCAAGTTGGTACTTGTATTGCCATTTGGTTAAATAACTATACATGCTATCATTTGGACCGGCATCAATTAATATTTTGTACTTTCCTATTTCTACTAACATTCCATCGCCCTGACCTACGTCCAAAAAGAAAACCTTTAAACCCATATTGTCGCTTAAATCGTCTTTGTGTATCCAACCATCTGGCCCAGCCGTAACTACTTTGTACCAGTCTCCTTGTTGGTCAGCAATTTTTACATAGGTACCCATAAGGATTCTATTAATAATTTCTTTTCCCTTGTTATTAATAACGTTGTCATAAATTTGTGCTTCGTTTTTTGAAGCATACATAAAGTTCTTCATTGTGTATGATTTTTTTTGTTGATTTTTTTTTTGCAAAGCTATTTTTGTGAAATCCTCTTTTGGGTGATATACCATTTGTTTTTATGTATGTGTGAAAATTAGAGAAAGCCACCTTAAGTGATTGACTTGATCTAATATCTAATAGTTAAGCTAAAGTATTAATTTTAAATCACTTATAGTCAAATATTTGTAAATAAAAGTATAGGTTTTATCAGGCTATGCGTTTCAAAATCACTTTGCATAAACATTGCTACAGATTGAAAAACTCAAATGGGCTTTGCTTCAAAATTAGTTCATGGAAAAAGCATATGTCAGTTTTTTTTTATCTTTAATGCTCAAAATTTTCATTAAGAATCATAAAAAATATTCTAATTCTTGTTGCGGTGACCTTTGGATTAGACTATATTGAAGTACAAACCTCAAGGATTGGGCTTTTTTTCGTTCTAAAATTAAACTTCTTTAAATAGGTTAAGCGTTACCTCTAAAACTACCACTTCGGAATTATAGCTTTATAGTTCCTGCCATTTTGCGCTGTCAATGGCTTTGGCTTTGGTGTCGAAAACGCCAAAACACACTCTTGAGGCTTTAGATTTCCAATTGTCAGTTTGGTATAAAATAAATAGTTTCATTTTTGTTCACATTTAAGTTAATAATTATTTTCTGCAAAACCTGTATAAAATCACTCTACGTAAGTCGTTTATAAGATTTATGTTTTCATTAAACTGCTTCTCTTTTTGCTCTAAAAGTTTAAGAGCAGCAATATTTTTAAGATGTTCTTCATGTTCTGTAATCATCAAATCAGTTTTTGAATTGAATTCCTTTTTAAAGTCAGGAAGACGTAAAAATGGAATTACTGAACCCACTAGAAATGGATGCCAAAACTTGGTTTTCCAGAGGCTATATGCGACAAAGTAAATGCTCTCACAATTTTTTTCGTTTTGAAAAATGACCACGAAACTATTAGTGAATGGCTCATTTGAAGGCTTTCCACTGTTCAATCCTTTGTTTAAAATGTAGATGTGTGGTTTTTTGTAAATCGTTCCTTTTCTGTGGGTTTTAATGATAAATTTCAGCATAGCATCGGCTTTTAAAAATTAGATTAATTTTCAATTTTTTGCGTTGTTTCTTCTGAAATGCAGGTATGCCTCGCTACGCTCCGCACACATAAAATTTTTAAAAAGAAAAAAGGAAAAAAAAGAAAGTCGTCTATCAAGTGGAGGTTTCAAGAAAAGCAAGTTTTTTCAAAAAAATACTACCCGGGTTTTTAAGATGAAGTTGTTCGGAAGTGGGGTTGTTATTTCAGTTAAATGTTGTAGCGAACTGAAAACGTAGGGTGGAGATTTTATTGAAAACCGAAGGCTTGAACTTTCTTTTCTTGAAACTGGAGCTTACCTTTACTTTCTTTTTATTTATTTTTTTATTTTCCTTACCACCGAGGTGTTGTTATGAAATGGGATTTAAAAAAGTTGATGAGATAGATGAAGTTCTTCAGAAGGGGTATGGATTTTTAAAACAGAAAAAAGAGATATAAAATTCCATACCAATTATTTTTCTGTTTTGAAAATTCATACTCTTTCTTGGACTTGATTTTGTGGGTATTGAAAATCACTTTACGAATATTTTCAATTGTGATGCAAAAGTTTCAAGTGATTTTCAATACTTACAAAAACAATAAAAAAATAATTCCGAGTGCGATGGGGCAGCAGCGCAGGCAAGTGTGTGGTTTTTTATTTGCTTACTGGGGTGCTTCTGATTGTTTTTATGATGGCTTGATGCCATAAACGTTCTTGGAATTATTAAATTTTCAATTATCAAAGAATGTTCTATGAAATTGCTATGACATCTGGCCATCGTGAAAACAATTACTTCGATAGTTTGTGGCAAATAAAAAACCACACTCTTGCTGGCTTCTCTTGATTTTTTGGGTGTTGTAAATTGCTTATTCCTAATATCGTGAATTTCAGAAATGAAGTTGATAAGCAATTTACAACACGCACAAAAACAATGCAAACACTTACCGCTTTAAACATCAAGTTGCTAAAAACAGTGACCGTGAACGTTATTGAAAGAAGGTAGTTACGAGAAGTTTCCGCTGAAATGGCGAACGTTGTTAAAGACAGTGGCGAAGGACGGTTTTTTTTGTAGCTGGGTGATGCGATGGGAGCTGCAAAAAATGTTGTCCTGGAGCCACTGGCAAGCGCGTTGGATGAGCGGCTTTTTTACATAATGTTATTATAGTGCATCCGGTAACTTCTTTTGGAATGGGATTTTGATTATGCACTATAATGCCACATTATGTAACTAAGCTTTGGGGAAAGTTTTTGTTGCCTTGCACCATTTATCTATCGGAGCGATATACTTCTGGCATACAAAAACTTTTGGAGCGTTGGGAAGGAGTGGCAATAAAATTCATTTCATCTATTATTAATGACTTTTTAACTTTCTTGTTTAGAAACAAACTATATCTGATGGGTTGCTATTATTCAAATAATAGTTTTGTACCTTCTCGTTTTAAATTGTGGAATGCTATTATAGGTAAAGGTAATGCCTCTGATTTAATATATGGAGTAGGAATTACTTCAGATGAAAGCATTAACGATTTCACAGTAATAGGTGTTTCAACTTTAAAAAGTTTCTGTAATTTTTCTTTGTTATTAATAAGCCAATTATGTCGGTCAACATGTTTAGTAATCATTCCTTTTCCACCTTCACGTCCAAGATAGCTGTCCATTTCATTTTTCATTTCATGTATATTTTTGGCTTTAGTTGTGTTCTTACATTCAATACTAAAAACAGTACTGCTTGGTTTATGAAACGCTAGGACATCCACATCACCATATGGTTTATCGGCATTTAAAGGTCCCCTCGGAGCGATTTTGACT
Organism: Flavobacterium salmonis; assembly: GCF_903819435.1. Taxonomy (GTDB): domain Bacteria; phylum Bacteroidota; class Bacteroidia; order Flavobacteriales; family Flavobacteriaceae; genus Flavobacterium; species Flavobacterium chungangense. The sequence goes on along the minus strand of NZ_CAIJDP010000052.1, from coordinate 1,675 downwards.
TCATAATCAATAACAATGAAATCGGAGTGTGAAGCAAGCCAGTCTTTTACAATATTTCTATACACATTTCCATTCTTAACACGAAATGCCCCCATTATCCGCTTAATCTCAACACCTCCATTATTTAATTTTCCACTATGTAATAAAAATTGTAATTGCTTTTGAGTAGCTATAGCAGCTCTAAAGCCCCAACTCAAAAAATCTTTTTTATCTAAATTTGAATGTCTCACCAAAAACCTTCTTGTTAAACTAAATTCGCGATTGTATTTCCATGGGAAAACTTCACTATTATTGTAATTTTCAGGAGCTGTTAGGTATGAATCCCTTGACGATAAAACAAGTCGGTTAATTCCAGCTATAGCTTGTTCTCTTGGATAGTTGAAATCAATAACAAGTTTTTCAATCAATTCATCTTCTTCCATTGTAATGACTGATTTTTCTGCTTGCATACACAACACCGCTGCATGATAAAATAAAGCATAAAGATTTGAAAAAGTAATTCCCCAATCTTTCAGAAACGCTTCATCTAACTCCTCTATCGATTGGATTATTTCTGGGTCGGCATCGTTTTCATCCACTGGGTTATATACTTCAAATCTGTTTTCGAAATTTGATATGTAATCATCAATTTCAGCTTTAGTATTGGATTCAGAATAAGGTTTAAGTTTTTCCTCAAAAAAATCTCTCGATATACCGATACGTCCAGAAGGTAATTTTCCAACTTCAGGGTCATCCATTTTAAAATGTACCGCATCACTTAAAAAACCATAATTCACAATTTCATGCATCAATGCCAAAAGCCTATCAATATCATCTAAACTTGAACTTAATGCTCCCGATATAGGTTGTGCTGCAAGGTATTCAATTAATCCTCTAAGGGCTACCGAAGTCCTTACAAGATTTTTTTCATTTTCATGTATTTCATTTACTTTAGCTTCAATACCCCCAAAGCAGAGCAATTGTGCAGGGATGATAGTCTTATTATATTCTCTTTTTTGAACTAACGCCTCATGTAGTTTCAAAAGAGATATTAATAGATCTTCGTGATTGAATGCTCCAATTTCTTTCTTAAGTTTTTCTATTAAGACAGTAGTAGCCGTGTTAAATAAAGCCTTTTTTTCATCAGCATTAATAATTTTTTCAGGGATAGTCATTTTTGTTTCAATCAAACTAGGTAACTCATCCAGTAAAATTTCAACCTCAGCATCGGTTAACAAAAATGCCTTCGCAAGCCATCTGCGTTCAATCATTAAATCTTGCTGACTGTCAGAAATCAAAATCATTTTTGCTTGATTCAGAGGCATATGATGCTCTATAATATTATTTATATCTTCATCGGTAATCGAAATACCGCTAACTAAATTTAGAGATTTGAGAATTTCTTTCATCATCACTCGCTCGCCTTCATTTTTTGACCCCATGAATTCTACCAATGAAGAAAATGGAATGTTAAACGTGATTTTGCCATCAATGTATGAGGATGAATATTTATCTCCTTTTTGCTCCATCATTTCAATTGATGTCATAGCCTGAAATGTTGCAGGATTTACTATCATTTCAATTTCTAAAGGATTAGTGGAAAAACCGGTCAATTTGACCACCTAATTCCGGAGTAAATTGACCACCCGTTCCGGAGCAAACTGACCACCTAATTCCGGAGCAAATTGACCACCAA
>NZ_CAIJDP010000051.1 GCF_903819435.1 Flavobacterium salmonis | reverse complement strand
CGATGCAGCCCTGACGGTATTAAACGAGAGCAAACTCACTAGCGGAACCCTTGATGGCATTGCAGCCTATTACAGCAATACGGTAGCGCCTACCAGCTTTAAGCTCCTTACCGTTGCTTATTATGACAACTATACTTTTCCATCTACACCCGCAATTGCAATACCTGCCAGTGTAGAGGGACAAACCACTTTAACGGGCAATGAAATAAAAGGGCTTCCAACGGCTTCGTGGGCAAGGGTTCCTACCACCTCTACAGCCTCACTTGGAGAAACAACAGCTACTTTTTTTGATACCAAAGCAAGACCAGTTAGAATTTATACCACTAACCACTTAGGAGGTTATACCTATACAGACAGCAAACTCGATAGTTTTTCAGGGCAATTGCAATACTCCATAACCGGACATAAGAGAGCGGCCTCAGATGTTGAGCTTACCACAAAAGATGTTTTTACGTATTCTGCACAGGATCGTCTCCTTACACAGACCCATCAGATCATAAAAGGAACCTATACAGGTCC
>NZ_CAIJDP010000050.1 GCF_903819435.1 Flavobacterium salmonis | reverse complement strand
TTATATCTGCACTCATAATCTAAAGATAAAGATTTTTTCGCATTACTAAAGTACTGCAATAAATTGCAGGGTTTTAAACCCGAATCTGAGACCAATAAAAAAATCTGCATCTTTCGATGCAGATTTATATAAATTTAAAGGAATTAATCTTAATTATTGGTTACCGAAAGCTTAACTTCAATATTAGATCTTGTTGCATTTGAATAAGGACAAATCTGATGCGCTTTTTCTGTTAACTCCTGAGCTTCTTCAATAGAAACTCCCGGAATATTCACATCCAGTTCTGCCGCGAGGCCAAAACCACCGTCTTCATTTTGCCCGATGCTCACTTGTGCAGTGACAGATGTTTCACCGGTTTCGATTTTAGATTTACTAATAATCAAATTCAGTGCACTGTCAAAACAAGCTGCATATCCTGCTGCGAAAAGCATTTCAGGATTGGTAAAATCATCATTGGCTCCGCCCAAAGCTTTGGGCATTCTTACCTCAAGATTCAAAATTCCGTTTTCACTTTTTACCTGTCCGTTTCTTCCGCCTTTTGCAGTAACGCTGGTCGTATACAATGTTTTCATTTTTATTTTTGAATTTTATTTAAAATTTTCTGAACAGTTTCTTTGAGTTCGAATAGATCTTCAGTTGTCAGATTAAGTTTTTCCTGCATTTTAACTGGAATTTTACACGCTTTTTGCTGTAGATTTCTTCCTGGATCCGCTAGAAAAACTTCAACCACTCTTTCGTCTTCTTTTTTTCTTTTTCTGACAATAAACCCCTTAGCTTCAAGTCTTTTCAGAAGTGGTGTTAAAGTTCCACTGTCGAGATACAGTTTTTCGCCAATCTGATTGACCGTCAAGCGATCCTCCTCCCAAAGCACCATCATCACAAGATACTGTGAATAGGTAATATCAAGTTCATCGAGAAATGGCCGATACAAACCGATAATTTCCTTTGAGATAACGTAAAGAGGAAAACAAAGCTGGTTTCCCAATTGGAGCTGCTGGTGATTTTCCATAATCTAATGACAAAAACTAAAGTAAAATTATTTTCTGATGATAAATTCCTCCATAGGAATTCTTACTTTCTTCATTTTAGAGAGCCAGTCGTTTTCAGCATCCCTGTAACCTAGATATAAAAGCGTAACACTTTTTAAACCTAATTCCTTAAGATCCAAAATCTCATCTACCGCTTCATTGCTGAAACCCTCAGCCGGAGTAGAATCAATTTTAAGTTCTGCTGCCTGAGCCATTGCCAAACCTAATGCAATATAGCTTTGTCTTGCTGTGTGCGCAAAATGCTGCTCGGAAGTCTGGGCTCCGTAGATTTGCTTGATCTGATCCGTATAACTGCTGAAACGGCCTCTTGGTAATTCCCTTACATCAGTGTGATGATCATAAACTTTATCGATTTTCTCATTAGAGTAACTGTCCCATGCTGCAAAAACCAATACATGAGAACAATCTCTCATCACTTCCGGGTTTAATGCTCCTTTAACCATTTTCTCTTTCAACTGCTGATTTTCTACAACAATCACGCGAAAAGGCTGCAGGCCAGATGAAGTCGGGGCTAATCTTGCAGCTTCCAAAATTTTATTTAAGTCTTCTTCTGATACTTTTTTTGCGGGATCATACGCTTTTACGGCATGCCTCCAGTTTAAATCTTCTATTAACGACATTATTTCTTATTTTAAATTAAAAATTCGAATCTTAAAATTGCAATACAAAGATACTAAACAATTAAATTGCGCGCAATTTAATTGTGAAAAATTATGATCCATTCTTTCTATTGAAGTATCTTTTGCATAAACCGCAAAAGATGCTGTATTTAGTATGCGTTCTCTCTTACGTTTTATGAATCAGGACTTAATATAATGCTCCCGGCTTTGGTCTTCCAAATCATAATAACGAACATACTCCAACTTATAGTAATCAAGTATAGTAGTTATTTCACAGGCATAAAGCATGATGTGTGAAATTCTTATCATTTTTAAATCCTCCAAAAATTCATAATGCAGGTTCGGACTTATTGCTTCAATATCTTCCCTGAGCCAGAACTCATCATATCTGTCTTTAAAGTTTACTTTGAAAAAATAGGTATAAACGCTCCTCTCCATGATGCTATCGACCTGTTACCTGCAAATATTTTGTCAATGCAATTTTATAATGGCTTTTGGCTTCGATAAGCTTATCCTGTGTCTCAGTCTTTAAAACCTGCGCTTCCAGCAGATCAGACAGCTGAAGCATACCATTATTATAGCTTTTCTGGTTTACAGCTAAATTTTCCTCTGTCTGCAGAAGTGTTGCCTGAATCAAATGTATTTTTTCATTTAATTCCATTACATCTGTCCATGCCTTTTCCATTTGCAGCAGCAATAATCCTTTGCTGTCCTCTAATGAGTTTTTAGTTATCGATTCCCGTAATTTAAGCTCCTGTAATTTATGCTTTGCGCCCCACCAGTCAGAAATAGGAACATTTAAAGACGCATAAGCCATTCCGTTACCGGCACCGCTCTGGTTACTTTCAAACTGATCCATATAATAAGCGGTTACCCCAACTCCAAGACTAGGCATATAGTCAGCTCTTTTCAGTTTTGTTTCCAGTTTTGACCCCTCAGCCGCTTTTTCAAAAAGCTGGTATTCTGCGCGCTTTGCCAATACCATATTATGCTCCACAAAATAATTGCCGGGTTCTGACAGATCTGCCAGACTGCTGCTCAGAATAATTTCAGGATCATAATCGGCTCCTATGGTCTGGCATAGCTGCATAAGAGCAAGTTTCCGTTCATTGGCAAGCTGTATTTTAATGACCTGAAGCTCCTGCTGTTTGATCGTTACTTTGAGAAGATCATTCTTAATAATCATACCGCTTTTAAAAGCGGCATTGACCTGCCTGTAAAGTGTATCCAAAAACTGGATATAACCTTCTAGTGTTTGTTGTTTTTCCTGCACAATTACAACCTGCCAGTACTGCTGCTCGGCTTTAAGAATGATTTCATTTGCTGTTAAATGCTGCTGTCTCTCTTTTACCTCTACATTCAGGCTTGCAAGATTATTAGCTGTTTTAATCTTTCCGCCGGCATAAACAGGCTGCAGCACATTTACATAACCTAACCCAACCTGATTAAAGAGCCCCATGTTAACATCGGGCATGTAAGCAAATTGGGCAGCACCGGCTAAATTGGCAGCATTACCATCGTATACCGGCAGGTTGCCCCCTTTCATTTTGATCTCCAAAAGAGGATCCAAAGCCTGCATCCCGATAGCCGATGCAGTAACTTTTGGAAAATAATTGGTAAACATCTCCTGCTTGGATTCCTTTGCCGCTTCAAGCTCAAGGGCACTGTTCTTTACTTTACTATTGTTTTTTACAGCCATGCTTTTAATCTGCTCCACTGTAAGCTGTGTCTGACTATATCCAAAATGCATCATTCCAAGGATCAGTACAAGTATTTGTAAGTTTTTCATTTTTCTTATTTATTTTTTTAAGCCCTTACCCTTAAATCTTCATTTTTATAAGTCATCCAATACAGCAGCGGCAGCATGGTAAGGATAAATACCATGGATATTATAGTCCCAAAAAATATTACCGTTCCCATTGGTCCCCAGAGTGGACTTTTACTGATAATCATTGGGATTACTCCCATTGAGGCGGCAAGTGATGTAAGCAGTATTGGCCTCATCCTTCTTTTACCTGCTTCCATACAGGCCTCAAGCACCGTCATCTTAGCGTGAATGCGCAGCTCTTCAATATAATCATACATGATAATCCCGTTTCTAACAATGATTCCTATCAGACTAACCAGCCCCAGAACCGCTGTCATGCTGAATTCCATATCCATCAGCCACAGGCCAAATGCTGCACCGAACAAACTAAATGATGTCGAGGCAAATACCAGAGAGGCAAGGCTTACCTTTCTAAAATGGAAAACCAGTATAAAGAAGATAATGGTAATCGAGATCAGAAGTCCTGCTGCTATTTTTGGAAGCTGGTCATTGGTATCCTCCTTAATCCCGCCATAGGAAACCGAAATATTCTTACTGTCAATTTCTTTTGACATATGCTCCACAATCTCTTCTACTTCAGATTGTGTCTTGTTGGCTTTATTTCCCCTCTTAAGGTCTATATACACCGAGAGGGTGCGTACTCCGTTTCTGCGCACAATCTGTCCCTCATTCCAGCCGTTTCTTACCCTGGCTACCTGCCTAAGGGGGACTGCTGGTGTAAAAAGACCTGAAATATATTCATTTTCAACATCTGAACCTTCAGGGTCTTTGCCCAGCCACTTTGATTTAAGAACTACAGGAACTTTATAATCCCCTTCCCAGACTGTTGTGATAGGAAGCCCTCCAAATCTTGAAGTAAGACCTATTCCTAATAGTCCCTCATTGATGCCTAATCGGTTAGATTCTACAGGATCTACGCTTATGGAAATATCCGGAAGTATCTCTTCATAATTGGTATAAATCCTTTGGGGCGCATCGAGTTTTTTGATCTCGGCCTGCAGTCTTGCCGCCACTGCTTTTAAATCTGAGATACTGTCACCGCTCAATCGTACCTCAATATCAGCATCTACACCAGCCTGATAATCCAGCTGTTTGAATTTAATATAGGCATTCGGATAACGTCTGGCGTATTTTTCAGAGTATTCGTCCAGCAGGGCAATTGTAGCTTCGCTAGACACCGTATTTACAATGAACTGTGCAAAATTTGATCCTCCGATTTTTGGTGCATAAGTGGTATGAAACCTTGGCGACCCTGTACCCATAAAAGTGGTTATAGAGACAATACGCTTGTCTTTCGAGAGCACTTGGGCCATATCTTTTGCCACCTTTTCTGTCTGGGCAAGCGCACTTGCCTGAGGCAGGAATATTTCTACTGCAAATTGATTCCTGTCTGCTGTGGGTAATATTTTCAAAGGCAGATTAACAAACATTGCAAGCCCTGTTGCAACGAAAATAAGACCGGTGACAAAAGTGATTTTTGGAAACAGGAAAACTTTTTTAAGCACCGCATCATAGAAAGACTGCACATAATCCATAAAGGATTTATGGCGCTTTTTACCCGTTGGCGCGGAATGGATTCCTTTTTTGATGAAAAAGTACTGCAGAAAAGGCACAAACAAAACGGCAATACCAAGGGATATGGATAAGGTGATTAATATAGTCCAGGGAAAAGCACTCAGGAAATCATACATCATCCCTGTAAAGGTGATTAGAAAAGGAAAAAATGTAATTCCGATGGCCAGCGTAGCAGAAAATATTGCTTTGAAATATTCACGGGCACTGTCAATGGCTGCTTTTTTTCTTTCAATCCCTTCATCCAGTTTCTCCAGATAGCTGTCCACAATAACTATTGAGTTATCTACAATCATTCCCAGCACGACAATAAGTGCCGCAAGGGTTACCGTATTGAGTTCAATTCCAACGGCAAACATGATTCCCAATGAGATAAATATGGTAATTGGAATCGTGGAAGCAGCGACCCCGGCCACACGTATGGGAAGAAAAACAACTGTCACCAGTATCACCGCTATAATTGCAATAATCAATTCCTCTAAAAATGAATGAATAGAAGCGTCTACAACTTGCGGCTGATCTGCAATTCGGTAAATTTTCACATCAGAAGGGAGTGTTTTCTCAAAAGACTTCAATACCTTCTCTACATCTTTACCGTATTGTACAATGTTATAGCCCGGGCGCATTTCAGTTGAAAGAACAAGGCACTTTTTACCGTTACTTATCGTATAGCTCGATGCTTTAGGGTATTCGCGCACCACTTCGGCTACATCTTTAAGCCGTATATGATTCCCCTGGGGATCAGAATAAATAATCTGCTCTTCCAAATCACGCTCCGATGAAAACGGCCGGGTGATATGAATAGGCACTACCATTTGATCATTGTCAATTACACCCGACGGACCGATCATTCCCTTTGTTAAAAGTGTCTGGTAAAGGCTGTAAAGATTGATGCTGTAACTGGCCACCTTTTCTTTGTCCACATAAATGCTCAACTGCTCGTTCTGAACCCCATACCGCCTTAGATTCGATACAGACTCCACCGATCTTAATTTATTTTCCAAAGACTCAAGATATTCTTTAAGCTGGCGGTAGGTTTTGGTATCGGATTCTAGTGCAATTAAAAGTGCCGAGGTATCACCAAAATCATCGTTGGCAATAACGGCAAGAACACCTGAGGGAAGCTGCATCTTGAAAGTCGAAAGACCATGTTTTATTTTGGACCATACTTCATCTTTATTGGCTACCTCGTCGTTTAGTTCGACAAAAATGTAAACCATTCCGTCTCTTGACTGGGAGTAGGTTTTTGACTTTTTTACTTCTTTATAAGTAAAAAGAAAGTTTTCAAGCGGTTTGGCAAGCTGCTCTTCAACCTCGGCAGATGTTGCCCCGGGATAAACTCCAACTACGACGCCCTGGCGTATTGTAAATACAGGGAACTCCTGCTTAGGCATCTTATACAGGGCAAACATGCCAAATAATACCAGCGTGATAATAAGCAGCAATACAATCTTATTGTATTTAATTGCTGCCGCTATAATTCCATTATTTTTATCCATTTGAAATTTTAATTAATCATTAGCTTTTACGATGGTTCCTTCACTGATGTTTTGATATCCGGCTGTGATTAAAAGATCCCCTTCCTGGAGACCATCGATTATCTTAACCCCGTTTTGGGAAAGACCGCCCAGCTTTACTTCCTTATAGACTGCTTTATTCTCTTTATTGATAAGCCAGACAAATCTTTTTCCTGAATAGTCTACCTGCACAGCAGTCATAGGCACAATAATGCTGTTCTTTGCTGCAGCGCTCCCCAGATAGGTTCGGCAAACCATTCCGGGAACAATTCTCCCTGAAGGATTCTTTACAAGCAGTTTTATATCATAAGTGTGGGAAACCGGATTGGCAGTAACGCCTTTCTCAACCAATTTACCTTCAAAAACGGCGTCTCCTAGAGCCGAAATAATAACCTTTGCATTGTTTCCCTGCTGCATATCTGAAATTTCACCCTCAGGTATTGCGGCCTTTATCTTGACGTTCTCAATATTGATAATGGTAAACACAGGACTTCCAGGCATCACATTAGCACCTGTTTCAACGAATTTTTTTCCAACAATGCCGCTTTGAGGGGCATAAATTGTGCACTGCTGCAGATTTTTTCTTGCGATTTCTTCGCTTGCCCGCGCTTGTTCTAATTTCGTTTTGACCTCCACAAATTGAATTTCCGGAAGACTTTTATCCTCATACATAGAAGAAAGACGTCTGTAAGAATCCTGAGCCTGTTTTAATGCCGCTGCAGCTAAATCATGAGCGTTTTTTTGAGTTGTAATATTAAGTCTGGCAAGCAGCTGGCCCTTTGCGACCTTTTGTCCTTCAGCAACATAGATCTGCTCTATTGTACCTGGGAGAATAAAACTGACATCTACTGTCTTATCACTTTCAACAGTACCAATATATTCCTGCAGGCTTGAATCAGTATCTGAACTAATGGTCTGAATTCTCACAGGGACAGCACCGTCAAGTTTTTGGCTGTTTTTTGAAGTACAGGAAAATATCAAGAAGATTGATAATATCCCTAAAAGCTGGAACGGAATAAATTTTAACTTGTTCATTTTCTCTTTAATTAGGTTTTTGTATGCAGCAAAGATCTCCAATTGTCAAACTTTAATAGAAATCAAATTTTCTTCAATAATGTTCAAAATGTCGCTTTTTTATATCTTTGGCCAATTAAAAAGATCAATACGCCATGAATAGAGAACATTACAGTAAAATTTCAATTGACCATTTTGCCAGGCAGCTGCATGTTGATGTACTAACCGATATCGACGGTTTTGTAATTTCAAGAAATTCCACCACGGTCGAAGAACATGCAATTGATTTCAATCATCCCCATATAGTAGAGGGTATAGCGTTGGTATTTTGTAAAGAAGGGACAGGTAAAATTCGAATAAACCTAATTGAATATGATGTACCTGAAAATACGCTGCTTCTGATCCTGCCCGAGAGTATTGTACAGATAAATGAACAAAGCAAAAATCTAAAAATAGAGTTCCTATTATTCACATTTGATTTCATTTCAAATATTCGACTTCCAATACCAGTGGGAAATATTGCTAAAATAGTGGAAGATAAAGCATGCTGGCAATTAGATTCCCAGCAGTTTAAAGAATTTCTATTAGTTCACCAATTAATAGTTAATCAGTATCAAAAACAGCTTTTATACAGAGAGCACATTATTAGAAACTTTTTGTCGGCACTTCTGCATCAGATATTACAGCTGTATGCAACCGAAAACAGCAGTTCTGCTTTAAAACATAAAAACCGCAAAGAAGAAATTCAAATGAAGTTTGCCGCCCTTCTTTATGAACATTATAAAACAGAAAGAAGTGTTCAGTTTTATGCTGAAAAACTACACTTAACACCAAAATATTTTTCAAAAATAATAATGGAAGTAAATGGAAAATCAGTTCTGGAATTGATCGACGAAATGGTAATTATGGCCGCAAAAGCGCTGTTAAAAAGTTCTGTCCTGACTGTATCACAGATTGCTGATGAGCTAAATTTTGCCAATCCTTCTTTCTTTGGAACTTACTTTAAAAAAAGAGTTCAGCTGACTCCCCTTCAGTACAGGGATCAGACATAGCAATAAATCAAACAATTATTTTGTTTAAAATCACTAAAACGTCAAACCTTAAGTTTATATCTTTGTTCTTGCAAATCAGTTAAATTCACTTATATAAAAATTAAGATCGTTATCAAAAAGCTATTGACTTACAATAGCTTAGAAAAACGTTACTTAGGAATTTGACAGGCCTTAAATGACAAAATATTTAAGAAAAATAGTAAAACCACTTAGACAATATTTTTAAAATGAGAATTCATATTTTCGGTGCATCAGGAAGCGGAGTAACAACGACCGGACTGCACTTGGCTAAAAAACTTAACGTACCATATTTTGATAGTGATAATTATTTTTGGAAAAAAACTAATCCGCCTTTTTTGGTCAGACATAACCCAATGGATAGAAATGCTAAAGTAAAGTCTGACTTAGATGATTTGCAAAATTGGATTTTAGGGGGTTCCATTTTTCAATGGGGCGATAATATTTTTCCGAACTTTGATCTGGTTATATTTTTATATATTCCAAGAGAAATTAGAATTGCCAGACTTAAAAAAAGAGAGTTTTAGAGATACGGAAACTCAATCTTTACAGACCCCGACAGAAAAAAACAATTTGAAAATTTTATTACTTGGGCGACAGACTATGACGATAGCACAGGAATTGCAAACAGAAATTTAAAAGCACACGAAAATTGGCTGGAAACTATCACCTTTCCAACTTTAAAAATAATTGGAGACTTTACGTCTGACCAACGAGTAGAACTCATTATAGAACGAATGCGAAAAGAAAAACTACTGCCAACAGCTACAACGCATTTGGGCAATTAGTTCAAATTTTTTATTTGGGATGATTTACTTCGTCTGTTCGCTTCGCTAGGGTGGCAAATCCGAATAATTAGTTTAATTTAGAAAAAAAAAGAAAAAAAGAAAAAACTGATTACCAGAATATTATACGTTATAAATAACGGCTTTGCTGGTGCTTACGTAATGCATAAATTTCCTACCCCTTGTTTACCATACAATTTTGAATTGTATAAAGTTATTTCAGGACAAGACAAGATATTAAAGTTTACTTGCAGCTTAGCCGTTATCAAACTACTTCACCTTCACAACGACTTTTCCTTTTGACCTTCCAGTTTCAACGTAAGACAATGCTTCATTGGTTTGCTCAAAGGGAAACACTTTATCAATAACAGGCTTAATAATTCCTGCTTCGATAAGCTTTGTGATTTCTCCTAATTGATTGCCTTCCGCTCTCATAAATAAGAACTTAAAAGACACATTTAATTTCTTTGCTTTTTTCCTGGCGCTGGAACTTAACAATTTTGTTACTAACTTTAAATACCAAGGCAAACCGATTTCTTGTGCAAACTCTGGTGTAGGCGGGCCTACTAACGAAATTAATTGACCACCTTTTTTCAAGATACCTAACGATTGTTCTAACACTATCTTTTCTCGGTTACTGTGCAATACTACATCATAGCCTTTGAGCAGATTAGAAAATTCTTGTGTTTTATAATCAATCACCAAATCTGCACCAAGACTTTTTACCAAATCAATATTTTTTGTACTTGTAGTTGTTGCAACATAAGCCCCCAAATGTTTCGCCAATTGAATGGCAAATGTACCAACACCACCCGAACCAGCTTGTATAAAAACTTTCTGCCCTTTTTTCACATTAGCAATTTCAACTAATGCCTGCCAGGCTGTTAAACCAACTAATGGAATAGAACCAGCCTCTTCCATTGATAGATTTTTTGGTTTTAAAGCTAAATCGCTTACATTGACAGCAATGTATTGCGCAAAAGTGCCTATTCTGTAATCGCCTACTCTTGAATAGACTTCATCACCAATTTTAAATTTCTTTACACCCGAGCCTACCTTAACGACAGTTCCAGCCATATCGTGTCCATTTATGATTGGGGTTTTATAAGGAAGAAACAGCTTGAATTCGCCCCGTTTTATCATTGAATCCAAGAGATTAACACCTGCTGCATGAATTTGAACCAGAACTTCATTTTCTTTTGCAATTGGTTCTGCTGCTTGGGTAAGTCGCAGTTTTTCTTTTTTACTGTATTTTTCTACTATAAATGCTTTCATTATAATCTGATTTTTATTTAGTCAAAAATGGTATTGCTTTTTCAAGGAATTCTTCATGGTATTGAAAAATGCCGCCATGCCCTGAATTTGGATAAATTATTACTTCTTCAGCATTAGGAAAACGCTTTGCCAAATCATACGAGTTAGGCGTTGGCACCATTCTGTCATTATCACCATTAACTACCAATACAGGATGTCTGAAAGCACTCAAATCGGCCGGATTATCATTTCCCCATAATTTAATAGCTTTAAGTTGTTTACCCAACACACTTAATTTTACTTTCTTGTCACGGTTTTCAGTTCTTTCCTTCAGACGTTTTAGAAAATCTCGGGCTGCTTGTTTGCCTGTTTTGTTCTGAGTAAAAAACAGATAGAATTTAGGATCTCGGAATGTGAAGAGACCTTTGAGAATATCCTTGTAGGTTAAACCGGCAACATCACTGATACCTTGCCCGCCTCTTGGCCCTGTGCCTGCAAGAATAATTTTGCGGGCTAGAGCAGGCTCTTGCAAGAGTAATTCCTGGGTAATAAAACCACCCATCGAAAATGCCACAATATCCACTTGTTTGTATCCCAGGGCATGAATAAAGCCAATGGCATCTGTTGCCATATCGGCAATACTTGTTCCCTGCTCACCTGTAGTTGCACCAACGCCACGATAATCAAAAGAAATAATATGGCGCTCTGCCGCAATGGCATCCATAATTCTTGGGTCGCAATTATCAAGGTTTGCTGTTAAGTGATTAAAATATATAACAGGAATGCCTCCTTCCTTGCCATACGACCGGTAAGCAAATTTTATTCCGTTAGCTTCAATAAACCGGGTGGGTACCGTAGCATAAGTGTAGTTTACACTTTGTGAGTCTGATGCAGCCATAATTTCATAATTATTTGATTGTGAAATATTTGATTGAGAAAATAGATTACTAATATAACCTATTAACATACAAAATGCAATGAAATATTTTTTCATTTTATTCCGTAATAGTATTATTAATGAAAGTATTAATATAGGCAGTAGTCAATTCTGGATATTGATAATGCGGGGCATGACCGGCAGCATTAAAAATAATGTGCTGCAAAGTTGGTGCTTTCTTCAATAATGGAAACCAGTTTTCTACTGCAAACGAAATGTCATTGTCACCTGAAATTGCCAATACAGGAGTCTGCAGTGTTTGATAGCCTTCCCTAAAATTATCTTTGTCTTCTGTCAATTGTGCTGTTGGTGCAAAATAGCGCTGGAGTGTTTCAGGCTTAACAGGTACCTTTGATTCGTCATATCTTTGAGCAATACGTTGTAAAGATGCGATTCCGGCTGCACTGCTTTTTTCTGATGTTGGCTCGAAAAACAAGGTAATAATATCTTCGGGAGTATAGGTAGGCTGCAATGCTTTTTCTAAAAATAATGGTGAAAGAGGGGCGTCGTTTTTTCCCATTGGATTGCTGCCAATTACAATGGTCCCTAAAACTCTTGTTGGATAAAGGAACGTAGCGTATTGGGCTATCAAACCACCATAGGACCAGCCTCCGACAAAATAGTTATCGAAATTTAGGTAATCTGCTATTTTTGTAACCTCTGTTGCTACTTGGTGTAAATCAATTGGCAGTTCGCCTTCCGAATACCCGATACCTGAATAGTCAAAAGTAACTACGGTATTTTTTTCTGCCAGTAAATCCAGAAAAAGAGGATCCCAGGTATCGAGAGTGCCTCTAAAACGGTTGGCTAATATCAGCGGTGTACCGTTACCAATTTTACGGTAAGCGATTTGCTTGTTGTCAATAACGGCGTATTGCGTTTCTGTTGTTAATGCGTTGTTTGTCATTTTATTTATTTTATGGTTTTTAAATACCCTTTTCTCATTTCGTCTGTACCTTCTTTAACATCTGCAAAAATGGTTGTCTGTGTTTTTAAGCCGCAAAATTCAAAAATACCTTGCTCAATAATTCGCAATTGTGCTTTGTTCATTCCCGTTCCCTCATAGACTGCCGCCGGTGTGTTTGTACTGATATATACTTGCGCAGTTTTATTTACCAGCAAGCCCACGGGGCCGTTTTCTGTAAAATTGAATGCGTAGCCATGCAGGAAAACTCTATCTATAAAGCCTTTCAAGATAGCTGGCATCTGTGCCCACCACATAGGATAAACAATGGTTAAATGGTCGGCCCATGTAATTAGCTCTTGATATTTTTTAGTGTCTTCAGGAATTATACCGCCCATAAGCAGATACTCAACATCGGGCATATCTAGAATAGGGTTGAATTTTTCTGCATACAAATCAATAATTTTGACTTCCTCGCCTCTGGCGATCGCTTTTTTTTCTACTTCATCTACAATTGCTTTTGTAAAGCTGGCTGGATTCAAATGTGTGTAAATAATAAGATTTTTCATTTTTTATTTATTTTAATTATTAATTATTTCTTTGATCAATTTATTCTTAATGGTAATGTTCAATTAGGCATAGGTACCCTTGTTCCGATATGCATCCAAACGATATTTCCGAATTCGGTTTTATGGTGTTCTTTTAAAATTGTTCCGGATAAAATATGGCTTCATCGCTAAGGTCAAAAGTGCCATATTGGACAGGAATCCATTTTTTGATTTGAGGTCTTTAAATGCTTTAAAGCATAATCGAGGCCAGTATGTAGGTTTATATCATCGCGGTAAACTTTATGATAAACTTGAATTTTTCAAATTTGCAATCGCGCTGATAATTTATTTTTCTATTGTATTTAATTGCTTAGCTGCAAAGAATAAAACTATTACATTAAAAATTTCAGTAAGCAATAGCGGTATCAATTCGTTTATCCAGCCATCCAAAATTATGCTGACAATTCTGGAGGATAGAATTACAGAAATAATCAATAAGGATGCTTGAAACCAAGTTTTGTTTTTAGTAATTAAGCCCAAAATCATAATTAATCCAATACTTAGTAGCGTACCGCCAACATCACCTCTGAATGTGCTGTAAGTCAAGATGCCTGTTGGATTAATGCCAAATTTTTCAAAAGTATTTGCAGGTGCAAATACGCTTGCGGCCCCCATTACAAGCAGCGGAATAAGCCCAATTATGACGAAAAAATTTATCGCTTTTTTCATTTTTTTTTAGTGAAATAATAATTATTACCTTGTTTATCTTATGTAATTACTGTTTTTATTCCAATTACATTTATGCGTTATTCAATTGTTTCAAAACTGTCTTTTCTAACATGCCATAAGCAAAGAGTTGTAAAGTAACTAACACAGACAAACCTTTGCCTACCAGATTTCTAAATTTAGGTTTATCTGTTTCAACTACTTTTAGCACTTTGTCAGCAACCAGTTTAGCGTCTTCACCTTGTTTTACAATAAAATCTGCGTATCTTTCCGTTTTTGCTCTTAAAGAATTGTAATCTTCAATTTTGTTTATGGAAGTAGATGCATTTTCCATAATATTTGTTTTGAAAGAACCCGGTTCAATCATAGCCACACTAATATTAAACTCGGTTAATTCATAACGCAGGGATTTGTAATAGCCCTCCAAAGCATGTTTGGATGCCGCATAATATGAGGTACTTGGAAATGCCACAAGCCCAACGATAGAACCAACGGTAATGATTTTGCCCGATTTTTGTTTTCTAAAATGAGGCAAAATGGCATTGGTAACTTTTATAGTTCCCCAAAAATTAGTTTCAAATTGCTTTCTCCCTAACTCAATCGGAATCTCTTCAGCAAGACCATTTACCAAAAATCCAGCATTATTTATAAGAATATCCAGCTGACCTATTTCATTAAAAATTCTTTCTGGTAAAGTGTTTATTGATTGGTCTGAATCAAGATCTAATCCGATTACTTTGAATGGTACTTTTGACTGAATTTTTTGGGGATTTCGACTTGTCCCAATTACGTTGTAACCTTTTCTGTGAAGTTCTTTTGCTATAAGTAAACCAAAGCCGGAAGAAGCTCCTGTTATTAAAATATTCTTACTCATTTTTATTTGTTTTAAAATTTATATTGTAATTTTGCTTGCATATTGCAAGTGCAAATATATAAACAACTTTCAAAATGAAAGTTGAATTTTAAAATATTTTTAATTTATTTTATGGAAACAAGTAAAAAAAGGTCAGAATGCCCATTGAGCTGCTCATTGGATGTATTTGGAGACAAATGGTCCTTACTCATTATCAGGGATCTCATATTTTATAAAAAAGGCACCTACAATGACTTTTTAAAATCGGATGAAGGTATTGCCACAAATATTTTAGCATCGAGGCTAAAGGCATTGGAAGAAAACGGCATTATTGAGAAATTAGCACACCCCGAGAGCAAGTCAAAAATTTTGTACAGATTGAGTAAAAAAGGAATCGATTTATTACCTATAATCGTGGAAATTTACATTTGGTCGGACAAGTATTTTTCAATGCCATTAGAGATAAAGCAGATCATTAAAGAGGCCAAAAAAGACAAAGATAAATTTGTCAAACAGATAACAAAAGAGCTGAAATCACAATAATTAGGGAAAAATCATCAACCAAAAGACAAGAGATACAAAAACTGACGGCGGACGGCTACCTTTTTAATTACGTCCCCAAAGACCACCAGAAGTCTCCAAACAAGAACGGTATCATTAAACAATTGAAAGGCTACGCAGAATGATAAATCCGGCCATTAAATTAGATGGTCAAAAATTCCTTTTCCAGCTTTAAAAAGCATTTCGATAAGGTAGAAAGGGAATGCCTTACCGCCAAAGAACTTGCTACCTTGTCAAACAAAGAAATAAATATGGGACACCTCAGACATGTACGTGATTTGTTCCTGTTCAGCTGCTACACAAGGCTAGCCTATATTGATCTAGCTGAACTTTAACCAAACAAAATTGTTACGGGTACAGACGGAGAGCTTTGGATATCTACAAGCACGGCGAAGAATGATGCAGATGTCCGCGTACCGCTATTGCCAAAGGCAACAGAATTAATCAAAAGGCACAAAATAACAGTACGCTCTTTTCTGTAATTTCCAACCAACCCATGAAAGGCTATATTAAAGAAATTGCAGACATCTGCGGAATAACCAAAACGAACCTTTCATATATGCATAATCTCAAGTAACGGATGTCTACATAATTTTGGGGCATTAGAACTATAAGAACAAAAGGCAGCTATTAATAGCCGCCTTTTAATTGCTAATATGAATTAAGCTCGAACTACTAATATATTTTTGATTTGCAATAATCTCTCCCTTAAAAGCTATTATTATTTTTTAAAGTAAAATAGAGCCATAGCCGGCCAAAGATGTACTCTTTTATTTTTCAGTGTTCCTGTGTCTTTACTTTGTGATGGCATAAAACCCAACAAAATTGTAGCCTTGGGCTGTATTGTTAATTTAAAAGTAAGAATTATGAATATAGATCTGATTACCAGGGATGACCTTGATAAATTCAAAAAGGAACTGTTGGAAGAAATTCGGAGATATCAGCAGTATCCCCGCAAACCGGGCCAGGAAGCACGAGTATGGCTCAAAAGTTATGAAGTGCGCAAACTTTTAAACATTTCAGCTGGAACCCTTCAAAACCTTAGGATAAACGGCACCCTTCCCTATAACAAGATTGGCGGGCTTATGTATTATCGCTATGATGACATTCAGAAACTGATGGATGGAGCTGGTAATTCAAAATAGAATTAGCAGAAGATAGACTTAAAAACTAAGTATTTCAATTACAGTAAAAATATAAAATGGATCGTTTTTTACAAATTTAGGATCGTTTTTCACATCAATCCTTCGATATTCTTGTTATAATTTAGCATTGTAAAACACTCATATAGTGAATATTAATAAATCCTAAGCCAGGTTGTATTAAGATCGTTTACTATTTCTTCAAAGGAAATGATAAAACACTGTAAGAGTTAAAATCTGCGGCATGAGAATATCAGTATCATTTAAAAACACAATAGTCTATATAATTTGTTTGCTCTATGCCTTCCTGTTTGTGTATGCGGCTGTAAGTAAACTATTGGATTTTGAAAATTTCCGAACCCAACTTGGACAATCTCCTATGTTGAGTGTATATGCTGGAATCATTTCTATACTTGTACCTGGAATTGAAATTGCTATAGCACTAGCTTTACTTTACCAGCGTATTCGGTTTTGGGCCATACTTGGAGCGTTTACTTTGATGGTCATGTTTACCACATACATAATCATTATATTGAATTTTAGCTCTTTTGTTCCCTGTTCCTGCGGAGGTGTCTTGGAAAAAATGGGATGGACAGAACATTTAGTATTTAATATTTGTTTTATAATCATTGCACTTGCAGGTATATTCCTTGAAAGAGAAAATGTACACAATAAAAAGCCTAAAAAATACAACAGTCCTATTACAATTTTACTTAGTTGTTTTATTGGAGGTGTTTCTGCAGTCTCTCTTTTATACTTGTTATCTGAAAATGAAATACATAGAAACAATAACTTTTTAAGAAGGTATCCTCCACATCCCGTAACTACAATAAAAGGATTAAACATTAAATACAACTCCTATTATATTGCAGGCGTAGATAAGGATCGTATCTATCTTGGTAATACTACAGCTCCATCCCATGTTTTTAGTATCGATACTACACTTAATAACCCGGAGACGATAAATATACAATTAGACAATAAAAATAATACTACGTTCTATGCACCTCAAATCAGAATTCACACACCATACTTCTTTTTAGTTGACGGTAATGTGCCTGCAATTTTTAAAGGAAGCCTGTCAGATTGGAAAGCCAAAAAATACTGGCAGGGCAATCATACATTTTCACAGTTTGAAATTATTTCCCCCTCAAGATTTATTTTGAGATAAAGCTTTGGAACGAAAAGCAATTTTATTAAAAATTCAAAGAAAGTCGAATTCTAAAAGAATAGATACTTTAGAACAAAAAAAGGAAAAAATAAACTACCTCGGGGCAGAGCCACCGAGGTATTAGAACAACGAGAGCTGTTGAGAATGTAATTTCTTGTATTCTTTCTCTTTACCTTGTGATTT
>NZ_CAIJDP010000049.1 GCF_903819435.1 Flavobacterium salmonis | reverse complement strand
AGGTGCTCACTTTGCACCGGAATTAGGTGGTCATTTTGAACTGGAATCAGGTGCTCACTTTAAAACGGAATGGGGTGATCAATATAACCGGAATTTGCAATAGCAATCAAACTATCGTTTACGAAATCTTTATTTACTTCTAAACTTTTATTAATTAGTTCCTGCTTTCTTTTAGATAAATCAAAATCCCATTCTCCATTATTTAACAAGGTTTCCCAAAAAAAATTCAATTTTGACCTTTCTACTGAAAATTCAATTTCTTGAATTAATGGAGTAATATCTTTGTCTGGCGGAGTAATAGTTGGGTCAAAATGTTTGTAAATTTTATTTATTAGAGATTGCATTCCGCCCTCTATTGTTATTTTTGACATATTACTCTCTATAAATGCCCAAAAAGCCTCTGTATGGAAAGTTTCTATAATATTATCCTTGTAGTGAGCACAATCATTCCGCCTATCTTTCCAATATTTTATTTGTAATCGTAGATTGTCATTAAGGTTGAAAATTGGGTCTTTAGTGCGTTGTTTTGTTGCTTGGTCAATTTTTTCTCGTTGTTGAGTTGCATCAAATACACTTGCTTCCCATAAGTCTTCATTTTGCAATTTTGCAATTACATTGTTCCAGTGACCTTGTTCAAATAAGTTCGGTTTTGTTCCTCCAATTATTCTTTCCTTCAGTATCGTCAGAAATGCTAAATATGAAAATAATAATGAGGCTCTATTCGCTCCAGCTTTATAGCAAGTAACAGCATCTGTAAATAGTACATTTATATCTTCTGAAAAATTATTATTATCAATCCAATTCTCAATTCGTAGTTTCATTCAAATTATATTTTACACAGGGCTGTTTAAGATACGACAAAATTATACAAATATTTTAAGTGGCAATTTGAATGAATGTGTTGATTATCGAGTTTTTTGTATCTCAATATTTTGCTTTTCCTTGTCTTTTTTCATTTGTGTATATGACCAAATAAAAAGAATACCGATGACAATCAAAGCGTAGGCAATCCATTTACCGATACGTTCTATAAAACGGGTAAATACAGATGCTTCAAAGCTCGAAAATCCCTCTGCACCAACTGCATTACGCCTGTAAAATTTTCTACGGTTTATCCAATAGATACCCCCTATTCCTGTAACGAGAGGAATAATACCTAACACTAATTGAGAAGTAACTGCATCCATACTTATTCAGATTATAAATCAAGTAAATTTAAACAAAAACATCTTATATCGAAAGTCGAAAAGCAAAAAACCGACCTAATTTAGTCGGTTTTGTTTTTTTTAAATCGCTTTTAATCACTACTACTGAACTGAAAGCTCAACTGCTTTTCGTTTCCAAAACTGTCCGAAATCCAAACCTCAATGGATTGTGATACGGAAGAAGCCGAAGTATAATACAACCGGAACTGCTCCACAGGCAACGGGTATAAATCGTTTGGCAGGTACGGCGGTTCGTCATAATACCGCAATGTACCTTGTCCGTCAAATTGGAAATAGCGGAGAAAATATTGCGTGTTGCTGTAATTCCCAGTTCGCTGTATGGTAATGCGTATTTCTACCGTCTGCCCACTGGCAACTTCTTTGGGTATAGGCATTACTTTGACCTCAAAAGGGAAATCGTTTTGTATTTCGAGTTCATCATCTTTGCTACAAGATACCAAAGAAACCGAAGCTGTGAGGATTGCCAGCATTACATATATTGAGCTTAATCGTATTCTGAATTTATTGAATATTGCTATCATTACTTTCTGTTTTTAAAAATTAAATCTTAATCCCACACCTGCTGACGGTCGAAATTGTTCCAAATCCGTACCCCATAAGACCTTTGTACGTCCTTGCAGGACTAACACAAAATGGTCTGACAGGTACGTTTCAAATGTGAGCCGTCCGCCAGCTCCGAAGATTAAATTATCTTCACTCAGTATCTTTGCTCCGTCATACAATAGTGCTTCGCCACGATTAATACTTTCATAACCGACTACGCTTGTTATTCCGAAGTTAAGCGTGATGTTCTTACGGGCATCGCCCAGGAGGAAAAAACTGTAACCGCCCTCGGCAGTATAGGTTTCCTGTGGTATGCGGAGGTCTTTATAATTTTGGTATTGGTGCGTGTATTCCAACGCCCAAAGTTGGTAGTTTCCGTTTTTGCCGTTTAAGGTCATTGCTACATTGATATAATAATCATTACCGATTTTATCATCGGACAATATCCCAACATTTACTTCCAATCCTTTTTGTTTAGGCAACATCCGTTGTGCCTCTGCGAATGTGATGCCAATTAAAACGAGCATCACGGTATAGATATACTTTTTCATATTATTTGCTTTAAAAGGTTATTAAAATTTCAGATGCATATCGTCAATCAAACGAGCTTTAATTAAATCGGAATTTTCTATCTGGAGCGTTTGATGCCTGCCACCGTTTTTCTCGAAAATCTCAATCAATAATACCTTATCATCGGCAATGGTAAATTGGTCTAACAGAAATACGTTTTGGTCAGTGGTTTTTCCACTAATTCTGTCCAATGGTTTGTAAGTCCTAAGTGGTATGAGCGGGCGTTCCTGTACTACGGTGCGTTTGGCTACTTTCTTATCCACTACTTTGAAATTGACAAAGTCAATCTCGAAAGGCACATTGGTACGGTTGCTTACTTCCGTGTGGAAATAGTATTTGCCGTTGTGTATGTAAATCCCTTTGAGCATAAACTGAATACCGAAACTTTTAGCTCCGATATGCTTTACAATACGTTTATTGTTCTTGTAAATGGTTTCCAAAAGCAATCCTGCCAATGAAGGAGAATTATTGCCCAATTCTTCAAAAAGAATATCGTTTCCGTTGGCTTTATCCACTTCCTTTTGCATTGTCAGCAGGTTATAGCTCAAGGCTTCGGGACAGGAACTGTAATGCACATTGAAGCTGTAAAAACGTCCGTCATTGGTAATCACAGAAAAATTGGTTTCCTCTGAAAAATCCCTTACTGATGCTTTTACACGCAATACATTTTCTGCATCTTCCGCTTTTCCTGCAATCAGGTATTCGCTTCCCAAATCCACATAGCGGATAGCGGTTGGAAAAATCAGATGCGAAGTCTTGTCATAAGTAACTTCCATACAGTACGGTTCTATCTTGCCTAAAGCAAGAGGCGTTTTTGCATTTGCACTGTCCTGTGCGAAAGAGGTTACGGCATAGCCGATGGTCAGGGCAGATGCCCAGAATGTTCTAAAAAGATTTTTCATTGTTTTATTTATTTGAGTTCAACATTATTGTTTGGATACAAGGAAGACCTGATGACCTGCCTTTAGGGTAACTTTCGGTGTCTTCACTTTTTTAGAGAAATAGCCCGAGATGCCCTGTACTACACCACGGGTCAAATCAGAGGCAACCTGTTGTCCTGCTGATTGGGTAAGCATCAGGCTCGTCCCGGATTGCTGGCTCATATTACCTGCCATTTCAGTAAGGGCATTCATTTCTGGCGAATAAGGAACGTACAATCCTGGCTGACCGTCCAGATCATAAATTGTAATATCAACTGGGAATATGTTTCCGTCCAGTTCTATGGAAGCAACTTTGAGTTGTAAACGTCCTCCCTCAAGTTTGGCATTAGCCGTTATAATCGTTCCTTCCGGAATGGTACACATAGACGTTTGGGCAGGCTCTAACAATCGTAGTCTTACTCCCGTTTCGCCGATAACTGTTTGTGCCTCGTGTACACAGGCTTTGATGCTGTTTTTCGGTTGTACCGCTTTCTTAATAGAACCAGCAGTGTAGAATCCTCGGTTTCTTGTTTCGCTCCAATTGGCGGAAAAAACACTGTCGGTAGGCTCACGGTACAATGCTGATATGGTGTTTTTCTTTGTGGGCGTAAACGCTACAAAATGTTCTTTTTGAGTTGAACCTTTCGTAGCTGTACCTGCAATTTTAACAGGTGGAGCTTCTGTCGAATTTGTATCCGTTGGCAGATACTTTGCCACCATCTGATAGGATTTCTCCATTAGGGCAAGCTGGTCATCAACGGTTACAGATTTAGGCACCTCTTTTTCAGCCAGCTTTTCTTTCAGCTCGTCCAATTGCTTACGGAGTTCTGTTGTTTCCGAGTTGTTATCCTGATAAAATGAACCTAATGTGCTTTGTGCATTGCGGTAACTGCTTAATGCAGGATTGCCGTTTCTTCCCGAACTTCTGCCACCGCCATAGCTGCTGCTTTCTTCTTCTTCAGGAAGTTGTTCATCAATCGGTTTTTCTTTTTCTTCGGTATTCCAATAGTCAGAAAGTGTAGATAAAGCATTACGCTTTTCCTGCTCTTTGCGTTCGAGCATTTCCTGCTCATACGCCTTGCCTTTGTCGGCAGGCATTCCTGCTCCGGTAGCCTCTGGTACTGCATCATTCAATCCGATATTTTCAATTTCCTTTTTGTCGGAAGATGGTTTAAATATCAGGTACATACAGCCGAGAAACACGATACCCATTAAAACGAATATCAGTGGCTTTTTGAGTTTTTCGGCTTTGTTCTGTGTACCGTCTTGCAATACATCAGTGGTTTCATTCGGACTACCTTCTGTTACCCGAACTACCGTTTTTTTTGTTTCATTCTCTTTCATAAATCTTATTTTTTAGAATTGTTAATACTGTGTCCTGCAATCTTGCAGGACTTTCATTTTGTTTGAGGACAGGATTTTCGATATGTTTGATGACCATATCGTTACTTGTCTTTGAGGTATCGTACCATACTTTGAAAATGACACCTACGGTAAGCAACAGATACCCCACAAAAAAATAAAACGTGTATTGGTGCTGTTTTCGCAAGGACAATGCCCGCCAACGTTCATCCAGTTTATCAAAGTACTTGTCCATATTTTTCCTTATTTTTTTCATATCGTTAGCTTTTAACGTTCAATGACTTCTATATCCTTATTTTCAATCACCGCAAACTTTTCAATATTGAAGCCCTGCGGGTTGTTGTCCGAACGAACAGAGTTCACGAGATAGCAGGAAGTAATCAGGTTACGTCTGGTTACATTGCTTGAACGGATGATGAATTGTTTGGCATAGGTTCGTACTGCATAAGGATAGGTGTCGAAATTGCATACCACACTATCGACCTCGATGCGTTGCTGAACATTACCAGAAATAATTCTGTTGTAATAACCCTTTTCCGACAAGTCTTTGTAATAGTCAAAAGCACTTTTATCGGCAAGGTTGAATGCCCTGCTCATATTACTTTCGATAGCATTCTTGTCGGGAGCAAGCGTAAAGAAAAGCTCGTGAAAACGTCTTACGTGTTCCCTTGCTTCCACAGGTCGGTTGATGCTTGCATCTTGCGATAAAGCAAGCATCAACGATTTTCCATTATCCAGCACATAGATTTTTTGGCGTTGTTCGTCTGCAAAGCTGTACGATTTCCATATTGAAAATCCTGCCACGCTTAGGCAGAGTGTGGCAAATAAAATGGCATACAGCCGTATCTGCCTAAAACTGTTTTCGATATTTCTGAGTGTTTTAAATTCCATTTTTAAATGATTTGATTGTTTTTATTTTCCCATTAATTTGCCACCGATATTTCCAACTGTCGAACCAGCTCCAGCTCCAGCGATATTGCCTGATTTCATTGCCGTTTGGTTTACGTTACGGGTAAAGTTTCCTGCACCGCCTGCCTGAATTATCCAGCCTGTTACGGTCGGGATAGTGAAATAACCCACGATACCGATAATCATAAAGATGATGTACACAGTATTGGATGTGTCGGGGATATAGGTTGGGTCGGCAAGCATTTTTATATCTCTTTCAACAATGAGGGATTGTATTTTGGCAAGCATACAGCTGAACAGGTCTGCCACGGGCAACCATAGGTAAACGCTGATGTATCGTGTTAGCCATTGTGTGAGTGTAGCCTGAAAACCATCCCACACGCTTATCGCAAAAGCTATTGGTCCGAGTATGGACAGAACAATTAGAAAGAACGTCCGTATGGTATCAATAACCAAAGCTGATGCCTGAAATAATACCTCTAATAGATTGCGAAACCAATTCTTTACAGTCTGTTCCATACTGTACATACCACGTTCCATATACATTCCAGACATTGTTACCAAATCAGAGGGCGACCAGCCCAATTCTTCGAGCTTTTTGTCAAATTCTTCATCAGAAGCGAGATAAGCCGTCTCGGGATTTCGTAACATCGCTTCCCTTTCCAACAGGTCTTTTTTAGCCTGTAAATCGTTGAGGTCAAGCACCTGATTTTCGAGGATTGTGTGTGTGCCTTGTACTACTGGACTTAACACGGCATTGATTGTTCCCAATACCATAGTTGGAAAAAACATAATGCAAATCCCCAAAGCAAACGGACGGAGCAAAGGATACACATCAATGGGTTCAGCTCTGCTCAAAGCCTGCCATACTTTTATGGCGACATAGAACAAAGCTCCCAAACCTGCTACTCCTTTAGCCACTGCCGCCATATCGGCAGACAGTGGAAGCATCTCATCATATAATGAGCGTAGGACTTCGTGAAGATTTTGAAATTCCATAACTACCAGTATTTTTGGTTGGAAGTCCCATAGAGGTCAAGCACTCTTTTGGTATTGTTCTGTTTTTTTGCTCTCAAAAAGCTCACGGAGATATTCTTATTGGTATAGTAGCGTACCAAACTGTGGTATTCTTTTACTTCTTTGTACACTCTATCAATAATATCCATACGCTCTTTGTCGTTCAGCGAAAGGCTTGAAGAGCTTACAATCTGTTTGAGTTCTTTCAGCAATTCGGTACTTTCATTCAATAGTGCCGAATAGCCATTGGCGATAGCTACTAATTCCTGTGCAGAAAAGTTTGGGTCGTTCATCATCTTACCGAAATTCTGTACATATATTTCGGATACGTCGCCTACAAGCAGTACGGTCTGCTGTACCTTACGGGCATCTTTTACGAGATTATTTACAGCTTGTAGCTTGTCGTAATACTCCTTGCCCTGCTTATATACCTTTTCCACTTCCTTGAAATTTTTAATAACATTCGATACCGTGGAGGAAGTTTGTATAATTTCATTGGCACTATTAAGAATACCTGAAGCCAGGTTGGTAGGGTCTGTAACAACCCATTGGGCTTTGACTGACGGTGATACAGCAAGCATTAGTGCAGTACATACCATAAAAAGAATTTTTTTACTCACATTCATCTTTATTTGATTTTTGTGTTCGTGACCCGAGCCTGTAAGGCGAACGGATGAAATAATCTTTGATTTCATTTTCTTGAATTTTAAAATGTTAATGACTATTGATTTTCTTTGTCCCGCCTTTCCATTGCGATATGTTTAATGGCGAGTTCTACGTTGCCGTCCAATTCAGAAGCTAATTGCATCACTTCCAGTTTTTCGGTTTCTTCGGTGGTGTATGCGAGATATTCCTCCAAACTAACTTCGGTGGCATAAACTGCCGAGTGCGTACCACCTAAACCTATCCAAACCTCTTTGTAGAGTCGGCTTGCATCGTTGTTCATATTGATAGAAAGTACCTGCGCTTTTTCCTTATCCGTAAGCCCCAACATTGCCTGTATGTCATCGAATTTGTTCATATACTTGCGTTGGTCAAGCAAAATTTTGCAGTCGGAATTATTGATGATACTTTCTTTGACAATGGGCGACTGAATAATATCATCCACCTCCTGCGTTACGACAATCGCTTCACCAAAATATTTTCTGACGGTTTTAAATAAATATTTTATGTATTCTGCCATACCTTCTTTAGCAATCGCTTTCCACGCTTCCTCAATCAGTATGAGTTTACGGATACCTTTTAATCTTCTCATCTTGTTAATGAAGACTTCCATAATGATGATGGTCACGATGGGAAAAAGGATTTTGTGGTCTTTAATCGCATCAATCTCAAACACGATAAAACGTTTGGAAAGCAGGTCTAACTGCTTATCGGAGTTCAACAGATAATCATACTCACCACCTTTGTAATAAGGTTCCAATACATTAAGGAAATTGGCTATGTCAAAGTCTTTTTCACGAACTTGTTTTTCTTCCAATACCTTGCGGTAATCTCCTTTTACATATTCATAAAAACCATTGAAGGAAGGAAATTCGCTGTGCTGTTTAATACGGTCGATGTAACCGCTTACGGCATTAGACAACGCCACTTCTTCTGAGCGAGTTGGCGGTTCATCATCACGTTTCCAGAGTGTCAGTATCAAAGTCTTGACACTTTCACGCTTCTCAATATCAAACACGCCATCATCGGTATAGAAAGGGTTAAAGGCAATCGGGTTGTCTTCTGTATAAGTGAAGTAAACGCCGTCTTCGCCTTTGGTTTTTCCCTTGATGAGTTCACATAATCCCTGATAACTATTACCTGTATCCACCAACAGCACGTGTGCACCCTGCTCGTAATACTGCCTAACCATATGGTTTGTGAAGAAAGATTTTCCCGAACCTGACGGACCAAGTATGAACTTGTTGCGGTTCGTGATAATCCCACGTTTCATAGGTAAATCCGATATATCCAAATGGATAGGCTTTCCGGTCAGGCGGTCAGCCATTTTGATGCCGAATGGCGAAGGCGAATTGTGGTAGTTGGTTTCTTCGGTGAAGAAACACAATGCAGGCTCTATAAAAGTGTAAAAACTTTCCTCACTCGGAAAATCGCCAGCATTGCCCGGCATTCCTGCCCAATACAAAGTGGCTACATCCGTAGTGTTGTGTCTGGGCTTACATTCCATTAGTGCCAATGCACTACCACAATCGTTCTTCAACTGTTTCAGTTCTGTCGGATCTTCCGACCACGCCATAATGTTGAAGTGTGCCCTTATGGAAGAAAGACCGAACGAATGTGCTTCGTTCAGGTATTTTTCTATCCACTCTTTATTGATTTGGTTTGCCCGACTGTACCGAGCCAAAGAGTGCATATTCCTTGCGGACTTCTCAAACTTTTGGAGATTAGTTTCACTGTTATCCAAGAATAAATATTGGTTGTAAATGTGGTTACAGCTTAACAGCAATCCAACAGGTGAAGCGAACGACAAACGGCAGTCGCTCCGGTCGGTAGATAGTTTTTCAAAACGGGTATCAGCCGATACCGTTCCTGGCAAATCGTCTGTATCGGACAAGGTGTGCAGGCTCAACCTTTTGTTTCCGATGCGGACTTCTTCACTTCCTAAAGCGATGTCCTGCATCGGTGTTCCTGCTTCCCTCGACAATGTAAGGTATTGTTCTAGTAATCCCTGTTTATCGTCCGTTCCGATGATTTCATCTTCCGTCAATCGTTTCAGGCTTACAAATCCGCTATCGTTCACGATACGTTCAAACTGTGCAACGGCTTCCATAAAACGGTGTATCGTTTCCTTGTTCCTGATTTCCTTTGGTATCAGCGTACCTTTGCAAAGCGAACTAAAGTTGCTTTGCATCCGCATTCTTTCCTTAGTGGTCTTGGTCAGGAACAGGTAACAATAATGGTTTAGAAACGGTCGCTCATTAAAATGGCGTTGGTAGGATTTAGCCAAAAAACTTTGGTCTTCCTTTGCCAAATCGGGGGCATAGTTTTCCTTGATGTACCAATCCTGTTTGTGAACAACCGTAAAATCGGGCAAAGTTTTGATAGCCTTGTGCCAAGCGGAATGAATGGCTTCATATTCCGCAGAAGCTACCGTAAACAGTTCCGGTAAACGAACTTCAAAGCAGGCGGTAATGTCTGCATCTTTAGAAAGGATGCAGTTGTTTTCTACTGCCAACAAAGGAAATTTGTTTTCCAGCGTTGTTGTCTTTGATACGTTTCTCATAGAGCATTCGATTTTGGAGTGAATTTTAAATAGCGGTTTACAGGCTTGCGACAAATGATGTATCGGGGATGTTTTTTTCCTGCCCCGATTTTCATTAGTCCGTGTTCACCGTACTTTTTGTTCAGTGAAAAGGTCTGCCATACAATCAGCGATGCACCGCCCGCCCCGATGAATAGGCAGACGTAAGAGTTTACGCCAGCCATATACAGTATCATCACGAGAATTAGCGTACCAAGCAGTCCACCTGCGAAAATGAACAGGTATTGTGCTTTCAGTCCTTTAAATTCCACCGTTCTTCCTATGCCTTTGTTGATATTGTAATTCATAAGGCAAAAGATTAAAGGAAGAATGAACGCAGAACAGTCGCCGCAACGATCAAGAAGATACACGCACCGAACCACGATGCCGCTGTTTTGCTCGTATCGGGGTCGCCCGAACTGAATTTATTGTACACCTTAACACCTCCGATTAACCCGACCACCGCACCGATGGCGTAAATTAATTGGGTTGCGGGTTCGAAATAGGACGTTACCATTTGGGTAGCCTCGTTGATGCCAGCCGTGCCGTTTCCTTGTGCGAATGCACCAATTCCTGACAGCATAGCCACGGCTGTCAACAAAACTTTTTTTCTTTGTTTTTCCATAATTGAAACACATTAATTTGTTACTCTTTTTCCGCACTTTGCGGACTTTCGGGACAAAGGTGTTTCAGAAATTGAGGTGGGATAAGAAAGTGGCAGTAAGAGGAATTGTTTGGCTGTGGATGGCATTTTACTTTAGGATTATAATAATCACTAAAATTCAGCAACCAAATATTTGTATATCGAAAATCGCAATATGCAATATAAGGGATTTAAAAAATTTGCTTATTCTATATTTTATAATTAATATTGCATATCGCAATATGAAATATTAGAATGACACAAGCAAAAAACAATCTTAAACCGCAAGACATTGTAATTCTGTTAAAAATAATTGCACTAGGTGAAAAATCTTGGTTTCACCATACTATTGCTCAGGAATTAGGGATGAGTCAATCGGAAGTAAGCCAGTCTTTAAATCGTTCCAAATATGCAGGACTAATTGATGATGCCAGAAAAAAAGTGAACAAAATTGCTTTTAACGAATTTTTAATTCATGGTGTAGGTTATGCTTTTCCGCAACAACCAGGAGCATTAGTTAGAGGAATGCTAACAGCTCATTCAGCAGAGCCTTTAAATAAAATAATTCAAGCAACTGATAAATATGTTTGGCCTTATGCAAAAGGATTAGACCGTGGTCAAGCAATAGAACCTTTATACCCTACGCTCGTAGCAGCTTCATTAAAAGACAACGATTTATACGAATTGTTAACTTTAGTTGATGCTATTAGAGTGGGAAGAGTAAGAGAAAAAGAAATGGCAAAAAGAGAATTAGAAAAAAGAATACTGCATGTATAATAAAATAATCAATCTAGCATTAGTTGCTCAAGTAGCGAAAGGTTTAAAGGAATTAAATGAAAAGATGGTCTTCATTGGAGGAGCAGTAATTAGTTTATATACTGATGATCCAGCTGCTGAAGAAATTCGTCCAACTTCTGACATAGACATGACCATTAATTTAGCGAATTATTATGAATGGACACGAATGCAAGAACGATTAGCTGAACTTAATTTTTATCCAGATCCTCAAGGACAATCCATATGTTCGTATCAGTTTGAAAATATCGCCATAGACATTATGCCTGCTGACGATAGTAGCATTGGTATATCCAATAAATGGTACAAACCTGGATTCAAACACCTGCAACAAATAGAATTGCCCGAAGGAATTAAGATCAACGTATTACCATCCCCTTATTTTCTGGCTACCAAATTAGAAGCATTTAAAGACCGAGGACAAAATGACTTTTACGGAAGCCACGACTACGAAGACATCATTTATTTGATTGACAATAGAACAACAATAGTCGAAGAAATCCTCGCAAGCGAAGAGGATTTGAAACAATACATAAAGCAAGAACTTACAACTATTAAAAACCATCCACAAGCAAACGAAATTTTAGCCATGCACATCCATCCGTTAATTAGAGAGGAACGATTTCAAATGTTAATGGAGAAAATAGAAATAATTACACGTTGAAAGTTAATAAAGAATACTTAAAAATAAAGATTTACAAAAATAAAAATAATGACAAGTATAATACAAAGAGCTGAATTACAAGCTAAAATTTGGAAAATTGCCAATGAAGTAAGAGGATCGGTTGATGGATGGGATTTCAAGCACTTTGTCTTGGGAGCACTTTTCTATAGATTTATTAGCGAAAATTTCACAAAATATATAGAAGGTGGAGATGATAGCGTTGACTATCTAAATTTATTAGACGAGGTAATAACACCAGAAATAAAAGATGATGCAATAAAATCAAAAGGATATTTTATCTATCCTAGCCAACTTTTTGTAAATATTGCTAAAACTGCCAATACAAATCCAAACCTGAATACAGATTTAAAAGCCATTTTTGTATCAATTGAAAGTTCCGCAAATGGGTATCCATCGGAAGAAGATATAAAAGGATTATTCGCCGATTTTGACACCACTAGTTCAAGATTAGGTAATACCGTTGAAAGTAAAAACAGCCGTTTAGCTTCTGTTTTGAAAGGTGTTGAGGAATTAAATTTTGGTAATTTTGAAGACAACGAAATAGACCTTTTTGGTGATGCCTATGAATTTCTTATTGGCAATTATGCAGCCAATGCAGGAAAATCTGGTGGTGAGTTTTTTACACCCGTGCATGTGTCAAAGCTAATTGCACAATTGGCAATGCACAAACAAGAAAAAGTGAATAAAATTTATGATCCTGCGGCAGGTTCTGGCTCTTTACTGCTTCAAGCCAAAAAACACTTCGATGCGCATATCATTGAGGAAGGATTTTTTGGTCAAGAAATAAACCATACCACCTATAATTTGGCACGTATGAACATGTTTTTACATAACATCAATTACGACAAGTTTAATATAGCTTTAGGAGATACGCTTCATCATCCTCACTTTATTGATGACAAACCTTTTGATGCCATTGTTTCAAATCCGCCTTATTCGGTAAAATGGGTTGGAGATGATGATCCAACACTTATAAATGATGACCGTTTTGCACCTGCTGGTGTACTAGCTCCTAAATCAAAAGCAGATTTTGCATTTGTCCTTCATGCTCTTAGTTATCTTTCCAGTAAAGGACGTGCAGCCTTAGTTTGTTTTCCAGGTATTTTTTATCGTGGTGGTGCCGAACAAAAAATTAGAAAGTACTTAGTGGATAATAACTTTGTAGAAACCATAATCTCAGTAGCACCCAATTTGTTTTATGGAACTTCTATAGCGGTAACAATTCTGGTACTTTCAAAACATAAGACAGATAATACAACGCAATTTATTGATGCAAGTGGCGAAGATTTCTTCAAGAAGGTGACCAACAACAATATGATGACCGATGCACATATTGAAAAAATAATGGAGTTATTTGATAGTAAAGTTGATGTAGAACATGTTGCAAAATCTATTGACAATACTAAAATTGCTGAAAACGATTATAATTTATCTGTAAGTTCCTATGTAGAACCGAAAAACAACCAAGAGAAAACTAACATAGCTGAATTGAACGCAGCAGTTACCAAAACAGTAATAAAAATAGATAAACTCCGTGCAGATATTAATGCCATTATAAACGAAATTGAAGCATGAGTTATTTAGAAAAATTATTAAACGGTGTTACCGTGGAATGGAAACCTTTGGGGGATGTGTCTAAAATCCAAAGAGGTGCTTCGCCGCGTCCTATATCAAAGTTTATTACTGATAATCAAAATGGTGTTCCTTGGATAAAAATAGGCGACACTCTGCCTAATTCAAAATATGTTAGTCAAACTAAACAAAAAATAACACACGAAGGAGCCGAAAAATCAAGAATATTAAAAAAAGGTGATTTAATTATGTCTAATTCGATGAGTTTTGGACGACCTTATATACTTAATATTGATGGAGCAATTCATGATGGCTGGGCATCAATTAGTAATTTTGAAGATGAACTGAACACTGATTACATATTTCATTATCTTTCATCTGATATTGTTCAAAATTATTGGTTAACAAAGATAAATAGTAGTTCTGTAAGTAACTTAAATGCGGATATTATAAAAGCTTTACTTATCCCTATTCCGTGCCCAAATAATCCAAAAAAATCATTAGAAATTCAACAAAAAATAGTTGCAATTCTCGATTCTTTTACAGAGCTTACAGCAGAGCTTACAGCAGAGCTTACAGCACGAAAAATGCAATATAGTTATTATATAGAGAAATTGTACTACTTTGATAAAAATAAAGTACAACATTTACCAATGGATGATGAAAGTATTGGAGTGTTTCAAAGGGGTAAACGCTTTGTAAAAACTGATTTAATTTCAGAAGGAGTTCCCGTTATTCATTATGGCGAGATGTACACACATTATGGAACTTGGGCAGATAAAACGAAATCCTTTTTGAGTGAAGAACTAGTTAAAAATAAAAATCTACGAGTTGCCAATAAAGGTGATGTTGTCATAGTAGCAGCAGGTGAAACTATCGAAGATATCGGCATGGGAACGGCTTGGTTAGGTGACGAAGGTGTAGTAGTTCACGATGCTTGTTTTTCTTATAAAACGACATTAAACCCAAAGTTTGTTGCTTATTTTACACGCACCAAACAATTCCATGATCAAATTAAAAAACACATTTCGTCCGGTAAAATTTCTGCTATTAATGCAAAAGGTTTAGGTAAAGCAATAATTCCAGTTCCTTCCAAAGAAGAACAGGAACGAATAGTAGCCATTTTAGACAAATTTGACATTTTAACTAATTCTATAAGCGAAGGCTTACCAAAAGAAATAGCGTTAAGAAAAAAACAATATGAGTATTACAGAGATTTGTTGTTAACATTCCCAAAAGATAATTTAGAATAATAATATGGCACAGTCATTAACTGAAATAGCACAAACTCTTAAAGATGCCAATAAAAAAGTACAGTTGATTTACGCTTTCAATGGCACCGGGAAAACACGGTTGTCACGTGAATTTAGACTTTTAGTTGCTCCTAAAGATGTTGAAGAGGAAGAGGAATTAGAAGAAGAAGAAACTGGAATTAAAGTGCTTTATTATAATGCGTTCACAGAAGACCTATTCTACTGGGATAATGACTTGGATGCTGATTTAAATAGAAAACTTACAATTCGACCAAATGGTTTCACAAATTTAGCACTCAATTTTCTTAAAGAACAAGGTCAAGATGGTAACATAGTTTCCAATTTTCAGCATTATACTAGTCCATTTATAACACCAAAATTCAGTGAAGACTTTTCAGAAGTTACCTTTTCTATGGAGCGTGGAGGTGACGACAGTCTTGAAAATATAAAAATATCAAAGGGAGAAGAAAGTAATTTTATTTGGTGTGTATTTTATAGTTTATTGGAAGAAGTTATTGGAATATTGAATATTCCTGAACCAGAGGAGCGTAGTACACCAGCTTTTAATAATTTAGAATATATCTTTATTGATGACCCGGTTAGCTCTTTAGATGATGCGCATTTGATTGAATTGGCTGTAAATATTGCTAAACAAATTAAGTCCAGTACGTCGGAATTGAAGTTCATCATAACTACACACAATCCACTTTTCTATAATGTTTTATACAATGAATTTAATAGAGTAAAAAAAACTATGAAGTGGCGTTTAGAAAAAATGGATGATGGTACTTTTTCAATAGATGAGCAATTGAGTGACTCTCCATTCTCGTATCATCTGTTTCTATTGTCAGAACTAGAAAAAGCCATACAACCACCAGTTAATATCCAAAAATATCATTTTAATTTTCTTCGTAACATACTAGAAAAGACATCCACTTTTCTAGGTTACAATAAATGGGAAGAGCTTTTGCCACAAGATTCACGCCAAGCATATTATGATCGTATACTTAATCTTTCTAGCCATTCAAAACATCATGGTGAAGAAATTTCAATTGTTGATGAAAATGATAAGAGAGTTCTTGGCTTCTTAGTGCAAGAAATAAAAAGAATGTACAGTTTTAAATCAACTATTATCCCAATTGTAACAGAAAATGACACAGTATAAAACCATAGCAGAATCGAACAATTTTATTGTTTTAGACGCATACACAAAATATTTAGAGGTAAATGAAACTCCAGCTGTTTACCAAACAGAGACCGCTCTTGAGAAAGAATTTATTCAAGATTTAATCAATCAAGGGTATGAAAATCCTAATCTGACTACTATTGAATCCATGTTGGCAAATGTAAGAGTACAATTGCAAGCGCTTAACAACATGGAGTTTTCTGATAGTGAATGGTCTCGTTTTTTGGAGGAATATTTAGATAAGCCAAGTGATAATTTGGTCGAAAAAACAAGAAAAATTCATGACAATTACATCTACGATTTTGTTTTTGATGACGGACATATTCAAAACATTTACTTAGTTGACAAAAAAAATGTTGCTCGTAATAAGGTTCAGGTCATCTCACAATTTCAACAAAAAGGAACCCATTCCAATCGCTATGATGTTACCATTTTAGTCAACGGCTTACCATTGGTACAGGTAGAAATTAAAAAACGAGGCGTTGCTATTCGTGAAGCTTTTAATCAATTACATCGTTATTCCAAAGAGAGTTTTAATAGCAGCAACTCGCTATATAAATACTTACAGATTTTTGTTATCACAAATGGTACTGATAGCCGTTATTTTGCTAACACCGTGGAGCGAAATAAAAACAGTTTTGACTTTACGATGAACTGGGCAAAAGCCGATAATACATTGATTAAAGATCTTAAAGATTTTACAACAACCTTTTTTCAAAAAAACACTTTATTAAATGTGTTGCTCACCTATTCGGTTTTTGATACAAGTGATACATTGCTTATCATGCGACCTTATCAAATTGCAGCAACAGAGAGAATGTTATGGAAAATTTCAAGTTCATACCAAGCCAAAAAGTGGTCGAAAGTCGAAAGTGGTGGTTATATTTGGCACACCACAGGTTCGGGTAAAACATTGACCAGTTTTAAAGCGGCTCGCTTAGCTACTGATTTAGAATTCATTGACAAAGTTTTCTTTGTAGTAGATCGTAAAGATTTGGACTTTCAAACTATGAAAGAATACCAAAGATTTTCGCCAGATAGCGTAAACGGTTCCGACAGTACCGCAGGTTTGAAGAGAAATATTGAAAAAGAGGACAATAAGATAATTGTCACAACCATTCAGAAGCTAAACCATCTAATGAAAAGCGAGAATGATTTAGCTATTTATCAAAAGCAAGTGGTATTCATTTTTGATGAAGCTCACCGTTCTCAATTTGGTGAGGCCCAAAAGAATCTGAACAAAAAATTTAAAAAGTTCTATCAATTTGGTTTTACAGGTACTCCAATCTTTCCTGAAAATGCTTTAGGTGCAGAAACAACAGCAAGTGTATTTGGTCGCGAATTGCATTCATATGTAATTACTGACGCCATTAGGGATGAAAAAGTGCTGAAATTCAAAGTAGATTATAATAATGTACGTCCTAAGTTTAAGGGTATCGAAACAGAACAAGACGAGAAAAAGTTAAGTGCAGCAGAAAATAAAAAATCATTTTTGCATCCTGGTCGAATTAAGGAAATATCTCAATACATTCTAAAGAATTTCAGAATAAAAACACACAGAAATCAAGGTGGAAATAAAGGTTTTAACGCCATGTTTGCAGTAAGTAGTGTGGATGCTGCTAAATGTTATTATGAGGAATTAAACAACCAGCAAAAAGACAATGAAAAGCCTTTAAGAATTGCAACAATATTCTCCTATGCTGCAAACGAAGAACAGAGTGCCATTGGTGAAATAGTAGATGAAAACTTTGAACCTTCTGCAATGGATAGTAGTGCTAAAGAATTTTTAACTGAAGCAATAAAAGACTATAATGCAATGTTCAAAACTAGTTTTGGAGTCGAAAGTAAAGAGTTCCAAAACTACTATCGTGACCTAGCAAAACGTGTAAAGAATAAAGAAATTGACCTTATCATTGTAGTGGGTATGTTCCTTACTGGATTTGATGCTCCAACACTTAATACCTTATTTGTAGATAAGAACTTGCGTTATCATGGTTTAATGCAAGCTTTTTCTCGTACCAACCGTATCTATGATGCTACAAAAACCTTTGGAAATATTATTACTTTTAGAGATTTAGAAACAGCTACTGTTAATGCCATAACTTTATTTGGAGACAAAAACACTAAAAATGTAGTACTAGAAAAGAGCTATAAAGAATTTTTAGAAGGCTTTACAGATATTACCACAGGAGAAGCACGCAGAGGTTTTGTAGATGTCGTACAGGAGCTAAATGAAAAGTTCTCGAATCCCGATGAAATAGTAACAGAAAAGGATAAAAAAGAGTTCTCAAAACTATTTGGAGAGTACTTGCGAGTTGAAAACATCCTACAGAATTACGATGAGTTTACCAATCTTAAAGCACTTCAAACAATAGATATAAACGACACTGAAGCTCTTGAAGCATTTAAAGAAACTTACTTTGTAACAGACGAAGACATAGCAATAATGCAAGAGATAAACTTGTTGCCAGAACGAACAATTCAAGATTATCGCTCTACCTATAATGATATACGTGATTGGTTAAGACGTGAAAAAAACGGCAAAGAATCAGAAGAATCAAATATTGATTGGGATGATGTTGTCTTTGAAATAGACCTGCTTAAATCTCAAGAAATAAACCTTGATTATATTCTTGAATTGATTTTTGAGCATAATAAAAAGAACAAAGATAAAGCCATTTTGATTGAAGAAGTTCGTAGGGTTATTCGAGCGAGTATAGGTAACAGAGCAAAAGAGAGTTTAGTTGTAGATTTTATAAATGAAACAGACCTTGAAACCATTCAAGATAAAGCGAATGTTTTAGATTCATTTTACTCATATGCGCAAGGCAAACTGAAAACAGAAGTTTCAGAATTGATTGCAGACGAAAATTTAAATGAGGAAGAAGCAAAACGATACATCGCAGCATCTTTAAAGCGTGAATTTGCTAATGAAAACGGAACGGAACTCAATGCTATTTTACCTAAAATGAGTCCTTTAAATCCACAATATTTGAGTAAAAAACAGAGTGTTTTTCAAAAAATCGCATCATTTGTTGAGAAGTTTAAAGGTGTTGGTGGCCAAATATAAAAAACTTCATTGTACTTTTAAAATCTGGATAAAACAAGCATTCTATCAAGCATTTTGGATTCCTCTAGAATTTAATATTGATAGAATGTTTACAGTTACACTTAGAAGGCTATTTGATTTTGAAAGATGGGTAGAACCAAAAAATGATATTAGGTAGTTCACACAAACTCCCCAATATCAAACCCTTCCAAATAATTTTTCCGCAAAGTGAAAGAACTAGCTTCCGTTTCAGTGGAAAGGCAACTGCGCAATAGCTTAGCTATTTATTTAGCATATTCGATTAAATTCTGCGACCTTTTCTTTTATTTACTGTACTTTCTTCTGGCATTAGACTTATGGACGGTTTTTGCTCCGCTTTTACCTCTTGTCTATTGTTATGCTTTACAGTTTCCGCAAGTCGGGTCTGATGCCACGGTATTACTTTGGCTTCAAAATGCAGATGTATTCCCTCTTTTTTAAGATAATCCGAACTATTTAAGTTTCCTGACTTATTTTGCCAAATTGGGTCAAGGGTACGTTTGCTGGGTATTTGTACAACAATAAGGTCTTCGGGAATTTCCTTGACATTCAGGCTCACTTCCTGAAAGGTATGTGTCCTTTGGTTGTAAGGAATGGTAAAGGTGCTGTCTTTGTGCGAATAATAATACTTGAGTTCGGAAAAGATGATACCTCGTGACCAAATATCATCTTTAGGATGTAATTTGTCATTAAACAAGTCAATATAAAAGGTGTGTCCTGCAATATCTATCGTTGGTATAATCCCTTTATAGGCAATTTTATCAAACGTATCTTGATTAACCATTAGTTTGAAATCGTCCATTTCCGCTATTTTATTTTCGGAAATGTTATGTTTTTTTGCCATTCCTATTGGGTCAAGCTTTACGAAATCGGGTATCTCTACCAATTTTGCTCCCTGCTCGGCGTATGTTGTCAAGCTCTTATTATTCGGACTGTACCAAAATTTATAACCTTGTATTGCTTTCTCATCGATATCCGATATAGAAATTACATTTTTTAGGTTGTCTTTTTCCCGAATTTCCAACTGATTGACATCTACGATAAATTCCGTTCCGTGTATTTTATATGTTGGAAGTTCCCTCTCGGTATCGGTGGGTATTCTGTACAAGTTGTCCTTTGGCTCATTGACGATATATTCTTCTTTTGGCTGTAGCTGTTCTACAACATTACGCTTTATATGTTCTATCAAATTGGTATCTACCCACGGCAGAATACGGGCTTCAAAGTGCATTTGCTTTACGTCTTGATTAATAAAACTATTGTCGTACTTTTTATTCCATCCGACTATATCCAGTTCATACTGATTGGGGAACTGTACGATAATAACATCTTTAGGCAGTTCGGTCATTGCAGAAACATCGTCCTGCTGAAATTCGTGTGTAGTAGGATTATAGGGAATGACATACGCCCGTCTATCACGGTCATAGTAGTCTTTTATTTCAGTAAAGTTTATTCCTTTGGATTTAAAGTCGTCCTTTGGTCGCAGTTTGTCCATTTGTAAATCCACATAGAATGTATGACCTGCAATATCAAGCGTAGGGAGTACGCCTTTTTTCAAACGCAAGTCAAGCAAACTTCCTGGTTCTATGTTGATAGTCTGCAATTCTCTTTCCATAGTTTCTTATTTATAAATGATAAAGAAGTCTATACAAACGCTCCAATATCAAAATCTCCCAAATCATTATTCCGCAAAGTGGAAGAACCGGCTTCAGTTTCAGATGAAAGTGTGCTATCCAAAAGCTCGGCAATTTTTCGGGAAGCACCCTCAATGGAATTTTCCAGTAGGCTGAATAATTCAGTACCCTGTAATCTTTGAACTATCGCAATCGCCGTTTGCTTTTGGGCTTGTTCCAAATTTTCTTTTTGGAGTAACGCTCCCACGGAGCTTAGTTCGTCATAGGTAACCCCTTGGGCAAGACTGTCATCGCCACCGGATATTCCATACCTGTTCCATTCTTCTTCCTCTTCCTCCAAATCAGGTATATTTCTGAAAACTTCGTCCAGCTCTTCCTGCGGAATTTGAATACCTACGTTTTCATTTTCGTCGTATTCAATGTCTAAATTATCAGGGTTTATCTCTTGTTCCTCTATTTGGCTTTTATTGGCAGTGTTTGGCACTGAAAGGCGTTCAACAGGTTTTGGTTGTCCCATAATATCAGGCAGATTTGGATTGATTTTTTCCTGTTTCGATTTTTGCCCCCACCTGTCATTAATGACAATCTTAT
Source organism: Flavobacterium salmonis (assembly GCF_903819435.1). Lineage (GTDB taxonomy): Bacteria > Bacteroidota > Bacteroidia > Flavobacteriales > Flavobacteriaceae > Flavobacterium > Flavobacterium chungangense. The sequence goes on along the minus strand of NZ_CAIJDP010000049.1, from coordinate 55,007 downwards.
CCTGCAAAAGCAGGACAATAACTATCAGCAGGCATATCACAATTACTATTTCCATAATCAAATATTTTAAAAAATGGGTTTAAATTTTTCATTAAAATCATCGGTAATTGCTTTCTCAAATAGTTCAAAATGATGTTCCAGAATATTGTCAAGATAGGCATACATCGGTATCTCATCTTTCCCTATAACCTGTACGATGCGGGATAACCGTTCGTGATATTCCTGCCTGATGTAAATACTTTTATCTCCACGCTTCGTCATTGAGTGGGTTCTCAAAAAATGGACACCATAACTTCCGTCAAGGCTTTTCTTTGTTCGGTTCTTTTCCCTTTGTGCAGGTTTGCTTCGTAGTAATTCTTCCTCCTTGTTATCTACTTTTTCTGGCTCTTCGATTGCTTCAGGCGGGAGATGTATTCCTTCTTTTTTAACGCCATCAACCATCAGGTTCATCATCAATTCTTCGTTAATGTCCGGAGTAACTTTTCTTTTATTATCTTTCTCCATAAGGCTATAATTGAATGATTTTTAGTAATTCTTCTATAAACAGGTCTAACTGACATGCTTTCATCAAGCGTTCATCGGGAGGCATTACGGTAGAACGGAAAACGGTTCTGCTGTCCATTTCACTTTCTTTGCGAAAACGTGTGCTGTTCTTGACTTGGCTTTGCATTAGACTTAACCCTAATTGTTCAATCAGCTGATTGTACACTCCATATAAAGGTGTGCTTTCCCTGCCATCTACCTGATTCCAGAAAAGGTTAATGGTTTCTATGGAAGTTTCCCCCTTTTTCATAATCACATCCTGCAAAAGCTGTGTGAAGATGAGCGTACTTTCCATTACTAGACGGTCTGCCGTGATGGGCGTAAAAATGTGATTCATTCCAGCTAATGCTTTCAGAATGCCAGGCGTGTTCACGGTTCCGGGCAGGTCAAAGAATACAACATCAAGAGGAACTGAAGAAGCATTTACAAATTCGTGAGCCGATTGCAATACGTTATCCGCTTTGTATTGCATAATTGGGTAGGCTTTTTTATTGATAGTGGTAAATTGTTTGTACGCCAGCTTTTTCAAAGCCTCATTTTCCATAACCATTGCCAAATCCCTTGTCTTCATTTTCATAAGACTGTGTTGTGGAAAATCAGCATCAAATACGGCTACATTATAGCCCAAACGATAATGCATTGTACTGGCAACAAGCGTTGTAAATGTACTTTTGCCAACACCTCCTTTTTGAGATGAAAATGCAATAAACAGAGGTTTCTTTTTTGTATTCATATTTTTAAAATTTAAAGTTTATATATTCCTGCTTTAGTCTTGAAGACTATCAGGCAGGCTATGCTGATTTCGTTCTATCTTTCTTGCAGGATAGCCATCAAATTTGCCTGCCGGAATTTCTGATTGCCTGCATTTTTGCAATACAGCAGTACTGTATTCATTCCCGTATCTTATCAGGCAGGATTGCCGTCTTTCGTATGTTCCGTCAATCTAGAGAGCAAGATATTTTGATAGCAAGCTGTCACGCTTTCTGAGATTCCTGAATTCCTGAATTCCTGAATTCTTGCATTCTTGCATTCTTGCAATCAGGAAAGCCGAATTATCTGCTATCTTGGATGTACTCAATCCGTTCGTCCTGAAGTACGGGCTGACTGTCTTCCTGCCGACATTCAAAGGCAAAGAACTAATCATTTTCATTTCATTTTATAGGTGTGGTAGTCTTTGGCATTCAAAGGCAGTGTTTGGCACTGCTGTACTATGTAATCCTTTTGTAAACAGGGCTTTACTTTGTGAAGTGATTTTTATTAACGGATTTATGCAAAAGCCTCTTGGCAAAATGGACTCTAAGCAGAACGGCATCGAGCCGTTTTCCCTGTTACATTTAATCCGTCCCGCAGGGCGGATTTTTGTGTTCAACAGAACACGGCAAGTTGTGTTTTGAGGCACTCGAAACCGAGTTCGTGCCTCAAAACAACTTGCCCTGCTGGGAGCTGAAAAAACCACTCCGAAGTCGAGGTTTTGTGTGAATTAAAAATGGATTAGTGATGAACGAGAACAGTAACAAAAAACAGAATAAGGGCGGACGGAAACCAAAAACCGACCCAAGCATACACCGTCATGTTTTCCGTCTTACAGACGAAGAAAACGCCAAACTTTTATCGCTTTTTGAAGCATCGGGAATGCCCAATAAAGCAAAATTCATCATTTCCCAGCTGTTTAATAAGGAAATGAAATCGATTAAAATTGATAAAGGAACGGTTGATTTTTATATGCGATTGACCTCGTTTCACAGTCAATTTCGCTCCATAGGCGTGAATTATAATCAGATTGTGAAGCTATTGTACCGTCATTTTTCCGAGAAAAAAGCCGTAGCGTTTCTCTACAAATTGGAAAAACAGACAGCAGAAATGGCGGTATTATGCCAAAAAATCATTCAGATAACCGAAGAATTTGAAGCAAAACATCTGAAAAACCAGCCTTAGAAATGATAGCAAAAATCGGAAGAAGTGGAAATTTATACGGAGCATTGGCATACAATCAGCTCAAAGTAGAGAATGAAAACGGAAAAATTTTGTTTGCTAATAAAATGATTGAAACCGCTAATGGTCATTATTCTGTTGCACAATTAGCCCAATCTTTTGCCCCTTATCTGATAGCCAATCGCAATACCGAGAAACATACCTTGCATATTTCGCTCAATCCCGATCCAAAAGATATGGTAAGTGATGACAGGTTCAGGGAAATGGCGGAAGAATACATGCGGGAAATGGGTTACGGAGAACAGCCTTTTGTGGTATTCAAACACACGGATATTGACCGCAATCATATCCATATTGTATCGGTTTGCGTGGATGAAGAGGGCAAAAAGATTTCAGATAAATTCGAGAAAATGAGGTCTATGAATGTATGCCGTGAACTTGAAAGGAAACACGAATTAATATCCGCAGTGAATAAAGAACATAAGCCAAACGACAAAATTTTCCGTCCGATAGATTATCGTGCAGGCGATGTGAAAAGTCAGATAGCTTCAGTAGTCCGCCACCTGCCTAACTATTATCAATATCAAACTTTGGGAGAATACAACGCTTTGCTTTCGCTGTTCAATATTACTACAGAAAAAGTGGAGGGCGAATTGCAGGGAAAGATGCAACGGGGTTTATTGTACATCCCTTTGACTGAAAAAGGAGAAAGAGCTGGACATCCGTTCAAGGCTTCGCTTTTCGGAAAGAACGCTGGGCTTCCGGCTTTGGAATTGCATTTTGAGAAAAGTAGAACTGCCTTGAAAAATCACCCAAGCCAAAAAACGTTGCAATCAGCCGTTAGTATTGCACTGAAATCAACAAATGATGAGCAGGCTTTTAAAAAACAGTTAGCCGAACAGGGCATTAACGTAGTGGTGCGTAGAAATGACACAGGGCGTATTTACGGAATAACTTTTATAGACCATAATTCTAAAGCCGTTTGGAATGGTTCACGCTTGGATAAGGAACTTTCTGCTAATACCTTTAATGATTATTGGAACAATAATATCAAACCAGAAATAAAAGAGTCTGTTGAACTACAATCGAAAATATCAAGACCAAATAATCCAGATCTTCCTACGGAAGAACCACATCATTTGTTCGATTTCCTGAGTACTACTGAAAAACACGAAGACGGTTTGATTGAGGCATTAGGAGGTTTATTGCCCGAAACACAGGGCGAAGATTACGAGGAGCAGGATTTTTCTAATAAGATGAAGAAGAAAAGAAAAAGAAGAACAGGTCATTAAAGATAAAATCGTAACTATCCGAAAAGTATTTAACTTTTTTATCGGATAGCTCCGGTTTTAACAAGAAGTACTTTTACTAAGATTTATTCCAATTTTGAGCAACAAAAACATTTAGTTTGTCTCGCATTACAATGCTACTGGCTTCAGGAAGTCTAATTAGCTTCTCAACTTTTTGAAAACTTGTTTTGTTTTTTAGATTATGCTCTTTTAAGAAAGCATTACAGAAGTATACCACTTCATATAGTTCCTTTTTATTTACACGTTCCCGATCACGAATAGCCGTGTAATCTGGATTGTCGCCTTTGGTGGTTGTGTTTTCATAATCTTGATTGACCAAGTCATTCTCATCAAATTCTACCATAAAATATATTTTTAAATTTCATTAAAATTAAAAATTTGTTGACAATACATTTTACGGGTTTCCGTAAACAAGATAAATTTTTATGCTTAAGCCAAACACTGCCACTTACCGCCAATGACTGCCACATTCTTATAGTTACTATTTAGAGCCTTTAAATTAACGCCCGAACATTTAAAAATTTTAAAAAATGCAGGGAGAAGACGATTTAAGAGGACTTGCCAAAATAATGGCTTTTATGCGGGCAGTAAGTATCCTTTTGGTACTGATGCACCTTTATTGGTTCTGCTACGGTTTCTTTATAGAACGTGGTTGGACTTTAGAAGTAATCAACAAAATATTAGGCAATTTTCAGCGTACTGCCGGACTATTTTCACATACCTTATATACTAAAATGTTTGCTTTGGTATTGCTGGCATTAAGCTGTTTGGGAACAAAAGGCGTAAAGAATGAAAAGATAACCTGGACTAAAATTTATGTGGCTTTGGGAATTGGCTTTGTTCTGTTTTTTCTGAACACACCTTTATTAAAGCTATCAATAATTACCGCCACAATCCTTTATATCCTTACCACAGGTTTAGGCTATATCGCTTTAATGGTAGCCGGAGTTTGGATGAGCCGATTGCTCCGCACCAACCTAATGGACGATGTTTTCAATAATGAAAACGAGAGTTTCCAACAGGAAACCAAATTGATGGAAAACGAATATTCTGTCAATCTTCCCACAAAATTTTATTATAAAGGAAAATGGAACAACGGCTGGATAAATATAGTCAATCCTTTTCGAGCCTCGATTGTGTTGGGAACTCCAGGTTCAGGAAAATCGTATGCTATCATAAACAACTACATCAAGCAACAAATTGAAAAGGGATTTGCGATGTACATCTACGATTTTAAGTTTGACGACCTTTCTACCATTGCCTACAATCATTTATTGAAGCACCGAGATAAGTACAAAGTTCAACCCAAATTTTACGTTATCAACTTTGACGACCCACGTAAGAGCCACCGTTGTAATCCGCTCAATCCCGACTTTATGACGGATATATCCGATGCTTACGAAGCAGCTTATACTATAATGCTGAATCTCAACCGTAGCTGGATACAGAAGCAGGGCGATTTTTTCGTGGAAAGTCCAATTATCCTATTGGCTGCCATTATCTGGTATCTGAAAATCTATGAGGATGGTAAATACTGTACTTTTCCACACGCTATTGAATTGCTGAACAAAAAGTATTCTGACGTATTTACCATTCTTACCTCATATCCCGACTTGGAAAACTATCTATCGCCTTTTATGGATGCGTGGCAAAGCGGAGCGCAAGACCAATTACAAGGACAGATTGCATCGGCAAAAATTCCTTTGTCAAGAATGATTAGCCCGCAATTGTATTGGGTTATGACCGGAGATGATTTCTCGCTGGACATAAACAATCCGAAAGAGCCGAAAATATTATGTGTAGGTAACAATCCCGATCGTCAAAATATCTATTCCGCAGCACTGGGATTATACAATTCAAGAATAGTGAAACTCATTAATAAGAAAGGACAATTAAAAAGTTCTGTCATCATTGATGAGTTGCCAACAATTTACTTTAGAGGACTGGATAACCTTATTGCAACTGCCAGAAGTAATAAAGTGGCCGTTTGTTTGGGCTTTCAGGATTACTCTCAATTGATACGGGATTATGGTGACAAAGAGGCCAAGGTTATACAAAATACAGTCGGTAATATTTTTAGTGGACAAGTGGTTGGCGAAACGGCAAAAAGCCTTTCGGAACGTTTCGGGAAAGTTTTGCAGAAACGCCAAAGTGTATCAATCAATAGAAATGATACATCTACTTCAATATCCACACAATTGGACAGCCTCATACCTGCATCTAAAATTTCTACATTGACCCAAGGTGTTTTTGTAGGGGCTGTATCAGACAATTTTGATGAACGCATAGAACAGAAAATCTTCCATGCTGAAATTGTTGTGGACAATGATAAGGTAGCTGCCGAAACCAAAGCCTATCAAAAAATACCAGAGATTTTATCCTTTGTAGATGCACAAGGTGAAGACAGGATGAAGCATGAAATTGAAGCCAATTACAAACAGATAAAACGGGACATTGTTCTGGTTATTGAAAGTGAATTGGAACGTATTAAAAATGATCCTGATTTAGAATACCTTGTTAAAAAGGAATAAAAAGAACATTAATAGATTTATTTTTCAAGGAAACAATATTTCACAAAACAATTGAAAGAATGATCATAGTAATACCTATTTATCAAAATCAAATAATACCTAAACTAAATATATAACTCAATGATTTTAATTGAACTTTATTAAATATCACTAAAAGTGGGTATTGTACAGACCAATTAATCAAATCATTTTTGTAAATAAATAATTACGATAGTACTTTTGCCTAAAAATAATTTTTAAGAAATTTCCAACAAGACTTTTTATTGCAATATGCCTTTTTTGATAAATGTAATAACCAAAGAATAAATCCTAAATTACAATCAATCCATCACTAAATATTCATACTGATTTTTGATTGTTTTTTTTCTAGAATTTGACAACTCCTATTTTAGAAAACTTTAAAGTAAAATAATTAATTTGTAAACACAATAATATCCTATTCCAAGAAAAGAATTCAGAATGAAAATGGAATATTTAAACAATTAAGTCATGATTAAGACCACATATGAGATAACAATTATAGATAATGATGTAACCTTATTGCTTCATAATAAAAAAAACGGTGGATTATACACCTACCATAAAGAGCAAAACAGAATAAGTTTCAATGATGCAAACGGAAATAAAATATACAACTACCCACAAACAATTTCAGTCAATTACAAAGAGTTTGAATTAATAAAAAAAGGAGAAATCATAAATTTTAAGGATGAAAAAATAATGGCATATTTATCTACAAAAGAAGTACAAGAACTAGCAGAAAAAACCTTTTATGAAGAAGGACAGACCCGTATTTATGATTTTTCGAATCAAATGTTTACTATACAATTTTCAGGAGAATGAGATTTGTAGACGGAGATATTATTAAAACTACAAAAGGGAATCACAAAGAATATAGTAAAGAAAACATGGCTAATTTTTCAAATTTGCAAATGATTCAAGTTGGTAAAACAAGATAGGGCAATCTATGACCACAAAAAAACTCACTGCATCAAATCATAATTCCTGAATATATGTATATATCTATTTTAAAGATCGCCTAGCTATAAAAGGAGAATTTTGAGGGCATTATAGAAGAAGTGAATTCTTTACGGGAACTTGTATTGAAAATTTGGAAATTTAAAAACAGTAGTAACTCTTTTAATATTCTAACTAAAAACAGGACTTTTTCAGCTTCTTACGATGTAAAAACATTACTCTAATATCCTAAAAAAACATACTTAAAAAAGCTAAACTTAATATGCCAAACCAATATATCAAAAACATATAAAACAGATGCTAAGTGTATAACTCCAAAAAAATAACCGCAATTTTTTTATAGAGTCAATTTTAATGCGTCATTCAATCGCAACGCTACATTATCCCAATTAATAATATTAAAAAGGGCATCCACAAAATCAGTCCGTTTGTTTTTGTATTTCAAATAATAAGCGTGCTCCCAAACATCAATAACTAATATTGGAATCGCTCCCCATTGTGTTAGTTTTTCGTGGTTTTCACATTGTAGAACTACCAAACTATCACTATAAGGTTGATATGCTACAATACCCCAACCATTACCATCAACATTTTTGGCAGTTGCTGCAATTAGAACTTTCAATCTGTCGAAACTACCAAAACTTTTTTCAATTCGTTTCAGCAAATCTCCTTTTGGTAAGTTGCTTTTATTCGTAAGATTTGTCCAAAATATGGAATGCAAAATATGTGATGAAAAATGATAGGATAGTTTTTTAGTCCAAAAATCAACTGTTTCCAAATTGTTTTCGTCTAATGCTTTTTTTATCATTTGCAAATCTTTGTTCGCTCCTTTTACTGCTCCACCGTGATGAAAAGTATAATGCAGGTGTAAAGTTTCGGCATCCATATAGGGTTCTAAAAAAGTTTCACTATAAGGTAATGTTTGCTGAATATAATTTCCATTGGCATCTACCAATTTATCAATGGAATTGTCTGCTAAATTTTCAGCAAAGGCACTCGTAGTAGGAAGTATTAATGCTGCTGCTCCAAACAAGGTACTTGATTTTAAAAAGTCTTTTCTGTTCATAGTATTAATTTTATAACAACCCCTACAACTGCTGCAACAGCAATAATATAAGGTTCTTGGATTTTCTTGATATAAAGTAAAGCAAAAATTGTCGCAATAGCTATTAAGGTTGTTGGAATATCCAAAATACTTCTGGAAGCAATTACACCAACAGCTCCAACTAATGCCCCAACAACAGCTGCGGTAATTCCATCAACAAAAGCCTTGATAGATTGATTTTGAGCAATTTTCTTAAAGGATGGGGCTAAAGCAATCGTGAATAAATAGCAAGGCAAAAAGGTGGCTAAAGCAGCAACCAATGCCCCCGGAAAACCTGCAACTAAATAACCAATAAAGCCAACAGTAATAACAACAGGACCTGGTGTAATCATTGCCACCGCAACCGCATCAACAAATTGATGTTCTGTCAGCCATTGATTTTCTACTACCACTCCTGAATGTAAAAAAGGTACAATTGCCAATCCACTACCAAATACAAATGCTCCCGCTTTGGCAAAAAAGAGGGCAATTTTCATCAGAGTAGAATTGTCATAGCTCCAAAAACCAACTTGTAATAAAACAATAGAATTGGCAGTTTTACCATTAAACCATTTGGGTGGTGCTTTGACAAACATATATATAATCCCAGCCAACACAAATAATAAAACTTGTTCCTGTTGCGTAACCAATGTTACAACTATAGCAACTATAAAAAAAAGCCACAATAACCAATTCGTTTTAAAAGAGGTTAAATTAAATTTGCCGATAGATTTTACAGTCAGCTTATAAGAACTCATTACAATAATACCGATAACTGATGCACCTACGCCATAAAAAACGGCTTGTATCCAAGATAATCCTCCATATAATTTATAAACGATTCCCAATAGTACCACCATTATAAAAGAGGGCAAAACAAAAGCAAATCCTATCAAAGTTGCTCCTAAAAAACTATAATGTACAAATCCAAGGTAAATCGCCAATTGCGCCGCTAATGGGCCTGGTGCTAATTGTGCTAAAGCTAAACCTTCTTTATATTCTTCTTCTGAAACCCATTTTCTATTTTCTACTAAATCTCGGTGCATATAGCCAACTAATGCTACTGGACCACCAAAACCAATTGTACCTAATTTTAGGAAATAAAGAAGTAATTCTTTTAAACTATATCTTGGGTTCTCTTTCATTTTTGTTTTCCATTTAAAAAACAAAACTATGAATAGTAACCAAATAGAAATAGTATGCTGTTTACCTTTTGTATCTGAATTACTTTTTAGTGATTTTTTTTCGGTAAGAGGAAGGATTTTTGCCTGTACTCTGCTTGAATATTCTCGTAAAATGGCTTTGATCTGAAAATCCAGTCATATAGGCTATTTCGGTAAGCGTATAGGTTGAATTTTGAATAAGAGTAATGGCTTTTTCGATTCGTAGTTTTCTAACATAATCTCCAAAATTGAGGTCTTCAAAATACTTGGAGAACTCTCTTGATAAATAGGAAGGATTAAGTTCTAAATCATTAGATATTTTCTTTAGATCAAAAGTAAATTGAGTATCTATTTGATCCTGAATCATTGCTTTTAAATCTTTAACCCAAGCAGGCGTTTTCTTCTTATTTGTTTTTTCGTTCTTTAAAAATTTATGATACACTTCGTGCAAGAGATTTTCAAAAGGACTGTTTTGTAAATGATTTTGTTTGTATAAATGTGTTGCCCAACTGTATAGCGCATCATAAATAATCATCCCACTTTTTAATAATTTATAATCATCTGTAATATTATAGGAAAGTCCCGCTGAAATTGCCCAAAGTCCCGCCGATTCTTTTGCAATATCGTGTCTGTCTGTGTCTGCACCACGAACAATATCCGCTATAATTAGAATAGCTGGGTCTTTAATCTCATACTTTTTCACAATATAATCAAAGGTACTTTGCTCTTCGTAATGTGTAAATTCTACATTGGGAATGTCAAATGGAATAGCATCTAGCTCTTTTGCTTTATCCAAAACTTCGTTAAATGGAACATAAATAAATTCAGCGCCCTTGTCCACAAATTTTTTTATCAACCAAGGGGAAGCTATTCTATCAATCTTAGGTCGTTCTCTGGTAATCCATTTCATTTGTAAATTCTATTTAAGCAAAGTTTTAATAAATCAATTATTCTAAAGTTATTACAAATGTAATTAGTGAAATGAGACAAAGATATGAGTTTAGGAATACTTGTAAAAACATTTGAAATGTTTCCCGTAAAATTCATAATTTCTGCTTTGCTATCATTTTTTCTATGCATTGATTTAATTCCTTATTTTTATTTGATTAAAATTACATAGCCCTCAATCGTACAGGAGATCTTTCCTGAACATCATCTACTTTAATTGTTTTTTCTTGCTCTTCAGTCACCTGTTCTTTAGATTCGGGAGCAATAGACAACTGTATCTTCCTTTCAATAGACGCCAGTTCGGTTTTTAATTCGCTCAACCTGCTCTCCTTTGTCCAAGTGCCATTGACCACTTCCTGAAGTACAGGCATGTCTTTTTTCAGTTCGGCAATTTTCTTTTTTTCTTGTTCGATGTAACTTGGCAATTTTTCTAGGGCATTGAGGAAATTCATCACAGCCAACTTTTCATCTTTTGCGATAATGCCGTTGTTGTAGGTATATTTTATGTTGCCTTCGCCTTGTACCAAAAAACGGTTTACCCTTATATCCACACCCTCTTTTTCGGATACTTCGGTTTTGACCAATAACGTAAATCCATACAAACTTCCAATTTCTTCATATTGACCTCCAGTGCGAGATTTATCTGCAAGTTGATTTAGCTTGATGCCGATTTGTTTTATATCCGCATTCGTAGATAAACCGTCTAATTGTACAGGATTTGCAATAGTGCCGTCTGAACACTTTTGTATGCGTTGCTGTAGATTTTCCCAATCAAGGCTCATTCGGTTAAAACGGGATTGCGAACTTTCCAGTAATCCCGTAAAATCTTGGAGTTTGTATTTAGCACTGAACTTAGAACGATTGAATGCCTGTTTTTCGCTTTCTAAACCTGCAATCTGTTTTTCTAATTTAGCTTTATCCAACAGGTCGGTATTTCCCGAAAGGATAGCGACGTATTCCGAGAAGTTCATTCCTGATTTTTCGTCCATACTGCCCTCGTCAATGGTTCGTTTACCAAGGTTATTGTTTTTTAGTTGGTCGATGAAAAGTTGCTTATTGTACAGCAGGTTAAACTTATAGCTGTCTAATGATTTTTCTACGGCATAGATAATCACATCTACTTTATTGTCTGCAAAATGTTTCGCAATTTCATTGCCTTTGCGAACAGCCCTTCCGTCACGTTGAGCAAGGTCACTAGGTCGCCACGGTGTATCGAGATGATGAACGACAACGGCTCTTTTCTGTGCATTCACACCTGTTCCGAGCATACTCGTAGAACCAAAAAGTACACGAATTTTTCCCTCGTTCATTCCTTTGATAAGTTCCTTGCGTTGCTTATCACTTTTAGCTTCTTGTATGAAGCGAACTTCGTGTGCAGGTATGTTGTGGTCTTCCACGAGCTTGCGTTTGATTTCGGAGTACACATTCCATTCGTTTGATTTGTAAGTACCTAAATCGGAGAAAACGAACTGCGTTCCTTTCTGTGCATTGTATTGGTTGTAATATTTGGCAATATTTTTTGCACAATGCGAAGCCTTGTTGTCGGGATGGTCTTCATATATTGCACTTACCATCCGCATATCCAAAGACATTTTGCGGGCGTAATCCGTAGCAATGAGCATTTTTGCTTTTTCTTCACTTTGTGACAATGGAGGTCTTCCGAGCAATTCGCCATTTCCTGTTTTGGCAAAATCCATCAATTTTTGAATAAATACAGACTGGTCTGGAGTTGGAGGAATGTTGTATAAAACCTCATTCTTATTCGGTCGGTCAATGCCTATATCTTTTGCCGTTCGGTAATCTGTAATTTCCGAATAGAATTGCGCCAATTCTGGCACTTTAATAAAAAACCGAAAACGTTCTTTTGCAACAATGTTATTAGCAACCGAAAATTCATAATCGGTCGTTTTTCTTGCATAGATAGCCGCCCACGCATCAAAAGAATGAATGCCCTGTTTTTCCATTGCCCTTGGTCGCAAATATTTGAACAGCAGGTACAGTTCCGTCAAAGAATTACTGATAGTTGTCCCCGAAAGAAAAGTGGCTCCCATATCCGCATTTGTACGTTCCTGAATGGTGCGGATAGCGAACAACAGGTTCATTGCCTTTAAACTTCCGTCCACGTTTCCCAATCCAGCAACCCTTGTATGTCTTGTGTTGAACATTAAGTTTTTAAATTGGTGGCTTTCGTCTACAAATAAATGGTCTATTCCCATCATCTTGAAGTCTACCACGTCATCTTTGCGGTTTTCAATATCGTGTTGCAGGGTTTTCAATTTTACTTCGAGATTTTCTTTCCGTTTGATTACTCCGGCAAGCATCCCTCTGGTAACTTCCTTGCCTTGCGATTGCAGTGCATCAAGGTTTCGTTCCACGCTATCTAATTCGATTTGGAGAATTTTCTTTTGCATTTCTGGCGATTGTGGTATCATCCCGAATTGGTCGTGTGTGAGGATGACACAATCCCAATCGTTATTTTTAATATCCCCAAAAATTCGCAGGCGTTTTTGAGGCGTAAAATCTTCTTTGCCTGGAAACAAAATTTTTGCGTGTGGGTACGCAGTACGGTAGGCTTCGGCAATTTCGTGAACATTGCTTTTCAGCCCGATTATCATTGGTTTATGTGCCAATCCCAAACGCTTCATTTCCTGTGAGGCTGTACACATTACCAAAGTTTTTCCTGCACCTACTTCGTGGTCACAGATAGCACCGTTGTTCAGCTTTATCATCCAAACCGTGTCTTTTTGGCTCGAATACAAATCTTCTATACCCAACGCTTTTCGGTCTAATCCCGGAAAGTCCTGATGCGTTCCGTCATAGTTTGGTCGGACAAAGCAGTTAAAAGTATCGTTGTATTGATCGGTCAGCCTGTTTTTAAACTCATCATTTTGGTCGTGAAGCCAATCTGTAAAGGCGGTACGGATTTCGTCAATCTTGGTGTTCGCCATTTGTATAGCTTCCATATCCCGCACCTTGACCTCTTGGTCTCCAACCTTAATTTTCTTGGTAATGTCTGGTGTGGTATTGACAAGTGCGTGTTTGAGCAGGGCAATTCCGTCAAACGTCCTGCTTTCGGCTTTGACTGCATATTTATCCCAGATATGAACATTCTTCTGGTTACATGTTACGGAAAAGTCATCGGCGCTTTCTGAATAATGGATAACTACATCAGTATAGAACAAGTGCGAAGCAAAACGGGCATAAATGCCTGTTGGTATCCACCGTTCGCCCAAATTAAAATCGAGTTCCTCAAATTCGATACGTCTTGGTCGGGCTTCTTCTAAAACCGTAAGGCTTGTTTTGGCTTCGTTATCTTCGGGATTATTTTGGAGGTAGGCTTTGACCTCTTGGGCTTTTTCTACTACGTTACCTGCAATCCAGCGTTCGGATATTTCGTATTCCTTTTGCAGAGGATTGTAGTAAATACGACCGTGTAAGGCTTCTTTCAAAGCATCTTCCGTCACACTGCTGATTTCGGACATATAGTCTAAATCCACGCTTCCGTATTTGTTCAGCGAAGTCGCTAATGCTTCTTCGGGATTGTCTGTCGCTATTGTTAAGGTAGAGAAACTTACAGGTCGGCTGAATATATCCGCTTTGTGTACTACGCCACCAACAACACGCTCCAAATAAAGGATTTCCTTACCAGAACTATCTGTTTTAATCAATTTAGCATTATCGGCACTGTTGAGATTGCCGTACTTTTTGACAAAGGCATCGTATAAGCGGTTAAGGTTTTCCCTTTCTCCTTTGTGTTCGGTCTGAAGCGATGCCTCTTTATTGTAAAGCTCTTGGTAAACATCACGTACAGTAATGTATGCTTCGGTTCTTACTTTCTGTAAGGTCGGTAACTGTAAAGGGTTGAAAACAGCCGTACCGTCTGATGTATCTACATCTTGCAGATGACCGACCCAACCATTATCCACGACAAGGCAATCGTTACGATGGAATGGTTGCAGTTTGCCACTATATGGAGCAGGTTTGGGAATGATGTCGGGAACGGCTGGCTTATCAGCTTGGTCATTCCCGTTGCTACTCGAAAACAGGTCGCCGATAGCTTCCTGTTTTTTGCCGTTGACTGATGTGCTTCCGTTAGTAATTCTATTTGTGATTGGAGGTGTATAAGTTTGTTGCATCGCATTAAACAGGTCGGTTTGGCGACCTATTGCACGGCTACTTTTTTTAGTACTTTGTCTTTTGGCTTGTGTCGTTGTTTTGGGTGGAGCAAGAACCATTACAGGTTCTCCCGCATTTTCAAACAGGTCAAAAATGCTTAATTGTTTTAATTCCTGTGGGTTTTCCCGATTGATTGATAAAGGTTGTATTTCTGGCTGAATGGTTACTGGTCCGACAATTGGAGGTGTTACTTTTGAAGTAGTGGGAATTTGTATTATAGGCTCATCGTTCCGTTCGCTTTTGTATAAAATCAAATTCAGATGCTTGCCAAAATCTTCGGAAAGCATTTGTTTGAGGTCTTTGGCAATTCCCTCAACACCCTCTTTATGTGTATAGATCAGAGCAGGTTGTCCATAAGGGTCGGTATCTAATTTGCGAGAGGTATGTACAATTCTTGTACTGTCTTGAAACAACGTATTGCTTGGAGTATCGTATTCCGTTCGGTTGCTTTGGCAAAACAGATCTTCCCTTTCGGTCAGACTTTGTTTTGCTGTGTTCTTTTGCAGTATAATCAAATCACTGCCAACCTCCGTACCTGCATATTCTGTAAAAAGGTTGTTGGGTAATCGTACAACCGAAACCAAATTATTATCCTGCATCAACGCCCTGCGTATCGGTTCGTTCTTTGGGCTATTTAGAATGCCCTGTGAAGTAATGTAAACCAACAAACCGCCCTCTCGGAGCATATCAGCACCTTTGAGAAAGAAGTAATTGTGTATGCTTCGGGAAGCCTGTACTTTTGCACTATCTCTGCTTCGGGAATAGGAAAGGTCAAATATCGAAGTGTCGCCAAAAGGAATATTGCTGGCAATTACATCATAGCTATTTTGTTCCTTTTCGGGTATTTCCTCAAAACCACTTACACGGATATTGCTTTCGGGATAAAGCTGTTTTAAAATTTTGCCTGTGAGCAAATCCTTTTCATAAGCGGTAACACTGGCTTTTTGATTTTCTGAAAAGGATTGTATGAATGAGCCGATACCTGCGGAGGGGTCCAGAAATTTTTGAATATTCAGACCGCTTTCACGCAAGGTTGCGGAAATAGCATCTATGACCTGTGGTGGTGTATAAAAAGCCGTCAATACAGAGCTTTTCATACTATCTACATACCTGCGGTATTGCTTTTCGTCTTCGGAATTTTCGTTGAGTAGCTGGTGGAGTTCCTGCGTGAGAGGAAAAAGATCGTGTTCCGTTTTTCTCCAATTGTTGATATCTATTTCGTTTGCTATGGGGTTCAACACGAATTTAAGACCGCCAAATCCGCTGTATTGCATCATTAGCAGTCTTTCGCCTACGGTGGCTTGTCGTTTCTCCTTTTCTAGTTTAAAAGCAATTCGTAAAGCATCAATATTCTGTTGGAGATGTTGCTTTTTACTGAAGCCCATTTTCCGCTATCCATATTGCGATGGTTCCGGTTATTTCTGTATAGAGTAAATCATACTCATAACTGTATGCGAAGTCATCGGTTAGTTCATATCTTGCAAAAACAGGCTCACAAACAGGGAACATTTTCAGTGCAAATGGTCGCAGTTCCTCGTCTGCCATTATGGTATCAAACTCATTGCATACCACCTGAAATACGGTATCGAATTTGGAGAAATATAGTTTTTCAAACAGGATATAATTGGCTATTTCGTTGCATTGCTCAATAGTATTTCCCAAACGAAAAGCACTCTCGTAAGCATTGGAAGCCCACAAGGAACGTTGCTCTATAAATTTTTGGTCGTTTGCTTTTTCGGGAAAGCTGGTATTTAGTAATTCTTGCAGTCGTAATCTGAAATACGATAGATCTTTTTGCTGTGTATTCATATTGAATTTATTTAGATTTTTTACCAGAACACTAAAATTATAGTTCTATGTAAGAGCCTATTGAAAAGTGGTAATGTTTGGCGTTAAGAGGGTAGGATTTGGCGCAATACCAATTAATAGTAAAGGATTTAATTTTGTATATTCGTACTATCAAATAGAAACTAATTTTAATTACGATAGATACAGTTGCTGATCTAATTAATGAATTTGTATCGGCAGAAAAAGAAATACTAAATAAACAAGACATAAAACATCCGACCACCATCGGAGCTATGTATGAAGGGTTGACAGCTGAGGTTTCAGTGAAGCATTGGCAATTGAAACTGCACCACTTGGAATAAAACTAACTATTGTAGAACCAGGGCCATTTAGAACAAATTTCGCAGGTAGTTCATTAAAACTAGCCGACAAAATTATAGCAGATTACAACCCAACAGCAGGTGCATTTAGAGAACGAATGAAGCAAGTTGACGGCAAACAAGAAGGCGATCCAATAAAAGCGTCACAAGCAATTTTTGACATCACTAAACTTGATACACCACCGTTAAGACTGCCTTTGGGAAAAATTGCAATCATTTCATTAAATACAAAGTTGGAAAGCGTACAAAATGACATCAACAACTTTAAAGAAATTGCAGAAAGCGTTGTATATTAGCAGTAGACAAAAAGCACTATGCATAACCATTAGTAAGTAATAGTCTGGGATTAGGCTTGATTTAAGGATAGTTTTGTACTTGGAAAATAGTGATTAACCGATGTATTACGCTAACTTAACCCCGAAATCGCCTACTAGCCAAACGTTAGTGGCAAGGCGAAAAGAAACGAGGAGAATTTAATAAACTAAAAATGAAAAGAATTGCACTAATAGGCGGAGTTGGTCCAGAATCAACCATTGAGTATTATAGATTGATTATTAAACGATTTCAAGAAAGGCTAAATACTAAAGATTATCCTGAAATTATCATCAATAGTATAAACATGACTGAGATGCTAAATTGTCTTTTTAATAACCAACTTGACGATTTAGCAAACTTACTTATTGAAAAAATCAAGATTTTAGAAAAATCAGAAGTTGATTACGTGGCTATAGCATCAAATACTCCTCATATTGTTTTCGACAATCTTGCGGATAAAGTAAAGGTTTCATTAATCAGTATTGTTGAAGAGACCTGTAAGGTAATTAATGATAAAAAGATACAACGAGTTGGCTTATTGGGGACTAAATTCACAATGACGAGCGGATTCTATAATAAAGTAGCTGAAAAATATGAGATTGAAATTATTATTCCTGACTCAATAGATCAAGATTTTATTCATGATAAATATATGACAGAATTGCTTATTAACAAGATTGTGCCAGAAACCAAAAAACAGCTGATACAGATTGTGAGAACATTAAAAGAAAAAAAATCAATAGAAGCTGTGGTTTTGGCAGGGACAGAATTACCTTTAATTTTAAACCAGTCTGACTTTGATGATATTGAAATACTTGATACGACAAAAATACATGTAGAAAGTATAGTATCGAGAATGATTGAGAATTAAATACAGACGACAAACGCCCAGCCATTAACCGTCGTTTGGCAATATGGTGGGTTAAGGTTTGATTTAAAGTTGGTTTTGTAATTACAAAATTACGTATCTCCCAAAATGTAGCTTATAAGTTTTTACAACAATAGGCAGAAAGATAGGGAGTTACGTAACTAATGAGATTCATTAAAATTTGACAATAACATCTAAGTGCTACCAAGTAACTGTAGCATCCTGCCAACCTCAATATCCATTCTCGAAAAGGCAAACCATTTTTTGCCCAAATCTTTTAGTGATGCTCCGATATGGTACAATTCCGTGTTGTCAATAATTAAAAAGCGGTCGTGAGCATCGGAAAAAACCTCAATTTCAATCGGTGGATATTGGCTGTTGTATCGTTGCACATCCAGCCGTAGCTGATTGCTGACAGTTTTGGTATAGATAGTTGCAGTTACATTATTATTCCGTTTGCCCAATAAGGTCAGTACCGTGTCATCTACATAATTATCCAGCAGGATAATAGAGATTTTGGCAGTTCGGATAATATCGGAAATAAATGTATAAGCATCAAAAATCTGCCCGTTGTAGAAAACACCTTTTTCGCTGTGGAGCTTGTCGCTTTCCAAAGCCTTAAAAATGGCTTCAAATTTTTGGTCAGCTTCCAGTTGTTTAATTTCAATCTTATCCAAACGATGAAACAAAGAAGCGTTGCTAATAAGCATTCTTCGCATTTCTACAAAAGCTTCCATAATTTCAACACTGAGTTTAACAGCTATATCTGAACGGAGTATTGCAGAAGCCATTGCGACCCCTTGTTCGGTAAAAACATAGGGCAAATAACGTCTTCCGCCGTAGCTCAAACTTGAGGTTCCAATTTGGAACCTCAAGTTTTCAACTTCCTCTTCGGTCAGTTGAAAACAAAAAGAAACGGGAAATCTTTCAATATTTCTTTTTACGGCTTTGTTAAGGTTCTTTGTTTCCACTTGGTATAATGACGCAAGGTCACTATCCAACATCACTTGTTTACCACGTATGGTATAAATCAGGCTTCTGATTTCCATTGGACTAATGGCAGGCTTATTTTCCATTATTTTTTATAGCTTTTGTTTTTGGGAAACTCAAAGGAACTTTCGGCTTTGTCATTCAATACGATATAAGCATCGAATTTCTTACCTGCCTTGCTTTTCATCCCTTTGATGAGTGAAGTTTTCCTTTTATTGACAAGACTTTCAATATCGGCTATACCGATTTGTACGCCACAGATATTGCGGAACTGCACCCAATTACAAACCTCATTGGGACATTTGACAATCTTGTCACGGATAATGAGTTGCTGGCTTTTGCATTTCGGACAAACCAATTTAGGCAGGTTATTTTGGGCAATGGAAGTTTGCAACAATTCATTGGTAATAGATGAAGCGTAAGTTTCCATTTCCTTTTGAAATGCCCCTACATCTGCTTCGTTGTTCTCGATTTTTTGCAATGCCAATTCCCATTCGGCAGTCATTGCAACGTCAGCAATTTTTCTGTCTTTGACCAATTCATATACCTGTAATCCTTTTTCGGTTGGTATTAAAGACTTCTTTTTCCTTTGGATATAATTGCGTGTAAACAAGGTTTCGATAATTGATGCTCTTGTAGCTGGAGTACCGATACCAATATTTTGAAGGGCTTTCCGTTCCTCTTCATTTTCGATTTCCTTTCCAGCACTTTCCATAGCCGACAAAAGCCCTGCTTCGGTATAAAGCACAGGCGGTTTGGTTTCTTTTTCCAAAACGGTAGCTTCCTTGATTTTGAGTTCGTCGTCTTCTTTCAGTTCGGGTAAATCCTGTACAGATTCTGTATCATCATCAGAGAAACTGCCTTTAATGGAACGCCAGCCTGCTTCCAAAATCTTGCAACCTTTTGCGGTAAAATCGTAATGCAATACCTGTAAATCAACATCGGTTATCTCTTTGATACAGGCTTGTGAAATGGCTTCGAGCAGTCGAAAGGCTATCATATCGTAAAGGGCATTTTCCTTTGCGTTCAGTGCTGACGGGATTTTATCTGTAATCAATAATCCGTGATGATCGGTAACACGCAAATCATTTACGATACGTTTATTGAAACGTCCCCATTTCACTTTTGATACGGCTTGCTTGCAGGTTTCTTTGTCCTGCAAAGCCCTCACTAGGTTGGGAATTTCAGTCCATACATCTTCAGGAATATATTTGCTTCCGGTACGTGGGTAAGTGATAAACTTTTTTTCGTACAAACTTTGGGCAATGTTCAGCGTTTCTTCAGCAGAAAGGTTCAGTTTTTTATTCGCTTCTTTTTGTAAGCCAGTAAGGTCGAACAATAAAGGCGGTTGTTCTGTAACACTTTTTGTCTCTAACGATGTAATTATTGCTGTTCCACTTCGCTGAATGGCTTTCAGAGCATCATCGGCAATTTTTTGGTCTTCCCATTTGGTTTTGGAAATACTTTTAAAATCTAGGAACTCTTTGTTGTGCGATAACTGTATCTGCCAGTATTTCTTTATAGAGAAACTCTTGTTTTTCAGATAGCGTTTGCATATCAAAGCCAATGTAGGCGTTTGCACTCTTCCAAGCGAATAGATACCATTGCCTGCAACAATGCTCAATGCCTGTGTAGCATTGATGCCCACCAACCAATCAGCACGGCTTCTGCCTTGTGCAGACTGATACAATCCATCAAATTCTTTTCCATCTTTAAGATTATCAAAACCCTGTTTGATAGCTTTTTCGGTAAGAGAACTAATCCAAAGTCGTTCAAAGGGCTTGTTACATTTCAGGTATTCATAAATGTACCGAAAGATGAGTTCGCCTTCACGTCCAGCATCTGTTGCCACAATAATGCTATCGCTTCTATTAAAAAGTTGTTCGATAACTTTCAGTTGTTTTAATGCTCTTGTATCGGTGGTATAACCTTTGTCTTTTTTGACCTTGCGAATGGTCAGTAAAAAAGGGTTGGGAAGTATTGGCAGTGATGCTTTGTCAAATCCCGTAATCCCGTAATCTTCGGGCATTCCTAATCCTATTAAATGACCGAATGCCCACGTAACAAAATAGCCGTTACCTGTCAGGTAGCCGTCCTTTTTCTCGGAAGCTCCCAACAATCCAGCTATTTCTCTTGCTACGCTTGGTTTTTCTGCAATGATTGTTTTCATATGTAGATAATATTTGTTTTTTTATGGAATATGGTATCGCCAGATCTTCATTGGTGTTTGCGACAACTTTTGTCATGGCGATTTCATACTTTATTACATTTTTCTGCCTTTGGACTTTGCAGGTGCTTCTGGTTTTTCCTGTTCTTCTTGTTGCTTTTTACTATCAGGATTTTTTTGTCCTGATTTTAATGGCTCTTTGATATTTTTGGTTGCCTCATTGGTTTTGCCTTCTGAATTAACGTCAGTTTGTGTTTTATGGGCTTCAGTAGGTTTTATCCTTTCCTTGTATTGATTGGGAAATTCAAAATTGGTTTTCCCATTTTCTTTATTGAAAGTGATATAGCCTTGATAAGGTTGTCCTTTTTTATCTGTCAATCCGTCAATGTAAATGGTTTGACCGTTTTTGAAATCCTTATTTTGCTCATCGGTAAGTTCCTTACCACGGAATGTTTTTGGAGCTTCCTGTGGTTGATTTTGCTGATTGCTTTGTTGATTGTTCTGTCCGTTGTTTTGCGTTTGCTGATTAGAATTACTTCTATCAAACAGAAACTCAACATAACGCTTGTCCGCATTGAACTGTACTGTTGCCGAAAATTCTGTTCCTTTCGTGGAAATCATACCCTCTAACTTTAGCGGTTTACCCTCCAGCAAAGTTTGCTTTTGAGCATCATCGAGTTTTACGCTCTTAATTTCATCGGGGATTTTTATAAAATCCGTTCGTAATGCCACTAGCTCATTAGTAAGCCTGTCCACACTGATAATGGAAGGCATTAGTTCGCCTGTTTTGGAGTTTTTCAAATCAACTACTCGACCCATATTTCCAGTTTCGAGCAGGTTTTTCTTGTCCTCATTCGTAAACTTGTGTCCGAAAAACTCAAAGTTGAGGTTAGGTTCTTTACGGATGCCGTTCAATGCAGGGACCACTCTTCCGTCTTCCGTTGCCTGTAAAGACAAGCGTACATCTGTACGAAGAATGGCTGTGCCGAAATTGACGCTCACAGGTATAAGCTCATTGGTTTTGTAGCCTTTCAATAAAGGTTCAAGAAGGTTTCTTTTTTCAAGGTATTCCTTACTTAATCCGAGATTGTTCATTGTGTCCCAATCAATCTGTTCCGGCTTGTAACGGTATTCGCTTGTTTCCGGCGTTGTTTGTGCTGTTTCCATATTATTTTGATTTTCTTGTTTACTATTCTGTTTTGATTCGACTTTTACTTCGTGTTCTTTCATCACTTTTTCACCTTTGAGAGTTGGGTTATCTACCTGATTTTGCATTTCCTTTGCTTTATTTACAGCTTCATCAGCCGATACTTTAAAAAATGACAAATTGGTTGGGTTCTTCAGTTGGCTAAAAAAATTGGAGAAGAAGTTGGAAAAGAAATCACCACTTTTGTCCACACGCATAAATTGGTTTTGGTTCTTTTTCGTTGGTTCAACGGTTTCCATTTTCCCGTTTTCGTCAATACTCTTTACTGCTTGGATTTTCATTTTTTCTTTATCCAGCACCAATAATATGTCCGATAGTTGTTCGGGCATTTCCTGTTTATTTGTTATTTCTTTACTCATAATCCGAAAAATTTAAAGTTCGATGCCGAATGTAAAAGAAGCTTTCATTGCATTACCCAAAGTGGCAGTCAAAGGCAGTGTTTGTCACTTATTGGCGTTCAGTTTAGTTACGGAAGGATTAAAACTCTCCCTTATAAACTGATGAACATCAGACAGCTTGTAATACAATTTTCCGCTAATGGTATAATAGCGCAATTTGCCGATTGAGCGGTACCGTTGCAGAGAACGGTTACTGATTTTTAGCATTTGGAGCAAATCCTGATTATCCAACAATTCCTCACCGTCTATACTATTACGTTTCTTTTGTAATTCGTCTATAGTGTCGCCCAGCATATCAAGGCGACCCATTAGTCGTTCCATCCACGCCAAAAATTCCATTCTATCTATATTCATAGGGATATACTTTAAAGGATTCTTCCTATTTTTTATCTGTCTTTAGCTTTCTGCCTTTTTCGATATAGCTTTTGCCTTTTGCCATAAGTTCTTGCACAAATTCATCACTACTCTGTATGGCATTGGCGTTGAGCATATCCTTAATAGCTCCAATAGTATAGAAGTATTGACCATATATTTTTGAATAAGCTATCTCTCCTTTGGTACGCATACGCCAAAGGGTTTTTTCGCTGATATGCAGGTATTGGCATACCTCGTGGTTATTGAGCCAAAGGCCATCATAGCTTTTATCTTCTTGTCTTTTCAGATAGTCGGCAATGGCGTTGATACGGCTGTTGAGCTGTTGCCACGCTTCTTCTTCAATGGTTATTATTTTCATTACACAGCATTTAAAGTTCACTATGCAAAATTGTGAAAGGTGGCAGTGGTTGTCTGCCAATCCTTGCCAATTGGTTTGGCGGTTTTTTGAAAATTTTTATAAATAGAAAAAAACCTTGTCTAATAAGGTTTTAAGGTGTTTGGGGTGTTTTTTGTAACAGGGCTTTGCCAACATTTGCCAATTGGCAGATATGGGCAAAAAAAAAGCAGTACATTTTGTGTACTGCTTTGAATAGGGTACTTTATTTAGTTAAAGCTCTTTGTCCATATACTCTTCGAGTGATAATTTGAGCTGATCTAAAAATGCTGTCCTAGAACCTGTACGGGTTTTCATGCGGTGAAAAGCATGATGCAGATCTCCAAGAGGAACTCGGAAAAGTATCTGAAACAGTAAGCTTATTTTTCGGATACCAATTTTTCCGTGAGAAATAGCTCCTGAAGCATAAAGAGCATAAACCAATTCGATAAGTGCATTTTTGCTGTCTGTCCAAAAAATATCTTTTGTTGATTCAGAGTTTTGTAAAATCACATCGGGATTTTCTTCAGGATTAATTTTTGTTAACAAGTAATTATACAATAATTCGTTTGCTATAATTCGAGCAACTTTATAGTCATAAAAAGTAGAGAACTGAGAATCTATTTCAAATACGAAACTATTAAGTCCATCGTGATAGTTGATGTTGCCAAGTCGGAAGTAAACTTCATCTTTATCAGATCTTCCTGAGCGGTAATATCTATAAAAATCTGAGTTACAAATATGCTCAGCGTATTCTTTTTTCAATTCATGCAAACGGCTTGTAAAATAGGTGTGATATATTTTGCCATTATTAACGGGGCAACCAGTTTCTATACGGTAAACCTTATTGTAATAGATTAGTTTTCCAAGAATTTTCGGCTTAATGGTATGGAAAAAATAGATCTCTTCTTCATCATTTTTAAATCCTTCTTCAATAACGTATTTCTTGACCGTAAATAACAAGTCTTGGAGATACAAGGTCATTTCGCAAGCTTCATCAATCAATCTCTTATTTTGCGATAAAATCTTATCCTCCTTCTTATTAATCTCTAAAATGATGTTTTGTAATGAGTCCTTCATAACTATATTTTTTACGAGGATTACAGCCCTTTATAGTGAATTCCCCTAATTAGGTTACAAACATTAATAAGATAAAAGAAAATATTTCCAATGCGTAACCCAACTTGGGCAATATTTTTTGACGAATTTAATATCCAATATTTTGTTAGTAGTTACTATATCATTAGTCATTCAGAGTATGTTATATTTCAGACTGACTAATGAATCTTAATAATTCTGTTTAACCACAGTATTTTTTTAACTTTTTTTATTGTAGCAACATTCTTGCTTTTATGACTATATTAATTAACGCAACATTATTGCTTTAATTGTGAAAATAAAAAATTATTTACAAAATTTATTAATAACGCTTTTGAGAACTTGTAAATATTTTTTCATCCAAATCAATTCAAAAAAATGTAGTGTCCCTGTTTTTCTTTTTTGAGTAACCTTTTTTGCTTCATTAAGTACCAAATAAAACAATATTGGCTTGGTCTAAATTTATTATGAGAGGTGTAATTATACTCGAAATAGAGACAGTTTTTCGTGAGAAAGAAAGAGACCTCAAAGAATCAAAGACGACAACTGGATTTTTGCAACAACATTCGGTATGTCAAGTCCAAAATTGTCAATGATGCCCAATGTATGGACAATGTTTTAATGCTAAAGGCTACAGGAGGATAAAAATCAATCATAATCTTTATAGACTAAAAGCCTTTTGCTAAATCCGTTTTCTTGATTTTGGACAAAATCAGAGAAAACAGATTGTTTCAATACTATTTTAAATCATCTTTTCTCAATAGACTACAAGTATTAGACGGGTTTTTAATTATATTAAAAACCAATAAACTGCCTCTTTTCGTGAAAATGTAACACAACTTCCGACTTTTGTATAAGAATATGGATTAGCTTCTACTCTAATTTTGCATCATAAAATCATTTAAAATTAAAAAATGCAAAAGACAATTTTTATTACAGGCGCTTCTCGTGGTTTTGGAAAACTCTGGACAGAAGCTTTTTTAAAACGTGGAGATAAAGTGGTTGCCACAGCAAGAAACATTAAATCGCTGGAAAATCTTGCCAAAGAATATCCAGATAATTTCTTGCCTTTACAGCTGGATGTAACCAATCGTGAAGACTGTTTTGCCACGGTTAAAAAAGCACAAGAATATCTGGGTACTCTTGATGTTGTTATTAACTGTGCAGGTTATGGTCTTTTTGGGGCAGTTGAAGAAACAAGCGATGAGGATACCCGCAACTTGATGGAAACCAATTTCTTCGGTTTGGTATGGGTTACAAAAGCAACATTGCCTATAATGCGTCAGCAAGGTAAAGGACATATTATTCAGGTTTCGAGTTTATTGGGCGTAAATCCGCTACCTTTAATGGGAATGTACAGTGCTTCGAAATTTGCAATGGAAGCTTTTAGCGAAACATTGGCGATGGAAGTAAAAGATTTTGGAATAAAAGTGACCATTCTTGAACCAAACGCTTATGCTACTGATTTCACAAGTGTTTCGGCAATTCATGCTGAATCAATGGAAGAATATGGTCCGTTGAAAACAGCTGTTTATGAAGGATTTACGGATGATATTTTTGGAGTTCCCGAAGCTACGGTAAAAGCCGTTTGCAAATTGATTGATTCTACTGAACCACCATTGCGACTGTTTCTTGGAAAACACGGATTGCCAACCGTTTCCCAAACCTATAAAGACCGCCTTGCTACTTGGGAAGAGTGGAAAGAAGTATCGTTTGAAGCACACGGAAAATAATTATATTTACCAATAATACAGCAGAACTTATTTTTTTAGATAAATAGGTTCTGCTTAATTAATTTGAAATGGAACATTACAGCACATTAAAAGAACTTCACACGGCTTATGGATTTCCGCCACCCGAAAACCCACTAATCAGCATATTATTTGATGCCGAAAGAGTGGCTAATTTTGGCAATCATATTCCAGAACATACCTGCGATTTCTATATCATTGCTTTAAAAAAAATGACATCTGGATTAATGAAATATGGTTATGGTAAGACTAAATACGACCACGAAAACGGTACGATGTTTTTTCTGAATCCAAGACAGATTATGGAATTTAGTGATATTGAACAGAAAGTAGAAGGCTATTTATTGTTTATCCACGAGGATTTTCTTAATGGACATTCGTTGCACCAAGAAATAAAAAAACATGGTTTTTTTGAATATGAAGTAAATGAAGCCTTGCACCTTTCGCCAAGTGAAGAAATAATAATTGGCGAACTATTCCAAAAAATACTGATTGAGTATGGTAATAATCAAGATGAATTTAGCCGAGAAATTATGCTATCTCACATTCAATCGCTATTAAAATATGGTAGTCGATTTTATAAAAGACAATTTATCAATAGAACAATATTATCGGGACATACCATAAATAAATTCAATGAAGTACTTGCTGGTTATCTAAAAAAAGATGCTTTGCAAAGGCAAGGATTACCTACCGTTAAATGCGTTGCATCAAAACTTAATGTTTCGCCACGTTATTTAAGTGACCTTTTGAAACAGGAAACAGGTAAAACCGCCATAGATCTTATTCATTTATCCTTAATATCCGAAGCTAAAAATTTACTAAAAACAAATAACCAATCTGTTTCAGAAATAGGTTACGCATTGGGTTTTGAAAATTCGCCATATTTTTCCAAATTATTCAAAAAAGAAGTAGGTATAAGTCCAAAAGAATATAGAGAGCAGTTCTTGAATTAACTACATTTTTTTTGAGCTTTACAGAAAGACAAAACGAGCCTTACAGCAAAGTAATTTGAGAATGTATATTCTACTTTTGTAGGCGTATCAACACAACAAAAAAATTATGGACGCACAACAGGACGATAAATTGAAAACGATAGGCTATTCAGGAATATTCTTGTCTTGCTATAGTGATTATAGTGAAAAATGTATTCACGCTACGCCCGAACACGTTTTGGTTTATTTGTATTCTGGTGAACAAGTTATTGAAGACAGAAACAAAAAAATAAAACTCCAAGCAGGAGATTGTGCTTTTATTAGAAGAGATCATCGCTTGAAAATGTACAAAAACAGCAAAGGCGAAGATTTGTATAAAGGCATTTCGTTGACATTTAAACGCAGTATGTTACGTGATTTTTATAGTAAAATGAATAAATCTGAAATCCCAACTGCTGTAAAAGTTTCAGATAATACGGTATTCAAATTGGACAAAAGTCCTGCCATAGAAAGTCTGTTCCAATCGCTTACGCCTTATTTTGACAGCAATATAAAACCAACGGAAGCTGTAATACATTTAAAATTATTGGAAGGAATTTACGCTTTACTAAACAGCAACGAAGAACTTTACCCCATACTTTTTGACTTTGCCGAACCTTGGAAAATCGACCTTTTGGATTTCCTAAACGGGAACTATATGGAAGAACTTTCAATGGAGCAAATTGCTTCGTTTACAGGACGCAGTTTGGCAACTTTCAAGAGAGATTTCAAAAAGATAAGCAGTCTCACACCCCAAAAATGGCTAATCAAAAAACGCTTGGAAATGGCTTACATCAAACTAAAAGAAGAAGGCAAAAAAGTACAAGACGTTTATATGGAAGTTGGATTTAAAAATCCTTCCCATTTCTCAACAGCATTTAAAAAACAATACGGAATTTCTCCGACAGAAATTTAAAATTGAGCTTTTTAGAAAGATTCTTTGAGCCTATCAGCAAAGTCACTTCGAGGTGTTGTCTTTAACTTTGTAATAATAATTCAGCTTTAAAAAATGGATAGAAAGAAATTTATAACAAACGGAATTATAGGTCTAGGGGCTATTGTTGCTTTGCCATTTGCACTATCAGCTTGCTCAAAAGATGATAACGATGTTTCAACTACAAGCCCAACAAACGGAAGTGGAAACAATACAGATAATTGTGATGTTTCACCAACAGAAACGATTGGTCCGTTTCCTATAAAAACACCAGCCCAACTTGCACAGGCAAATATTATTGGCAATAGAACTGGTGTTCCTTTGCTAATGAATATTACAATTCAAGATCAAAGCAATGGTTGCACACCACTTGCAAATGTTTTTGTAGATGTTTGGCAATGCGACAAAGACGGAAACTATTCGCAATATGGAGGTAATTTTTTGCAAAACACGAACTATACCAATCAAAATTTTCTTCGAGGAAGACAGACTACTAATGCCAACGGACAAGTTTCATTTATTAGTATTTTTCCAGGTTGGTATCCTGGACGAGCACCGCACATTCATGTAGAAGTACTAACGGCTGATGGTGTTTCGCTTTTGGTTACTCAAATTGCATTTACCGAATCTGTTTACTCTCAAGTTTATGCTACTAGCGGATATAATGGTGCTCCAGATAGAACAAACACACAGGACAGTATATTTTCAAATAGTTTAAACAATAATATGGCGGATGCTATAATAGGCAATATATCGGATGGTTTTACATTGTCAAAAATAATTACTGTGGCATAATTCATTTTCAAATATTGTATTAAAGTAGTAGTCTCATTAAGTTAAAAAATCGAAACAATGAAAACAACAACTATATTCGAACGATTAAAGAATGGAGAAACGATATTGCCAAACGACCCCGATGCTTATCGCTTGAGAGAAGCCTCTTTTGCTACTAAAAAGTTATTGGTTCTGATGAATAATTCCTCAAACCCTGAAGAAATCAGAGATTTTTTAAGCCAAATTACGGATACCGAAATTGACGAAAGCGTAACCGTATTTACACCATTGCACATCAATTACGGAAAACATACTAAAATTGGTAAAAATGTATTTATCAATTTTGATTGCGTTTTTTTAGATTTAGGAGGAATTACCATTGAAGATAACGTACTAATAGCACCAAAAGTAAGTCTTTTAACAGAAGGACATTCAACGACAATCGAAGATAGGCATTCTTTAATTCCGAAACCAATTTGCATCAAAAAAAATGCTTGGATTGGTGCCAATGCAACCATCTTCCAAGGTGTTACCATTGGCGAAAATGCGATTGTAGCAGCCGGATCGATAGTTTCTAAAGATGTTCCTGATAATACTATCGTAGGCGGAATTCCAGCGAAAATTATTAAAAATATTCAACCTTAAAAGAGATAATTATGAAATTGAAATCTTTAATAACAGTCATAGTTGTTGTTTTTGCTTTTTCTTTTTGTGCTGCAAGTTGTAGTAATGATGATGATGTATCAACTCCAACCCCAAACAATGGAAACGATACAACTGGCAACGGAAATAATAACACTTCAACTACCAAAATGAAGATAACTATTGGCACAGCAGTTTTTACAGCAACGTTGTATGACAACCCAAGTGCAGCAGCATTCAACACAAGGCTCCCACTTACTATCGATATGACAGAATTGAATGGAAATGAAAAGTACTACGACTTTCCTAGTCCACTTCCAACAAATGCTTCAGTTGGAGGCGATATAAAAGTGGGCGACTTAACACTTTACGGAAACAATGTATTGGTGCTTTTTTATAAAAATTTCAACACGGCATACAGCTACACCAATCTCGGATATATCGATAACCCTACAGGACTTGTTACGGCTTTAGGTTCAGGAAATGTAACTGTAAAATTTGAAAAACAATAAAAATAAAACACTATGAAAAGTAATTATAAAACAATGTTGTTATTAGCATTTACCTCATTGCTAATGCTATCGTGCAACAATAAAAATCAAGAAACAATGGAAAATACAAAACAAGAATTGAACGCTATTTTCCCGAAAGGCGAAAAAGGTTCAAAGGATTTTTTTACAGGCAATGCGTATCCTACTGCTTTAGTAGATGCAGATAGTGTTTACAATACATTGGTTGGCAATGTTTATTTCGAACCTGAGGCAAGAAGTAATTGGCACAGTCATCCTGCTGGTCAAATCTTAATTATTACAGACGGTCTTGGTTATCATCAAATAGAAGGAAAAGAAATTGAAATTATTAAAAAAGGGGATGTTATAAAATGTCCGCCAAACGTAAAACATTGGCACGGAGCAAGTTCCGATGTGGGTTTACATCAATTGTATATAATTCCCAATACTGATAAAGGTATTGTGGAATGGAAAGAGGCAGTAACCGATGAACAATATCCTAAATAGAAAACATACGTTTTTTCTACTATTAATCAAACTAAAAATGTTTTTATGAAAACTTATATCAAATTACATCTTATTGCCATTGTTCTATTCAGCTTTGTGGGATGCTCAAAAGGAGATGACACTAACGGAACAACTCCAGAGCCAGAAAATCCAACTACGGGAAACCCAAATGCAGGAACACCAGTAGAAACCAATTCGGCAAATACAAATTATCCGTCAGCATTTGTGGGTCAAACAAGAGTAAATTCTGTTGTTACCACCACAGCATATAGCACCACTATACTTACCAGTACTTTGAATGCGCCTTGGGGAATTGCTAATCTTCCAGATGGGCGTTTTATTATCACAGAAAAAGGAGGGACAATGCGAATTGTTACCAGTTCTGGAGTTGTAAGTACTGCTATCACTGGAATTTCTTCGGTAAATGCTTCTGGTCAAGGCGGATTATTGGGTTTGTGTATCGACCCGCAGTTTTCATTAAATAGAATGATTTATTGGGTGTTTTCTGAAAATGTAACAGGTGGTACAGTAACTTCAGTTGCCAAAGGCAGATTATCAGATAATGAAACAAGTTTAGAAAACGTAAGCGTCATTTATCGCGCTATTCCCGCAGCAAATAGCACGGCACATTATGGAGGTCGAATACTTTTTGATGCTTCAGGAAATCTTTTAGTGAGTACAGGTGAGCGTTCTGGTATTACAACCCGACCATTGTCACAGTCAGTTTCAGCCGCTTTGGGAAAAATAGTTAGAATTACTACCAACGGAACACCTGCATCAGGAAATCCAACTTTTGCAGGAGGCGGAGCCTTACCAGAATTATACAGCATTGGACATAGAAATCCACAAGGTTTGGCAATACATCCCACTACAGGAGAATTGTGGCAAAGCGAACACGGACCACGTGGTGGCGATGAAATAAACCGCGTACAAGCAGGGTTTAATTATGGTTGGCCAACAATTACTTACGGTATAGAATATGGAGGTCAAACTATTGGTTCAGGTATCCAGCAACAAACCGGAATGGAACAACCTGTTTATTATTGGGATCCAGTAATTTCGCCGAGTGGTATGACTTTTTTTAGAGGTAGCCGAGTGCCCGAATGGCAAAATAATCTCTTCATTGGTGCTTTGAGCGGACAGCATATCGTAAGATTGGTAATCGAAAACAACCGTGTAACCGGAGAAGAAAGATTACTGGCAAACCAAAATCAACGTTTTAGAGATATTACACAAGGTGCTGATGAGGCTTTGTATGCCATTACTGATGGTGGCAGATTGTATAGAATAGGCAGATAGTAAAAAAGAAAAGAATCAAATAGAAAATGTAGAGATGAAAAATAATATCAAAGACAAAGTAGTAATCATTACAGGAGCAAGCAGTGGAATGGGCGAAGTGGCGGCGAAACATCTGGCAGAACTTGGTGCAACTGTGGTACTTGGTGCAAGAAGAGCCGAAAAAATTGAAAAACTAGCAAAAGATATTCAGGAAACTGGAGGAAAAGCACTTGCAGTAACCGTGGATGTAACAAATCTGGAGCAGGTAAAAAAAATGGTTGATACAGCTGTTCAACAATTTGGACGTGTAGATGTCATAATTAACAATGCAGGTATAATGCCTTTGTCCCCAATGGATCGAATTAATGTTGACGAGTGGAATACGATGATAGATGTTAACATAAAAGGCGTACTCAATGGTATTGCCGCTGTTCTCCCTTATATGACAGCGCAAAAGTTTGGTCAGATTATCAATACTTCGTCGGTGGCTGGTCATAAAGTATTTTACGGTTCTGCAGTTTATTCAGCAACAAAATATGCCGTTCGGGCATTGACCGAAGGTTTACGTATGGAGTTGAAACCTTATAATATCCGTACCACAATTGTGTGTCCTGGTGCTGTTAAAACAGAGTTGCTGGAACATATATCCGAAGCAGATATTCAACAGGCGAACAAAGATTATGTGGGAGAAGTAGGGATTAGTCCAGACAGTTTTGCACGGGTGGTTGCTTTCGCAATCAGCCAGCCTGAAGATGTAGATATTAATGAAATTATCTTCCGTCCAACAGCGCAGGAACTTTAATTTACTTTCGTTCCAAATACTGAAAAAGGTATGTTAAATTGAAACGAAGCGGTAAGAGATAAACAGTTTTTAATTAAAAATCAAAATAAAATGAAAAAAGCATTCGCAATTGCAATATTGTTTCTGATAACAGGACAATTATTGGCACAAAACAAAAAAGAAAATTTTAAAAAAATGAACACAACAGAGCATTACACTTTTCAATTAAGTGATAAAGTAACCCGTCAAAAAGTATCATTCAAAAACCGTTACGGAATTACATTAAGTGGAGATTTATATCTTCCAAAAAATGTAGGAAATCAAAAAATAGCAGCTTTGGCAATCAGCGGACCTTTTGGTGCCGTAAAAGAACAATCGTCAGGTTTGTATGCCAACCAAATGGCAGAACGTGGTTTTGCAGTTGTGGCATTCGATCCATCTTATACAGGCGAAAGCAGCGGCGAACCTCGAAATTTGGCTTCGCCAGAAATCAATACCGAAGATTTTAGTGCGGCAGTAGATTTTTTAGGAATTCAAAAAAATGTGGATAGAAATAAAATTGGTATTATCGGAATCTGTGGTTTTGGCGGTTTTGCATTAAACGCAACTGCGGTTGACAAACGTATAAAAGCCGTTGCAACTGCTACTATGTATGATATGACCCGAGTAATGTCTAAAGGATATAATGATTCCGTAACTTTAGAGCAACGCACAAAAATGCTTGAACAATTAGGGCAACAACGTTGGAAAGATGCAGAAAATGGAACATTTGCTTATGGACCAGAAGGCAATAAAGCATTGAAAGGAGATGAACCACAATTTTTAAAAGAATATTACGATTATTATCGCACAGAAAGAGGATTCCATAAACGTTCTGTAAACTCGGGAAATTCTTGGACTGCAACTACGCCTTTAGCGTTTATGAATATGCCAATCTTAACCTACATCAAAGAAATTTCGCCTAGACCCGTTTTGATTATTGTAGGCGAGAAAGCACACTCAAGATATTTTAGCGAAACAGCCTACGAAAATGCGGCAGAACCAAAAGAACTACTAATTATTCCAAATGCTGTCCATACCGATTTGTATGACAAAGTGGATATAATTCCTTTTGCAAAAATAGAAGTTTTCTTTAAAGAGAATTTAAAATAAAAGCAAAATCACAAAAAAAACCGTTGACAATCCGAGGGCACTGAAAAAGTCCCCATTTCCAAAAAACAGCTAAAAAAGCAATGAAATAAGGCTTTAATTTTATTTATTTTTCTTTTTTAGTCGGCTTTGATTTTGTTAGACTACAAGTGTTTATAATAATCAAAAAAGAGCGAAACTGTAGCAGTTTCGCTCTTTTTTATAAAATCTCATTTTCCGTATTATAAGGACTTTTTCAGCGCCCTCGACAATCCATCAATGGTTTTTATCATTTTAAAACTATTTTATGGCTTGTTTTCTAATTCTACTCAAGGCTTCTTTGGTAATATCTAAAAAAGAAGTAGTAACTAGCCCGAAGGGGTTTAAGGAAAAGTTTTGAATTAATGACAAACATTTTTAATTAAAAAGTCTATTCATTCCACGCCTGAACACGCCTTGGTTGACTTGTATTCTGGCGAACAAGTTATTGAAGATAGGAACAAAAAAATGGCAGGTAGTAAATTGTGTATTTATACGAGGAGGTCATTCTTATAGAATTATTTAATTTGCAAAAAAAATGGGTTAAAATAAAAATAATTGGGCAATTTTAACGATATATTTGTGTTATCAATAAAAATAAATTTTTAAATAATATGGCAAAATACTCTCTTTCCATCAACGGTAAAATGATGTCGGTGGAAGCCGATGCCGATACCCCTTTATTATGGGTTCTCCGAGATAATCTAAATTTGGTAGGCACCAAATTTGGTTGTGGTGTGGCTCAATGTGGTGCATGTACCATAGATCTCGACGGAGAGGCTATGCGTTCTTGCGTTTTACCTGTTTCGGCAGTAGGTAAAAGAAAAGTTGTAACCATAGAAGGATTTAGTGAAGATGGGAATCATCCACTTCAACAAGCTTGGGAAGAACTTGATGTTTCGCAATGTGGCTATTGCCAATCGGGGCAATTAATGACCGCTGCCGCTTTGCTTAAAAGCACTCCCATCCCCACTGATGAGCAAATAGACGAAGCAATGACAAATATTTGTAGATGTGGCACACAAGTAAGGATTAGAAAAGCGATTCATTTGGCAGCAAAAAAAATAAATAACAAATAGTTATGGAATCTATAAATTCTCGTAGAAATTTTTTAAAAGTTTCAGCTATCACAGGTGGTGGTATACTTCTCGGTTTGGTGTTTCCTAGTTTTGATGCAAATGCTGCTCCAACTGTATTAGCTGATTATATGCCTAATATCTATATAAAAATAAAACCTGACGGCACAATTGTACTGATGGCACCTAACCCAGAAATTGGTCAAGGAGTAAAAACTTCATTGCCAGTCATAATCGCTGAAGAATTGGGTGTAGATTGGAAAAAAATAGAAGTAGAGTTGGCATCTTTAGACAACAGGTATGGAAGGCAAGTAGCAGGTGGTAGCGGTGCTATTAGAGGAAGATTTAATGATTTGCGTAAAATGGGTGCAGCTGCTCGTGAAATGTTTGTAAATGCAGCTGCCCAAACATGGAATGTGTCAGCAGCAGATTGTATCGCCGAAGACGGAATGGTTGTTAATAAAAGTTCTGGGAAAAAATTAAGCTATGGCGAATTATCTTCAAAAGCTGCCACAATGGAAGTACCAGTCAATCCCACTTTAAAAGACCCAAAAGATTTTAAATACATTGGCACTCGAATTAATGATGTTGATTCACATAGTATAGTTACCGGTAAACCACTTTTTGGTATAGACACTCGTAGAGCCGGAATGTTATTTGCTATGG
Organism: Flavobacterium salmonis; assembly: GCF_903819435.1. Classification (GTDB taxonomy): domain Bacteria; phylum Bacteroidota; class Bacteroidia; order Flavobacteriales; family Flavobacteriaceae; genus Flavobacterium; species Flavobacterium chungangense. Next base: position 19,324 of record NZ_CAIJDP010000049.1, on the reverse strand, counting down.
TGGCTCGTTCCCCAGCTTATGGAAAAACATTGGACAATGTAGATGATACAGCGGCTCGCAAAGTAAATGGCGTTAAAAATATAATTAAACTAAAAAATTCAGTAGCCGTTTTAGCTACATCTACTTGGGCAGCGAAGAAAGGGAGAGATGCTTTGGTTATTCAATGGAACGCTACCGAAAAACTGGAGAATTCATCCGACCATTTTGCTGGGTTCAAAGAAATTTTGGAAAAGGGAACAACCACCGCAGGCAGAAATGATGGCGATGTAGAAATTGCAAAACAAAAAGCAACAAAAATACTAGATGCTTACTATGAAATACCTACCCTTTCACACTGCCAAATGGAACCACTCAATTTTTTTGCTGATGTTCGAGATGGAAAAGTAGAATTGTATGGGCCAACCCAAGTTCCAGAACAATTGAGGAATGATGTAGCTGAAAAATTAGGTATAAGCAAAGATAATATAACAGTAGGAGTGCCAAGGCAAGGAGGTGGTTTTGGTCGCAAGCTAATGACAGATAATGGTGTGGAAGCCGCTTTGATTTCGGCAGCAGCCAAAAGTCCTGTTCAGGTTCAGTGGACTCGTGAAGATGATATGCAAAATGATTTTTATCGCCCTGCAGAAATGTATCGTTATCGTGCAGCACTTACCGAAAATGAACTTTTGGCATGGCATCAGTCGGCAGTCGGCATCGGACGTGGTATTAGAGGGGATAGTTATTTGGCAGGTGCATTGGTAAATTACAAATCGGATAGTCAAGGATTTACAAGTAATACACCTACAGGTTGGTGGCGTGCGCCCGGTGCGTGTACAATGGCGTATGTAGCTGAAAGTTTTTTTGACGAAGTATGCGTAGAATTGAAAAAAGACCCTGTGGCATTTCGTTTGGATTTCTTCAAAAAAGCAAAAGATACACCAGTAGGACGAGTAGGTTATGACCCAACCAAGTATAAGGCTGTGGTAGAGTTGGTTGCTAAAATGAGTAACTGGGGTACTACACCTGCCGGTATTTATAGGGGCTTTGCTACATGGTTCTCATTTGGATCGTATGCCGCTCAAGTGGTTGAAGTAAAATTAGAAGATGGAAAACCAAGAGTAACAAAAGTATATTGTGCAGTGCATTGTGGTAGGGTTATCAATTTGAGTGGTGCCGAAAATCAAATTCAGGGTGCTATTGTAGATGGTATCAACCACGCAATGTTTCCAAAAGTTACTTTTGTCGATGGAGCCGTACAAGAAACCAATTTTAATACCTACAATTTTCTTCGTATGTATAATGCTCCTTTAGACATTGAAGTGCAATTTGTAGAATCTGATGAAGCCCCAACAGGATTGGGTGAGCCAGCCTTGCCACCAGTAGCGGCTGCTTTGGGCAATGCGATTTTTGCTGCCACTGGTAAGAGACTTCGCAGGTTGCCATTTGCAGACCAGCTTTGATAATTGATTTATAAGTTCAAAATAAAAACACCTATGTCGACAAAAACTAAATTCATATTGATTGCCCTAATACTCGTTTCAACCCTTGGATTAGCATTTTCTGTTTCGTTAGATCGGGTAACAGAAAAGGAATATATAATCATTAGTCCGATAAAAAAAGACAGTGTAGCCTCTGTAGAGGCTTTCAAACAGGTTTATAAAGTACTTGTGAGTCCTCGTTGTGTTAATTGTCATCCAAAAGGTGATATTCCACTTCAGGGAGATAATAGTATTGTTCACAGCATGCAACCCAAAAGAGGAAAAGATGGAAAAGGCTTATATACAATGAAATGTGCTAATTGTCATCAGCAATCAAATAGTACAGGATTGCATACACCGCCAGGAAATCCAAATTGGCATTTACCACCCGCTGATATGAAAATGGTATTTGAGGGAAGAACAGCTCACGACTTGGCCAAGCAATTGGTTACCCCAGAACTTAACGGACATAAAGACATAAAAATGCTTATTGCCCACGCAGATGATGGTTTGGTAAGAGGAGGTTGGAATCCGGGGGAAGGAAGAACTGTTCCTCCTTTGACCTATGAACAATTTAAAAAAGCTTGGATTACATGGTTGCAAACAGGTGCTTATGCACCTGCTCAATGATGTTATTTAATGATAAGCAATAATATAAATATTTTTAAGTTTTTTATATGATGCACGAATTGTTAAAATTAAAAGAATCTTACATTTTAGCCCAAGCTATGGGATTAAAAAGTGTTATGGCAACCGTTGTTGCTATTGAAGGCTCATCCTACAGAAGACCGGGTGTTCGAATGCTACTATTCGAAAATAATACAATGGTGGGAGCCGTTAGCGGTGGCTGTGTTGAAAACGAAATCCTTAAACAATCTCAATCTGTATTTTTAGATAATAAAGCAAAAATCATGGTTTATGACGGTCGATACCGTCTGGGTTGTGAAGGAGTTTTATACATTCTTTTGGAACCTTTTTCTCCTGATGCTGCTGTTTGGCAAGCTTTAAATTATGTTGAGCAGCAAAGACAATCATTAGAAATTGAATCTTTTTATACCAAGACAGCAGGGAATCATTCTGGATTAGGTTCTGTATTTCATTTTGAAGGAAATAAGTTTAGTTTTTTCAATATTCAATTGGATCAATCCTTGCCTAGTTATACGCAATTGCTGAAGCCTCGCTTTCATTTAATTATTATTGGATCAGAACATGATGCCGTTCAATTGTGTCATTTTGCTTTTTTAACGGGTTGGGAAGTTACTATTGTAGCCTCTGCAAAAGATTATAAAACTGAAGCTAATTTTCCCGGAGCAACTCAAGTGGTTCATTTATCAGCTGAAGAAATAAGTTCTCTTTCTATAGATACAGATACTGCAGTTGTTTTAATGACACATAGTTATGTAAACGATTTGAAATTTCTTATCGAATTGAAAAATATGCAACCTGCTTATCTTGGACTACTTGGGCCTGTTAAGAGAAGAAATCAATTGTTAAACGAATTTTTTGAATATACGGAATCCTTTAATGAAGGATTATTAGACGTTGCTTTTGGTCCATCGGGCATTAGTATTGGAGCAGAAACGCCTCAAGAAATAGCTATCAGTATTATTGCCGAAATACTTTCAGTCATACGAAAAGAAGAACCGATGTCTTTAAAATACAAGAATAGTGCGATACATTCCTAAAACCAAAATTCAATAGTAATGGATAAAATTGCTGTAGTAGTTTTAGCGGCTGGCAATGCCAAAAGATTAGGAAAGTCCAAACAGTTATTGCCCTGGAGCAATTCGACTTTATTAGGCAATGTAGTAAAAAATGTCTTGGCAGTTGATGCCAATAAAATCTTTGTTGTTTTAGGAGCCTACAGCAATGAAATTATAGAAAAAATAAATCTATCAAAAACAACCATACTTATTAATACCAACTGGCAACAAGGATTGGGAAGTTCTATTGCCACTGTAATTACAGAAATAGACAACAAATATTCAGATGTAAATGCTGCGTTGTTGGTATTAGCCGATCAGCCATTTATTAGTAGTATTCATTTGAATGCAATGATTAAACTTCATTTAACAGACAAAAAATCGATTATCATTACTAGAAAAGAGGATTATAGTGGCGTACCAGTTCTATTTCCAAGGAAATTCTTTAGTGAACTTATGTTGTTGTCCAATGACGAAGGAGCGAAACAGATTATCAACAGAAATAAGAATTACATCAAAGAAATTGTTTGCCAAGACAACACAGCTGATATCGATACTTTTGAAGCGTATGAAGCTTTGCATAAAAATGTTTAGTAATGTAGTTAGAAACAGTTGATATATCTTTTCTTAATTTATAGGTTTTAAAATTGATTCCTACAGCTTGCTTCCTAATTCTGCTCAAGGTTTCTTTGGTAATTTCTAAAAAAGGAGTAATAAAGTGGTACAGAAATCGTTGTATATTGTATAGCAAATTCTTAATAGCGTTTTTCGATTGTATTGCTGATAGTAGAAATTAATCTTCGTTGGTTGGTAATAGTATTTCGTTCGTCCATTAGGCGAATTATTTCTATCATCGAAGTAATTTTAGCCAAATTCTTCCTCGGTTAATTCTCTGTTAACCATTACTCCAGACAAAGTCCCCATTGCTACAGCATTTGCTACTGACCGCATAGGTGTTGTATTGTCTCCGCAAGCAAAAATGCCGTGTTGTGTTGTTTTCTGAAAAAGGTCTATTTTTATATAATTCTGTTCGGTCAATTCACAACCTAATTGTTCAGGAATTGTGCAATGTTGATAGAAAGCTGGTCTTGCATATAATGCCTTGATAGTCGTTTTAGAACCATCTTTGAAATGAATATTTTCAATTTGCCCTTTATTGTGTTCAAAACTGTCGATTTCATTTTCTACAACTTTGATTTTATGTTTTGCCAATTTTTCTAATTGCTCTTCAGTCAATGTTGATTTTCCGTTGGTAAAAATGGTCAAGTCTTTTGTCCAATTATTAATCAATTTTCCCATTTCAAAAGCCATATCACCGTTGGCAAGAATACCCGTTTTGTCATTGCTATATTCGTAACCGTGGCAGTACGGACAATGAATAATAGAAATGCCCCAACAATCCGAAAAGCCTTTAATGCTTGGCATTATATCTTTAAGTCCAGTTGCAAAAATCAATTTCTGTGCTCTGAATTTCTCGCCCGATTGGGTTTTTATTTCAAAACCTGTTTCAGTTTTACTACCACTTACTGCAAGTCCATCATAAAATTGTATGGTTTTGTATTTTAAAACCTGTTCCTTTGCTAGATTCGAAATTTCTTTTGGTGTTTTTCCGTCTTGGGTTAAAAAATTATGGGAGTGCGGTGTTTGACTATTACAGGGTTTTCCGCTGTCAATAATTAAAACATTCCGCAATGCTCGTCCCAAAGCCATTCCTGCCGAAAGTCCTGCGTAGCTTCCTCCAATTATTATTGCGTCAAAATTATTTTTCTTTGTCATAGCATTAAATTTTATAAAGGATGTCAAAGGGAATGGTAAAATTAAAGTGGTTAAAGCCAGACTACTTTTTTTGATAAACGTTCTTCTTGTGTTAGTCCGTTTTTCCATTGTAACTAATCGTTCAAAAAAGCGATTTCTCCTTGCAATGCGTTAGCTCTCGGGATAGGAAAAGGGTCTTTGTTGGAGAAAAAACCATCCTGTAAATCCATAATTTCATCGGCGGTACAAAGGCAATTTTCTAATTGTTGGCGTACTTCATTTTCGTTAAATGAAATCCCAATAAATACCAGTTCGTTCAATCTATCGCCATAATCCAGTGTCCATCGTTCTTCGATAATTTCTTGGTTTTGAACAAAATTATTAAAGTTTTCACGTTCGCTTAAAGGCATACTTGCCCACCAAACGCCCGCACTTTCGGCTTTCATAGATCCGCCCGCCTGACTCCAGTTGATAGCTTGTTCGGGGCGTGATGCCATCCAAAACAAACCTTTGCTACGGATGATGGTTGGTGGGAAATCGTTTGAAATAAAATCCCAAAATCGTTGGGGATGAAAAGGTTTTTCGTTTCTAAAAACAAATGAGCTAATGCCGTATTCTTCGGTTTCGGGTGTATGAATTCCTTCGAGTTCCCTGATCCAGCCTGCAGAATTTTCGGCTTCTTCGTAATTGAACAATCCGGTATTTATAATTTGGTTTGGATTGACTTTTCCTAATTCTGAACAAATGATTTTGGCTACAGGATTCAGTTTGTGGATAGAAGCTTTTAGGGTTTCTAATTGGCTTTGGGTAACTAAATCGGTTTTATTTAGAATAATCACGTTGGCAAATTCGACCTGATCGACTAAAAGGTTTACAATGGTTCTATTATCATTTTCGATATTGGTCGCTTTTATATCTTCCAGCGTTTTGGCAGAACCAAAATCTTTAAAAAAGTTAAAAGAATCGACCACCGTAACCATCGTATCAATGTAACTAAAACGAGATAAATCGATATTTTCGTCTTCGTTTACAAACGTAAAAGTTTGTGCCACAGGAATCGGTTCGCTGATGCCTGTACTTTCGATTAATAAATAATCAAAACGGTTTTCTTTGGCGAGTTTCTCCACTTCAATCATCAAATCTTCCCGAAGAGTACAGCAAATACAACCATTACTCATTTCGACCAATTTTTCTTCGGTACGGGAAAGGGTCATTTCATTTTTAACCAATTGAGCATCAATATTGACTTCGCTCATATCGTTTACAATTACAGCAACTTTCAATCCTTCTTTGTTGTGCAGAATGTGATTGAGCAAGGTAGTTTTTCCTGCTCCCAGAAATCCTGATAGTACGGTAACGGGTAGTTTTTTCATTGATTTTAAGTATTAATTTGATGCGTTTTCGGACTTATCTTTTTGGATTTTGACAACACTTTAAAATAAATCGTTCTGGAATCTATTTTGAAACTATCATAAAAAACACCATCCTTTATATCAAGCTTTTGTATAATTGGAGTCAATTTCAAGAACCGAAGCATTTTGTATTCTTCTTCGACCGTATAAACTTCAAAAGCGGTTTCGATAGATCGACCATTGCCAGATTTCATTATTCTGATGATGTCTTTTGGAACATCTTGATTGGGTGTTGCAAATACGTTTAATGTGATTAAGAGAATTAGGAGCGTTTTCATTCCTTGTCGTATTTAGTTAAACACTTTTATCAAGCTGGTATCTCCTTGCGTATTTACAACCGGATTTGCAGATGCTGTATTTGTTGCAGGATCGTAAGTATAAAGCCCAACTCCAGTTGTTGTTGCCAATCCCCAAAGCACTTTGTTTTCAAAAAGAGCAACTGATGCGGAATAGCCATTAGAATACGGCAGGTTAATTTTTGTAATTGTTTTGTTAATTAAATCCACTTTGAACGAACCCATAGTTCTATCAGTAACATAGTTTGGCGGATTGCTTGCAAGAGCATAAATGTTTCCGGTACTATATACAATTCCGTTTTTATCGTACTGCATATGTTGTAAATAATCTACTTTGTTATTCGGAATTCCTGTAACAGAATAATCGGCTACGTTAAAAAAGTAAGTCGAATCGAATGTGGTTTGTCCGCTTTTGATTCTCAAAAAACCACACTTTTGAGTTGGACCACCAAAACCATACGAAGCCACACAAAATAGATATAAGTCTCCGTTTTCTGTAAAAAACATCGAACTTTGTTCGTCAATACTTCCTGCCCAAGTAGTTCTGGAATCGGTTGTAGAAGTTATTGCATTAGCATTGGCTACATCAATAATCAAAACCTGTGCGGGATAATCGCTGGTATAGCCGTTTGAGGTTTGTACGCAGGCTACATACAATTTGCCATTTCGAAGTGCCATTATACTTGGGTCTGGACTTCCGTCTCCGCCAAGCGCATAACTGGTCAAATCAATATAACTAATAATTGCCATAGTCGATGGGTTGAACACCAGTATTTTGCCTAAATTTTGTAAAGAACAATAGCCTTTTACAGCACTTTCTATCACAACACTTATGGATTGTGATGATGCTGGCAAAGTGATACTGCCACTTTCAGACAAAGTGCCATCATTTTGGCGCGTGAATTTTTTTAGAATATCGCCTCCTTTATTTGGGATTACAAAAACATCATTCCCGTTTAAAGTTACAAACGGATATTGGGCTGTTTGTCTTCCTTTGGCATTGGTTTGATTAGTGACACTCAAGTCTTTCAACGTACTTACATAACCAATTACAGGGTTGGTACTGGTAATGTTATTGACTAATAGTAGCTTATCAAAACCAACTGTGTTTGAAGTATCTATTTTGTCATCTTTGGAACAAGCATTTAGGAGTATTGCTAAAGATAACATTCCTATAATTTTGAGAGCATTTTTTTTCATTGTAGTGAGGTTTAAATTGATTAATGATGGTGTTTGTTTTTGGATAAAAATAAGTATCGAAGCTTGATACGGAATGTTCTGCCAGGCAAAGGCAGATTATAATTATTAAGAATTTCTTGGTCTGTTAGATTATTTACTTCGGCAGAAACAGTGTATCTATTGTCTTGAAAAGACTGCTCAAAAGAGAGTGTATGACTTACGTAAGCGGGAATTACAAAATTGTCATAAATGCTTATTTTGAAACCATAATTAAATTCGTCGGTAAAACTGCCATCGTAAATAATTCTTGTTTTACTGTTTTTGCACAGCCAATTGTCTTTATGAAATTCCAAATTCCAATTGGCAAATAATTGTGGTGTGTTGGGTATTTTTAAATTATAAGTAGGGTTGGGGACGTTTTGAGTTGCTGGAATAAACTCATTGGTATCAGTCAGAATTTGGTAGGTTGCATTGCAACTGGCAAAAAGGGTCTTGGTTATATCGGCTTTTATATCCATATCTGCTCCGACAATTCTAGCTTTTGCAAAATTGACATAGCCTAATGAAAGTCCGTTGCCTGATAGCTGAATGAGTTCTTCCACATTCATATAAAAACCGTTTACATCTATTTGCAGGCGTTTTTCATTTCGATATGTTTTGTCAAAAATCAATCCTAAAGAACTATTGTAGGCTACTTCTGGTTTTAAGAAAATGGCTGGCGTGATTAATATTCCATCTCCAAAAAACTCGGCATTATTAGGCAAGCGTACTCCTTTTTCGTGGCTTGCCTTTACAAGAAAACTTTCAGAAAAACGGTATCTAAAACCAAAATTATACCCGAAAATTCCCGTATTGTTGCTTATTTTATCAGGAGTATCAGTCAAGTAAATACTAGTATTGTAGCCTTCTATGTAATTACTGTAATATTTTCCAGCCGTTGAAAACAGTAATTTATTGTTGAAAAAATTGCTGTCAAAAGTAAGTCCTGTAACCGAGTTGGTTAAATTAGCGGGATAATTAAATAGGTTTTTACCCGCATAGGCATTCCCCACATCATCCTTTGGATCAAAACTTCCGTATCTGAAAGCGCTGTTTAAATTAAGATTGAATTTTTCGTTTATCGCATAATCCAAATTCAAACGTTGTCGAATTTCTTTTTGAATACTTGTCGATAAATTAGGGCCAATTCCCAATTCGCCCTGTCCCAAAGTACTAGGGGTGCGAGAACCATCCCAATTGTAACTGTAAAATGATAAGTCTTTGAATTTAGCATTGAAATCGCCCAAGAGTAGCGAAAATCTAAAGTTTAGTTTGTCATAAAAAAAACGTTTTTTGACCAAAGTCAAAGCCAATACTTTAGCGTTGCTCTCGCTTTCGGCTTTTTGTATATTCTTTTGAATGCCTTGTATTTGTTTGTCATTATTGACAAAAGCAGTTTCTATTTCTATTTCGTCAAACCAAAGCTTATGAAACCGAATTGACAGCCCACCTAAAACCGACTTAAATTTATCGTGATCTCTTTTAATTATTAAGTCTGGTTGATAGGGCGACAAAAAGCTATAATCGTTATCACTTTTGGTACTAAAAATTCCTCCACCAATTTCAATTCCTTGTTTGTAGAATGTTTTTTTTAGAATTAATCCCATAGATTCTGTGTTATAGGATTGACGTGAAATATTGGCATCAATATAGCTCATGTCCCTGTGTCTGGTAACGACATTTACGGCACTTCCCAATCCGTCTCCACCTAAATAAGCAGGAACAGAACCTTTGTAAATTTCGATTCTTTCGATTACCTGAACAGGCAAATCGTTGATTCCAAAACTTCCATCGGGTGTATTCAACGCATTACCATCAATGAACACCTGAACTCTTTTTCCTTCTAGACCCCGAATAGAAATTCTGGCTTCACTACCTAAACCACCACTGGATCGTACTTGCACTCCAGCTTGTCGGGCTAAAACTTCGTTTAAGTTTCCGGCTCTATTTTCGAGCTGTTTAGCTGTAATTATGGTTACTGGATTGATATTGTTTTTTACTTTCAGTACTTCTTTTTGCTCTTCGGTAAGGCTAATGATTTTTACCTCTTGGAGTTCATTGGTTTTTGTTTCCGAGTCTTTTTTGGAAGGTTCCGTTGGTTTGTTTTGGGCGGATAATCCAATTGGTAATAGTAGTAATAGGAAGATAAGTATGGTTTTCATAGTAATTTTGCAAATCATTAACGCAATAATGTTGCAAATATAGTTTTATTTTCATTAACGCAACAAAATTGCATTAATAATTTATTTAAAAAACCATCATAAATTACTGTTACTCCCCAACTTCCACATAATTTTTATCCGTTTCATAAAGTATAATTGCCAAAAGATGTTCTTTCGGAAGCAGTGGTTTTAAAATCCCATAAATAACCCAAGCAAAATTTTCGGTAGAGGCTATTTTGTCTTTGAATTCGGGACAATCAAGGTTGAGGTTTTTATGGTCAAAACGGTCTTCGATTTCATTTTTTATAATAGTTCCCAAGACTTTCATATCCATAACATACCCCGTTTCTGGATTAATTTCTCCTGTTATTTTTACAATAAGCCTAAAGTTATGTCCGTGATAATTGGCGTTGTTGCATATTCCAAATATTTCTTTATTTTTTTGGTCAGACCAATTGGGATTGTGCATTCTATGGCAGGCATTAAAATGTGCCTCTCTACAAATGGTGGTTTTCATTGCTCGTTTTGTTAGGTTTTATTCTGAAATTTCATCATATTCGCTCACAACCAATCCTTCTACTGGATGAAAATGGAGTTCTATTTTTTGATTTTTGAATTCAATACAAAACATCACATTCAAATAATTTCCTTTTTCTTCAATAAATGTTATTTGTTGAAAAGCAGTTATCAAAGCTGATTCCCAGATTTCTAATGTAGTAGCTTCCACTTTTTGAAGTCTTATTTGTTGTAGAAATTCGGTTTGCAAGCTTTTTTTATATTTTTCAAATTCAAATTCAGTGGTAATTCCAATTCCAGAATCATCTTCGTTGAGCTTAAAAAATAAAGACTTATTGTCGTCAAAAACAAATTCAATAACATCTATAAAACTATAATGTTCGTCAGGATTTGAAATGTTTATCCAATAATAATAGAAAATAGAAACAATTTTATTTTTAGAATTAAAGAGTTTCACGAGTTGAATTTCTTCGGGATTTAGATAGGCTGTTTTTTGCATTACTGTTTTTATTTATTATAAATCTTTAAAAGCAGGTGTTTCCAGAATGGAAATATCAAAAGGTTTGTCTTCTAATTCATTAGTATTTACAACCTGAAAATTCCGCACATCTACCATATCATTAAACTCTGGAGAAGTATTGATGATGATACCTCCCAATAAAAAAATACGTTTACACGAAAACTCTTTTTTAGATATTTTGACCAGCAACTGTATTTTTTTATGAATTTCTTCATAGAAAACTTCCGTTATCTCTTTTTTTGGATTCTGTGCCTCTATAATTCTTTGTTTATAAGGCATTACGGTACGTTCCAACAATATTTGCTGATAATCTAATTCGGAATTGATCGGTACATAGACTTCGTTTTGTTGTTGCAATCGTTCCAGTCCAAGCATTAATGCACCACAACTATTGGTTAGTTTGCGTTGTCCTGTTCGTCTCATTTCGCCAAGTATTCCAGTATCAGAAATACCAATATGTGGACCATAAAAAACAAACGCATCGCCACCATCTGGAATATGATGAGCAAAGGCTACCATTCCTGTAAGTCCAGAATACGGCAAACCACCCAAACCACCCATAGAAAAAGGGCGTGCCAACACTTTTCTAAAATCGGTAGAAACATTCACATCATCCGAACAAAGCGAAGTGGCAAAGAGCATTTTTGAGAGGTCGGATTGATACTCTTTTTCTAAAAAATCCAAGTATTTATTGGTTACATTTTCGCCTGTTTCAGCATTCGGGTATTCCTTTAATACAAATTGGTTCATCGTGATTCGGGGTTTTTATTTTGACAATTCTCGCAAGTCCCTTCAATTAATAAATTCATTGTTTCCATTTTGTTTTTACCCAATACTTGAAGGTACTCTTCAGGTAAATTGGGTAGCGAAACTACAGTTTCACAATCCTTGCATTTAAAATGAGATTTGCCATTGCAATCAGGATTATTAAGATTTAACGTGTAAATTGCTGTGCCAGATGCGTTGCAGAATTTTTCTAAAATCCCTTTTTCAGAATAGGTTTGCAAGCTTCTAAAAATGCTGGACCGATCGTGTTGATAGTCAAATATTTTTTCTAAATCCGATAACGTAAAAGCCTTTTCAGAACCTAGAAAAACAGTCAAAACATCCAATCTATTTTGGGTTATTTTGAGTCCGTTTTCTTTTAGAATTGTAGTGGCTTTTTGTGTCATTTATATCATTTTAAAAAAATCATTTCTAATTTGAGTATCGCCAAATTGTCCGCCAAATTCCAGCGTTGTGGTTTTACTGGATTTGTCGTTTACACCGCGAGTAGAAACACACAAGTGCTCGGCTTCGACTACCACAATTACATCATCGGTTTGGAGAGCCGTTTTCAATTCGTTAAAAATTTGCATCGTCATTCGTTCCTGTACTTGGGGTCTTCGCCCAAAATATTGCACAATCCGGTTCATTTTTGATAATCCAATCACTTTGCCCGACGAAATGTAACCAATGTGCGCCTTGCCAATTATGGGTAAAAAATGATGCTCGCAAGAAGAATTAAAAGTGATATCGCTTTCAATCAGCATTTTGTTGTAGTCATATTTATTATCGAAAATGGATATTTTGGGTTTATTTTTGGGGTCTAAGCCCGAAAAAAGTTCTTTTACATACATTTTTGCCACTCGATAAGGCGTACCGCTCAAGCTGTCATCGGTCAAGTCCAAGCCTAATTCTTCCATTATTTTTTGGTAATGAAACGATATGGCTTCTATTTTCTCGTCATCTGTTTTGTCAAAAGCATTGCTACGCAAAGGGGTTTCTACAGATGTACCAATGTGGTTGTCGCCAAAAGCATCTGCTTTTTTGTGATTTTTCATTTTTCTAAAAAATATAATTGATTCTTTTCTATATTTAATTTTCGGTAAAAACAGGCTTTTCTATTTTCACCTTGAGCGTTATACGTATGGCAAACGCCACCGTTTTCAAGTGTAACTTTATAAATAATGGCATCTTGATCACAATCAACAAGGATTTCGTCTATCAATAAGGTATTTCCCGAGGTGTGTCCTTTAGTCCAGATTTCGTTTTTAGAGGTGCTCCAGAAAGTCGCTTTTCGAGTTTTTATTGTAATTTCAAAAGCCTCTTTGTTTACCGAAGCCAACATTAATAATTGTCCTGTTTGCGTTTCCTGAACGGCAACAGGAAGCAAACCACCTCGTTTGTCAAATTGTAAGTGCAGGTTTTTAGTTTCTTCTAATTCGCTTTTATCAATTTTCATTTTCAAAATCTTTAAATAAATAACTCGGTTGAATGCTATCGTTTTTTTGATATTTACCGCTGGTATAAGTTTCAAATTCGCCATCGATAGCGTGGTAATAAATTTGGCAAATTTCAATGTTGGGATAAATAATCAGGGGCTGAATGACGAAGATTTCGAGCGTCCAATAGCCCTCAAAACCCACATCGCCAAAACCTGCCGTAACGTGTATGAACATTCCCAAACGCCCAATACTGCTTCTGCCTTCTAGCATTGGCACATAATTGTGGGTTTTGGTGTATTCTACAGTTCTACCTAAATACAGTTTGTTGGGTTCTAGCAACAAGCCCGATTTTGGAATGGTAATCCCTGATGCTTTGTTCTCTATTTTCATATCTAAAATAGCATTGTCATAGACCAACAATTCTTCGTGCAATCTCAAATTATAACTATTAGGATTGAGCTGTTTGGCATCGAATGGTTCAATCGAAATATCCGTTCCGAGTTTTTTTTCTATTTCTTTTCCGCTTAAAATCATTTATATTATTTTAAGTTCTTTTCTAAAATTCTCCATAAATTCCAAAATCATAACGGCTCCTTTATCTCCTTCGCCGTGTACTCGGATAGAAACTTTGTTTTCCTGACTCTCTTTTTCGCCCACAATAAGCATATAGGGGATTTTTTGTGTTTCGGCATCTCGGATTTTACGTCCAATTTTTTCGTCACGTTCATCCACTTCAATCTGCAAATCGAATTCCTCGTTGATTTGATTGGCAATTTCTTGACAATAAGCAATGTATTTGGAGGCAATTGGCAACAGAATTACTTTAGTTGGTGCGAGCCAAATAGGGAAATTACCTCCGGTATGTTCGATTAAAAGAGCAATAAATCGTTCCATAGAACCAAACAATGCCCGATGAATCATTACGGGTCTATGCAAAGTATTATCGGTTCCAGTATAAGTCAAATCAAAATTTTCAGGCATCATATAATCCACTTGAATAGTACCAATTTGCCATTTTCTACCAATGGCATCACGAACGATAAAATCTAGTTTTGGACCATAAAAAGCCGCTTCGCCCTCTTTGGTTGTGGTTTTCATTCCACGCTCTTGGGTTGCTTCTATAATGGCGTTTTCGGCTAAATTCCACATTTCGTCTGTGCCTAAATATTTCTCTTTGTTTACGGAATCCCGCAACGAAATTTGGGTTTGAAAATCGGTAAAGCCTAATTTCCCATACACCAGATTTACTAAATCGACCACTTTCAAAAACTCGTCTTTGAGTTGGTCTGGTCGGCAATAAATATGTGCATCGTCTTGCGTAAATCCTCGAACCCGAGTCAATCCGTGCAATTCGCCACTTTGTTCGTAACGATATACCGTACCAAATTCAGCATATTTTATGGGCATTTCTTTATAGCTTCGGGGTTTGGTAGCGTATATTTTGCAATGATGCGGACAGTTCATTGGTTTCAAGAAAAATTCCTCATTTTCGGCTGGTGTTTTTATAGGCTGAAAAGCATCCTGACCGTATTTGGCATAATGTCCTGAAGTAATATACAATTCCTTTTTACCAATATGCGGACTAGCCACGTGCTGATAACCGGCTCGCATTTGAATTTTTTTGAGAAAACCAATTAAGTTTTGTCGTAAAGCTTCGCCTTTTGGAGCCCACAACGGCAAACCCATTCCGACTTCTTCATCAAAATAAAAGAGTTCTAATTCCTTGCCTAACTTTCGATGATCTCTCTGTTTTGCTTTTTCTAATGCTTCGAGATACTGATCCAATTCTGCTTTTTTCGGAAATGAAATTCCATACACACGAGTCAGCATTTTGTTTTTTTCGTTGGCACGCCAATAAGCACCAGCGATGGCAGTAAGTTTTACGGCTTTGATAAAAGATGTATTCGGGATATGTGGCCCAGCACACAAATCGGTAAAATTTCCTGTTTCGTAAAACGTAATCGTTCCGTCGGGCAAACCTTCGATTAATTCTAATTTATATTGGTTGTAATGTTGGGTAAAAAAAGCAGTAGCCACCGTTTTTGAAACTTCTCTTCTAATGTTTTCTGATTTGTTTTGGGCTAATTCGAGAATTTTATTTTCGACTTTGATAAAATCGGCATCGGTAAATTTATATTCGCCAAAATCAACATCATAATAAAAACCGTTTTCTATGGCTGGACCAGTCCCGAGTTGTATGCCTGGAAATAATTCTTGCAAAGCTGCTCCAAGCAAATGAGCGGTGGTGTGCCAAAAAGCATTTTTGCCTTCGTCGTCTTTCCAAGTCAGTAATTCGACTTTTGAATTATTTTCGATGGTGGTATTTACGTCTATGATTTGTCCGTTTGCATTGGCTACAAGTACTTCTTTGGCTAAAGAATTACTTATAGATTGGGCAACATCGAGCAAAGTGACCGTTTCTTGATCGAATGTTTTTTCTGTATTAGAAGGTAGGAATAAAGTAGTCATACTATTTTTTGGGTCTAAAAATTTGAATATTTTCTGGATTGCATATCATAAATGGCCCTTCGAGCAAATCGATACAATAGGGAATGGCTGGAAAAATGGCTTTTAAGCAGGTTTCAATTGCACTAGGTTTTCCAGGAAGATTGACAATTAAAGTTTGGTTTCTTATTCCTGCCGTTTGTCTGGATAATATGGCGGTGGGAACTTGTTTTAAACTTTCTGTTCGCATTAGTTCTCCAAAACCGGGAAGCATTTTTTGGCAGGCTTTTTCGGTGGCTTCGGGGGTTACATCTCGCAAGGCAGGACCCGTTCCGCCAGTGGTGAAAATCAGACTGCAATGTTCAATATCCGATAAATGAATTAATTTTTCGAGAATCAAATTTTCTTCATCTGGAATAACACAATAAGCAAAATCACAACTGTCATTGGTGTAATTATCCACCACTTTTCTAATTTCCTGACCCGATACGTCTTCATAAATTCCTTGACTAGCTCGGTCAGATATGGTAAGAATTCCAATTTTTATATTTTTCATTTTACACCAATTGAAGTTTATCTATTTTAGCAACTGCAGGTTTAAGGATGCGTTCTATGGTCTTTAATTCTAATTCTTTTCCTATAAAAACCAACTGACCCTTAATTTTATCCTGATTAGTGGCTAGTTCTATCACGACTGATTTCCCTACTGTCTGTACTAAAACCACCTGATTTTCTTTGGTTAAAACATAGCCTTTTATTCTATAAATTTGATGGTAGTACAAATACAGATGCCTAAAAAGTTCGTATTTTAGTTTTTGAACATCAAATACATCGTCTGTTTCAAAGAGCATTGTTTTGATTTTATGGGTACTTTCAGATTTATAAATAGTGCTGGGAGTGAACGTTTTTTGACAATTTTCTGTTGCTAAAATCATTCGGTCTAACCAACCGTCTTTGGATAAAATAATATTCGAATACGGATTTATCGATTGTATAAAGTCTTTTATATTCATCAAAATTTCGGTTGTAATCAATTCAAATTTATTGATAACCACTACATCTGCTGCGACAATTTGCTTTTGCACTTCGGCATTCGAATCTTTATAAAAAAGTACATTTTCAGCATCGACAACGGTTATGATTTTCTTTAAATCAAATGCTTCTGCTACAAAAAGAGCTGTAAAATTGGCTGCTATTTCGCCTGCATCGGCAATACCTGTGGTTTCTATAAACAAGTTGTCAGGTGGGGTTTCTAAAGTATGAATTCGGGTTAGGGTTTCTAGTAATTGGTTGTTCATCGAACAGCATATACAACCGTTTGTGAGTTCATAAACCGATTCGAATGTTCCGTTTACAAGTGTTGCATCAATATTGATTTTGCCAAATTCGTTTTCTATGACTACGTTTTTTTCGTTGGCAAATTGACTTAACAAATTATTCAACACCGTTGTTTTTCCAGAACCAAGAAATCCTGTTAGGATGTACACGTTTATTTTTTTTGGATTTTCCATTTGACCTCTTATTTCGAATGCAATTTATAGTTCAATAGATGTCCGATTATCATTCCGACACCTCCAATTAGAATCATTTGGGTATTGATTTTCCAAATAATTTCTAAAACAACTCCAATTATTATAGCGGTTATGGATGCAGTGAGAATGAGTTTTACTTTTTTGGCCGTTTTGCCCATCACTATTTTTGAAACGACAAACATTCCAATACAGGCAAAAAAAATGTCTATCCAATGTGTGTCTGAAAAACCAAACGGAATAATGCTTAAAATTGGGAATAATAAGCAATGAACCAAACATAAACTGGCACTCGAGATTCCTAAAATATCTAAAACTACTATTGATTGTTTCTTCATTTTCGTGTATATTTGTTTAATGCAATTTTGTTGCAAATATACTTGTATTTCAATAAACGCAACAATGTTGCGTTATTATTTTTTAAAGAAAATGAAAACAACTAGAAATACCATAGCAAAAGCTGCAGTTTTAGAATTGATAACTCTTTCAAACGTAGCGTTGTCGCATGCTGAAATTCAAAAAAGAATAGGGGATGTATGTGATAGAGTGACTATTTATAGGATTTTGGATCGTTTAGTTACGGAAGATGTCATTCACAAAATTGCCACTCCAGACGGAACAGTTAAATATGCAAGTTGCCACCACAATCACGACAATCATCAACATACTCATAATCACGTACATTTTAGTTGTGAAAAATGTCTTTCGGTAACCTGCTTGGATTCAGTAGAACCATCTTATACTATTCCAGATAATTATTTGGTAAAAGAAGTTAATTTTACACTATCGGGTTTGTGTCCGAATTGTAATAGAAACAATTAGTATTTAATTTCAAAAAACAGTTTAGTTGTAATTACAATATTCTCTTGTCTACTTTTAAAGAACATAAAGCCGTACTGAAGAAACAAAAAAACAATTTATATCAATTTTTGGACAGGGCTCTTTTAAATATCAATAACTCCAATATAAATTCCCCAGTCAGCCAGCTACATACAAAATCTAGACAATTAATTTACCCAACTTTCATTACGCCTAATTTTAAACTAAGGCGTAAGAAATAAATAACATAAATTTTTTTGGTGAATAAAGAGAAGGTGTTAATCTTAAAATAGGTGAAAAACAAGTTATATATTTTAAATACTTTCCTGTTTTTTTGTAGATTTACCATTGATTTACAAGGAATTTGATTGAAAATGAATGCAATTATCACCATTACTAAATCGTTACCGATAGTGTTTTTAAATCTTGTAAACTGCTATTAAATAGCTGCTTTAGTCTTTTCTAATCTTTTTAAAGGAAAAAAGCAAAAGGATTTTCGTTTCTATCGGGGCTATGGCATCGGTTTTTAGCAGAATTTCTTCTTAATATACATAACGTAAAGGGATTTTTTGTGTCTTTACGAAATTATGAAGTACTTTAAAAACCGCTTTTGGACTGAAGACCTCTAGGAAGTAAAGTAAAAAAAGGCAAGTTTAGCGATGAAAATCTGTAAAAAAGACTTGAAGAGCTATATTGCAAAATTCTCGGAAAAGGATCTTTTGTGTTGTGAAGTCAATAAAAACGGCTTATCATGAAATAAAAGAATTGAGGTAAATATGAATAATACAGAAAATTCCTAACAAAAATAAGAAACTGTAAATCGTAAGTTTTGCGTTACCAGACAGTTAAGAAAAAGAATAAAAAAAGGTTGAAATTTTATAATAAAAAGGCTTGGTAAAGTGGATAAAGGTTGTACTTTTGCACCCGCAACAGCGAAGGCGTTCATCGAAATACTGACAGGCAAACGAATTTAAAGGAAAAGAAATTTTCTAAAAAAAAAAGATTCAAAAAAGCTTGTGAGATTTGAAAATTCTTTTTACATTTGCACCCCGCAAAACACGGAAAGTTTATTGAGGTATTGGAAGGAAAATTAGAAAAAGGAAACGAAAAAAAAGTTTCAAAAATTTTTAAATTTTTCTTGCGAGAAACAAAAAGAAGTTTTACTTTTGCACCCGCTTTGAGAGATAAACGATAGGCGAAAAGAATAATAAATATTACGTTCGTAGACATATTGAATTGACAGCCGCTTTAACAGAGATGTTAAGGCAAAAGAATAAGAGTAATA
>NZ_CAIJDP010000048.1 GCF_903819435.1 Flavobacterium salmonis | reverse complement strand
TAGTTAAGCCCGCCTGCGCAGATGGTACTGCAGTTATGTGGGAGAGTATGTCGTCGCCTTTCTTTTGAAAACCCTGTTTCTGATGAAACAGGGTTTTTTGTTTTAAATGAGGTACCTTAGCTCAGATGGTAGAGCAATGGACTGAAAATCCATGTGTCCCTGGTTCGATCCCTGGAGGTACCACAAAATGCTCGGATGGTGAAATTGGTAGACACGCTGGACTTAAAATCCAGTGGACAGCAATGTCCGTGCGGGTTCAAGTCCCGCTCTGAGTACAAATCCCTAAAAAACGCAATTACTATAATTAAGTAATTGCGCTTTTTTGTTTTATGAAACCTTTTAAAATAATCAGAGATATTCACTAAACGATTATGGCTTTATAGCTAACTGACAGATTGTGATTAAAACGGAGTTGGGAGAGGGATAGGAAGAAGCTACCGAAGTAGCCTGGATAGCCCGACCGCATTATAAAAAGGGGCTTATAAGCGGTAAGTTTGGAAGTCCCTTTTTATAATGGGGGCTCCCCATAATAAAGTTAGTATTTAAAAAAGATAAAATGTTTTAATCAAACAAATAAAATCTAAGAAGAGTTTTAATGATTTAAATATGTGCTATTACAAAAGGGGATAAATTATATAGATCCACTTTTGTAATAGCACCTTTTCATATTTCTAGATTCCTAAACGAAAATCTTTTACACTTTTTTGTTCTAAGCAAATATCTTCGAAATAACTTGTTGTTCCCTTATCTACAGGGCATTGTGCACTGATTCCTGTCCAGATTTCTGCTGGATAATTGTTTTTGTATAAACGAACCATTTGCCAGTTTTTATTGTCAAGAGAATAATAACTGGCAACTGTTTCTGTATCTGATGAAATTTTCATGTAAACAGTTTTGAAATCAACAACATCATGATTGTTGTCGTCAGAAGTTCCTATTGTACGGACTGTGACAATTCTTTGATTACCGCGTTCATCCTGCTCAAAGCAAAATTTTTGATAAAAACTGTCGTTGACATATAGGTATAATACACCGGCATTGTACAACCCGGTTTTAGTGAATTCCGGGCTTATTTTTGCTGTTAAGGTAAAGGGTTTTGTGTTATTAACTTTAGATAAAAGAATAGGTGCCGAATTATTTGATAGTTTATTATTTGGATCTGAGAAATAATCCTTTTTCTCTCCCACATTAAATAGTATGTTTTCTTTATTATCCACTTTTGCTAGCGTATCAGCTCCATTAATTGATTTTGTAAAATGTATTTTGCTTAGTTTGATATCGCATGGAACTCCGCGGACAATCGCTGAGTCTTTTGGTTTTGTTGCAGTATTTTTCGCTGTTTTATTTTCTTTAGAAATATTATTGCAACCTGTAAATAAAATAATTTGAAAAAGACTGCAGAAGATAATGGATTTAGATTTCATAAATGTTTTTGTTAAATGTATAAATAGTCTAACTTAGTTTTTCAAATTTACATTCTGCTTCCAATAAGGACAATACGTAAAATTAACCAATTTTATTTGAATAAGTATGGCAAACATATGCATCGAAGATCAGTTAACTTCTACTTTATTAAAACAAACTTTTTTGGATGAGGAAGCATTAGATGTAGAAGATTATAAAAAAATGGCTGCAGCTTATGTTTCTATAGAGCAATGCGTAGCTGTACTTTCAGATTTTCAGGCTGACTGTAGTTATATTTATGCAGGTAATTTTGGTAAATTACTCGGACTCTCAGGTGATTTGTTTATTGATTCTGCTTTTGAGGACTGCATATTTGATAAGCTAAATCGGGATGATGTACTCGAACGCCATGCATTAGAACTTCATTTTTTTCAATACCTTAAAAATTTACCTGAAGAAGAATATAGAAATTACAGTACTTTTAGTCGTTTACGTTCTTCTGATGAGACTAACATGCATTATATTAATCATCGGACGATGTATCTTAAAAGATCACCAAATGGGAGTATTTTAGTTGCATTATGTCTGTATGCTCCATCAACTATTTCAGAATTTAGAAACGGAATTGATGGTAAAATTGTAAATATTAAAACAGGAGAAACCATAACGTCTGAAAAATATAAACCTTACTCAGAAAACCTCCTTTCTAAAAGAGAATTAGAAATTCTGGCTCATGTTGCAAAGGGAAGCAATAGTTATCAAATTGCAGACTTGTTAAATATTTCAGTTTATACTGTTCGTCGTCACAGACAGAATATAATTCAAAAAATGCAGGTTTCCAATACAACCGAAGCTTTAAAAACCGCTTTTGTTATGGGATTAATAAGAGTATGAGTTTAAAAAACATAAAAACCTTTAAACATTATGTGCTTAAAGGTTTTTATGTTTCGTTCTTATTCAAATGCTTTTTCAAAATTTGAATCGACATTTTTGGCTTTTTTTGAAGGTAAAACAGAATCACATTTGTCTTTTTCAATTATCGGATTCCAGTCTCCTTCAAGATTACTTGCAGTTGTTGTGTTGGCTGCAAATATTTTTTCTTTGGTATATTCAGATACTTCGACTTTATTCAATTGTTTAGACCATGAAATACGTTGATCTGTATCAGAGCCTGGTCCAAAACAATCATATTCTGCATAGAAAGAAGTTTTCCAGTTGTCATAGGCTTTATTTTCCGGATCTTTAGACCAGATTGACCAGCCTTCAGGTATTATAATAGATTCTTCATGCGAATGGATAAAAACCGTATTTGCACCTGCTCCCCAAGGTCTTCCAAGAGACACTTTTGAAACAGCTGCTTTTGGATATTTCATTATCAAACAGTTTTTAAATACAAAACCATATTTGCTTTTTCCGGCTTCATGGTTTCCGGCAGTGATATAAGAGTCTTTTCGACATTGGATAACACAGTTTTCAAACAAGGCTATTCCTGCGCCAAAAATGAAGTCTGTCGTTCCATCAATGATACAATCTTTAATGTAGGTTCTCTTATTTGCTTTAAGATAAAAGGTATCCTGAAAACCGCTCATTTTGCATTTATGAAATATTGTTCTGTCGCCATTTACCATTAAAGCTACTGCCTGGCCGCCTTTTTTATACTCAGGTAGCTCACTACTAATGGTATTTTCAAAAGTGATGTTTTCTGCAAAAAAATCATTTGCTTCAATTAATACACTAAAGGATTTACTTGTACCACCCGCAATTTCAGCATAATCATCATAAGTAAGAATAGTATTTTTGTACGATTCACCAATTAAAGAAACATTCTTTTTTCCTGCAGATAGTTTTATTTTCTCTTTATAAGTGCCAGGTTTCACAAAAATGATGGTACGTTTAGTACTATTATCAGGGACAGCATTAAAAGCATCCTGAATTTTTGTGTAATTACCGCTTCCATCAACAGCCACTACAATATCATAAGCAGTTTTGTTTTTTTGGGCGTATAAAACCACGTTGAAACTAATGAGCAAGAAGTAAAAAGTAAGTAGCGTTTTTTTCATATTAGATTTGAATGATAGCAGTTAAAAAATAAATTTCCAAGGAACAAATTTTGAACCTTGGGAATTTATAAAAATAATTGAAATTGAACTAAGAAACGATATTTTTTACTTTATGTCCAAATATTCCGAAATAAAGAATAATCACGAAACATACTAGCGGAATTATATAACCTGACTGAATATCGTCATGTTTCATGTCAATTAAAGTTCCCATTGCATAAGGAAGGATTGCTCCACCCACAATAGACATTACCAACCATGATGAGCCAGTTTCTGTATTCGATTTTAAACCTACCAATCCTAAAGAGAAAATAGTTGGGAACATGATTGACATAAAAAAGCCTAATCCGCCCAATGCGTAAATAACTGTAATACCTGATCCGTAAATCGCTACTAAGCAAAGCAAAGCACTAATTATACAATAGATAGAAAGTAAAACATAGTCTTTGACAAATTTCAAAAAGAATGTTCCACTAAAACGACCTATCATAAACAGAAGTCCATATATGCCAAGGTAATAAGCAGCTGTTTTTTCATCTAATCCAGCTTCTTTTTGAGCTATTCGGACAAAAAAGCTGGTTACACATACCTGGGCTCCAACATAAAAAAACTGTGCTACAACTGCCCAACTTAAGTGAGAGAATTTTAAAACAGAGAAAAAACCTGGTTTAACTTCGTTTTCTGTTTGTTTAGACTTCATTGATGGCAAATGCATAAAATAAAATATTATAGCTACCAACACCAGAACACTGCCTAAAATAATATAAGGCAATTTTACTGCCGAAGCCTCTTCTAATAAGTAGGCTGTTTTTGCCGTATCTGACATTGCGGCCATCTCTGCTGGGGTGTAGTTAATTCCTGAAAGTATAAAAATACCTCCCAAAACAGGGCCTAACATGGCTGCTAAACCATTAAATGAGGCAGCCAGATTTAATCTAAATGAAGAAGATTCTGCAGGACCTAAAATAGCTGCGTAAGGATTTGCACTAGTTTCAAGAATAGTCAACCCGCAACCAATAACAAATAAAGCAAATAAGAACAATTCATAAGTTCTAGTGTTTGCGGCTGGTACAAAAAGAAAAGCTCCTATTGCAAAAACTAATAATCCTATGATGATACTGTTTTTATATCCTAATCTTTTAATAAGCATTCCAGAAGGAATTGCCATAATAAAATAAGCAAAATAGATAGACGTATCAATCAATGTTGATTCTCTGTTGTTGAGTTGACAGGCTTTTTTTAGATGTGGAATTAAAATACCGTCAAGACCGTGCGCCATTCCCCAAAGGAAAAATAAGCTGGTAATTAAAATAAAAGGCAAAAGATATTGATTTCCTTTTCCGCCTTCTGTTGGAACTTCGTGTTGGTCTCCCGTTTGGTTGGTTGCTTGCATAGTTAGATTTTATTTTAGGATTATTTTTTTTTTACTAATAAAAGGTGATCACATACGAGAACCACTTCACCTCGTTGGTTGATGATTTCTACATGTTCTGTCACAGTTCCCATATCCGGTTTTTTAGCTTCTCCTTTTTCTGAAATAGTAATTTCAGAATGGATAGTATCTCCAATATGTACCGGTTTTACAAATCGCATACGGTCATAGCCTTTAGAAAAAGCTTCCGGATTTATTTCTGATGCTGTTAAACCGATTCCAATACTGAAAACCATTGTTCCGTGGGCAATTCGTTGTCCGAAAGGCTGAGTTTTGCACCATTCTTCATCCATGTGATGCGGAAAAAAATCGCCGGTATGTCCTGCATGAACTACAAAATCAGTTTCTGTAATTGTTCTGCCTAATGTAACTCTTTTATCATTAAGTTGATAGTCTTCGAAAAATGTCGATTTGAAATACATGTTTTTTTAGTTTTTTAGTCCTTAGTGATTAGTCCTTAGTGATTAGCTAATTACTATGGACTAGCGACTAATTACTTTATTTATATAATTTTTTGGGCGTTTTAACACGCTTTCCGCTGTATCTTTTTTGGCAGAAAAAGCCAAAAAAGGATGCCGCTTCAATCGTTAACGCGGGCAACCATTGTTATAAATCATTTAGTGGAATTCCACCTTTTTGATTACTGATGTAACAAGCTTCAACAACCTTCATCGTGTCTAACACATCCTGAACACTTGCTAATAATTTGTCATCAGAACCTTCTTTAAAGCGCATCAAATTTGACATTGTTCCAATAAAAGCCTCCGGAAACCACGAACCTTCCAGATTAATTTTTTCCCATTCGTATGTACCATCTTTTTCCAAAGCAACCTCAAATTCGTCCGGCATGCCGTCAGGGTAATTCATCAACAAGCCCATTTTGGCTTTGATTGCTCCCTTTGTTCCTTCCCATTTGATGTAGCTTTCTTCGTGTTTAGAGCCAAAATGATGATCGTGATTGGTATTGATAACCACACGCATCGAATCGCCATAATCCAAAATAATGGAAGAACGACAGGAAGATAATTTTTTCAGAGGATGATTAGTCGTTTTGGCATAAACCCCTTTTGGGTTTCCTAAAAACGAACGAATGCAGTCAATATAATGCACACTGTGAAAAAGAATTTCCAATCTTGGATGTTCCTTAATCAGCGGAAACAATTCCCAAGGTGTATTTACCGTAACTTTAAATTCTAAATCATACAAATCGCCAATAATTCCCTGATTAATCATGTATCGTGCTGCACTGACAAAAGAGGCAAAACGCAACTGAAAGTTGATGGCTGCAACTAATTTTTTTCTTTCGCAAACTGCCACAATTTCTCTGGCCTGGGCCAAATCATTTCCCATCGGTTTTTGAATCAGGACCGCAGCGCCATCTGGAAGCTGTTCCAATATTTCGATATATTGATCAGGTAATACGGTAATGTCGTAAACCGCATTCGATGGCGCATTTTTTACAGCTTCGGCTACATTTTCAAAAACATTCGGAATGCCAAATTGTTCTGCCATATCCTGTGATTTCGAGAGCGTTCTGTTGGTAATACCAAAAACACTCATGCCAGCCATTTTATAAGCTGGAAGATGAGCATCTTTTACGATACCGCTTGCGCCAATAATAATAATCGGTTGTGTTGTTTCTGGCAATAACGGTTTATATGGAATATTCATAATTATATAATTTGCAGAATAAGATTCTGTGTTTCTTCTAATAATTTTTCGGATGGAATGTTGCTTTCTAATGATTTCAAAACCATCTTGTCAATAAGCTCGGCTACTTTTGGCCAAACCGGAGTTTGAGGAAGTGTCAAAGCATTTTCATGCAATGTTTCCAGTTTATGATAAAACGGAATAGTTGTGTTGATTTCAACATCATTCCACGTAGATTTACGGCAACCGATTCCACCTTCAGTTGTTAATAACTTATCACTTTCAGGGGTTGTTGCAAATCTCAGAAAAGCGTACGCCAGTTTTTGATGTTTGCTTCCTGTGCCAACGGTATATAGCCAATATACATTCAACGAAGCCGTTTTATTGTTTTCGTTATGCGGTAATTCCGTGATATCTACTCTTCCTTTTACAGTTGATTCTTCAATCACTTCACACATTGAGGCAAATCCAAACCAGTTGATTGCCATTGCCGCTTCTCCTTTGGCGAAAGCCATACCAGCTTCAACAGAGCCAAAATCTTTTGATTGCGGATGAATGGCTTTTTTATTGTTGGCTATAGTTCTGTAAAAATCCAAAGCTTCAATGGCTGCTGTATGATTGATGTCGATTTGATTTTGAGCATTCAATAAAGAACCGCCTCTTGTCCATAATTGCAGGCAAAAATCAAAAACCATATTGTGACCGTCAGGATAATGCGCAAAAACTGAACCATATAAATTTTGTTCAGGGCGATTGAAAAATTCGGCAATTTGAGTGAATTGTTCCCATGTTTTGGGAGGAAGTAATTCGTATCCAAATTGCTTTTTGAAATTTTCTTTTTCAGTCGGATTTTCAAATAAATCTTTTCTATAAATCAGACATTCCGGGCCATCATGAAAAGGGAGCCCGTAAGTCCCGTTATTAATCTGCTGTAAATTCAATAAAGACTGATGCCAGCCTTCAGGATAATTTTGAGGAGGATTCTCAGAAATTAATGAAGTCAAATCAAGAACCGCTTTTTCATTCGCAGCATCAAAAATCCAGTCGGTATTGATGTGAGCAATATCCCATTTTCCGTTTATTAAACCTTTATTGGTAATGGTTTCTTCATAAAGATCGTGCAGATCCAAAGGAATCATTTCTGCTTCAACCTGAATGTTATTTTTCAGGCAGAATGAATCCCACAGTTTTTGAAGCGTAGTTTCAAAAGGATCAAATTTCCTGACAGCGATTCTTAATTTGGTCATTACTAATTTGTATTTAATGTTTTACGCAAGGTCTTTTTTTGACCTTGTATGTATATTTATATTTCAATATCTGCAAGGTTTGAAAAAAAACTTGCTGGATTTTGGGTAATTAGTTACTTATAAATTCTTTAATAATTCGCTCGTTGTCCTGTCCTAATTTTGGTGAGCCTTTACCTGATGTAAAAATTTCTCCGTCAATTCTAATAGGACATCGGGTTGTTTTATAAGTGTAGCTGTCCAGCATTTCAACTCGCTGTACGAAATTAAGAACCTGAAAACCCTCTTCTGCAAAAAGCTGTTTATAGTTCAGGACTTTGGCACACCAAATATCAGCGGGCTCCAAAATATCCAGCCAGTGTTGCGTTTCCTGAGTTTGCAAATGAGAAGCCAGAATGTTTTTGATTTCATCCCTCAATTCAAATTTATTTTCAGGAAATTGCAATAATTTATCACATTTTAAAAGCGAAGCCAAAACCGGAATCGATCCCATAGCCAGGGCTAAGTAGCCATTTTGAGTTTTGTAAATTCCATAAGGCGCACCCAGATAAGCGTGAGCATTGTTGGATTTTGTCCGAACAGGCAATTCACCACCGTCGTTAAAATAAGTAGTAATGGTTTCAAACTGAAAATCAAAAGCAGATTCCAGCATACTTACCTGAACTTTCGCCCCGATATTATGAGTTACTTTTCTATATAAAGCAGCTAAAATTCCTTGTGCCAAATGTGCTCCCGCTAACATGTCTACAATCGATAATCCCATCGGAACCGGACCATCTTCCTGATTTCCGCTCAGCCAGGTTAAGGCTGTCAGCGATTGCAGTAATAAATCCTGTCCGGGTAAATCTTTTAGTTTGGATTTTGTACCGTAGCCTGAAATTTCGGCATAGATGATATTAGGATTGATTACTGCGACTTCATCATAACTCAAACCTACACGTTCCATTACGCCGGGTCTGAAATTGTGCATGACAACATCGGCTTTAGCCAGCAATTTTTTTAGCTTTTCGAGTTCATTCGGGTCTTTAAAATCGATAGCGAATGATTCTTTGTTTCTGTTGATGGTATGAAATACAGAAGATTCTCCATTCATAATCAAATCAGACGTATATAAGGTTCGGCAGATATCTCCAGTTCCGGGTTTCTCAATTTTTATCACACGGGCACCCAGATCTGCCAAGCGTAAACTGGCTGAGGGACCGGAAAGAAACTGGCTAAAATCTACTATTAAATAATCTTCTAATGGTTTCATCCTGCTAGTTTAAAAATTGTTCGTTTATTGTTAAATTGTCTTCACCAACTTTAGGCGCTGCTTTAGTACTTGTTAAAATCTCACCATCCAGTTGAATTGGGCTTCTGGTCGTAACCAATTTTTCGCCTGCCGAATTTTGTACCGTTTGTTTCAATTGCAGTTCATTCACAAAGGATTGGCTGTCTAATTCCTGGTAATTAAGTACTTTGCCACACCAAACTCCTTGTTTTTGAAGTAATTCAATCCAGTAATCTGCTTTTTGAGTCAATAATTTTTCGGCTAATAATTCCCTGATTTCATCTCTTTGAGAAAACCATTTGTGTTTATCAGTGTAATTTTGGAAATCGATTTCCAAAATACTTCCAATAAAAAGCAAATCTCCCATTGCTAAAGAAATGTATCCGTCCTGAGTTTGGTAAATACCATAAGGGGCACTGAGAAAAGCATGAGCGCTTCCTTGAACATCACTTCTTTGAGGCTGTTGTCCGCCGTCATTTAAATAGGAAGTTATGGCTTCAA
The DNA here is from genome assembly GCF_903819435.1 of Flavobacterium salmonis. Taxonomy (GTDB): domain Bacteria; phylum Bacteroidota; class Bacteroidia; order Flavobacteriales; family Flavobacteriaceae; genus Flavobacterium; species Flavobacterium chungangense. The sequence continues at coordinate 18,250 of NZ_CAIJDP010000048.1, read as the reverse complement.
ACTGAACATCCAAAACAGATTCGAGTAAACTTACTTCTACCAAAATCCCTTTTCCTGTTTTTGCTCTTTTCAATAATGCAGCCAAAATTCCCTGTACAAAATGATTCCCACACATCAAATCGGCTACAGCCAGACCAAACGGAACGGGTCCCTGACTTTTTCTCCCACTCAGCCAGCTTAATCCTGAAAGTGACTGCAGTAATAAATCCTGTCCCGGTTTGTTTGCCCAGGGGCCTTTGTCTCCGTAACCTGTTATGGTTCCGTAAATTATTTTTGGATTGATATTCAAAACATCGTCAAATGTCAAACCAATTTTATCCATTACGCCCGGCCTGAAATTATGGGTCATAATATCAGCTTTGGTAATTAATTTCTTTACTAAAATTAAATCCTCAGGATTTTTAAGATCAGCTGCAAAAGATTCTTTATTTCTGTTAATGGTATGAAAAAGCAAACTGCTGTCATCCACAAAAAGATCTTTGATGCTCAATTGGCGACAGGCTTCACCTTTTACGGGACGCTCAATTTTGATGACCCTTGCTCCTAAATCAGCTAATTTTAATCCGGCAGAAGGTCCCGCCAAAAATTGGCAAAATTCCAAGACAACTAATCCTTCTAATGGTTTCATCTGTTATAAGTTTAAAGACTTTATGTAATGTGTATCCATTGCGGATAAAGCAGCTTTTTCATCACCTCCATTCATTAAATAATCACGAACCACATCTCCCGCATGATCCTGAAAATACATGTGTCCGGAATATCTTGGTCTTAAAAAAGCTCTTTCTAAAGCAGGCAATGTGTTTTTGAAATAATCATGGGTTATTCCGTTAATTCGGTCATTTTTCCAGGCTTGCAAATGTCCCGGTTGTCCGCCGTTATCTGAAAAAATATTTTGTTGTACCTGAGAAGACCCTGTAAATTCAGCATATTTTATTGCTTCCGGAATATGCTGACTGAAAGAAGAAACAGCCAAACCGGTTCCGCCCAAAGAACTAATCATCGGTTTGTCATTCAATTTTACCAAGTCATAAAAATGAAGTAAATTTTTGCTATAACCAGTTCTTGAATAATTAGAATAACCGTACGCAAAAGGGCAGTAAGCAATTTCATCAGTATTGACCATAGCTTCATATACCTGAATCGGATTGCGATTGAAATTTGCCGGATCCATTAACTGAGCCAATTCGCGATGGATCTGTAAAGCTTTTTTTCCTGTTTCCACAGAAATTACTTTTTCCTGAGACTGAAAAGGAGTTTCACCTAAACTGCAGCAAAAAGAGTAAAAAGTCATTAGCGAATCTACCGGAATTCCTGCAAAAGCGATCAGTCCTTTTTTTGCTAAAGCCAATAAATCATCATAGGTCTGCGGAACTTTTAACCCATTTTTTTCCAAAATATCTAACCTTGCGGCTGCTACAGGAGTTGCTGCATCTATTGGTAATGCCCATAATTTATTGTGAAAGACGTAGCTTCCGTAAGACTTACCAACGGTATTAATTTCCTGATCTTTTATATATTCGGCAGGAAGATAATCTGATAAAGGTAAAATTGTTTTGGTATCGGCACCAAATCCTGTCCAGGGATGATCTATAACCAAGAGGTCAAATCTTTTAGCTAAATCTTCAATAGAAGCATCTGCAAATTCCTGTAAACTCCTTTTTTCCCAACTTATTTCTATATCAGGATTCAGCTCTGTAAAACGCTGAGCTGTGGCCACCATTGGCAATAATCCTCTGGTGTGGTTCCACGTAATCCCTTTTAGTTTTTTCATTTTGATAGTATAAATATAATAAATGTAATTTTCACATTTACAAATATAGAAATTAGATTCAATTGCTAAGATTATATGATTTATTTTTTCTCAAATAGTGCAGGCTTTTTTTATATTTTGTACAAATTACACATAAAATGTGATATTGTTTTTAATTATATCTATTTTTAAGCACTGATCCTTAAAATAAGTGTCGGGTATTCATATTAAGTTTTATATTTGTAAATGTGAAAATCACATTTATTTTCACATCAATTTCACATCAATACAATTTTTAAAGTAGCGATATGCTTAAAATTTCTTTTCTTTCCAAAATGATTGTCTTACTGATTTTTGTAACGGCAATTTCAAATGCTCAAAATACAATTCCAACGAAGCTAAAATGGTCAGAAAGAATGGCTTTAACATTAATGCAGCGTCATCCGCAATCGTATATGATTGATGATGCTCCAATAGCACATATAAGTTATGTCCATGGTTTGGTTACCTATGCTTTTCAACAATTAGGCGAGCAAAAAAATGATGAAAAATACGCAGTTTATGTCAAACAATATGCTGATGAATTGATTGATGCCGACGGAAATATTAAAACGTATAAATACGAGTCCTTTAATATCGATAATATCCCTACAGGCCGAATTTTGTTTGATATCTATGAACAGACTAAAGACAAACGATATTTAACTGCCATGCAGACTTTGCGTAAACAATTAGAAGAACAGCCTCGTACTCCAAGCGGTGGTTTTTGGCACAAAAAAATATATCCTAATCAAATGTGGCTGGATGGTTTGTATATGGGTGAACCATTTTATGCAAAATATACCGTAACGTTTGAAAACGGTGTTAAGTTAGATGATGTTGCTCATGAATTTGAATTGATTCAGCAAAAGGCAACGGATCCAAAGACAGGATTGTTATACCATGCTTGGGATGAGAGTAAACAAATGCCATGGGCAAACAAAGAAACTGGTGTTTCACCTAACTTTTGGTCCCGATCAATGGGCTGGTATGTGATGGGATTGGTAGATGTTCTGGATTATTTTCCTAAAGATCATCCAAAGCGAAAAGAACTAATTTTGTATTTAAATAATATTTCGAATGCCTTAGTGAAATTTCAGGATCCATCAGGATTATGGTATCAGGTTACGGATATGGGAACAAGAGAAGGTAATTATTTAGAAACTTCAGGTACGGCTATGTTTGCTTATGCTTTTGCGAAGGGAGCAAAAAAAGGATATTTGCCTAAAAAATTCAAAAAAATTGCTGAAAAGGCCTTTGATGGTATTACTTCAAAATTTGTTAAAGTATATCCAAATGGAGAAATTGAAATTACGAATGCCTGTGCTGTTGCTGGTTTAGGAGGAAATCCATATCGTGATGGTTCGTATGAATATTATATTAATGAAAAAAGAAAAGATAATGATCCTAAAGTAACCGGACCTTTTATTCTGGCTGCTTTAGAACTAAATAAATAATACTATAATTTAAAAATATGTTTTCATTACAAAATAAAAAAGCCGTCATAACCGGCGGAGGAAGTGGAATAGGAAGGGCTATTGCAACTTTGTTTGCGAAACAAGGAGCAGAAATTCACATTATTGATTTAACTATTGAAAGTGCTCAGGATGCAGTTGCTGATATTGAGCAATTGGGAGGAAAAGTATTTTCATATGCGTGCAATGTAGTAAATCAGAAAGAGGTAGTCGATACATTTGAAAAAATTGGAAATATCCATATTTTGATTAATAATGCCGGTATTGCACATGTGGGAAAAGTCGACACAACTTTGGAAATCGATTTCCAAAGAGTAATGGATGTAAATGTAAAAGGCGTTTACAACTGTTTGTATGCTGCAATTCCACAATTTAGATTGTCAAACGGAGGTGTTATTTTGAACATGGCCTCTATTGCATCATGGGTTGGGATTCAGGATCGTTTCGCTTATTCAACTGCTAAAGGAGCTGTAATGGCAATGACTTTATCAGTAGCCAGAGATTACATTGATGAAGGGATTCGATGCAATTCGATTTCGCCTGCGAGAGTGCATACTCCTTTTGTAGACGGATTTATCAATAAAAACTATCCGGGCAAAGAAGCTGAAATTTTTGAAAAACTGTCTAAGTCGCAGCCAATCGGACGTATGGGACAACCTGACGAAATTGCTGCACTGGCTTTGTATTTATGTAGCGATGAAGCCGGATTTATTACCGGAAGTGATTATCCTATTGATGGAGGATTTATAAAATTAAATAATTAAAAAAGAGATGCTAAGGTTCTGAGATACTAAGCTGCTAAGATTTTAGCCTTAGAAACTCAGAACCTTAGAATCTTAGTAACTTAAAAAATTAAGAAAATGAAATTAATACGTTTTGGAGCTGCCGGACAAGAAAAACCGGGTGTTATTATTGGAGAAAAAAGATATGATGTTTCTTCAATTGTTTCGGATTTTAACGAAGCTTTTTTCGAAGACAATGGTTTAGAGAAATTAAAGAAAGCTTTAGAAAGTAATCCAGCATTACCGGAAGTAGGAGCAGATGTACGTTTAGGTTCTCCGGTGGCAAGGCCTTCAAAAATAATCTGTATTGGATTAAATTATGTAGATCATTGTCATGAAACTGGCGCTCCGATTCCAACTGAACCAATTATCTTTTTCAAATCAACTACCTCTTTATGCGGTCCGAATGATGATTTGATTATTCCAAAAAACAGTGAAAAAACTGACTGGGAAATCGAGCTGGCATTTGTGGTAGGTAAAAAAGCAAGTTATGTAGAAGAAGCAGAAGCTTTGGATTATGTTGCCGGATATGCTTTATTGAATGATTACAGCGAAAGAGCTTTTCAAATCGAAATGGGCGGACAATGGGCAAAAGGAAAAGGTTGTGATACTTTCGCTCCTCTTGGCCCCTTTTTGGCTACACAGGATGAAATTGTAGATGTAAATAATTTACCAATGTGGTTAACAGTTAACGGAAAGAAATTCCAAAACAGTAATACTTCTAATCTGGTTTTCAAAATACCATTTTTAGTGCATTATCTAAGTCAGTTTATGACCTTGCTTCCTGGTGATATCATCAGTACAGGAACGCCTCCGGGAGTTGGATTAGGAATCAAGCCGGATCCAATCTATATCAAACCGGGCGACGTTATTGAATTGGGTATGGATGGTCTGGGATCAAGTAAACAAGTAGCTAAAGCTTATTCTAAATAAAATGAAATATATTGTTTGCGAAAAACCGCAGGAGTTTCTAATCAAAGAAAAACCAATGCCGGAACCCAAAGAGGGAGAAGTACTTTTGAAAATTAGAAGAATTGGTGTTTGCGGAACCGATATTCATGCTTTTGGAGGAACACAGCCTTATTTTGAATATCCGAGAATTCTGGGGCATGAATTGGCTGCCGAATATATCAAAGGAAACGCCAAAGGTTTCGAGCCGGGTGATAAAGTAACATTTATTCCTTATTTCAGCTGCGGAACATGTGTGGCCTGTCGAAATGGTCTGACTAATTGTTGTGCCAATATTAAAGTCTTCGGTGTGCATATTGATGGCGGAATGGCCGAGTATGTTACGATTCCTGAACAGTATTTACTTCACGGACAAGGTTTAGATTATGATGAACTTGCTTTGGTTGAACCATTAGCGATTGCAGCTCACGGAGTAAGAAGAGCAGCAGTACAAGCAACGGATACGGTTTTGGTAATGGGAGCAGGTCCTATTGGATTAGGATTGATTCAGTTTGCGAAAATTGCGGGTGCAAAAGTAATCGTTATGGATATCAATGAGTATCGTCTTAATTTTTGCAAAGAAGCACTTCAGGCTGATGAAACTATTAATCCGTTACATGATGATGTGGCTGTAAAATTAGCAGAATTGACCAATGGCGATATGGCGAATGTAGTCATTGACGCTACCGGAAATCAAAAAGTGATGAACAGTGCTTTTAATTATATTTCGCATGGTGGAAGATTCGTATTGGTGGGACTTCAAAAAGGAGAATTGAATTTCAGTCATCCTGATTTTCATAAAAGAGAATCTACTTTAATGAGCAGCCGAAATGCGACTATCGAAGATTTTGAATATGTAATGCAATGTCTGAAAGCAGGTAAAATCGATCCGAAAAAATACATTACACACAGAGCTGATTTTTCGGAAATGATAGGTGAATTTACAAAATGGATTGACCCAAAAAATAATACTATTAAAGCGTTAATCGAAATAAATTAAGATTAAACTATAGTTTTAAACACAGAGAAACATAGGTTTTTTATTTTTTGAAAGAGAGTTGAAAGAAACTAGTTCCTCACACATAGCTATGTGTTTGTATGCAAGTGAAACGCCTTTTTCGTATGTTTCTAAAGCTATGTTTCTATGTGTTAAAAATATTTACAGCTATTTAAAACCATAAATAAACACAAAAAATGGATTTACATTTAAAAGGTAAAATTGTAGTCGTTTCAGGATCGGCTGGAAAAGAAGGTAGTATTGGAGAAACCATAATTAAACGACTGGCAGATGAAGGAGCTATTCCGGCACTTGTAGACAGAAACAGCCGTGGTTTTGGATATGCAGAAGAACTTCAAAAGAAAGGGATAGATGCTTTGTTTGTTCAGACAGATGTTACCGATCCTGGACAAATGGAAAGCGCCGTTAAACAAATTATAGCAAAATACGGCAGAATTGATGCTGTCATCAATAATGTTGGAGTTAATGATGGTGCAGGCTTAGATGCCAGTTATGAAGAATTCATGGATTCTTTAAAACTGAATGTGGTGAGTTACTTTTTAATGGTGAAATATGCACTTCCGTATCTAAAAGAATCAAAAGGAAATGTTTTAAATATTGGTTCAAAAGTAGCTCTTACAGGGCAGGGCGGAACTTCAGGTTACGCTGCTGCAAAAGGCGGCGTTCTTGGACTGACCAGAGAATGGGCAGTAGATTTGATTCAGTTCGGAATCCGCTCGAATGCTATTATTATTGCAGAAAGTTATACTCCGGCTTATGAGGACTGGATCAAAACATTACCGGATGGTGAAACAGTTTTGAAAAAAATCAATAAAAGTATTCCGTTTGAAAGCAGAATGACCAAAACAGAAGAAATTGCAGACACTGCGTTATTTATAATTTCAGATCGTTCTTCTCACACGACAGGACAATTTGTTTTTGTTGATGGAGGTTATGTACACTTAGATCGTGCTTTAATCAGTGATGTAAATTAATTGGTATGAACCGAATTGACTCTCATCAGCATTTTTGGATATTTGATCCGGTTAGAGATAGCTGGATTGATGATTCTATGAAAAAGATTCAAAGGAGTTTTTTACCAGAAGATTTGTCGCCATTGCTTTCAGAAAATCAATTTTCGGGCTGTGTAGCGGTTCAGGCAAGTCAGTCTGAAGAAGAAACCAATTTTTTAATGGATCTCGCTTCAAAAAATGATTTTATAAAAGGAGTTGTGGGCTGGGTTGATTTAAGAGCTGAAAATATTTCAGAGCGATTGAGTCATTTTTCTCAATTTGAAAAATTAAAAGGGTTCCGACATGTTGTGCAGGGAGAACCGGATGATTTTATGTTTGGTGAAGCTTTTCGTAACGGAATCGCAGCTTTAAAACAGTTTGACTTTACCTATGATATTCTGATTTTCCATCGTCAGTTGCCGGCTGCAATCGATTTGGTAAAAACATTTCCTGAACAAAAGTTTGTCATTGATCATATTGCAAAACCGGATATAAAATCGGGCGATATTACATCATGGAAAAAAGGAATTGAAGCAATTTCAAAATTTGAAAATGTATGGTGTAAAATCTCCGGAATGGTTACAGAAGCTGATTGGAATAATTGGAAACCATCTGATTTAAAACCGTATCTGGATGTGATTTTTGAAAACTTCTCTGCAGATAAATTAATGTTCGGTTCTGACTGGCCGGTTTGTAATGTAGCTTCAGATTATACTAATTTAGTCAAAACGGTAGAAGATTATTTGGCTCCTTTTTCAGTTGAAAATCAGAATAAATTTTGGTTTGAAAACGCAAAATCATTTTATAAAATCCATGATTAAGAAGAATGATATTTGAACATAAAAAAAGCGTGAAATATTAAATTCACGCTTTTTTTATGTTTTTATTTTTTTAAAACATCTGTTTCAGGAGTCCATTTTTTCTGCCATTCGGGATACTTTTTCAATACTTTTTCAGGATTGTAGGTATACCAGGCATAACCCGTTCGGCGTTCGCGGCTTACTTCTGCTAATGAATACAAGTATACACTGTCCCTGTCACAAAACAAAGGTTTTCCTGTTCCTAATTCGTAATAACGGGTCCAGATTGGTGGTGCAGTCGGATCATTTACAACACGACGATCGTCTTTAATTTTTTTGAATTTTGAATCCATCTCCGGAGCTTCAAAAGTTTCTACTCTGGTATTGTATATTTTAGAATCCTCAAACCACTTAACGGCACTTTGTACCGCTCTTATAACCTGTTCACTCGGATTTTCAATTTTCATTAAAAATAAGACAATATCAACACTTTCTGCATTACTGACACTTGGCGGTTCAAATTTTCTCGCCCATACCGGAAGTAAAGTTACCTCGTCATGCTGCTGGCACCAGGCACTAAGTTTTCCATGGTCAGAAATTTGTGTTTTTAAAATACAGTCAATTCCTTTTTCATAAGCTGTATTTACTTTGCTTTTTGTTTCAGCATCTATAAAACTAAAATTAGGATCGTTCTGTACTATTTTATCCAGCAAATTCATAATCCCCATATAGGCACCGTCATTAAAAGTAATATGACGGCTATATCCTTTTTCCAGTGGATAATATTGAGGCCATCCACCATTAGGATATTGGGCTTCCAAAATAAAATCGATACCTTTCAGACAGGCTGTTTTGTATTTTTCTATTTTAGTCAGTGTATAAACCTGCGCCAGATAATAGACATGAGTATAAGTGGTGCCGTTGTCAAAAGTGGTATGCAAAACTGACCTTGAACCTACAATATCATTTATCTGTTCAGTTGTCAAAATAGCACGCATGTCATAATTTTTTGGCCATCCGCCATTATCTCTCTGAAAATAGATGATGTTATCCGCAATTTTGGTGTATTCGGATTCTTCATATTTAGGCTGATTCGGAATCGGATTTACAATATTGTTTTTATCAGCAATACCATACCAGTGATTCATACTGTCGCTAAATGGTTTTGTACTGATTATTGTCGTCTTTTTGTCTTTTTCAGATTGAGCGCCTGAATAAAGAAACGAAAAAGAGGTGAGTAGGATGCCAAATAATAAACTCTTATTTCTGGACAGACTTTGTGATGTTTTCATAGTAATTTGATGAACTTCAGTTGTGCTTAGTTTAAACTTAGACACAACTGAAGGATAATGGTTTAATTAACTATAGTTTTACCGCAGATTTTGGAACAGTTTCTCCTATAACCGTTTTTTTGGCAAAATCTGAATTCGCTGAAGAAACAAATTCTACGTTCTGAGTCTCTTCGCCATTTATAGTAATGGCTTTAGATGAAGTAGAATTGAATTCAATATCCTTAAACGACATGTTTTTACCGTTGTAAATATCAATTACATTTGGTTTTTCAATATCTAGTTTTGCATTGTGAATTTTAATTCCGTTAGCATCAACAATAGTAAATCCATTTTCTGCTTTTGCAATCAGATTAGAAATTTCAATATTTTCCAGGTTCATTTCAGGAAGTCCTTGTAAAAATACAGCTTGTTGCGCCCCTTTGATTGTTATATTTTTTATCGAAATATTTTTGAACTGAGGCGTTTTTTCATCTACAGGCATTTTTTGATTGACAATTTTCGCACCACCTTCTTCCAAAGTTTCAGCAATGGATTTTCCTCCATAATAAAGGTTGAATGAAATCGCCTGAGAGGGAATATCGGTCATGAAAATGTCAGAAATAAAAATATTTTCTACAACACCTCCGCGTCCACGGTTACTCTTAAAACGCAGCCCAACATCAGTACCCATAAAAGTACAATTCGAAACGTGCATGTTTTTTACGCCGCCCGACATTTCACTTCCTACCGTAACACCACCATGACCATGATACACAATATTGTTTTTTATGATGATGTTTTCACAGGGAACACCTCTGTCACGACCGTCTTTATCCTTTCCTGATTTGATACAGATTGCGTCATCTCCCACATCAAAACTTGAATTTTCAACGATTACATTTTTGCAGGATTCTACGTCAAGACCATCTCCATTTTGTGAAAACCAAGGGTTACGAACCGTTATATTTCGAACAATCAAATCTTCAATCATCAATGGGTGAATGTTCCATGCTGGAGAATTTTGAAATACAGGTCCGTCAAACAATACTCTTTTGCTATTTTGAATACTCACCAATACCGGACGAAGGAAATCATGAATCGCTTCAAACTCTTCTTTAGTTTTTAAATCCAGACGTACATTCTGATCTGCTCCTACAGAAGCTTTCATGAAAGTTTCAGATGGATACCAGCTCGTTTTGCTTTCGTTAAGCACTCCGCCTGATTCGACAAATTTCTTCCATTGGCTTTCTGTTAATTTTGCTTTTTTGACTTGTCTCCAAACTTCGCCTGAACCATCCCATACACCATTTCCTGTAAAGGCAACATCTTCAAGATTTTTCCCGTAAAGTGGAGAAATACAACGCCAGGTGTTCAAACCTTCAAAACTGGTTTCAATAATTGGATATAAACTTTTATCAGGAGAAAATTTGATTAAAGCTCCGGTTTGTGCGTGTAATTCGATTTTGCTTTTTAAGATGATTGGACCAGTTAACCAGATTCCAGGAGGGATGATTAATTTTCCGCCACCCTTTTTTGAAAGTGCACTGATGGCATCTTCGAAAGCTTTTGTGTTTAAAACATATCCTCCGTTTACAGCGCCAAAGTCTTTAAGGTTTACAATGTTCTTCGGAATTTTTGGTTCATTGACTTTTGCCATTTTAAATTCAATGTTATCGTAGGTACCATTGGATTTTAACTTTTGGGCTACCGCATTTCCTGAACAGCTTATGGTTAGAACCGCCATAAGCATACGGAAAAAATGTGTTGGATTAGTTTTCATTCGTATTGAATTAGTTAAAGTTTGATTTTTTTAATTACCAAAATAATAGGATATGTCTATCTTAGTAAAACTTTTTTTATAAATAGTAGAATAAGTTCCCTAAAAAAACGAAAATACAATAATGTAATCGATTGCACAAATTTAATAAAATTTTTACAATATATTTAATAGGTGGAATAGTAATCTGATTGTCCGCAAAGCAAAATTTGAATCTTTTTTACTTATTATTTAAGGCATATTGATTATACGTATTTAAAGAATGCAGGAGGGAGCAGGACACTTATATTTTTATGTTCTATTAAATTGTACCCATTATTTGGTAAAAGTGTAAAAAACACATTTATTTATGAGTCTAATACAGTCAAGAAATAAAAACCTTTGCGGCTTTACCTAAAAAAAGAAAAAAATGCGTTTAAATATTTTTACTAAAGTTCTACTTATTTTTTTGATAACAATTTGCACATTCTCATTACATGCTGCTGAAATCTGGGTTTCTCCTCAAGGAAAAGATACTAATGAAGGAACAAAATCGAATCCTTTGGCAACAGTTCAGATGGCGGTGCGAAAAGCCAGAGAACTACGCCGTCTGAAAGATCCATCCATCAAAGACGGAATCCGTATAATTGTCATGAACGGAACGTATTATTTAAACGAACCTTTATTTATAAGACCTGAAGATTCCGGAACAGTAGACAGCCCGACAACTATTGAAGCGGATGCCAATGCTAAACCAATATTAAGCGGAGGTATCGAAATTAAAAACTGGAAAAAATCTACACTTGCTGTAAACGGCTTAAAAGCCGGAACAATTTGGGAAGCCAATGCTCCTCAGCAGGCAGGTGAAATTATCAATTACCGACAATTATGGGTAAACGGAAAAAAAGCCGTTAGAGCGAAAAGTACTTCTGGAAACCAAATGGACAGAATTTTGTCCTGGGATGCAGCAACAGAAACCTGCTGGATTCCATTCAAAAATAAATCCGTTAAGTTTGAACCGGGAATGGAAATGTTCATCGTACAATGGTGGGCGATTGCCAATCTTCGAATCAAAAATATCGAAATCAAAAAAGACAGCGCGAGACTTTCATTCGAACAGCCTGAAAGCCGAATCCAGAGCGAGCACCCTTGGCCGGCTCCGTGGATTTCTAAAAATAACGGAAATTCGGCTTTCTATCTCAGCAACGGAATCACGATGCTGAACGAACCGGGAGAATGGTTTTTAGACAGAAAAAAGGCGAAAATCTATTACATTCCAAGAAAAGGCGAAGATTTGGCTTCTGCTAAAGTGACTGCGCCGGTTTTGGAAAATTTGGTAAAAATTGAAGGTACTTTAGATACTCCGGTACATCATTTTAATTTTAAAGGAATTTCATTCCAATACAGCAACTGGCTTCATCCCTCACAACAGGGTCATGTGCCTTTGCAGGCGGGAATGTATTTATTGGATGCCTATAAATTAAAAACTCCGGGAACTCCAAATCAGGCGAGTTTAGAAAATCAGGGCTGGGTGGGAAGACCAAGAGCGGCTGTTGAGGTAAATTATGCTAATAATACACTTTTCGAATCTTGTAGTTTTGAACATTTGTCATCTACAGGTTTGGATTTGCACAGAGGAACGAATCATAATATTGTGAAAGGAAATTTATTCAAAGACATTGGCGGAAACGGAATCAATCTGGGTGTTTTCTCTGAAGAATCTTTTGAAGCGCATTTACCTTATACCGTAAAAGATGATAGAGTAGTTTGTTCAGATGAATTGATTACCGATAATTTAATTACCAACGTAGCCAACGAAGACTGGGGATGTTTGGGAATTGCAGCAGGTTTTATAAAGAATCTGACTATTGAACACAACGAAATTTCAGATGTGGCGTATAGCGGAATTTCGATGGGCTGGGGCTGGACGCACACCGAAAACGTGATGCGAAACAATAAAATTCAGCGAAATAAAATTCATCATTACGCCAAACATTTACACGATGTAGCCGGAATTTATACGCTTTCATCACAGCCTGAAAGCAGCATAGAAGAAAACTATATTGATAAAGTGTACAACAGTCCGTATGCACACGATCCGTTTTTGTGGCTGTATTTGTATACCGATGAAGGAAGTCAGGGCTTTACGATTAAAAACAACTGGATTCCGATTCAGAAAATATTGAAAAACAACAATGGTCCGAAGGGCAATATCTGGCAGGATAATTATGCTTTTGTTGATCCAAAAATCAAAGAAAGTGCTGGAATTCGTGCGCCATACAACGACCTATTAGCGAAAGAAGTTGTTGTTGACGAAGTTTGGGGCTTGCAGGAAATGCCTAAATCGGTAGCGATTGAAGTAATCGGAAAAGATCTGGATATCGAAAAAATCAAATCGACGATAAAAGGTTTCCGAATTGTTGGCGAAGAATTGTACCAATGGGAAAATCATCTGGTTATTTACGGATTGATGAATCAGCCGGAAAGAACGAAACGAAAACTGGCTCTGGCTTTTCCTAAACTGGAAATTAAAATTTACGAGAACCCGGTTTATGATTTTCAGAATTTCCAAAGATGTAAAGATGCCAAAGTAGTTTCTGAATGGGAGAATATCGTTTTGACTGCGAATTTGGTAGAGGACGAAAAACTGCAAAAGGAGTACGTAGATTATCACACAACCCAATTCGAAAAATGGCCTGAAATCGCAAAAGGTTTCTGTAATGCCGATTTCCAGCAGTTACAGGTTTTCAAAAACGGAAGACAATTAATGTTGGTCATCAGTATTCCAAAAGGAGAAAGCTTAGATAAACTGAATCCAAAAACAACCGAAAACAATCCGCGTGTAGACGATTGGAATGCACTCATGAAAAAATACCAAACCGGAATTGAAGGCGCAAAACCGGATGAAACCTGGATTTTTTTGAAGAAAGTGAATGTTGAAGGGAAAAAGTAGAAAAAACAGTAATGAGTTTATAAAAATCTGCTCCATCTGCGTAATCTGCGAGAAAAAAAACTAACAATCTAAAATAACCACACCTCATGTTAAAAATAGCCATCTTAGGACTTGGAGAAGGACGAAGCACCATGTCGGCCGCTTTAGAAAGTTCAAAATTAGAACTTGTAAAAGTGTGCGACAGAAATGAAGAAATCTGCAAGCAAAGAGCCAAAGAATTCGATTTTCATTCGTACACAACCAATTACGACGATTTATTAAACGATGAATCTATTGATATCATCGCTATTTATACGCCGGATCATCTGCATGCTCAACACGTCAAGCAGGCTTTGCTGGCAGGAAAGCACGTCGTGTGTACTAAACCGTTTATCGATGATCTTTCGGATGCCAAAGAACTATTGGAACTAAGCAAAACAACCGGTAAAAAGGTTTTCATCGGACAAAGTTCAAGATTCTTCGAACCGGCCAAAAGACAAAGAGCAGATTATGAAGCCGGATTAATTGGCGATTTAATTACGATTGAAGCCCATTACCACGCAGATCACCGTTGGTTTTTAAAGAAAGAATGGTCGCTGCTGCAGTCTTTCAAATGGCTGTACGGAGGTTTAAGCCATCCTGTAGATTTCATTCGTTGGTATCTTCCAAATATTCAGGAAGTAATGGGGTATGGAATGATCAGCAGTAACGGAGCTGTTGCAGGCTTAAAAAATGAGGATACCATGCATTTTATCTTTAAAGCGACAGATGGCAGAATTGCCAGAGTGAGTGGTGTTTATACTTCACCAACACAGCCGGCACAGCGCGATAGCGGAATGAGTACGATTTTAAGAGCAACAGAAGGAGCCTGTCAGGCCGATTATCACGAATTGCGTTATGCTGTTACAGATAAAACCGGTGAAGAAAAAGTAATCACCTGGGGCGACAGCACTATAAAATACTATTTCCGTTTTGAAGGTCAAAGTCATCACGGTGGAGAATATCAGAACTATCTGGAATATTTTACAGATAGTATCGAACAGGGTTTTGAAGCCTATCCGAATATGGAAGAAGGCATCGGAACTGTGGCATTATTACAGGCAATGGATAAATCATTACAAACCGGAATGCCAGTAAAAATTGCTGATGTTCTTAACGAATACGGGCTATGAACAGCATCTACGATAAGTTAACGGCCTTAGATTTTATGATTGTTGCGGCCTATCTGGTGATTTTATTGGTCATTGGGTATGTGGTGAGCGTGAAGCAGAGTAAGAAGAACGAAACGCTTTTTATGGCGGGAAATTCCCTTAACTGGTACAATATCGGATTCAATATGTGGGGGACCAATGTGGGGCCATCGTCGTTATTGGCTTTTGCGAGTATTGGTTATGCGACGGGAATCGTTGCCGGAAATTTCGAATGGTACGCCTTTGTGTTTTTATTGCTTTTGGCAATCGTTTTTGCACCAAGATACATTGCCAGCAAAGTCAGCACGATGCCGGAATATATGGGAAAACGTTATGGCGACAGTACTCAGACAATTTTAGCTTGGTATGCGATGGTGAAAATTTTAGTAAGCTGGCTGTCGTTGGGATTGTTTAGCGGAGGCATTTTGGTACGCCAAATTTTAGGCATTCCGATGTGGCAGAGTGTTACCGTTTTAGTGATTTTCTCTGGAATTTTTACGTATGCCGGAGGATTGAAAGCTATTGCCAAAGTGAATGTTTTTCAAATGATTTTATTGATTGTCGTTTCACTAACCTTATCGTATTTAGGGTTACAGAAAGTAGGCGGCATCGAAGCTTTGATTGCTAAAACACCTTCTAATTTCTGGAATTTAGTTCAGCCTGCAAACGATGCCCATTATCCTTGGCCTGCTATTTTATTAGGATATCCTGTGGCGGCAGTTGCATTTTTCTGTACCGACCAGTCGATGGTGCAGAGTGTTTTGGGAGCGAAAAATTTAGAGCAGGGACAATTGGGAGTCAACTTCATCGGATGGCTGAAAGTACTGGCTTTGCCGCTGTTTATTTTGCCGGGAATCCTGTGTTCGGTTTTGTTTCCTGAATTGGGAAAAAACTCGGATTTGGCTTATATGACCATGGTGACGAATTTATTCCCAAGCGGAATGAACGGTCTGGTAATTTGTGTTATGATTGCCGTTTTGGTAGGAACTATTGGTTCCTCATTGAATGCCTTAAGCACCGTTTTTACGAATGATATTTATGTAAAGAAAATGAATCCGACAGCTTCTATAAAAGAACAGATCAAAATCGGACGATTTACCATTGGGGCAGGTTGTGTGTTTGCGATCCTGATTGCCATTGCGATTGACAATATCAAAGGACAGAATTTATTCAACATCTTTCAGGCGGTTCTGGGATTTTTGGCGCCATCGTTATCAGTTGTGTTTTTGTTAAGTGTTTTCTGGAAACGCACGACCAAAAAAGCAGTGAACGCAACGCTTTCTTGGGGTTCTGCTTTTAGTTTATTCGTAGGAGTATTGTATTTATGGATTTTTCCGGCAGATAAATACCCGGTTTGGCCACACTTTTTATTAATTTCATTTTACATTTTTGCTGTGCTTTTAATTGCGGCAGTGGTTATTTCATTAACCGATAAAAATCCGGAAGTTAATTTTTCAGATGAAACTGATATTCCTAAAACTAGTAAGCGTGTGGAGATTTTATTCGCTATATTGGGTCTGGTAATTTTGAGTTTGTATTTGGTTTTTAATGGGAATTAAAATAGAGTATAATAAATAATATTGAGAACGCTTTCTTTTATAAGGAAGCGTTTTTTTAATGTTTGAAGAAGAAATATAAAAATGATTTTAATCTATTATATTTGAAAATGAATAAACAAGAAAAACCGTTATAAATTTAAAATAATATGAATAATTCAGAAACATGGAAGAAATTACTATCTCCAAATAGAATTAAGGATGCAAAAAAGAATAAACAAACTACTGAAGGCGGGAGCCATGATATGCGAAATCCATTTGAGCGAGATTCTGATAGAATTATTTATTCTTATCCATTTAGAAGGCTTCAAGATAAAACCCAAGTAATACCTCTACCGATAATTGATTTTGTACATACAAGGTTAACTCATAGTTTAGAAGTGGCTACAGTAGGTAGAAGCTTAGGTAGGATAGTTGAAACTTTCTTATTAAAAGAAAAGGACATTACAAGTGATCAAATTGGACATATACCAAGTATAATTCATGCAGCTTGCTTAGCACATGATATTGGAAATCCACCATTTGGGCACTCAGGAGAAGATTCAATTTCTGATTATTTTAGAAATGACGAAGGATTTGATTATATTGAAGAATATTTTCATAAAGATGATGAATTTTATAATTCAAAAATGAATGATTTACAATGTTATGAAGGAAATGCATTAGGATTTAATTTGTTAACTAAATATGAAGATGTTGGTTTGAATCTGACTTGCGCTACTTTGGCAACTTTTACAAAGTATCCAAGATTATCATATATAAATGGTGATTTGAATAAAGATAATAGGTGGAATAATGATAGAGTAAGTCAAAAAAAATATGGTTTTTTTGTTACCGAATTGGAAGAATTTAAAATTGTAGCTGAAGAAACAGGAATGATTCCATTAAAATTAGGAAATGGAGATTATTCTTGGTGCAGACATCCATTGTCTTTTTTATTAGAAGCTGCTGATGATATTTGCTATAGGATAATTGATTTAGAAGATGGTTTTCGCATAAAGAAAATACCATTTGTAGAATGTGAAAAGGATCTTATGCCTATAGCAGAATTAGATAATAATTTTAGATTAGATAAATATAATTTGCTAACCACCGAGAATAGAAAATTTTCATATTTAAGAGCATTAACTATAAATGTTTTAATTAATAAATGTAGTGATGTTTTTCAAGATAAATATTCAGAAATCCTTTCTGGAGATTTTGATAAAGATTTAATAAAATGCATAGATAATGTAGTTATACAAGCTTCAATAAACGAAATCAAAAATACTGTTAAAAAATATATCTATATTTCTTCAGATGTACTAACATTAGAAGCTGCAGGATATGACGTCTTAGGTGGGCTATTAAGAGAATTTATTGAAGCTTCAAATTTTTGCTCAAGTTGTTCTGAACCGTATCTAAGTAAAAAAGCAAGTAAGTATTATGATTTATTACCAGATGAATATAAATCTGTTGATGATGATTACTACGTTCGCTATCAAAAAATTGCTAATTATGTTGCAGGTATGACTGATTCTTATGCATTAAATTTATTTCAAAAAGTAAAAGGAATAAAATTATAAAAGTAAGAAATGAAAAAAGCGCTTTCTAAAAAAGCGCTTTTTTAGAAATTATTTATTCCCCTCGTGCGAGCTTCTAGCCATAAGTGTTCGAAACCTCATTCCGGATTTAAAATTGTATTTACTTTGTTTGGATCTCCTCCACATTTTTCAACTATGTCTTTAATAATTAAAACTTC
>NZ_CAIJDP010000047.1 GCF_903819435.1 Flavobacterium salmonis | reverse complement strand
TCCTTTGCATTGTAAGTATAATTGGTTTCTGAGATGATGCTTTTACCGTCATCGGTCTTTTCTGTTTTGATGACCTGGGTAGGCAATGGCCATTCTAGTATATAATTGTAAGTTAAAAAATCAACCTTATTTTGTTCTCTATCCTTGAAAGCTTTAATAATATTACTGTAGGTTGACGTGTAGATAAAATCCTCTTTTTCTACAAGCCTTGCAATGCTTCCTTTTTTGGTGGTAAACTTTTCGATGGATTTGGTCAATCCATTGGTATAGTTTATATAAGCGGGTGAATTGGGATACATACGATCAATGATTTCTTCATCGTCATTATAGAAAGTCGTTCGTATAGTGGAAACATCGCCCTCTTCATCTGTAAGGGATTCCTCTACCCAATCATAACCTACAGCATTTCCTCTGTTAAATGCTGACAAGGGAGTTCTGGATTCAGATGTCTGTATTATTCCCTGTCCAAAATAATATGGGAGCCCTTCTATTCTGCCACTATAATGGAAAATTGGGTTAACAGGTATATTTGCTGTCGGGTATTTGAATTTTCTAATTTTTGCATCTGTTTTTATTTCACTTATCCTAATACCACCTCCATCATAGTCAGGTGGTTGATTTCCGTTAGTTATTATAGGTGTATACAAATAGTCAAAATGTAACTTCCAAGATGCATAAACATCTTTTGGTGGAGTATTAGCTACAAATTCATAAGTGCCAGCCTCCAATATAATTTTCTTTGGTTGCATCGTTATCTCGACACCTTGTCCAGGAAACGTTGATTCACTAAAAATATAAGGGCATACCTGACTGTATAAAGTAGCTGGTGCTGGGCTTATTCTTTTAAGTACGCCAAGTGGATAATTAGGGTGGTCATAATTATAGGTCGGGTCTTTTAGCCTCCAGAAATTCTCCATGTAGCAACCTATTGTTAGTTCTGTTTTTCCCTTGATTTCAAAACGGTATATGTCCTGGGAAAGAGCATTCGGAAATTCATTCATGATATAATGTTTGTATACATCTACTCGAACATCATTCGTAGAAGATTCTATATCTGCTGTGTAGGTTTTGAAATAGC
Organism: Flavobacterium salmonis; assembly: GCF_903819435.1. GTDB lineage: Bacteria > Bacteroidota > Bacteroidia > Flavobacteriales > Flavobacteriaceae > Flavobacterium > Flavobacterium chungangense. Next base: position 1,595 of record NZ_CAIJDP010000047.1, on the reverse strand, counting down.
CAGAGGGAATGATGTTGCTTTCAAATTTAAATTCCGCTGTTCCACCTGTAGGATAGGTTATTTTGTTTAAGGTACCTATGATCGCTTTTTGGAAATTAGCTTCTTTTTTAATCCCTATAAATTTTTGGCTATTGCCAATGTTTATTCCAATTACGTAATTTTCACCGTAATCTTTTCCATTCTGAAATCCCCAGTAATCGACATTTTTTGAGTTTTTAGCGGGGAAACTGCCTGGGTAATAGTCTAAAAGATGACCTTTATTTAATGGCTCGTCCAAAGAGGAATATTCGGTTACCTTGTTCAATTTTAGTCTTTTGAATACATTTACATATTGTGCATTACCGGTATAGTCATCATTAAAATAGCTGTACTCAAATTTAAAGGATTTCAGAAGGGCATTATTGCTGTTGCGGATCAAGATTTGGTCTAACTTTTTAGCGGTGCCTTTAATATCATATCTCTCAGAACAAGTAAAGTCAACACGGCCAAAATCACCCTGGATCGATTTTAACCTCGATGCTACATTGACAACCTTAGATCTGTAATATGCAAGAAAGCTTTGTTGATCTTGTCCGCCGTAAACGGGGCGCCAATATTTTTCACTGGATTCCTGTGTAGGCAGGTATTGCACCTCTGTATCATAAGTGAAGTTGATCTCCCGTTCATTCTTTGTAATAATCTTACTTAAGCACCAGCTAGTATCTAGGCGATCAGGGGTTTGTGGATATGCATCATATTCGACTTCCTCCCCACATGTTTGTCCTTTAGTAAAGGGTCTCCAGTATATATACGATGTTATATCATCATCATATTTAGTATTGGAGGAGTTTAAATTTTTATTTAACGGATTTTGCTCTGTATAATTTTGTGTAATCTCTGTTTGGCTGTACAGATATTGATTTCCTTCGCTGTCTGTTATTTTAAACCAAACAGAGCTTTCTCCCCTGTTTTTTGTTACTTCGATTTTCAAATTATGAGATTTATCAAAAAGCACAGCTCCTCTTGATTTGTCAAGTATAAATTTCCCGTTAATCCCTCCCGGCAGGTTGTAATAAAAAATATCCGGCTCGGGATCACAGATCAAATGATATTCAGTGCCCCAGTTCGGACATGCATCGATACCATCTAAACGATACTGGTTGTCAAAATTTGGCCCTATATCAGGGGCATAATAATAGCCTTTTTCACAAAATGGATGATTCCTGTCGAATGTACTTTCCATAAAATCCTCACTACCATTGATTGTTCTTGATATCCTGCTTCCTGCATCGAGTGACCAGCCCAGCCCGACCCATGTGGCTTCCTGATCTACCCTGATTCCTGATGCATGATAATTAAGCGAAATAGGGAGTTTGTAGCCATCTACATCTATCTCGTAAATAGGAATGCTGGTATTTGGAGTGCCTGTATAATACGACACTGGATAATCTGCATATTTGGCAAATTCGGCTGCATTTGGGCTCATAGGGGTGACATGCGGGTATGCTATGTCTTGGTTCTGCGAATAGAAACTTGTCATTGAAAGGGTCGCAGCCAGGGAGATAATTAATCTTTTCATATTTTATTTATTGAGGTCTTCAATTATTTAATCTCCA
>NZ_CAIJDP010000046.1 GCF_903819435.1 Flavobacterium salmonis | reverse complement strand
TGCCATCTTCTTGAATGATTCGTCAAATACTCTTTTCATGATAAAACAAATTTAAATCTATTTTTTTAAATATGTCTCCACTCAAAGGTAGCAACTCCACTCATTGATTATCCTTTTGGCGGAAAACTGTCTTTACCATAAGTATTGCGCTCCCTGATCTGGCCATTCCTGCCGTGAACGAGCATTTCCGAGCCTTGGTTAATTGCAATTTTCCGGGCGATTTGAACCGCTTCTTTTTGCGTTGACACTACCTTGGTAACTTTACTGTTACCCGCGCCTCTGATTGCCCAGTTGTCACCTTTTGGCACAACATGCTGATTTTTTTTAGTCATGATGATTAAAATTTAAAAATTAGTATTACCTTTGTTTCATATATAAGACAAATGTCAATCTTGTTGCAGCAAAGATATTAAGAATTTTTATATGTTGCACCAATGAAACAATGTTTAATTAATAAAACTTATCAACATGCAGTCAACACTTAATACAGACCTTTTAGCAGGGATGTTAAAAAGTAAAAGAGCAAGTAAGGGTTTGAGAGCTGTCGCTGAAGAAATTGGCAATGTCAGTGCAGCAACACTATCAAGAATAGAACAAGGGAAAATACCAGATGTCGATACATTTATCAGTATTTGTAACTGGTTGAAAGTAACTACCGATACTTTTATTTTGGGGGATACTTCAAATAAACCTACTTCAAATAAAGAGCATGTGGTTGCTCACCTTCGGGCAGAAAAAGAATTGAGTCAGGACACAGTCAACATGCTTATTAAGATGATTGATATGGCATACGACACCAAATAAGTGCAGACAATTGGCAACGCAAACAACGCTCATACGTGGATTTAAGGCAAAGGCCGAACGCATCTCGACTGAATATCGCGAGAAACTTGGTATACATGCATGTGCACCGCTTTGTGCTTTTAAGCTTGCAAATTACTTAAAGATTCCCATTTATAGGGCCACTGACTTTATCACCGATGCTGCTGAACTCAAAAAGTTAGAAGGTATCGATTGCGAGGGATACGGATGGAGTGCCTTAACGATGATTACCAAAGCAGGTAATCGTATTATCATTCATAATAATTACCATGTTCCTGCAAGACAACAAAGTGACATTATGCACGAGATTGCCCATATTATTTGCGAACATGAAGTTAAATTACCACCGCAAGGAATTAATTTACCTTTAGGGATGCGTGATTTTGATAAATCCCAGGAAGATGAAGCTATATATCTCGGCGCCACCTTACAACTGTCACGACCATGTCTTTTATGGGCTAAGAAAAACAATATGACCAATGCTGCAATTGCCGCCCATTTTAATGCGAGTATGGAAATGGTAAACTTCAGAATCGGTTCCACAGGGATTAACAAGCAGTTTTCTTTTCGAAAAAATCAGGTAAATTAATGCTGCATAATAGTAATTAATTTAGAAGACACCATCTTACCTGAAACGGCTAGTGCCGACTTGATGGAATATACTTTCCTATCGCCACAGACTAACGGCCGGGACGTTGAATTGATCGTCAGGTTGATTAAGTTCTACACCTTTTGAGCTTTCAAAAAAAGTTAACACGGAATCAGGTGCTCGATTGCAGTTTCCAATCACTCTATAGATTATTAAACCTCAGTATACTGGGTTTTTTGTAGACTACACATACAGTTCTTTTCCACAGGTGTTCGATACTCCCCTGACAGATTAAATATAGACCACTTTTGGTTTATTTAATAATAAAATAAGCAGACCCCTAAGTAAAATGATTATCTATAATTTTTTGCTTACACAAACTGAATAGTGCTATATAGATTTATCAAAATACTGTAAATCAATTTATTATAAATTTTAAAATGAGTTGAATAGCGTTAGAATTGGCACAAGGTGTTCGACTGTGATCCCTGACAGCCCACCAAGAAATTCCTTAAGAAATTAAGGAGTTTTTTTTATACTTTATATTTTCATTCGACCTTTGGGATCAATACAAAAACCTGTGGATTTATAAAAATTTATGCATAAATTTTAGTTAGTCTAAAAAGGAAAAACTCTACATTCCTTACTCCTCTGAACTGCGCTCTAAATGCTTTTATTTTTGCATTGAAAGATTCTGCCGAAGTATTTCAAAATAGTTTAAGATTGACTGGTAATTAAAAGTTATCTTCTCAAATAAACTACCTCGGGGCAGAGCCACCGAGGTATTAGAACAACGAGAGCTGTTGAGAATGTAATTTCTTGTATTCTTTCTCTTTACCTTGTGATTTCACATAAATTTGAATCGTATTTTCATCTACATGACGACCAACTGTATTTACATAATAACCTTTAGACCAAAATTCACCTCCCCATAATTTCTGCTTTACTTCTGGATGAAACTTAAAGATTTCTTTTGCAGTAATACTCTTTACTGTCATGATAATTTTTGTCGGACTCTCTGTCGGAACACTTTGAATCAGAAAATCAACATGATCTTGGTCAGTGCCAATCTCTATAAACGATATGTCATAACGCTTAGCGATTTCCAAACAAATATCTTTCAACGTCTTCTCTACAGCTGAACTAAAAACAACAAGCCTATATTTTGCTGGACAAACAAAATGATACAACAAAACAGAAACATTATGGCTCTTATGGATATACTCACTCACATAAAAATAATAAGAAAAAAAACGAAGCAGAGCTTCGGGGAATTAAACCCTTAGAGATTAAAAATTTGGGATTAGCTTTTATAAAACAAGCAACGTCCTGAAATCTCAGGACATTGCTTGTTATCTTTAAAATATTTTTTTTTTAGAAAACTTTATATGGTAATTACCTTCTCGAAAAATTTGCTTATTAGATTTTCTTAAACAAATACCCTCCATCTGAAAAACAAATTTATCACTGTTATTTTCTAGTGAGCTTCCAGCCAGTCTTTACCCAAACCAAGTTCAACTTCTAAAGGAACGGCCATTTTAAAAGCATTTTCCATTTCGTGCTTAATCATGGGTTGAATTTTTTCTAATTCGTCATTATGAACATCAAATACAAGCTCATCATGTACCTGAAGCAACATTTTTGATTTCCAATTTTCTTCCTGAAGTTTTTTATGAATGTTGATCATCGCAATTTTAATCACATCCGCAGCACTTCCCTGAATTGGAGCGTTAACAGCATTTCTTTCTGCAGCGCTTCTTACTACGGCGTTAGCTGAATTAATATCTTTTAAATAACGGCGGCGTCCCAAAATAGTTTGAACATATCCGTTTTCGCGGGCAAATTCTACCTGGTCTGAGATGTATGATTTTAATCTTGGATAAGTATTGTAATAAGCTTCAATCAAAGCAGCACTTTCGCTTCTTGATAATGAAGTCTGATTGCTTAATCCAAAAGCTGAAACGCCATATATAATTCCAAAGTTTACAGTTTTGGCATTGCTTCTCTGTTCACGGGAAACTTCATCCAACGGCACATTAAAAACTTTTGCCGCTGTTGCCTTGTGAATATCTTCTCCGTCCTGAAATGCTTTAATCATGTTTTCTTCACCACTTAAGGCGGCAATGATTCTTAATTCTATCTGGGAGTAATCGGCAGAAATTAAAGTGTGGTTTTCATCGCGTGCCACAAAAGCTTTACGGATCTGACGGCCTCTCTCGGTACGAATCGGAATATTTTGCAAGTTTGGATTATTAGAACTCAAACGACCTGTTGCAGCAACTGTCTGCATATAATCAGTATGAACACGTAAAGTTTTTTTATCAACTTGTTCTGGCAAAGCCAAAATATAAGTGCTTTGTAATTTCACCATCTGTCGCCAGTCTAAAATTTCTTTTACGATTGGGTTGTCATTTGCTAAGTACGTCAAAACTTCTTCACCGGTAGCATATTGACCGGTTTTGGTTTTCTTTTGTTTAGCACCACCAATTTTAAGTTTATCAAATAAGATATCACCTAATTGTTTCGGTGAAGCCAAATTAAATTTCTCGCCAGCTATTTCGTAAATATTTTGTTCTAAAGTTTTAATTTCAACATCCATTTCTTTTGACATGGCACTTAAAAACTCAACATCTAAACGAATTCCTTCTGTTTCCATAGCAGCCAAAACACTTACTAACGGAATCTCGATGTCTTCAAAAAGCTTTTTAGTTTCTGTTTTATCTAATTCTTCTGTAAAAATCTCTTTTAATTGTAATGTAATATCAGCATCTTCAGCTGCGTATTCCTTAATTTCTTCAAGTGCAACATCGCGCATCGAAATCTGATTTTTACCTTTTTTCCCAATTAAGGTTTCGATTGATTTTGGCGAATATTTTAAATACGTTTCGGCTAAAATATCCATATTATGACGCATATCAGGATTGATCAGGTAATGCGCTATCATGGTGTCAAAAAGTTTTCCTTTTACTGTAATGTCATAATTAGAAAGAATTTTTAAATCATATTTTAAATTCTGACCTATTTTCTCGATGTTTTCATTCTCAAAAAAGGGTCTGAATTTGTCTATCAAAACCTGAGCTTCTTCCTGACTTTCCGGAAACGGGACATAATATCCCTTTCCTTTTTCATAGGAGAAGGAAATTCCAACCAACTCAGCATGCAAAGCATCCAAACCTGTAGTTTCCGTATCAAAACAAACCGAAATTTGTTTTTGCAGATTTTGTAAAAGCAACTTAATTCCTAAATCTCCTTCAATTGCCTGATACGAGTGAGGTGTATTTTCTAAAGTATTGTAAAATGAAGCTCTTGCTGCTTCAGGATTTTCTTCAGTTGTTCCTCCTCCAAAAAGATCAAATTGATCCTCATTTTTAGGCTGAGGCTTTTTATATAATTTAGCATCCGGAGCATTATTTTCGGCTAATTCATTCCCTCCTCCTACTTTAAATAAATTGTCAAATTGTTCTGCCATTCTTCTAAATTCCAGTTCCTGAAAAATAGCATCGGTTTTCTCAATGTCGGGACGCGAAAGTTCGTAGTCATCTTCATTAAAAATCACATCACAGTCGCAGATAATAGTTGCCAGTTTTTTAGATAAAATCCCCTTGTCTTTATTAGCCTCGATATTTTCTTTCATTTTGCCTTTTAGCAAATGAGTATTTTCAAGAAGATTTTCCATTGTGCCAAATTCTTTAAGAAATTTTTTGGCTGTAACTTCACCTACGCCCGGTAATCCCGGAATATTGTCTACGGCGTCTCCCATCATACCAAGAAAGTCAATTACCTGCTCTGGTCTTTCAATTTCAAATTTTGCCAAAACCTCTGGTATCCCCCAAATCTCAATCCCGTTACCCATTCGGGCTGGTTTATACATGAATATGTTTTCAGAAACCAATTGGGCAAAATCCTTATCGGGCGTTACCATAAAAACTTTATAGTTTTGTTTTTCGGCTTGTTTGGCAATTGTTCCAATTAAATCATCTGCTTCACAGCCTGCAATTTCAATAATTGGAATATGCATGGCTTTTAGTAAATCCTGAATATAGGGAATCGCAATTTTGATTGCCTCAGGAGTAGCATCGCGGTTTGCTTTATAATCTGAGTACATTTCGGTTCTTACCTGGCTCCCTTCTTTATCAAAAGCAACAGCCAAATGATCTGGTTTTTCTCTTTTAATAACATCCAAAAGGGAATTCATAAAACCCATAATAGCAGATGTGTCCATCCCTTTTGAATTGATTCTCGGATTTTTTATAAAAGCATAATAACCACGAAAAATTAAAGCGTAGGCATCTAAAAGAAAAAGGCGTTTTTGAGTTGACATAAAAAAAATATTAGTCTGTAAAAATAAACAATTGGGTTTTAAAAATGATTCTGTTTTATGAATTTAAATATTTGTGACAGTTTAATCAGATGTTTTTTTAATTAAACAGGAGGTTCATGAACTTCCAGATGTTGTACAATGAAAAAGCTTAAGTTAATATCAAGTTAAAATTTTATTGATCAGTACTTTCTTCATTTTGTCTTCATTTTACAGAGGTAATTTTGGAGTGTAAAAAATAAATATTATTAATTTAAATACTTAGAAATCATGAGAAATTTATTGATGTTATTAGTAGCAGTTTTAGGAACAAGTGCAATGGTTAGCGCATTTCCAGCAAAAGAAGGTAAAGTAGTTTCTGCAAAAGAAGTAAAAGCAACAAAACATCCGAAACACAAATCTGAGAAAAAAGCAAAATCAGAAAAAAGTGAAGCTCCGAAAGCAGAAACAGCAAAAGTAAAAAAATAACAAAAAGTAATTTAGAATAAAAGGTAATTAATTTAAAACTTAAGAAATCATGAAATCACAGATTCACGAAAACAAAAAAAGCAACACACTTAGTCTGAGTAAAAATTTATTGATTGTTTTAGCAGCTGTTCTGGGAACAAGTGTAATGGTTAGTGCGCAAACAACTCCAACGCAGGCAACTCCGGCCAAAGAGGTGAAAGTAACAAAACACCATAATCATAAAGCGAATAAAAAAGCAAAAGCTGAAGCTTCAAAAGAAGAAGCAGCCAGCGTGAAAAAATAAGAATTGCTTTTGTTTTGTTTTCGAACTATTGTAACGGAGGCAAAACAGGAATAATGATTATAAGAATGCGATTGAAGAAGCTGATGAAGAAATTTGTCAGCTTTTTTTCATTCGTTAATTTTTTAATAATGCGCGACAGGACTTTTTATAATTGATTAATTTTAGTTGTGCTTAAATTGTTGTTTTTATGAATGTTTTGATTGTTGAGGATAATAAAGAGCTTGCCGGAGAAGTTTACGACTTTCTTTGTACTACAGGATATATCTGTAAAATTGCAAATAATTGCGAAGATGCATTGGAGGAATTTGGCAGTAATGATTATGATGCAATGCTCCTGGATTTAGGATTGCCTGACGGTGATGGTTTTGAGGTTTTGAAAGCCATTCGAAAAACAAAATCAAAAATAGCCGTGATTGTAATTACTGCACGTGGAGAATTAGATGACAGAATCAATGGTCTTCACCTTGGTGCTGATGATTATTTGACAAAACCTTTTGCGTTGACAGAATTGGCAGCCAGGTTATTTGCTGTTATTCGAAGAATTCATGGTTTTACTTTAAATAATTTAAGCATCCACGGATTTATACTTCAGCTTCAGGATTACAAAGTAAGCTACAACGAAACACCAATAAACCTTACCAAAAAAGAGTTTGATATTTTTCAATATTTGGTTTTAAATAAAAATCGGGTAATTACAAGACTACAATTAACGGAACATATTTGGGGAGACATTTTGGAGGTAAATTCAGATTCGAATTTTATTGACGTTCATGTACGAAATCTCAGAAAGAAATTGAACAAGCACAATTCGATAGATTGGTTCGAAACAGTTCGCAATGTTGGGTATAGAATTAATGAATAAATAATTTTTTGTGAAAATAAAACATCAATTAGCCATTTTTAATGCACTGACAAGACTGTTGGTTATTTTGGTTTTGTGGTTAATGCTGCCCATTTTGGTTGAAAATGTTGTGTATCGGCACATAAATAATGGATTGATCGAAAAAAAGAAAAAATTTATTGACCTCCTCAATCAAAAGGAAATTAATGATCTTATAGAAAATTCAGATGATTCGACCGAAACATATTCGCAGTTTACTACTTTACACAGCGAGTTTTTGGTTCTTTCCAGATTGTCTTCAAAACCCAGTCAGAAAAAAACAACTTTTAGTAATGATAACCGAATTATAGAAGGAGAAGAAAATGAATATAGAATTCTGCAATATCATTTTACTTATGGAAATCAGGATTATCAGCTTGAAATTGGAAGTAGTCTCAGCGAAGTAAACGACCTTACGTTTAGTGTTAGGCTTTTTATTATTATCGTTTTGGTTGTTATTCTTTTGATTACTTTTTTGGCGGATACCGTTTATATCGAATATTTACTGAAGCCTTTTTATAAAATTATTGATACTAAAATAAGGCGTGTCAACGAACCGGAAGCTTTTGATCACACGCCTATTAATGCAAAATCCAGAGATTTTAAAGAACTTGATTTTGTTTTGAATCAAATGATGGATCGTATCGCTGAAGTTTTTAAAAAAGAAAAACAATTTATTTCGAATGTTTCCCACGAGCTTTTAACGCCAATTGCTTTATTAAAAAATAAACTGGAAAATTTGCTGCAAAATGAATCTTTAGATGACAATGCCATTGATAAAATTGCAGGTTCTTTGAAAACGTTAGACATGTTAAAAAAAATTATCAATAATTTATTACTGATTTCAAGAATTGAAAATAACCAATACGAATCAAATGAACACATTAATTTTAAGGAAATAATTAATGATCTGAAAGAAGATCTTCAGGATCGAATTGATGATAAAAGAATTGCGTTTGTCAATAAAATGAAAGATGATTTTTCTTTTACAGGAAATAAAACCTTAATTCATATCCTGTTTTATAATTTGGTTACAAACGCCATAAAGTATAATAAAACTAATGGAAGCATTATGGTTTCTGATGGTTTTTTAAACAATCAATATTTTATTGCGATAGAAGATTCCGGTATTGGGTTAAGTGAATCTCAAATCGAGAATATTTTTAACCGATTTGCAAGAGTGAGTTCTGATCAGGAAGGACAGGGACTTGGATTGGCTATTGCTAAAAGTATCGCTGTTTTTCATCATATTGAAATTAAGATTTTCTCTATTTTAAATAAGAGAACAACATTCACTTTATTGTTTTCCGAAACTGAAGATAAAATTAAAAGTTAATTTTTTTCCTGAAAACCTCAATCTTCATTTTGTCTTCATTTAGCGATTCTATCTTTGAATCAAATAAATGAAACAATACAAATTAAACAAATAGACAATTATGAAAAAGTTAGTAATGTTTGCAGTGTTTGTTATAGGAACAGCTGCAATGGTAAATGCCCAAACAACTCCTGCTCAAACAACAGCATCAAAAGAAGTTAAGGCTACTAAGCCTAATAAGAAAGAACATAAAAAAGCAAAAGCTGACAAAAAAACAGAAACTAATGCTGTTAAGCCAGAAGCTGCAAAAGTTCAAAAGTAAACAGTAAAGTTTGCAAGTCAGACTTTGTTGTGGATTATAAAAGGTTAAAAAAAAAAATTGTAGCGGAAGCTGATGGAGTAATTCATCAGCTTTTTGCTGTTTATTGAGTTAAAATTTTGATAATAGAAAGCGGTAAAATTTTCATTCTTTGTTACTTTGTTTAAAACTGTAAATAATGATTCTTCGTTTTATAATTCTGTGTGCTCTTTTTTTATTTATTGAGTTCTATTCTTACCAGGCCTTGCGCACTTTAATCAAATTACGATGGGTTTTAATGGCTTATCAGCTAATCAGTGTATTACTTTTAGTTTTTATTATCTATTCTTTTACGCAATTTGACCGTTCAGTTGGGCAAACCAAATATACCATGTTTACAATGGGTTTAATGTTATTGGTTTATGTTCCTAAAATTGTAATTACGCTTATTTTGTTTGGAGAAGACATTTTTAGAATAGGCGCCAGTATCTTAAACTATTTCATGTATAATGCACCACGAAAAGAAATGATGCCGGACAGACGAAGGTTTGTTAGTCAAATTGCTTTAGGATTGGCTGCAGTTCCTTTTTTGTCGTTGATTTACGGAATTTTTGAAGGAAAATATAATTTTAAAGTTTTTAAACAAACTATTTTTTTTCCTGATTTGCCGGATGCTTTTGATGGATTTAAAATTACTCAGATCTCAGATGCTCACAGTGGGAGTTTTGACGATTCAGAAAAAATAAATTATGCTATCGATTTAATTAACGAGCAGGAATCTGACATGATTTTATTTACCGGGGACATTGTTAATACACATGCTAAAGAAATGCATCCCTGGATCAATGCTTTTAACCGGATAAAAGAGTACAAATACGGCAAGTTTTCGATCTTAGGAAATCATGATTATGGAGAATATGTTACCTGGCCTTCAGAGAAACAAAAGGATGAAAATTTTCAGGAAATAAAAAACCTGTACGGACAAATTGGTTTTAAATTAATGCTGAACGAGCATACTTATATTCAAAAAGGGAATGATAAAATGGCGTTGATAGGAGTAGAAAACTGGGGGGTGAATTTTAAGAAAGCCGGAGACTTAAATAAAGCGTCTGCAGAAGTTGCTCAGAATGATTTTAAAATCTTAATGAGTCACGATCCAAGCCATTGGGAGGCCGAAATTAAAAACCACCCTAAAAACTTCCATTTAACATTATCAGGACATACTCATGGAATGCAATTTGGTATTGAAATTCCAGGATATTTTAAATGGAGTCTGGCACAATACATTTACAAGCAATGGGCAGGGCTTTACGAAAATTTAGGAAGGTACATTTATGTAAACAGAGGATTTGGTTTTCATGCCTATCCGGGGCGTGTTGGTATTATGCCGGAAATCACGGTTATTGAACTAAAAAAGGGTAACAATGTGGCTTAATTCGGTAAAAATGCTACATTTGTATAATGTTAATCTCTTTTTAGTAGATTTAAAAATTTAAATTTTTGGTTTTATGTCAAAATTTGGAGAACTAATAAATGCTCAGGTTCCAGTGTTAATAGATTTTTACACCGACTGGAACGAATCATCAGTTTCTATGCATCCTGTAATCAAGGATGTAGCAGCAGCGCTTGGTGATAAAGCCAAGGTAATTAAAATAGATGTTGATAAAAATCAGGAATTAGCAGAAGCTCTACGAATTAAAGGACTTCCAACTCTGATGATCTATAAAGAAGGCCAAATGATCTGGAGACAATCCGGTGAATTGGATGCTAATACCATTATTGGAATCGTTCAGGAACAGCTTGGCTAATGAAAAACCAGGGATTGTTTTAGCTGACAACATCAAATACAAATCCATTTTCTTTTAGATAGCTTAAAGTCTTAGGTAGTGCAAATTTTAAATTTTGTGATGCTTTTATACTGTCATGAAAAACAATTACGCTTCCGGATTTTACATTTTTAGTAACATTTTCCAGACATTTTTCAGGTGTAATAGTTTGATCAAAGTCGGCACTTAAAACATCCCACATCACTATTTTATAGCCTAAATTTCGTAAGATTTTAGATTGTGTCTTTTTGATTTTTCCGTAAGGAGGACGAAATAGTGAGCTACTCAGTTTTTTCCCGGCCAATACAGCAGCACAATTTTTTACATTTTCAATATAATCATTTGTTTTGCTTTTCCATCCATTTGCATGGTTCATGGTGTGATTTCCTATTGAATGACCTTCTGAAATTAATTTTTCAAACAAAGAAGTGTTTGCATTAATGTTTTTTCCAATACAGAAAAAAGTCGCTTTTGCATCAAATTTCTTCAATTCAGATAAAACCCAGTCTGTAACTTCGGGAGTCGGACCATCATCAAATGTTAGGTATATTTTCTTTTCTTTGTTTGGAATATCCCAACAATATTTAGAAAATACCCTTTTTATAAATGAATTTGTTTTGACCCAATAAAAGCTCATTTTGAAACAATTTAGAGATATGTAAAATTAAAAAATGCAGCGCTATTTATCTAACAGCGCTGCATTTTTTTAATCAGTATCTTTTTCGTATATTATTCTTTTTCACGACCAAAACGTTCAAATACATTTACATACGTATTAAAGGTTGTTTTATGATTGTTATAAAAAGCGTTGTCTTTATTTTCTTTCATAACCTGAAGCAAGCTTCTGTAACGTTCTATATCTGTTATTATGTCAATGGCCAGATCAGATTGATCAGCACCGCTTAAGGTTCCATAATAATTCAGGTTCTCTTTGTATTTTTGAACCAATTTATTTAGCAAATCCTGGGCTTTTTCTTTTTCTCCTACTTTGTAATAACCGCCCGCAAAAGGTTCTACTAATGAATAATATCCATATTTGTCTAACGGCATTTTCGTCATGGCAAGATTGATTATGTTTTTAGCTTTGTCGATTTTGCCTTCAGCAATAAGCTGATTCATTAAACGAGAAAGATTGGTACGATAAGTAATACTGTTTCTTCTGGTTTCAGGGTCATGATAAATATCTCCATTGCTATTACCCCAATCCCATTTTGTTACGATGTCATACATTTTATCAGCATCAATTTGCCCCATATCCATTGGCCCTCCATCTTTTGAAGGTGTATTTTTGATTGGAACTAATTTGTATACCATTCCGTCAAGCTGTAAGTAGTCTTTCAGCCATAAATAATCTTCATCATCAAAAGCACCGCCGCTAAAATAAATTGGTCTCTTCCAGTTATTATTTGCTAAGATATCTAACATCATTAGGCGATTTTTATATATCGAAGTCCCTTTAATATCTATATCCAAATAGGGAACTATAGAATCATTGTATTTAGGATTAATCACTTTGTTTTTGATAATTGTATTTTTATCAACCGGAACCCTTATTTTATTAGTTGGGAAAAAGTGAATGGTTTGACCGTTTTGTAAAGTAACAGTCGATTTAGGATGCTTAATAAAAGTAATGAAATCATTAATATTCCAACGTGTTTCCACTTTTTGAATATGAGCTACATAGTCTAATTTATCTCCAACATATTCATCATGTGTAAAAGATATTGGTAAAGGATCTGACTCATATGCTTTGGCTTTCATTTGGTCAATATACCAGTCGGTCATAAAAAGACTTGTGTTTACAATTTTTACATCGGTACGAATACCTTCAATTTCTTGTGCATACCACAATGGGAAAGTGTCATTATCTCCAATGGTAAATAAAATAGCGTCTTTGTCGCATGAACTCAGATATGCTTTTGCCATTGCAACAGCTGTATATTTGCCTGATCTGTCATGATCATCCCAGTTTTGAGAAGCCATTAAAACAGGGGCTGCCAATAAACTTCCGGCAATAATAATTGGACCGGCAATTTTTGGAGCCAGATATTTTTGAATGGTCTCATATAATGAATACACTCCAAATCCTATCCAGATTGCAAACACATAAAAAGAACCAACCAAGGCATAATCTCTTTCACGAGGTTCAAAAGGCCTTTCGTTTAAGTAAATTTTCAGTGCAATTCCTGTAAACAGAAACAGCGCCAAAAGAACATAAAAACTTTTAAGATCTTTATTGGCATGATACATCAATCCTATTAATCCCAGGATAAAAGGAAGAAAATAGTAGGCATTTCGTCCTTTATTATTTAGTACGTCAGAAGGCAGATTGTCTTGTGAGCCTAAATGTACTGAATCTAAAGCTTTGATTCCGCTGATCCAGTTTCCGTCTAAATTATCATATTTTCCCTGAACATCGCTCTGTCTTCCAACGAAATTCCACATCAGATATCTCCAGTACATATATCCAAACTGATATTCAAACATGAAACTGAAATTATCAACAGTTGTTGGTTTTTCGATAATTAAATAGTCCCCATAACTTCTTAAAAACTTGATATACCCTTCGTTATCAATTTGCTTTTGAGCATAAGCCTGTCTGAATTCGTGAACCGTTTTCTCAACTTCATTACGTAATTGAGCAGTGGCTTTATTGTATTCATCTTCACTTAACTGACTAGCATCAATTCCGTACTTTGCTAAATCATCCTCGTAAGGGTAATTAGGGTTTATTTTAAATTGTGGCGGATTTGTAAAGTTGATGTAATTTTGAATATGGGCTGTTTCTGTGCTCCACATTCTAGGCAGAATTGTTTTTTGATTATCATCACTATTTTGATCTGCATTTTTATAATTATTCGTAATGATGTATTTACCGGTTTTATAATCCCTTTCGTAATTAGGCGCTTTGTCCAAATAAGGGGTTTTGGCATCTAATCCGGCAAAAACCTCGGTGTATTGAGGGCCATAAAATAAAGGATTTACTCCATATTGTTCACGATTATAATAAGCAAGAACTTCTATAGCATCTGATGGTTTGTTTTCGTTGATAACTGTATTGGCATTTGCGCGTACAGGCAGCATCATCCAGGTAGAAAAACCAATTAAAATGAATAAGATGCAAAGAATAATGGTATTGTAGAAAATGAGCCCTTTTTGTTTGGTAAATTTTAAACCAAAATAAAAGAAAGCAATAAAGAGCAAAGCAACGAAAATGGTTCCTGAGTTAAAAGGAAGTCCCATACTGTTAACCATAAAAATTTCGGTCTTACCGAAAAAAGCCATTGTTAAAGGAAGAAGTAATTTAAAGATAAACAACAAAATACCTATCACTACAACATTGGCAATAATGAAGTTTTTTATAGTAACTTTTTCGTAGTGTTTGAAGTAATAAAGAAATCCTATAGAAGGAATTGTCAATAAAGCCATAAAGTGAACCCCAAAAGAAAGTCCAACAACAAGAGAAATGATTAATAACCATTTGTTTCCTTTTGGTTTATCCATATCCTGTTCCCAACGCAATCCAAGCCAAAAAAGCAACGCGATTAATAAAGAAGCCATGGCATAAACTTCAGCCTCAACAGCATTAAACCAAAAACTGTCTGAAAACGTATACGCTAAAGCCCCAACAAAAGAACTTCCCAATATTACAATTGAATTATTTTGATCGATTTCTGCAAAACGTGCAATGATTTTTTTTAAAATCATTGAGGATGACCAAAACATAAACAAAATAGTAAAAGCGCTTGAAAAAACAGACATCATATTTACCATTACAGCAATATGTTGATTATCTAAAGCAAACATCGCAAAAAAGGCACCCATCATTTGAAATAACGGTGCTCCTGGTGGATGGCCAACTTCAAGTTTAGCTGCTGTGGCAATATATTCGCCACAATCCCAGAAACTCATGGTTGGTTCAACAGTTAGTGTGTAGGTAATTAAAGCGATTGCAAATGCAAACCAACCAATAATTGTATTCCATTTATTGAAATTGAATTGTGCCATATTTAGATGTTAAAATTTTGTATGTTTTCTATGTTACAAAGAAAATGTTTTTTTGTGTAAAGAAACGAGCATTAACAAAAAATTCTACAAAAGTATTTAGCAAAAGTAACCTGCTGTTTGTGAAATACTTGTAACTTTATTACGAATTCGAAAGAAAAAAAAACAAAAAATAATTAAATTTTTTATCCAAAAAATTTGCGCAAACTAAAAAAAGCTTTAAATTTGCACTCGCTTAACCGCTCTATTATTGGTCTATGGTGTAATGGTAACACAACTGTTTTTGGTGCAGTCTTTCAAGGTTCGAGTCCTTGTAGACCAACATAAAAAGCCTCTCAACTGAGAGGCTTTTTTTTATGCCAATTTTTTCCTCCAAAAAAGACAGAAGAAGTTTGAAATCAATGCCAAAACGAATCAATGCATTTTTTAAGCATAAATAGAATGATGTCATCATAATAACACATTCAGTATTCAGATTTTTTTTGCGGTGATCTTAATATGAAATTCAATAGAATCCGATATAGCCTGATCAGCTAAAAGGTCATAGAATTTTCCTGATTTACTCAGCAACCGCCGTTGCGAGGTGCACGCTTATAAATTATTTTACTATCTAATTCTACATAATCTCCCGATACTATTGGATATAAATACTTGGGAGCATGTGATACCGCATGGCTTTTTATAATTATTTTGTCGTTAACTTTCAGTTTATGCAATTGCTGAAATTGATTGTTAAAGTTTAAAAAACTATTATCAGACTTTTCCGACCCAAAACTAAGTATATAATCATCCCCATTAATCCTGACCATCACTCCGAAACCTAATCTTGAACCTGGTGGAAGAGAAAGAGACGTTACAACTCCCTTCATATTGGTATAATCCCTGACAGCCATCCTTATTTTGGCAGCACTTGCATACACTTTTTTACCCGCAGGAGATGCTTCCCATTTTTTGTACCTTATACCATCAGGGGTAGCCTCCCATTTTTTTAACACCGTTTTTCTTTCAGCAGCAGAGAGGGGATTTGGGATTGACTTTTTAGAAGTCTCGTTTTTAATTTCACGATTAGCATCCGAGCCATTGGGAAACGGAGCGAAGCTAAATACAAGTCCACTTACCACAACCAGAGGTAAGATCAACACATAGATTATTTTTTTCATGTTTTTTGTAGATTTAATTAATAATATAGTTTTATCTCTTAAAGTTTATGCAGCGAAATTACTTTGATATTTTTCGGTTTGAGAGATTAAAATTGTAAATAAAAATGTAAACTTTGTAAATAAAAACTTGACACAATGCAACTTAGTCGAAATCTAATCTCAGGAAAACGCAAATACGTGTTCGGGTCACTATTACTTTCGTTTATCTGTATAATCTGTGCCGCTTTCAGTATGGAAGATCATGAAGACTTTGACTTTGCCAAAAGAGAAGTTTTACTCCGCAAGATTGGACACGAACTACTTTTAGAGTCGGGCGATAGTATATCAAGGGTGCTAGCGGTAAAAAAGATCGCCGAAAATGAATACCAGATCAGGTTTGAGAACGATCTTACTTTTCAACCGTCCTCACTAGTGAATATAACCCGGCGTTTGTTGGCAAAAGACCCGCTCGCAAGTGATTATGTTGTTAACATCCTGAACTGCGGCAACTCCAGTATAGTTTATGGATATGCCATCTCCAAAAATAAAAAAGATGATATTGTAACATGTATAGGAAGAAAGCAACCCAAAGCATGTTACATGATGAATATTAAATTCAAACCGACGGGAATAAATACTGCAAAAAACGGATATCTTCTGGGCAGCCTGTCATTTTTAGTATTTACCGGATTTATTTTTTTGAGATCTGTTAAGCCACGAAAAGTTTTGCCCGAGAGTCAATACACTAATATGTACACTTTAGGCTCGGTGCTGTTCGACGCGAAGAATCGGAAGCTCATTATAAATGAAAACACAACAGACCTGACCGGAACGGAAACCCGTTTATTGCTCATCTTTGCATTGTCACCCAACTCGACCATAGAGAGAAGCCGCCTGCAAAAAGAGATATGGGAAGATGAAGGTGTTGTTGTAGGCCGTAGTTTGGATATGTTTATATCTAAGCTTAGAAAAAAACTAGAATCAGATCCAAATATCAACATTGTTGTTATACGCAGCAAAGGATATAAGCTTGAAATTAGCAGTCAGTAAAGTACCACATTACCCTAAATTACTTTAGAAGAAGACATTGAGTGTATTCACATCTCATCTGTTAAAAAACAGGATTTTCCCCAAGGTTATTTTCTTCTAAAAACGCTGTAATAATTTTTTATTACATTTGACATAGATATTGTTTTGTTTGGCAACTTTATTGCTGTAAAGAAATCAATTCATCAACCAAAACTTTAAAAATGAAAAAAAAACTCATAATTCTTTTATTTGTATTTACAGTTATAAATGTCTTTGGACAAGTGCCAACCGTTTCAGAACCTGGCAAAACGAATCCTTCTAATGAGGAAGTTTCACCAATTAATGATGTAGTCACAAACAAAATCATAAATCCGTTCGCAAAAGTTCCGTTATACGATAATGGAATCCTGATTTATGATTACGATGGCAACCTTTTTTCATTTGATTTAGATTCCGAACAAATTGTATGGACTGTAAAAGCAACTGATTCCTATACAGAAATGTGTGCAAATGCAGTAACGCTACATGACGGAGTTGTATACGTTCCTTTTATTAACGGTGAAATTTTCGCAATTGACAACCAAAGTGGTGATGTTTTTTGGAAATCCAGAATAGGAAATAGCACAGATAAGATCATACTCAAAAATCAAACTCCAATCGTAAATAATGGAAAACTTTATGTAAATGCTCAGAACGGCAATATTTATGCTCTTGATATAAAAAATGGAGCTTTAGTATGGAATTATAAGTTTGACAGCTTAAATAACGATATTCCGGTTCTCTATTTTGACAATAAAATTTTTACACCAAGTGAATCCTGTTTTTACAGTTTTGAAGCAAACACAGGTAAACCTCTCTCTCAAAGAAGTTTCGAGACCGCTATGAACGGAAAACCTGTAACAGATGGTGAAAATGTATTTATAGCAAATGAAAAGGATGTACTTTTTGCTTTAGGCCCTAATAAATTAGATAACCTGTGGCAATTTAAATTAGACGAAAATCAATACAACATTAAGGAACGTATATTTTGCAAAGACAAAAAAATATATTTTGGGACACAAGGTTCAACAGTTTCTTCTGTATATTCTGTTGACTCAAAAACAGGTACTCAGATATGGAAAACTGATTTTATGGAAGATAATATTCAATACATTACTGAACATGATGATACGCTTTGGGGCTATACCCGTAAAGGAAAACTTTTTCAGATAGATTTAGAGAATGGTAAACTATTATTCGAAGCAAAACTAACAACCTTACCTATTTCAAATCTTGAATTTCCGGATGATGTGTCCGTGTTTTATTATTGTGATGCCGGGTTAATTCAATTTGAATTTGAAACAAAAGACGAAAACATGATGTACATGAGAACCTCTATTAAGGACGACATCTATAGCGGATATTTAAAAATAATTCGATAGCAAAAAAAGAAGCTGTTTCAGTAATGAGTAGCTTCTTTTCTTCTTAATCTCCACCACACCCGCCACAGGAACTACCACAAGAACTTCCACAGCCAGATCCTCCGTTTGAACCTGCATTTCTGTTTATATAACCTGTTAAAGGAATGAAAGAAGTTGCCAGTATCACTTCTCCATACAGAAAATAATTCCATTGCCAGTCTTTTTCAGCTTCAGTACTCTTTTTTTCATCTTTAAAAGACATAGGAATTGTATCACTAAACAAGTAATCTATTATTTTGTGAAAATAAAAATTAGATATTATCACTAATGCAAAAAGCACAAAAAGCAAAAAAGTAACGGGTTTATCTCTCAAAACACCCGAAATAAATCTGCTAAAACCAATACTTAAAACCAGACCCAAAATCAACATAGCCCTTTTTATAATTTGCATAAATTGCTTAGATTCTGTAATTTTTTGCCTAATTCCGACAACTGCTTTTTCTAATTGTCCAAATATTGGTTTTTGGGATACTATTTTAAACAATTGAGGATAAGGCATGGGCTCATATTCTTTCATGATCTCAATAACACAATTTTCATATTTATTATCAGTTAACCCTTCATCAATGAGGTTCAGCCTATTATTCCCTAAAACCTCCACTTTATTATTGCTGATTAAATTATTTACAACCCCGTGAATAACAAATTCTAATTTGTTTTTTTGAAGAAAAACAAGTTCAAAAGGACTAAGATTTAACAAAATTAAATTTGCTTTTATATTCTCATAAAAGGAATTTAAGGCTGTTTTTACAAAGCGCATCAACAAAGTGATTACCGCTGCAAACAATAAAATATAAAAAATCAAAAATTCAGGATTCTGAATTTCTATTAAAATTGGCTTGACACTATAATAAATTGGAAAAATGAGAAGTGCAAATAATCCTAAAAACACTTTTTTAAGTCTGACAATTTCAATCTTGCTTCTATCCAAACCTAAAGAATCAAGTGCATTCGAATATTCCCAAATTTCCTGAGGTTGTTTTCCAAAATTCTGCTCATACAATTCTCTTGTCTTTTCTTTAGCCTTATGGAATTTTTGCGCCTCAGACCGGTTATGAGTCGACGGAATATGTTCAATCCTTTTAGACAATAGTGAGCAAAAATTAGAATATGAACCCGTGAAAATGAGGTGTTGATGCCAGACAATATCGACGATTTCTGAAGGTGAAACCATTTCATTAGCAACAGCAGCGAGATACATGAATTTTTTATACTCAAGGACTGCCGTTTTCGCAAAATGTAGAGTCCATTTATTTTCAAAAGCTAATCTAATCAAAAAACCATATTCATCATTTGGATTATCCAATTCAAATTTTAAAACTTCTTCCCAAAGTACAGCATTCATCAATATTGTTTATTTTTGGTTAATTGATTCCATTTTTTCAGCAATTCAGATTAAAATAACGGTTTACAGCTATAGTCTCTCAGTAAACTTTTAAGTATTGATATACAAATCATCTAAAGTTATGAGTCAGCTTTTCTTATGCGCTAATATAAAATTAATTTTA
Organism: Flavobacterium salmonis; assembly: GCF_903819435.1. Lineage (GTDB taxonomy): Bacteria > Bacteroidota > Bacteroidia > Flavobacteriales > Flavobacteriaceae > Flavobacterium > Flavobacterium chungangense. The sequence continues at coordinate 87,840 of NZ_CAIJDP010000046.1, read as the reverse complement.
CTACAAAAATTAATTACTTTTTTGATAAATTACCCGCATCATTTTATCTAAATATGCTTTAAATCGCCGAAAAACAATTCTAGTGTGGTTAGCGTTTTAATACTCTTCCTTCGTATTTCGAAATTTAGTGACGTTTAAAATTCATTAAAACAATGCTTTCAAAAAAAGGACTTTCTGATTTTCCTGTCTATGGAATATCAGGAGGTGAAGCGTTACTACAATTGTTATTTTAATTGATTTCAGAACCATAATTGCGACGGCTGTATACTCTTTCAATTGTTTAGTCGCTATTTTAAGGCACACAGTTCTGAAATATTTTCTATGGAAAAACAGGTAAATGGGCTATAGAAGCACTTGGTCTATATCTCTTTGAGCTTCGAGTATGTTTTTTATGGAAGCAGGCAAAATTGCGGTTTCAAAAAACAATAATTAGGCTTGATTCTGAAATTGAGAAATCATTACTATTTAAAAAAAATCTCATCCAAACAGGTAATTAAAAACCTCCCAAATCAATTGATTTGGGAGGTTTTTAATTATTATATTCTATCTAGTGTAATTTTCATCTCTTTACTTTCTAATATGAGCTTGTCACTTGTAATAGTGCTTTCGCAAGGGTAAGGAGTTCCCGTTTCGTCTTTAATCACTAAACTTTTCCCTCCTTTACTTAAAACAAAAGTACCATCCGTTATTTCACTTTGAAGATAACCTGTTACATGTCCGTCTTCTGTAAAAGTTAAGGTTCCTTTAGTAAGAATTTCATTTTTTAAAGAATCCGAAAGCGGTAATTTTGCTTCCACATTGGTGATTTTCCATGAATTTACCAATTTGTTTCGTCCTTTATGACATGAAACCATTAATACTGCTAATAATACAATCACATAAATAAATAAGTTAGATTTTTTCATGATTTTAGATTATAGGTTAAACAGGAAACAAGTTACAAAAAAAAATAAACACAAAATACTTGTAGTCAATTATTTATAACAAACCAAACAACAAACAAAGCTATTTTCTATCTTAATTCAATTTAAAAATATCTTCGTATTTGATATATTTTTTTCTGCTGATGGCGTATAACGGATTTCCATTTTGATCCGTAATTATCCCTATACTTTCGTCATCTGATTTCGGAAAACTGATTTTATAGCCTCTTCCATCTTCCAATTGAATTCCATAGGTAGAAACTGAATTTATAACTTCAACAGAATTTTGGGTATATTCAAATTTTTCTTTTTTTCCACTGTTGTTTGTTACCGTAAAATCTTTGGCATTGAAAAACAAATCAGACTTTACACCTTTCGAATCGGTTGCTTTCCATGAACCTCGATAGCTATCTGAACCACTGCATCCAACTAAAATTACTGCTAAAATTGCCAACAGGGCAATACTGATTTTTTTCATTTTTATTTAATTTAAGATTATAAAATTTATGCATCTTGACTAACTACATTTCAAGCTCATCAAAATCCTTAATTTTTGATAACTGAACCAGTTTATTCACTTTTATTTTTTCTGTTTTTTCTTCAAATACTTCATCGCCACCTTCTCCCTCCTGGTTGGTATTTGTTTTAGTTACTTTCTTCTTTGTTAAATAATTAATACTGGTTTCGCTATCAATTCTTGGTCCGAAATTGTCGCTCGAATCATATCCAATCAATTCGAAATCATTGTTTTTTAATCTAAAAGTATAAGTCCAATATCCGTATCTTCCGTGACCATAGTGCACATAGAGTTTTCCTTTTTCTATACTAACGTCTAATTCAGGTGCAAAGTAAACACCGCCATCTTCATTTTCAGACGAGAAGCAATCATAATTCTTTACTACCTGAATGTAATTGCCGTTTTCCTTAAAAAGCACAATTATTCCTCTTCTATTGCGATCTAATTCACCACGATATTCATCTGTAATAATGTTTTCTTTATTGGTTCCTTTGATGATTATTACGCGATCTTCTACTCCATCTTTATTGAGATCTCCTTTAATTTCCTGAAAAATCTTGTAACCAACCGGAATAAAATCGGCTATTGTTTTTCGGGTTTCTAAATTTCGCCCTACTGCCTCTGATTTCTTTTCTTCTTTGATTGAAACCTGTTCTTTTTCAATAGGAGTTTGACTTTTATTGGAATTGTTACAACTCTGCAACAGAACAAAAAATGCTGCTATAATTGAAACGAAATATTTTTTATTCATAATTTTAATTTGAATGATCATCAACATTTTTAATGTTTCACTTTTCTACACCAATTTTATAAAAGATCAGTCGAAGAACCTACAAGACTTAAAATTTCAACTTTATGTGTGTTATCTAATCCACTTTTATCTCTTTGTTCCTGAAAAGATTTAAAAGATGGAATATTGAGGATTTGCTTTTGTATTTCTTCATTTTTGTAGGTTGAAAAATGAAGAAAAGTTATTCCGTCCTCCTGTAAATAAACGTTGTAACTAAATTCAGACGGGTTCAATTTTTTGAAGTCGCTCAGAAATTTGTTAATATTCTCTTTGTTTGTTGCTACAAACTCAGATTTTACTGTATAGGTTACTTTCACCGTTATCATATATGTTTTATTTTGCGTCTCAATTTTTAACATTATACTGCTAATATAATATTATTTTTAGTACAAATTTTAAACAAATCAACCAAAACCTGATTATGAAACTGCTTGTTGCATAAGGGATGGGAATGGCATCCTTTTGTTTCCTTCTTTAGGAAACAAAAGATACAATGGACAGCCCGACCCTTGTGGTTATGCCCAAATTATAAAACTAAATCCTATAAAAAACTCCATCGTTAAAATGGAGTTGTTATTTTCTAATGTATATCAGTAGTAGTTTCCTCTTCGGGATTGCCTATTTTTCGCCAGTAATTAGCGAGTAGAGAACCTGAAACATTCATCCACGGGCTGAATACCGCTGAGGCCAGACCAACGGTTGCCAGCTTTCCCATCGCTCCTGCCAATCCGGAAGCCATACCGCCGTTTTGAAGACCGACTTCGAAAGCAATTGTCTGGCTGCTTTTTTTGTCCAGACCGCTTAATCTGCTGAGCCAATAACCAAAAAAGTAACCTGCTCCATTGTGCAGTACCGAAGCCAAGAAAAGCAAAAATCCAATCTGAATTAAGTTATCTCTTCCCGCAGCGGTAGTCACCAACGTAAAATAGATGATTCCGAACATCGAGAAATACGGCATAATCATATCAATTTTTGAATACACCTTATACAATAAATAATATAATACTCCCACGATAAAAGCACCACAGCTGAAATTTACGATTTCTAAAACGTGAGCTGCTGTACTGTCTTCCGATACAGCAAAAGAATTTCCGAAGAAAACAACAACTGCCAACCAAATTATTGAAAAAATAGTCAAAACATAAATTCTTCTTTTTGCGACAGCTCCATAGTTTTTCAGAATATCGTGAATCATGGCTGCAGCCAAAGGCACAAGCACAATTTTGATAATTTCCATCATCATATTGAAAAAATGTACCTCAACCAGAGTTCCTGCAAATATTTTCATTAGGAAAGGTGTCATAATCGGTGCTGCCAAAGTAGACATTGCCGTTACGGTTACGGACAAAACCAGATTTCCCTTTGCAATATACGTCATTACATTGGAAGCCAGTCCGCTGCTGCAGGAGCCTATCAGGATAATTCCGGCGGCGATTTCGGGTTCAAAAGCAAATGTTTTGGCAATTAAAAAACCCATAATCGGCATGATGGTAAAATGTCCTAGCAAGCCAATCAGAACACCTTTACCTGATTTTCGGATGCCTGTAAAATCCTCAATGCTCATTTGAGTTCCCATTCCGAACATTACCATTTGGATGATGATCAGAATAAGCCATTTGTTGCGCATATCGAAACTGCCGACGTGCAGGAAAAAATCAGGATAGATTAGTCCGGCACAGACAGCTGTGATAATCCAAAACGTATATTGATAGCCGCTTAATGCTTTCAGATGCCCTACCCCAATGGCAATACTGGAAAATCCAAAGATTAGACCCAATTTCCAAAGAATTTCTATTTGCTGTAACCAGCCGAAACCGGCAACGATGAAAAATAGTGGGGCAGCCCAAAGAAAATATTTACGCATACTAAACATTATTAAAACATATTATTTTATTCAAAACTTTTCTTTAAACCATATAAGTTATATAAGTAAATATAAGTTGTTGCCTTTTGCGCTTAGCTTAAATGTCCTTATATAACTTATATGATGATTTTTTTTGTTAGAAATAAAGCTCTGCCAGTTTTTTCATGGCAATGGCTGGACTTGCTAAGATTGGCACTAGTTTTTCTTCGGTGCTTAAACCGTCAACTACACGCGCCATTGAAGCTTGTGCCAAAACAATTACATCAACTTCTTGCATTAATTCTTTTAGGGCTTTGGCTACCATTTCGTCATGTTTTGGGGCATCTCCGCTCATTAAAGCTTCAAAAGCGCCTTCGCATAATTTGGAAGTAATTGTTGCATTTTTACCTGCCAGTTCGGCTCTTCTTCGTACCAGGTCGCTCGTTGGCTCAAGAGTCGTCGGTAAAGTGGCAATCACTCCAATTTTATTGCTGATCTGTACTGCTTCATCCGCCATTGCCTGATCTACACGAATTACCGGAACGTTACTCAATGTCGCAGCGGTTTCAATCGCTACACCAATAGACGAACAGGTTACCAAAATTACATCCGCACCTGCTGATTCAGCAAGTTTAACGTGACTCACCACTCTGGAAGCCGTATTGGGCATTAATTTTCCTTTTTTGATTACGTCTTTAATCAGGCTGTCATCGACTATATTGAATGTTTCAATTCCCTCTAAAAACTCATTACTCAATTGCTGAAACAACGGAACCAATGTTGCTGATGTATGTACGAAACCTAAAACTTTTGCACTCATAATTTTTCTCCTTTTAATACTTTTATAAAATAATCGGCCGTACCTACTTGTCCGCCTTTAAAATTCATTTCTATTCTATTAACCCATTCATTGTCCGAAACGGCCTTGCAAAGCGGTGCTCCGGGCGCTATTGGCGCGATCATTTCCAATGCCAGAATTTCCAATTCGGAGGCAGCATAACTGGAAGTATCGCCACCTGCAAAAAGGATTCTTTTTAGTGGAACTGCTTTTAAAACTTCTTTGGTGATTCTCCCCAAAACACTTCCGTAAAGAGTACTGCATTGTTTCTGAATATCATTTTCCGAAATTCCTTTTGATCTGAAATACGCCTCTGTTTCAGCAATACGCGGGTCACTTGAACCTGTGCTGGTATGCAAAATCGTGCTTTTTCCCTGATTGAAATTGTCAACAATTCGAGCAACGGTGTTTTTTATAATTGCTTCCTGACGTTGAATATCGACAGCTTTACTTTCTAAAGCGATTTCCAGAAACCCATTTTCGAGTGCATATTCAATTTGACTGGATGTTACCGGAGAACAGCTTCCCGATAAAACGAGTATGGGCGAAACTTCTCCTGCTGATTCGAATATCGCTTCGTTTCCGATGATTTTTTCGTCTTCCCAAGCCAGTCCCAAAGCCATTTCGATTCCGGATGAACCTACTGAAAACAATGTTTTGTCAGTTGTCAATTGGTTAAAAACACTTCCGATGGTTTTGAGATGTTCCAAATTGAAACCGTCAAAAAACAGAATTTCAGCATTGTTGTTTTCTACCGCTTCGAGAACTGCTGATGTGCCTTTTTCGATTGTTGTTAAATTGACAAGATTGATGGATTTCTCCGTTTGTTTTGCCAGATGCAAAGTCAAATCGCCTTCCAAAGCGGGTGTAACAGGATGTTTGATCATGGATGGATGTCGGTCGATACGATAAATTTCGCCGTTTCCGATCGTTCCCATTCGGGCAAACAGATTTCCGAAAACACAAAATCTCCCTAAATGTGGTGCTGATGGTGAAACCAAAACCGTTTTCTGATTGAAAACTTCGCTTCCGATTTCGATTGCTTTTCCGATGTTTCCTACATGTGGCGCCGAATCGAAAGTGGAACAGACTTTATAATGAAAGTGATTTGGGGCAAAACTTTTCAGATTTTCAAAAGCACTATAAAGTTCTGTGTCCATTTCCATAGGCGACATTGATCGGCTTTTTCCCGCCAGACCAATGGCCTGAATTCCGGAAAAGCGGTCTACGTCTTTTTGATTCGGTTTTCGCAGAAAGAGTATCGTTTTCACTCCGGCCAGCGTCAGGAATTCCATGGCATCAGTCGAGCCTGTGAAATCATCGCCATAATAGGCCAATAGCAATTTATCGTTCTTCATTATTTCGAAAATTTCTTTACCGACTCGGCAAATTCCGGATATTTCAAAGCCGTTTCTTCCACAGACAAACCGTCAACGGCTCCTGTCCAGGCTTGCTGTAATGCATTTACTCCGGCTTTTGGGCCCATTGGATGTGCCAAAATTCCGCCACCTGCCATATACAGCAAATCGGTGGTTTGGGTTCTTCGATAGGTTTCTACGGCTTGTCCTCCCCATTGGCCGGAAGATACTACAGGCAATATTTCGTATCCGCCTAAAAAGGGTTTCAAACAGGATTTTATCGAGGTAACCACCGAATCATCTGATTCCCAAAATTTATTCTGTATGCCGTTGACGTGCAACTGATCGACTCCTGCCAGACGCTGAATTTTTTGATAGGCCTGAAATTCAATTCCCAACAACGGATGCCTGTTTAGCATTCCCCAGCCGTTTCTGTGACCGTGAATAACGAGTTCCCCCTGATCACAAATTTTCTTTGTTCCCGAAAGCCCGACACTATTAATACTGATCATCGCACAGCTTCCTTCTTCCTTTTTAATCAAATCGTATTTTCGTTGCATTTCGTCAATTTCATCACTGATATTGAAGGCATACATTACTTTTTTACCTGTCTTTTGTTCGTTGTCACGAATGACTTTCATAATCGCTTTTACACGGTCATCAAAAAACGAATTAGCAGCTGACCCCATCAATTCATCATCTTTGATAAAATCGATTCCGGCATCAATCAGTGATTTTACCAAAGCAGTGGTTTCCTCAACGCTCATCCCGATACTTGGTTTTATAATAGTCCCAATCATTGGTCGGTCGGTTACGCCACAGGATAATTTAGAACCTTTGATTCCGAATTTTGGTCCTTTGAAATGAGTTGCGAAAGAATCCGGCACTTCAAAATCCATTAGTTTCAAACCGGTAAATTGTGTGATTTCGTATAGATTCCCCTGTAAAGTGCTGATCAGAACTGGCAGATTATAGCCGAAATTCTCTATCGACCAGCTTACTTTTACTTTTGCTTTCTGGTATTTTTTCCCGGGAATACTTCCGCCCGGAATGGATGGTTCGTCTGCCAAATCCAATAATTGAATATCCTCTACCCTCGCCGCAAAACGTTTTTTCAACTCTTCGGTTTCACCCGGAACCGACACAAAAGTTCCCGAAGACTGCTCGCCCGCCAAAACCGCCGAAGCCTGTTCTACATCATAAGGCGTTTCGATAAGATATTCTGCAAAAACTCTTTCCATTGTCTTTCAATTTTTTAAGAAATCCTAAATAAATGAATTTATGGGGAGTAAGTGTCCTGCTGTGTGCTGTATGTGAAATTTATTTTGAAGTCAAGTTAATAACCTGAATCCGATATTTTAATTTCAGGAGCAGAAAGATTAGGCTCTATCAGTGAGCATTGGTCCCGCTCTTCGTTACAATTTTGTGAGCCGAACCCCGGCACACAAAGATTTTCACTGCGATCGGGGCTAAAAAACAACATTTTGCTTTTTTGTAATCATTCAAAAAAAGAAAACATATACGAATCGAATAGCAAAAAAAACAAACAAATCAGATCGAAAAACAATTATTTCCTGTTGTGTTTGAATTCGTATATTCGCCCATTATTTTGAAAAAAGAAAATGATTGCAAAATTGAATGAAAAAAAATCCTATCCATGGATTGTTGTTGGCTTGTTGTGGTTTGTCGCTTTATTGAATTATTTAGACCGACAAATGCTTTCTACCATGAAATCAGCGATGATGGATGACATTCCTGAATTGGCCAAAGCTGAAAATTTCGGTCTCTTAATGGCTATTTTCCTTTGGATCTATGCGCTTATGAGTCCAGTCTCCGGAATTATAGCGGATCGGTTTAACCGAAAAAGAATCATCATAGCCAGTCTTTTTATCTGGTCCGGGGTTACTATGGCGATGGGTTATGCCACAACTTTCAATCAGATTTATATTTTGCGTGGCATTATGGGTTTTAGTGAAGCTTTTTATATTCCGGCCGCATTATCCTTAATTGCAGATTACCATCAGGAAAAAACACGCTCTTTTGCTATTGCAATTCATACCACAGGAATTTATCTAGGACAGGCACTGGGCGGTTTTGGAGCCACTGTTTCTAAACATTTTTCATGGCATTTCAGCTTTCATTCCGTAGGTTTACTCGGTGTGCTTTACAGTGTCATACTGATCTTTTTTTTACAGGAAAAGAAAACTTACATTTTTGATCCTACAAAAAAATCATCTGTCAGTAATGAATTCAGACAAATGTTTAAAGGATTGGGAATATTATTTGGTAATATTTCCTTTTGGGTTTTACTCTTTTATTTCGCTTCACCAAGTTTACCGGGCTGGGCTGCCAAAAACTGGTTACCCACCTTATTTACCGAAACTTTACATTTAGACATGTCTCTGGCGGGACCAATCGCAACGGTAACCATTTCGATGTCTTCCTTTTTTGGCGTTTTAATTGGTGGTGCCATTTCAGACAGATGGGTGATGAAACATCTTAAAGGAAGAATTTACACCAGTGCTATTGGATTGTTTCTTACCATTCCGGCATTGTTTTTATTTGGCTACTGCTGTGACACAGCGGCTATTATTTTTGGCGCTATCCTTTTTGGACTTGGATTTGGAATATACGACACCAACAACATGCCTATTCTTTGTCAGTTTGTTGCGCCACGCTACAGGGCTACCGGATATGGAATTATGAATTTTGTCGGTATTTCAGCCGGGGCTGTTATCACCGAGTTTTTAGGAAAAGCTGCTGATAATGGAGGAATGAGACACGTTTTTGTATTGCTGTTATTTGTAGTTGTGAGTGCTATTGTTTTACAACTGGTTAGTTTGCATCCAAAAACTATTGATATGACTGAGGGGAATTAGTTTTGAGGGTAAACACGAAACCTCATTAAATTAAAATGAGGTTTTGATTTAAAATTTGATTAATACTTTTCCATTATCTCCATTATTTTTCTTGCCGGATCCCGTATTTCTACTGCTTTACTATTTAGATAACCTTCGCTATCTTTTTCAGTTAATGCTTTTATGGCTACATAATATGGTGCTAAAATTGTATCAAATCCATTTTCTTCAAGAATAGATAAAAACCAATTACCATATCCTAATTTTACAGTAACAGATCCAAAACGCCACCAATCATCTTGAGTAGTAAATGGAAGACACAACTCTAATTTGCTAAATGCTTTTTCTACATATTCTTTTGCAATACCTTCATTTCTATTATACAATTCAAACAAAGTTTTATTTAACCAATAACTATCTGCAACTTTTTCATCAATTTCCAATTTACTAAAATATTCATGAGCTTCAACATACCTGTTCATTTTGTCTCTATACAAGAATACTAAATTATATTTTGGTACGCTCGAATCTAATTTTAATTCGATTGCTTTTTTATATGCTTTTTCAGCTTTATCATAATTCTGAAAATGGTCTTGGTATAAATTCCCCAGAATATTCCAAACGGCAGAATTATTTGGATTAATATCAATAACCTTTAAATATGCATTCTCTGCTTTATCATAATTTTGCAAGTTTAGCATATACAATAAGCCTAAATTATTCCAAGCATCTAAATCGTTCACATTCATTTTAATAACAGCTAAATATAGTTCTTCAGCTTCTTGATATTTACCTAAATCTGAATGATATAACAAGGCTAAATTAAAAAATGGATCAATACAATTTTTATCAATTTCTATTGATTTTAAATATGCTTCCTCTGCTTTATCAGGTAGTAAAAATTCATGCCAATAAAGATTTCCTAAATTATTCCATGCTCCTCCAATTTTGTCATTTAATTCAATTGTTTTCAAATATGCTTTTTTAGAATCTAGATTTTTCTTTAAAACTTGATAAATATTAGCCAAATTAAACCAAGCTTCAGCATTATTCTCATTTGCTTCAATTTCTTTTAATAACTGCTTTTCAGCGTTAAGATATTCTTGATTCATTTCGTTAACTATATTAACATCATTCTCTAAACCAAATTGTTCGTATATATTAGGGTTTTCTTTTGCTTCATCTTTTAAATCTTTATAACATTTATCCGTAAGTAGTTTTTTCAAATCTTTATCTTTTACAACTTCTGCCATCGCTAAATTATATGTAATATGATTCAAACTTCTACTTTCGATTGATAAACTATTTTTAGCCATTGTATGCAAATCATCACCATAAAAAGTTTCCAAAAACTTAGACAAACAATACAATTCTTTCTTTTGTCTACGGCTGCTTCGGCGCATTAAAAACCAGATATTAAAAAATCGTTCACTAATTTGATAAGCGCTTCCTTTAGCTTTATAAGCATCTAATTTTTCTAGCCAGCCTAATTCCACTAATCTTTTTAATTGAGGTGAAAGTTGACCGTTTTCCAATCTGGTTTCGGCTCTCAGTTGTTCCAGATTCATTGGATCCCAATGTAAAGCTATTGCATCAACAATAATCTGCATTTGTACAGATAACTCTTCAAATCTAGCTTTATACAACGGTGTTATCTCATCTAATAATGCTTCCAAATCGTCATTAATTTCTTTGGAAAATCCTTTAACGATAATTTTAAAAAGCATTACAGCTGTTCTTGGATTGCCTCCTGTAAGCTGATGTATAGTTTTTAGGCGAGCAATCTCTTCATGAATATTTGCTAAAATTTCCTGCGCATTGGTCAATTTTGCCAGATTATTTAAAATATCCAGAAGCTCTTCAAAACTCAATTTATTTAGGTAACTAATCTGAAAAGCATCATAAAAAGGCGCACCATAATTAAAAGTTTCTTCAATTTCTACAGCACTCGCTCCAATAAGAATTGGCGCTTCATTTTGCATCAACCATGCACGCAATTTATGTTGTTCACTTTTGTCTAATCTATCAAAAATAAAACTCATATTATCGATTAACAACACAGGTCTTTTTTTAATTTTTTTTGACATTTCAATCAAAAATTGAAAAGCTTGTGTTGCTAATTCTTCATCATCTTTAATACTGCCCAATTCTTTAACTTTTGAGTCAATTAACCTAACTTCCTCTTTCATTTTTAGCAACTCCAAAACATCGGCTAAAGCATCTAAACTGTTCAGCCAGAATTCTGATAAATTATTTAGGTTGTATTGTTCTTCCGGAAAAAGTAGCGGAATAAACTTGGAATCATTCTTTCTCAATTCCACTTCTATTCTTTTCAATAAAGTGCTTTTCCCCATTCCCCTCTGACCAATAAACAAATAATGCTGGGGAATGCTATTTGGTTTTTCTTTATTGATTTTATCCATCAATAGCTGAAAGTATTTTTGTCTTACTACAAACAAATTTTGAACTGTGTCATCATCCAATCTCTGCGGATTATATAAGGCTAACTGACTTAATGATATGTGTTTTACTTTATCCATTATTTCGAAAATCTATTATACCAAAAATCTCTTAACAGCGGAGAGCGAAAACTATACTTTAATTCTTCTTCAATTAAATAACCATCGTTTTGCAACATATAAAGAAGCTTACTTAAAGTTGAATCCGCCTTTTCAGGATCATTAATTTTAGTATTTAAAAAAGAAACAAGAACACTTCTACTCTCTCCTTGTTTATTAATTGAAAGTCTTTTCAGCAATTCTCGAGCATAATTTTCCAGTTCATTGTACTCTTGCAATCTTTCTTCCCAAGTGTTCAGATGTTTTTCGCTTATTAATAAATTGTATGCTTCGTCAACAGTTTGATTTGTAATTTCTTTATCTTCAACCTGTACTAAATGATAGAATTTAAAAAATAAAATCTGTATAAAATACGGAAGTAACCATCCTAACTTATCCAATTTATAATCAATTATTTCTTCGGAAAGTACAATTTGATCTGATTTTGCTAATTCAAATAGCAGTTCTTTAGCCTTTTCTCTTTTAAATGCCCCAATTGAATAAGGATCAACATCATTAAATGTATGACTCAAATTATGTTGACTTGTAAAATTATCTATCCCTATTGAACTACAAAATATCCAATGAATTTTAGTTCCTGAAATTTGTCTAAAGCTTCTTAACCAGTTCAAAAAGAATTCAGCATTTTTCTTTCCATTAACAGGATCGCTTTCTATAAAACTATTTAATAATACTGTTAGTTCATCAACCATTATTAATGTTTCTTCTCCATGATTAAGTAACTTTTTTAAATTATCATATGAATCCTCTTTTTCTTTTTGGTATTCAAAACTCCCTTTTACACCAAATACTTCTCCTGACAGTTTAATTCCAGATAGTAATGACTCAATTAAATCGGAAGAAGTACTTTTTGCTTTTTCCCACCAATCCTGCTTTTGTAATTCCTTAATAAAGACTTTTAAAAAGCCTTCTTCAGATTTAATTTCTTCCAGATTAATTTCCAAAGTATTCCAACCTGCAGCATGAGCCTGCGTTATTATTTTTTTTGCTAAAGAAGATTTCCCAACCCTTCTAGGAGCAGATAGTATTATTGAATTTCCTTTTTGAATATGTTTCCATACATATTCTAATTCCTTTTCTCTTCCAAAAAAATTGTTGCCTTCTACAGGAGAACCAGTTATATTATTTATCATATTACATTTTTTATTTCAGACAAATATATATACAAATTTGTATATATACAAATTTGTATATTAAAAATTAACATCTTCTGAAACCAACTCCCGCATAAGGGATGGAAATGGCATCCTTTTCTTTTCCTTCTTTAGGAAAAGAAAAGATATAATGGACAGCCCGACCCGTAGGGATATGCCCAAATAACAAACTAGATTCCACAAAAAAACTCCATTATCGCTAATGGAGCTTTTTGATTTGTTCATCTAAATCGAAGAAAATCAATCAAACGTATTACTCAAACAATTCTTCTGTTTTAGTTAAAAATTCTTCCGTTGCTTCTTCAATATTGATATTCATTCTTTCGGCTAAAACGGTAAGCCACCAAATAGATTCGCCTAATTTATGTTTCAGTTCTTCTTCTGTATTACCTTTAGGCCATCTTTCTTGCTGAGACATTACGTGACGTCCAACCAAACCTGCATCGGTTAAAAAAGCCAAAGCATCTTCTTCAACCGTCCATTCGCTGCCGTGATGTGTAAGTTCAAGTTCACGATATTTTGCTCTTATTTTTAAAGAACGTTCTTTTAATTGTTCAAAATTTATTGATGCCATAATTTAATTTTTATTGAATAATTCCTGAAAAGCAACCGGACTTACATTTGTCTTTTTCTTAAACAATTTATTGAACGATTGCGGATGCTCAAACCCAAGTTTATAAGCAATTTCAGAAATAGACAAGGTTCCTTTTGCAATGTATTCTTTTGCTTTTTCGATCAGTTTATCATGAATAAACTGTTGTGTATTTTGCCCCGAAACACTTCGCAATAAATCGCTCAGATATCTGGATGACAATTGCAGTTCATCTGCCACAAATTGTACCGTTGGCAAACCATTTTCAAGCGGTTTTTCGGTATTAAAATAATCTTCGAGCAGGTTTTCGAGTTTAGAAAGCACATCGTTATTAACTGCTTTTCGGGTAATAAACTGCCTGTTGTAAAAACGATTGCTGTAATTCAGCAAAAGCTCTAATTGCGAAATAATTACGTCCTGACTAAAATTGTCAATTCGCTGATCGAGTTCGTCCTGAATATTAGCAAAAACAGCCAAAATTGTTTCCTTTTCTTTCTCTGATAAATACAAAGCTTCGGCAGCAGAATACGAGAAAAAACCATACTTTTTAATATTTTCATTTAAAGTATAAGGTCGAATAAAATCAGGATGAATATTTAATGACATGCCGCTGTAATCGGCTTCTTCTTCATGCATTTTTAAAATTTGTCCGGGTGCCACAAATGACATTCCGCCTTCTTCAAAATCATAGAAACCATGTCCGTAACGCAATTTTCCGGAGAAATTAGTTTTAAAAGATATCTTGTAAAAATCTAAAATGATGCCCTGCTCAAAATCCTTTGGATCAAAAATCGCTTTGCCATAATCCAAAACACTAATTAGCGGATGCATGGGTTTTGGCTGTCCCATCGCTTTATGCAATTCTGATATGGACTGGAATATTTTAGGCTGATTTTTCATTTTTGAAGTACGATTGTTTTACAAATTTACGAAATGTTCTACTGGCGTAATATTCCAGCTCACGGTACTTTGATCGATCATGTCGTGAACAACAGAATCACTAAGTTCCGACATTAATTTGTGCATGGCATTGGTTCCATCTTCTGTACTATCCCAAACGAGCATATCGTACACAATACCTTTTTTTAATTCGAAAATAGTTCTGGAACAAAATCCTGTTTGTCGTTTTAAAAATGCATCAATTTCGACATTCGCATCAATAAATTGTTGCGTCGTAAAACCATTCAGTTTAAAAGTAGTCAATTCTATCGCTTTATTTTTCATGTGATTCTAAAATTAAAAAGTAAACATTGTTTTGATATTTTGCACCTGCGTTTCGGCACCCAATTTCAAACGTTCATCATACAAAGCATTGGCATCATTCCCGGCAACATATCGCAGTTGGTTTTTATTGTCAGTTGCCGCTTGGTAGATAATTTGGGCAACATCTTCGGCTTTGGTGTAATTCTCCAGTTTTTCTGCGCTGTAACCTTTGCTAACTTCAGCCGTTAGTTTTTCATAAGCAGGATGTTGTCCAACTTCCATAGATCGCACAGCAAAATCAGTCTGCATTCCGCCGGGAGCGACTACTTTTACCTGAATTCCAAATTGAACTAATTCAGACGCTAAACTTTCAGAAAAACCATCAACCGCAAATTTGGTAGCGCTGTAAATCGAACAAGTCGGAAAACCCATTAATCCGAAAGTTGAAGTCACATTAATAAAAGTGCCGCTTTTCTTTTCACGAAAGTGAGATACAAAAGCTTTTGAAACTTTAATAACGCCCAATAAATTGGTCTCAATCTGACGTTCGATTTGTTCTTCTTTCAAAGATTCTAAAGCACCAATTAAACCATATCCGGCATTGTTCAACACGACATCAACAGTATATTTCTCTGTGACATTTTTGATTGTTGCTTTTATTTGACCTGAATTTGAAACGTCAAGCGGAAGTAGAATTACATTTTCTAATTGATTTAATTCGGTTTCTTTTTCGGGATTACGCATGGTGGCGATTACCTGCCAGCCTTTGCTTTGAAATAATTTTGCTGTTGATTTCCCTAATCCTGATGAAGCTCCTGTAATAAAAATTGTTTTTTGCATTTTTTGATTGTTTTAAATTTATAATGCAAAGATCAGCCGAAGTACAACCTTAGAATTAGCCATTTTGGAGTTTGGATTAGCCAAAATGACGGGCATAAAAAAACTCCATTATCGCTAATGGAGTTTTGAATACAATTATTTTTTGAAGTTCTTATTCTACTTTTACAAGTATTGTAGCTGACATTCCGTTTACGGTGGAAGTTTTTAACTGAATGTTTTCTTTCTTCCCGTTGGATTGGATGATGGCGATGCATTTTCCATTAAACACTTTGTAGGATGAAGCTTTAAAAGAATCCAGATTGGCCTGATAACCATTGTCGAGTCCAACGAGTTTACCGCCTCCGGTTACTTCAAAATCGATTTTATGATCGGCATTCGGAACCAGATTTCCGTCTTTATCTGTGATCGAAACGGTGACGTAAACCAAATCGTAAGTATCATTTTTGATAGTTGATTTATTTACTTTCAAAT
Source organism: Flavobacterium salmonis (assembly GCF_903819435.1). Lineage (GTDB taxonomy): Bacteria > Bacteroidota > Bacteroidia > Flavobacteriales > Flavobacteriaceae > Flavobacterium > Flavobacterium chungangense. The sequence continues at coordinate 71,874 of NZ_CAIJDP010000046.1, read as the reverse complement.
CAATTTTGGAAGCTGCTCCGGCAGTATGAATTTCTTTTTCCAAAACTACTTTTCCGTCTTTTCTGGAAATGGCCTTTATCGTTCCGGGTTCGAATTTTACGCGCCATGAAATATGTAAATCATCATTTTGCTTTGATTTTTTTCCGAGAGATTTTCCGTTTAAGAACAATTCTACTTCATCGGCATTGTTGTAATACGCCCAAACATCGACTTCCTGATCTTTTTGCCAGTTCCAGTGTGGGAAAAGATGCAAAACAGGTTTGGTCGTCCATTCGCTTTGGTACATATAATAGACATCCTTGGGAAAGCCCGCCAAATCTACGATTCCGAAATACGAACTTCGTGCCGGATACGGATACGGATCGGGTTCGCCCAGATAATCGAAGCCTGTCCATATGAAAGTTCCCGCCATAAAATCCTGTTTTTTGATGGTTTTCCAATTCATTTCATGCGTTGTTCCCCAATAGGATTGTACCTGATCGAAAGCCGAAACGGTCCAGTCTGCATTTCCGTCAAAAGGGGCGCCGTGTTTTGGAGGCCAGGCCTTAATGCCATCCGAAGGAAAATCGTAATGTCCACGGGTTTCGAGTGCCGAAACACTTTCGGATGCGAGTATTTTTTGCCCTTTGAAACGAACCGGAAAGTCTTTGTAATCTTCGTGTTTGTAATTGAATCCCAACAAATCCAAAGCTCCCGACTGGTAAATGAAATTTTTCTCGATAACATTCTCGGTCAAAGCGCTCGTAACGGGACGGGTGGTGTCGAGCGATTTTACGATTTGAGCCAGTTCTCTGGTAATCGCAATTCCGGTGCTGTCAAATTGTTCGCGGATTTCGTTTCCGATACTCCACATAATTACTGATGGATGATTTCGATCTCTTTTGATGAAATCTTCCAAGTCCTGTTTGTGCCACGCATCCCAGTCTTTATGGTAATCGTTGGTTACTTTTTTCTTTTTCCAGACATCAGTAAATTCATCCTGAACAATAAATCCCATTTCATCACATAACTGCATCATCTCTAAAGAATGCGGATTATGCGACATTCGGATGGCATTGGCCCCCATTTCTTTCATGATTTTCAGTTTTCTTTTGACTGCGTGAATGTTCTCCACAGCTCCCAAAGCTCCATTGTCGTGATGCAGGCAAACGCCTAATATTTTGGTTGGTTTTCCATTTAATGAAAATCCTTTTTCAGCATCGAAATTGAAGAATCTAAATCCTAAAGGTGTTTCGTAATTATCAACTGCTTTTGAATTTTCGTAAATCGTAGTGACAATTTTGTACAGATTCGGATTTTCGGTATCCCACAATTTTGGCTGGTTTACGTTTAGATTGTGGATTTTTTTTGCATTAGAATTCGCATCGATTTTCTCTGTTGTTTTAGCATTCGCGACTTCTTTATTATTCGCATCCAAAATAGAAGTTACCAATTGAAATTCTTTTTCGGAATTGGTTTTATTTTCAATCATTACTTCCAAGCGAACCGATGCTTTTTCTGCCGAAACTTCCGGAGTCGTTACATACGTTCCCCATTTCGCAACGTGCAGTTTTTCGCTCGCCACCAATCGCACGTTTCTGTAAATTCCGGAACCGGTGTACCATCTTGAATTGGGCTGTGCATCGTTATCGACTTTTACGGCGATTACGTTTTCCTTTCCGAAATGCAGATATTGCGACAATTCATAAGTAAATGAAATGTATCCGTTCGGGCGCATTCCTAACGAATGTCCGTTGATGAAGACTTCACTGTTTTTGAAAACACCGTCAAATTCTATGGAAACGTTTTTGTTCTTCCAATCTTCCGGAAGTATAAATGTTTTGCGGTACCAGCCTTTTCCTGCCGGCAAAAATGCCTGTGCCTGTTTGGTTTTACTGTCTTTATCGAAAGTACCTTCAATACTCCAGTCGTGTGGCAATTGCAAATTTCTCCAATCGGAAGTATTGAAATCAGGTTGAATTGCCGTTGGATGATCGCCTAATTTGAAATTCCAGTTTTGATTGAAATCTTCAACGATTCTGGCGTTTTTACTTTTTGATGCACAGGCAACTAAAAGCGACAATGCCAATACAATTGTTATTTTTTGTAGAATATTTTTATTCATAAACTTATTATTATAATCCAATTACGACCAGTTTGTCATTCCGACGAAGGAGGAATCTCCGCAAGTAACTCCACAATCAAAGTCGATCTTTGTCGATCTTGCAACGAAGATTCCTCCTTCGTCGGAATGACAAAACAACGCAAAATCAAACTTAAAATGACCTTATATAACTTATATGGTTTAAATTATTTACTGAAACTCAAAAGAATCCAAAAGCAAACCTTTCATATCCTCTGATTCTATTGTGATTTTATAGGTCCCGGCATTAATATAACCGCCGGAAGTTGTATTCAATATCTTCCATTTTTCTGTTGCTGAAGGAAACTCAATCGTATCATTTCGCATCAGGATTCCGTAGGCGTCTTCCATTTTGAATTTGACTTTTAACGGAGTTTCGTTTCGGTTCATAAATCGGAAACGCATCAGGTAAATTCCCGCAACGCCCGGTTTGACTTCAAACTGAATGCTGTTGTTTGTTTTTTCCTTGAATTCAATATAATCCGCTTTTTTGAAATTCCCTTTTTCGATTCCGGTTCCGTTTGTTTTGGCGGTCTCGGCTTCTAAAAGTACAACCGGTCTTGAATCGTCTTTCTCGCCCATATCGTACGTTGGAACAACTGCGATTGTAGTATTTTCAAAACCAACTTTCTCTCCTTTTTTTACTTTTTTATGGAAAACCGAAAATTCCACTTTATCTGAATTTTTAGCTGTTTCAGACAACTTTTTGTAACCAGAAATAGAATCTTTTGATTGGGTAAACAAATAGATTTCTGAATCTTCTTTGGTTGTGAATGAACCAGAAACTTTAGAATTAGATGACAATTGCAAATAATCGGCAGCAAATAATTCAGAAGGTAATTTTATAAAAACCACATCAGAATCTGAATATTGTGTAGAATTGATATCCAGCCAGGAACCAATTTTAGTTTGTGAATTACTTGCAACGTTCTGAATATTTCGTGGCGAAGGCGAAGCTCCTTTTGCATTTTTATCTTTGGTTGCAATGGCAATTGCTGAAATAATAGCCTGACTTGCTTTTACATTAGGGAAAGAGATAACGATTTTTCCATTTACACTTTTTACAACGAAGGCTTTCTTAAGCGCCGAATCGTGTCCGACTTCACTCCAGATATCCAAATCTTTCAACACCACATTGTCATTTATCGCTACGTCAAACAAACGCCAGCCTTTGCAATCCAGTCCTCCACCGGTTCCGTACCAGGGTTCTGTGAAATACAATTCTACCAGATATTCTCCGTCAGGAGCTGGGAAATCGTAACGCAATTTGTCGATTCCGTATCTGAAACTTTGAAATAATTTCCAGTCTTTTGTTCCCGAAATTGGGTCGAAAGTGCTTCTTTGACTGGCATAAAAATCAGGCAATTGTTTGAAATTATCTGTCCAAGACAAAGAACCCCAGGTATTTTCTCCGCTTTTATGAACATCAGCCTGCCATAAATTGCCGAGAGAATCCGTGATTTCACTACCGCCACTATTGACCCTGTAAATATAATTGTAGTTTTTCTGAGGCTGTAAAAGTGTTTCTTTTTTGGTTTCTAATACCTTGAAATTTGGCGCTTTTGGCAAATTGTTCAAAACGATATAATCTTTCGCAACCGCTTTTCCGTTTACATAACCCACAGCATACAAAACATTGTATTGAACATTGACATTATTCCATTGAAAATGCTGTCCTAATCCCGGATTTTTTAGTTTTCCAAGTGATGTTTTATTAACATCATTGAACAGTTCAACCTCATCACAATTGGAATAAACATCGATTCCGTTTTTGATTCCCGGTGCATCCCAACGATTTGTCCACGTGTGCGAAACGATATACACCATTGGATTGGTTTTGTTCGAAACATAATTGGCGCGGTACATATAATACGCGTCCAGAGGTTCGCCCCAAATGCTGAAAAGTCCTTTGTAATTTACGGGTTCAACCTTGTCAATATCTCTAAATCCTTCTCCGTTTTGCACGCGTCCCGGATTTTCGTGCGAAGCAAAAAGCCAGTTGAATTGCCCAGCTATTTTATCTTTTACCGATTCGGCTTCACGGACTTTGATTTCCATTAGTTGGGAAAAACGGTTTTCGCTTAAAACTCCTTTTTGGTCGAATTCGCCTTCGGTATGGAGATCGTGTGAACGCCAGGCGCCGTATTCGCCGTTTAGCAATTGCGTGCTCATTTCGACATCATAATTAAACGGATCGCCACCATAAGTTCCAGACCAGTTTTGCACGACATTCCAATCCGTTCCTTCGCCACCGTTGCAGGTGGTTACGATGCGTTGCGAAGCCGACATTGGATCCATTTCGCGAATGATTTGGGTACATTCTTTAGCAAATTCTTTTGGAATCGTGCTTTCATTTTGTAATCCCCACATTATTACTGAAGCATTGTTTCGGCGTTCTTTGATCCATTCGCGTAATAAGATTTTGAAATTGGCCTTGAATTCGGGTGTATCGTACCAAATATGTGCCGAAAACTGACTCCAAAACAGGATTCCGTTTTCGTCTAGTTCTTCCTGATATTTTAAATTATGAGGCTGATGTGCTTCTCGAAAAGCATTGAAACCTCCCGCTTTTATTTGTTCGATTCTCGAATGAATTTGCTCATCAGAAAACGAATGGCTGTTTCCTATTAAGTGTTCGTATTCGCAGGTTCCGTTGATGAACAATGGTTCGTCGTTGATGTAAAAACGATTGTCTTTTCCATCTCTACTAACTGGCCAGCTTACCCAACGGATTCCGTAAGGTGTTTTTAATTCGTCAATTTTCTTTCCGTTTTCCGAAATTGTAGTGACTAATTCATATAAATATGGTTGGGCTGGCGACCATAATTTTGGATTTGCAATTTCCGGAAGTGTTTGTGCTATTTGTTTTGTTTCTACTGAAGTGTTTTTGATATCACTTTTTACGCTAACTACTTTCTTTCCGCTTTTATCAAAAAGGGTGTTTTCGATGGTTAGGCTTCTGTTTGAAGTTCCGTAGTTTTTGATTTCGGTAGTAATGTTCAGGATTGCTTTTTCTTTGGAAGTTGCTTTATCATTCCAAATATGAACACCAAAAGGTTCTATGCGAACTTCGTCGGTAACGACCAAAGTTACGGGTCTGAAAATACCCATTGGCTGTGAGCCTTCTGAGAATCCCCACTCTCCGGAACATCCGCCACAAACCCAAGGCAAATCGGCAATGAAAGATGGATGCGAGGCTTTGACGATGATATTATTTGTATTTTCGAAAGAAATGGCTTTTGTAATATCGACTGTAAAAGTGGTTCTTCCGCCTTTGTGTTCGCCGACTTTTTTACCATTTACCCAAACGGTGGCGTACGAACTTACACCTTCGAAAAAGAGGAAAAGTCTTTTTGAAATATCTTTTTTGTCAAGTTGTAATGTTTTGTGATACCAGGCAGTTCCGTGTAAATTACCGTGTTTGGTTCTTCGGAATCCGTAATACTGATCCCAGTTGTGGGGTACGTTTACTTTTTGCCATTGCGCATCTACTTTTGGATTTTGTACGAAGGTTTCTTCCTGCTCCGGAAGCTTGTCCAGAACTATGGTTTCCCAAGAGGAGTTCAGCGAAACTTCTTTACGAAACTTCGCCGGTTCCTTGCTACTTTGACTCCATACAAAGCAAGCACCTACAAAAAAATAAAAAATAAAAAAAACTATTTTCTTCATATGTTTTAAACCATATAAGTTATATAAGGTTATTTAAGTTCTGGTCTTTTATGCTCATTATTTTGTCATTTCGACGAAGGAGAAATCTCCATTAGTAACTCCGCAAAGAAATGTTGCCAATCTTTGTAGAGCATCTTGCGGAGATCCCTCGTTCCTCGGGATGACAAGATTGTGTTTTATATTATCGTAACCTGAAATCCTCTCGTGATGTGATTGCTTCGTTCCTCGCAATGACTCGTTTGTTCGCGTGAGGGATGGCAGTGGAGCTCTTTTTTTGAGGCGATTTTTCTTCGCCTCAAAAAAAAGCGGGAACGTACAGCCCGACCCGTAGTTTTTACGGAGGGTCACGCCCCAATTATCTTAATAAAACAACCAGTCTACCGCACCTTTTTCGCCTTCGTCGATGTAGCCGACATCACGGGTCGTAATGGTTTGATTAGCATCGATGAAGCCCAAAATCAGGACTCTTCCTTTGCCCAAATCGAGTTTGTTTTCGCCCGGTTGGAAGGTGTAGGTGTGAATGTTGATTCGTGGCAATTCCTTCAAATTCATCGCGCTTGCCAGTATTACTTCGGCCTGACCGTGGGCATTTCCGGCTGCATCTGTCTCTAGACTTGGCGGGAATAAAAATCGTTTTTGATCGGAATTGAAATAACCTACCACTAATTTTACGGCTTTGGTATTTTTGAATTTCAGGTGTGTTCCGTTTTCGTTTTGAGCGGTTTCATCGAAGGTGATTCCTTTTAAGTTTTGCAATTCAGAAGCCACTTTTGTCAGTTCTGAAATTGTTGTTCCATACACTTTTGTTCCGTTTTTGACAGCGTAAGTTCCTTTGCTTTCTTCCGAAGATTTATTTAAAATTTGGTTATCAGGAACCGCCTTTTCATTTTTATCGGAAAAAGATTTATTGTTGGCGGTTTCACTCAACAAAGTTACCTCAGCAGTTTTCCAAGGCTTGGCTTCTTTAGTTACAATTTTACCATCTTTTGACGATTTTAGAAGTTCTAAATTTCGTTTGAAATTCGCTAATTCGCGTTCGTAATGTGGCAATAATTCTGCCCAGGTTTTGTTGTTTCCGTCGTCTCCGCCAATCGGGATTCGGCGTTGTGCGGTCTGCATACTGTTGGCATACAAATAATGGTCTTTGGTTAGATTTACCAATAATTCGTAGTGTTTGATGCTCTCTTCAAGATGCGGAAGGGCTTTATCCAAATCGGAAATCTCATTGGAATAGCTGTAGCGCAACACCAAAATCGCGGCTTTCACTTTCTCCGAAAAGAAATCGGCGAAGGCTTTGTAAGCGTGCATATCGTTTTTAAGGCGCAGGAATTCTTCCTTGTCTTTCGTTACTTTTGACTCGGCTTTATCGATGGCTTCAACGGCTAATTTTCCGTGTTGCGTGATTTCGGCGATGATTTGCGTTGGCAATTCCCCAACGTGAGGTTCTTTGTTCCACTCTTTTTTGGCGTATTCCAAAAGCAATTCGCCAACAGGTCCGCAAGATTCGTGGAAGCCCGGATATACGCGCCATTTGGCTGGATTTACCAATTGACTTTCGAACATTCCCAATAATAAAGTCTGACGATTTCCTTCGGTGATTCCGAAACGTCTTAATGTTTTTGGAGCAATTTCTCCCGACTCATCGTAGGCTTTTTGGATGTTATTTGCTGCTTCTACATCAGTTCCGTATTTAGCAGCTAAATCTTCACTCCAATATTTAATTTCTTCGTTTCTGTCTCTTTTACTATTCCAGGCATACCTTGCCCAGGCTTTGTACCAAATCCAGTCGCGATCCATTTCGAGCAATCGTTCACCAGTTTTTGTTTTATCAGCCGTGTAAGGCCAATCCCAATAGGAAGCCTGCGGGTACAAATGAAGCGCATTGGCTCCGTGTATGGTGTGCATTGCCTGAACAGTTTTCTGGATAAAATCAGGAGATCCGTAACGGAAAGGCTCCAGATTCGCCAAAATATGTACGTTTGAAATGTGAACCGAATTTAGCGAACTTAACTTTTTATGAATTTCTCCCCAAGGTCCGCCTGGCGTGTAAGTGGTCAGGGACTCGCCATTGTACTTGTGCATCGTGTATAAATTTTTATACAACGGAAGCGATTTCTCCATTACCAACGGTGCATCCGTATCGTGCGCACGAAGGATAATTGGCGGTTCATCTGTTTTTCCTAAAGCTTTCAGTCCGTCCTGAACGCCCGGAATAATCGTTTTGGTAAACCATTCTACGTCATCTTCAACCGTATTAATGGCTTCACCCAAACAAACCAACAATCCTACATTTGGATATTTTTCGATAAAAGCGGTGATTGATTTTTTAGTGTAATCAGCGATTTCAGGCGTGATTGGGCGTGAACGATCTTGTGTTTTAATGTTGTAATGCTCTGCAAAAGGTTTGGAAACAATGATATTATAGAACATCTGAATCACCCAGATTCCCCTTTTGTTGGCTTCTACAGTTAGGTAGTTATAAATTTCTTCGTTCTTTTTGAAATCTTCTTCGCTTACTTCCAGTGCGAACGGATAGTCTTTTAGTTTTACCAACGAAGCAAACGGATGTCCGTTCCATAAATACAGGGAATTCAGTCGGTTGTCGACCATCATATCCAGGTATTTTGTCCACAGTTTTTTGTCGTAAAACCAAGGGAAAGATTCGGGAGTGTATGGATATTCGTAAACGTCTCTTCCGGGAAGATAAACCGGTTTTTGCACTCCGATACAAGATCCTCGCAAGACCATTTCGGGACTGTCCTCGATATTGATTTCGGATGGAATTTCACCTGAAGTTTTGATTCGGTCTGCCAATTCCAAAGCGCCGTACAAAGCTCCGGTTGCATCTGTTCCTTCAATGAAAATGATGTTTTTTTGCGTGCGGATTTGAAAGCCTTCTTTTTTGGTTAATTGGCTGTCATCGATTTTAGCAGTTTTAGAATTTTGTTTCCAAAAATCGGTTCCTTTTTCGCCAATTACGATTACTTTATCTTTTGACTTTTTAGGAGTTTTGTCTGCGAAAGTTATTTTGAATCCTTTCGCTGTTGCGGTTTCTGATAGTTTTTGGGCTCCAAATTCTGCTCTTGGTGCATTTGCATCACGAACGATGGTGATATTTTGCGCTGATGCAAAAGCAGTAATTAATCCTAAAAAAAGTAAGCTTAGATATTTCATTGTATTGTGATTTATTCTTAAACCTGACAGGTTTTTGAAACCTGTCGGGTCTGTTTGATTCCGATATTAATTCTGAAAAATTTTCTTCAAATAAGCAACGTTGGCTCCGTAATTCGCTTTTAAATTATGAACCTGCGTTACATCACGGGAACGTTCTACGATTAACCAGCCACTCCATTTCATTTCGTCCAGTACTTTTTTGATTTTAGGCATATCGACATTTTTATCGTTTTCCAGCCAAACGCTATCTGTTGTCGAAGCGTGAATTTGTGCCAGATGCTTTTTACCTAAAATCTTTAATTCTGTTGCGATGTCTCTTCCGTTATCCACGGCATTCGCAAAATTGAAAGAGCTTTTGATGTGTTTACAGCCAATTTCTTCCAACAGTTTTTTCTCTTCGGTAGCGTTTAGTGAAGTTTCGATGGCGATTACTCCTCCAATTTTTCCGACTTGTTTGCCTGCCCATTTCAGTCTTTCGATAATTATCGGGCGTAGTTCCGGATTTTTAGTCAGATCGCTTTCTGTACCCAAAGGCAAATAAGCGACTTTTACTTTCATATTTTTCATTGTAGCCACACAATCGTTAATCATCAAGGTAATCGAATCTCTTTTGGCAAAGGATTGTGCGTAAAATCCGGACATTGCAATCGAACTGATTCCGACTCCTGTTTCTTTGGATTTATCCAGAAACTTTTGTCTTTCAATCGGATCGCCTAATTTGCTGTCGAATGTGGGTCTTTTTCCCAAACCACCCATATCGAGTTCGATTCCGTCTGCTTTTATTTCGCTTGCCAAACCAAAGGCACCGAGTTTTTGTCTTTTTAAAATCATCCAGTCGCAAACGGCCACTTTATATTTTTGCTTTTTTGATGATTGAGCTGAAACTTCGCTGTTGAATGTTCCTGCCAAAACAATTGTCAGAACTACAGCGATAGTTTTAATGAAACTACTATTTTTCATATTCTATTTTTGCTACAAATCGTAATTTTCAATTCGTAATTCGTAATTAATTTTTACTCCTCTTCTGCTTTAACAGCTTTCACTTCAACTCCTTCTTGTCCTGGCCAGATTCCATTTTTGATTGGAATTGCTTTCAATTTACTTGGATCAATTTTTACGTATTTCAGTTTCTCTCTTCTCCATGTATAAACGATATGTACCATTCCGTCTGAACTTTGAATGATGGATGGATACGAATATTGGCTGATTTTTGAATCTTCTAAAACTAACGTCGCTTTCCAGTTGATTCCGTCATCAGAAATAGAAAGATTTAAAGGTGTTCTAGGTCCTTTAGCTTCTTTTCCCGGAGGCAAAACGTGGTTGTAAACTAATAAGTGTTTTCCGTTTTTAAGCGTTACGGCATCGGTTCCGGAGTTGTTATTTGGCAAATCTATCAACTGAATATCCGACCAGGTTTTTCCGTTGTCTTTAGAAAAAGTGCTGAAAATAGCCCTGTTTTTCGTTCTTCCAATTGCCTGAATGCTTCCGTTTTTATGAAACAAAATACTTGGCTGAATAGCGTTGATTTTTTGTTTTTCTCTTGAAATTGTATCGCCCATCACCCAGGTTTTTCCGAAGTCCGGAGTGGATTCCATACGCAAATGCCAGCCATTTCCTTCGGTACTTGAAGGAAGCAATAATGTTCCGTTACTCAATAAAACCGGTTTGTTTTTGATGGGTCCCAGAAAATCTTTACTCGGCATATCAATTTTATCAGACCAGGTTTTTCCTCCGTCAGAAGAAGTTCTGTAAACGCCCCACCACTCAGATGGTTTTGGTCCTATTTTATAAAACAGCATCAAATCGCCACCCGGAATTTGGTATAAAACAGGATTCCAGGTCGGAAATCTAGTTCCATCTTTCATCACACCATCTGCAACCTTAATGGGTTCACCCCATTTGTCGCTTCCTTTTGGTTTTATAGCCGAATAAATACAAACATCGGGATGTCTTTCGTGTGATCCTCCAAACCAGGCCGAAACCAAATCTCCATTTGTTGCTTCCACAATCGTTACAGAGTGGCAGGAAGGATAAGGCGCTTTGTCGTAAATGAATTCATCTACCAAAATTCCTTCTTTCCAGGTCTTTTTTTCCAAAGCAGATTTACAGCTTCCCAAAAGTAGCAGTCCAAAAAAAGCGATGGTTATGTGTTTGAGTTTCATTATTTATATTTTTAAATTTTATAGTTTTTATTTTTAATGCATTATGAAAATATCCGAATGTGAAAATTTATTAAGTGTAAAAATGACACTAAAAAATCAAATACGCATCCTGTACTATCCCGAATTAATGGGAATGTGTTTTAAAAAATATCATGAGATTGTTATTGAAAATTCTATGCGTTTTTTCAATTACAAGAAGAAAAATAATTGTTGCTAACAACATTTTATTTATTTGGTAAATCTTTTTTGTTGGGAGGTAAAAAATTCTCACCGGTTACGACATTTTTGCCCGTCTTTTGTTCTAATTCTATTCTTGCATTTTTAGCAACTGCACCGCCTTTTTTACTGGCTTCAGCATTTTCCTGTAACCCTATTGCTTCTTCGTTTTCAGCTATTTGTCTGGTAGAAAGTTCGGCTAATGCTGTAAAAATCAATTCAGCTTCGCTCATATGGTCACGCAGGTTTTGTGATTTTAAACCCTTTGCTTCTTTGTGTTTCTTAACTGAAAGTCCTGTCCATTCCTGATGGATGATATTGGTTAGAATAGCAAATTCTTTTTTCTCTTCAATACCTGCTTCTTTCCAATAATCGGTAAGTTTATTGCGGGTTTCCTGTCCCATCATACGTTGCTGAATCCACTTTTCGCTTCTTCCGTGTTGTTTCCAGTTTTCTCTGGCTCGGTCTATACTTTGTGCCGGATCCTGAATTTCCTGAATACGTTCATACCCTACTTTTGCCAGCCATTGCTTAAAAGGTTCTGCTTTGGGCGATGGAATAGATTGCACTATTCTAAAAATATCTTCAACATTTCCTGCCAATATTTTACGATTTTTACCATTAGTAAGCATCGTTACCTGGGGACAATTTGTCCCTATGTAGCTTCCGAGTTCAACATCTCTTTTTCTAATTTTTTTTAAATAGTCTGTAGGGTTTTTAGAATCTGTTAAAGCTTCAACAATATCTACTACTGAAAAATACCATATTTCATTATCAACATCATAATGGCTTCGTACTTTTTTATCTTCAAAAATTTTGACAGCATCCATAAATTACTTTTTTTAACTAATTCACGCAATAATACGAAAAACCTTCTTAATTTATTTTACTTCACATTCAAAACATAAGACCCCGATTCTAAAGTGAGAACTATGTTATTATTTTCTGTTTTATAAGAAGATGAAAATTGAGCCAGTTTTTGCCTGTTTACCATTACCGATGAAGCATTCGCTGTTGGCAAATAAACCACAGCCGATGAATTGGCGGGAATGGTAATTTTCCATTCTAAAGTATTTTTGGTTTTCTTCCAGTCGCTTTTAATCAATCCGTAACTGGATTCGTAAGAGGCATTTACAAAAGTCAGTCCCGCATTGAAATCCGGTTTCATAATGATTTGTTTGAAACCCGGAGTTTCAGGATTGCTCTTGATTCCTGCCATATTTTCGTAATACCAAATCAGTAAATCGCCCAAAAGCATTACGTGATTTTGTGAATTCATTGTGGGATCTGCAGTATTTCCGTTCCATAATTCCCAAATGGTAGTGGCACCGTTTTCGACCATATATCCCCAACTTGGATAGGTTTTGTTGGAAGCCAGTTTATATGCCAAATCTCCTCTTCCAAAATTTGTCAAAGTTCGCATCAAAAATTGCGTTCCGATTACGCCTGTGCTGATATGACCATTTTTAGTTACCTCAACTTCGTGAATCATATTCTGAAAAACTTTGTCTATTAGATTTTCAGGAACCATCCCGAAAGCCAAAGGCAATACATTTGCCGTTACCGTATTATTGGCATAATAGTTTTTTTCGGTATTCAAAAATTTGGCATTGAATGCTTTTTTGATTCTTGTTGTCAAATCATCATAATGAGCAATATCGGCATCGGCATTGGCGATTTTGGCAAACTTTTTCATTATGCCCAAAAGCTGATAATAAAACGCACTCGACAGCAATTGTCCATCTGTCAAACGGGCAGGATCTTTGGAACGAATCAACTCTAATGATTCCGGTGGAACACACCAATCACCATATTTGTCCTTGTCCATTAAATCATTTTGAAGATAATTTTCTTCCATATACACCATCCATTTTTTCATAGACGGATATTGTTTTTTAATCACTTCTGCATCGCCAAATTGTTGGTACAGCATATCACCCACCGTGATATACGTTCCCGGCCAGGTCACATTATCACCGTAATAACGCCAAAATGCCGGCGCTACATCTGGCAATCCTCCATCTTGGGTTTGAGAATATTTAATATCGTCCAACCATTTGGCATACAAAGTTTGGTTATCGAATAAAAAACTTTCGCCATAAGCACCTGTAGTGCGGTCTCCCAACCAAGGCTGACGCTCGTTTCGCTGTGGACAGTCGATTGGCATTCCTTTATAATTTCCGCTGATTCCCCACCAGGCATTTTTGAAAATTTGGTTCATCGTTGCATCCGAAGATTCAAAAGTTCCCGTCGTTTTAATATCATCATAAACCACTTTTCCGATGAAATTATCCAAAGTTGGTTTGGTTGGAAAACCTGAAATTTCCACAAATCTAAATCCGTGAAATATAAAACGGGGTTCCCAAGTTTCTTCTCCTTCGCCTTTCAACGTATAAACATCAGTAGTTTTGGCATCACGCAAATTGGCAATGTATAGCAATCCATCAGCCTGCAAAGATTCGGCAAATTTCATTGTGATTTGGTCACCGCTTTTTCCTTTTACTTTCAGTTGCAACCAGCCCACCATATTCTGACCCATATCCAAAATATAAGTTCCTTTGGCAGTCGCTTTGATCGAAATTGGTTTTACCTCGCCCATTATTTTCATACCCGGCGTCATCTGTGCTTCGTAAAAACCACCCGGTTCCTGAACATATCTGGCATTTACCCAGGTTGCATCATCAAAATTGGTGGTAGCCCAGCCTTTCATTTCCTTGCGGGCATCATATTCTTCACCGTCGTATTCGTTGTTGGACAAAATTGGTCCGTCGGTCGTTAATTTCCAGGTATCGTCTGTCCGGATGATGTCTTTGGTTCCATCGGTATATTCGACAAACAACTGCAAAGCCATTTTCGGAAAACCAAATGACTTGATTTTATACGGTTTGTAATCCTGACGCATCGCAAAAAAACGTCCGTTTCCTAAAATCGTTCCGAGCATATTTTTGCCTTCTTTCAATTGCGAAGTCACATCAAAAACATTGTATTTTACGTTTTTGGTGTAATCCGTCGGAACGGGAGCCAAAACCTGATCGCCAATTTTATTTCCATTGATGTACAACTCATACAATCCCATCCCCATAATATAAACCTTGGCGCTTTTGACTTGTTTTTTCAAGTTGATTTCTTTTCGCAAATAACGAGCAGACAATCTCGAATATTGGGAAACGCTATCATCTTTCGATAATTTTTCATAGCCAATCCAGCGTGTAGATTTCCAATCCGCATACGTTAAAATCCCGATGCTGAAATGGGCAGTTACAGCCGATTTGATTTCGCCTTTATTCGTAAAAACAGTTACTTTCCAAAATGCATTTTGTCGGTCTCCCAACTTTTTTCCGTTGTAGATAATATTAACCGATTCGTTGCTTGTTACTTTTCCGCTATCCCACAAATCGGCTTTGTTCGAGTTCAGATTTTCTAAAGTTGAAGCGACCATAATTTGATACGCCGTTTGTTTCACATCATTCACCTCCGACTTTATCTGCCAGCTCAAACGGGGCTGAACGACATCGATTCCTTCCGGATTGTTCAGCATTTCGCATTGCAGATTGGTTACGCTGATTTTGTTTTGGGCTTTCGCCGAAAGTGAAATCAACGTTATAATGATGAATGTAAGATGTAAAAAAAACTTTTTCATTGTTTTGTTTTTATGTGTTTTAGAATTGATTTAGAAATCAATCTAATTAAAACTATTATTTTTTACAGAGAGTAAGTACTACCATACCTTCCTCTGATTTTATCCATTAAGCTTAAATCTTTAACTTGAATCTTCCTGTCAGTTAATATTTTATGTGCGTTCCAGCGAATTTTCCAATTGGTATCTTTTGTCTTTTCTCTTAATTTTGAAATAACAGACTGTTGAATGCCTACTCCATTAAAATCCAACCAATAATCTAATAATGCTAAAGAATTAAAGCGAATTTCCAGTTTTTGATTATCTAATTCTTTAACCAGCATTTCTCTGACTTTCTCTGCGTCTAACGAATCAGTTTCATCAACTGTAATATTCTCCAAAAGCGGATAAAGCTGGTTCATTTTATCGTGAGTGATCGCAATTTCAAAAACCCTTGCAAATTCTTTGGTTAAGAAATCAGTCCAAAAACTATAGTTTTCACATTCAGACAAAGAATAATAAATAAGATTAATCTTATCGGTTTCAGAAAACAGTTTATCCACACAATAGCGTTTCAATTCCTCAATATTATCCCTGCATAATTTTTCCGTCTCTACTTCTATTTTTTCTGATGCTTCAAAGTCAAGATTAGAATATTCTTCGTAGCCCATTATACTGTCTAATACCATTTTAAATGTTTTAATTATTTGGATTTTTTTTAAGTTACATTAATTAGCAACTAATTTCTCCAATTTTTCCGAAACCCCAATCTCTTTTCCGTTTTTAAAAATTCGAAATCCTTTTCCTTTACCGTATTTCTCTCCAGTTTTATCCCAAAGAATCGTAATGATATTCCCGTGATACAACACATTATCCAGACAAAACCAATCCCATTTTTCCTGTGGAATCAACGGATTTACTTCAATTTTTTCGTCTGCTCTCGGACGTAAACCCACCAGTCCCGTAATCATCAAATCGTTAAAAGTCGAATGATTGTAATAACGGCTTCTCTCCTTGTCACCCATCAACCAATAACCTGTCGTTTCATCCAGATATTCCCCAATGTATGGCTTACCACGATAATATTGCGACTGCACATACAAATCCATTTGCTTGAAATAATCGGTTTTAGCAACGAAAGTCTGATTGTAATTATTCAGAACATTTGCCAAAGCTGTCAAAGTCTGTGAACTCGCAAAAGGCCAAATCGCACCATCCCATTCGCAGGTTCCGGTTCCGTGAGTTCTAAAACGCGGACTTCTGCGCTCCGCCGTTGTTAAACCAAAAGGTGCCGAAAACCCTTTTTCATCCTTAATCTGTTCCCAGGCTTTTTCAAAACCTTTGTCTTTTTGTGGCAGATTAAAATACCACGGAATAAATCCAATCGCTTCCCGAACCTGCGCCAAAGTATCTTTCTCGGTAAACGTTTCAAAGAATTCACTTTTCGCATTCCATAATTTGGTTTCTACCAATTGTTGCAAAACATCAGCTTTGGCTTTAAATTTAGCCTCCACTTCTTTGTCACCTTTCATCGATGCCATTTTCGAAATCGCCACGGCATTTCCAAACATATAACTGTTAATCGTCGGTCTTGCATTTTGTACTTTTCGCCCACCACTCAACGATTCTTCCATTCCGTCTTTTACATCGTGTTGCCAAAACAAACCATCTTTGCGCTGACGGTCTTTTTCCCAAACCGCATAATCCGCAACCATATCCGGGTACATATCCAATAAGAATTTTTCATCTTTATTCACCAAATACCGATTGTACAGCGCATCAGCCGTCCAACTGCTGAATTTATACAATTTGTTCATCGGTTTTCCTTCATTGCCACGGTACCAAATTTTGACATCCTGCTCAATGTACTGCGGATCGTGCACCCAACGGAATTCATTAATATGATGCCCCACTGCACAAGCAATCAAATTGTATTTATCGGCATACGAACGATCTACTAAAAACTCAGTAATTCCGAAACCAAGTGGCGTTTTCTTGATGTGTTTTCGAGCCGTCCACCAACGATAATAATAAATCTCCTCAAAATTTTGCTGTGGACATTCAAACAACGGAACATTCTTTTCCATCCAAGTCCAAGCACTGTCATTCGGAATCGCAAATTTCAGATTCTCATCCTCCATCGTGTTGAAATAATCCACATAATGCTTAAAATTATCCGCTTTCAAAACAACAGAAGTTCCTTTTTTAGAATGCCCCGCACCCGATTTACAACCGCTGTTCAAAGCCGAAATCAGAATCGCAAAAGCAATTATTTTGTATTTTAATTGATGTAACATATTCAAATTATTTTAATTTTTTGGGCGTGACCCTCCGTAAAAACTTCGGGTCGTGCTGTACGTTCCCGCTTTTTTTTGATAGGCAAAAAAGCCTCTCAAAAAAAGAGCTCCACTGCCATCACTCACGCGGATAACAATCACGTTTATTTTATTTCTACTTCTTACAGGTTTTCAAAACTTGTAGATTTCCTTCTATTTTTTTTCTAACAGTTTTGTCATTCCGAGGAACGAGGAATCTCCGCAAGTAACTCTACAATCAAAATCGCCAATCTTTGTCGATCCTGCAACGGAGATTCCTCGTTCCTCGGAATGACAAACAAGATGGGATATGTCTAATAACTTAATTCGCAGAAAAACTATAAGTCTGCCCCGCTTTCATTTCCACATCATATTCATTGTACTTCGGCAATTGCACTTTAGGCAATTTTGCTTCTTTAGAAATGATTGGCTTTTTCACCTCAACATCATAAAACAACGGATTCGGGTTTTTACATTTTGCTTTTTTAAGCACAACTCCTTTATCTGCTTTTAACGTATTTTCCAATTTCAATCGACAGTTTCCTCCAATTTTTGAATACACTTTCAAAGTTGAAACCTTATTGTTTTTCCAGGTCATATCAATTACAAAACCACCTCGGGTTACCAGACCTTTGATACTTCCGTCTTTCCAGACCGTTGGCAAAGCAGGCAATAAATGAATCGCATCTTCCTGACTCTGCATCAGCATTTCGGCAATTCCTGCGGTGCAACCAAAGTTACCGTCAATCTGAAACGGCTGGTGTGCATCGAGCATATTGGGGTAGGTTCCACCACCTTTTCTTTGGTCAGCGGTTACCAAGTGTAATTGATCCTGAATTAATTTGTAGGCGTGATTTCCGTCTAATAATCTTGCCCATAAATTCACTTTCCAGCCCATTGACCAGCCTGTTGATTCGTCCGTTCTGTAAATCAGGGATTGTTTGGCTCCTTCGAATAATTCCGGCGTTTTGATTGGTGAAATCTGATTGCTCGGAAACAAACCGTACAAATGCGAAACGTGTCGGTGGTTGTCTTTCGGGTTGTCCCAATCGTCCTGCCATTCCTGCAACTGACTGTGTTTTCCGATTTTCATCGGAGGCATTTTTGCCAAAGCGTCGCTTAATTTTTTCGTATAATTTGCATCCGGTGCAACCAGTTTCGAAGCTTTAATCACATTCGAAAACAAATCAAAAACCAACTGATTGTCCATCGTAGTTCCCGAAGCAATAGTCGATTTTCCGGTTCCGCCAGCGTGTGTATTTTCAGGAGAGCTTGACGGCACCACCACCAAATAGCCTGTATTTGGATCCAAAATCATAAAGTCCAAAAAGAAATCTGCAGAACCTTTAATTATCGGATAAATTTCCTTTAAATAATTGATGTCCCCTGTGTACAAATAACGTTCCCACAAATCCTGCGAAACCCAAGCACCGCCTGTCATCCACATTCCAGACGCGGCCGAATCTACCGGAGCGGTTACGCGCCAAATATCGGTGTTGTGATGCAAAACCCAGCCGTTCGCATTGTACATTGTCTTGGCTGTTACTGCTCCCGTAACACTTAATTCTTTTGCCATTTGGATAAAAGGCTCGTGCATTTCGGTAAGATTGGTTACTTCTGCCGGCCAATAATTCATCTCGGCGTTGATGTTTGTAGTGTATTTAGAATCCCAGGGCGGAGTTACCATATCGTTCCAGATTCCTTGCAAATTGGCAGGCTGACCTCCCGGCTGTGAACTTGAAATTAATAAATAACGTCCAAATTGAAAATACAAACTTGCCAATTGTGGATCGAATTCCTTTTTGAAATCACGGATTCTTTCGTTTGTTGGTTTTTTGATGGCATCGTTTGAACCTAAATCCAATGAAACTCTGTTGAAGAATTTTTGGTAATAAGCTACGTGTGCTTTTTTTATGGTTTCGAAATCTTTCGAAATAGCTTTTTCCAAAAATGATTTGCTTTTCGCTACTTCGTCTTCCGTAATGTCCTGATAATTTTTGAAATTGGTCGCTATCGAAATATACAACGTCACCTCATCGGCTTTGTTGATGATTAGGATTCCATTGCTTGCCGAAATTTCTCCGCCTTTATTTTTGGCTTCGATTCGTCCCTGAAATTTCACTTTTCCTTTTACGTTCTCGAAATTAGTCCCAACTCCCGAAAGGATAATTTGGTTTCCTTCTGTCGAAGGAACGGTTTTGTCAATCGGGCTGTTCATAAAAACATTCGCCGTAATCTGTCCCGGCTGACTTGCCGATAATTTTACGACAATCACCTGATCCGAGAACGAAGTCAATATTTCTCTGGTAAATTCAACTCCGTTTACCGTGTATTTTACTTTTGCTGTAGCGTTTTCGATATCCAAGTCACGGTAATAATTGGTATATTTTTGATGTCCCGGAAACGAAATATACGCACTCCCAAAAGTTTGGTAGGGCATTCCGTCATTGGTTTGCGACATAATATCCTGCGTTGCCAAAGCCTGTGCTTCATCAAATTTTCCTTCGAAAATCAGCTGTCGCACTTTTGGCAAAGCTTCAATTGATTTGGTATGTGCATTGCTGTTTGGCGAACCTGCCCAAATAGTTTCTTCGTTCAATTGCAAACGCTCCACTGCGGGATCTCCAAAAACCATCGCACCCAAACGGCCGTTCCCTAAAGGCAAAGCTTCGTTCCAGATGGTTGCGGGTTTATCGTACCACAGTTTTAGTTCGTTTTTCGTTTGCGCTGTTGTGTTTTGTAAAACAAATAGCGAAAGTCCTAGAAAAGCAATTATTTTATTTTTAAACTTCATATTTTTATACTTTTTGGGCAAAACCCTAATTATTTTTAACCCCAAATTTCACAAATTATCACAAATTTTTCCAGTTACGAGAGTGCGTGAGGGATAGAAGCTGGCTACCGAAGTAGCGCGGATAGCCCGACCCGATTTGAGAAAGGGGGCGACTATGCGGTTTCGAGAGTTGCCCCGTTTTTCAAATTGGGTCACGCCCAACTATTACTTCTTGACTTCATACACTTTCAGATTTTTTTCTCCGAACATTTCATATAATTTGTTGATGTCTTTCAGCGCATTTTTAGGCAGATTTTCGGCTTTGTTGCCAAAAACATATAACTTATCGTAAGGCTCAATCACACAGGTCGATTCATCTATTTCGCCTTTTTCGTTCTTCACTTTGTTCAGATCCAGACCTAAATATTTAGCCATAAACGGGTACAGCGCCATACGTTTTGAAACGCCAAAATCGTGGCCTTCCTTGGCAAAATGAGCGTTTTCTACCAAATCTTTTTTGCCGTATAATTCGTAAGTTCTTTGGATGAAAGGGAATTCCAATTCGGGAACTGCAAGCGTCCAGTCTTTTCCGTCTGACACAATCAATTGAGGTTTTGGCGCCATCATTGCCGAAATTTCTGCATTGTTGGTTCCGTTTCCGCAAAGGTGAATTCCGCGACCGCTCTCGCACGGACAACCACCCGAAAAATGCGAAGAAACCATCACCACGGGAGCCGAAACCGTAATTCGATCATCCAAAGCGGCCAAAAACATCGTGTGCGAACCTCCGCCGGAACCTCCAGTAACGCCCACTCGCAAAATATCGGCATTTTTTATGGTTGCTAAATAATCCAGTAATCGGATTCCGCTCAAGACCTGAACGGTTGAGGCGATACTGTTTCGGTGTGTTTCATCGGGAAATTGCAATAGGGATTCGCCCCAGGCAAATAAGTCGTAACTCACTACGATTGCTCCCATTTTGGCCATTATGGCACAACGGTATTGTTCGTCTTTTCGGTATCTTCCGTCCCCGAAATGCCCGTCCGGCGTTAATATTATCGGCGATTTTTTATTCAAAGGATAGGGTTTGTAGATCGATCCCGTTGTGTAAACGCCTGGCAGAATTTCCACCGCAATATTTTCAACGCTGTAACCTTTATAAATCCTTTTTGGGGTTAAAATTGGTTTTGATTTGGGCATTGGCGGTGCTTTGTCCAAACCAAATGACGTGATCATACAGGCTTTTATTTCTTTTTTGCGTTTTTCCCAGTCGGCAACATTGGAATATAAAGTGGTTAAATAATCCAAACGTTCTTTTCCTTTATCGACTGAAACTTTATGACTTTCATATTTTCGAATTTGATATTTCCCATCTGGCTGTTTGAAATAAGTTAACTCAAAAGGGACTAAAACATTCGCCATCGAAACTTCCAGATTGCCTTGTTCAATTCGCCAATCAGCGTAATCGAGTTCTTTTCCTTTTAGTAAACCTCTGTCATCAATTACTGTGATTTTGAAAATGGTTTCAATGTTTTTGATGGTTTCCGTAACCGGTTTTCTGAAATTCGTATCGGATGTGCATTGCGCGTTTGCGAGTGTCAATCCAAAGATTGAAACCAAAAAAGCAAAAAGTATGTTTTTAATTGTAGTCATTTTTAAATCTTATAATTTACATTCAATTGTATATTTCCCTGAACCTAATTTCAAATCTTTAGTCGTTTTTCCGTTGACTTTTATTTCTGAATTATTGGCGATTGGCAATTTTATGGTCGCCGATGTATTGGCTGGAATCTCCACTTTCAGGATTAGCTTTCCGTCTTTTTTCTCCCAGGCTGAAGCAATCTTTCCGTAAATGGATTTGTAGGCTGCTTTTACAAAAGTCATATCGGCTACGATTTCCGGCTGAATAAAGAAATGCTTGAAACCCGGATTTTGATCGTCGGGAACGATTCCGGCCAGGCTTTGGTAAAACCATTCTTCGATTTGTCCCATCATAAAGTGATTCCACGAATTTCCTTTGCGCGGATCCCATTGTTCGGTTAATGTCGTTAGTCCAAATTTAATCTGAAATCCATAACCCGGCGCATCGTAATGATTGTTCATTTTGTACATCATTTCGTTTTCGCCGTTTCGTGCCAAAGCCTGAAATAAATAGCGGTTTCCAACATCGCCTGTCGTCAGTCGGTCGCCTTTTGCTTTGATATCATTCAATAAATTCTGCATCACCGCCTGTTTGTATTGCGGTTCTGCGATATCCATAAAAACGGGAACGGCATTGCTGAACTGACTGCTGGTTCCATATTGTTTGGTTTCAGGATTGAAAAACTCCTTGTTGAAAGCGTTTTTGATATCCGAAGTCAGCTTTTCATACTTTGCAATATCTTCTGTTTTGTTCAATAATTTAGAGGCTTTTGCCAATAAACTCGCTCCATAAAAATAATGAGAAGTGGCCGAAAGTGCAATCGGACTATTTTTGGAATAACCCGCCGGATGTGTTCCATAATCGTACCAATCGCCCAATCCGTGCGAGACAATATGGTTGGTCGCTTTTGTCCCTAAATAATCCACATACCTTTTCATCAGGGGATAATATTTTTCAATCAACGAAGCGTCACCGTAATATTCGTAATACATCCACGGCAGAATTACGCCTGTCACACCCCATTCCGGAGAATCGGTAAAATCACCTCCGAAAACTACATATTCGGGAACGATGGTTGGGATTAATCCGTTGTCTCGCTGTGAATCTGAAATGTTCTGCATTGTTGCCGGAATAAAACTTTCGAGATTATAATTGAACATTAAACCTGGTCCGTTTAAGTGAATTTCTTCTAACCATCCTAACTTTTCGCGTTGCGGGCAATCGGTAAAAACACTTTGAAAATTACTTTTGATGGCGTTATTAATCAGCAAGTGTGTTTTGTTGAAAATGTCATTGGAAGATTCAAAAGTTCCTGCTTCTCCTGCTGAATTGTAAATGAAATTCGATTTTAAATCTACCAATGTTGGCAGATTTTCGTCTTTAGTTTCTTTATAATTGATGTTTTCTATTTGCACATATTGAAAACCGTAATAACTGAATTTTGGTTGCCATTCTTCAACTCCTTCGCCCTTCAGCGTATAATCGTAATAATACGGTTTTCCGGTTTTTCCCTGACTGACAGTTCCGTCCTCATTCAGGCTTTCTCCTATCCAAACACGAACGGTTTGCCCTTTTTTTCCTTTGACTTTTATGGTGGTAAATCCCGAAAGATTTTGTCCCATATTGAAAACATAGAAATTAGGTTTTAGTTCTTTTGCTGTTGCAACTTCGTATTGTTTTTGGATTGTAATGGGTGTGGTAGTCTGTGGTCGCAAAACTCCTTTTGGTGCTTCCTGAACGATTACTTTTTTCCAAGCCGAATCATTGAAATCTTTAGTATTCCATCCTTTTTGTTCGAGATTTGCGTTATAATCTTCTCCTCCAAAAATACTGTTGTAAGTGATCGGGCTTTTGCTGTATTTCCATGTTTCATCTGATTTTATAAAATCTTCCGTTCCGTCTTTATAAATGACTTTCATTTTGAAAAACAAAGTGGGCGGCCCAAAACTTACATAAAATTTCGAATAACGCTCGGCAAGTGTGTTGTACATTCCGTTGCCTAATAAAACTCCAATTACATTTTCACCTTTTTTTAGTTCTTCGGCAGTTAGTTCATAAGTATTGAAATTGACTGTTTTATCGTAGTCTGTCCATAACGGAGCAAACTCGCTGTTGCCGATTTTCTTTCCGTTAATCGTTAATTCATAATGTCCCAATCCCGAAAGATAAACAACTGCTTCTTTGATTTCTTTGTTAGTTGTGAAAGGTTTGCGAAGCATAATACTTCTGCGCGACAACGAATCGGAAGCATTGATTAATGAGGCCTTTTTCTCTTTGTTGAAAGTGGCGGTGTGGTAATTTCTGCCTTCTGGTAAATGACTTTCGGCTTTGGTAATTGCTCCAATCCAAGTTGGATTTAATGCTGAAGGTGCAATTCTGAAAGAAGCTGTTTTGCTCCAACTGGAAGCTTTGTCTTTTTGGTTCCAGACTTTGACTTTCCAAAAATATTTGGATTCGTTTTTTAATGAAATTCCGCTGTAACTGATTTGAAGATTTTTATTGGAAATTACTTTTCCGCTGTTCAAGATATCTGCTTCGTTTTTCTTCAATTTTTCTTCTGATGAAGCAACTAAAATCTGATAGGCAGATTGTATAACATTCTGTTCTTTTGAAACCAACTGCCAGCTTAATCTTGGTTGGTTTTCAATTACTGCCAATGGGTTTTCTGTCATTTCGCATCTTAAATGCACAGCAGAAATTTGTCCATTTAAAATGAACGAAATCAGAAGACAAAAGAGGAATAATATGTTTTTAAAATTCTTCATATTTTATTTTTTGCACGCAGATTCAGCAGATTGGGCAGATTTATTTTTTTAATTTTTTAAATATTTCAATCTTATAATTTCTTTGTCACCAATGATTTAATATTAAAAACTGCTTCGGGAATTAATTTTCCTGTATCCGGTAAATCGGTGAAATCCGGTGTGTCTGGTTCGGTGTCTGCATTTGGTGCGTAACGCTGATCGCCTGTGCGGAACATAATGCGTGAAATGCCATCAACCGGAGCATAGAATATTTTGTTGGTTTCTTTTCCGTCATTCCCTTTTACGGTGTAGGAACGGGAAGTTACGTCCAGTTTTACAGTAATCGTGTATTCTTTTCCTGCCTCATATTTTCCAATTCCGCCGTGACGGGCTCCGTGTTTCACTTTTATTTCTCCATCCGAATCGAAAACGATGCGAATCGCAGGCAATCCTTGTTTGTTTTGGAATTCTACCTGTAACAATCCGTGATTATTTTGTTCGGGTTTTACGGTGAAAGTGGCTTCCATTTTTTGGGCAAACGGAATCACACGTTCGGCGCGGGAATAGTCAAAAAAGTCCTGATCTCTTAAGGTCAGCCATTTTTTGCCATCTGTTTTCTTTTCGATTTTGGTGGATGCCCAGGATAAATTGTAAGTGTTCCATAATTTTAATTCTTCGCCGTTTGGCAAATCGTTGAAAACATCATTGGCGTTTTCTTTTACTTCACTAGTCACCGGAACTGGTACCGAAGCTACCCAAATGTCTTCTTTGTTGACGCTGTAGCTTACCCAAAGTTTTCCGTCAGGCGGAGTTCCGTTTCCTTCGAGGATTCCGCGGACGTATTGTGGTCCTACAGATTTGTAGTTTCCTCCGTAACGCATCGGGCTTACTTCACCGTGAACCAATAATAAATCTTTGTAATTTAGTCCGTCGTCACTTGTTGAAATTGCCAATGGCCAACGGTATTCTGATGGATTGTAAACGGTTGCATAACGATTATCGGAAGTTTTTTGTCCCCAGATTTTCGCATTACTATTTACAAATCCGGGCGCTCTTAACGGCGTGTATTCCCAGGTTTTGCCATCGTCTTTGCTTAAAGATGTTAAAGCGAATTTCCATAAACCGACTATATTTCCGTTTGGTAAATGGTAATAATTAAAGGCTTTATATTGTTTTTTTAATGGAATCAAAGCGTCATCTCTATCGGCTTCTTCGACCCATTGTTGCATCAGTAAAGGTTTTGACATCAGCTCATCGCAGGCTTTGACGAATTTTTTATCTTTGCTTTTGGTATAAAACGGAAAGGTCGTTGGCAACGGATTTCCGGTTTTATTGTATCTGATAAAATAAATTGGACCATACGTTCCGTCTTTATAAATTTCTCTAATTACACGACCAATTCCTTTTCCGTCATTCGGATCGTCTTTTTTGTCCAAGGCTACTCCGTAATAACCGGTTGCCAGCAATCTGTTGTCGGAGGAAACATAAAAGCCCATTCGTTGGTGCATAATGGCATCGATGTTTTTGGCAACTACTTCTACTCCTTCTTTTTTAAAGCCGTCAGGAACGTGGTAAATTGGAAAAAGCACGGCTGGTTTTGTCCAGTTTACCCCATCTTTGGAAGTCATCATAAAAGTCTGGCTCGGCGGAATGTGTTCTCCGGACGGGTCGCTTAAATAATGCAGGTAAAAAGTATTGTTCCAATATGCCATCATCGACTGGTGGTTGTACGTCCAGCCAAAACCGTCTGCTTTTTCAGGATGTTCACGGCTGGCGCGCATAATCTGTGTGGCGTGAACACCAACTGCAGGACTCAATTGTCCGTGGTGGTAATCGACATTGGAAAGTGTTTTGCCTGTATATCGTATCGTGTCTTTTTGGGCTTGAACCGAATTGACTGCTACACAGCTCAACAAAAGGGTTGTTGCTGTTACGATATTGGTTTTTATGTTTTGAAATGCAATCATTGCTTTTATTTTAATAACTTCTGTAAGACCTACCAGGTTTTAAAAACCTGGTAGGTCTGTTGAAGATAAATTATTTCTTATCAATTAATCCTTTTAGAATGTCTGCGGAAATTGTGGTAATCGTTCCGTGTTTGTGTCCCTCGGGAAGCGATATTTTTGATGATACATCTTCGAAATTTACAAAATCGGAAGTGCTTAAGGCTTTGTAATTTTTGGATCCGTAATTGTCATAATACAGCAACCAGTTTTTACCCACTTTCACGACCGTTGGTCCTTCTGATAAATATTCCGTTAAGGGTTTTGATCTTTTTTCGAATGGTCCTAAAGGCGATTTTCCGAAAGCTACTTCTATGTTTCGCATTGGTCTGGTGTTGTCTTTTAGAACCAAAACGTAATCCTTTTTGCCTTTTTTTACAATTACACAATCAATGACGCTGAAACCGGGATCGTAATACAATTTCGTATCCGAAAAGGTTTTGAAATCTTTTGTGGTTACGTAGTACATTCGGTGGTTGTTTTTCTCGTCTTCAACTCCTTTTTCGAATCGGAATGGGATTGTGGATGCCCAGATAATAATGTATTCTTTTTTGACATCGTCATAAAAAATCTCGGGCGCCCACACGTTTATGACTTCAGGTTCGTGTTTCATTACTGGAATATATTCCTGTTTTGACCAATGGATCAAATCTTTGGAACTGGCGTAGCCGAAACCGTTTCCACCTTTCCAGTCGGTTGTCCAGACCATATGGTATGTTCCGTCTGCGCCTTTTGTGATGGAGGGGTCACGCATTATTTTGCTGGATCCGATTTCGGGTTTTAGGAAGGATCCTTCCAAACCTTTCCAGTTGTAGCCGTCTTCGCTGTAGGCAAGATACAAACCTTCGGTAGCGGGTTCCCTGAAAGAGGTGAAAAGGAAAATTTCTTTCTTCTTTTGGGAATAGCTTACTGCAAAAAGTGAAAGCGTTAATATGATGAATATTTTTTTCATTGTTATATTTTTCTTCTCCACGACTTTCTCCAAAAGTGAGAAAGTCAAAACTGAAGATTTTTTTATTTAAGTTGTAATGCCATTTGGTCTTCTGAAAAATATTTTCCTTTCCATTTAATAGCATTTTTTTCAGAACTGAACGTTACAAAACCGAATTTTTCATATAATTTTTTGGCGTTTGCATTATTTGAAATTACGGTTAAGTTAATTTGTTCAATGTCGTTGCTTTTCTTAACTCTTGTTATAAGCTCTTCTATAAGTTGTTTTCCAATTCCTTTGCCACGAAACTCATTTGAAACATACATTCTGAATAAAATTCCTTTGTGTCTTAATTTTTCTCTGTCATTTCCATCTCTTGTAAAACTTACGACTCCTCCCAATTCATTTTCGACATAGGCACCCAATGTAAAACTGTCTTCTTTATCATTGGTAGGAAACTTTGAATTCAAATCGTCATTTGGCGTAATCCTAAAATTTTCTTCGTCATTAATGAGTCCAATCGTTAAAAACTCTTTGTACTCACTATTTTTATTAGATTTAATTTCAGCTATTTTTATTGTTCCCATTTTTTTATTTTTTTCTGCAAAGTGTCCAAAACTTTGTAGGTATGATTTTGTCTAATGAAATACCTACAAGGTCAAAAAAAGACCTTGTAGGATTAGGCGTTTCCTCTTAATGGGGCAAAAAAGCCAAATCTCTCTCTCTTTAGCCCCGATTGCAGTGAAAATCCTTTTGTGCCGGTGTTCGGCACAAAAGATTGTAACGGAAAGCGGGACGATGTTTCCTAAAATGCCCAATGTTTTTGCTCCTGAAAATAATTACGTTATTCTGTAATTGCTTTTTTATCCAAGTCTTTTCCTTTTTTGACAACTGTAGTCACATTGTTGAAGACATTGTTTTTTAGGAAAATATTTTTGGTGTCTTTTCCATTGGCTTCGATGAAAATATCGGTGGCGTTGAACGGAAAATTGTTGTTGATCATAATGTTCGAGGCGTTGTCGATTTTGATAACCGGAACTCCTTTTATCGGTGTTGATGAACCTACATTGTCCAGAATGAGGTTTTTAGCATCGGTGATTTTGAAAGAGGAACCCACGGTTGCGTTGACTTTTACGTCGTGAAATTCTACATCGGTCGCCGTGTTTATGGTGAAACCTTCCTTGCCATCCATATTGATGTTGGAGAACGTGATGTTCTGAATTGGCATTTCAACAATTCCGCGAACGAATCCGGCTTTGTTCACATTCCCGCCTGTAACGTTGCTGATGTGGATGTTTCTGAAAATCGGCGTGCGCTCTGTAACGGGCTCTGCGGGATTGTCTTTATCATAGAAAAGATCCAAAATAATGGCTTCTTCCTTGATGTTTTTCATCACGATATTGTCCACCCGAATGTCTTCGACAACTCCGCCACGACCGCGGGCCGATTTGATGCGGATTCCTCTGTCGGTACCGTCAAAAACGCAGTTGGATATGGTGATTTTTTTGATTCCGCCTGACATTTCGCTTCCGATAACGACACCTCCGTGACCGCTTAACATCGTGCAGTTGGTGATGGTAACATTTTCGGTTGCTTTTCCATATTTACGACCGTCTGCATCGCGACCTGATTTGATGGTGATACAGTCGTCGCCCACGCTGATATGGCAGTTTGAAATGTGAACGTTGGTGCAGGACGAAGGGTTGATTCCGTCTGTGTTTGGCGAATGCGGATTGTTAATTGTAATTCCCGTTATATTTACATTGTCGCAAAATTCAGGATTTATGGTCCAGAAAGGCGAATTTTTGAAGGTTACGCCTTCGATTAAAATATTCTTGCAATTGTAGGCCTGGAAAAAAGAAGGTCTGAAAAAGTGTTTGTCAATTGTTCTTTTGTAGTATGGTTCGTAGACGATTCCTTTGTTTTGCTCGGTCCACATTTTTTGGTATTTCGTTTCCGGAATTGGTCCTTTGGCGCTTTCAATTCGGTAGACTTCATTCCACCACGCTTTTCCTTGTCCGTCAATTACGCCTCTTCCTTTGATGGTGATGTTTTCGACATCTTTAGCATAAAATAATGGGGAGAATGACTGCATCACGATGCCTTCATAACGCATTTCTACATACGGAAGGTAATCATCGAAATTCTCTGAAAATTTCAAAAGTGCGCCTGAATCCAAATGGATTGTGATGTTGCTTTTTAGTTTTAAAGCGCCTGTTAAGTATTCTCCGGCTGGGAAAAAGATCGTTCCGCCACCGTTTTTAGATGCTTTTTCGATAGCGGCTTGAATGGCTTCGGTGCATTTAATTCCTTTATTGTTTCCGCCTTCGTTTAGGATGTTTAGCCAGCCGTCGTTTGCGAAAGCGGTGTTTAGTCCTGTGATGAAGAAAAGTATGATTATGATGTTTTTGATTTTCATAGTGTTGTTATTTGGCACGCAAATTCTGCGGATTTTTGCAGATTATTTGTTTGACGTTAGAATTAAAATCCAGTCGTTTCCGTCTTCTTTTTTGCCGGAAGGCTGGAATTCTTTTGTTCCTTTATTATCAAATGTTCCAATCTTTGTTTTTTCACCATTTCTTGGATTGTACCAGGTTGCGGTTACTTTATCACCTGAAATTTTGCCCATATTCACGGTAATTTTTCTTCCGGTATAGGTGTAAATCAAAGCATAATCATTTCCTCTTGTTGCCACCTGATAATCGTATTTTTTGCCTTGATTGGCCACTAATGACTGATCCGGAACTCTTTCTAAATATGGAAATTCCAACATCAGATTTTTAATGTACACCATTTGTCCGGCTCCAGGCGCATTGATGGCCGATGACCATAATTCTTTGTTTCCGTAGGCCGGATTGTCTCCTTTTCTGAACATCTGCATAACCGCATTGTGTCCGTAAGTGTAACCTGCTCCGCCTGCGAAAACCGACCAATATCCGTAGCGACGTACATCACTGGCAGTCCATTTTGGCTGTAAGGTATCGTGCAGTCCGTGTGGAATTCCTTCGTATGATGGTTCTCCATCAAGGGTTGGTTTGGTTGGTTTTAAATCCCAGTCTCTTTGAACGAATTTGAAATTGTCTTCTTTGAATGAATTTTTTAAAGTGTCCTGATCGTATCTTCTGTGACCTGACTGGAACATATTGAAATCCAGCCAGCTTGCATTATGAAAATTCTCTGATGAATCGGTTCTTCCGAATGGATGGAACGTTACTAACTGATCCGGATTACTGGTTTTTAAAATACTTCCGAGTGCGTTCCAAATGTCCTGAAATTTATCTCCGTAGGTATCGCCACCGTTCAGCCAGATTACATTAGTTTTGTTTTTATATCTGTCGGCTAAAAACTTAGCATATTTTTCAACATCCGCTTTCGTTACTTTGCTTTTAGCACTACTAATATTAGTTCCCCAAACCGGAACCATTGCTAAATAGATTCCATTTTTTTGTGCTACTTCCAAAGTGTAATCTACGTGGTCCCAGTAATCATATTCTGGAGCATTGTTTGGATCGTTGCCTGGTGACGTAATCTGATGCGCCACATTATCATTCATTAATGCCTGGTCGCCATAAGCATTTACAGCATTCACATTATGCAAAACCATTACCTGAACGACATTGAATCCTTTTGCTTTTCGGTCTTCCAAATATTTAACAACACCTTCTCTGTCTAATTTTCCGAATGTCAGCCAGCCTGTATCACCTAGCCAGAAAAATGGTTTCCCGTCTTCGGTAACAAAATAGTGCTGGTTTGGGGAAACTTTAAGTTTTGGCAGGTTTTTGGATTGAGAAAATCCGCATTGAGCTGTCAGCATAAAGCTTATACAAAGGGCGTATAAATATTTAATTTTCAGGTTCATTTTATTTTTATTTTGAATAATGTATTTATTTTTTTGCCACAGATTAAAAAGATTGAAATGATTTCTGGTCTGTGTATTTATTTTTTGCACTCAGATTTGGCAGATTGAGCAGATTTTAATCTGTGTTAATCCTTATAATCTGTGGCTAACTTTTCTTCACTACGAATAGTACTTTTTCTTTGATTTCAACTTGTGGAATTACGACTTGTTTACCTCCGCTGATATTTGCTTTTTTGGTGATAGTTCCATTGGAAGCATTGATTGTATATACTTCGAAAGT
The DNA here is from genome assembly GCF_903819435.1 of Flavobacterium salmonis. Classification (GTDB taxonomy): domain Bacteria; phylum Bacteroidota; class Bacteroidia; order Flavobacteriales; family Flavobacteriaceae; genus Flavobacterium; species Flavobacterium chungangense. Next base: position 40,368 of record NZ_CAIJDP010000046.1, on the reverse strand, counting down.
TCCTTTGTAATTGGATAAATCAATCGAAACATCCTGATCATTTTTCAGATAAAAAAGATAGGCATTGCCTTCATTTTCCAGTGTCCAAAGCTTATCTGAAAAAGTAGTTCCTTCTGCAAACTTCATACCAGCAAGGGCAGAATGAAAGACAGAAAGTTCAATTTTTGGAACATTTGCCAATGAAGCTCCCGCCATTAATGCCGGCCATCCAAATCTTGGTGCTCCCATAGTGGAATATAGCACTGCTTTTTCCGGATATTTTTCACGGTATTCGCGAACGGCGCGATACACCTGATCGTCTGTTTCTTTTCCGGTTTTGATTTTACGTGCGTGCTGACGTGGTGCTAAATTTTTTCCACCTTCTGGCGCGTAAAGCGTTCCGTCTTCTTTGTAGTACCAATATCTAATATCAATTACATCTACCGTTTTTGCTCTTGCTTCATCATTTAAGATTGCATCCTGAACATCTTTTGTCGCACTTAAAACTATTTTGGATTCGTTTTGATTTGTCTTTTCGTAATTGGCAATCACATCAATCCAAAATTGCATAAAGCTTAACGGCCCAGTATATTCGGCACTTGTGAGTTGCAGAACGTTAGCATTATCTTTAAAATTCTCTAAATTTTTCTCGATAAAGGCTACGTGTAATTTACGGATGTCAGCATTTTTTACATCATAAAATTGTTCGGCAAGGAAAATCCTTTTGTCTCCTGCATACGGTGGAGGTTCCGGCAATCCTGTTATATTGATATTATTCGCTGGACGCCATGGGGAACTTGCCCAATGTGCTCCGGCTTCTAAAATATTATGCTGAAAATAGGCTTCGTTTAAAAGTATTTTATTTTTTTGGCCTGCTAATTCTGCAAAGGTTTTCAATCGGTTCCAATACCAGGCATTGTATCGTGTCAAATCGTATTTGCTCAAATGGTCCCAGGCAATTCCCTGTCCGCTTCTGTCGAAAGGCTGTTCGTAAAATGGTGCCCAAACATCGGCATCGATTCTTCTGATGCGTTCGTGGTCGGCCATTCTTTGTTCGTACCAAAGTCCGTAATTATGATCGATTGCCGATTTATTATTTTCGACTAAATAGTTTACGGTTTCCTCCAGATTATCGGTATAACCAACTCCATAATGTCCCGGAACAAATCTCGTAATATGCGGCCTTGATTTTGCAATTTCAGATTCGCGTAAACTGCCTCTCCACCACGGCACATCAACGATTTCTCCGGTGATTACACCTTTTGAAGTGGTTAGTAATCCATTAGTTACGGTAATTTTATCAGTATTGGTATTTGTAAAAGCATCGGTTTTTACTTCGTCAATGCGTTTTGCTTTGGCATAATCAACCGAAATTGGATTTCTTGTTGATGCTTTACTGATAAACTGTTTTAAAGTTTCATTTAATTTATGAGCTTCGGCTGTTAAAGCTGTCGCTTGTTCTATCGTTGGACTTGAAGAAGGTTCAGAACCTAAATCCATAATTTGAGCATTCATCGGTAATTTACCCAGACGCTGTTCTAATAAACCATAAAATAAACTTCTTGGGCTGATGTGATTGTTCACGTCTTTCCAATGTCCGTTTCCTGCCCATTGCGCCCAAACTCCAAAAGCCCAGTTGTTGGCTGTTGGCGGATTGTAATTTTCTATTTTGGATGCCGATGTTTCCCAGATAACACTGTTGGCAGCATTCCAGCCTAAACCTCTTCCGTCCTGTTCTTTATTTTTGAAACTAATGGCATTTCCGTCAATTAAGGAAACGTCGAAAAGTATCCCGGTTGCCCAGCTTCCAACTGATCCGCTGAAACTATAGGGCTGATGTGATTCGCATTGCAAAAACACATTTGGTCCAGCAGTGGCGTAACCTCCGACAACAAAATCATTATATCCAAATTCCGAATAACATCTTTGAAATAAAGTCTGTTGTCCTTCGGTGTAAAACGTATTTCTTCTATGTGCTACGATTTCCGAAATTGGGTTTAAAGCCAGACAATCTTCAACAGTAATTCTTTTGGCCGTTTTTAAAATTGAAACTGCACCTCCGGCAAACTGCTCAAAATTGACTTGTCGTACCCAGATATCTTCTGCGTTTTCTATAGAAACTCCAGTCCATCTGTGTTGTTCGTCTTTTGGATTTGTGGTATCATATTCTGATTTTAATGTCAGATTTTCTACACCCGAATTATTAATTCTGCCTGACCAAGTGTAATTTACTACAGTTGATTTTGATAATTCTTCGTCTAATGCATTTGTTAAAGGCGCATCAATTGTAATTTTATTTTCCTCAATATTTATAATTTCTCTGTCCGCATGAATGACAAAATCATCAGCTTTCCATCCGATCCATCCGCTTTCTCCGCCAAAATCATTCATTGACAAAAGATCAATCCACTTTTTTGTGATTGGTGTATTGATTAAAATGTGATCTCCTTTTTTAAAAGCATCAGCATTTTTTACTGCTAAAACCGTTGCTCCAAGTGGCGTGTAATTAGTTGCAATTTCTGTTGTTTCTTTGAAAACACGATTATTAATTCCGTTTATATTGACAATAGCTTTTCTATTGATTGAAGTTCCTAACAGAATCGTTCCGTTATTGTCGGAGCCGCTTCCTCTTAGTACAATTCCACTTTCCTTAATATTGATTTCACCCGAAACTTTGAATATTCCTTTGTCTAAAAGTATCGTTCCCTTAAAACCGTTTTTATCAGCTTTCAATTTGGCAACATAATCTATTGCGAATTGAATTGTTTTGGTTGCATCACCTTGAATATGCGGTACAAAAACTTTGATAGCTACATTTGGAATCGCAACCGAAGATGCTTTATAACCGGCAAAAGAAAAATCAGGAATTTGGTTTCCCTGATTATCGGCAGTTAAAGAAAGTTTTCCTTCTTTAGTTTTTGTAATATCTGGAAATGTGTTTTGTGCGTTAGTAATGTTGGCATTAAAGAAAATAAGAAAACAGGATAAAGCGAGTAAATCCTGTTTTCTTATTATATTTTTTATCTGGATAAAATTCACTTTAAATTTTATTTAATGGGTTATTCTTTTTTAAATTAGACCTGACAGGTTTTTAAATCTATCAGGTCTTATCAAACTAACTTAAAAAACACTTATTGCAATAATATTTTTGATAACGTATCCTTGTTATTTTCTGTTTTCGTCCAATCTGTTTTACCTTTTGGATCTATACCATTAAAATATTTTTCAATATTCGTATAACCATCACCATTTGAATCTTTATTTGCATCAGAGGCATCGTTTAGATTTAAACCAAATTTCTTTTCCCAGGCATCCGGGATTCCATCACCGTCTGAATCTTTATAGGCTTTACCTTTGTATTCCGGATAACCGCCCACCTGATCAGGATGTGTGATGATTCCTTTTTTATACGAATCGACAGGTAATCTTCTTTTGATGTATGCTGCACCAATTGTATTTTCCAGGCCGTCTTTTACCTCAATTTTTCCGGTACGAACCTGTTTAACGATTCTTTCATCGACTGCATCACGTTTTGGTAAAGTTGCTCCTGCATTTTCCAACACAAAATCATAAGCCTGATCCGCTTTCATAATAGAAATTGTTGGGGTTGCAAAAGGTTTATTTTGTTTAATTTGTGCCAAAAAATCTTTGGTTATTTCAGGTGACAAATCTTCTAATTGCACACCTCCGTTCCAGTTATCGGCTGTTACTTCAGGTGAACCCGCAATAAAGTTCCCGTCAACAAATGCTTTTCCAAATCTTTTCGGACTGATAGAACCTGATTCGGGTTTTATAATTCGGTAACGAATCGGCTGATCAGTTGGGGTGATTGGTCCCGGTTTGAAATAATTATTGATAATGTTGTATTGTGAACGATAATCACCTCCATCAAGGGTACGGTTCCACCAATTGAAAACGACGTTATTCACAAAGTTAAAACTTCCATACATTCCAACTGAGGCATTTCTCGAAATATTATCGGCCCATAAATTGCGAATAAACATACTATTTAAACCACCGATAGTACTTCCGAAAGCATGATTGTAGGTATCCAGGCCTTCTGCCGAAATGGTATTCTGAATGGTTACATTAACCGCTGGCAGTTTTTCTAATTTTGATTTTTCATTCGCCTGAAATTGATGGCGGTACAACGAAATATTTTCGTCTAATCCCCAGCTCATGGAACAGTGATCGATAATTACGTTTCCGATTACGTTTCCTCCCAAAGCGTCGTCACGACGGGTTACTTCAGTTTCTCCACGCCGAAAACGCATATAACGAATGATAATGTCGTGTGTGTCTAATAAAAGAGATTCTCCCGCAACGCAAATTCCGTCACCCGGTGCAGTTTGTCCCGCGATAGTGATGTAAGGTGCACGAACAGTAATTGGCTTTTTAAGGCGAATGATTCCCGAAACATTAAACACTACTGTACGGGCTCCAACGGCTTCGAGTGCTTCACGAAAAGTTCCTTTTCCACTGTCTTCTAAACTTGTAATAACAAATATTTTACCGCCTCGTCCACCTGGTGTCTGAGCTCCGCCACCCATTGCACCTGGAAAAGCAGGAATATCAGCATGAACTAAATCAGTTGGTAATGCCGCCCAGGGTACATAAGGACGTCCTTGCAATTCTTCGGCTTTGATGATGTGTTCATTGGCTTTCCAAATCTGATCCAAACGCTCACTTTCAGCTTTCATCATGGCATCGGTTTTTTCCTGAATTGGTTTTGGAATATCAGGATATTGTGCATAGGCTGATGAAAAAAGAGAACAAAAGGAAGCTACCATAATTGTTCTTCTAAGAGTGGTCTTTTGTAAATTGTTTTGCATAAGTGCTAATATGAAATTATTAGTTAGAATAGTTTGACACTGTAATTCGCAAAAGGTTTAACTTAAAAATGTTAAAAACACACTTATAAAGAAAAACAACGATTATTCCTTCTTTTTATTCTTTTCTTTTTCTTCAATACGTTTATTCCAGCCTTCACGCTCTTTAGTTAAATCATAACCTTCTTTAGACAAATAATTGTTGATTCTTCCTTTGTATTTACCAAACCAGGCATGCTTTTCTTTTGATGAACCACCATCCATGGCGTGTTCTCTGGCTTCAACTAAAGCATCATAAATATATTTTTTTTGAGCTTCGTTCAAAGTAGGGATCATATCATTATAAGCGGTTACCGTAATTGCAAGTACGCCGTAAGTCATTCCGTCTTTTACTTCAGTGATTTTCGCTTCGTTTAATTGTGTTCCTAATTTTTTCAAATAGGTTTTGTGTAATTTGGCAATTGATTTGTCGGCATCAGCCTTTAGCTTGTCGATTTTCTTGTTTTGCTTTTCTTTGGCTAAAGTAGTATCCTCTTTTACCTTTTTGATTTCAGTATCTCTTGTGTCCTGAATTTTACTTAAATCACGGAATTGCTGCGCGATAATATTATTTACAGCGTTTTCTTTTTCCTTATTGTTCAAAGCTAATTTTTCGACAATTTTCGAAGCTCTTTCATTGGTAACCTTGATGTATTCTGGATCTGCATATTGTTGTGCGCTTAATTTGCAAAAGGCAAAAAGCAAAAACAATACAGCTAATTTCTTAATTGATGTCATTTTTAAAACTTTTAAGTTAGTCTATTTTTATAATTTAAAATCGACTAATCAGTGATTTTATCAGATCTGCTCAATCTGCGTGAAAAATTACTTTCGCAGATTGAGCAGATTATTTTTTTAATTTAAATCTAACAAAGGTCTTACCAAAGTTTCTTTGTTGTTGGCTAAATCAGTCCAGTCTACTTTGATAGCCGGGTTTACACCGTTGATGTAATCTTCGATATTAGAATAACCGTCTCCGTTTAAATCTGCCTTTGCATCAGATGGATCTTTTGGATTCAGACCGTATTTTTTCTCCCATGCATCCGGCATACCGTCTTTGTCTGTATCAACATAAGGCTTCCCTTTGTATTCAGGATATCCTCCAACTTGTGAAATGTCTGTGATGATTCCTTGTTTGTATGAATCCATCGGTAAACGGCGGTGTTCAAACTGGTAGAATTCTTTTTTCTCTAATCCTTTTGCGTATTCCGGAACTCCGGTTTTCACAGTTCTTACAATTCTTTCGTCAACCTTATCTCTGATTGGCAATGTTGCACCTACATTTTTCAAAACAAATTCATAAGCATCTTCTGCTTTCATGATTTTAGAAAACCAAGGCATTGGGAAAGGTGTGTCGCTTTTCATTTTATCGAAATAAGTTTTAGCTTCATCATACCCCATTAATTCCCCTTTTTTATTTTCGATCTGGATTCCACCATCCCAGTTGTCTTTGGTTACTTTTTCGTTACCATTCACTATATTTCCTGTTACATAAGCTCTACCAAAAACCATATAAGGCAGTTTACTTCTTCCTGATTCCGGTTTTAAGATTCTGTAGCTAATAGGCTCGTTTAAATTTGTTACTGGTCCCGGTTTGTAAAAGTTATTGATGATATTGTAGTTCGCTGTATAATCACCTCCGTCTGTTGATCTGTTGTACCAGTTGTACACCACATTGTTCACAAAATTGAAGATTCCGTTCCACCCAATTGAAGGGTTTCTACCTGCATTGCTGGCCCACATATTTTTCATAAATGAACAATTTTCCCCACCTAATGTACTTCCGAAAGCGTGATTGTAGGTATCCAATGCCTCTCCGAACAGACTATTTTGAATAGTAATGTTTACGGTAGGTTTCTTTTCGTCCGGATAACCTGCACCCGGGCTGTACATATGTCGGTACATTGACATGTTTTCGTCTAATCCCCAAGTTGCAGAAACGTGGTCAATCATAATATTTCCAACAGGATTTCCTCCTATTGAATCATCTCTACGACCAACAAAAGTTTCTCCTCTGCGGAAACGCATGTGTCTTATAATTACATCGTGAGTATTAATCCAGATAGATTCTCCTGCTACACAAATTCCATCTCCTGGAGCGGTTTGTCCTGCAATAGTAATATAAGGTGCCCGAATAATTAACGGCGTTTTTATTCTGATAATTCCTGATACATTGAATACAATGATTCTGGCACCTCCTTGCTCACATGCTTCTCTCAAAGTTCCCGGACCTCTGTCCTCAAGACTTGTAACGGTGTAAACATTTCCGCCACGACCCCCAAAAGTGTACATACCTCCTCCTTCAGCTCCTGGAAAAGCAGGTATAGACGCCTGTGGTAAATCGTTTGGTCTTGATGCCCATGGAATAAAAGGCTTCCCGTGTTTGGCTTCTTCTTCAATAATAACTAATGCCTTTTCCCAGGCTTCATCTGAACGTTTATCAGCTTCATCTATAAAAGCTTTTGACTGCGCAGCCATTTCAGGACTTATTTTTGGATATTGAGCGAAGCATTTTGCATTCCCTAAAACCAACAGCGATAAGATAAATAATGCTGAATTTTTCATGTTAATTTTAATTTGGTAATTCGTTTTAAACAAATCACCTGTATCTTTTTGAGGGAATACAGGTGAAAAGTCTAATTTTAATGTTAACGTTTTATTAAGATATTAACAAAAATGCCTGATTATTTTCAGGCATTTTTAATTTATAAGTTTATTCTTGGTAATTGAAAGTTCCATTTGCATTAGCTGCATCATTCCATCCAATCGTTTGTTTTAACCATGGATTTTGTGTTAGAATAGTTAAGGTCAATCCTTTTACATAATAATTTGGTCGCCAAAGTATATTTACTGCTGTAGTAGTACCATTGTTATCCATAGGAGTTACCAAATTAGTTAATACAAAATTAGTAGTATAAAAATTCGCTAAAGCTGTTATTTGTGCATTAAAGTTTGCATCATCAGGATCTACTGTAATACTCGATCTGGCAGCAGTTAAAGGATCAGTAGATGTTGCAGTATTTTTATATTGCAAAAAGTGACCAATTCTTTGAGTACCATTTATAGGTGCCAATCCTAATTTTTGATTAGTATTATCGACTGTACCATCAACTGCATCATCACTATACAGCATCCAACGCTGAACATCCCAAAAACGTTTTCCTTCATAAGCTAATTCAACTCTTCTTTCATACAGAACAGCATTTATAGCTGCATATTTATCAGCTAATGTACCTATACCATAGTTATTAGTCGATGGAATACCTACACGGTTTCTAATTTTACCTAAATAAGCTAAAGTATTTCCAATATCTCCTTTTGCTGCATAACATTCAGCAATATTTAATAATAATTCAGCATAACGGTATTCAAAAATGTCTGTACTTGAATATTGAAAACTTGTCGCATTTGAAGCTGCAGGGTTAGACATTTTACGTACATAAGCAGGACTTGATGTTTGATTTCCATCACTAAAGTATTCTTTATTAGAAGCATCAACCCAACGATAACCCCATACAGTATTAGATGTAGCTTCTTTGTATGGCCATTTAGCCCCTGAAAATGCAAATGTTCTATAGAAACGAGGATCTCTATCTTTAAAGAAAAGAAATGGATCATAACCATTACCTACTGTTGGTTTAGAACCGTCTTTCATAGGAAACAAATCAATCATATCTTTTGGAACAGAAATTCCTCCAGTAGCAGTGGATTGGCTTTTTAAACGAATCGATTTCTCCCATGAATTATTCAGGGCAACATTAGTAGCAGAAGACAACATCTGAACCGTAATCGCTTCTTTACAAAACCCATTATCAATCAAAAACATATTAGCCCAATCTTTAGCCGATGAACCATATAGACCAAAACCATCTGCTGTTAATTGTGTTTCTGCAGCTAATCCAGCTTGTAGTGCCGCATCCCAACGGTCTGTTGCGCTATCCCAGTTTTTATTGAATAAAGGACTAGCATAGGTTAACAAAACACGTGATTTTTGAGCTAAAGCTGCTCCTCTTGTAAAACGGCCATAATCTGTCGCAACATCCCATTGTCCTGGTAATAAAGTAGCAGCCAAATCTAAGTCAGCAACTATTTGAGCTACAACCTCAGCAACAGTTGCTCTAGGTAGTTTAATACTTTCATCTGTTGAGCTTGCGGCTTGTACGGTAAGTACAATTGGCACTCCTCCATATGTACGCATCAAATCAAAATACTGAATAGCTCTCAAATAATACATTTGTCCCTTCGCCTTATCACGAAATGTTTGACTTAAAGCTGCGCCTTTTACATCTATGTCACGTAAAAAACCATTAATATCTCTAATTCTACTGTAAGCATTATTTGCCGTGCTCGAAGTTATTGTAGTTCCGTAATAAGTAGATCCGTCAGCTGCATTAACAAATGTCTTATTTGGGTTAATTAAATCGGTGATTCCTCCAATTTCTTCAGTTAGCTTTGATTGATCTGTATTATATAAACCAACCGTATTTGCTAAAGGTGATGTATATGATGAAAAGAAATCATAATACACATTATTAATATACCAGTTTGTACGTTGTTCACTTTCATAAAATGAATCATCAATCTGACCGTAATTTTTCTTATCTTCCAAGAAATCATCACTACATGAAGCACTTACAACTAATAAAAGTGCCAATGTTATATATAAATTAATCTTTGTTCTCATTGTTTCTATTAATTTAAATTTAGAATGTAATGTTTAAGTTAACTGACCATGTTCTAAGTGTTGGATAGGCTTCATACGAAGTATCATACATGTTACGATAATGGTCTGGGTATGGATTATACAAATCCCAAAGATTATTTCCTGTAACCCCAATGCTCGCATTAGAAATTTTAAGCTCAGACAAAATTTCTTTAGGAAGTTGAAAACCCAGAGTTAAGTTTCTTACTGTACAACGGAAAGTATTTAATTGCCAGAAATCTGAAGCAGAACCAAGCATTGATGAATCATAATAAGCTAGGTTAGGATATTTACCATCTGTGTTATCATCTCCATACATATCACTCCAATAACTTTCATGCGCCCACATATTATGAGTTGAACCAACACCTTGTTTCACAACATCGATAGATCTGTAACCACCCCAAGAAGTAGCGATTTGAGTTTTCATAAAAAATGATTTATAAGACATTCCTAAATTAGTTGTAAACCCATAAGTTTTATTTTTGTTAACTAACTTCGTAAAATCCTCCCCTGTCATAATTCTTCCATCTGGTCCTTTTTGAACTCCTGTTGTACTGTCAAAAACACCGCCTAAATCTTTATAAGCCAACATTCCTTTTCGCATTCCAGTTACATTTGTAATTCCATTATAATTTGGAGTACCTCCAACAGCTGTAGCTCTTTCTGTCAAATAATTCCAATAGCTTTGAATATCTTCATCAGTGCGTAAGATTCCATCATGTGTAGAAGTTTGTTTCCAAGTTTGGAATCCCCATTGTGGATAAACCAAAGATGTATCTTCTCTCCTTTGATTAGTTGATGGTAATGCATAAGGAACATCGTAATAAGTTCCTTGTTTAGCGCTAGAGAAACCAAAGTTTAACCCTATATTATACTTAACGTTTTCTTTTATTTTATCATTCCAATTAATACTGAATTCAGAACCCCAGGCATTAATAGTCGCTAAGTTTTCTTCTGCAAACCCTCCTCCTACAGATATTGGCACACCAACTGTACTTGCCGCAGCTGTTAGCATTTCAGTACTTCTGTCATAGTACAAATCTGTTGTAATTTGTAGTCTGTTTCTCAAGAATGCTAAATCAATACCAAAATTATTTTTTACAGTAGCATCCCATCCTACATTTCTGTTTGGCGATACTCTTGTATTAATTCCGCTGCCTAAAGTCCCTCCAGCTGTTGTTCCAAACACGTATCCTTTATCAGCAATAATATCATAGTATGTTGCCCAACGCCAAGGTAAAATATTATCTTTTCCGGTTTTACCAATAGAATAACGTAATTTCAAATTATTTACACCTGGTAACAAATCTCGAAACCAATCTTCTTTAGATACTACCCAACCAGCTTGTACAGAAGGGAAAAAGCCATAATAATTTTCAGGTGCAAATTTTGTAGATGCATCAGTACGGAAAACAAACTGAAATAAATATTTTGATTTATAACTATAGTTCAAACGACCTAAGTACGAAAGTGTTCCTGATTCACCTCTTAATGCTGTAGAATTTGAAGTAGATAATTTCCCTGCTGTCAAATAAGTACCTGCATAATCTGCTGTTGTCTCTTCATAAGCCAAACGCGTACTGCTATACTCTGCCTCTGATTTTTCAACACCTGCCATAGCACTAATTTCATGGTTTCCGAAAGTTCTGTCATAATTAGCAAAAAAGTTAGTTTGCGTGCTTTTATTAAAAGCAGTATCATAATACACTCTTGAATTTCTTACGTTAGTATCTATAGAATAATCTGAATCAGTTGCCCCACTAGCTAAGTGATTATCCTGAGTTTCATAATTTTTAATTCTTGCCATAACATACGGCAACTGAATTTGTTCAGTTTTATCAATATTCTCACTTCTTGCAAAAGTTCCTTTGAAAGACAGTCCTTTAATAAAAGGCACTTTATAATTCAACGACATATTAACATTATAACCAAAATCATCATTTACCGATTTAGATCCGTTATCTAAAGTTGCAAAGTAATTCCAACCCGCAATAGTTGTATTTGCATTCGCACTTCCTAAATTTCGATCAGTTCTAGGAAAAGGCGACATCCAATATTCCTGGCCATTAACTGTTGTTTGCCAAGGAATATATTTTGGCATATGAACCAAATATCCATAATCCTGTTGTTCACCTCCTCCATTAGCTTTAGAACCATAACTACTGTCATTAATGTTTGCAGAAGCTTTAGAATATGACTTTTGTGTATGACCTGTCAAGGCGGAAACAGAAGCTGAAAAATCTAAGTTTTTAGAAACCTTAGCAGTCATTCCTGTACGGAAATTCCATTTATCATACTTTTGTTCTCCAAGATTAGCCCCTTGTGTAAAATAATTAGCACCCGCGAAATAAGTGGCTTTATCATTACCTCCACTAACAGTAAGTGCGTGTTTTTGTTGTATAGCCGGTTTCCATGCTTTATCTAACCAGTCATAATTCAAACTCTTCATTTGCTCTAACTCATCTGCAGAGAAAAGACTTGAATTATTTGTTCCAGCTCTATTATCAGCAATCATAAATCGATTGGCCCAAAGTCCATACTGATACGAATTCATTGTTTTACTATGACTTACAGCATCATTTACTGCAAATTGACTAATGTAATTAAACTTAGTAACCCCAGCTTTCCCTCTTTTAGTTTTAACAATTATTGCTCCCTGAGATGCACGAGAACCATAAATAGCTGCAGAACCATCCTTTAATACAGTCATACTTTCTATCTCAGAAGGATCTAATCTATTAAAAGTTTCCAGTGTTGATCTACCTGTAGTAGGATCTATCTGAACCATATCATCAATTACAATCAAAGGAAGATCAGAACCCCCATCTTTTGACAAAGAAAATGTTTGACGAATCTGAATATCTGCTGCTGTTCCCGGGCGGCCAGAACCTCCATTAATCGAAACACCAGGAACCTGGCCTCTTAGAGCCTCTGATAAATTCGACACGGGTAAATCCTGGATTTTTTCCATATCAATAGTTGCTATAGCACCAGTGATATTATTCTTTTTCTGAGTACCGTATGCAACAACTACGATATCATCTAATACATTAGAATCTTCTTGTAGCTTAGCATCTAAATTAGTACGTCCATTCAAAGGTATTTCTGTTTTCTTCATTCCAATGAAAGAAAAAACTAATGTTGCACCAGGCTTTACAATAATTTCATACCTACCACTGTAATCCGTAGTAACGGTATTTTTCGATGACTTTTCAGTTACGTTAACTCCAGGTAATAGCAGCCCTGAATTATCTGTAACGGTACCAGTGATCTTAATTTGACTGCTTCCATTTTGGGCATAAGTGACAATGCTCATCAATGCAAACAAAATAAAACTACATCTTTTGATAAGTGCTTGTTTCATAAATTTTTGATTTAGTTAGATTAATAGTTAGGTTAGTTTAGTTTATAAAAATATATTTTTATTGTTGTTGAAAAATGCTGCATTTATACGGCTTTTAAATACCTGCAAAATTTTAAACGTTAAAACTACATTTATTACTTGGTTTCAAAAATATAATGATTGAAAATCACAACTGTCCTGTGGCATCCTGCTTCGATATTATCATCAAAAAAAATCCAATAAAAAAACTATATCAACAAAAAAATGTAAGACAAAATAGAGTAACACTAAAAAAAATGAGGAAATTTTGAATATAACAATATACAAATAAAATAAGTAAGAAAAAATGCCCACAAATAGACAGGTTTTAGCAAACACATTAAAAAAACAGTAATTTAATTTAATTCTTTCTTCTTAAAAACATTGTAGGAAATCGATTTCTTTCAGCGAAACATCTTACAAAAAACAGCATTTCGGGATAATAATAAAAAATCAAAAAAATTTATAAAAAAAATTAAAACCAACTTTTATATAGGTTAATACTTATTAATGCCCTTTAAGATTTATCGTAAGTTTTGAGTGTTAAGACTATTACAACATTAATAAAGAATTATAGTACGTTTAAAACTGTACTTCTTCATTCCCTTAAACGTTAATCTGTCTACTTTTCTTTCCTGAAGTCTGAAAATGAGTATTGCCTTTTTCCAAAAAGAAAAGCAGGAAAATGACCTGCTTCAAAGTTCTTAAAATGATTTAGAGTTACATACACCTGACCTTTATTAGTAAAAAAGTTGATAGACAGTTTATAGACTTAAAAACTAATATTGAAAATAAAATGGTTGTAAGTATTTAATAATTATGATCATGTTTAATTTTTAGGATTCCAGCCATTTAACACCTTTTCCAAACCGTAGTTTTTTAGATCAGATTTTTTCAATTGATGTGACCATGAAACTCTTTTAGACATATCTTTTGCGCCCTCCCCTTTACTGCCTGATTCTGCATAATAAACCGTTTTTTCCTTGTCAGGGAAATTTTTATCACCTTTCCATGGATTCCAACCTTCGGGAACAATATGTGCGCCCAATTCTGCATTGATAAACACTGTTTTTGCATATGGCCTCCACGGACGTCCCAGAAAAACCTTATCTACTGTGCTCTCTTTTGCAGTAAGCTTGCAATCTACAAATACAAATCCGTATTTATCTTCCTGGGGTGTTGATGCCGCAGTCACATAAGAATTGCTTAAACTTTCAATAGTACAATTGTAAAAATAAGCTGTTGCAGCACCGAAAATAAAATCGACAGTACCACTGATATAACAGTTTTCGAAATAATTTCGGGTTCCCCCTTTTGCTAAATACAAAGTGTCCTGATTTCCTAAAATTGAACAGTTTTTCACAAAAACCCTGTCACCTTCAGTATGCAGAGCCACTGCCTGACCTACTTTACCAGCTGTATTTTCTACAGTCAGATTTTCTACAGAACAATCATTTCCCTGAACTAACAAAGTATAAGACGTATAAGTACTAAATTTTGTATCTCCCGTAACGTCAATTCCTCTAAAGGGTTTTCCGGAATAATCATTGTATGAAATAAGTGTCTTTTCTCTGTCTGAACCTTTTAAAGTAATATTTCTTTTAAAAGCCGGAATTACTACCTTTTCATTATAAATACCCGATTTGATTGTAATGATAACTCGTTTTTCTGCGTGATCCCTTACTTTGTTAATCGCCTCCTGAATGGTTTTAAAATCTCCGGATCCATCCTGTGCCACAGTTAATTCAAATCGGTTATCTGTTGTTTGCGCTGATGATAAAGCAGATATGAATGCTAAAAATAAAGTAACAATATATTTCATAAGATTTTATTTTTTAGCCATGTAAATTATATAACATTCTTTAAGTTTTAAAAAACAGAACTTATATGACTTATATGGTAAATTATTTTTTAATGAGAAAGCCACACAGACATTTCGCCTTTTCCGTGATTTCCCCATGCAAAATAAGGAATTAATTTGATACTGTATTCCTTGTTGTCTTTTGTAGAAATAGGTTTGTACAATTTTTTATCCCATGAATTATCTGGAGTAATTGATGAACTGGCAGTTATACTCAACAATTCTCTATTGTCTATTTTTATAAAATTTGTAGTGAATTTAGAATTCAAATCCAAAACAACATCATTTACTTTTACATTTGCCGGAAGTTCATTTGATTCCAGACAATATACAATTGGTCCTCTTTTTACCGCTACCTGATTTTTTACTTCTTCTACCAATGGATTTGCCTGCATCAACTCCACCGGCATTGGGATATTCAATTCGATGACATCTCCCTTTTTCCACTTTTGTGCTATTTTTTGGTAGAATCCGGAAGCAATTGCATCACTAATATTTTTGCCATTTACAGCAATCGTTGTCCCCTGGCTCCATCCTGGAATTCTCAATAAAAAAGTATAAACCTCTTTCGGAGCTTTTACTATTTTTAAAGTAACTTTTCCATCCCAGGGATAATTTGTCTGCTGTTCAATTTCAATTTTTTCTCCTGCAAGTGTTGTTGAATTCAGATTATTACTTCCGTATAAATTCACATACAAGCCTTCTTTCGAAAAGTTATAAGCATAATTGCTCACCTCAGCAATCGTTCTGGTTACGTTTGGCGCACAGCAGTTTGACAAAGCGATATAACCTTCACGTTCTTTGCTCCATCTTTGTTTGAAAGGCAAATCTTTGGAAACATTCAGCGGATTGTTATAAAAGAATTCTTTTCCTTCCAGACTGATTCCTGACAAAACACTATTGTATAAAGCTAATTCCACAATATCCGCATATTTGGCATCTCCTGTAATCTGAAGCATTCTCCAGTTCCACAACACATTTCCAATATTAGCACAGGTTTCGGTATGAGCTGTAGCATTTGGCAATTGGAAAGGTCTTCCGTAGGCCTGATGAATTTTTTGCACATCGGTTGGATTATACGAAGTTCCATCTGGAGAAACCCCGTCATACAAAGAACCGCAGGCTCCTGTGATATACATTTTTCTATATGTTACATCATCCCAAATTGATTCCAGGTTATCCAGTAATTTTTTCTCTCCGGTTTCTGCGTATAAATCGGCTACACCTGCGTACAGGTAATTAGCTCGTACGGCATGACCCATTGCGGTAGTTTGCTGTCTAAACGGAATCCTGTCCTGATTATCGTCTGTTCCATCATTGGTCGTCCCTCTAATATCGATTAGATTATTGGCCAATTCCAAATATTTTGGATTTTTCGTCGTACGGTACATTTCGACAATTCCCATATAATGTGAAGGGCAGATTGCATTTCTTGCCAATTCCGGTGAAGCTTTTTTGTAGAAATCATATAGGAAATCGGCAACGCCTTTGGCAATGTTTAAAAAATTAGTTTTTCCTGTCGCCCGGTAATGAATACAAGCTGCAGTCATTAAATGTCCCATATTGTATTTCTCAAAACCCAATTGTTTCTTCACTTCTTCCGGCCCAAGCGTTCCCCAGCGTTCGTCGATTAAAACCGGTGTATGCAGATAGCCGTCTTTTCGCTGTGCTTTCGCGAAAAGTGCAATGGCTTTATCCATTTCTGCATCAAGTTTTTTATCTTTAGTAACTGCATATGTCGCTGCCATTCCTTCAAAAATTTTATAAAAATCCCCGTCATGAAAAGATGGTCCTTTGAAAGTTCCTTTGCTTTCTCCAGCTGCAATTTCAAAATTTTTGTAAGCGTGCGAAACCTCATCATTATGATACAAGTCCCACATATAAGGTAATGTATTCTGGGTTTCAACATCAAATTGTTCTTTCCAAAAACCGTTTGTCCATTTTACATCCTGCAAACCTACACTCTGTAATTTAGAATAAGGGCTTTCAGAATTGGCTACCAAACCTTTGTTTTGGGCAAAAATTACTGTTGAAAGGAATAAAGACGATAGGATAATGTGCTTTTTCATTTGATATAATTTTTTATCTCCTTGATATGATGAATCTTAGGGAGGTTAATTTTTCTCGCAGATTTAGCAGATTTGGGAGATTATTTTTTTGCTTTTAAATTGAAATCTTAGCAAATTTCTTAAATCAAATCTGCTTCAAATCTTTCTATCATTTCACAAGGAAATTAATTTTACGGCTCATTGTATCGCCATCTGCATCTTTAACTGTTAATACAAAAGATGCTAATCCTGGTTCAATAGGCGTAAACTGAACTTCTTTTCCTTTTAAGACTACTCTCCCATTAGTAAGATCGGAAAAAGTAAATACCGGGGTTGTTTCGTAACCTTTAAAATAGTCTGCAGCATTTAAAACTGTTTTCTCACCCGATTTTATAAAGAAATGCGGCTGTGCCATCCAGTCTAAATAATTATCTAATTGCGTAAATCCGTCTTCATCTAAATCTAAATTCGCATCTGAAAAATCTCCTGCTTTAGAATTTTCGTTTAAACTGAATGCTTTTTCCCACCAGTCCGGCAAACCATCATGATCCGTATCCCAGTCTTCAGGACGGGTTTCTGATGCAAAATCTGGCCATCCTCCGGCATCAGATTCGTTATCTATCATTCCGCCTAAACCGCTTTTACTTCCTTTGTATGTAAAAGTTCCTCTTAAAGTTTCCTCTATAATTCGGTTATCGTGTTTATCAAAAAATGGCTGATTCGCACCAACATCTGAAAGCACATTTTTATAAGCTCCATTTGCTGACTGCGTATTTACATAAGAATCAAAGAAAGGTTTGTCTACAAATGTCTCATAGTCTACTTTATCGTTATTAGTAATGGTTCTTTTTCTGCCTTTTTCCTGAGATTTCTCATCAAAATAGCCAGGCATTACATTTCCGTCAAAGAAGTAACGCTGCATTCCTTTACCAACTCCCTCGTGCTGTGCATTTAGTGCTACAAAAATCCCTGTTGAAGCACCCGGTTTATAGAAATTATTTACAAAATTCACTTCGTTTGCTCCACCGTCAGTAGTTCTTTTTCCCCAGTTGTAAACGACATTGTTTCGAATATCAATTCTTCCGGTATAAAATCCGTCACCGCTTAAACCTCCTCCAATACTCCAGTTACGGCCATAATTATGTGCCAGTAAATTGTGGTGAAAACTTCCGATATCACCTCCAATGGTAGCAGCATATCCGTGCATTTTTCCTGCTTCATATTTATCGTGTCCTGCCACATTCAAAGCCTCCGAAATTAAAGTTCTCTGTAATGTAATGTGATGTGCGCCACGGGAACTGAACGATTCATCAATAGTCCAGCTGATGGAACAATGATCAATTATGCTAAAGTTAGCACCTGTTAGTCCCATACCGTCAAAAGTAGTTCCCCCACCGATTCTAACTTTCAAAAACCTAATAACACTGTCATCACCCGTCAAACCAATTGGTGCACGGCTAATCGTAATTCCTTCGCCCGGAGCTGTCTGTCCTGCAATGGTAATGTATGGCTGATTTACCACTAATCTTGATTTCAATTGAATATTACCCGAAACATTAAACACAATGGTTCTTGGTCCTATTTGCTGATTAATGGCGTCACGTAAACTTCCAGGTCCGTCATCGTTAAGATTGGTTACTTCAACCACTTTCCCGCCACGGCCTCCAACGGCAAAACGTCCGTAACCTTCTGCTCCCGGAAAAGCCAATTGAGCCGGTTTGAAAGACCACAAATTTCCTAGAGTGACATTTCCTTTAGCATCTATTTCATCAACACGCCAGTAGTACGTTGAACCGCTGTATAAATCAGAAACTGAAAATGTTCTGTCCATTAATTTACCTTTGAATTCTTTTGATGATTCAACAGCATTGGCAACAGCATTTTTATCTTCTCCAAAAAACAATTTATGTGCCACTGCGTTTTTTGGAGCATCCCATTCCAGCAAAAACTTTTTGTCTGTTGTAACAACATGTTCATTTGCATTTTCCGGTTTTGGAGAACGCGCCTGATTCATTAAGTTAGGTGTATCAATTTCAAAACCATTGATTACGATTTGCTTTACAATATCAGGATTTGTTGTTAGGTCAATTTCAAAACGAATAATAACTTCTTTCGATTTTACTGCATTAAAAATAATATATGCCATAGAGGCATCTATTTTCGCATTCGCTCTCTCACTGGCATTGATTGTTTCCGCTAATTTTCCGTTTACAAAGATTTTTATTGGTGAAAAAGTTTTTCCGGCGATAACATCAAAAGCATTGTGAAAAGTTAAAAGCGTGTGTTTTCCTGGCTTTAACCCACTGACTTTCATTTCCAGATTTTCTGCTGTAACCAGTCCGTCAGCTCCCAATCTATTGTAAAATGGAGCATTCATCCCCACTTTATACCATTTCGAACTAAAATTTCCTTTCAGTTTAAATGTTACACCATTAAAAGTTTTTTGGTCTTCTTTCATTTCATTTACAACCCATGAGTCATAACCCGGAGCATGAACTTCTTCCAGTCTTCTCTGAAAAAAATCAAAATCGACCTTTATAATTTGTTTATTTTGTGCCTGTCCGTTGGCAGTTAAAAGCAATGCTAAAGCAGCAGTGCTAAAAAATTTCTTTATCATTTTAATTAGTAATAGTTAGTTTAATTTTTTCTTTTCTTCTATTGAAATCCCTAACAGATTTATAATATCTTTTTTTCTTCCTTCCGGAGTTACTTTAATAACTTTCAATTCGCCATTAATTAATTCAACCTCAATTGTTGTATTTTGTTTAGCATGTAATTTAAAATGAACGTTCCATTCTTTTGGCCAGGCAGGAAAGAGATAAATTTTTCCATTGACTTCCTGTAAAAGCATTTCCTGCATGCCAATCATTCCCGATCCGCCCCAATTATGATCTGGAACCCAATCAAATCCTGGTCCCCAAAATGCAGGAAAACGTCGGTCTGAATTGGACATTTTCAACAAATTATATTTTGCTGCTTCTTCGGTTAAGCCTAATCTTGCCGAAAATATATTATCCTGTTTCCAGCCGATATGACTTCTGAATTTTATTGCATCCGAATCGTATTTCCATGTATTCAAAGCCGTTTCTAAATCGGGTTTTCCAACTCCGTAAATTCCCCACGGATATACCGGATACAATTGTGGCACTTCGGTATTATTAATTCGTTCCCATGTTTTTGCCGGAAGTAGCACTTTGTGGTTTTCGATAGTTCCAAAATTCAAAGGAGGGATCCGGTTTTGAAAACTTTTCATGTATTCTGTGTCTTCTTTGGACAATTCTTTTTCAGAAAGGTTTAAAAGATTTTCCGTAATTATTTTCAATGCCGAAATAGTGCTGTTGGCATTGTTGGTCATTTTGTACGTTTCGACAGCAGAACCCGGAAACAGTACTAAATGCCCGTTTCCATCCAAAGCTTTTCTGCCTCTTTTCTTAGCTAAATATTGATAGTGTTCGTCAAAAAAACGAAGACAACTAATGATGAATGGATTGTATTTCTGAATATCTTCTCCTGCATATTCTTTCTGCTTCAACATCATCTGGCAAAACTCAAAAACAGTATCCCATTCATATTCGAGCCAGGCATTATACTCCATTCCCGGATCATAATCTACTGGACGTTTCCATTCGTATTCTGTAGGATTTGGCAAACCAAAATTTTCTAATTGTTCGGCAAACGATGCTCCATTGTGGTTCCAATAGACTTTGCTTCTTAATTCAGCATTTTTCTGAAGGCTCAAATAATAATCAAGCTGTGATTTCATCATATCAAAATCACCGCTTTTTACCATCGGATGATACACTAACCTTTGATTTTGAGCAGTCATTGTTCCGCCTCCCCAATTTCTGAAATCAGGTGTAAAATTCAAATCGGGATTTGTAAAAACGGGATCAACTGTAAACAATCCACCATTGAATTTGGTTGGATATTTCCCGTAGGCATTGCATCCTAACATGTAACGGAATAACTGATAATTCTGCCCTATTTGATACAACGAATCTTTTGCAGTCGATTGATTTTTTTGTGTAAAAATAAAACTGCGGTTCCAGAAATTATTCCACCATTTTTGAGTGTTTTTTTTAGCTTGTTTTGAAGTGCTTTTATTGGATGAAATCAAACTTTTCAATCCATTATCCCAAGTAGAAAAATCAGATTGATTGGTATTTAAATAAATTTCTAAAGAATGTTTTTTCGATGGTTTTATGCTTGATAAGTTATAACCTTTAAAATCAGTTGACTGGTATTTTCCTAAGTAAGTTCCGTTTGGTTTTAAATTTTCGCCTTTAATAAATCCGCCGAAAGTCAGATTCGCAATCGGATTCAGCATTTGGTCTTTAACCGATTCCATTTTCTGTTGCTTAACTGCAACATCAAAAACAGTATTTTCTCTATTTCTGTGGTAGAATTTTATACCGTTATTTTCAAACGAAATGGAATCTTTATACGTAATAAGCTCTCCTTGAGGAGCCCATTTATAGGAATTAGCGTTGTTTTCTTTTCCTTTCGGATAACGATTTTGAAAACGCCAGCTTTCATAAGAAGTAGTCATTTTAAGCGAAGTTTTACTTTCTAAATCAACATGAATAATCGGTTTAAAAATGTCCACCCAAAGTTTTATTTTAGTATTATTCTGTCCAACTAAAACATATCCATCTTTCAGTTTTAATTCCTGATGAAAGCCATCTTTTCCTTCAAACGGATTCGGACTTAAATTAATTTTTACTCTTCCTAATTTCAATAAAGTATTATGCTCATCGAAAGTCCCACTTCGTGAAAAATAAAAATACAAATCGCCTTTCTCCACCCAGACATTCATACCAATATCACCTCCACCCAAAGGCATAGATTCTGATGAATTGTTGCTTTGCGTTGTCCATATTTGATTGTAATTATCAAGCGCAGGGATTTGCGCTTTAAGGCAAATCGTGGTAAAGAAAAGTATTAATAGTATATTATTTCTCATCGTTCTATCTCCTGCAAGATTCTGAAAACCTTGCAGTTATTTTATTTTTTTTTATTTTCTCTCACAGATTTATTCTCATTCTTTGTCATTTCGACGAAGGAGAAATCTTCGTTGCATAATCGACAAAGATTGCGGAGCTACTTGCGAAGATTTCTCCTTCGTCGAAATGACAAACTAGAGGTTAAAAAACCATTAAACAATTATAAATTACCACTCATCCGTCCTAAAAGAAGAAACCGGCAAACCTCCTGCACTAAACAATTCCGCTTTAGCGAAATCTTTCCATAAATATCTTACTGCAACTGGATTTTTTACTTTATCAGAAGTCAAAACCACTGATTTTCTTCTTACCATAGTTTTCGCCGGATAAAAAACTTTGTCTTCACCAGCAATTTCAAAACCGGTAACTTCTTTATCATAAGACGTAATTCCGTTTGCAACATCATCAAAAGAAACCGTAACCGAACCGTCTTTTATTTCCATCGATTTGTATTTCGGACTTTCAAATTCGAAACCTTCGATTCCGTAAGTTCTTGCTAAAGCCTGAAAAGCCAATCGGTTTCCTCCTTTTTCTTTGTCCATCGGATGAATATTGTTTTCTTCTCCAACGTCCATTAAAACTGCCATTGCTGAGTTTGGAATTTCCTTTGAAGCCTTAAACTGCGCTTCTCTTAAATAAGCTGAATTGTATTTTTCTAAATAATCTTTCGGATGAAATGAGGCATAATTAAATGGCGCAATCTGAGCAAAATAAAAAGGAAAATCGCCCTGATTCCACATCGTTCTCCAACTGCTGACCATTTTTTTCATCAAAGCAGTATATTCCGAAGCTCTTTCGTAATTCGATTCACCTTGGTACCAAATACAACCTTTGATTCCGTAACCAATTACAGACGAAAGCATTCCGTTAAATAAAGTTGTCGGCACACGATTGGGATCTTTTGCTAATTCTTCTTTGGTAGTTGGGATTTTGGCACTTGCGAAATCTTTCAGCATTTCTTTGTTCATCCACGCTTCCATGCTCGAACCTCCGTAAGAAACATGAATTAAACCAACCGGAACATCTAAAACTTCTTGTAACAGCGATCCAAAATACCAAGCTGTTGCACTAAAATTAGATGTTGATTTTGGGGAAGCTGTTTCCCATTTTCCTTCAAAATCTTGCAAAGGTTCTAAAACAGTTGCTCTTGGAATTGTAATTAAACGAATGTTTTTATTTGCTGATCTTACGATGATTTCATTTCCGTTTTTAACGGGTTGTCCTTGAAATCCTTTCAACGGCATTTCCATATTCGACTGACCTGAACAAAGCCAGACTTCACCCAGCAAAACATTTTTGATGGTTACTTTTTCCGCTCCTTCTGAAACTTCAATCGTGTGTGGACCACCAAAAGAAGAAGTCTGTAATTCTGTTTTCCATTTTCCAGAAGCATCTGCTTTTACCTTGTAGGTTTTAGAATCCCATGAGGTTTTGATTACGACGTTAGCGTTCTTTTCTGCCCATCCCCAGATTGGTGCGATAGATTTTTGCTGCAGCATCATATTGTCGGTAAACAATGCTGGTAATTTGATTTTGGCATTGATTTGAAAACTTGCTAAAATCGTTAATAATGCAATAATTGATTTTTTCATATTGTGTTTTTTTCCTCCGCGAATTCACGAATTATTTTTAAATTCAGATTAATAAAAAATTCATGAATTCGTGGCTAACATTTTATTTTTCTTTTACAATACTCACTGGCCCTATTAATCCAGCTTTCAACAACGGCTCTCCTTCTAAACGGAATGGCGCTGTTGTCCATGTCAATCTATCTTCTTTTGGAAGTTTTTGATCGCCTATTAAACGGTTTGCCCAGGTATTCGTAATTTTTATTATGATTGTGTTTTTTCCTTTTTGTAATGCCTGTGAAATATCAGTTTTGAAAGGGAAAGTCCAAATTGTTCCGCAGTCTTTTCCGTTGATTGAAACCTCTGCGATATTGGCTATTTCGCCTAAATCAAGCCATATTTTATTAGCATCTTTTCCTTTCCAAATGAAGTCTTTTTTGTAAACCAAAGTTCCTGCATAATATTTAATCTGATCGTTTTCAGAAGTGCTCCAGTCAAAAAGTTTATTTGTTTTTACGACTTCTTTCGGACCTTTAAATTCAGTATCAAACTGTAATTCCCAATTCTCATCTAAAGCCTGAACTTTTTCAAATTCAGAAGATTTTCCTTTAGCTAAAACATCTTTCGTTTCGTCTTTAAAAATCACAAAACCGGATTCGTTGGCCTCTAAATTTATTGAAACGATTGTTCTTCCGTTTTCTATTTTCCAATTGGCTAAAGTTGTCGTTTTATCAGTCACCGGATTGTACCATTGCGGAATTTTTCCTGCTATTCTAAACGAAGCATCAAATATTCTCTTTGCTGAATTTTGATTTGAAAGGAAATATAAATCTTCGTTTTCTGCTTTTCGGTGTGTGTAGGCAATAGTTTCTGAATCGGTTCTGTTCAGGTTCGGAAAATAAACATCTTGTGTAATTCCGATGGAAGCAAAATCATTTCCTAAATAAGGTAATTTGATAACCGTTCCTTTTTCAATTTTCCATGTTGATGAATTGGCATTATTCCAGATTTCAGCAATTATATTCTGCCATTTTTTTTGATCCGCTTCTGACTGAATTCCGGGTTGAATGTTTGGTTTTTCATCTACAAAAATCGTTGCGCCGTCTTTAAGCAACTGCAGGATTTTTTCGGCGGAAGCCAAAGATAAAACCTTATTTGGCGCCATTTTATGACTTTCCGGAAAGAATAAAGCGCCATATTCTATTCCTCCATCAAATGAAATTTTTCCGTTTATTACTTTTGCTCTGTTGATTAAAACATCGGCATTGAAAGAATCGTATTGATAACCATTTAACGGATTAATCCATTGTGATAAATCGGTAATATTTTTAGAATAGGTCACTTCCTTAGGCATTTTAGCCGTAGGCTGACCTTCATTTTCCAAACGTATTTTCTCACTTTCGATTCTTTCTTTTCCAAAAACATTCGGAATAAAAGGCATCAAACGATCTGGAACAAAAGAACGAGAAGGAAAATCTTCACCAATAAAAACTGCCAAATCAATTACTGGTTTTCCTTTTTGCAATTGAAACTGCACTCTTTGGCAATAATCAAACCAGGCTTTTCCGGGTTTCCACCAAGTTTGGTCTCTCTGGAAAAAAGTTCCAATATCGTCTAAAGTCATTCCAGGTTTTCTATCCGTCCAGGGATTATGCACAAAAACGTGATAGAATAAACGGTTAATTCCTAAAGCGTAATTGCGGTCTGCAGTTGTTTTTAGATTTCCGGGATGTTCATCCCAATCCATTCGCAAAGCCGTAAAAGATTCCGCCTGAATAATATCTTTTCCATAAATATGTCCGCCCGAAATGGCATCGACCATATCAAAAGGTTTGTCGTGCGTTGGGCTTTTCAGCCAAAATTCTCCACCTGGATAATCAACATATTTATAATGCAACAACGCATCACTCATCATTGTTGGCGCAACGTTTTCTGAACTTAACTTAACGTTGTATTCTTTTGCAATCTGAGCGACAGTTCCGTAGAAATTATCGGCAACTAAATCGGCAATTGTTTTTCTAACATCGTATAAAACTTTCTCTGAGAAATCGGCACTTTCTATCGGAATTCCAGCCATAACTGGGAGATAATCTACAAGATCGTAGCCACGTCTCTTTTTAAATTCGGACTGAAAAACCGAAGACCAGTTCTGGCTTCCGCATTCCCAGCTGTCAAAATGAAGGATTTCCAAAACTTTTGAAGCCAGTTCAGGACCAGCAGAACGAACGGCTTCTCCAAACCAATGATCCAATTGAAAACGAATTAATTCTGGATTAAATTTGTCTACTTCTAATCCTTTTCCTGCTCCACCAGTTGCATTTTCATGTCCGGTCGAAGTATGTCCCATTCGGATAATTTTCCATTTTCCTTTTGGGGCTTTCCAGTTCAGATTTCCGTCAGCATCAACAAAATTGGAAATATTAATAATTTCTGATTTTTTGAATGCATCTGTATTTGGTATTTGTTTTTCAGTAGTTTCTGGAGTCAGACGCCAAATCGCTCCTGATTTTCCTTCGTAATTATTGATTAAGGACTGATTTGAAAGTGTAATTTTACTTACTTTCAGGTTTTGTTTCCATTTTGCAAAATCCAAATCTTCTGCTCCTGGTTCTGTTCCTACTGGATCATAAACAAACCTGAAATATTTTGCCGTAACAGGCGCAATGGTATGCGTGTTTGGAAAATCCATATCCTGCCAGCCGTGACGCGGTGCAATCAGTCTTTCGTGGAATTTAAAATGAACTCCGTCATCACTCACTTCCACAATTAAGCGCTGTGCCTGATAATCTCTTCCTTTGGTTTCAATTACAATCGATTTGCAGGTAAAAGGCTGAGCAAATTCGTACTGAATCCAGCCTGCATCGGCAAACTTGAAATTTTCGTCTTTTTTAGGATCAGCCAAAAATGAAGCATCTGAATTATTTGATGTTGTAACTTTTGGCAATTGAATTTGTGATGTTGTTTGATATTCTTTTATCGGAATAGCAAAAGTCGCAATGTCTTTATAATAGTCTTTGTAATGTTCCGGAACGGGAAGTTTTGAAGCTGCTTTTTTTCCTCCTAAAATTTCAGTTGTGGACCAAACCACTCTCTGCATCGACATTTCGGGCGTTATCCACGGACCTCCTGCAACAGCAAATCCATCTGCTCCATGAAAAGCCAATTTTAAACCTAAACGATCTGCTTCTTTAAAAGCCCAATGAATCATATCCCAAAATTCAGGAGTCAATTGTAAAACAGGAGGATCAATTAATGGTGGATTTACCGGACCTTTAATGGTCATTAAATACGCACCTGCAATTCCGGCTTGTTTCATAGCTTCTAAATCGGCTGTGATTCCAGCTTTAGAATACGCCGATTTCATCCAATACCAATACACCCAAGGTTTTGAGGATTCTAATGTTGGCTGAAAAGATTCTTTTTTATAAACTTCTTGCGCAGAGACGAAGCTTGCGAGGAGTAAAAAGATAATAGTCGAAAGTTGGAAAGTCCAAAGTCGAAAGTCTTTTTTGAAAAGAAAAATTTGGTTGCGGTTAGACATTTTACTGTTATTTTTCATTTGTTTTGTCATTTCGACGTAAGGAGAAATCTTCATAAGTAGCTCCGTAACGAAAGTCCAATCTTTGTGGAATCTCTTGCGAAGATTTCTCCTTACGTCGAAATGACAAACTGTATCTTTTAACTTTTAGTTTTTAATTTTAAAATTATCAATTATCAATTATCAATTATCAATTATCAATTAATATTTAAACTTCTTCAAACTATTTTCCAATTGATTTTTTGAACCGCTGAAAGGCGTCAAATAAAAACTGTACTCATAATTTCCAGATTTAATCTGATATTGCTCTAATGGCTGTGCAACAATCGTCCAGCTATCATTTCCTCCTACTCCCATTTGGATTAAATCGATGTTTACCGTCAAAAATCCAGGGTCTTTCAAATTATACGTATGTCCTGCTGAGCTTAAGTTTTCTTGTGTATAAGGCCATGCACTCATGCTTAAAACTTTAGAATCATTTACCAATAAAAACCCATTATTTTTTTGCGGAGTACTTAATGCCATCCATCTTACATCACATCTGTTTCCATTTTCCTGTGGTTTTGGATAATGTTCGATAAAATCATTAATTGGAAGCGAATATTTACCAACGAATGAACCAAAACTTCTGTCGTTGTAATTCTCTAATTCTCCTTTTCCGTACCAAGAAATCTGATCGAATTTTCTTTGAACTCCCATCTGCATTCCGACTTTTGGAATGTTTGGCAGTTTGTTTGAAGCTTTCAAGCTGTAATCTACTTTTATCAGTCCATCTGGTTTGATGTTGTATACTACATTTACGCTTGCGCTGTCTTTTATAACTTCATAATTACTTGTGATTTTAATTTCAGAAGCTGATTTATCAATTGAAATGTTAACCAATTTTGGTTTTGCTTTATACCATTGTTTCAACAATTTTTGCGATTTCCAACCACGTTTATCATTGTCAGTTAAAGGTCTAACAAAATTCGGAAGTAAAGGTGCAAAAACCTGTTCTTCTCCATTGAAAACATATGAACTCAAGGCTCCGTTTGCTTTGTTGATTTTGATGTCGAAAGATTTTCCTTTGATGTTAAAATCTGAATCTGATTCGGAAACATTTAGATTTCCTTTTTTGGATTCTAAAACAACTTCTTTCTTTTTCAGCAGAAACTGATCTTCTGCGACAGCGTATCCTTTAGAAGCCCAAAGTTCATCTTTCGAAAGCTGGAATTCGATATTCAAAATGTACTCTGCATCTGCTTTCATTTTTGGAAGATACTGAGTCACATTTAATGTTGTGGATTGTCCTGACTCTAAATTGAATGGTTTTAGAATTTGTGTTTTAATGATATTTCCGTTTTCCAAAACTTTTAAAACCGGAATATATCCTGCCAAAGATTTTACAGCACTGCGATTTTTGATTTCTAACTGATTCCCGTTTAAAGTTGAAACCGCTGGCTGATATACCCATTTATTTTCAAAAATTGATCCTTTTGGTTTTCCGTTAGAATCTACAATTCCTTTTGTATTGAAATTTCCATCGTGGTATTTTTCACCAAAATCGCCTCCGTGAGCAAAATAATTCTGTCCTGATCTGGAATCGAATTTTACTAATCCCTGATCTTTAAATTCCCAGATACAACCTCCAATAACTCTTGGAAGCGAACGAAATTCATCCCATAATTCTTTTAAATTCCCAACTGAATTTCCCATTGCATGAGAATATTCAACGAAAATAATCGGTCTTGTATCTTTCTTTTGATCGACTAAAAATTTCGGAGTAAAAACGCCAGGATAAAAACGGCTCACCATATCTACATACGAATCATCTTGCGGATTTTCGAATCGATAAGCGTGATCGATTGTTTTAGGATATCCCAAATCAAGCGGATCGATATATCCGTCTAATTTTGCATTTCCCTGCGCTGGTTCGTAATGTACGGGACGTGTAATGTCAAAATCATGAACCCAACCCGACATGGCGGAATGATTTGGTCCTTTACCACCTTCGTTACCCAAACTCCACATTACGACCGATGGATGGTTTTTATCTCTTTCGACCATTCGGGTCATACGTTCCAAATAAGCGTTCGTCCATTTTGGATCGTTACTTAATTTCCCACCAATTCCGTGAGTTTCCTGATTGGCTTCGTCCATCACCATGATTCCGTATTGATCGCACAATTCGTAAAAATAAGGATCGTTTGGATAGTGACTTGTTCGTATAAAGTTGAAATTAAACTTCTTAATCGTTGTAATATCTTGTTTGATTTCTTCTCTCGTAACGGCTTTTCCTCTTGTTGGATGATGATCATGACGGTTTACGCCATACACATACGTTTCTTTTCCGTTAATGAGCATTTTTCCGTTCTCTTTCGAAAATTCAATCGAACGGAAACCAACTTTACAGCTTTTGGCTTCGGTAACATTTCCGTTTTTATCTTTTATCGAAATAACCATTGTATATAAATTCGGTTCTTCTGAACTCCATTTCTTCGGATTTTTAATGGTTTCTTGGAAGAATCCAAAACGTACATTATCCAGACGAGGGTAACTTTCGTTGATTAAATCAATCACAGGTCTTTGAAGTGGTACTTTGAACATTGCCGTATTATTGGCATCGTACAATTGAACATTCATCGTATAATCTTTGATTTTTTCTCCTGTAAGATTTTCAACTTTCGGACGCAATTTGAAAATAGCATCTTTGTATTCTTTGTCTAATTTCGTTTGAACAAAGAAATCCTGAATACGCAGTTTTGGCTCAGCCATAATAAAAACTTCACGCTGGATGCCGCTCATACGCCAGTGATCCTGATCTTCTAAATAAGAACCATCCGTCCAACGGATTACACGAACAGAAACTACGTTTTCTCCTGCTTTTAAATAAGGTGTAATATCAAACTCAGATGGCAGGAAACTATCTTCTCCATATCCCAAAAATTCTCCGTTTAACCACACTTCAAAACCGGAACTTACTGCTCCAAAATGTAAAGTCACGGTCATATCTTTCCAATTTTCCGGTACGATAAAACTGCGCTGATACGAACCAACTCCGTTATAATCTTTAGGGATATAAGGCGGATTTATGGGTCTAAATGGATAAACCGCGCTTTTGTAAATTGGATTATCATAACCTTTCATTTCCCAGTTAGAAGGCACTTCGATTTTATCCCAGCCTGAAACAGTATTTTTATAGAAATCTTTTGGAGCTTCTTTTTGATTAACGGCATATTTAAAATCCCAATCGCCATTTAGCATTTGGATTCTACTTTTGGTTCTGTCGCCTTTTAAAGCGTCTTCAACACTTGCGTATGAATAAGCAGTTGCTCTTGATGGTTGTCTGTTGACGCTTGTTATCGTTGGATCTTCCCACGGAGCGAACTGGTATTTTTTGTGTAATTCAGGTATTCCCGCAGGTTCTCCTGTTACGGATTGGGCATGTGTGTAAGTTGTGAATAGTAAAATTACAATCAAAAAGTCGAAAGTCGAAAGTCGAAAGTTGAAAAATTGCTGAATATGATTGGTTTTAAACATTATTTTATTTTTAGTTCTTTTGTCATTCCGACGAAGGAGGAATCTCCTTACTACATTCTACAAAAATTGGTAACCCCTCAGTGAGGAGCTACTTGCGAAGATTTCTACTTCGTCGAAATGACAAACTTGGTCTTAATACTTAATTCTTTTTACTTAATTCTTCATCTTTTTCTCCGGCGGAGCCACAAAATTCAATTTGCTTTTCCCTAAATCTTTAGACGTTGCAATGGCGATTCCTCTTTGTTCTGCTTTGTTTACGGCACAATAAAAATGATAGACAACACCATCGTGTTTTACCACAAAAGATTTATGGGCAAACATATCATCATAAGGTTCAGAAGATTTAACTAAATCGTCGCCTTTCCAGTCCATCCAGTTTACTAAATCATTCGAAACTGCGAAACGGTTAAATGCACCTTGATTCCAACCCGTCCAGAAAGCTCCAAAATAGAACATCACCCAAGTATCATTAATTCGCTGAACATAAGCATCTCCTGAGATTCCTTTATGATGGTTGATTAATGGTTTATCGCCATAACGCTTCCATGTTTTCATATCGTTTGATACTGCCATCGCAATGCGTTCTGCGCCTTTAGCAGGATTTATACTATCACCACGAGCGTTATAATACATGATGAAATTGTGTCCTGTCAACTTATCTTTATCCCTAATCACACTGTTTTTGTACATCGTACTATTGTCCCACCATTTGGCGTCTTTATCTTTTGGTGTTAAAACCGGATTTTCTAATCTTTGAAACTCGTGTGGTTTTGTCGGTTCTTCTTTGGTATACGCCATTCCGATTGATAAAACGCCTGCTTCATAACCTTTGCTGTCTCCGCCAAAATAACTCATCCAATATTTGTCATCGTACTTTTCCCATTCGTAACTTCCTCCCCAAGTTGGATCTTGCAACGAAATATATCCTGCTTTTTGGTTGGCATCCCAATGTTTTTCATTTTCTGAGAAAGACATTACTTTACCTAAATATTTCCAATCTAAAAGATTGTCACTTTCTGCTAACCATGTTTCATAACCCCTTCCGTCGTAAATTAAATACGTCATATACCATTTTCCGTCTTTTCTAAATACACTCGGACAGTCCATTTTGTATGAGTTGTCGGTAGGAACCATCACCAAACCGTATCTATAAGGTGTTTTAATTTCCTCATAAATCTCCTGCATTACGCTGTCGGTAATTTCTCTTTTCTTGTATTTGGTTGCACAACTTGATAAGAGAAGTGCTGAAATGGTTAGAATTAGGTATTTAATTTTCATTTTTATGTTTTTTTGCCACGAAGGCTCTAAGTATGTTTTCTTTGTGTCTTTGTGAGATTAATTTCTAAGCTTTACATTTAGCTCTCGCAAAGTCGTTAAGACACAGAGTTTTTTTTATTTTTCTCTCGCAGATTTTGCAGATTTTTTATCTGCCTGATCTGCAAAATCTGCGGGAAACTTTAATTTATTTTTTCAATTCCCTTAATTTAGACTCCATCACGTCTTTGTTTAATTTTACTTTTACCATTCCGGTTGGATGAAATCTTCTTTTCAAATCGATTGCATTATAAACTATTGTGTAGACGTCGTTTCCTTCAGGTATTAAACACAAAGGCGTTCTCATAATATCCCACCATTTATCAACTTTGGTTTCTATTGGTAAATAATGTGCTTCTGCCCAATTAACTCCGTCTGCTGATAACGAGTACGCAATCATATTTGGTAAATGATGTCCCCAACCGTCTGGGCCTCCATCGAAAATCGCGATGTACAAACCGTTTGGTAATTGACTTACAATTGGGTTTTCTACGAATAACGGATGCATTGTTTTAATGGGTTCCAAACCTTTATTCATTCTTAACCATGGGCCTTCTAAACTTTTGGATTCGGCTAAAGCCACAAACCAGCCTTTTCCTGATTTCTTCGGATAATCTGCCCATGAATTAAACGGATAAGCCCCGCTGTAAAATCCGAAGTATTTATCTCCAACTTGGTATGGAAAAAATGAAGCCACACCCTGACGTCCTTCCCAAGGCTGAGAGTCCAATCCCGGTTCCATAATAATTCCCATATCTTTGTAAGGTCCGCCAATTCCATTGATTCCTTCAACCGTTGATTCGCAACGCCATATTCTTCCAAATGAATGATTTGGCTCTATTTCTTTGCTAACCGTATAAGCCAAATAATAGCCGTACCATTTGTTTGCCTTTTCGTTAAAAACCGGCATATACGACCAAATTGCGGCACGGCGATCATTCATTGGATTATCGTCTTCCGTTACAGCGTAAGTTCCGCTTGCTTTATAAATGGTTGATTCTCTTTTCCAATGGATTGCATCTTTACTTGTCCAATGTCCAATTTTAGTTTTTACACGATCGTAATAGTAATCAACACCTTTTTCTCCTGCTCTTTCGGTTGGAAACATATGATACGTATCGCCAACTTTTACTACTCGTCCGCCTTCGAAACCGCCCTGAATTCCTTCTGTTCCAGACATTCCTTCATCTATAACGGGCTTATTTTCTCCGCCTATGATTTCGAAAAGCGGTTTTTCATCTGAAAATCCTTCAACGATAAAAGTTGGATTCCAGAGTTTTCCGTCTGGAAATTCTGCATTTCTTTTTTCTAATTTTTCAGAAGATTTTACGACTCCTAAAACAGCAAATAATCCTTTTCCCAGATTTATTGTTTGAGTTCCTTTTGCAAATGAAACTGCATACACATTTACAGGAGGTAAACCTGTAATCGTCAATCCGTTTTCTAAAATTAATTTGGCATTTTGAAGCTTATCAGCTTGAAGATATTCCGCATTTTTATCCTGAAAAACACCTATTAAAACCGTAACAGGTTCTTTAAATTTTAATTGCAATGAAGCATTAGTTCCATTTTTATATTTGTCTAAAGGAAGTTCAATCCCAGTCAAACCTTGAAGTTCTGGAGCTAAACGAACAATATTGTGTTTGCTTCCTGAAAATACATGCGCGTATTGCGTGGTTTTGAACGTTTTGTAATTGGATTTTACAATTTCAAATGATGCTGGTTTCCATGCGGTTTGTGCTGTGGCTTGGATGCAGACAATTAACAGCATTAGGAAAATGGCTTTTACTTTGAAGTTGTATTTATTATTTTTTGAAAACATTGTTTTTTTATTTTTTATTGACTTCTAAATTTCCCCAATCTTGTCATTTCGACGAAGGAGAAATCTTCGTTTGCTGAGCACGCTTTGCAGATCAAACTTTGTGGAGCCTCTTGCGAAGATTTCTCCTTCGTCGAAATGACAAAACTGACGTGACAATCTTTGTGGTTACGAGTGTGATTCCTCGTTCCTCAGAATGACAAACTAGACGTTATAAACTATCGGCTAATCTCTCATAACTTATAACTTATAACTCATAACTTAAATAGCCTTATAACTCACTTTATACTCCACATTCGGTTTTAGAATCAACTGATATTTATTTTTTGCTAATTCTGTAATGGTCCCTGAATTTGTTTTAGGTTTGCTGGCACTTTCAAAAATCAATTTTCCTTCTCCTTCGCCCGCTTTTACTTTGATTTCTTTGGTATTGCAATACACGGCAACTTCTCCGTTTGGTGTGGGCACTTTTCCTTCCATCCATTTTAAACCTCCTAAATTTGGTTTGATTTCGTATTGGGAATAACCCGGCGCAGTTGGCTTTACACCTAAATAATATTTTCCTAATAAGTAAATCGGACTTGCGCCCCATGCGTGGCAAAGGCTTTTTCCGTAAGGGCGACCATACATCGTTAAATGTTCCGTTCCTTTTTTGTTCGGATTGTATTCTTCCCAGAAAGAGGTTGCGCCTTCATTTAGCATTCCTCCCCAATAGTCCTTCATTTCTTTTAAAACGTAATCTTGTTCGCCCATGGCACACAATGCTTCCAATTCGTAAAAACGCATGTAAGGAGTTGTAATTTGAAGAACATCTTTATTAAGCAACACCTTATTTTTTACACTTTGTTTCTGTTCTTCATTAAAATAATTAAAGAAAATACCGAACATATTAGCATATCTGGTTACAATATTTTGCATTTTACCGTCGATGCGCTGATGCTTCATGACGTTTTCTTTTTTATCCCAAAAGACATCAAATAATTTCGTTTTTAAATCATCTCCTAATTTTTGATATTGTTTTTGGTCTTCACTTTTACCTGCAATTTCAGCACTAACAGCCATTGCTTCTAAACTTCTCGCTAAAAGCATTTGTTCAAAACTAACTTCGCCCGTTTTTGGAAGTCCGTCTGCCCAATCAATAAATACCCAGTCACCTTCTAATGGTTCCAGGAATCCGTTTTTGTTTCTTCTTTCTAAACAGAAATCCATAAGTGATTTCATTCTTGGATAAAAAGTTTTGATGAATTTCGTATCGCCTGTGTGTAAATAATAATCGTAAACACCTACAAACCAATACAGCGAATAATCCATGATGATATTTACGTGAGCCGTTACAGGATCTTTTCCACGAAGTGCTAAAAGCGTTCGTTCTACAGAAGCCGAATCAAAGAATAAATAATAATTCATTAAATAACTTTGATAAGCATCGCCAGACCAAACCCAGCGGTCACGTTTGATTCCGTCTATAAAAAACTCACGAGACGTTAAATGCATTGTATAAGCAGATACATCCCAAATTTTATTCAATTGTTCATCAGATGATTTGAATGCACCACGATAATCTAATGGTAGATATTCATACAACATCGAAATAGAATCGTATTTTACTCCTGCATCTGCTTGTACCTGAACATAGCGAAATGCTTTTGAACCATCATGTGTATAGGTTTCAGATTGTTTTCCATCAAAAGATAAATGATCTAAGGTTTCGCATTTGGCAGAATCCAAAGCTTCTTCGCGAGATTCTCCATAATAAAGCGCTAATTTCCCTTTTCCTTTTAAACCGTGAATTTTAATGTAACCAAAAGTTTCTTTTCCAAAATCTACCAACTGACCATCTCCTATTTTTTCTGTTTTTTTAGCGCTTAAAGGTTTCGTTGTTAATTTAAACTCAGAAGGTTTATTTTCTGGCGAATTAAAATTCCAAGAACCAACAGGCACCCATGGTGTACCGGATTGTTGTGCTTTTCCAGTTTCATCAATCCAAAGTTTATCTTCATTTGTTACTTTCCAAGATGCATCAGATTTAACGTATTGACCTGAAATATAAATAGCCGGCAACACTTCCTGATTATAAACTTTAAAGGAAATTTTGTGTTTTCCGGCAGGAACAGTAATCGATTTTGGCTGTCCGTAAATTTGAACGCCATCTAAAAGTAATTGAAAAGGTCCTTCTGAGAAGATTTTTACTTCGTCAGGCTTTAGAATATCTACTTCTGTTTGAAAAGTGACCAAAGCATAAGGACTGTAATATTGCCAAAGTGGAGGAAACACAGCTTCGCGTTCTGTACGTCTTACCTGCATTTTATTGCTTAACCAAACTTCAAAATCGCCTGGATACCAAATCCATGTGGCAGGCTTATTTTCCTGAGCAAATACAAAAGCTGAGGAAAATAAAATAATAAAAACAAATAATTTTTTGAAATTTAGAAATCGATTTCGCATAAAAAGATATTTTGGGTTTAAAGATAAGTGTTCCTTTTACATTTCATAACCTGTACTGTCCTGTACCATCCTGAAATTAACAAAATATTGCAGTTTTGAAAGAATTTTAAAACACAATTAGAAACAACTGTTGCACTAAAAAAATAAAAGCTCATAAAGTAAAACTTAAAAACAGAAATTACAACAAATAAAACTATATGTGAGATGAAGAAGGAATCTGGAATAGAACAATTTATTATCTTAATTTCAGCAATATCATAATTTCTGATCTTCCAAAATATAATTAGCAGGTGTCGTACCCAAGTGTTTTTTGAACATATAAATAAACGCACTGGCAGTTTCATAACCCAAATCGAGTGCGATTTCTTTTATAGATTGTTTTTCGCCCAGTCGCTTTATGGCTTCGAGTAATTTTAAGCGGGTGCGCCAGTCGCTGAAATTCATTCCGAGTTCTTTAATGAATAATCGGGATAAGGTTCTGCTGCTCATAAAAGAAATTTCTGCATAATGGTCGATTGTGTTTTTACTGGCCACATCGTTGAGCAGAAGCTCTACTACTTTTTGCAGTCTCTCATGATTCGTTGTAGGCAGGAAAGTAGCGCTCGGTTCAATTAAGGTAAGTTCATCTAAAAACACGTCAATAATTCTTCTTTTTGCAGGTGTAAGATTCCCTTCAGTTCCAAAAGAAATGATTTTAAAAAGCAATTGTTTCAGGAATATCGAAATATCAAAAGAAAAGCTAGAAGTTGGGAGTCCGTCCGTAAACGATGGGTCAATAAAAATGCTGTACAAATTGACATCTTTCTGAAATGTAACCTGATGCTCCAAACCACCAGGAATCCAAAGTCCCTGCAACGGATTAACCACCCAAATCTGATTGTCGACCACAACATTCATCACGCCGCTTGTTGCGTAAATAAGTTGTGCCCGCGGGTGCGAATGCGAAACGCAAACAGCATCGTTTACCACTTCGGTATAACCGACAACGGGTAATTCAGGATTTATTTGAAATCCAAAATCGACTACTTTATATGTCCGAACATCGTTATTCATTGTCCAAATATAGTAATTAAGACATTGTTATTTCTTTTCACCTTTGTAAAAAATTAATTGCAGATATCATTTCTAATCTGTCATAATCTAAAAATAACTCATGGAGACCATTAAAACCAATTCGGAAATAGTCAAAAAAACTACTTATTCTATTCTTTTTATCATCAGTTTTTCGCATTTAATTAATGATCTTTTACAGGCTGTTGTTCCGTCCATTTATCCGTTACTGAAGGAAAATTTCAATTTAAGTTTTTCTCAAATCGGGATTATCACTTTTACGTATCAGATTGTCGCTTCTATCCTTCAGCCTTTTGTGGGAATGTATACCGACAAAAAATCAAAGCCTTATTCGTTGATTATCGGAATGTGTTTTACCATGACCGGGTTATTTCTTGTTTCGATTGCTTCGAGTTTTACTTACCTTTTATTATCTGTGAGCTTAATCGGAATCGGGTCTTCGATTTTCCATCCCGAATCTTCGAGGGTGGCGCATCTGGCTTCGGGAGGTAAAAAAGGGCTGGCGCAGTCAATCTTTCAGTTAGGCGGAAATGCGGGAAGTGCTATCGGGCCTTTATTGGCAGCTTTTATTATCATTCCGCACGGACAAAGTTATGTGGCTTGGTTTTGTATTATTGCTTTGGTTGGGATTTTTGCTTTGTATAAAATTGCGCTTTGGTACACGGAACATCTGGCTTTAAGAAATGCCAATAAAGCAGCGCATAAAATTGAAACGCATCATTTGTCTAAAAACAGAGTAATCGTTTCCCTGATTATTTTGTTGGTTTTGATTTTCTCCAAATATTTCTACATGGCCAGTATTACGAGTTATTATACGTTCTTTTTGATTGATAAATTTCATATTTCGATTCAGCAGTCTCAGGTTTATTTATTTTTATTTTCGGGTGCAGTCGCTGCCGGAACTTTGATTGGCGGACCAATTGGTGATCGCTTTGGAAGAAAATATGTAATCTGGGTTTCGATTCTGGGTGTTGCTCCTTTTACGATGATGCTGCCTTACGTTTCTCTATTCTGGGTTGGAATTTTATC
This sequence comes from Flavobacterium salmonis, assembly GCF_903819435.1. GTDB lineage: Bacteria > Bacteroidota > Bacteroidia > Flavobacteriales > Flavobacteriaceae > Flavobacterium > Flavobacterium chungangense. The sequence continues at coordinate 2,219 of NZ_CAIJDP010000046.1, read as the reverse complement.
TGTAATTATTGGTCTGATACTTTCGTCTGCTTTCTCTGCTATTTTAGTTTACGCAACAGAATTAATGCCGGGGAAAGTGGGGCTGGTAGCTGGTCTTTTCTTCGGATTTGCTTTTGGAATGGGTGGATTAGGTTCTGCGGTTTTAGGAAAAATTGCTGATGCCACCAGTATCGAATATGTTTTTAAAATTTGTGCCTTCCTGCCGTTGATTGGTATTATTACCGGCTTTTTGCCGAATATTGAAGGTCGAAAAAAGGCCTAATTTTTTAATCTCGCAAAGTCGCGAAGTCGCAAAGGTTTCTTTTTTGGCATTTAAAGCAAGTTTTACAAACAATCTTACAGTATTTCATAAAAAAACAGATAGTTCTCCAACTGAAAACTATCTGTTTTTTTGTATCTAATTTTCAAAGTGAAACACTAAAATTGTACCCCTTTAATCTTTAATAATACGTTTACTAATTTTATTTCCATTAGTTGTTAAAGTCAAAATATAAGCTCCAGATGGAAGATTTTCTAAACTTAAGTTTTCTGTTTGCCTATTCACAGTTTTAGTAACAATCAATTTACCGGACAAATCAAACAGCTCAATTAAAGTGCCTTTTGCCATTTCGTTGTCTAATTCTATTGTCAGGATGTTTTTTACCGGATTTGGATAATAATTAAATGTGAAATCAGAATTAACATCTTCTATTGTTTCCACATTTAGATCTGTATTTATTTTTTTAGCGGTTGTAAAGTTACTTTCGGAATAACCTAAATCAGGATTACTGCCGGAATACGAAAGACCAACATTAGTTCCTTTGTCAATTAAATCGCTTCCCTGAACTAATTTGAAAGGCAAGTTATTTGGAAGATCACCATTTGACTGTCGGGCTCCGATGGCAAGTGAAGTACTGGTACTTGTAAAATCGGAGGTATTTACAGTGACACTTAGATTCCACGAGTTGTTTTGCTGTGTAGCGTTTGAAATAGAAATTGTTCCGGATAATGAAATATTATTTTTGAAAATATGTTTCTTTCCCGACTGCACCGGATTTCCAAAACCAAAGTTGATGTTGTTTCCGAATCCTGTACAATTATATAGTGTTATGCTTCCGGTATTGTTGTTCTGATCGAATCCTTTTTTGGGATGTCCTATTGCAACACATTTGGTCAGTACATTGTCAGCCGGAACAGAGTTTCCTCCTACTTTAAAACCATTTCCGTTTCCGGTAAACCCTCCGTAATTCCACACATCAACACCGTTTCTGATCGCCCAGCAGTTTTCGAAAGTTACTTTTTGGGTACTGTCAAAACAATCGTATCCGTCATCTGAATTTTCCCAGGCACGGCAGTTGATAAATTTATTTCCCGGTCCCTGTTCTTGTTTTGGGCCAAAACCATCAGCCATGCTTCCCTTCTTTTTGGGATCATAATTTCTGTACGCATCGCAGTTTTTTACCGTTGTATTCGAACCTCCTTTGTTAATTTCGAGACCGGTATTTCGATTATTGTAAAAAGCACAATTTTCAAAAGTAGTATTAGAACCTGTTACATAAGCGCCCTGATAGCCTGCTCTGGTAATGGCAATTCCTTTAAAACTCCAATAAGACCCTGTAATGCTAAAACCATACGAATCCTGCACCCATTCCTGATCCGGAAAAGAAAAATCTATTACGGCTCTTCCGTTGTTTACACATTCTACCTTGATTGGATTTGAAGAAGTTCCGGATTTAGTAAACGAAATAGTGTTTTTGGCACCCGCAGTATACGCAATGGTATACGTTCCGGCTTGTAATAAAATAACATCTCCGGCAACAGCTTTGCCAACAGCTGTTTTAAAATTCATAGCGTTAGTAAAACTCGAACCCGAATTAGAAGCACTTCCGGTTGGTGTCACATAATAAGTAGCTGCTGAAACTGATCCCGATACCAAAAGGGACAGCATGAAATAGTAGATTTTTTTCATAAGTTTTGTGTTAATTTGAGCAGCACAAGGTACTTATGGTTTTTTATAAAAATATTGAATTAATTCAATGGTTTTGAAGAAATTGAAATTGATTTTGAAAATTGAGGAAAATGATTAAAAATATGTTTGGTAAGATTTTGAATTGAATTTCTTTGTGGGTACGAGCTAGAAGCCATAAGTGTTCGAAACCTCAAAGTTATTATATTTGAGTCTAAAACAGACTTATGAAATTAGAAGAAGTTTTAGGTTATATTCCGAAAGGAGAATTAGA
>NZ_CAIJDP010000045.1:84845-101682 GCF_903819435.1 Flavobacterium salmonis | reverse complement strand
AAAGCTGATGCAGAAGCCCTTCAGGCCAAACTTGCTGCAGACGCTAAAGCGAAATCCGATGCAGAAGCGTTACAGGCTAAACTTGCAGCAGATGCTAAAGCAAAAGCTGATGCAGAAGCTCTTAAAGCGAAATTAGCAGCAGACGCTAAAGCTAAAGCTGATGCAGAAGCCCTTCAGGCCAAACTTGCAGCAGATGCGAAAGCTAAAGCTGATGCAGAAGCTCTTAAAGCGAAATTAGCAGCAGACGCTAAAGCCAAAGCTGATGCAGAAGCCCTTCAGGCCAAACTTGCTGCAGACGCTAAAGCGAAATCCGATGCAGAAGCGTTACAGGCTAAACTTGCAGCAGATGCTAAAGCAAAAGCTGATGCAGAAGCTCTTAAAGCGAAATTAACAGCAGACGCTAAAGCTAAAGCTGATGCAGAAGCCCTTCAGGCCAAACTTGCTGCAGACGCTAAAGCGAAATCCGATGCAGAAGCGTTACAGGCTAAACTTGCAGCAGATGCGAAAGCTAAAGCTGATGCAGAAGCTCTTAAAGCGAAATTAGCAGCAGAAGCGAAAGCCAAAGCTGATGCAGAAGCCCTTCAGGCCAAACTTGCGGCAGAAGCCAAAGCGAAATCCGATGCAGAAGCGTTACAGGCTAAACTTGCAGCAGATGCTAAAGCAAAAGCTGATGCAGAAGCTCTTAAAGCGAAATTAGCAGCAGACGCTAAAGCTAAAGCTGATGCAGAAGCCCTTCAGGCCAAACTTGCGGCAGATGCTAAAGCAAAAGCTGATGCAGAAGCTCTTAAAGCGAAATTGGCAGCAGACGCTAAAGCAAAAGCTGATGCAGAAGCCCTTCAGGCCAAACTTGCAGCAGATGCGAAAGCTAAAGCTGAGGCAGAAGCTCTTAAAGCGAAATTGGTAGCAGAAGCGAAAGCCAAAGCTGATGCAGAAGCCCTTCAGGCCAAACTTGCAGCAGACGCTAAAGCGAAAGCAGATGCAGAAGCCCTTCAGGCCAAACTTGCGGCAGATGCTAAAGCGAAATCCGATGCAGAAGCATTAGCCGCTGCAGCTCAAAAAGATGAAACTGCGAAAGAATTAGACAACTTAACACAATTAGTTGAAAATTCAGGGAAAGCACAGTCAGACTTAATTGCTCAGTTCAATTCTACAGTTGCTAATAAGCAAAAAGACTTGAATGATATGAAGGAAGAAAATGATTTGAGTGAAAAAGGTATTTACAAAGAACCTAAACCATTTAAGAGTGTAAGTGCTGAAAATGCTCAGATAGAATCATTAAAAGGTCAAATAGCAGATGCTAATTTTGCTCAAAAGACTGCTATTGCTAATTTGACAAACTTATACAACGAAAGACTTAAAAAAGTTCCTAATAAAGATGATGCTTTAAATAGAGCTTATTTAGAAAAAATAAATCAATTGAAAGCAGCTCAGTTAAAAGCTGAACAAGATAATATCGCTTTGATTGCAAATTTAGAGCGTATTAAAACAGAGACAGAAATTGAGAAAAAACGTAGAATTAAACGTGCGGCATATGAAAACGATCAAGGAAGATATGCACAAGATCTTGCAGCTCTTAAACGTATAAAAGAAACAACAAAATTGAGTAGCACGCCATTAACAGAAAGCGATTTTGACTTTGGAGAAGACCAGTCAAACATGCAAATTATTAAGAATATTAAAAATTCTGAAAGTGGTTATTATCTAATTATTGCTGTTCATAACAGCGTTGAAAAACGTGATGAATTTTTAACAAAAGCAGTTGCTGCAGGTCGTTCAGATGTTAATTTCTTTTACAATGTAACGACAAGTAAATATTACATTTATTATGAAAAACATGAAGATTTATCAGAAGCAACTAAAGCGTTAGAAGCAAAAGGAAATAAACCTTACAATAGCAGAATGGCTATTGTAAAAGTTGAAAATTAATAATAGAAATAAAAAGCCAGTATTTCTTAAAATTCAAGAGATACAAAAAAATAAATATTTTTAAAGTGCCAAAGTTTTATTTTTTAACGCCCCTTAAAAAATAAAATGCAGCCCCAAAAAAAGTAAACCATGAAAAAACCTACGATTCTGAAAATTGCATTATTGTTTTTGTTCTTTTTACTAAGCAATGTTGGGTCTTCCCAGAATTTAAAACCTTTTGTTAGGCAGTATAATCAACAGCTCAAAGGAGATTTTCTTGTAATTGGGAATAACATACTTAATAGACGTTCTGTAAGTAATAATGGTACTGTTACCGGTCCTAATACAGCTTATAATGGCACTGGTTTGAATGGTGATTTTGATATGCGCTATATTAATATCGACAATGGTGCTACTTCCGGAATTTTTAGTTCGAGTAGTGCTAACTTAACCGTACCAAATAATCAGGCTCCTGCAGATCCATGTTATAGAATTGCCTATGCCGCTTTATATTGGTCCGGCACTTTAAAATCTCCTGCTGACAGATCAAATATTAATAAAGTAAAAATTAAGGTACCCAACACTGCTAATAATTCTTATCAGGATATAACAGGTACAATTATTCACGATATCACAACTAGTGCTGGGGGTATTAACCCGGATAATACTCAGGCATATGCTTGCTTTGCTGAAATAACAAGTTTGCTAAGTCCTACAAATCCTAATGGAACATATACCGTTGCCAATGTCGTTGCAAGTCAGGGATTTAATGGGGGGACAGGTAATTCAGCTGGTTGGTCGCTTTTTATAGTTTATGAAGATTCCAGTTTACCATCAAAGGCAATTTCTACATTTAATGGATTTACTGCGAGGGCACAAGGCGGTGGGCCAAATAATACTGTCATTAGTGGTTTTACTACTATACCTACTGGTCCTGTTCAGGCAAGGTTTGCATTTGCTGCTCTTGAAGGAGATTATGGTTATACAGGGGATTATCTTCAGATAAACGGAACTACAATCACTCCAGCAAGAAGGCCTTTACAAGGTGGTCAAAATAATTTTTTCAACAGTTCGATAAATTCTCTAAATACATCTTTTACAAATAGAGTTCCAAATAGTACTAATACTTTAGGTTTTGACACAGGTGTTATTGATATAGATCCTTCGTCAAATATTATTAAAAATAATGATACATCTGCGACAATAACTTTAGGTACGAGTAGTGATATTTTTATTTATTATTTTACAGCATTTTCTGTAGACATTATTGCACCTAAAGTTATTCTAACCAAAGGAGTAAGAGATGCAAGTAACAATGATGCAAGTAACGCGCCTGTTAATTTGGGTGATGTTTTAACCTATGAGTTAGGTTTTAAAAATGATGGTAATGATAATGCCAGAAACTATGTAATTACAGACGAATTACCTATTAATACCGAGTTTAATTTTCCTACTGACATCCTTACATTGCCTACCGGGATGACAATGCCAACTACTGCAGCGGGTAATCAATATGTGCAATATAATGCTACTACAAGGGTTTTAACTTTTACGGTACCAAATAATTTATTAGAAATAAATGATCCAGTATCACAAATTCGTTTTAAAGTTAAAGTAGTAGATGATTGTTCTAAATTAACTAATGCTTGTTCTAATTTAATAAAGAATACAGCATATTCTAATTATTTAGGAACTAATAACACGGGTACATTTAATGACCAAAGTTATACTTCGGTTGCGGGTTGTACTATTGTACCTCAATCTACCAATTTCTTAGTTGGTGTAGATGCGTGTAAAAATAGAAGACAAGAATTGTGTGGTGCAGGTATGACAATTTCTGCATCTGGAGGCTACAAATCTTATTCATGGTCTACCAGTTCTACAGGTTCCCCAGTCATTGGCACTTCGCAAACATTGACAATAACACAACCAGGAACTTATTATGTTTATAATACAGCGAATCCTCCTTGTGTAGATTTACAGGAAATTATAACGGTTGAACCTTATAATCAGTTTAAAACAAATCCGATAATTGAATATGCTGATAATAAAGAATCAAACGGAAGTATTATTGTTTGTCCGGATAATGGAAAACCGCTTCCTAAAATTTTTCTCTGTGGAGCAAATGATTCAAGGTTATTAGACACAAAAATTACAGGAGCGACTAGTATCGTTTGGGAAACTACTACTTGTCTTCCTCCTGCGGCTTTGTCAGACCTTTGTGCAAATGAAGGTAGTACATGTGAAAATCAATGGGTGTCCGCAGGACCTAATGGACCTACTTTTAATGCTAACACAGCAGGACAATATAGAGTGACAATTAGTTCAGGAATTTGTTTTAACCGTTATTATTTTAATGTTTATAAAAGTAATTTAACGATAAATGAAACTCACAAAGATATTATTTGTAATAACAAAGGTAATATAACGGTAGATAAATTAACAGGATATGAGTATGTTTTAGCTAATGCAAGCGGAAACAATATTACTGGTTATCAGGATAGTAATGTATTTGATATATGGAATCCAGGTACTTATATTGTCAAGTATCGTCTTAAAGGTGTTGCAAAAACTTGTGAATACAAAACAAATACCATTGAAATCCGTCAAATAAATTTAGATGCTAAAGTTGATAATCCTAACGTACAGCCACTTTGTTATGGAGAGAAAGGAAGTATTCAGGTAAGTGCCAGTGATGGTCTTTCAGGATACTACTTCGCTTTATATGATGGTGGGACACTGTTACAACAGGTAGGTCCATTATCAAGCCGTGTTCATGAATTTTCAAATTTAACGCCTGGAAAATATTATGAAGTTGAAGTAACTACCAGAGATGAAAATAATAATGTTCAATGTAGACAGCGCGTTGGTAAATATATCAATGGGACTGCTTCAGATATAAAACTTACAGGACTTATTATAGAACCACTTACAAGTTGTAGTGAAGGAAAGATTAAAATTTCCGCACAAGACGGCAATTGGGGATTCTCCTTTTTTGTTAATGGCTCAACAGAACCTCAGGCATCTTCTTTAAATGGTAATACAGACTCTAATGCTATTATAATTTTAGCTCCAACCCCAGGAAATTATACAGTTTTAGTACGTGATTCGAAACTTTGTACAAAAACAATTACTGTAAATGTTCCTGATAATACCAAACCAATTTATAGCTATACTAAAACAGATAGTAATTGTTATAATGATGGTGCTCGCATAGATGTAAATTTAATTAGCGGAGGTAATGGATATTCAATACAATATAGTATCAATAATGGCGGTACTTTTCAGTCAAGCCCTACGTTTTTAAATTTAACACCAGGAACTTACAATTTAGTAGTAAGATACGGTATTACGTATACCTCAGAATGGAATGGCCAGCAAACCAAATATTGTACCGATCCTGCACAACAAATTACCATTTTAGGACCAACCTCTGCTGTAACTGCTTCGGCAGGTGTTGCAGAATTAGCAGGTTGTGGACCTTTACAGGGAGGCCAGCCAACAGGATTGATCAGATTTACCAATGCACAGGGTGGAACATCCCCTTATCAATATAGTTTTGATGGTGGAGCAACATGGCAGGCTTCTCCAGAAAAGTATGTAGTATCATCAACTGCTTCTTATGATTTGCGTGTAAGAGATAGTAAAGGATGTATTTATAAAATTCCTTATGACATCATTTTAGATCCTAAACCTGAGGATCCGGTTATTGATAGTAATATTAATCCGGTATTTAATTGTGATGGTACCGCTACCGCTACTGTTGTAGTCAATACTCCAACAACTTCTGGATCAACAACCTATACTTATGAGTACTATTTAAAAACAGGATCAGCAGCTCCTGTTCCAAATACTCCAATAACAAATAATGTCTTTACTAATGTTCCTTCAGGAAACCACACTGTAATTGTAAAATACAATATCACTACAGTTTCTACTTATAGCAATTTGTTGCAGGAAGATTTCGGGAAAGGTGGTTACACTACAACGCCTGGAATTAGTCCTGTTTACTGTTTCGAGGATGAATCAACGCCTCACCCTGCCAGTTGGCCAGTAGCAACATGCGGACCCATTACTGATTACCAAATCAATGATGGTAAATATGCAGTAGCTAGTTCTATTAAAACCAATTTTGGAGGAACTTGGATTGTAGCTAAAGATCATACTACACCAACAGACGCATTAGGAAGATTTTTATGTGTTAATATTGGGAAATCAGCCGGATATGGTGGTATAATATACAGTAAACCAATTAAGGATGTGATTGAAAACCAGCCAGTACTTATATCATTATGGGCAGAAAATTTAATGAAGAGTTGGACAGGATCCGAATATTCTAATCCCAAATTGACAATTCAATTGGTTGATAATTTAGATCCAGTAACAGGCGGGGGTACTATTGTTGCAACAACTGACACCGCAAATCCTTGGGATGTTCCTAGAAATGAAAAATGGGAGTATAAAGAATTGTCTTTAAATCCTGGTACTTATAAAAATCTTAGTTTTGTTATTCGCTCTTATAATACAGATTATAATGGTAATGATGTACTTCTTGATGATATCTGGGTTCGTCAGATACCAAAATCATGTGGTAACGAAAAAAGTTTCCCAATTGTTATTGATACAAATGGTGCATTTACGGTACCTACTCCAGGAATTCAGGATGCGAAATGTAGTACTTCAAATGATGGAAGTATTACTATTAATGCAACTAATTTTAATACCACGACAGGATTTTATTATTCTACAGATAACGGTTTGAATTGGCATACTTCAACTACTTCACCAGTAACTATTTCTGGATTAGGTGAAGGTACTTATAAGGTAATTGTAAAACATAATACTACAGATCCTGCAGGAAAATGTGAATTTAGATTTGATTCAGTTATTAAAGGACCTCAGGCAATTCTTATTGTTCAGGTAGATAAAACAGCACCAACTTGTACTGTACCAGCAACTATAACTGTTACTACTGTTACAGGGGGTACAGGAAGTTATCAGTATCAGTTAAGCGATGGTTCAGGAATTGTAAAACCATTCCAGTCAAGCAAGACGTTTACAAATGTAGCACAAGGAACATACACAGTTCTGGTAAGAGATGCCAATAACTGTTTATCTCCAGCCTCTGCACCTATAACAATAAGTACATTAACTTCTCCATCTGCAACTTTAGCAGCAACTACCGACTGGTGTTATACGCCATCAAATCCTGCTAGTTTAGTTGTTACTGCAACTGGAGGTGTTGGGCCTTACACTTATAAATTAGACAATAATACACCAGTTACTACAAATACTTTTAATAATGTAGCGCCAGGTACACATACTATTTTAGTGACAGACAGTAATAATTGTACTGCGCCTGCAATTACGAATATTGTTATTGAACCTCAATTACAATTGAATGCAACTTTAGTACAAGATTTAACATGTTTGGTTGATGCTTCAATTAATACAGCAGTAACAGGCGGTTATGCAGGACCTTATACTTATACCGTTTCTCGTAATGGTGGTACAGCAACAGCTGTTGCTTCTTTTCCTTATACGGCTGCACTTGCCGGAAATTATGTATTTACAGTTACAGACAGCAAAGGTTGTAATGCAACAAGTAATACTATCGTAGTTTCCCCAAAAACAACGCCAGCTTTAACAACTAATAAAACAGATATTACCTGTAATAATGCAAATGATGGTACTATTACAGTAACGGCTTCAAATGGTGCCACTACTGTTTATACGTATGCAATTAAATTAAGTTCTGCGGCTGCTTATACTACTCAGTCAACAAATCAGTTTACAGGTTTGTCTGCAGGTACTTATAATATTAAAGTAATTGACAGTAAAGGCTGTGAATCTGCAGTAAGTAATGTTACGATAGTAAATCCAATGGCCGTTACAGGAAATATTGGCACTAATCAGTTAAAATGTAGTGCTTCTGGAACTGTTTCTGCAGTAGTTACGGTTACTGCTTCAGGAGGATCAGGATCTTACCAATATAGTTTTAATGGAACATCTAATTTTACAAATACAAATACTTACTCTACTTCAGTTGCTGGAACAGTTACGGCATATATTAAGGATGCGAATGACTGTCAATTTGGACCATTATCTGTAATTATTGGTGCATTAGAACCAATTACAGATATAACAATTGTTGATAATGGTTATGATTGTTCAACTACTCCAGTAGGAGGTCAAGTAACAATTACGGCTGTAAAAACAGGTGCTCCAAATCCTTTCAGTTATCAAATTATATCAGGTCCTGCAGGATATAACGCAACAGCAAATACTACAGGGATTTTCCAAGGCTTAGCTGCTGGAAGTTATGTTTTCCAGGCTACAGATACCCAAACGGATTGTAAATTTACAAAAACACATACTATCAGCGGAATTCCTGCCATTGCAGCCGGAGGTTCTGTTACTGCACCAATTTCATGTTATGGAGGGACAGGTAATATTGAGTTTACAGTTTCAGGAGTTAGTACAAGTGGTTACGATTATGTTGTTAAAAATCCATCAAACGCAACGGTAGATTCTAATACTAATCAAACGGCAAATACTGTTAATTTGAATAATTTATCTGCGGGTAGTTATACCATTACAGTAACCGATATTAAGACAAAATGCCCTGCTAATTATAGCGTTACGCTTACACAGCCATCAGCAGTATTATCTATTACAAATGCTGTTGGTACCAATATAAATTGCAATAATGACAATTCACAAATAACGGTAACTGTTACAGGCGGTACGCCGGCATATACTTATGCATATGCGATAAACCCATCTACAGTTCCTACATCAGCATATGCTTCAGGTTCAGTTTTCACGATTGATACAAATTCAGGAGCGAATTTGGCTTGGGATATTTATGTAAAAGATGCCAATGGATGTATAGCAAAAAGGAGAGTTGACATTATAAGCGACAACACACCTACAGTTACGGCTTCTGTAAGCAACCAATGTACAGGCTCGGGCATTGGCTTTACCATTACCGCTACAGGTACAGGTTTGGCCCCATTGAGTTATAGTATTGGCGGAGCTACTGGCACATTCCAGACAGGCAATACTTTTAGTGTTTCGGCAGGTACTTATACGGTTCATGTTAAGGATGCCAACGGTTGTATCGTTCCATCAGCAGCAGTAACTGTTTATCCACAGTTGACAGCAAATGCAGCAGTAACCAGAGAGCTTAGCTGTTCAGCTACAACACCTCAGGCACAAATTACCGTTACGGCATCAGGAGGCAGAACAGTCTATACGTATGAAGTTTCTAGTAATGGAGGTTCTAGCTACACAGCAATGGCAAGTAATGTTTATACGACAGCTACAGCAGGCACTTATACTTTTAGAGTTACAGATTCTAATACTCCAGGGTGTACAGTTACCACTACAGCTACAGTAAATACGATTTCAGATCCTACAGTCACAGCTACCCAGGTAAATGTGAGCTGTAACGGAGGAGCATCCAATGGTTCAGTTACCTTGACAGGTGCTGGCGGTTCAGGTGGTTATACTTACAGTAATAATGCTACAAGCGGATTTACTGCCACGGCTACCTTTACAGGATTGGCTGCAGGTTCTTATACTTTTTATGTTAAGGACAGCAAGGGTTGTACAGGTCTGGTAAATGTAACCATTACCCAGCCAACAGCCTTGACTACTACGGCATCAGCGACCGCATTTAGCTGTAATACCACAAATGTTAAACAGTCTGCAGTTGTTACTGTTGCAGTACCAACTACAGGAACTGCTCCATATACATATAGTTTTGAGGGAAGTGCTTTTACAGGAACCAGAACTTTCACGGTTTCCGATAACGGAACAGACCAGACTATAAACTATATAGTAAAAGACAACAATGGCTGTACTTTCCCAGGATCAGTTGTTATCAACAGATTAAATCCACCAGTAATTTCAGGTATTACCCATACCGATATTTACTGTACGCCAGCTTCTCGTACTACCAGTACCGTTACTGTTGCTAAGACAGCAGGAACAGGAGTTGGTACGACCTTTACATATGAAATTACAGCACCGGCAGCTTCAGTTACTTCAAACAATACGGGTATTTTCACTGGATTGTCCGGAGGCGTTACTTATAGCTTTAAAGTGACCGATGCAAGCGGCTGTTATACTACAGGTTCTCATACAGTTCCTGTTGTTACCCCAATAGCAGCGATTGCTACCAAGTTGAACGATGTATATTGTAATGGATGTTATACAGGTTCTATCAGATATGATGTAAGCCAGTTTACTACTACTTACAGTTATAAGGTCAACACAAATCCTGCAGTTACGGCTCAGAGTGGAGCTTCGTTTACCTTGCCAAACCTTGGAGTAGGTCCTTATAATGTTGTTTTCACAGATGAGACTACAGGATGTACAGCATCTACATCTATCACTATTACCCAGCCTAGTTTATTAGGAGCTACAGCTTCATCGGTAAATGCCAATTGTAATGTTGCTACCTCTAAGGTTACCGTAACTGCTACCGGCGGTACACCGGTTTATACGTATGCTTACAAACAGGACGGTGTTGCTCCTGTAGCATCAGATTATATTGCCAGCAATAGTTCGGATTTAAACCCGACTACAAATACCAACTGGGATGTTTGGGTAAAAGATGCCAATGGCTGTACATTTAAAGTAGATGTTACTATTGCAACAGATAATGCGCCAACAGTTACGGCTTCTGTAAGCAACCAATGTACAGGCTCGGGCATTGGCTTTACCATTACCGCTACAGGTACAGGTTTGGCCCCATTGAGTTATAGTATTGGCGGAGCTACTGGCACATTCCAGACAGGCAATACTTTTAGTGTTTCGGCAGGTACTTATACGGTTCATGTTAAGGATGCCAACGGTTGTATCGTTCCATCAGCAGCAGTAACTGTTTATCCACAGTTGACAGCAAATGCAGCAGTAACCAGAGAGCTTAGCTGTTCAGCTACAACACCTCAGGCACAAATTACCGTTACGGCATCAGGAGGCAGAACAGTCTATACGTATGAAGTTTCTAGTAATGGAGGTTCTAGCTACACAGCAATGGCAAGTAATGTTTATACGACAGCTACAGCAGGCACTTATACTTTTAGAGTTACAGATTCTAATACTCCAGGGTGTACAGTTACCACTACAGCTACAGTAAATACGATTTCAGATCCTACAGTCACAGCTACCCAGGTAAATGTGAGCTGTAACGGAGGAGCATCCAATGGTTCAGTTACCTTGACAGGTGCTGGCGGTTCAGGTGGTTATACTTACAGTAATAATGCTACAAGCGGATTTACTGCCACGGCTACCTTTACAGGATTGGCTGCAGGTTCTTATACTTTTTATGTTAAGGACAGCAAGGGTTGTACAGGTCTGGTAAATGTAACCATTACCCAGCCAACAGCCTTGACTACTACGGCATCAGCGACCGCATTTAGCTGTAATACCACAAATGTTAAACAGTCTGCAGTTGTTACTGTTGCAGTACCAACTACAGGAACTGCTCCATATACATATAGTTTTGAGGGAAGTGCTTTTACAGGAACCAGAACTTTCACGGTTTCCGATAACGGAACAGACCAGACTATAAACTATATAGTAAAAGACAACAATGGCTGTACTTTCCCAGGATCAGTTGTTATCAACAGATTAAATCCACCAGTAATTTCAGGTATTACCCATACCGATATTTACTGTACGCCAGCTTCTCGTACTACCAGTACCGTTACTGTTGCTAAGACAGCAGGAACAGGAGTTGGTACGACCTTTACATATGAAATTACAGCACCGGCAGCTTCAGTTACTTCAAACAATACGGGTATTTTCACTGGATTGTCCGGAGGCGTTACTTATAGCTTTAAAGTGACCGATGCAAGCGGCTGTTATACTACAGGTTCTCATACAGTTCCTGTTGTTACCCCAATAGCAGCGATTGCTACCAAGTTGAACGATGTATATTGTAATGGAGGTTCTACAGGTTCTATCAGATATGATGTAAGCCAGTTTACTACTACTTACAGTTATAAGGTCAACACAAATCCTGCAGTTACGGCTCAGAGTGGAGCTTCGTTTACCTTGCCAAACCTTGGAGTAGGTCCTTATAATGTTGTTTTCACAGATGAGACTACAGGATGTACAGCATCTACATCTATCACTATTACCCAGCCTAGTTTATTAGGAGCTACAGCTTCATCGGTAAATGCCAATTGTAATGTTGCTACCTCTAAGGTTACCGTAACTGCTACCGGCGGTACACCGGTTTATACGTATGCTTACAAACAGGACGGTGTTGCTCCTGTAGCATCAGATTATATTGCCAGCAATAGTTCGGATTTAAACCCGACTACAAATACCAACTGGGATGTTTGGGTAAAAGATGCCAATGGCTGTACATTTAAAGTAGATGTTACTATTGCAACAGATAATGCGCCAACAGCAGTTACAGCTATTGGAGCTGGTTGTTTGGGTACTCCGGGAGGATATACTATCACTGCATCAGCAACAGGAGGAACAGGAACGTTATCTTACAGTATTAATGGAGGAGGTTCTTATCAGGTATCTAATATTTTTACAATAACATCGATAGGTACATATACTATTCGTGTAAAAGATGCTAACGGTTGTACTGCAGACAGCAACCCGGTTACAGTAGCTCCGCAATTAACGTTAAGTGCAGTTTTAAATAAAGATATTACTTGTAATCCGGCACCAACTGCTGCACAAATTACGTTAACTCCAACAGGTGGTGCAGGATCGTTTACTTATACAAGTTCTCCAAATACCGGTACTTTTGCAGGTAATGTATTTACAACAAATACGCCAGGAAATTATATTTTTACAGTTACGGATTCTAATACATGTTCGGCTTCAACAACAACTGCAATTGTTGTTACTCCAACGGTTAATCCTGTAATTGATGATATTGCTTTACCAGGAAACATTGGAGTTACTCAAATACAATCTATTAATTGTAATGGAGATGATACTGCAGCAATTGCAATTGCAATAGATAATACGAAAGGTCTAGCTCCTTTCATATTCAATATAAGAAATAATACAACGGGAGTTGATTACGGTACACAAACCTCAGGTTTGTCTGCTGGTGTTTATACAATTACACTAACTGATGCTAGAGGATGTACGGATACTGAAGACATTACAATTGTTGAACCAAATCTTATTGTGGTTGATTTTGATGTTGATCCTATTACTTGTGGCGCCGGAGGGATTTCATTAGGAAGAATTATCGTAAATGGAGTAACCGGTGGAACTCCAAATTTTACTTATCATGTTACGGGAGTGAATGGCTACAATCAGAAGTTCACAAATCAGCCAGGTACATCACAAGTATTTGATATCGTTAATTTTGGATTGTATGAATTAATTGTTACTGATGCAAATGGTTGTCAGAACCTGCACCAAAACATTTTGGTTGCATCACCACCAGATGATTTAGATATTACTGTTTCACCATCTCCGGTAGTTTGTTCGGGAACTGGGTCTGCACTTGTCGCTGTAAGTTCTTCTCCGACAAGTACCATTGGTAACGGACCATTTTATTTCAGTTTATATACAGGATCTGTTCCTTCATATCCATCAGGTGTATGGTTGGGAGAAGATGCAGTTGGTAGTAAAAAAACTACATTTAATAATTTGATTGCAGGTGTGACTTATACTTTTGTAGTATATGATGCTGATGCAACTCATGGAGGTACAGGAACAGGATGTTATTATTTCGAAACATCACAATTTCCAATTGGAACAAATTCAACAATTACGGTCACTCCTTTAACAGAAAGTAATATTACTTGTAAAGGAGCAGCAAACGGAAATGTAACATTCACAATGAATCATACTTATGGAGTAGCTACACCAGTTACATACCAAATTTACAATTCACAAAATGTTACACCAGTTGGTGGATTAGTTAGTACAATTATTCCGGCTAGTGGATCATTGGCTGTAAATAATTTTGGAACATTGCCATTCGGTAATTACTTTGTGTTAATTACTGAAGATGCAGGTGCAACAAATGCAGGTTGCAGTGTTGCTTCAGCACCATTTGAAATTACAGAATCTGCTATTGATTTATCAGTTGCAGCTTCAAAAATTAAAAATGTAAATTGTAATGAAGACGGTGTTATTGCTGCTCAGGCTAAAGATGGTACAGCACCTTACACCTATCAATATTTGTTAGCATCAGCTACAGCACCAACAGCAAGTACAGCAGGTTGGACTGGAAATACAACTTTTGCAACAAGTGTAACAGGAAATTATATTGTTTACGCAAAAGATGCTTATGGTTGTATTAAAACTGCAGCTGTAACATTAGATGCAGATGATGCACCTATAGTTACTCCACCAGCAACTTCGGTTTGTTATGATGGAACACCTTTTACCATTACTTTTTCAGGAACAGTTGATCCTGACTTAGTAGGAGGAGCTACTTATAGTGTTAACGGAAGTGCTTTCCAAAGTTCACCAAGTTTTACATTTAATGCCTCAGGGACTTATAATTTAGTGATTAAAGATGGAAACGGATGTACGGATGATGTTGATTTTGGAGTATATCCTAAGTTAAACTTATCTGCTTCATTGACTAAAGAATTAGATTGTACACCAAGCCCAGAAGCAGAAATAACTTTAACGACTACAGGAGGAAATACAACACCTGCTGCTAATTATACTTATGAAGTATCTTTCAATAGCGGAGGATTCGTTTCAGCTTCTAATCCATATTTAGCTGCGGTAGCTGGAAATTATGTGTTTAGAGTTACAGACGCTAACAATGCAACAGTATGTCAAACGACAACAAGTTTTGATTTAGACCCGATTACACCAACGGTATTTACTACAACAGAAACAAATGTAAGTTGTAATGGTGTTGCCGATGGTACTATTACTGTGAATGTAACTTCAGGAGTAGGTCCTTACGAATATCGATTGGATGCGGGAGCTTTCCAAGCTTCTAATGTCTTCACAGGATTAGCAGCTGGAACAACTTATACTATTACGGTTAAAGATGCAAAATCATGTCTTTATCCAAAAACTCCAATTACGATCACAGAGCCTTCAGTATTGGCAGCTACGGATGTTGTTACGCCATTTGGTTGTAATTCGGGCAATGTTGCACAACCGGCAGTTGTTACGGTAACGGCTACTGTGGGTACAGGTACAGCACCATATACTTATAGTTTTAACGGATCTGGTGTTTATAGTTCAGTTAATACTTTGGTTGTAGCGGATAACGGTACAGACCAGATTATTGCTTACTCTGTTAAGGATGCCAATGGCTGTATTGTTAACGCAAGCACTACGGTAAATAGATATTTACCATTGACCGGTATTACGTTTGCTGTGACTACAGCACCTGTTTGTCCGACCAATGTTGCCGATATTACTCTGACAGTATCTGGCGGATATGTTCCTATGGCTAAATACGAGATCATTTCACCAATCACTGTTGACAATGGAACTAATCCATTGTTTACCGGCTTGGCTCCAGATACTTATTTATTCAAGGTGACCGATGCTAATGGCTGTTCAATTGAAAGAAATTATACAATTGTTCCGGTAACCCCAATTGCTATTGCAGGAGTTATGCTTACTGATATTTCATGTAATGCTGCAGACGGTACTACCAATAACGGTTCAGCGCAGTTTACCGTTACAGGATTCAGTGTATCTGGTAATTATAGTGTTGTAACTTCTCCGGCAGTTGCAGCAGCACAGGTTTCACAAGCTGGTGATGTTATTACATTAACAGGATTATCAGCAGGTACTTATACCGTAACAGTACAGGACAATACGACTCATTGTTCAGAGAGTGCCGCTATTACTATAACAGAACCGAACCCTATTGCTTTCACCGCAGTTGGAACCAAAGTTTTCTGTTCACAGGATATTTCTAATATCACAGTTAGCGCAGTAACAGGGGGAACAGGCTCTTATACTTATGCAGTTGTAAACGGTGGTTCAGCCGCTCCTGTTGCATCAGCTTACAGTACTAATTCAGTACTTTCAGTAGATACTAACCTGGCAGACCTGTCATGGGATGTTTATGTAAAAGATGCTAACGGCTGTATCCATATGGAGAATGTTATCATCACAAACAATGCTGCTCCGTCTATTAATCCGGCAGCACCGCAGTGTTATGCAGGTTCAGCCTTGACAGTTGACTTAGATGCCTTGACTACGAGCTATAATGGTGTTAAATCATACACAGTAAACGGATCGGCTATAGCTACATCAACAGCTACATTTACATCACCGGGTACTTATACCTTAGGCATTAAGGATGACAATGGCTGTGAGGCATTTGTAAACTATACAATCGAAAAACAATTGTTGGCTACAGCTACATTGACCAAAGACTTGTATTGTGCAGGATCAGTTAATGCTACTATTGATGTTGTTATTACAGATGGGGTTGCACCATATACTTACCAAATGTATGTAGACGGAGTTGCTTCAGGATTAGCAACGCCAACAGCAACAGGCTTTACAGCTTCAGTTTCAGCAGCAGGCAGCTATACTTTTGTCATTACAGACAGCAATGCGGCAGTTTGTTCAGTAACAACAAACGCAGCAGTTGTAACTACCCCTGCAACGCCAACGGCTAATGCAGTTCCAACGGCAGTAATCTGTAACGGAGAGAATAATGGAACAATCACAGTAACGCCATCAAACGGAGTTGCACCTTATACTTATGTTCTTAGCGGAACAGGAGCTAACACAACAGGTGATGCTACAGGAATCTATACGGGATTGATTGCAGGAACAACTTATTCAGTTGTAGTAACGGATGCCAAAGGATGTCCTTCAGCGGCTATTCCGGTAACGATCACAGAGCCTTCAGTATTGGCAGCTACGGATGTTGTTACGCCATTTGGTTGTAATTCGGGCAATGTTGCACAACCGGCAGTTGTTACGGTAACGG
>NZ_CAIJDP010000045.1:0-84747 GCF_903819435.1 Flavobacterium salmonis | reverse complement strand
ACGGTACAGACCAGATTATTGCTTACTCTGTTAAGGATGCCAATGGCTGTATTGTTAACGCAAGCACTACGGTAAATAGATATTTACCATTGACCGGTATGGATTTATCAGCTACTCCTATTTATTGTAATACAGCAGGTACTGTTGCGACAGTAACAGTGAATTCAGTTTCAGGAGGAATAGCACCTTATACTTACGAAATTATTTCACCAGCTTCAGCAGTTACTGCTCCAAGTACAACAAATAGTTTTACTAACTTATCTCCTGAGGTTTATGTTATTAAAGTGACAAGTGCCAACGGTTGTAGCATTACTAAGACAATTGTTGTTGAAGAAGCTGATAAAATATTGGTAACAGCTCAATTAATTAATGACGTTTATTGTAATGGAGGTACTACAGGTACTGTAGATTTCACTGTATCAAACTATATTACAGCTGGTAATTATACATTTGCTTTATCTCCTAATGTGGGAACAATGACTCAAAATGGTGATGTCATTCGTTATACTGATTTACCGAAGGGTAATTATACTCTTACTGTTACTGATGGTATATCAGGATGTACAAAACCAGTTGCTATAACAATTAACGAACCGGCAGCTGCTTTAAGTTCAACTTCAATTGCAACAAATATTAATTGTAATGAAGATAATGCGACTATTACAGTAACTGCAAACGGAGGAACTGCACCTTACAGATATGCTGTAGCAAAAGCTGGTGATCCGGTTCCAACAAGTTTCGTGACTAATAATCAGTTGGTTGTAGATACCAATAATGGTGTTGATGTAAACTGGATTGTCTATGTATTAGACAGTAATAATTGTGATGCAAATAATGCTCTGACTATAATTCCGGATACCAATCCAACTATTGCCAGCGCAGTAGCTACACAATGTCCAAGTTTAACAGGCACTTATGAAATTACAGTAACAGCAACCGGATTCAGTACAGCATTGTTGTACAGTATAGACGGTGTGAGTTTTGATTCAAACAATGTTATCACAGTTAATGCTCCTGGTTTATACAATGTAAGAGTAAAAGATGCTAATGGCTGTTCTTCAGCTGTTGCTCCGGTTACTATTATGCAACCATTAATCCTTACGCCAACAGTAACAGCTTCTCCTTCTTGTATAGATGGTGATGGTGTTGTAGCCGTGGCAACAACTGGAGGTTCAGGAAATTATGAATACAAAATAGATAGTGGTGCTTACGGTGCAGTTATACTATTTACAGGTGTAGCTTCGGGTACACATACAATTTATGTTCATGATATTGATACTGGTTGTGAAAAGTCTGCTTCTATTGAATTAAAACCTGCTACTCAAATTACAGGATTTAAATTAGAACAAACACCTGTAACTTGTAACGGTGTTAGCGATGGTACTATTACAGCAAGTATGGATACTCCTGCAGATGGTATAAACGATAATCCAAAATACACTTACAGTCTGGATGGAGGTATTACTTCACAAGATTCACCTGTATTCACGGGATTAGCTGGAGGAAGTTATAATGTGACAGTAAGATCAGAAAGAGGATGTGAAAAAACTCTTCCAGTTACTGTAGGTGAACCAGGTCCTATTGTAGTAAACAATGTTGATTTTTCTCAATTTGTTTGTAATACAGGAACGAACTTATCTAATTCTGCAACTATTACAGTTGATCAGGTAACAGGAGGTTCAGGTACGTATACTTATGAATTCATTAAAAACGGTACTCAGGTTCAAACAGGAACTTCAAATACTTACACTGAATATGATTTATCTGGTGGAAGTTACACTGTAAATGTTTATGATAGTAATCGTTGTATGGGTACTTATGCAACTCCTATAACAATTAATCCATACATTAAATTAGATAAAATAAATGTTGTAAAAACTGCAATTACATGTACTAATCCTGAAAGTATTACAGCTACGGCGGTTGATGCTGCAGGAACAGCGATAGCAGGTGTTCAATATACGTTGACAGATGTGAGCGGAGCAATTACATTCGCTTCTAACACAACAGGTAACTTTACAGGTTTACCGGTTGGACAATATATTATTACAGCATTTAATCCGGCAACACAATGTAGTATTCAGTTACCTCATTATGTAAACGAACCAAATACTTTCGACTTAAAAGCTGTTAAAACAGATGTTGTTTGTTATGGTTCAAATAGCGGAACAGCAAGTATTACCTTAATTGATAATATTGGTAATCCTGATGAAGCAGGAACCTTTACTTACACAGTTACAGGACCTGTAACAAGTTCAGGAACTTCTGCAACGGCTGGACCATTGACTTTATCGGGTTTAACAGCAGGTGACTACATTGTTACAGCAACATTAATCAATAGTCCATTCTGTCCAGTGTCTACTACATTCACAATTGGACAGCCTGATGCAGAATTGAAAATTACAGAGGATCATAGTCCTATTACTTGTATCCCAGGTAATAATGACGGAAGAATTGTAGCAACTGCAACTGGCGGATGGGCTGGCGGATATGAGTACAAATTGGTAAATAGTGCTAATGTTGTTATTTCTGACTGGTCTGCAACTTATGAATTCGCTAATTTAACAGCTGAAACATATACTGTAAGTGTCAGAGATACAAAAGGTTGTCCTGTAAGTACTTCTGTAGTTTTAAAAAATCCAGAACCAATTTTGATAAATGTTACTCCAAGTGCAACTATGTTGCTTTGTAATGGTGACAGAAGTGCTACAATTACTGTAGTGGCAACAGGTGGTCAGGAAAGTAACTATTTATACACTTTGAATACAATAATATCACCGACTGAAACAATTTCTTCAGGACCACAACCTTTACCAATCTTTACTGGTTTAGGAGCGGGTACTTATAGTGTTACGGTAACTGACGGATTTAGTTGTAGTGAAGTTTCAGGTAGTATTACTATTAACGAACCAACAATTGTAACGGCAGATTTGCGTCAATCATATGATCCAACTTGTAAAACTCAGGCAAGCTTAACTTTAAGTGCTACAGGAGGAACAGGATCGTATACTTATAGTGCTGATTCTAACTTTGGAACCATACTTGGTTCATTCACAGCTGCAATTCCTGCTGTTATACCTAATGTAGCTCCAGGTAAATATCAGTATTATGTGAGAGATGCGAATAATTGTGTTGGATTTGTTTCAAGTGGTATTGAAGTTTTACCTATAGAAGATCTTAATATTCATTTGGATGTAAGGAATGCTGTTGTTAATTGTAAAGGTGATGAAACTGGTGTTATTGTTGCGACAGCGACTGGTGGTTTAGGAAACTATGTTTATACTTTATTTAGAAATGGAACTCTATTTAAGGGGCCTCAATCAAATGGTAACTTTACTGATCTTCCAGTAGGTGTGAACTATGTTGTTCGTGTAGATAGCGAAGATTGTGATGCCTCTGAAGTAGCAGGTGATATCGAAGAACCGATCAGTCCATTATCATATACACCAGAAGTTACAAACGTGACCTGTAATGGTACTAATGATGGTAAAATTGTAATTAATGCTACAGGTGGAACCGGGAAAATTATGTATGCAATTTCTCCTGATTTAGATCAGTTCTTTAGCAGTAATGTATTTGATAATTTAAAACCAGGTAAGTATCAGATAATTGCTCTGGATGAATCAGGCTGTTATTACCTTCCTCAAGAGATTGAAATTACTGAGCCAACAGCTTTACAAGTAGCAATTATTGATGAAATAGTACCTGAAGGATGTAAAGGAGATAAAAATGGTGCATTCAAAATTGAAATAAAAGGTGCAATAGCTCCATATAGTTTTAGTTTAGATAATAAAGATGGTCCTTTTGTTGTTATAAATGGCACTTATGATAATGTTACCGGAGTACAATATTCTTTTACAGGTATAGCAGGAGGTAATCACATCGTTTATATTAAAGATGGTAAAAATTCAGTATGTGTAGAGAGACTTGATGTTGATGTGCCAGAGGGTGTAGTACTTGATCCAAAAGCGATAGTAAATTACGACTGTGTCAATAATGCAGCTGCTAATTCAGTAACAATTACTGTTGATGAAAGTAATACAAATCTAGCTGATATTGATTATTCTCTTGACGGATTGACATATCAGGCAAGTAACATTTTTACGAATCTTGCTCCAGGAAAATATATTGTAAAGGCGAGACATAAAGATGGTTGTGAAGTTTCAACAGAGGAATTCGTAATTAAGGCTGTTGCTCCATTGACCTTGGCAGTATCTGCTGGACAACAGGAAATGAATGTAATTTCAGTTACAGCAGCAGGTGGATCTCAACCTTATATGTATAGTTTCAATGGTGAGGATTTTACATCTTCTAACAAATACAAAATCTACAAATCTGGAGATTATGAAGTGATAGTTAGAGATCAAAATGGCTGTACAGCAACATTAATAGTACCTATGACTTATGTTGATGTTTGTATTCCGAATTACTTCACTCCAAATGGTGACGGTCTTTATGACGAATGGGGTCCTGGTTGTACGAATATTTACAACAACCTTGAGTTCTCTATCTTCGACAGATACGGTCGTGAGATTGCAAAATATCGCTACGGTCAAAAATGGAACGGTAAATATAATGGCGAGGAATTACCAACAGGTGATTACTGGTATGTTCTTAAACTAAATGACAAGAAAGATGATAGAGAGTTTGTTGGACACTTCACTTTATACAGATAACAAAATAATAGCCCCTATGATGTTATCTAAAAAAATTATTAGAATGAAAAAATTAATAGTATCCTTAGTACTCTTGGCTGTAACATCAGGTTACAGCCAAGAGTTAAACCTACCAGTGTTTACACAATATTTGGCTGATAACCCTTTTGTAATTTCACCTGCCTACGCTGGTATTGGTGATAATGTTAGAATCAGGATTAATGGATTGACACAATGGGTGGGAATTAAAGACGCTCCGGACAACCAGTCTGCCTATATTGATTTTAGGCTTCTTGATCGTTCAGGCGTAGGTATTTCAGTTTACAACGATAAAAATGGCTACACCAGACAAACAGGTGCCAAGGTTTCGTTTGCCCACCACATCATTCTAGACTATTATTCTAAACAGTACATGTCTTTTGGTATTTCGTATAATTTTAATAGTTTTAGGATTGATACAGATGAATTTGATACAGATATTGAACATCCTGTTTTAGATCCTTCAATTACCAATAATCGTTATACATCAAACAATAACTTTGATATTAGTGCTTTATACCGTAATAAAAACTTTTATTTGAGTTTTAATGCGAATAACGTTTTGAAGAAAAATACAGATAAATTTAGAGGTGTAGAACCAGACTTGTTGTCTAATTATCAGGTATATACTGGCTTTACATTTAGAGATGCCGAAAACAATCGTATCGAATATGAACCATCAGTATTTTATCAGTATTTTGCCAGTGATAAGCGTTCGTCTACCGATATCAACTTCAAGTACAGACGTTACAATCGATACGAAGATTATTATTGGGTTGGGGTTTCTTATCGTATGTTAAATGACCAGTTCCCAAAGCCCTTATCATTAGGACCAATGGGAGGTTTTATGAAATCTAAATTCTATTTTGCATATTCTTATCAGTTTATGTTTAACGATTTAGGATATTATAACTCCGGAACACACGTAGTAACCTTAGGATTTGATTTCCTTCAGGCATTAAGTAGCTGTCCTTGTACGGATAGTCCTGTTCATGATTAATTTGTTTTAAAGAAATTTTAAGAGCAAATAAGCTGCTAGTATAAGCAAGTTGCAAATTTTATATGTTTTTACCGCAATAATTTGAAATAGAATAGTAATACGTTAAATTTGACTAATATCATTTTGTCTGTCAAAAGGGATGTTAAATTTAATTTTATGAAAGCAAAATTTTCATTTTATGCGAAACATGGATTTTTGTGCCTTGCTTTTTTATTTTTGCCGTATGCCTTTACGTCAACAAATAGTGCCTTTTCATTGCCTAATTTGTATTCCAATAATCATGACCGTATTTATCTCTTTATCTATTTTAGTTTACTTTGCTTTTTTTATTTCAACTACTATTATTTAATTCCAAAATATTATTTTTTAAACAAGCAATTTTTATATTTTATAATCATTGCTTGTTTTCTTTTGTTTTTTCTTTGGATTTCAAGATTCTTAGATCATCCGGATCATAATTTTTTAGATTTTGGAAACCATCCGGAACCCTTATTAAATCATCCGAATCCTTTTGAAAGAGGACTAAAGCCGCCTCCACATTTTCAGGATATGCCACCGAAACCAATGCCTTTTGATACGATGGGCGGACCTCCAACTCAATATGGACATACTGCTTTGGTTTATTTGCTGGGGGTAATTTCAAGTTTATTGTTTGCTATTTCCAACAGACTACAAAATGTAGAAAGAGAAAAAATGAAATCTGAACTGGCTTTTTTAAAAGCACAAATTAATCCGCATTTTTTGTTTAATACGTTAAATAGTATTTATGCTCTTGCTTTAAAAAAAGATGATAAAACGCCTGATGCAGTGATACAATTATCCGAACTAATGCGCTATATTATTACTAATGCGAACGATCAGGTAATAGATTTAAACAAAGAGATCAATTATATTAATAATTTTGTTTCACTTCAAAAAACACGATTGGGTCAAACTGTGAATGTTGATTATAAAGTAAACGGAAATTCTTATGGTAAAGCAATTACTCCGCTTATTTTGATTTCTTTCATAGAAAATGCTTTTAAGCATGGTGTAAATCCCGATCAAACTTCTGTAATTTGTATTTATATTGATATTGTTGATGAAGAATTGACTTTGTTCGTATCTAATAGAAAAACATTTTCGGTTAAGTCTGAAACCGGAATTGGACTGCAAAATACAATTGAAAGATTAACGTTATTATATCCAGACAGGCATCAGCTTAAAATTGAAGATGCTATAGACAAATATATCGTAAATTTATCCATAAAAGTAGGATGATCAAAACAATAGCATTAGATGATGAGCCTTTGGCATTAGAGATTTTACAAAATTTATGTTCAGATATTGCGTATATAGATTTGCAAAAAACCTTTACTAAATCTGAGGAAGCTTTTAAATATCTCAGAAAATATCCTGTCGACTTGTTGTTTTTAGATATTGATATGCCATCCATTTCAGGATTGGATTTTTATAAAAAAATGCAACATAGAACAATGGTAATATTCACAACGGCCTATTCTGAATATGCAGTTGATGGTTTTACATTGAACGCAACGGATTATCTTTTAAAACCCATTTCGTTCTCCCGATTTCAACAAGCTGTCGAAAAAGCTTTTCAACAATGGAAAACTCAAAATCAAAATTCAGAACAGCAATATCTTTTTATTCGTGCGGATTATAGTTTGATAAAAATACTTTTTACAGATATTTTGTTCATAGAAGGATTAGACGATTATATTAAAATTCATATTCAGAATCAAAAAACTGTTGTGGCCAGAATGACTTTAAAAACACTGATAGAAAAACTTCCTTCACCAGAATTCATTCGTGTACATCGCTCTTTCATTGTTCCTGTTTCTAAAATAGAAAAAGTTAGAAACAAAACCATATACATTAAGGAAGCAGAAATTCCTGTAAGCGCAAGTTACGAAACAGCATTTTTTGCGTTGTTCAATAATAATAGCTGAGTCTGCTATTCGGTCTATAAAGTTGTAGGTCTTTAATTTTCTTGAACACCATTTAATTTTTAGCTAAATAGATTTTTTTATCTTTTTAATTATTCAGAATTTGTAAAAAATTAGCTTCGTAGCTTGTTCCCAAAGGGATTTCTTTATCGTTTAAATAAATGATTTTATTGCGATATGATTCCATATTTGCAATTGAAATTATATAGGAACGATGTACTCTGCAAAAATCAGTCGTGGGTAATTTTTCGAATAAGGATTTCATTGTCATTCTTACAACTAAAGTCTTTTGATTTTTGATATGTACTTTTAAATAATTATCTAGCCCCTCGATATATAAAATATCCGACAGCAACACTTTCGTCAAACCATAATCAACACGGAAAAGAATATAATTTTGTTTATCACCTTTTTGAATTTGATTTAGCTTTTTTACTTTATCAACAGCTTTCAAAAAACGGTCATAACTAAATGGTTTCATTAAATAATCTACAGCATTCAATTCATAGCTTTCCGCAGCATATTCTGAATAGGCTGTTGTGAATATTACTGTCGTTTGCTGTGAGATTGACTTATAAAAATCAATTCCGGAAACAGAAGGCATATTAATGTCCAAAAAAAGTAAGTCTACCGGGTATTTTTCCAGGTAAAACCGTGCATCTTGGGTTTTTGTAAAGAATTTTACTAAATTCACTTCTTTGCTTTGATTGCAAAAAGCTTCTAAAACTTCCAGTGCCGGTAATTCATCGTCTAATGCAATTGCTGTTATCATGTTAGTTCTATTCTTAGATTTACATTGTAAACATGTTCATCTTCCTCAATTTTTAAAGTATGTTTTTTTGGATAATAAAGCTGCAATCTATCATATGTATTTTGCAGACCAATTTTTGAAGACTCTATATTTATAATGCTTACTTTATGATTAAAAACCGTCATGTTTAAATGATCTTGAAACACTTCGATTGTTATTTTTATAACAGAATTTTCATCCGGGTTTACACCATATTTAAAAGCATTTTCTATAAACGGGAATAATAATAACGGAGCAATTTTGTATTTCGAAAAATCCCCATCAGTTTTATATTCCAAATCGATTGAATTTCGCAATCGTGATCTCTGTAAATCAATATAATTATCAATATAGGTGATTTCTTTTTCTAAAAACACTTCATTCTGATTCGAATCTTTAAGTAAATACCGCATGAATTCTGATAATTTTACAATTGTATCTGCAGCTTTATCATCTTTTTTAATAGACAATGCATAAATACTATTTAAAGTATTGAATAAAAAATGCGGATGAATTTGTGTTTTAAGGTGTGAAAGCTCCGCTTGTAATTTTTCGTTCTCTATGATTTTGTTACGAACTTTTTCCCGAAGAAACGCTGAAGAAAAAATGACAGCTGTAAACAGAAAAATATGGTGCCTGATTTCCTCAAGAAAAAAGAATCCGTTTGGACGTTTTTTTGGCATAAAACCCTTCATCGGATTATGAAATTCAGGAAGGAAATCATCATTTGGAGTAAAAGGATTGTGTCCGGTAATAACAGAAGGCACAATACAAACTATCAATAGGCAAATGATGATGATAAAACCATATAAAACATACTTCTTCTTTATATAAAGTGTTTCTATTAAAAGATAAAAATTCAGAAAAAAGAAAAGAAGCATTAACAAATTGGCTAAAAAATCTCGTTGAGTAGCTTTTGTAAACAAATAATTTTCTTCTTCAGGAGGACGAGGAGAAAAAAATAGAGGAAGAAACAGGAAGACTAAACTTCCTATAATTAAAAACAAATATGATTTTAGTTTCTTTTGCATAATGATGTAAAATTATACAATATTAAACAGTAGCAAAAAAAATGTGGTGAAATTGGAAAATGTAGTTGTGTATGCTATTATAAAGAGAAAAGGCGTTGATTTTCATTTACTTACCACTACAAAAGTACCGTTGACCACAAAAAAGGATCCCCCTGAAATAATCATTTAATTTTGAAGTTTGAAGTTCCAATAAACCTTTAAAACCTATAAATTACTATGAAAAAAACAAAATTAATTTTATTAGGAGTTATTGCTTTCCTTTTAGCAATTGTATTTGCCTGCAGCAAAAGTGATGATGATTCTTCTAGTTCAGCCTCGGTTACAACTCTTGTAAGCGGATCGGCTGTTTTTTCTTCAACCGCTACTATTAATGTTGCTTATACAGGAACAGCTACACTTCCTTACACAGGCGGTAACGGAGCGTCTTATTCAGCAGGAACAGCTATTGCCTCAACAGGTGTCACCGGATTAACCGCTACTTTAACGGCAGGAACACTTGCAAACGGTGCTGGCAGCCTAACATATACTATTACAGGAACGCCTGCATCATCAGGAACTGCCAATTTTGTAATTACATTTGGAGGACAAACTGTAACTATTACTTTGACGGTAAATTCTGCTACTTCGGTAGATTGTTCTACAGCAACAGGAGTTACAAAAGTAGTTTGTTTAGCCAATACTTTTTTGGCTACATTAACTACAACACAGCAAACATCAGTGGTACTTACACTAAATCTTTCCATTGCCAAAAGATGGTCTAATTTGCCTTGCGGCTTATCCTGTAGAAATGGGTTGTTATTTAGCAGTCTTACTTCTGCTCAGCAAACAGCTGCATTAGCATTAATTAAAGCAGCATCTGGTACCAATTCTGGTGAAGGCTACGATGAGTTTAGTACAATTAGAGCGGCAGATGATTATTTAGGAACAACGGCATCCGGATATTCTTCTGGTAATTATGTAATTGCATTTTTAGGCACACCAAGCACAACTGGAAAATGGATGTTGCAGTTTGGCGGACACCATTATGCCCAAAATATTACCTATGATGCAGGAGTTGTAACAAGTATTACGCCTATGCACGAAGCGGTTGAGCCGGCAGGTTCTTTTACGTATAGCGGCACAATATATACAAGTCCATTAGTATCTGAACAAGCTGCAATGGCAAATATGCTGGCTTCTTTTTCAACTGCTGAATTGGCAACTGCGAAAATTTCTTCAACCTTTTCTGATTGTTTAATGGTACCTGGTTCTACAACAAATACTTTTCCATCTACAAAATTAGGTATTAAGGTAAGTGAACTAAGTACAGCTGCTCAGGCAAAAGTTTTAGCGGCAATGTTACCTTGGATTAATGATGTAGATGCAACATCAGCGGCTTCATTTACAACTACATATACTAATGAATTAGCTAACACTTATGTAACCTACGCGAGTAATAGCAGTGGTGTTACAGGAAATGCGAGTAGTTTTCTAACAGCAAACACTGACTATGTAAGGATTGATGGGCCAAGTGTTTGGATAGAATTTATATGCCAAAGCGGAGTAGTGCTATCGGGAATTCATTATCATACTGTTTTTAGAGATCATACCCGGGATTATATCGGATTGTAAAATAATAAATCATTGAAACTATGATTCATAAATTAATTTTAAACAACCGCCATCCTCAGGGGTGGAGGTTGTTTTTCTTTTTAGTATTGGTAATGTTTGGTATTACTCAAGAAACGATGGCACATCAAACACCAAGTACTATTGTATTATTAGATGTAAATCCTAAAACGGTTTCTGTAGAGCTGCAATTGCCTTTGGGGGAATTAGAACTTGCTTTCGGGCATGAAATCACAAAAGATCCTGAGCATTTAATTGAAAAATTTGGATCACAGCTCAAAGAATATTTATTGGCCCACATTCATCCAATGACAATTAAAGACAAGCCCTGGTTGGTTGAAGTAACCAATATGACTGTTGTAAAAGCAGAACAAACCATGAGCGCACCATATCAGGAAATTACAGTACAGCTTGTTCTTATTTCCCCGGCAGGAGAAAGTACCCGAAAATTCATTTTTGACTATGATGTAATTATGCATCAATTGGTTACTCATAGTGCTTTGGTTTCTATTCGTAGTGATTGGGAATTAGGAAAAACAAACAAAGAACCTGTAAAAGTTGGTGTTATAAGAGTAGACACCCGATCAACACTCATTTATCCATTAGAAGTAAATTTAGAAAAAGGCGGTAATTGGTGGACAGGTTTCAAAGGAATGTTTTTTTTAGGAATGGAGCATATACGTGAAGGTACAGATCATTTATTATTTCTGCTCGTCTTATTATTACCGGCCCCGCTCGTAATAAATCGCAAAAGATGGGAAAATTTCGGAGGGACTAAATATAGCATCATGCGTTTGTTGAAAATTGTTACAGCTTTTACAATTGGACACTCCATTACACTTTTAATAGGTGCATCAGGCTGGATTAATCTGCCCGTCAAACCTGTTGAGATTTTAATTGCTGTCTCTATTTTAATTTCTGCAATACATGCTATTTATCCAATTTTTCCAAACAAAGAAGTTTATGTGGCGGCTGGTTTTGGACTCATTCACGGTTTGGCTTTTGCTACTGTACTTTCTGTTTTAAATTTGGATACAGGTGTTATGGTTTTAAGTATTTTGGGTTTTAACATTGGAATTGAAATCATGCAGCTATTTGTAGTTATTCTCATAATTCCATGGTTAATTCTGTTGAGTCAGACTCCGGTATATAAATGGGTTAGAATTGTATGGGCGCTGTTAGCCGGAATTACTTCCCTTGCCTGGATTTTGGAAAGGGTTTCTGAAAAACCAAATAAGATATCAATTTTAATACAAAGTAATTATGAATATGCTCCTTGGGGAATTTTGATATTGGCATTTTTTTCTTTAACTATTTTTGGAGTGAATTACTGGATCAAACGTAAAAAACACACAAGTCAATATACTATTTCCTAAAATTGTTCTTAAAAACCATTAATTTGAATAATGAAAGAATATACATTAATTGTCACGCTATTATTTAGTTTAAACGCTTTCACTCAGACTCAAAAAGGAATTGTTATTGATGAAAACGGAAAACCAATAGAAAACGTGACTATTACTAATCCAAAATCAAATACGCATTCGCATACTAATGAAACAGGGTTTTTTAATATTGATAAATCCAATATTGGGGATGTTCTGAATGTAATTGCATTGGGATACAAGAAAAGGATTTATGCAGTTACCGATTCTGAAATTAGCATTGTGATGGAAAGTGATAGTTTTAAACTGGAAGAAGTGATTATTCCCTCTAAAATAGCTGCAATTAATGTGATTTCAAAAATTGATCTGGAAACCACTCCGGTTAATTCTTCGCAGGAAATTTTGCGTAAAGTACCGGGATTATTTATTGGACAGCATGCCGGTGGAGGTAAAGCAGAACAAATGTTTTTGCGCGGTTTTGATATCGATCACGGAACAGATATTGCGATTAATGTGGATGGAATGCCTGTAAATATGGTTTCGCATGCACACGGACAAGGGTATGCCGATTTGCATTTTGTTATCCCGGAAACGGTTGAGAAAATAGATTTTGGCAAAGGAACCTATTATGCCAACAAAGGGGATTTTGCAACTGCCGGATATGTCGATTTTGGCACAAAAGAAAAACTGGATTTTAGCAGTATTGGTGTTGAAGCAGGGCAATTTAATACTTTTAGAACTGTGGGTATGTTTGATCTTTTGGGAAATAACAAAAAGCAAAGTGCCTATATTGCTACTGAATATATTCTTACTGACGGACCATTCGATTCGCCTCAAAATTTTAACCGAATCAATTTATTTGGAAAATATTCTTTCGTGTTAGAAGATAATAGCCGTTTTTCAGTTACTGCTTCACGCTTCACCAGTAAGTGGGATGCTTCTGGGCAGGTACCGCAGCGATTGGTGGATGCAGGAACGATTTCAAGATTTGGATCAGTAGATGATACCGAAGGCGGGGCAACTTCCAGATCTAATTTTAATGTTTCATTGTTTAAACCAATTGATGAAAATACTTTTTTGAAAGCCAATACCTTTTATTCAAATTATAAATTCGAATTGTTTTCGAACTTTACTTTTTTCCTGGAAGATCCTGTAAATGGTGATCAGATTAAGCAAAAAGAGGATAGAAACCTTTACGGAATCAATGCAGAATTGAATAAAAACATTCATAAAGAATCAGTTGACTTATTATTTCAATTGGGATTTGGCGTGAGAAACGATGCCACAACCAATACTGAATTGTCACATACATTGAATCGAAGTACCACTTTAGAACAAATCAAATTAGGGGATATTGATGAGTCAAATATATTTACGTATTTAAATTCAGAGATTCGTTTGGGGAAATGGCTGATTAATCCTGCTGTTCGTTTGGATTATTTTAAATTCGGGTATCAGGATAAGCTGGCCGCTAATTACAAAACACAAACCGAAAGTCAGGCAAAAGTATCACCAAAACTAAATTTCGTTTATTCACAAAATAATGATTTACAATTTTATCTCAAAACAGGAATGGGTTTTCACTCGAATGATGCCAGAGTCGTAATAGCAAATAATGGAAAAGAAATTTTGCCAACAGCAGTTGGGACAGATTTAGGTACGATTTGGAAACCGTTTCCAAGGTTAATTATTAATTCAGCTTTATGGTATTTGTATTTACAGCAGGAGTTTGTGTATGTAGGCGATGCAGGAGTTGTTGAACCAAGTGGTAAAACAGGCAGGTCGGGGTTTGATTTGGGCATTCGCTATCAATTAAGTGATTATTTCTTTTTTAATCTGGATGCCAATTACACATATGCACGAAGCATTGATGATGCCAAAGGACAAGATTACATTCCGCTGGCTCCGGATTTTACATCTACAGGGGGATTAAGTTTTCAAAACTGGAAAAATTTTTCAGGCGGTTTGCGCTATAGATATATGAAAGACAGACCAGCCAACGAAGATAATTCGATTGTTGCAAGAGGATATTTTATCTCAGATTTCAATATAAACTATACTTTCAAAAGAATAGCTTTTGGTATCACGATCGAAAATATATTCAATTCGGAATGGAATGAAACACAGTTTGCTACAGAATCCAGATTAAAAAATGAAACTGCAAGTGTAGAAGAAATTCATTTTACTCCCGGAACTCCTTTTTTCCTGAAAGTTGGAATAAATTACAAATTTTAATTCTTTGAAATCATTGCACCTTTTTTAGTGACAATATCGAAACAGTAATTAAACTGGAGAAATTCAGGGCAATTTTTAATAGCCCATCAACCCTCATTCATTTGCGAAATAGATATAAAAAGTTTTAAATTTTAAAAGGAATAAATTTTATTTTAACAATTTTACCTCATAAAAACCTGTCATTACCTCATAAATTTTAAGTTCATTATAAGTTTAAATATTTTTACAACCATAAACTGTAAATGGTGTTATTATGAAAAGAAAAGATTTTTTAAGAGGTCTGGGTTTAGTAGGAATAGGCTCTTTGGCTATTCCAATTTTAAACGCATGTAGCAAAGACGATGATTCTTCAGAATCCTCAACCGATACAGAAACAGCTACTGATACTGGTGCTAACTCTGGCTCTTCAGCAGATTGTTCGGTTACTTCTTCAGAAACGGCTGGTCCATTTCCTACCATTTCTCCATCGTCTTTGGTAAAATCAAATATTGTTATGGACAGAACAGGCGTCGCTTTTACGATTAATATCACTATAAAAAACACAAAAGCCAGTTGTGCTGCTTTAAAAGGTGCTATTGTAGATATTTGGCATTGTGACAAAGATGGATATTATTCTGAGTATGGTGGAACTTCAATGCAGTCTGTCAATTATACAACATACCATTTTCTAAGAGGAAGACAAACTACAGATGATAACGGTTTAGTAACTTTTACTTCTATTTTTCCGGGTTGGTACACGAGCCGTGCCACACATATTCATGTTCATATTTACAATGCTAGCGGAACCTCGCTACTGGTGACTCAAATTGCATTCCCAGAAGGTTCGGGAAGTGCTGTTGCTTTGGTAAATGCATCAAGCGCGAATGGATATACAAAAGGTTTATCCGGTTACACTTATAATGCATCTGATAATGTCTTTTCTGATTCTGTGGCAAACGAGCTGGCAACAGTTACAGGTAGTATCGCAGAAGGCTTTGTATTAAAACATACTATAAATGTTGCCAGTTAAAAAATCTAAAAAATGATTAAGCAAATTCCAGCTCAGATTTATAAGTCAGAAACAAGAGGTGTTTTCAAATCAGAAAAATACAATTGTTTTGCCACTTTTAATTTTGATCAGTATCAGGAGTTGTCCAGATTACCATTTGGTTCGTTACAAATTTTAAACGAAGAAATACTTGCTCCCCAACATTGTATTTCCAGAGTAATAAAAGCGAATACAAATGTGATTATTTTACCCTTATTTGGCGGTATAGAATATAAAGACAATCTTGGTAATGCTGAATTTTTAAGAGTTGAGCAAATTAGGGTAATTGGTGTAGAGGAAGAAATAACCGTAGAAATTTTTAATCCTTATGAAAATGAAAACGTCAGTTTTCTTACCATTCATTTTGAAATGGATACGCGATATTTTAAAAATTATTTCCAGAAATCTGAAATCAATTTTACGGTCAGAAACAAATTAATTCAATTGTTTGAGATAGATAAAGCAATTGGTAGTATTGGCATATTTGACGGAAGAAAGAAAGGCTTTTATACTTTAAAAAATCCTAAAAACGGTATTTTCGTATATGTTGTTAATGGTGCTTTTGAAGTCGAAGATAGACTTTTAGAACCAAAAGACGGTTTAAGTATGGAAAAAACAGAAATGATTGAATGGGAAGCATTATCAGAAAATGCTGTTTTATTGGTGTTTGAAGTTGCTTTAAAATAAGGACTTATGAAAACATCAAAAATAAAGCTGGCTTATCGCGTAATTATTGATAGTTCTTCTAGAATAATCTGGGATAAATATGTTTTTGAAGATACTTTTAAGGAATATAAAATGCAAAGCCAGCAATTCAATTCGGCTGAAAATCCTAAAAATACCTTCAGGGAATTATTGTCTGAAAATGAAAAGGCCTCTCAGCTGCATTTTTTGGTTGGAATTGCGGCAGACGGGTATGTGCAACAATTAAAAGGAAATTTTCACAGGGTTTCAGATGTACTGGGTAATCAGTATTTTACTTTTGTCAATTATCAGCTCGATATTGTCAATACTGATATTACAGATCATTCCAAACATAAAATAGGAATTACATTTTATTCACCATTATTAACTTATTTCGGAATTATAGAAGGTAACTATGTCGTTTCTAAAAACACCGAAAACACAAACGAATACGAAACCATTATGTTTCCCGTACAGCCCCATTTGTCAGTCTGTTATATTCAGCAGGAATAGTTAAACAAAAACATTATTATTTTTTGCCTTTTCTAACTTAATACTTTATTAGAAAAGGCTTTTTTTATCTTTTGACTGATTATTCGTCTTATAAATTTGTGTTTAATATTTAATAAAGAAATTTATTTGTGAAATTATAACGATTTCGTTCTTTAAATTATCGGTTTTTTAGTTTATCCGAATTTATAAGAACCTTAAAAGTTCTATATTTGTTTTTCTTTCAAAAAAACCATAAAATAATTATCAAATGAAAACTCTAAACGATTTCGATTTTAAAAATAAAAAAGCAATTATCCGTGTAGATTTTAATGTGCCTTTGGATGAAAATTTCAATGTAACAGATGCAACACGTATTGAAGCTGCAAAACCAACTATTGATGCTATACTGGCTCAGGGCGGAAGCGTGATTTTAATGTCACACTTAGGAAGACCAAAAGGAGCTGAAGAAAAATATTCATTAAAGCATATTTTAAAAACGGCTTCTGAAATTTTAGGAGTAAATGTTCAGTTTGCAGAAAACTGTGTGGGTGAGACAGCTCAGACTGCTGCCAAAAACTTAAAACCGGGAGAAGTTTTATTACTTGAGAATCTGCGTTTTCATGCTGAAGAAGAAGCAGGAGATGTTGCTTTTGCAAAAGAATTAGCCTCACTAGGAGATATTTATGTAAATGATGCTTTTGGAACGGCTCACAGAGCGCATGCTTCAACAACTATTATTGCACAATTTTTCCCAACTGAAAAATGTTTCGGAACATTATTGGCAAAAGAAATTGAAAGTTTAAATAAAGTACTTAAAAATAGCGAAAAACCAGTTGTGGCTATTTTAGGAGGTTCTAAAGTTTCTTCTAAAATCACGGTTATCGAAAATATCCTTGATAAAGTTGACCACATGATTATTGGTGGCGGTATGACTTTTACCTTCGTGAAAGCGCAAGGCGGAAAAATTGGAGAATCTATCTGTGAAGATGACAAACAGGATTTAGCACTTGAAATTTTAAGACTAGCTAAAGAAAAAGGAGTTCAGATTCACATTCCGGTTGATGTAATTGCTGCTGATGATTTTTCAAATACAGCCAATATTCAGGTAGTAGATGTAACGGCAATTCCTGATGGATGGCAAGGTCTGGATGCAGGTCCTAAATCTTTGGAAAACTTCAAAAAAGTAATTTTAGAATCGAAAACGATTTTATGGAATGGTCCTCTTGGTGTTTTTGAAATGGAAACTTTCTCAAAAGGAACTATTGCTTTAGGTGACTATATTGCTGAGTCAACTGCAAATGGTGCTTTTTCACTTGTTGGCGGAGGTGATTCTGTAGCAGCAGTAAAACAATTCGGTTTTGAAGATAAAATGAGTTATGTATCTACAGGCGGAGGAGCTATGCTGGAGATGTTAGAAGGAAGAATTTTACCTGGTATCGCTGCTATTTTAGACTAAAATATAACAATTAACATTTTTTTTTACGTTTTTTAGCGTTATTCTGCTTAAGTTTGTAAAAATACCATTTCTGTAATTGTTTGGATTATAGAATTTTAAAAAAATGTTATATGATTATAAGAAAAATTTCCTTAGCGGTTTCAGTCTTTTTTTCAATAACTGGTTTTGCACAAGATGTAGTAAAAGCAGATACCGAAATAAAGCCTGAAGTAAAGATTTCGTACTTAGATTCAGTAAAAAATTCATTTGTAAAAAATGACTTAGCCATTCGTGTAGATAGTCTCTGGATGAATGAATTAACAAGTCTGGATATCTATGATGATCTGTGTAAGGATATTCAAACAATTAATAAAGACGTTACAGTTGATCAGGAATTGCCAACAGAGCTATTAAAACAGCGTCTTCAGGTAATGAATGAAAAATCACCGTTTGAAATAGAATACAATCAGGGATTAGAAAATATAATAAAGTCATTTCTTAAAAATCGTAAAAAATCGTTTTCCCGATTAATGGCTTTATCAGAATATTATTTCCCAATTTTTGAGGATGCGTTTGCGAAGCAAAATGTTCCTTTAGAAATTAAATATTTAGCCGTTGTAGAATCTGCTTTAAATCCTAAAGCAGTTTCTAAAATGGGCGCTACCGGACTTTGGCAATTCATGTACGGTACCGGAAAACAATACGATCTTAAAATTGATTCCTATATTGATGAACGCAGTGATCCGCTTAAAGCAACTGCGGCAGCATCAGAATATATGACTAAAATGTTTAATGTTTTTGGCGACTGGGAACTTGTTTTGGCTTCATACAACTCAGGCCCTGGTAATGTAACAAAAGCAATTCGTCGTTCAGGCGGGAAAACGAAATACTGGGATATTCGAAATTATCTTCCAAAAGAAACACAGGGGTATGTACCTGCATTTTTAGCCACAATGTATCTTTTTGAATTTCATAAAGAACATGGTATTAATCCGCAAAGAGCTGTTGTGAAAAACTTTGAAACAGATACAATTCGAATCAAAGAAAAAATGTCTTTTAAACAAATTGCCGATTTGTTAGACATGCCGCAATCTCAATTAGAACTTTTAAACCCTTCCTACAAACTAAAAGTCGTTCCATATTACCAAAACGAAGAACACTTTTTACGTCTGCCAAAAGATAAAATCGCAACTTTTGTAAATAACGAGGATAAAATTTACGCTTACGTAAAACATGATTCCAATATCTATAAAATGCCTTCTCGTCTTGCACAGAAATTAACTCCAAAAATAAAGACAAAGTCTATAAAAGTTCCTGAACCATTAGATTTGGAATCGTATATAGTTCAGAAAGGAGATAATTTGAGTTCGATTGCTGAAAAATATGATGTTGCTGTAGCAGATATTAAACAATGGAACAACCTTAAGAACAATTCAGTAGTAGTAGGGAGATCTTTAAAAATAAAACCTAAGGATTTAATTTCAAAAACTGCTCAGGAAGTAATTAAAAAACCAACTGAAACAGCAGTAGCATCTACTGAGATCTCAAACAAAAATGAAATTGAAGTAGAATATGTTGTGAAAAATGGAGATAATCTGGGTAATATTGCAAAAAAATTCGGAGTTACTTTATCAGAATTAAAAGAATGGAATAGCCTTACATCAAACAATCTTGCATTAGGCAAAACATTAGTTGTTTCAAAAAAGGAAAATACTGTTGTTGAAACTACAACTACAGTTGTTGCGTCAAATTCAATTGATTCTTTTAAGAAAAAAGCAGCTACCGCGAAAAGTATTGGAGAAGATTATTACGTTAAAAAAGGAGATTCTTTGTATAGCATCTCGAAAAAATATCCAGGTGTGACCATTTCAGATATTAAAAAATGGAACGGCATTAAAGATGAGGATATCAAACCAGGAATGAAGCTTAAAATAAACGGATAAATAAAATATCTTACCTAAATTTGGGTTTTATTTCATATAATTTTTAAAATGAATAAAACCCATTTTTTGTTTCTGCTACTTTCTGTTTTACTGGTTTCCTGTTTTCAAAAAAATGAACATCAGGCTCAGCCAAATGCTGGTAAAACCAACACAATTTCCATAATCATTGACGATCAGTTGTGGTATGGCGAAGTAGGTGACAGTATTCGAAATAAATTCGCATCACCGGTTTTAGGCCTAACACAAGAAGAGCCTTTATTTACAATCAATCAATATCCTGCAAAACTACTTGAAGGTTTTGTGACAGACAGCCGAAGCATTATTGTAATAAAAAAGGCTGCTACAGACAAATTTGAGGTTAAAACCAATACTAAAGCCTTACCGCATAATACTTTTCGAATTTACGGGAAATCAAATGAAGATTTAATTTGCAGTATCGAAATGAACTCGCCGGAAATCATTAAAGCAATTCGTCAAACAGAAATTAGAAAATTGCAGCAGGATAACCAAAAATCACTTCTAAATCCGGCAATTATCAAAAACAAATTTCATATCGATTTGCAAGTTCCAACGGGTTACGAATACATGTTACATAAACGCAATTTCATTTGGCTGAAGAAAGAAATTATTAGCGGGAGTACCAGTCTGCTTGTTTATCAGATTCCCTTAAACAGACTGATGAAAAATCCCAATGTTGTTGGTAATATTGTTAGAATGCGTGATTCGGTTGGACATTATATTAAAGGGCGCGAAACAAATACCCAGATGATTACCGGAGAAGATTATGCACCTTATTTTTCCATTACAACTTTAAACGGAAAAAAGACTTTTGAGACAAAAGGGACATGGGAGTTAAAAAACGATTTTATGACAGGACCTTTTATCAACTATGCGATAGTAGATAAAGTTTATAATCGAATTTTGGTAATTGAAGGATTCTGTTACTCACCCTCCAATCAGGAACGTGATTTAATGTTAGAACTGGAAGCGATTATAAAATCGGTAAGAATAGAAAAGAGATAGTAAATTTATTTTCCATACTTTTGTTTGTAACAAACATTAAATCAGGAAATTATGAAAAATTTATTTGTAACATTATTGATGTTAGTTTTGTGTTTTTCTTCTTGTAAAAAAGAAGTAAAAACAGAAATTGAAAGTTCTAAAGCTGTTGATAGTATAAAAACAGAAGATTCAATTGCTGAAATGCCTTTAGATTCTGCTGCGCAAATCAAGGCATGGATGGAATATGCAACGCCGGGATCGCCTCATAAAATGATGGCTGATGAAACCGGAACATGGAATTGTGACATGACTTTTTGGGAAGAAGAAGGAGGTAAACCTGAAAAGGCAAGTTCTACGACAAATATAAAAATGATTCTGGGAGGTCGTTATCAGGAAGCTAATTATCAGGGAACGATGATGGGACAGCCATTTGAAGGAAAATCTACATTAGCCTACAATAATGCCAGTAAAGAATACACCACTACTTTTATTGACAATATGGGGACGGGCATGATGGTTGCTACAGGTAAATATGATGATAAGACTAAAAGTATGGAACTTAAAGGCGAAATGGTAAACCCAATAAACGGAAAAAAAACACCATATCGTGAAGTGTACACGATCGTGGATGCAACAACCCGTAAAATGGAGATGTATGATACAAAAAAAGGGAAGGAATATAAAAGCATGGAAATCATTATGAAGAAAAAATAATCTACATTCCTAATGATTAGAAAAAATAGAAAAAATCCCGATTGCGAGATATCATCGGGATTTTTTGTTGAAACACATAGATGTATTCTTTCTGTTTTCATTTTTTAAATTAATTTTACTCTTTTGAATTAGAATAAATAATAAAATAATACGCAATGGAATTAAAATGGAAAATAAAGTCTTTTGAGGCCTTAACGGTTCATGAACTATATGATTTATTGAAACTAAGAAGTGAAATCTTTGTAGTGGAACAAAATTGCGTTTATTTAGATCTTGACGGGAAAGATAAGAATGCTTTACATCTAATAGGAGAGTATGATGGTAAAACCGTTGCTCATGCGCGATTATTAGATGCGGGAATAAGTTTCGATAATGCTTCAATAGGAAGAGTAGTTGTAGATCTCAATTACCGTGACCGTAAATGGGGACATGATTTAATGCGGGAAGCCATTGCAGGAATAAAGTCAAATTTTGGAAAAGAAAAAATTACAATAGGTGCGCAGTTATACCTAAAAAAATTCTACGAAAGTCATGGATTTATACAAACCAGTGAAATGTATCTGGAAGATGATATCCCGCATATTGAGATGGTAAGGAATTAAGCTTTACCAAAAATTTAATTTTTCTAAAAGATTTTATAAAAAGCCTTGAACTTACCAGGAGGGCACTGAAAAAGTGGCTATTTATCAAAAGAGGTTGTTTTCAAATATGAAAACAACCTCTTTTTCTTTAATGTATTCGGATAGGTGATTGAGAACACTTTCGTACAGACGATTCTCAGAGCCTCCATTTTACTTGTAAAATTACCTTTTTAATTTTAAAGGACTTTTTCAGTGCCCTCCTTACCAGATGGAGGCTTTTTATTGCCTGTAACTTTATGATTATAATAACATTATTTAATATTCACTTGTCTATTTTAGTTTCTGTAATTAAGAAAATTTATAATAAATGGATAAAATAAAGTGGGTTTTGGTTTTTTGTTATTTTAGTTTTTTAAGTTTCGGTCAAAACCAATCGATCGACAAAACGGATAAGAAAAAAGTTGAAAATCTGGCAAGTTTGGCAAAAATTTGGGGATTTCTTAAATATTATCATCCAAATGTTGTGAAAGGCAGTTTTAACTGGGATGAACAATTATTGGAAGTATTACCTAAAGTTGAAAAAGCTACAACAAGGGAGGAATTGTCTAAAATCTATCTTGACTGGATTGTTGGTCTTGGAGATTTAAAAGAATGCCAATCGTGTAAAAACGATGTCAAAAAGAAGTATTTTGAAAAGAATTTAGATTTTTCATGGATGGATGATTCGAATACTTTTACTACTGAGCTTTCTCAAAAACTCAGATATATAGAATCAAACAGGTTTCAGGGCAAGAACTTTTATGTTACAACGACTTCACGTGACAACATTCAGATAACTAATGAACCTGAGTACAAAAACTTCGAATTTCCGGGGCGAAATCTGCGCTTGGTAAGCTTATTCCGATATTGGAATATTGTAGAATATTTTTTTCCTTATAAATATATGACCGATCAAAACTGGAATTCTGCTTTGGAAGAAATGATCCCTAAGTTTTTGAATGCTGAGAATACAACTGCGTATCATTTAGTGATGTTAGAAACAGTTATTAAATTAGATGACACACATGCTAATTTTTACACCAATCATATTGGAAATTTTTTTGGAACCAAATCTTTACCGGTATTTTTTAACCTGGTAGAAAATCAAATTGCAATTACAGGATTTCCATATCATTCAGGAACAGAATGGGATGGACTCAAGACAGGTGATATTATCGAAGAAATAGACAATAATAATGTTTTGAAAACTATCAGTGAAAGAAAAAAATACATTCATGGCTCTAACCAAAATACAAAAGCAAGGAATTATGATTATTTGGTTTTAAGCAGCAGTACAGATTCTGTCAATCTTAAATTAAGAAGAAATGATCAGTTTTTTTATAAAAACGTAAAACTGCTGGAAGGAAACAAATTCATTGGAAAAATAAACGCTAACACTAAAAAGTATTATATAGACGAAAATAATATTGGATATATAGATCTGGCTCTTTTAGAAATAAAAGATCAGGATGAAATGATGCAGAAACTAAATTCGACAAAAGCTCTTATAATAGATGTTAGGAATCCGAATTTTATACCATTTAGAATTGCCAGTAGGTTAATAACGACAAATAAAGAGTATGCGAAAATTGTAAAACCGGATTTAAGTTATCCGGGAAGATTTATCTGGGAAAAGCCTCTGATAAATACTCCGATTAAAAATGAATACTATACAGGAAAAGTGGTTTTAATAGTGAATGACCAAACGCAAAGTTCAAGTGAATTTATGGCGATGCTCTTACAATCCGGAAACAACGTTACAACTCTGGGAAGTCAAACAGCCGGGGCAGACGGTGATATTTCGAAAGTAGAATTTATAGGATTTAAAGCAGTTATGAGCGGACTTGGTGTTTTTTATCAGGATGGAACCCCAACTCAACGTACAGGTGTAAAGATAGATATTACGGTTCATCCTACAATTAAAGGTATTCAGGAAGGTAGAGATGAATTGATGGAAGCAGCACAAAAGTATTTGCTGGAAAACTAAATCTTAGTAATATAAAATTCAACTCTCCGGTCTAAATTGTCCCCTTTTCCAAGCGGATATTTGTTGCCGCAGCCCTGAAATGTCATGCGGCTTTTGGATATTTTTTTCGATGCCAAATAGAAAAACACTGTTTTGGCACGATTCCAGGAAAGTCTTCTTTCGTTATTTTCCCGGTCTATTCCGTCTGTGTAC
This sequence comes from Flavobacterium salmonis, assembly GCF_903819435.1. Classification (GTDB taxonomy): domain Bacteria; phylum Bacteroidota; class Bacteroidia; order Flavobacteriales; family Flavobacteriaceae; genus Flavobacterium; species Flavobacterium chungangense. The sequence goes on along the minus strand of NZ_CAIJDP010000045.1, from coordinate 59,962 downwards.
ATTTCAGGAGTACAGCACACATGACCTCTGATTTCAAACTGAATGTTTTTTTTGGATTGCAGAATGGTAACAATTTTATCTAATTCTTTTTTAGAATGGTACGTTAGTTTTGAACTCCCAAGATCAAACAATATGTTTTCCAGTAAAACTTTATCACCTACGTTTAATTCGCTTTTTAATGAATTACGAATTCCTTTTTCGTAACTGTTTTTTTTAACGGCAATCAAATCGACCCTGCGGTTTTTTGATCTCGTTTCATGTAGGTTTTCAACGGTATCGCTCCTGATTATAACCCGTCCTTTTCCTTCAAGAATAATTATTTTACTTTTGTTAAAGCCTTTTGAAACTAATATTTCCTGTATAGTATTTACCCTGTCATAAGATAAACGGTAGTTATATTCGTCATTGCCACGATCATCGCAATAGCCGTAAATCTGTATGGATTCTATTTTTGTGGTGTCTAAGTTTTTTACAAAATCGGTGATGACTTTGGTTTGCTGACTGGTAAGGACGTATTTGTCAAAATCAAAATAAATGGTTTCGATGGGTTTTTGCTGCGCCGATAAATTGTAAATGAATAACAGAAATAACGCTTTGCAAAGTTTCATTTTTTCTACATTTTTAAAATCGTTTTGTACTCAGTTTGATTATTTAAGACTGTCACCGCTTTTTTAATTTCTGAATTGTTTTTAATGTAATATTGATATAGACCTTCCTGATATTGGTATCTTTTGATAAGTTCTTCCAGAATCAGGTTTTTAATTTCTTTTTGATTTTTATCTAATAGCGTAGTTTCACTTTTTTCAAGTGCATTTAATAGTTGCTTATATTCAATAACAATTGCTTCATCAATTTGTTCGTTTTTGGCCGCTGCCAAAGTGTTTTTCAAAGCCAGTTCGGTTTCTGTATCGAAAGTAAATTTATTGGCTTTTAAATATTGTTTGAAAGCAATGTAATCAGCATCTGTAATCGTTGGAATCTTATCTCCTAAATTCGGGTTTTTATAATAATAGGTTGTGGCATAATCAAAAATTCCGTCGTTTTTTAATAGCGCATTTGTAATTGGACTCATTTTGGTTTCATCCAGTTCAATATCAGGCAAAACACCACCACCATCATAAACTGTTCGTCCTTTTCTTGTTTTAAAAGCATTAAAGTTTTTAGAATCAGTTTTTTGGGCTACACCATTTTTGTCTTTATGAGCATAATCCAGTGCCTGAATACAACGTCCTGAAGGAGTATAATAACGTGAAATAGTTACTTTTAGCTGTGTTCCGTAAGTCAATTCGACGGTACGTTGTACCAAACCTTTTCCAAAACTACGGCTTCCTAAAATAACAGCACGATCTAAATCCTGCAAAGCTCCGGAAACAATTTCTGATGCCGAAGCACTTTTTCCGTTTACCAAAATAGCCAGTGGAATCTGAGTATCTATAGGTTCTTTAGTAGTTTTATAGGTGTTATTGTGTTTTTCAATTCTTGATTTTGTAGTTACAATCACTTCATTTTTGGGAACAAACAAATTGCAAATGTCAATGGCTTCATTTAATAAACCGCCGGGATTTCCTCTCAAATCGAGCACAATTTGAGTAGCTCCCTGAGTTTTTAGTTTTTCAAGAGCCTCTTTTACTTCAGCTGCCGCTTTTCGACTAAAATGTGCCAAAACAATATATCCTGTTTTATCATCTATTTTTCCATAGAATGGAACCGATTTGATATCAACTTCATCCAAAACCAAATCTGTAGTATAGGTTTTACCCTGGCGAAGGTATTTTATTTTGATCTTAGTGTTTTTTGTTCCTTTAAGCAATTGCGATGCATCGTCCTTAAAATCGGCAATCAAAACATCTCCAATTTGTATAATTTCGTCTCCGGCTTTCAATCCCGCTTTATCCGCAGGATAATTTTTATAAGGCTCACGAACAATTAAGCGGTCTTTTTTACGTGCAATCATAGCACCAATTCCGGTATATTCGCCGGTATTATTGATTTTAAAATTTACAACATCCTGTTCATTAAAGTAAACGGTATAAGGATCCAAACTCCCCAGCATACTTTTAATGCCTTTATCCATCAGGTCACCCGGATTAGTTTCATCGACATAATTGGTGTTAACGGCTTTGAATAAAGTGGTAAAGATTTCTATCTGTTTGGCTATTTCAAAGAAATCATCTTTGAAACTGGTTCCAATAAATAGAAATCCTATAGCAACGGCTGGTATAACAAATTTCTTTTTGAAATAAGAAGTCATAATTTTGAATTGTCTTAAATTATAAAGTACTAAAATAATAATAAATCACCAATTAAGGCGATTCGTTCAGGTGAATCTCAATTGGTATTTGAAATGATGGATTACATTTCTGTTTTATTTTCAGAATCTGTAGTTTTATTTATTTGCAGAAGAAATTTCTCAAACAACTGAATCGTTTTGGTATTGATTTCTTCGTAAGATAATTTGTCTTTAGTCTGATAAAAAAACATCAAAGAATAAGGCTGTTGTACGTTTTCCCAAAGCAAATGTTTGTTTAATCGATAGGTTTCTCTTAAAACACGCTTGAAGTAATTTCGGTCTACTGCTTTTTTGAAATACTTCTTTGAAACCGAAACTCCAATTTTAATTTTTTCTTCTGAATCTGCTTCCGCCTGACGATAAACTAAACGTAATGGATATTTTGAAACAGATTTTCCTTCAGAAAAAAGTAATCCAATTGTCGTTTTGCTCTTTAAGCGCTCTTTTTTAGGGTAAGTAAAATTCATTTAGTTCAGAAAAAATTTGCAATTTTAAGGACAAAGGTACAATTAAACCAGAAAAGCGGTTATTGTTTTCAATTTTTATACCGCTAAAAATTTATTTATTACTTTTGGCAATTAATTTTTTAAAGCATGCAGAAGATAATTTCATATCCAATCTCCATAATTTATTATCTATGTTTTGGATTGTGTCTGGTTGTTTTTCATCCTATACAATGGATTTCACTAAATATTTTTGGTTATCAGGCTCACAAAATTAGCGTTGATTATTTGAATTTTTTTCTTTTAAGATGCACCAATCTGGTAGGAACGAGATATACAATTAAAAACAGAGAGACAATTCCCACAGGTGTTCCATTGATTTTTGTATCGAATCACCAAAGTATGTACGATATCGTGGCAATGATTTGGTACTTTAGACGTTTTCATTGTAAATTTGTAAGTAAGAAAGAGTTAGGTAGTGGAATCCCAAGCGTTTCATACAATTTACGCCATGGAGGTTCAGTACTAATTGACCGTAAAGACCCTAAACAAGCGATTCCTGTAATCAAAGGCTTGTCTGAATATATTGAAAAGAACACAAGATCTGCTGTGATTTTTCCCGAAGGAACCAGAAGTAAAACAGGAAAGCCTAAAGAATTTGCCCAAAGTGGTTTAAAAATCCTTTGCAAATATGCGCCTTCAGCTTATGTTGTTCCAGTGAGTATTAACAATTCATGGAAAATGGTAAAATATGGGTTTTTCCCTGTTGGTTTAGCAAATCATCTTACCTTTACCGCCCATAAAGCAATGGCCGTTAAAGATTATGATTTTGCTGAGTTAATGAGATTGACAGAAAAGGCAGTTGTAGAAGGAGTGAATGAATATAAATAGATTTTGTATTTAGAGAGAGAATTCTAATACTTAAATCCCAAATTAAACAAGTAATGTCTATAAAAAACATTAGATTAGAAGTGATGCAGTTTTTGGAAAAAAATGTAGATAGCTTCGTAGAACAGTATTTAATCCCTGTTGAAAAAATTTGGCAGCCTACCGATTTTTTACCTAATTCCCAAGGAGAAAACTTCTTTGAGGAGGTTAGAGAATTACGTGAAATTGCCAAAGAATTACCTTATGATTTCTGGGTAACTTTAGTAGGTGATACCATCACCGAGGAAGCTTTACCAACTTATGAATCCTGGCTGATGGATGTAGAAGGAGTGAATCAGGTTGAAAATGGTGGAAACGGTTGGTCTAAATGGATTCGTCAATGGACGGGAGAAGAAAACCGACACGGAGATTTACTAAATAAATACTTGTATTTGTCTGGTCGTGTAAACATGCGTGAAATCGAAATGACAACACAGCACTTAATCAACGACGGTTTTGATATTGGAACCGGATCCGATCCATACAAAAACTTTGTATACACTAGTTTCCAGGAGTTAGCAACTTATGTTTCGCATAACAGAGTAGCCCAAATGGCGAAAAAATTTGGTGATAACAAGTTGTCTAAAATGTGTAAAATGATTGCTGGTGATGAAATGCGCCATCATCATGCGTACAGCGAATTTGTTACCCGTATTTTTCAGGTTGATCCAAGCGAAATGATGTTGGCGTTTCAATATATGATGAAACAAAAAATCGTAATGCCGGCGCATTTTTTAAGAGAATCAGGTCAAAAAATCAGTACTGCTTTTGAGCAATTTTCAGATTCTGCACAGCGTATCGGAGTTTACACTGCAAACGATTATGTAGATATCATGCAGAAATTAATAGATAAATGGGAAGTTGATAAGATTACAAACCTAACAGATGAAGCTGAAAAAGCACGTGATTATCTGATGAAATTACCGGCCCGTATGGCAAGAATTTCAGAGAGAATCGTAATTCCAAAAGAGTCTCATATTTTCAAGTGGGTAGAGCCGGCGAGATTATAATATTTAGATTTTAAATCAATTTTATTAAATGCAATTTCGTTGCGTTTAAAAACAAAGAGTATAAAGATGTTGATTGTTGAGGTTTTTAAATCTTTGACAGTCAGCATTTTTTTAATATTTCGGGGTCTCTTTTTTGAATAAAAATGTTTTTGAATTTTCAAATAAATTATAAAAAATACTGTTGTTATTAAAAAATAAAGCAAACGGTTAAGCATTAAAAATATCATGAATAATACAGCCTTAATACATAAAACAATCCAATTTGTAAAAGAAAAACTTAATGATGCAGAAGGAGGTCATGACTGGTTTCATATCGAGCGTGTTTATAAAAATGCATTATTGATTGCTAAAAATACAGATTGCGATTTAACAGTAATTCAATTAGGAGCTTTGCTTCATGATATTGCCGATAGTAAATTTCATAACGGAGATGAAACAATTGGTCCCAAAACAGCACGTTTGTTTTTAGAATCAGAAAATGTTTCCGAAGACATTATTGTACATGTTGTTAATATCATCGAAAATATCTCATATAAAGGCGGAAATTTCGAAAAGAAGTTTTCTTCTCTTGAATTGGATATTGTTCAGGATGCTGATCGTCTGGATGCAATTGGTGCAATTGGTGTAGCAAGGGCATTCAATTATGGGGGATTTAAAAACAGAGCTTTGTATAATCCGGAAATTACACCTGTAACCAACATGACCAAAGAAGAATACAAAAAGAATAATGCGCCCACCATAAATCATTTTTACGAAAAGCTGTTACTCTTAAAAGATAAAATGAATACCGAAACCGGAAAACAACTTGCCGAAGAAAGGCATCGTTTTATGGAAACGTTCCTTGCACAGTTTTATGCAGAATGGGAAGGTATTAAGTAAGTTTGTATTTCGCAAAGATTCACTAATAAGCGCAAAGATCCGCAAAGTTATTTTACATTTCTTTGCGGATCTTTGTGTTTTTTCTCTGTGTAGCTCTGCGGAATAAAAAATCAGCTGCAGCCACAATTCCCATCACCACAGTCCTTTTTCTTTTTAGATTTCCAGAAGAATTTTCTAATCAAAAAAGCAACTGCAAATCCTAATATGGCAAAAGCAATAATTTCCTGAATCATGACTCATTATTTTAATATTTGGTACGCAATCAAGGCGGTTAAATAGGCAAGTGCACTCATGAAGCCCAATTGCATGGCAGGCCATTTCCACGAATTGGTTTCTTTTTTGGTAATAGCCAATGTGCTCGCACACTGCATGGCAAAAGCATAAAACAGTAATAATGAAATTCCGGTTGCAAAATTAAAGACTTTTTCTCCTGTGTCAGAGTGAACTTCAGCCTGCATTTTGCTTTTTATGGTAGCTTCGTTCTCACTATCGCCAACGCTGTAAATTGTGGCAAGAGTTCCCACGAAAACCTCACGAGCAGCAAACGAACTAATTAAGGCAATACCGATTTTCCAGTCGTAACCCAAAGGTTCAATCGCCGGTTCAATTGCATGACCCATTAATCCGATATAGGAATTCTCCAATTTTTGAGAAGCTACTTCGTTTTCAAATTGAGTTTCTGTCAGGGTTGTATTTGCAAATCTATCTTTTACGATGGTTTCTGCTTCGTTAAAATCTTTTCCGGGTCCGTATGAGGCTAAAAACCACAAAATAATAGATATGGCAAGAATGATTTTACCGGCACCAACAATAAAAGCTTTGGTTTTTTCTACAACATTGATTCCAACGTTCTTAAAAAGGGGTAATTTATAACTTGGCATTTCAACAACGAAATACGTTTTGGATTCCAGTTTTAAAACCTTATTTAAAATATATGCCGATAAAATAGCAGCAAAAAAACCTAAAACGTAAAGCGCCATTAAGGTTAGTCCCTGCACATTTAAAACTCCAAAAACACGTTTACTGGGAATTACCAATGAAATGATAATCGCATACACCGGTAACCTTGCTGAACAGGTTGTAAAAGGAGTAACCAAAATCGTAATCAGACGTTCTTTCCAGTTTTCAATATTTCTCGTTGCCATAATTGCCGGAATGGCACAGGCTGTTCCTGAAATGAGAGGTACTACGCTTTTTCCAGATAAACCGAATCTGCGCATGATTTTGTCCATTAAAAATACAACACGGCTCATATAACCACTTTCTTCTAAAATCGAAATGAACAAGAATAGGAAAGCAATTTGCGGAATGAAAATGATAACACCGCCAATTCCCGGAATGATTCCCTGCGAAAGCAAATCGGTTAAAATACCGCTTGGAAGTTCTTCGGCAACCCTGCTGCTTAAAGAGGCAAAAGTGCTGTCAATGAAATCCATCGGAATCGTGGACCAGCTAAAAATAGATTGAAAGATCAGAAATAAAATGGCAAAGAAAATAGCGTATCCCCATATTTTGTGTGTTAATACACGATCCAGTTTTGCACGGATGTCTTTTGCCATCGAAGGATCGACTTTTAAACCTTCTTTCAAAACATCATTTATAAACTGATACCGTTTAATAGTTTCTTTTTGCTGAAGACGTTTTAATTCAGAGTGTGATTTTGTAAAAGTACTTCGGATTTCATTTCGGTCTAAATTCGAAAAATTGACATCCTGAGTAATAACCAGCCACAATTTGTATAACAACTGGTTCGGAAAAGCATGTTGTAATTTTTCAAAATAGTCAGAATCAATAACCGAAGCATTTAAGCAAGGTTCGTGCGGAACAGTTCGATAGGAAACTATTAATTCTTTTAAGGCATCGATTCCTAAACCTTTGCGTGAACTAACTAGCGCAATTTTGGTTTTTAGTTTTTCTTCTAAATACGGAATATCAAGAGTAATTCCTTTACGTTCCATACGATCAGACATGTTGATGACCAAAATTGTTGGAATTTCCAGGTCTTTTATCTGAGTGTAAATCAGCAGATTTCGTTTCAGGTTTTCAACATCTGTTACTACTACTGCCACATCCGGATATAATTTATCGTTTTTGTTCAGTAAAAGTTCGATCACCACACTTTCATCCATTGAACTGGCATTCAGGCTGTACGTTCCGGGTAAATCGAGAATATTGGCTTTAATGTTGTGTGGCAGTTTACAGAAACCCATTTTTTTCTCAACAGTAATCCCGGGATAATTTCCAACCTGTTGGTTTAAACCCGTAAGCTGATTAAAAACAGAAGTTTTTCCTGTGTTTGGATTCCCAATAAGGGCAACATTGATATTCTGAACGCTCATTATAAATTGTTTTTGATAAGTTCAACTTCAATTTCACGAGCTGTTTCAATACGAATTGCAACATGGGAGCCATTGATATCCAAATATAAAGGATCTCCAAAAGGAGCAATTTGAAGCAATTCAACCAAGCTGCCAGGCAAACAACCCATTTCTAATAATTTTAGAGGAATAAGATCGATATCAAAATCTTTGATAATGGCTTTGTCGCCTTTTTTCAGAGTGTGGATAGTATTTTGCAAGCTTATTTAGATTGAATTTAGATTGCAAAAATAGGCAATAATTCTTTATTTAAGGGAATTTAATACAGCCGAATATGCTAAATGTTTCTAAAAATAAGGGTTTTATTCTTTACACAAGAAATCAATATCTTCTAAAAGACGTTTAATATCTTCTTTGTCTGTTCCATCATAAAATCCGCGAACGCGTCGTTTTTGATCCACCAGGATAAAATTTTCTGTATGAACCATATCATAAAGCTGATCAGGTCTTCCTAGTTTTACGGCCAGATACGATTTTCTGGCCATGGTATAAATCTCTTTTTTATCGCCGGTAACCAGATTCCATTTGCTGTCAACCACTCCATGTTTTATCGCATAGGCTTTTAAAACCGGAATACTGTCTGTTTCAGGAAAAACGGTATGAGAAAGCAGCATAACCTTTGGATTATTTAAAACTGCTTTTTGAACATCAGCCAGGTTGGTTGTCATTTTTGGACAGATTGATCCACAGGTTGTAAAGAAGAAATCGGCAACATAAATCTTTCCTTCATAATTTTTTTGGGTAATGGTATCGCCATTTTGGTTCACAAAAGAAAAATCGGCAATGGTATGATATTTACTTTTGTATTGTACCGTGCTGTCTACCAATTCAGGATTTACATCAGCCGGATTGTAGACAGGCAAGATTTTTTGCGGTTTTAAAGCGAAGTAAAACAGGGTTATGGTAATAGCCGAAAATACAATTAAAACGATAAAAAATTTTCGGTATTTATAAAGAAGCGATTTCATAAAAATAATTTGAATGCAAAAATACGAAAAGGACTTTTTTTAAAACTTTAAATTGTCATGATTTTAACCAAATTACTGCAATTGCTTTTTCTTTTTTGGTTTTGGTATGGATCTGTTCACCAGATATAATCCTGCCAAGGTTATTAAAACGCCAATTGCAATAGCCTTTGTAAGTATTTCTCCAAAAATAAAAAAACCAAGAACAATGGCTACAATTGGATTAATGTAAGCATAAATACTGCTGATTTCTTTTGGAAGATGTTGGAGCGAATAGATAAAAGCAATAAAGGTTAATACTGAGCCAATTATTACCAGATATCCAATTGCCCACCAGGATGTAACCGGAATTTGGTTTAGCGGAATATTAATCCCTGCAGATTCTGTAATTCCTAAAAGAATAAAACTGGATATAAGCATTTGTAATCCTAAACTAAAGTACGGGTTGAAACTTGTTGCTTTTTTCTTAATATGTAAAGTTCCGAATGCCCAGGTAATAGTTGCGATAACAGATAAAATAATTCCAAATTGAAAATCAGGTTTTAAGAAATCAGCTAAATGATCCATGAAAATAACACAAATTCCACAAAAGCAGATCAACAGTCCTAATACGGCCAATTTTGATACTCTTTCTCCTCTAAAAAAACAAATGATTACAATCCAAATCGGAAATATGGCAGCAATAATTGCCCCAAGTCCGCTACTGATATATTTAACACCCCAAGTGCTCAAACCATTACTCAGACAAAAGTTTAGGAAAGCCAGAACCAAAATTGTTCTCCATTGCTTCCCTTTTGGCCAGGGTTCTCTCTTGATAATAAAATACAAAACATATATCATTCCTCCTATGAACTGTCTTATTGTTACCAGTTGTAAAGCTGGCATATGTTTGACCCCTTCTTTTGATGCCAGCCAGGTAGTTCCCCAAAAAAAACTCACACAGCACAAAGCTAAAATCGGTAATCCGATGGCATCTATTCTTTTTGAAAAGGCATTTTGGATTTTTGCTTTCACCTTAAATTATTTTTAAGCAAATATTCCAAAAACAATTTGAATTCAGGAAGTAAATACATGAAATGTTATCTTTTTAGGAAAGTTAAAAATCAGATTTTTAACACAACTTTTCAAATAATAACAATATGTTTGCATATTGTCTATAAACTTAAATAAAAATGAAAAAAGTGCTTACTAAACCTACTTTTTATGCTATTTCTGCAATGCTTTCCTTTGCTGCAGTACAAGCACAAACCACACCTCAAAAGGAACCGGGGATTAATGTTTCTTATATGAAAAAAGACATTAGCCCTAAAGAAAATTTCTTTCAATATGTAAATGGTACATGGCTGGATAAAACAGAAATCCCGAGTGATCGTACAACCTGGGGAAGTTTTAATGAATTAATTAAAAAAACAGACAAGGATGCAATGGAAATTTTGAAAAGTGCTTCAAAAAATCCAAAGTATAAATCGAATACAGATCAAGGCAAAGCAGTGAACTTGTTCGCCACAGTTTTAGACACTGTTGGCAGAAACAAAAGAGGTATTGAACCATTGAAGCCGTTTTTGAAAAAGATTGATGCTATAAAAAATGTGGCTGATCTTCAAAAATATTTAGTCGAAATGGAACCTCAGGGAGGAAATGACTTTTTTAAGATTTACATAGGAGCTGATGAAAAAAACAGTTCTAAAAATTCTGTAACTCTCGCCGTTAGCCGATTAGGTTTGTCTGATAAAGATTATTACACTGCTGAAGATAAAGATTCTAAAGAGAAACTTGCTAAATATGAACTTCATGTAGCAAGAATGATGCAGTTTATTGGAGAATCTGCTGAAAAAGCCAAACAAAGTGCATCAGAAATTGTAGCATTAGAAAAAGCTTTATCAACTCCAAGATTAGACCGTGTCGAAAGCAGAGACAGTCGTTTACAATACAATCCGATGACTGTGGCAGATCTTCAAAAATTAACTCCGGCTATTAAATGGGATGCTTATTTTACCGGGCTTGGTCTTGCAAAGTTAGATACAGTCGTGGTTTCAGAAACACGTTACATGAAAGCACTTCAAAATGTTTATACTGAAAACAAAGTTTCACAATGGAAAGAGTATTTAAAATGGACTTTACTAAACAGGTCAACATCGCATTTGACTACTGATATTGAAGCCGCAAACTTTGATTTTTACAGTAAAACCCTGAGAGGTGCCCTGAAACAATTGCCCAGAGAAGAGATTGCTTTGCAAATTGTAAACCGAAGTATTGGAGAAGCTCTTGGTAAATTATACGTAGAAAAAGTATTTCCTGCCGAAGCAAAAGCAAAAGCAACTGATATGATTCACAATATAATTCTGGCTTACCAGAACCGTATTAATAATTTATCATGGATGTCTGATGCTACTAAAGTGAAAGCTATCGAAAAACTGAATAAAATTACAATAAAAGTTGGGTATCCTGATAAGTGGAAAGACTACTCTGCTTTAGAAATCAAAAGTGTTGCTGATGGAGGCAGTTACTTTGAGAATTCAAGAAATTTGGCTAAATGGAATTTTAACAAAGGTCTGGAAAAATTAAAAAAGCCAGTAGATAAGTCAGAGTGGGGAATGTCTCCTCAGACTGTAAATGCTTATTATAACCCTTCTTATAATGAAATTGTTTTCCCTGCTGCTATTTTGCAACCGCCATTTTACAATTATCAGGCTGATGAAGCAGTAAATTATGGTGGAATAGGAGCTGTAATTGGTCACGAAATTTCACACGGGTTTGATGATTCAGGTGCCCGATACAATGCTGACGGAAATCTTGTTGACTGGTGGACTGCAGAAGATCTGAAACAATTTACAGAATTAGGAACTGCTCTTGCTGATCAGTATAGCGCTTTGGAACCTTTGCCAGGAATTCATGTTGATGGTAAATTTACTTTAGGTGAAAATATTGGTGACTTAGGCGGAATTAATGCCGCTTACGATGGACTACAGTTGTATTTAAAGAAAAAAGGTAATCCGGGATTAATTGACGGATTTACACCTGAACAGCGTTTCTTTATTTCATGGGCTACAGTCTGGAGAACTAAATCAAGAGATGAGGCTATTAAAAACCAGGTAAAAACAGATCCGCATTCACCGGGAATGTACAGAGCATATGTCCCAATTCAGAATGTTGATGCTTTTTATGATGCTTTCGATATCAAAAAAGGAGATAAAATGTATGTCGATCCGGAGAAGAGAGTAAAAATCTGGTAATTCAGAACAAAAAAATGGAGCTAAATTTAGCTCCATTTTTTGTTAATTATAGTATGTTTGAAATAGTGTTTTATTTCAAATTACTATAAATATAAGTTTCAATTGCTTTTAGTTCTTCATCAGACATTGCCTGTGTTACCGGAAAATTGGTTTTCATCACTGCAAACTGACTTGGATCTACAATTGGTTCTCCATTTCCTTTGAGAAAAGTAACTATATCTCCTTTTTTGTCTTTATAGATTTTGGCGATTTCCTGAATACTTGGGCCAATTACTTTTTGATCTACCTGATGACAAGAAGTACAATTTCCTTTACCCTCAAAAATCGATTTACCTAATTCTTCAGGAGTTTTAGTTTCTTCTGATTCACCTTCTGAATATGTTTCTGTCTTTTCGGTAGATTTTCCAAATGGCTCCTGACTGTCTTTTTTGCAGGATATAAATGCTAAAACAGCTATTAAAAATATAGTTTTTTTCATATTATTTATTTAAGATTATCGAAGCTTCTTTAGCAAAATAAGTTGAGATGATACTAGCCCCTGCACGCTTAATGCAATAAAGTTGCTCTATCATAATTTTGTCATGATCCAGCCACCCTTTTTCTGCTGCGGCCTTTACCATAGCGTACTCACCAGATACCTGGTAAACTGCAACCGGTACATGAACGGCATTTTTTACCTCGCGAACAATGTCTAAATAGGCCATTCCTGGTTTTACCATAACGATATCTGCACCCTCTTCAACGTCTAATAATGCTTCACGAATTCCTTCAATTCGGTTAGCATAATCCATCTGGTAAGTTTTCTTGTCTTTTGGAATATTTTGAGAATCCACCGGAGCAGAATCTAACGCATCACGAAAAGGCCCGTAAAAAGCAGATGCGTATTTTGCACTGTAACTCATGATTCCCACATTATGGTGACCATTTTCTTCCAGCGCTTTTCTAATGGCCAAAACTCTTCCGTCCATCATGTCGCTTGGTGCTACAAAATCGGCTCCGGCTTCAGCATGGCTCAGACTCATTCGGGTTAAAGCATCAACAGTAGCATCGTTTATCAATTGGCCGTTTTCTATAATTCCGTCGTGACCATAAATCGAATAAGGATCTAATGCTACATCGGGCATGACAATCATTTCAGGGACTGCATCTTTAATAGCCCGAATAGTTTGCTGCATCAACCCATCTTTGTTCCAGGCTTCAACGCCTTTATTGTCTTTAAGGCTCTCACTTACTTTTACATAAATATTCACTGCTTTGATTCCTAAATCCCAGGCTTCTTTGACTTCTTTGATAGTGTTGTCCAGTGAATGGCGATAAATTCCGGGCATAGACGGAATGGCGACTTTTATATCTTTTCCTTCGGCCACAAACATTGGAAGCATAAAATCCTGTGGACTTAAACTGGTTTCACGAACTAAAGAACGAATAGATTCATTAGTTCTTAAACGGCGGTTTCTTTGTAATGGGAACATAGAGTGTTTTTTTATTAAATCTAAAAAGAATATTCTCTCTAAAGAGTTCATATTCATTATTAAAGTGAAATTAAAATAAGTGCCGCAAAGTTAAAGAAAAAACGTCCAAATAAAGAGTGAGTAATGCCGTAGAATTCGTTAATATTATCTAAATTCGTATCGCTTTTTTAAACTTCTGTTAAGAATCTTCTTATGGAATGTTTTTTCAACTTTAAATCTCCCAAATGAAGAAAATATTTGCATTATGTTGCTGTTTACTCTTAACAAGCTGTTTCGAAATAACAGAAAGAATCAAACATCATGATGACCAGAGTGGCGAATATACCTTGATGGTTGATTTTTCGAAGTCATGGCTTAAGACAAAATCAGCTATCTGGCTGGAAGAAGTTGACGGTGTGAAAATTCCTAATGAGCAGGAAATCACACAAAAGTTAACCGATTTTAAATCCAAAGTTTCAAAAATTGAAGGCATTTCAAATGTCACCACCAAAACAGATTTTGATCGTTATATTTTTATCATCAAATTGGATTATAAAAGTTTAAAAGCGCTGAACGAAGTAGTTAATACATTGAATAAGCAAAAAAATCAGATTCATTTTACAGCAAATTCAAAGAGTTTTGAAAGAATCGCATCGTACCCAATTCCTGAAAATCTGCTGAAAGACGAAAAGAAAAAAGAAGATCTGGAAAAAGCCAATATTGTATCTATTTACACGTTTGACCGTGACGTTTTAAATGCAAGTAATGCCAATTGCAAAATTTCTCCAAACAAAAAGACCGTTTTTTTAAAGCAAAGTATGTACAGCGTTCTTAAAAAATCGTCACTTATGAATAATACTATTCAATTAAATCAATAATCCTTATACATCACATGAAACAATTTTTTACTTTTTTAATTCTGCTTACATTCACTCTGGCTCACAGCCAGACACTGTCTCCAAAACAGGATTATTTTGTTCAGTTTAACGGCAGTCAGCTTTCTAAAAAAGTAAGTATTGCTGAGGTTCTAAATCATTCTGTCTTAAAGAAATATAAAGACGGAAAAATGAATCTGGACATCAATCAATATGCAGATCTTATAAAATTAGATCAGAAAATAACTGTTCACGGTAATTATTCTGACAGTATTCCGTATTATCAGGTTACCATTCCTATAAAAGATAAAAATGCTATTAAAAACTTTCTGATTCAAAAGAACAAGGAAAATGATTCACTTGGAAAACCTCTTATTGAAGATTTTGGTCAGTATTCAGTATATAATTCTCCAGATAAAAAAACAACCGTAGCCTGGAATGACAGCTATTTAGTGTTTTTTGGATTAACAAAAAAACACGAGTATAAAGATTATTCGTATCCGGAAGTTGAGGTAGACTCTGCAGCGACTGCAGTAACAGGTGATACTTCAGAAGTTTCGGAAGTTGTTGTAGAAACAAACGAGGTACCGGTTGTAGATACAGCTTATGTAGATTATTCGGATAATTATTATCCTAATTTTCAAAAAGAACAGATTGCTTTTGACAGCATTCAGGCCATCAGTCAAAACAGATTTGTAAAATTGCTTTTTGAAAATGGTTTTAGAGTTCCAGCTTCTGAGAAAGTACATGAAAATGCTGATATTTCATGCTGGGTAGATTATGGTGCGGCAATGTCGAGTTTTAATACTGCCTATGCGGCTTTGGCACGGTTTACGACTTATAATAAATTTTTGCCAAGCCAAAATAACTTAGGCAATTTCGTTAAAGGGATAAATGTTGATTTTTATTTTGATAATGATAATGCCAGAGTAGAAGAAATTGTGGAATACTCGAAACCAATGGCTGATATAGTGGGCAAAATCAGTAATCGGAAAGTAAATAAAAACATCTTTAATTATTTTCCGTCTCAAAAACCGCTGGGTTACATGACGTATCATTTTAACACAAAAGAAATACTCAATAGTTTTCCTGCTTTTAGTACCGAGATTTTCTCCAATCCTTATATTTTAAAAGAGGATATTAGTGTTGCAACAGATCTTATTTCAACAATTATTGATGAAGAAGCCACAGCGACTCTTTTTGATGGTGATATAAGCGTATTTCTTTATGATGTTGTCGAAAGAGAAGTGACTTCAAAAACTTTCGAATATGATGAGAATTATGAGTCAAAAGAAGTTGTGAAAACGATAAAAAAAGCAATACCGCAGTTTTCAGTGATTTTTACTTCGACACATCCAACTTTTGCTGATAAACTCATCCAGTTAGGAGTTCGCAAAAAAGGATTAGTTCAAAAAGGGAATTATTACGAAATAAAAGGAACTCAGGAATACGGTAATTTGTTTATTTTTAAGGATAAAGATGTTGTAGTTGTTGGTAATAATATTGATGCAATTTTTCCGAAAGACAATTCATTTTCGAAAGAAGTTAAAAAAGAACTGAAACAGCATTATATTTCGGCAAAAGTGAGTTTGGATAAATTGGTAACAGCCTATTCTAATACAGGTGAAGCCAAGGAATCTGAAATTAAAAGCTTCAATCGACTGGCGCAGCAGTTTACGGATGTTACTTTATATTCGGCCAAAAAACTAACAGATAACAAACTGAAATTCGAGTTAAAGCTAAACTCATCCAAAGGAGATAAAAATATTATTCTTCAGACCTTAGATTTAGTTGACGAACTAAGTACTAAATAATTCTAAATGAAAAGCCCTAAAAAATCAATTTTAGGGCTTTTTTATGTTTTGAAGTGATTAAATCCAGTCTACAGGATTTTCCAACACTTTTAATAATTTCTCCTCGTTACTTCCTGTTTCCGGATGATGATCATAAACCCATTGCACGTGCGGAGGTAAACTCATCAAAATACTTTCGATTCTTCCGTTGGTTTTTAAACCAAATAATGTGCCTTTGTCGTGAACCAGGTTAAATTCCACATAACGGCCACGTCGGATTTCCTGCCAGTTTCTGTTTTCCGGAGTGTAAGAAAGATTCTTTCTTCTTTCTACAATTGGTACATACGCTTCCAGGAAACTGTTTCCAACTTCAGTTACGAAATCGTACCAGTTTTCCATTGACATTGACTCATTTGCTTTGCAATAATCAAAGAATAAACCGCCAAGACCGCGGGCTTCGTTTCTGTGAGCATTCCAAAAATATGAATCACACTGTTTTTTGTATTTTGGATAAAACTCCGGATTGTGTTTATTGCAGGCCGTTTTGCAAGTTTGGTGAAAGTGTTTGGCATCTTCTTCAAACAAATAATAAGGCGTTAAATCCTGTCCACCGCCAAACCATTGCTGAATCACATTTCCAGACTCATCGTACATTTCAAAATAGCGCCAGTTGGCATGAACCGTCGGAACCATTGGGTTTTTTGGGTGAATCACCAGACTTAATCCACAAGCAAAAAAGTCTGCTTCTCCAACGCCAAACATTTTTTGCATGGTTTCAGGCAATTTCCCATGAACGGCTGAAATGTTTACACCGCCTTTTTCGAAAACAGTTCCATTTTCTATAACGCGTGTTCTTCCGCCACCGCCTTCAGGACGTTTCCAAAGATCTTCGCGGAATTTAGTGGTTCCGTCAACGGCTTCTAATCCTGCACAGATTTGATCCTGCAGGTTTTGTATGTAGGCGTAAAATTTGTCTTTCATTGATTTAAAATCTATTTTAATTTAAAATGAAATTTGTTCTCATCGTAAATATCATTATAAATTATACTATCTGGTTTATTAAGAATTATTTCTTTAGAATTTTTCTTTTTAATAATTGAATCGCCTTTGTTTACTTTGTTATAAATAGAATAGTAACCTACTATTTCTGTAGAATCTGTTAGTTTTACATAAACAACATGATGATAAGGCCATTTTCGATGTACAATTCCCTGAAACTCATCTTTTATATGGTCTTTGTAAAATTCTCCCCGATAATCATAATTTGCATCTTTGTGAATGTTATACCCAATAATAAAAAATCCCAAACCAATTATAAAAGCAAAGAAAAAATATTTAGTCCAGGAATTACTAAACTCTAAATCTAAGATACTTTCTCTTTCTGTAAACATTTAATTTACTTTTTATGATCCGTAGCAGATGACTTATTTTGTGTTAATATTTTTTAGAGAAGCAATTTTCGAATTTATTCCAAAAGAAAAGACTTTGCTTTCTGATTGGATATATTGATAAACAGCCAAAGCCTTATCTTCAAAATTGTAGTTTTCGACTTTTGAAAAATCTATTAAAAAATCTGCAAACTGTTCTAATTCTTCCCAGTCAAAATGAAGACGCATCAATAATTCGATTAAATCTTCATTGGAATGATCAACTAAGGTTTCAATGTTTAGCGCGAATTCTTTTAATTGATTTTCAATATTCGTTTTATCTAAATCATTCAAAGGCTGAGGTACAAAAACAAGAGTACGCAATGTTTTTAGAACATTGTCGATTCTGATTTTCTCTTCGTCTCTTAAACCTTTGTTGAGCATTTATGAGTTGTTTTTTATTCGAAATATACCCGATTGTCAAATGTCATTGCAGTATAGCAAATAATAACTAAAAGAATCAGGCTTGGAAGCCACGCAATTCCAATAAGTTTAAAATACAAGGACTGTTTTTTTATTTTGGCGTATTGAATATGACCTAAAATATAAAAAGTATATAAAAAAGGTAAAACAAATGAACCAATGTTATAAATGATAATTTCAAATATTTGTTTTTCTCCGGATAAATAAAAATGACCAAAACCAAAAGTACTGATTACATTATACCACCAAATTATAAATACAAACAATACAACGGTATTAAATCTAATGAAATTTTTACCCATTTCTTCAGTTGCAGAAACAGTATTGTTTTGTTCCATACAGGTTTGGGTTTTAGCAGATCAAATCTTACTATTAAATTAGTTCCCGTATTCCTTAACAGCGTCAATAAACGCTTTAGCATGATCTACAGGGATATTTGGTAAAATTCCGTGACCTAAATTTACGATGTATTTATCTTTTCCGAATTCGTCGATCATTTCATGAACCATTTTTTTGATAGTCGGAATTGGAGAAAACAATCGTGACGGATCAAAGTTTCCTTGCAAAGTAACATTTCCACCAGACAAATAACGCGCATTTCTGGCCGAACAAGTCCAGTCTACACCCAATGCTGAAGCTTTACTTTTACCCATTTCGCCTAAAGCAAACCAACATCCTTTTCCGAAAACGATAACCGGAGTAACTTCTGCCAAAGCTTCAACGATCTGATTGATATATTTCCATGAGAATTCCTGATAATCAACAGGAGAAAGCATTCCGCCCCATGAATCAAAAATCTGAACAGCATTTACACCCGATTTTACTTTTTCTTTTAAATATAAAATAGTCGTATCGGTAATTTTTTGTAATAAAGTATGTGCAGCAACAGGGTTTGAAAAACAGAATCCTTTTGCCGTATCAAAACTCTTAGAACCTTTACCTTCAACTGCATAACAAAAAATAGTCCATGGTGAACCTGCGAAACCAATAAGCGGGACCTCATCGTTCAGCATTTCTTTAGTCAATTTCACAGCGTCAAAAACATAACCTAAAGTTTCATTTACATCCGGAACAAAAACCTGATTTACCTGTTCCATCGTACGAATCGGATCCGGGATAATCGGGCCTAAATTGTCTTTCAATTCTACGTGAATTCCCATAGCACGTGGTACCACCAAAATATCCGAGAATAAAATCGCTGCATCCGGAGCAATTCTGCGAATAGGCTGAACTGTAATTTCTGCAGCCAATTCCGGAGTTTCGCAACGGGTAAAGAAATCATATTTATCACGCAGGGCTCTGAATTCCGGCAAATATCTTCCTGCCTGACGCATCATCCATACCGGTGGGCGCTGAACTGTTTCTCCTTTTAATGCTTTTAAAAATAGGTCGTTTTTTAACATTGTTTTTTGCTTTAGGCTTTAAGCTTTAGGCTTTAAGCGTTTGTTGTTTAAATTTTAGCTTACGGCTTAGAGCCTAAAGCCTATTGCTATTTATATTCCTGAATTACATCTTCGATCACATCTTCAATTGTAGGCTGATCTGCGACGATGATGTTTTTAGTGATTTTTGATAAAGCGTCTGCAGTTGTATCACCAATGCAGAAACAGATTTGTTTATTTATGGAATTGTCTTTCAGATAACTCTTAACACCAGAAGGACTGAAAAACAATACTGCTTCAGGATTTTCTTTTATTTTCTGCGGCTGCAATGCTGTGTCGTAAACCTGAATTTCATTGAATTTAATTCCGTTTTCTTTTAAAGCTTCGGGCAAAGTATCTCTTCTAAGATTCCCGCTGAAAAAGGTATAACTCTCACTGCTGTAAATCAAAGTGATAATTTCTGCCAAATCTGAAGCGTAACCTGTATAGGCAACAACATTGAATCCGTTATCGGTCAATAAGGTTTTGGTCTTAAGTCCAACGCAATACACGTTTTTCTTTTTGAGTTCTTCCGATTTTGGATGTGATAAAACGCTATGAACGGCATTCTGACTTGTAAAAATCAGACTTTCGTTGAGGTCTTTTAATTCGAAAGGTTTGTTTTCGGTTTTGATGAAATCGGCTTCGATTACTTCAATACCATATTTCATCAATTCCTGCTTATGAAGAGGCGATAATATTTTAGTTGATAGTATTTGAACCTGGTTTGCCATTATTTTTTCAAGGATTCTTTGATTTTTTGCATTAATTCAGTTCCTCCATTATTCAAAATCTCCTGAGCCGAGTTAAAACCTAATTTTTTCCATTCTGAGATATCAACTGTTTTATCGATTTCCAATTTTTGTTTCCCATCAATAGAAAGTAAAACGCCTTGAAAATGCAAAGTGTCTTCATCTTCATTATAGGTAACCAAAGCTCCGATTGGTGCTGTACATCCACCTTCAAGTGTTCTTAAAAACTGACGTTCTATATAAGTACAAATCTCAGTTTCAATATGATTTAACTGCGAAAGCGCATCAAGTGTATAATTGTCATTTTCCATTGCTACAACCAGCATTGCTCCTTGTGCAGGTGCGGGAATCATCCAATCCAGATTAATAACATTTTCCGGTTTTAGGTTGATGCGTTCCAAACCTGCAGCAGCAAAAACAGCTCCGTCCCAGTCGTTATCCTGAAGTTTCTGCATACGCGTATTTACGTTTCCGCGCAAATCAACAACCGTATGATTTGGATATTTATTGAACCATTGTGCCTGGCGACGCAGACTTCCGGTTGCAATGGTACTTGGATTGTCAAAATCAGGATTTCCTTTATGAACTAAAATATCCAGAACATTAGCTCTTTCCAAAACTGCTGCCTGAACAATTCCTTTTGGCAAAGCCGTTGGAACATCTTTCATAGAATGTACCGCAATATCAATATCACCATTGATCATGGCAATGTCTAAAGTTTTGGTAAAGATTCCCGTAATGCCGAGTTCGTAGAGTGGTTTGTCGAGTATAATATCTCCTTGAGATTTTACAGCAACAATTGAAGTTTTAAAGCCTAAATCGTTTAATTTTTTTTCGACAGTATGAGCTTGCCAAAGCGCGAGCTCACTATCGCGGGTTCCTATTCTGATAACTTTTTGAGCCATATTTTTTTGGATCCTTAAAAGTAAGGAACATTCTGTTTAACTATTATGAGAGGTTGATTTTATATTTTTCTTCAACCGGGGAAGGAATATTTTTTGGTGCAAGCTGTCCAATCTGAAATACTTTTTCAATAAACTCGATACTTTCATCAATTGATGTATTTTCGTCTTTTAAGTGACTGGCAAACTGACTGGTAATTTTTTGTATAATTCGGGAACTTATTAGTTCAGCCTGTTCTTCATCAAAGTTAAGCATTTTCTTTTTTTGAAAGGCCAGTTCTCCGGCAACAAGATCGTTTAGTTTTGCTTTAAGAGCATGAATAGTTGGCGCATATTTACGGCCATTCATCCAGGTATTCAATTCTAATTTCATATCCTCGATTATCGCCTCGGCAGCAGGAATATGCTGTTTTCTTCTTTCAAGAGTGTCATCTGTCATCTGTGACAAATAATCTAAATGTATTAAAGTTACGCCCGGTATTTGTTCTACATCAGGATTTACATTTCTTGGGATAGATAAATCCAGAATCAATAAAGGTTTCTTTAAATTCAGTAATGTTTTGTCAATAGTTGGGTTTTTTGCTCCTGTAGCTACAACCAATACATCAGCTTGTTGCAGTTCCTCCTGTAAGTTAGCATAATCTTTTACGATAACATTTAGTTTGCCAGCCAGGATTTCGGCTTTGTTTTTGGTTCTGTTGATAAGCGTAATGTGACCGTTTTTAGTATGTTTTACCAAATTTTCGCATGTATTTCGGCCTATTTTTCCAGTTCCGAACAGTAGAATATTTTTGTTTCCAATCTCTTCTACGTTTTTAATGATATATTGAACCGATGCAAACGAAACGGATGTTGCACCAGAAGAAATTTCAGTATCTGTTTTGACTTTTTTACTTGCCTGAATAACGCTATTGACAAGTCGATCAATAAAAGTATTAATTAAACCTTCTGATTTACTAAGGTTGAAAGCGATTTTAATCTGGCTGATGATTTCAAAATCACCTAAAATCTGACTGTCTAAACCTGTTCCTACACGAAACATATGGTTTACGGCTTCCTGATTTTTGTAGATATAGGCAACTTCGCGAAATTCCTCAACGGAACCATTACTGTTATCGCAAAGTAATTTGATTAATTCGTATGGATGATTGGCAAAACCATAAATTTCAGTTCTGTTGCAGGTAGAAGTGACAATTAATGATTCTATTCCTTCGGTTTTAGCCTGAGCCAGTAAATCAGATTGTGCTTTAGCATCTAAACTAAATTTTCCTCTAATAGTGGCATCTGCTTTTTTATAACTTAAACCTAAGGCGTAAAAAGTGGTAGTTCTGGACATATTAAAATTTTCCATATTATACTTTTGTTAAAAAGTGCAACAAAATTATTACTAACTAATTTATAAAAACAACGCTAGAGGTACTTTTTATATCGCTATGGAATAAATTGATACATTTTGGCTATTCTAAATAGTATTTATTGCCATTTATAATGATATCAAGGATTCGACAACCCGTTATGTATATTTGTTCTAAATAACAGTCTGGCTTTTGTTTTAAATATTCTACGAAAAAATATCGCTATGAGTTCGTATAAATGCTTTTTGGGTTTTATATCCCATTCACTTTCACGATTCTGGAAAGTTTAGATATAAAAACAGCTTCGTTAAATAAAACCCTACCTTAAATTAAGGCAGGGTTTCAAAAGAAATAAATTATTTTTGAACGATTGGCGTTCTCAAAGACTCTAATACAGCAACGATATCCGTATAAAGAACTGTGTTTGAAGCAACACCATTTGCATTGGCAGCAGCGCCAACATACCCTTCAAATTTGGTATAATCTGCATTGCTGGATTTTGTTCCCATACGTGCATTTATTGCCGGATCATGTGCAGCAACCATATTCAAACCGGAATAAGTATTAACAGCATTTGTTCCTCCTGTATTGTAAGAGAAGAAATCAGTTAAATTGTCAGATAATTTTGCAATACTGGTAGCCTGAGTATTTCCTGTTTCTGCTAAAACCGGAGCAAAATGTGCCTGTAAGTTTCCTGAAGCATTAGACTGAATATCGGCTACGATTAATCCTATTGTTGAGTTCACTACTTTACGAAAACTTAAACGGCCCTGTTCGATCATCTGTCCTGAGTTATCAGGATCTGCAACCATTTTTGTTCCGCCTAAACGTTCGTATATAGATGCTTTTGCTGGTGCTGGAGCGTCATCGTCATTATTGCAGGAAGTTAAAGTTGCTGATGCAGCTACTAATACACTAAGTGTGATTTTTGAGAAATTTTTCATGATAAAATATTTAAAGGTTTAATTAAAAAATTGATTTACTTTTTTAGATAATTTATAACTCATACTGTTTTGATTTACCGGGCAAACTTCCTTACTGGCCAGGTGTGCCGGTAAAATATAACGCTGGGCATCATATTGTCCTTTGGTCATTAATTCATCAAATACTTTTTTAGAGTCAGTAATTTTATTGTTGTGGAAATAGACTACCACATTTCTTTTAACAATAATAGAATCAGAAGTGAGTCCTTTGATAGATCGTAAATCCGAACATATTTGCTTTGCCTGAAGAGAATCTATATCCTGTTTGAAATCGATTCTGCTTACCTGCAAATTTGGACTTTCGTAAACTGCCGGTTTGGCTGTAATAATGTGGAAAAGGAAAATGCCGATAAATAATACAATGACTATGAGTCCTGACCAAAGTATCTTTTTAATTGTTTTGTTCGTTTTCATATCGATAATTTTAAAATGATTAGATTTTGAAATTACATACGAGAGCTTTTTTGGCTTGGTTTTATTATTTATAAGAAAAGTATTAATTTAGAATCGCTATAAATAGCTAAAACGTTATCGTTCATTTTTAGAAAGTAAACTTATTGCGGGTTTTAATCCTGAAAGGGAGTGGCAAAGCCTATAGCTTAAGGCGTTGCCATACAAAAATCATTACAGCCAAAGGATTTGAATTTGTTAAAGACTAAAACGATAAAGATTTTATAAATTTAGGTGCAGATAATCGATAAACCATCAAAAAGATTTAATTTTGGATGTCCAATTATTCGTTTTATCAAAAACGGGAATAGTAACCTGAATAAAGAAATCAATGGAGGAAGAAATAAAAATTGAGGATGACTTTACGCTTATACGTTTTCAAAACGACGGCTCAGAACCATTTTTTGCTCAGCGTGAAGTAGGCAGTGGCCTGATACAGTTTCATTTCGGACTAAAAGGCAATGCTAAATTTCTTTTCAATCAGGGCAATTATGCTTTGGAACTAAAAGAAGAAAAATCTTTGCTATTGTATAACCCGCAGAAGGAATTGCCACTCAATTTAGAATTAGCTCAAAATTCCTGGGTAATCTCTGTAATTGTTTCTATAAAGAAATTTCACGCTTTATTTTCTGCCGAGGCGAATTATATCACGTTTTTAAGTCCTGATAATAAGGATAAAAAATATTACAACGAGGGAAATATCAGCCCGTCAATGGCAATTGTTTTAAGCCAGCTGTTTCATTATAATCTTCATCCATCCATAAAAAACTTGTATTATAAAGGAAAAGGATACGAATTGTTGAGTTTGTATTTCAACAGAACCGAAGACCCAAACGCAGAACAATGTCCGTTTTTGATTGATGAGGATAATGTTTTGAAAATCCGAAAAGCAAAAGAAATCGTAATTGCTAATATGGCAGAGCCTCCAGGATTACAAGAATTAGCAGATCAGATTGGTTTGAATCTGAAAAAACTGAAAATGGGTTTCAAGCAAATTTATGGCGACACGGTTTACGGATTTCTGTTTGATTACAAAATGGATTTCGCCAGAAAATTGTTAGACAGCGGTTCTTATAACGTAAACGAGGTTGGATTGAAAATCGGCTATAGCACAGGAAGTCATTTTATAGCGGCATTCAAAAAGAAATTTGGCACAACGCCTAAAAAATATTTGATGTCAATTAATGCGAATGTTTAATGGTTAGAAAGTATTCAATTGTTTTATTGCTTTTCATAATGCTGTCTTGTAAATTAAAAGAAGATAAAATGTTTTTTGATTTTGATAGTGTTGAATATTATTCCTTGAATAAAAGTAAAGATGAAGAAGTAAATGACAATAATAGAAAAGGTATTAAAGATTCAATCTTAAACAATATTCTGTATTCTGAATTTCCAGAGAAGCTAAATAATGGTGTTTTTTACAAAAAAATTAATTCTGATGGATTTTCTAAATCTGAATTATCTCAAGAAGATGTTGAGTATTTAAAAAATGATGTTTTTGTAGAAAAATTTTCTCTGAAAATGTTTGAAATGAGTAAAGCCTGTGCCCCAGAGTATCGGGATATTTTAGTTTTTAAGAAGGAGAATGAAATTTCGGGGATTGCTAAAATCTGTCTTTCTTGTGGTCATTTTTATTTTGTTAGTTCTAAAAAAGAGATTAATACAGAAGATTTTGGGACAGAAAGAGACTATGAATCGTTAGGAAAATTATTTAGTACTTACAAGAAGTATAAAAATTAAAACATGTTCTAACGATCAATTTTAAAAATAACACCATAATAGAAAAGTAATAATTATCATATTTCGAAGAAGTAACAAGTACTACTTTTGACGAAATTTTTAAAAACAAATAAAAAGCTTAAAGCCTAGTGCTTAAAGCCTAAAGCAAAAAATATGAAAGGCGTATTATTAGTAAACTTAGGTTCCCCGGAAAGTCCAACACCAAAAGATGTAAAACCGTATTTAGATGAATTTTTAATGGATAAATACGTAATCGATGTTCCGTATTTATTAAGAGCATTATTAGTTCGAGGGATTATTCTGAGAAAAAGACCCGAAGAATCCGCACACGCTTACGCGAAAATCTGGTGGGAAGAAGGTTCTCCATTAGTTGTGCTGTCTGAAAGAATGCAGAAAAAAGTTCAGCCTTTAGTAAATGTCCCGGTTTCTCTGGCAATGCGTTATGGAAGCATGACAATCGAAAAAGGACTTCAGGAGCTGCACGATAAAGGAGTTACTGATGTAATGCTTTTTCCATTATATCCGCAATATGCAATGGCTTCTACCTTAACTATTTTGGTTAAAGCCGAAGAAATTCGCAAAAAGAAATTTCCTCACATGAAATTTACAGATGTTCCGGCATTTTACAATAAACCGGATTACATCAAAAATTTAGCAGATTCAATCCAGAAACATTTAGTTGGATTTGAATACGATCATTTATTGTTTTCGTACCACGGAATCCCGGAGCGTCATATCCGAAAAACGGATGTGACAAAATCACATTGTAAAATCGATGGTTCCTGCTGTAACACGCCATCTCCGGCACATGAATTCTGTTATCGTCACCAATGTTATGAAACTACGAAACAAGTCGTTAAATTGCTGGGACTTCCAGAAGATAAATACAGTTTAACTTTCCAGTCTCGTTTGGCAGGTGATAAATGGCTAGAGCCTTACACTGATGTTGAAATTGACAACATGCCTGCAAAAGGAATCAAGAAATTAGCGGTTGTAACACCGGCATTCGTTTCAGATTGTTTAGAGACTCTGGAAGAAATTGCCATGCGTGCCAAAGAAGATTTTGAAGCAAATGGAGGAGAAGAGTTTCTTGCAGTTCCATGTTTGAATGACGATGATGAATGGTGTGAGACGGTTTCTAACTGGATTAATGATTGGGCGAAATAATATTTGTTTCAGGTTTAAGGTTTCAAGTTTCAAGTTTCAACTTTGAGAAAACCTTAAACTTGAAACTTGAAACAAATAATTAATGGAATACTATAATTATCTAAAATCACTGCACATTATCTTCGTACTAACCTGGTTCGTAGGATTATTTAATATTGTGCGTTTGTTTGTATATCAAATAGAAGCAAATGATAAGCCATCTCCCGAAAAAGAAATTTTGCAGGCGCAATTCAAAATAATGAGTTATCGTCTGTGGTATATTATCACATGGCCATCAGCAATTTTAGCCAGTATTTTTGCTTTTTGGATGCTGTTTTTCACGGATTTAGGAAATGCGTGGCTCAAAATGCCCTGGATGCACATTAAATTAGGTTTCGTTTTTCTATTGTATCTGTATCATTTAAAATGCCATCAGATTTTTAAACAATTACAAAATAATGAGGTGAAATATTCCAGTAATTATATGCGTTTATGGAATGAAGGCGCCACTATTATATTATTTGCTATTGTTTTTTTAGTAGTTTTAAAAAGTGCTTTCAACTGGATCTTCGGCGTAGTCGGAATCATTTTATTCTCCGTTTTACTTATGTTAGGCTTTAAATTTTATAAACGAATTAGAGAAAAAAAATAGTTTTTTTAGTTTCAGGTTTCAAGTTGAAAAATGTAACGTAACCTGAAACCTGAAACAAATAAAACAAAAGTAATGCTGAACAACTTCAAAATGTCAATGCTTTCACTGCGAATCAGGATTTTTCTGTCGATGATTGTATTGATTGTTGTGGCATCTTTTTTAATGGCTTCCATATCGATTATTCAGTTTAAAAATGAAGCCAAAGAATACCATCAGGAACGATTAGAGCGTAAAGAAAATGCCGTAAAAGAGCACATCAATTATGTCTTGGCAACGACAACTTATCCATTGAAAACGGGTAATTTAGATCTGATTTTCAAAGATAAAATTCACGAACTGGCTCAGATTCATAAAATAGAAATCAACATCTACAGTCTGAACGGAATATTGCTTAAAACTTCCAAAGAATCTTTTGCTGTTGATAAAGTAGCCCCGCCTGTTCCGGATTATATTCTGAAATTAGTGCGTTCTTCTATTGAAAAACGTTTTGTAGATATTAAAACTATCGACGGAGTCAAAAACAGGTCTTCTTACAGTTTAATTAAAGATGAGAAATTTAAACCTCTCGGGATATTAAATTTGCCTTATTTGGAGGACGATGGTTATTATGACAACGAATTAAATACTTTTCTAATTCGATTAAGTCAGGTATATTCTTTTATGTTGGTTGTGGCTTTTGCATTGGCTTATTTTCTTTCGACTTACATCACAAAATCACTTAAAACGATTTCTGATCGTCTGGAAGAAACAAACTTAGATCAGAAAAACGAAAAAATTGTTTTGGAAGCAAACAGTAAAGAAGTGAACTTTTTGATTAAGGCCTACAACGGAATGGTCGATAAACTCGAAACAAGTGCCATTAAACTTGCCCAAAGCGAACGTGAAGAAGCCTGGCGGGAAATGGCGAAGCAAGTCGCACACGAAATTAAAAATCCGCTGACACCTATGCGTTTGACGGTCCAGAGTTTTCAGAGAAAGTTTGATCCTAATGATCCTGATGTGAAACAGAAAATGAACGATTACTCTGAAACTTTAATTCAGCAAATTGATACAATGACAGCCGTAGCTTCTGCATTTTCAAATTTTGCTTCGATGCCGGCACAGCAAAATGAAACCCTAAATGTTGTTGAGGTAGTAGAACTGGCATTGGATATTTTTAACGAAGATTATATTGTTTTTGAAAGTGATGAAGAAGAAATCATCTCAAAAATGGATCGTACCCAATTGATTCGTGTCATTACAAATTTAGTTAAAAATGCTACACAGGCGATTCCGGAAAGCCAGTTTCAGAAATCAATTCTGGTTACTGTAAAACGCAAAAATAATAATGTTGAAATTGCAGTAAAAGATAACGGAGTCGGAATTCAAAAGTTGGATACCAACCGTATTTTCGAACCAAAATTTACCACCAAAACCAGCGGAATGGGACTTGGTCTCGGAATTATAAAAAACATTATCGAAAATTACAAAGGAACAATTACCTTTGAGTCAACTTATGGTAAAGGAACGACGTTTACAGTTTCCTTACCTATTACAAACTCATAAAAACAGCGTCATGAACTACGAAAATCTTTTAATAGCCATTGAAGAAAAAATTGCAACCGTAACAATCAACAGACCTGCAAAACTAAATGCTTTAAATAAAGCGACCATTAGTGATTTGAGTAAAGCGGTAAAGTTATTGGGTAAAAATGAAGAAGTTCGTGTAATTATTATTACCGGAAGTGGCGAAAAAGCATTTGTAGCCGGAGCCGATATTTCAGAATTTGTAAATTATACTATTATCGAAGGAACACAATTAGCCGCTGAAGGACACGAATCGCTTTTTGATTATATCGAAAATCTAAAGAAACCAGTCATTGCAGCTATAAATGGTTTTGCATTGGGTGGCGGATTAGAACTGGCAATGGCCTGTCATTTCAGAATAGCTTCTGACAATGCCAAAATGGGTTTGCCGGAAGCTTCTTTAGGATTAATTCCGGGTTATGGAGGAACACAACGTTTACCGCAATTAATTGGCAAAGGACGAGCGATGGAAATGATTATGACGGCAGGCATGATTTCTGCCGATGAAGCAAAACAATACGGATTAGTAAATCATGTTGTTCCCCAGGCAGAACTTCTATCATTTACAAGTGTAATTGCCCAAAAAATCATCAAAAATGCTCCGTTTGCAATCAATAAAGCAATAAAAGCGATCAATGCAAATTATAAAGATGGAAAAGATGGTTTCGAAACAGAAATAAAATCATTCGGAAAATGTTTCGGAACTCAGGATTTTAAAGAAGGAACAACGGCATTTTTAGAAAAACGAAAAGCGCAGTTTACAGGAAAATAAAATTATACCACAAAGTTGTATAGAGATTTTATACAGGTACACAAAGTAATTAAAAAACACACTTTGAATCTTGAAACCTTAGCAACTAAAACATTAAAAAATGTCATACGAACCTATATTTGCTCTTTTTTGTGAACGCGTGAAAGAAAGCATTCAAAGCGGTACCTTTGCCAAACTTACGTTAGCTAAAACCATTGGCGATACAGAACTGAAAAATATTTATTTCAGATTGGTTTTAAATGAAGATGAGACCTTCTCAATTTCGTTAACTTTCCGCTATAAAACTGAAGAAATGGAAAGTATCCATACTCTCGATGAAGCTTTGTTGGTTTTAGGCACTTATATCAAAAATCCATTTTTGACAGCACTTTTATTCACAATAGAAAATGATTTGACTTTCAAAGTGAATAAAAAAAATGCCGGAAGCATTATCGAACAGCCGCCGACTTTCAAAAATGCGTCGCCGGTTATGTTGGAAATGATTGAGAAAGGTATTGTTTAACAGAGCTTATAACTAAAATTTAAGTTTAAGAAATCCAATAATTAAAATTTAACCAATGAACAAAAAAATTATCATTATTATAATTGCTTTGGCTTTTATAGGTACTGGCGTTACTGCTCAGACTAAAATGAAAGAATATAAAGCCGGACATGTTTTTAATATTAGTCTACCGGATTATATGAATAAAACGGCAGGAATAAATACATCTTCGGCTATTCAGTATAAAAGCGAGGTTAAGGAAGTTTACGGATTTGTCATATATGATACTAAAGAAGAATTAGGGTATTTAGAATTAAATTACAATTCTATAAATGATTTTTACGACGATTTTATGAAAGATTTTTTAACGGATGAAGACAAGAAAGAGATTTCTAAATCTGTTTCTAAAAAAATAGGGGAAAATAATTTTATAGAGTCAGATGCTACTTATTTTGATAAAGATGCCAATATGGAGATTTATTATCTGATTGGGATTGTTGAAACTAAAAAAGCATTTTATAAAGTGTTGTCATGGACTTCTAAAGAAAAGAAAGATACGTTTAAAGCCGATTTTCAAAAGATATTATATAGTTTGAAAGACTAAATTGCAAAAGGCCAAAAAGACTAAATTTTCTTTTTGGTCTTTTTTAATAGTAATGTTGAACTTAAATCAGTTTCACAAATAAATTAGAAGCAATTTTGTTCGAAATAGATAACTCTCTTTCATCCACTTTGATTTTTACGGATAAATCAAAAGCTTCTTTCGACTGAAACATAATTTTAGATCCCAAAGCTATTCCTTGTTTATCCAGATATTTTAAAAACTCAGACGAAGTATCTTTTACACCTACACAAACACCAATTTGTTTTTCTGCCAATTCTGAAAGTAAGTGTTTTTCAATTTTAATGATTCGTCCGTTAGCATCCGGAATGGGGTCTCCATGCGGATCCTCTGTTGGATTTCCCAGAAAATCATCTAAACGGTTGATTAGTTGTTCTGATTTGATGTGTTCAAGCTGTTCAGCAATATCATGCACTTCATCCCAGCTGAAATTTAATTTTTCTACTAAAAAAACTTCCCACAAACGATGTTTTCTAACAATCATTTTTGCAGATAGTTTTCCGTTCTCAGTCAATGAAACTCCCTGGTATTTTTTATAATTCACCAAATCCTTTTCGGACAGTTTTTTAAGCATATCAGTAACCGATGATGCTTTGGTTTCCATCATTTCGGCTATGGCATTAGTGCTGACTTCAGTTTCTAATGAAGCCGTAAGATGGTATATCGCTTTAAGGTAGTTTTCTTCTGAGAAAGTCATTTCTTTTGAGGTTCTAAGGTTCTGAGATACTAAGGTTCTAAGTTTAAAAGCATTCAAAGAAAAACCTTAGCAACTTAGGGCCTCAGCACCTTTTTTATTTAACAATCAACAAAGGTATTGAAATTTTATGTCTCAATTTGTCTACTGTTGTGCCAAAAAGAATATCTTTTAATCCTGTGTGACCGTGCGTTCCCATTACTAAAATATCAAAATTGCCCTGATTGATTATCTTCGGAATCACGCTGTCAGGTTTTCCAAAACCAAGTGCAGTTTCTATTTTGAAGCCTTTATTCGAAAGCAGCTCTTTATATTCTAATAATAATTTTTCGTCTATTGTTGTTTCGTGATCATCAACATTGCCGCCATACATTAAGGCACCAACAGTTTCAACAATATGAATTATGGTATATTGTGCATCGATTCCGCCCAGCTCGAAAGCGTTGTTTAGTGCGGCTTCATCAGCTTTTGAAAAATCGACGGAGATGGCTATATTTTTCTTAGTATAAGTTTCTTTTGGAGTGTATTGTAATTTTAAATGATGAGGTGAATGATTTTCAATATTTGATTTTGCTCTTGCAATAAAAGGTTTAAAAACGATATAAAGTAAAAGTCCGAGAAATCCAAATGCTAAAGGGACAACCGTAAACCAGAGAATCGCTGGGTTACTGGAGTTTTCTAGCCAGGAAGTGATTTCGTCATAAACTAATTTGGCATTTAGGGAAACGATGATAGAAGCAATAATCCAGGCAGCAATTTGAGTAGTTTTTGAAATATGAAAACCTTTCATTTTAGTTTTATCGCTCACAAAGTGTATTAATGGAATAATCGCAAACCCTAATTGTAGACTCAAAATAACCTGACTTAAGATCAATAATTTTCCGGTTACGCTTTCTCCGTAAATTAGAATCACAACAACAGCGGGAACAATCGCAATCAACCGTGTTATGATTCGACGAACCCAGGGCTGAATCCTTAAATTCAAATAACCTTCCATCACAATCTGTCCGGCTAAGGTTCCGGTTACAGTTGAACTTTGTCCAGCGGCAATTAAGGCAACAGCAAACAATATTGGGGCCCATTTGGTTCCCAGTAAAGGTTCTAAAAACTGATGTGCATCCTGAATTTCGGCCACTTCAAACATTCCGTTTTTGTAAAATGTGGCTGCTGCCAAAATTAGAATGGCTGCATTTACAAAAAAGGCTAAGTTTAAAGCAATTGTCGAATCAATAAAGTTGTATTTCAAAGCCTGTTTGATTCCGGCTGGTGTTCTGTCGAATTTTCTGGTTTGTACCAATGAAGAGTGCAGGTACAAGTTGTGAGGCATTACCGTTGCACCAATAATTCCGATTGCGATATATAAAGCTGCTGAACTTGGCATTGATGGAACCAGTCCGTAAATCACCTTGTTAAGCTCCGGTTCAGCAAAAATCATTTCAAAGATGAAAGAAAAACCAATAATGGCAACTAAAACTATAATAAAGGCCTCCATTTTTCGAATTCCTTTGTTAATCAGAAACAGTAATAGAAAAGTATCCAAAACAGTTATCAAAACCCCTTCAATAAGCGGAATATCAAATAATAAATTAATCCCGATTGCCATTCCCAAAACTTCTGCTAAATCACAGGCTGCAATGGCAATTTCGGCTAAAAAGTATAATATGTAATTGATGAATTTCGAATACGTTTCACGAGATGCCTGAGCCAGATCACGCTGAGTCACAATTCCCAGCCTTGCACTTAAACTTTGAAGCAACAAAGCCATTAAGTTGCTCATCAATAAAACCCAAAGCAAAGAATATCCAAACTGACTACCGCCGGCAATATCTGTAGCCCAGTTTCCGGGATCCATATATCCAACGCTTACCAAATAAGCGGGACCTAAAAAGGCTAATATTTTACGGAATCCGGTTTTTTTGTGCTCTGTAGCAACCGATTGGTTTACTTCGTCTAAAGATCTTGTCATTTTTAAAAATGTTGTTTTAACAAATATATATAAAAATCATATTCGCACAACAAAATTTTTAGACAAGTCTAAAACTAAATGTTTGAATTTAAACAATTAGGGCATAATCCTGATAAAGTGAAATTTATATTATTTACTTTATAATTATGGGGTATGATATAACTTGGTTTTACATTTTCGAGGCAAGTTATTTCAAGACACTTTTCACAGCTAAAATGAGCATGATTATGAATGTGAACCCGTTGTGCATGATGGTTACATTTTGCATATTTTACAGTACCGTCAAGATCAACTATTTTGTGCACGATATCATCATTAACCAGACGGTCTAAAATTCTGTAAACAGTAACGCGATCACAGACATCTTCAATTTGTTTGTAAATTTCTGTGTGTGACAGAGCAGTTTTAGATTTCCCAAAAATCTCTAAAACGGCCGTCTTTGCTGTGGTATTTCTAGTTGTTTTCATTTTTTTTCGAATAAAAAATAATATCGCAACATTGTTGCAATTTGGTTTTTATGTATATATTTGCAACAAAATTGCATTAAAGCAAATGTACGTGAAATGAAGAAAACTGCAACATCTTTTTATGATATTTTAGGATTGTCAACAGCTACTATTTGTTTAGTGCATTGTTTGATTTTTCCACTTTTAACTATTCTCCCTTTTGGGCTAAATCATAATCCGGTAATTGATTTGTTGTTTGCTTTAATTGGTGTTTTTGCTATTTTCAAAATTATAAAAAAATCATCGGTTTTAGTATCCTCAATTCTGGTTGTTTCGATGAGTCTTATTTGGATTAGTATTTTAGGTGAAATGATATTTGAAATTCATATTGACTTAATTTACTTAGGAGGAATCGGAATGATCATCGGACATTTATTGAATTATAAATTACACAAAAAACAAAATCATTAAAAATTACCCTTATGGAAAAGAATTTTGAAGTGATTATTATTGGAGGCAGTTACAGCGGTTTATCTGCAGCGATGAGTTTAGGACGTTCTTTACGTCAGGTTTTACTTATCGACAGTGGTTTGCCTTGTAATAGGCAAACACCACATTCTCATAATTTTATTACTCACGATGGGGAAACTCCTGCAGAAATTTTGGCGAAAGCTAAATTGCAGGTTGAATTTTACAAGACAGTTCAATTTTACAATGGACTTGCCAGTGAAGTTGTTAAAACACAAAATGGTTTTGAAATAAAAACAGAATTGGGGGAACTATTTACGTCTAAAAAGCTATTATTTGCAACAGGCGTTAAAGATTTATTTCCGGAGATTAAAGGTTTTGCAGCATGTTGGGGGATATCGGTTTTACATTGTCCGTATTGTCATGGTTATGAAGTCAAAAATCAAAAAACAGCTATTGTTGCCAATGGCGAAATGGGTTTTGAATATGCAAAACTGATTTCGAACTGGACTAAAGATTTAATTTTATGTACAAACGGTAAATCAGAATTAACTTCTGAACAAACGCAAATTCTTAAAAAGCATGCTGTTTTGATTTTGGAAGAAGAATTAGAGTCTTTTGAACATAATGACGGATACATTTCGAATATTGTTTTCAAAAACGGAGAAAAGATTGATGTAAAAGACATTTATGCAAGACCGGCATTTAAACAGCATTGTTCGTTGCCACAAATTTTAGGCTGTGGGCTCAGTGATCAAGGATTAATAAAAGTCGATTTGATGCAAAAGACAACTGTTTACGGTGTTTATGCAAGCGGAGATGCTACGACTCAAATGCGTTCTGTGGCTTTGGCAGTTTCGTCCGGATCTTTTGCTGGGGCGGCAATTAACAAAGGACTTATTGAGGAATCATTTGTTTGAGCTATTGTTATGTTTAAAGAGAAATATAACATCTTGATTTAAATTGAATTGTTTTTTTTGATTTATAATCATTGTTTGTCAAATTTAATTTTTAGTTTTGTCTAAATTTAATTTTATGATAACGAAAAACTCAATAGTAATATTGATTCTGTTTACTTTACAATTTTCTTATGCACAGGAAATCACTTCTGTTTCCGGTTTTATTTCAGCTGAAGGAAGAAAAATACAAGCTGCAAACGTTCATTTATTAGGTACAAAACAAAAAACAGTTACGGATAGTTTAGGATATTATTCGCTCGAAAATGTTGCTGTTGGAAATTATACGATTCAAATTTCTCAAATGGGTTTTCAGAGCTTGAAAAAGAAAATTCAAGTTATTAAAGATGCTGTACAATCCTATAATTTTGAATTTACTGATAATGATAATCAATTAAATGAAGTGGTAGTTTCCGGAACTTTAAAACCGGTAAAACGATTAGAAAGTGCTGTACCTGTTGAAGTTTATTCTTCAGTTTTCTTCAAAAAAAATCCAACTCCAAGTATCTATGATGCACTGCAAAACATTAACGGTGTTCGACCACAGCTCAATTGTGGTGTCTGCAATACAGGAGATATTCACATTAACGGATTAGAAGGACCGTATACATTGGTTTTAATTGATGGTATGCCCATTGTCAGCAGTTTATCGACAGTTTACGGATTATCCGGAATTCCAAATTCTTTGGTGGAACGAATTGAAATTGTAAAAGGGCCGGCTTCTTCTCTGTATGGAAGTGAAGCGGTTGGAGGCCTAATTAATATTATCACTAAAAGTCCAACAAATGCACCGGTTTTTTCTGCAGACTATTTTACAACTACTTATTTTGAAAGTAATCTCGATTTAGGAATGAAGTTTAATGCCGGAAAAAAAGCAACTTCAATTTTAGGGGTTAGTTACTTTAACTATGATCAGACAATAGATAAAGACAAGGATAATTTTACAGATGTAACTCTTTCAGAAAGAATTTCGGTTTTTAATAAATGGAGTTTTCAGCGAAATAATAATCGGTTATTTACTATCGCAGCCCGCGGAATGTATGAAGATCGATGGGGTGGAGATGTACGCTGGGAGAAGAAATACCGTGGAGGTGATGAGATTTACGGTGAAAGCATATACACAAAAAGAGGAGAATTAATAGGAAGTTACCAATTGCCTTTTGAAGAAAAACTGATGCTTTCATTCTCCGGGAACATACATTACCAGGACAGCCGCTACGGGACGACATCGTATATTGCTAACCAAAAAATTGGTTTTTTGCAGTTAACCTGGGATAGAAAGATTGGTCAAAATGATTTGCTTGCCGGAATTGCAAATCGCTATACATATTATGACGACAATACAGCAGGAACAAAAGATGCCGAAAGTACATGGCTACCCGGAATTTTTATTCAGGATGAAATTACGTTTTCGCCAAAAAGTCAGGTTTTGTTGGGAGCGCGTTACGATTATAACTCTATTCATGGTTCCATTTTTACACCAAGATTTGCTTATCGTTTCAAAGCAAATGAAAACTCCATCTTCAGATTAAATGCCGGAACCGGATTTCGCGTTGTAAATTTATTTACAGAAGATCACGCTGCACTTACAGGTTCAAGAGATGTTGTAATTGCTAATAATTTAAAACCGGAGAAATCTGTAAATGTGAATTTAAATTATATTCAGAAGATAAATTTTGGAAATGGAACTTTTATAGGAATTGAAACGACAGCTTTTTATACTCGTTTCAGCAATAAAATCATTTCAGATTACGAAACCGATCCCAATAAAATCATTTACGACAATATCGATGGTTATGCTTTAAGCCAGGGAATTAGTACCAATGTTGATCTGAATTTTCCTTCGGGCTTAAAATTTATTCTTGGCGCAACATTTTTAGATAACAAAAATGTACAGGATGTGATTTCGGAACGGCCTTTTCTGACAGAGAATTTTACAGCAACTTGGAGTGTTTCCTATAAAGTAAAACCACTAAAGTTGTTAATAGACTATACAGGTAATGTATACAGCCCAATGAAATTGCCTTTGCTGGGCGAAACCGATCCAAGAAGTCCTGAGTCGCCCAGGTACAGCATTCAGAATATTCAGTTTACGTATTCCGGCTGGAAGGATTTTGAAATTTACGGTGGAATCAAGAATCTGCTAAATTTTACACCAATGCAGAATAACCCGTTTTTGATTTCCGGTGCTGATGATCCGTTTGATAAAAATCCGGATGGTTTACCTTTTGATACCACCTATGTATATGGGCAGAATCAAACTATTCGAGGTTTTTTTGGGTTGCGGTATACTTTCAGGTAAATGCAGATGTCTGGAAAACATTTGTCAGGCTGAGCGGAGTCGAAGCCCTTTCCAATTTACTAGCCTTCGACTCCGCTCAGGTTGACATCGGATTTAAAAAACTAACAAATGAAAAAGCTAGCTATAATTCTCCTCTTTCTCGGAATCAACTCAACAGGATTCAGTCAGCTTCAAAACAGATCATTTGAAGCAATGGATAGTTTACAGCAAATTCAAAAGCGAAAAATAATCGTTTTTATCCATACTGACTGGTGTCAGTTTTGCCAGCGTATGAAAGCGACGACTTTCAAAAATCAGGAAATTATTGAAAAATTAAATTCAAATTTTTATTTTATTGATTTGAATGCAGAAGAAAGAAGAGATATAACTTTTAATAATCAGTTGTTTAGATATAAACCTTCAGGAAATAATGTGGGTGTGCATGAACTGGCTTTACAGCTGGGAAGGATAAATAACCAGATTGTATATCCGGTTTTATGTGTTTTAAATCAAAAAAATGAAATCATCTTTCAGTATAATAGTTATTTAAGCCCGAAGGATTTTAAAATTCTTTTACAAAAATTGGAAGAATAAAATTGCTATTTTTGAGAATGAATTCTTCAGAAATCAAACACTTCGATTATATTTTTACAGGAACAGGTCAGGCTGCTTTGATGACGGTTTACAAGATGATTTTGTCCGGAAAATTCGCGGATAAACTTATTTTATTGTTAGATCAGGATTCAAAAAAAACAAACGACAGAACCTGGTGTTTTTGGGATAAGAATGAAAGTATGTGGGATTCTGTTATTTCAAAAAAATGGGATTTGGCTTTGTTTGCCAATGAAAATTTCAAGCGAGATTTAGAGCTCAGGCCTTATCAATACAATAAAATTAACGGGTTAGATTTTTATAATTTTATTTTTAAAGAGATTTCTAATAATTCCAATATCACTTTTTTGACTGAAAAAGTAACGGATATCAATGAACTAGATACTCATGTTTTTGTAGGTACAGAAGAAAACAGATATACGGCCAATTACTTATTTAACAGCATTTATACTAAGGATTTTACTCAGAATCAGAAAAAATATCCCGTTTTACAACAGCATTTTACAGGTTGGTTTGTGAAAACAGAAGCCGAAGTTTTTAATCCTGAAAAAGTAACTTTTATGGATTTTTCGGTAAAACAAAAAGGAAATACAAGGTTTATGTATGTTTTGCCTACTTCTAAAACTGAAGCTTTGGTCGAATATACATTGTTTTCAGAGAAGCTGCTTGAAAAAGCAGAATATGAAAAGGAAATTCAAATTTATCTTAAGAATTTTGGCGCCGATCAGTATGAAATTATCGAAAAAGAACAAGGCAGCATTCCGATGACCTGTTTTCCATTTTGGAATAAAAACACTAAAAGAGTATTAAATATTGGTACTGCAGGAGGCTGGACAAAAGCAAGTACAGGTTATACGTTTAAAAATTCAGATAAAAAATCATCTGAATTGATTGCTTTTCTTGAGACTGAAAATTTTAAAATGTCATCGTTTCATAAAAAAAGCAAATTCTGGTTTTATGATTTATTACTTTTGGATATTCTGTATAGAAATAACGAATTAGGAAGCCGTATTTTTTCATCTTTATTTAAAAAAGATAATCCAGCATTGATTTTTAAGTTTTTAGATGAAGAAACCAATTTAATAGAAGACCTCAAAGTGATTTTAAAATGCCCTAAAATACCATTTATAAAGGCATTGTGTCGGTATTTATTTTAAACATAATTTTTGTCATTCCATAGGAATCTCAAAGTCTGTAAGCTACAAATTTAGATTTCTATAGCATGACAAGATTGAACTTATATCAGGATGCCTTTTGACTTTCAACTTTATGCCTTTCAAACTTTCGACTTTTTAACAATTGAACTATAACAAAACTTTATACTTCAAATTAAGTTGTTGCCACTAAACTTTGTAACTTTGCAAAATCAAAAGTTAAATTTAAAAGATAAATAATATGTATCCACAAGAAATGGTAAAACCAATGGAAGCTGAATTGACATCTGCTGGTTTTCAAGATTTACATAGTGCTGACGCCGTAGATAACGCTATCAAAGCTGAAGGTACCACTTTAGTAGTTGTAAACTCTGTTTGTGGTTGTGCTGCAAGAAACGCACGTCCGGGAGCAAAAATGAGTTTAGAAGGTGCTAAAAAACCAGATCATTTAATTACGGTTTTCGCTGGTGTTGACAAAGAAGCGGTTGATGCTGCAAGACAACATATGTTTCCTTTTCCTCCATCATCGCCATCTATGGCTTTGTTCAAAAACGGAGAATTGGTTCACATGTTAGAGCGTCACCACATCGAAGGACGTCCGGCAGAATTGATTGCTGAGAATTTGCAAGACGCGTTTAACGAGTTCTGTTAATTAAGTTACGAAGAAGCTATATGAAGACTGTCTATTTATTTAGGCAGTCTTTTTTATTTGAAGCTATTCCGGCTGTCCGCTCTATCTTTTGTGCCGAACCCCTGCACAAAAGGATGCCGCTCCCATCCGGGCTAAAAATCAAAGTCTCAAAGACCTTTAGGTTTTCAACGACTTTTTAAAACATAGGAACTTAGAATCTTTGCAACTTAAGCGCTTTTTTCTAACTTTGCACCTTTCAAAAAATAATTCTAAACTTAAACTGTTTATAGCATGCAACTGTACAACACCTTAAGCGCAGAAGAAAGAGCCATCATGATCGATCATGCCGGTAAACAACGACTAACGTTGTCTTTCTATGCGTATGCCAAAATTCAAGATCCCAAAAAATTTCGCGACGATTTATTTGTAGCCTGGAACAAGCTCGATGCCTTAGGCCGAATTTACGTTGCCACAGAAGGAATAAATGCTCAAATGAGTATTCCTGAAGAAAATCTGGAGGCTTTTAGAGCCACTCTCGAAGTTTACGATTTC
Organism: Flavobacterium salmonis; assembly: GCF_903819435.1. Lineage (GTDB taxonomy): Bacteria > Bacteroidota > Bacteroidia > Flavobacteriales > Flavobacteriaceae > Flavobacterium > Flavobacterium chungangense. The sequence goes on along the minus strand of NZ_CAIJDP010000045.1, from coordinate 19,266 downwards.
ATGAAAGGCATCCGTTTAAATGAAGCAGTAGAACATGACGACCATTCCTTTTTAAAATTGACTATTAAAGTTCGCGATAAAATTGTTGCTGACGGTTTAAACGACGAAACATTTGATGTAACCGATATAGGTATTCACCTGAAAGCTAAAGAATTTAACGAAATTCTTGATGATCCAAATACAATTGTGGTTGATTTTAGAAATCATTACGAAAGTGAAGTAGGGCATTTTAAAAACGCTATAACTCCGGATGTGGAGACTTTCAGAGAGAGTCTGCCGATTATCAACGAACAGCTTCAAAATCATAAGGAAGATAAAAACCTCGTAATGTACTGCACAGGTGGAATTCGTTGTGAAAAAGCAAGTGCTTATTTTAAACATCAGGGTTTTAAAAATGTTTTTCAGTTAGAAGGCGGAATCATCAATTATGCTAAACAGCTTAAAGAAGAAGGTTTGGAAAGCAAGTTTATCGGGAAAAACTTTGTATTTGATAATCGCCTTGGCGAAAGAATTACAGATGATATTATCTCACAATGTCACCAATGCGGAAAACCTTGTGACAATCACACCAATTGCGAGAACGACGGATGTCATTTATTGTTCATTCAATGTGACGAATGTAAATCGGCTATGCAAAACTGCTGTTCTGCTGAATGCCTTGAAGTTGTAAACATGCCTTTGGTAGATCAGGTAAGATTAAGAGCCGGAAAACAAGTTGGTAATAAAGTTTTTAGAAAAGGAAAATCAGAAAATCTAAAATTCAAACACTCAGGGGAGTTGCCTAACGTTGCTTTGGGAGCTGCTAATAAACCTGCCGATATTCGTCAAAAAGTAAAAGTCAAAAAAGTACTTCTTGGAAAAGCAGAACATTATTACGTAAAAGCACAAGTAGGTCAATTTACTGTTGAGAATGGCGAACTGAATGCAGAGGACAAAATTTTAATTTCAGGGCCAACAACAGGTGAACAGGAATTGGTTTTGGAAAAATTCATTGTTGATGGTGCCGAAACTCAATCTGCAAAAATTGGAGACAAGGTGACTTTTGAAGTGCCATTCAGAATCAGATTGTCAGATAAAATATATAAGATTTTAGGATAAATTTATTTTAAAACTAATTCAGGAAACCTATTTTGTATTTAACAGAATAGGTTTTTTTTGTGGACATTAGCTACATTTGTTAAAACGCATTACCTACATGTTATGAAGGATGATTTGAAGAATTTTATTTTATATACAGCACCCAGCGGAGAAATTCGTGTTGATGTTTTGCTTTAGAATGAATCGGTGTGGCTTTCACAAAAAGCAATGGCATTATTGTTCAACTGTACAACTGACAATGTTTCATTACACTTAAAAAATATTTTTGAAAGTAATGAATTAGAAGAAAATTCAGTTACCGAGGTTTTCTCGACAACTGCATCAGACGGTAAAAATTATAAAGTAAAACATTATAGTTTGGATGCCATAATTTCAGTTGGCTATCGAGTAAATTCTGCCAAAGCCACCCAGTTTCGTATTTGGGCGACTCAAACCTTAAAAGAATACATTATCAAAGGATTTGTTTTAGACGACAACCGTTTAAAACAAGGTCAGGCTATTTTTGGCAAAGATTATTTCAAAGAATTATTGCAAAGGGTTCGTTCAATCCGGTCGAGCGAAAGAAGGATTTACCAACAGGTAACCGATATTTTTGCAGAGTGCAGTATTGATTATGACAGTAATTCTGAAGTAACAAAGAACTTCTATGCCATCGTTCAAAATAAATTTCATTTCGCCATAACAGGAAAAACAGCTGCCGAAATCATTTTTAAAACGGCTGATGCCAAAAAAGAAAATATGGGACTGACTAGCTGGAAAAACGGTCCAAACGGGAGAGTTTTAAAATCGGATGTGATTGTTGCTAAAAATTATTTAGAGGAAAAAGAAATCAAACAATTGGAACGTACGGTAACAGGATATTTTGATTATATAGAAGGATTGATTGAACGTGAGAATACTTTTACGATGGAACAATTGGCAACCAGCGTCAACAAATTCCTAACGTTTAACGATTATAAAATTCTGGAAGGCAAAGGAAAAACGTCTAAAATACAAGCCGATAAAAAAGCAATTATTTAATATGAAGTATTCAATAAAACCCAAAAAATAATTTCTGATTTTGATAAAGAAATAAAAAGACTAAAGTAAGAGATTTAGAAAAATATTCGATAATTTATTGAAATAGAAAAATAGTTATTCGCTCTTCTTTCTTTTAAGATATATGGTAAACATTTTCTTTTGTCAATTCTAAAGTAAAACCTGAGATTTAAATTAACCAACGGTTGAAACCGTTGGTTAATATCTAGCAATATAGCACTATTATTTTGTAATTTACCCTTTCAAAATTTTGCTTTTCTCACTTTCAAATTCTTCTGATGTCAAAATTCCGGCATCCAAAAGTTCCTTCAAATCTAATAAGGCTTTTTTCTTTCCTTCCATAGCATTTGAAACATCAGCTTTTGGAACTTCATCTCTTTGAATTGGTCTTACAACAGTTCCAGAAGGAGCGTATTGCAAAATCAATTCCGTAATTTCATTAAAACTTTTTACATTCGAATAATCAATCGCTTTTTGCTCTTTTATGTTTACGATTGATGCGTCGGCTTTGTTTTCGAGTAAATATTTTACAACATCCTTCTTTCCGTTTGCAGCGCTGTAATGCAAAGGTGTATTTCCGGATTCGTCCTGGATGTTGATATTGGCTCCGGCATCAATTAATAACTTCACCATGCTTAAATTGCCTTTTTTTGTTGCTACATGCAACAGGCTTTCTCCGCCATAAGAGTAAGAACTGTTCAATGTGAAACCAGAATCGATTGAAATATTGGTTGCACTGACAATCCAATCCAGATAATCATTCATTGAAGAGGTATCGCCCGCAACAGGTTTGCTGTAATTGACATCAACGCCATTCTCCAAAAACAAGGAAACAATCTCTTTTTGATTATTGGCACAGGCGTACCAAACAGGTGAATAACCAGTATTGTTCGATGTGAAAACATCTGCTCCTCTTTCTACCAATAATTTTGCAAGCATTCTGTTGGTTTCGTAACAGGCAATCAAAAGGGCATTTTCACCGGAATAATTGACCTGATTAATATCTGCTCCATTATCCAAAAGCAAAGTAACCATTGGGATTGATTTGGTATAACATGCATACAGCAAAGGCGTATTTCCTTGTTTATCGGTTACATTAATATCGGCCCCTTTGTCTAAAAGCAACTGAATAATTTCTCTGTTTAGTTTTGCCGAAGCCAACAATAGCGGAGTTTCTCCATTGTTATTCAGTAAATTAACATCAGTTACTGCTTCAAGCAACTTTGTTGCGATTTCGATTTGCGCAGTCTGAACAACTAAATGCAGCAGACTATTTCCGTATTTATCATTTTTTGTAATTTCAGCGCCATTTTCTAAAAGATACAGGGCAGTTTGTTTTTGCTTTTGCAGACATGCAAAATATAAAGGAGTTTCTCCCTGATGATCTTCGTAGTTGATATCGGCTCCATTTTCGGTTAGGATTTTTACAATATCCAGATAACCTCTGTGTGCAGCATAGTGAATTGCAGTTCTTCCTTTTTCGTCAGTATATTTTACATCGACTTCTTTGTTTTGAAGTAGTAATTCGGCTATTTTTCGGTTGCCGTTTTCACAGGCAATTATAAATGACATTGACATGTATAAGTTTTTTAAGTTTTATTGTTTCATTAAAAGTTCAACCGTTTTAATTTTCAGATTGTCTGCAGATGCCAGTATTAAAGCCGTTTCATCCTTATCATTTGTAATCGAAATATCGGCACCGTGATCGAGCAATAATTTTACTTTTCGATAGGTTTCTTTCGCCATTTCGGTATCATAATTGACATTATAAGCGCAGACTTTATGTAAAATAGTGTTTCCTTGATTGTCCTGTTCATTCACGTCCAAAGAAACATTGTCTAAAACCGATTTTAAAATATCCGATTTCTTTTCTACAATAAAATCTATTCCTGATTTTGGCTGTCCGTAATATTGAGCACAGAAATTCACATCGGCACCATCAGCCAACAACCTTTCTAAAAATTTAATATCGCCGGGAGCACCTGAAACTGAAATGATAAAATTAGTTAATAAAGTTCGCCCGTCTTTATTGAGAATATTAAAATCAGGTGAAGAAATTGAGGCCAGAGTATCGTACATGTCATACGAAAACTGTTCTGCTACGGCATAATAAAATGCAGTATTGTTGAGGTTGTCGGTTTCATTGGTGTCTGCACCGTTTTCAATTAAAAATAGTATAAGTTCTTTTTTGTTTCTTTTAACGGCAGAGATTAACGGAGTTGTTCCGACGATGTTTTTTTCGTTAATGTCAACACCACTTTCCAAAAGTAAAGAAATATATTCTTTAGCTTTCTCTGGATCTAAGCCATAAGAGCTTAGTACATTATAAATGAAATTTTCTCCTGCATTGTTTTTATATTGTGTGTTCGCCCCAAAATCATCTATCAGGATTTTAACAATTTTTGCAGAAGCACCATTTTCAAAGAAATAACCCAATAAAGTCTTATCGCTTATCTCATCATTGATATTGTCTATTTTCGACATCAATCTTTTGAAGAAAATAATAGATTCGTCATCATCTTTTAAATAGCGTGTTAACGGATTAAAAATTGATTTGTCAAAACTGTCAAGTTCGTAAACATCAGTTTCAATAAAGCCGGCTTTTATTAATTTTTCGATGAAATCAATTTCTTTGGCTTCAATAATTTTGGCTGCTATTTGCGAAAAGTTATTTTTTAGATATTGTTCGTTAAAATTTTCTCCGTTATTCAGGCATTTTCTGGCCTCGTCAAATTTTCCCTGAAAAAGGAAACTTTCAATTTGGTTTTGTATTTGCATTTGATTGAAATGTATTTTAAAATGAAATAAGTTTAATTTTAGTTTGTAATCATTGACTTCCAAACTACGCTGTAAGATAAAACATAAAAATCATAAATGTATTTCAGAATGAAAATTAGAAATATCTATTTGTGCTGCAAAACATGCAGAATACATTTTTTCATAGAAATCATCCTGAAACTGAAGCAAAATAAGATTAAAGTTTTAAAGAAATTAACGTAAAAAGATTTATATATTTTATTTAACAACCCTTTAGTTTTTATCCATAAAATGCAAACTAAAAAAAATACTATCTTTACCGATCAAACGTTTATGAACTTAAGTTGCACTTTTGCAACACTACATATATAATTATGGCATGTACAAGTTGTTCAACCTCAGATGGCGGCGCACCAAAAGGTTGTAAAAATAATGGGACTTGCGGTACCGACAGCTGCAATAAATTAACGGTTTTTGACTGGCTTTCGAACATGAGTCCGTCTAATGGAGATGCAATTTTTGATTGTGTTGAGGTTCGTTTTAAGAACGGACGCAAGGAATTCTTTAGAAATTCAGAGAAATTAACCCTAAGTATTGGTGATATTGTAGCCACTGTGGCTTCACCAGGACATGATATTGGAATTGTTACTCTGACAGGCGAATTGGTTAAAATTCAAATGAAGAAAAAAGGGGTGAATCCTGATAGTAATGAAGTTCCTAAAATTTACAGAAAAGCATCTCAAAAAGATATTGATATTTGGTCTGTGGCGCGTGATCGTGAAGAGCCTATGAAAGTTCGTGCCCGTGAATTGGCAATTCAGCATAAACTGGAAATGAAAATTTCGGATATTGAATTTCAGGGAGACGGATCAAAAGCAACATTTTATTACACAGCAAATGACAGGGTCGATTTTAGACTTCTGATTAAAGATTTTGCAAAAGAATTCAGTACCAGAGTCGAAATGAAACAAGTGGGTTTCCGTCAGGAAGCTGCTCGTTTGGGTGGAATTGGTTCTTGCGGTAGAGAACTTTGCTGCTCTACCTGGCTTACCGATTTTAGGAGTGTAAATACTTCAGCGGCTCGTTATCAGCAGCTTTCTTTAAATCCACAAAAATTAGCCGGACAATGCGGAAAATTGAAATGCTGTCTAAACTATGAATTAGACACGTACATGGATGCGTTGAAGGATTTTCCGGATTATGATACTAAATTAGTAACCGAAAAAGGGGATGCTATTTGTCAGAAACAGGATATTTTTAAAGGTTTAATGTGGTTTGCTTACACGAACAATTTTGCAAACTGGCATGTTTTAAAAATTGATCAGGTAAAAGAAATTATTGCAGAAAATAAACAGAAAAACAAAGTTTCTTCATTAGAAGATTTTGCTATTGAAGTAACTTCAGAGCCTGAAAAAGACTTTAATAACGCAATGGGTCAGGAAAGTTTAACGCGTTTTGACCAGCCTAAAAAGAAGAAAAAGCCAAACCGCAAACGCAAGCAGAATGCTGAACCTGCAATAGTAGCGACTCCTGCCAAGCCTCAACAGGGAAATAATAATAAGCCTGCAGCAGGAAGTAATAATAGGCCGAACAATAATAAACCCAATAATCAGAATAAATCAAACAATAACAATAAACCCAATCATTCGAATAAACCCAAATCGAATGATAATAAACCAGCTGAACCAAGGAAACCTATAATTATTACTAAAAATGAGAATAAAAAATAGCGGAATTCTTCTTTTGGCAGCCGTACTTCTTTTTTCATGTGATAAAAAAAGAGTATTTGATGAGTACAAATCTGTTGGAAGTGCCTGGCACAAAGACAGTATTGTAACCTTCGATTTGCCAGTATTAGACTCTACAAAACGATATAATTTGTTTGTAAATTTGAGAGATAACAACAATTATCCTTTTAAAAATCTGTTTTTAATTGTTTCTCTCGAAATGCCAAATGGCTTTACAAAAATTGATACATTAGAATATGATATGGCTGATGCCGAAGGTAATCTGTTAGGAAACGGATTTACGGATATTAAAGAAAGTAAATTGTTTTACAAAGAAAACGTAAAGTTTAGAGGAAAATATAAAGTAAATATCAAACAAGCTGTCAGGCAGTCAGGAAAAATTCCGGGAGTTCAGGAATTAGAAGGTATTACAGATGTAGGTTTTAGAATAGAACAAAAAGATTAGAAAATAGTTATGGCTACTAAAAAAAACAATCAAACAAATAGTATAAAAGATATTAAATACTATCAAAAAAAATTCTGGAGATTTTTTGCTTATGGATTAGTTGGTATTCTGGCCTTCTTTTTATTTGCTTCATGGGGTATTTTTGGGTCTATGCCATCTTTTGAAGACTTAGAAAACCCGGATTCTAATTTAGCCACTGAAATTATCTCTTCAGATGGAGTTGTTATTGGAAAGTATTTTAAAACAAACAGGTCTCAATTGAAATATTCGGATTTACCGAAAAATCTTGTAGATGCTTTGGTTGCAACTGAAGATGCACGTTTTTATGAGCATTCAGGAATTGATGGTCGTGGAACTTTACGTGCTGCTTTTTCCTTGGGAACTAATGGAGGAGCTAGTACCTTAACACAGCAGTTGGCCAAACAGTTATTTCATCGTGGAGGATCTAGCTTTTTGCCCTTTAGAATAGTGCAAAAGATAAAAGAATGGATTATTGCCATTCGTTTGGAAAGACAGTATACTAAAAATGAAATTTTAGCGATGTATTGCAACGTTTATGATTTCGGAAATTATGCGGTTGGGGTAAGTTCGGCAGCTCAAACTTATTTTTCAAAAGAACCAAAAGATTTAACTATAGACGAATCGGCAATATTGGTTGGAATGTTTAATAATTCATCTCTTTATAATCCATTGCGAAATCCTGCTGGTGTTAAAAACCGTCGTGATGTTGTACTCGGTCAAATGGTAAAAGCCAAGATGATTACGGAATCTCAAAAAGAGAAGTACAAGGCATTACCAATAGCTTTAAAATTTAAATTAGAAAGCCACCGTGAAGGTATGGCAACTTATTTTAGGGAATACCTCCGTGATTACATGAAAAAGTGGATGGCGGATAACAAAAAACCGGACGGATCCGATTATGATATCTACAAAGATGGCCTGAAAATATATACAACTATCGATTCAAGAATGCAGGGCTATGCAGAAGAAGCTGTAGCAGAACACATGAAGAATCTGCAACAGCAGTTTTTTATTGAAATGAAAACCAATAAAAATGCGCCTTTTGTAAATATTACCAAAGCTGAAACAGACAGAATCATGATGCAGGCGATGAAAAATTCTGTTCGTTGGGCCCAGATGAAAGAAATGGACAAAAGCGAAGATGATATCATTGCTTCATTCAAAGTAAAAACAAAAATGAGAATCTTTACCTGGAAAGGAGAGCGTGATACGACTATGACGCCAATGGATTCCATTCGTTATTACAAGCACTTTTTACAATCTGGTTTAATGGCAATGGAACCACAAACCGGAAATATCAAAGCATGGGTTGGAGGAATTAATTATAAATATTTCCAATACGATCACGTAGGGCAGGGGGCGAGACAAGTAGGTTCTACTTTTAAGCCTTTTGTTTATGCTACAGCAATTGAACAATTAAATATGTCGCCTTGTGATTCAATCTTAGACGGACCGTTTATGATTCACAAAGGACGCCATCACGTAACAGAGGACTGGGAACCAAAAAACTCAAACCATACCTATCGCGGGATGGTAACTTTAAAACAGGCGTTAGCCGGTTCCATCAATACCGTTTCTGCAAAATTAATAGACAGAACTGGTCCTGAGGCTGTTGTAGAGCTTACACGAAAATTAGGCGTTAAAACTGAAATTCCGGTACAGCCTTCTATCGCATTGGGAGCTGTTGATATTACGGTTGAAGATATGGTTGCCGCATACAGTACATTTGCGAATCAGGGTGTATATGTGAAACCTCAGTTTTTGAGCCGTATTGAGAATAAAAGCGGAGAGGTGATTTATGAACCAATTCCTGAATCACACGACGTTTTAAACAAAGACATTGCTTTTGCTGTGATCAAATTGCTTCAGGGTGTTACAGAGACAGGCTCGGGAGCTCGTTTGCGTACGCAAGGAGGGGGTAGTGGAGACAACCGTTGGACAGGTTATCCGTATATGTTTACGAACCCTATTGCGGGTAAAACCGGAACAACGCAAAATCAGTCAGATGGATGGTTTATGGGAATGGTTCCAAATTTAGTTACAGGAGTTTGGGTTGGCTGCGAGGACCGTTCGGCACGATTCAAAAGTTTAACTTACGGACAGGGAGCTACAGCTGCATTGCCGGTTTGGGCTTACTTTATGAAAAAATGTTATGCTGATCCTGCACTTCAGGTTTCAAAATCAGAGTTTGAGCGTCCGGCGAATCTTTCAATCAAAGTAGATTGTTACACCAGACCTGCTGCCGTTGTAAAAGATACTACTCAGACAGAACAAAATACAGAAGAGTTCGAACTATAGCTTTAGCTTTTTAAATTTAAAAATATCCTTTTGTTACCATCTTAAATTAGATGAATGCAAAAGGATATTTTTTTGATATACAATAGATTTATTTTTACGAAATCGTTATAATTCAATCTAAAAATCTTATTTTTATTAAAATTACCCAGTAATAAAGACAGTTTGTTATGATTACAAAAAAAGTAAACAGTGTACACGACGCAATAACAGGTATCGAATCCGGAATGACCATTATGTTTGGAGGATTTGGTTTATGCGGAATTCCTGAAAATACCATTGCATCCTTAGTAAAAACTCCAATTACTGATTTAATCTGCATCTCTAATAATGCAGGCGTTGATGATTTTGGTCTAGGTTTGCTGCTTCAAAAAAGACAAATCAAAAAAATGATTTCTTCCTACGTTGGAGAAAATGCTGAGTTCGAACGTCAGATGCTTTCAGGTGAACTCGAAGTTGAATTAACGCCTCAGGGAACTTTGGCTGAAAAATGCCGTGCTGCTCAGGCCGGAATTCCTGCTTTTTTTACTCCTGCAGGCTACGGAACTGAAGTAGCCGAAGGGAAAGAAATTCGAGAATTCAACGGAAAAATGCACATTATGGAACACGCTTTCAAGGCCGATTTTGCCATTGTAAAAGCATGGAAAGGCGATGAAGCCGGAAATTTAATCTTCAAAGGAACAGCCAGAAATTTCAACGCCTGCATGGCGGGTGCTGCAAAAATTACCATTGCTGAGGTAGAAGAGCTGGTTCCGGTTGGTACTTTAGATCCAAACCAAATCCATATTCCGGGAATTATGGTACAGCGTATTTTTGAGGGAGAAAAATTTGAAAAACGTATAGAACAACGTACTGTAAGACAAAGGAATTAGATAATGAGATAATTTGTCAATTAAATAAATATTGAGTGTAAGGAAGAGCATTTGTCTAATTATCAAATTAACACATTCAAAATTAATAAGATGACTAAACTTTTTTATACAATTCTGGTTTCTTTTTTATCGTTTCAGACTTTTGCCCAAAGTACAAATGAACTTCGTGAAAAATTAGATCAGATTATTTTAGGAAAGAATGCAACGGTTGGGATTTCTATTAAGAATATTGAAGATAAAGATACTTTGAGTATTAATGGAAAACTAAAAGCTCCGTTGATGAGCGTTTTTAAATTTCATATTGCTTTAGCAGTTTTAAGCCAGGTTGATCATGGAAAAATTTCATTAGACCAAAAGATTTTTATTAAAAAGAAAGATTTACTTCCTGATACCTGGAGTCCTATCAGAGAAGATTTTCCAGAAGGGAATATTTACTTAACTCTGGATAAATTGCTGCGTTATACTGTTTCGCATAGCGATAATAATGGATGTGATATATTGATCAATTTAGTTGGAGGTACAAAAACAGTACAAAAATTTATAAATAAACAAGGAATTAAGGATTTCGTTATCAAGGTCAACGAAGAGCAAATGCAATCTTGGGAAAACCTTTATGTAAATACTTCAACTCCTTTAGCAACAACTGAATTGCTTGAAAAATTTTATAAAGGAGCAGTTTTAAAAGAAAATACAACCAAATATTTATACCAAATAATGGTAGAAACATCAAGAGGGCTTACCTGGATGAAAGCCGGACTTCCCGAAGGAACGGAATTGGCACACAGAACAGGTATATCAGGAACAAATGATAACAATCTCAGAGTTGCCCTGAATGATGTAGGCATTGTGAAACTTCCAAATGGAAAGCACTTTATTCTTTCGGTTTATTTAAAAGAAATCACTGAAAGCAAAGAAGATACAGAGAAAATAATTGCAGATATTACAAAAGCAACCTGGGAGTATTTTACGAAAAAGAATTAGATAATGAGATAATTTGTCAATTGAATAATTAATGTTCAGTATAACTAGAGCATTATCTAATTGACACATTAAAAAATTGAAACATGAAGATATGTTAACAAAAGAAGATATAGCAAAACGAATTGCAAAAGAAGTAAAAGACGGCTATTTTGTCAATCTTGGTATTGGGATTCCAACACTGGTTGCAAATTATGTAAGAGATGATATTTCTGTAGAATTTCAAAGTGAAAACGGAGTTCTCGGGATGGGACCTTTTCCTTTTGAAGGAGAAGAAGATGCCGATATTATCAATGCGGGAAAACAGACTATTACAACACTCCTGGGGGCGAGTTTCTTTGACTCTGCTTTTAGTTTCGGAATGATCCGTAGCCAGAAAGTTGATTTAACGATTTTGGGAGCGATGGAAGTTTCTGAAAACGGTGATATTGCCAACTGGAAAATTCCGGGTAAAATGGTAAAAGGAATGGGAGGCGCTATGGATTTGGTGGCTTCTGCCGAAAATATCATAGTAGCCATGATGCACGTTAACAAAGCAGGAGAATCTAAAATTCTTAAAAAATGTACTTTACCCTTAACAGGCGTAGGATGCGTTAAAAAAGTAGTAACCGAGCTTGCAGTTCTCGAAGTCACGAAAAATGGTTTTAAGCTCTTAGAACGTGCGCCAGGTGTTTCTGTTGAATATATTATTGCTTCAACTGAAGCGGATTTGATAATTGAAGGAGAAATTCCGGAAATGGAAAGATAATTAATTTCGTTCTGCTAAAATAGGAGGAGGCTGTCCGAAAAGTATGGACAGCCTCTTTTTTATACTAAAATATTTGGACTCCTATTGGAGACGAATTTCATTTATGCAATTCTCAGAGGCTAGCTTCGACTTTTCGGACAGCCTCTTTTTTGTTGAATAAATTCTAAAATGCCTTTCTTTTTTCTATTAATTATTGTTTTACAATATTTTATAATTAAGTAATATATCGTTTTTGATGTAAATTTTTACAAAATCTTTACATATTGTTAAATAAAAGTGAGTTTAAGATAAAAAGCGTTGTATTTTATCGATTAAAGGCAAAATTCGTCGATAAAATAACAAAATTGAAATATTTTTGTCATAAATTAAAGTATTTACCTACATTAAATATTTTGTTTTAATTTATTTACCAAAATTTTAAACCCCTTTTATTATGGAAAAAAAATTACCAAAAATTGTCACTACGACAGTTATTATGTTCACATTTTCTTTAACCGCATTTTCGCAAATAACAGACAAACGCGTAAGTCAGAAAAATGTATCCGAAAACGGATTACCAAGTTCAATTATCTTTAACGAAAGTGCTTCTTACAAAGATTCCGATTCAAGAAAGGTCTTTCAGGATCAATTAGGGCTAAAAGAGAATCAGTCTTTTGCCAAAATCAGGACCGAAACGGATAAAGATGGTTATACTCATGAAAAATTTCAATTGTATAATCAGGGAATTAAAGTTGAGTTTGCAAACTATAGCCTACATTATAAAAGTGGCAAATTAATTTCTATGAATGGTGAATATTATGACCTTGAAAATGTAGAAATAACACCTAAACTTTCTACAGATGAAGCTTTTAATAAAGCAATAAGCCAAATTGGCGCAAAGCAATATCTGTGGGAGACTCCGCTTGATGCAAAAGAAATGAATTATGAAAAACCAAAAGGAGAATTGGTCCTTTTACCAGCGATGGAAGATCAGGGGCAAAAAAGGACAAGGGATAATGTTCGTTTGGCTTACAAGTTTGATATTTATGCCACAAATCCCGTAAGTCGTGGTGATGTTTACATAGACGCTATTACCGGAAAAGTTTTATTTTACAATGCAACGATAAAGCATCTTGGAAAATATAGCCATGGCAAATCAAAAGCAACAAGTATAGACCACTCAAAAGCATCTTCAAGCTCTAAAGTTGCCATTGTAGCCGCAAATGCAGCTACACGTTATAGCGGAACGCAGGTTATACAAACAACTCTAAGCGGATCGTCTTATAGATTGGCAGATGCAACAAGAGGGTTGGGTATTAATACCTTTAATATGCAAAAGGGAACCAGCTACACTGCTGCAGTAAATTTTACAGATGCAGATAATAACTGGACTGCTGCTGAGTATGCAAATACAAACAAAGATAATGGTGCATTGGATGCGCATTGGGGAGCAGAAAAAACTTATGATTACTGGTCTAGTGTACATGGCAGGAACAGTTTTGATAACGCAGGTACTATCATAAAAAGTTATGTGCATTACAGCAATGCATATGATAATGCTTACTGGAACGGAAGTGTAATGACTTACGGAGATGGAAGCGGAACCTATTTTGATATTTTAACATCTATTGATGTAGCTGGTCATGAAATCGGTCATGCCATTTGTTCCTACACAGCAAACTTAGCTTATCAAAAAGAGTCCGGAGCAATGAACGAAGCTTTTTCGGATATTTGGGGAGCCTGTATTGAGTATTTTGCCGCACCAACAAAATCTATATGGTTAATTGGAGAAGATATAGAAAGAAGATCAGGACATGCTGCTTTACGATCAATGAGTAACCCAAATGCTGAAGGGCAACCAGATACTTATGGCGGAACCTATTGGATCAACCCAAACTGTACACCTACAGAATCCAATGATTATTGCGGAGTACATACAAATTCCGGGGTACTAAATCACTGGTTTTATATTTTAGCAGTTGGTAAGACAGGTACAAATGACATCGGAAATGCCTATAATGTTACGGGTATTACAATTGACAAGGCAGCAAAAATAGCGTATCGGCTGGAGAGCGTTTATTTGACCGCTAATTCAACTTTTGCAAATGCAAGAACTTCCGGAATACAATCGGCAATTGATTTATATGGTGCGGGATCAGCAGAGGTAATTGCAACAACAAATGCATTTTATGCTGTGGGGGTTGGAGCAGCTTACAGCAGTTCTACAGATACAACAGCGCCAACGGCACCGGCAAGTCTGGCAGCTTCAGGTACTACAGGCACAACAACAAACTTATCATGGACGGCCTCAACAGATAATGTAGCTGTTACAGGGTATAATATTTATCAGGGAACAACTTTAAAAGGATCATCTACTACAACAACTTATGCCGTAACAGGTTTAAGCGCTTTAACGGCTTATAGTTTTAGTGTAAAAGCCAAAGATGCTGCAGGAAATCTTTCTGCTTCCAGCAATACTGTAAATATTACTACTACTGCAGCGACTGTAACCTATTGTACTTCTCAGGGAAATAGTGCCGCAGACGAGAGAATTGGTAAAGTGGTATTTGGAACAATTAATAATACTTCAACAGGAACTACCGGTTATGAAAATTACACTGCTGTTTCTACAAATGCAGCAAGAGGAAATGCTTATACTATTACGATTACTCCAAGTTGGACCTCTTCTGTTTATAGCGAAGGTTATGCTGTTTTTATAGATTATAATCAGGATGGTGATTTTGCCGATTCAGGTGAAACTGTTTGGACAAAAGCCACATCAACAACAACTCCGGTAACGGGAACAATCACAATACCGGCAACAGCAACACTTGGAACAACCAGAGTTAGAGTTTCTATGAAATACAACGGAATTCCAACATCTTGTGAGGCTTTCTCTTATGGTCAGGTAGAAGATTATTCGATAAACATTACAGCTTCAGGGGCCATTACAAACGAAGAAATTGCTGCAGGATTAGTCGAAACTACTGAAACTTCAAGTTTTGCATTATACCCAAATCCGGTAGCCGATGAGTTAAATGTATCGTTTTTAAACAATTCAGGGTATACTTTTAAAATTGTAAATACATTAGGACAACAAATTATTACTGGAGCATTTTCAGGAAACCCTATTGATGTAAGTACATTAAATACGGGGGTTTATATTATCGAATTAAATAACGGAAGTAAAAAAATCGTTAAGAAATTTGTTAAGAAATAATTGAATTTGAGTTAGTAAAAACGGAATGCCTCGCAATTTTGCGGGGCTTTCTTATGTAGATTTTCAACTAGTAATTTCAAAAAGAACCGAAGTAAAATAACCGCCTATTTGGGCGGTTATTGCTTTTTTAGACACTTTACTTCTCCGGGGTTTTGCTACTTTTTGCCTTATTTTTGGTTAAAAATTATAAAGTTAAACTCAATCTTCCAAAATAATAAGCCCCTGTAGTTCCCATCTGAACCGGAGCATATTTGAATACTCCGAAATAGCTGTTTTCATAAATTTGTCTATCCGGGAAAATATCAAATAAGTTATTGGCCCCTAATGCAAACTGAATTTTTGGTGTTATTTTATATGCTGCAGTTAAATCAGTTACGACTTTTCCGTCATGTTTCTGAATTCCCCCAAACGGAAAACCATCTCTGGTTACTTCTCCAAAATAAGTATTTCTCAATAAAAAGTTCCATTTGTCTAAACCATAATTAATGGCAAAAGTACCTTTATGTTTTGGAGTATTGGTCTCAATCAAACTTCTTTCCTGCGGACCGTAGTAAACATCTTCCTGACCAACAAATAGGGATGGGATATTGTTTAACTGATCATCAACTTTGTTGTCATTGTAATTGTACAATAACGAAAGATTTAATTTTCCTTTTCCAAGGTTTAAATCATAATCAATAACAACGTCAAGTCCATTTGTAGTGGTATTAATTGCATTGGTGAAAAAACGTCCGGTTTCAGCTCCATATTGGGCAAACAGTTTGCGAAGTTCCTCAACGGGTTCTCCATAAGCATCGTTTCCTAAATTTCCGGTCAAAATGATTCTGTTGTCGATTTTGATGTGGTAATAATCAGCCGTGATATGTAATTGTTTTGTTGGAGAATAAACAATTCCAAAACTATAATTTTTAGAGGTCTCTTCTTTTAATTTCGGAATTCCGAGTTGTTTTGCAACGTCGCTGTCATTTCTGAAAATACCAGAATTTAGAACTTCTCCATCAACGACATCGGTTGCTATATTATTAAAATATTGTTGATGCAATGAAGGCGCTCTGAATCCTGACCCAATGGCACCGCGAACTGAAAGGTTGTCCAGAATTTTATATCGGGCAGATAATTTTCCGTTAATTGTATTTCCAAAATCGGTATAATCTTCAAAACGACCGGCAACTCCAATCAATAATTTCTCTGTAACATCCGCTTCAACATCCGCATAAATTCCAACACTGTTTCTGTTTTCATCTACTGCATTCAAGGGAGAAAATCCCGGAAACGATTGCGCCCCGCCATCAATATAAGAAGCTTCTTCACCAGGAACAATTTTATATTTTTCAAAACGATATTCAGCACCAAAAGCAACGTTCAATCCATTAAAAATTTCTTTGTATAATCTTGATATATCTGCATTTACAGTATTTTGAAGAAAAGAATGATTTCCGGCCTCAAACTCTGTTGGACTTGCATTTCCTAATGAAACGTTATTTGTATTTGATACTTCGTAAACAAATTTATTTTGTCCGATGGTATTGCTTAAATCCAGCTTCCACTCTCCAAATTTAAATTTAAACCCAAAAGAAGAAGAAAGATCTGTTACAACTGAGTTTAGTTCGGGCTGAAATCCAAATGGAAAAATAGAAGCTACAACATTTTCAGTTTCACTTGGTAAACGTCTGAATCCGTAACCGGTTCCTTTTCTGTGACTGACACCTCCTGATGCATAAAATTCGATTTGTTCGTTTAATGGAATAGAAGTATTAAAGAAACCCTGTATATTTTGAATTTTAGCATCTCCAATCTGAAAATTAAAATCATCACGCTTCAATCCGTTTTGGGCTAACAAGTTATCATCAAACTGACGAGATTCTGCAGCATCAATTGCAAAATCATAAGAAGTAGTTCCAGAGCCATTTCCAATAGAGGTTTGATCAAAAATAATCAGGTTATGGTTTTGAGAACGGTTTGTCTTTTCACGGTTATTGAATTCTCCCGAAAGATTGATAAAACCTCCTTTGCTTCCAATTTTTGTACCGTAATTTAGATTTAAATTTGTCGTTTGTCCGTCATTTCTTGAAGTTCCTCCATAAGTTGCATTGGCTTCTAAGCCTGTATTATCTTTTAAAACTAAATTGATTACACCGGCGATGGCATCAGAACCATATTGTGCAGCTGCGCCGTCACGTAAAACCTCAATTCGCTTAATTGCCGATGCCGGAATTGCGCTTAAATCTGTTCCAACAGAGCCATTTCCGACGGTATTTTGGTAATTAACCAGCGAAGTCGTATGCCTTCTTTTGCCATTGACCAAAACTAACACCTGATCTGGTCCCAAACCTCTCAAAGAAGCAGGATCAATATGTTCTGTTCCGTCAGCCGAAGATTGTCGGTTGGAATTGAAAGACGGAATCAAATAAGTCAATATGTCGTTTGTAGTAGTTTGTGGAGTTATATTTCTGATTTTGGCTAAATTCACAACATCTACAGGTACTGCAGTTTCAAGTTTACTTTTCTTTGGATTCCGGCTTCCCACAACCACAATTTCATCCAGATTATTGCTTTCAAAGAAGAGCTGAACTTCAACAAAATGATCTCTTGCTACCACTTCTTTTGGTATATATCCAAGTAAGGAAACAATTAAGCTTGGAGAATTTGTTGAGGAAGTAATTTTAAATTTTCCAGATGTATCGGTTGTAACGCTGGTTTGAGAACCTTTAATAAGAACTGTTGCAAATTCTAAGGGATCTCCGTTTTCGTTTGTGACTGTTCCGTTGATTTCGTGATTTTGGGCGAAAAACAAACTGCACGATAAGGTGAAAATCAGTGTAATTATAAGTTTTAGTTTTTTTCTCATAAATTCGTTTGGTTTAAGTATTGTTTTGCAAAGAATAGTTATTCCCTATTAATTACATGGGATAATTAATAAAATACAAATGTAACTGTAAAACATTAAAATTGATTTATAAAATGATGCTTTTTATAAGTTTTATATGTTATTTTTTGATATTTATAAAATACCTTTGCGTAAATTCTAAAAATAAAAAAAATGAAATTACGGTTATTACTTTTTTTGTTTGTCGTTACATTTAATGGCTTTTCACAAAATAACGTATTGGTTTTTCAATCAGATTTTGGTTTGAAAGATGGAGCAGTTTCTGCTATGAAAGGAGTTGCAATGGGAGTTTCAACCGATTTGAAAATATTTGACATAACACACGAAATTCCTGCTTTTAATATTTGGGAAGCAGCATACCGCTTATCGCAAACGGCTCAGTATTATCCTGCGGGAACCGTATTTGTTTCGGTTTGTGATCCTGGTGTGGGTACAGCAAGACATTCTGTAGTATTATTGACAAAGTCCGGTCATTATTTTGTAACTCCGGATAATGGAACTTTAACCTTAATCGCTGAGCAATTAGGAATTCAGGAAGTCCGTGAAATTGATGAAGTAAAAAACCGCCGTCAGAATTCAAATGAATCTTATACCTTTCACGGGCGTGATGTATATGCTTTTACCGGAGCCCGTTTAGCTTCTAAAACGATTACTTTTGAAGAAGTCGGTCCTAAACTAGCCAGCGAAGTGGTAAAAATTGATTACCAAAAGCCTGTTTTCGAAAAAGGAATTATAAAAGGAGGAATTCCGATTTTGGATATTCAATACGGAAATGTCTGGACAAATATTGATAAAAAAACATTTGCTAATCTTGGTTTAAAAGCAGGAGATTTGGTTAAAATTCAAATTTTCAACGGAACTAAAAAAGCATACGAAGGAAAATTAAAGTTTGTAAATACTTTTGGAGAAGTTTCAGTAGGAACAGATGTTTGCTATTTTAACAGTCTTTTGAATTTTTCACTAGCTGTAAATCAAGGTAGTTTTTCAGCAAAACATAAAATTTACAGTGGAGCAGACTGGAGTATCCTGCTTAGTAAATAGTCCTTACCATGAAGAAATAAAAAAAACCGCTCAATTTTTAGAGGGCACTGAAAAAGTCTTTTCACAAATAAATTGTTAATTAATAAGGAGCAGAAGCTAAAAGTTTTCTGCTCCTTTTTTTGTATCTTTTTAGTGTAAT
>NZ_CAIJDP010000044.1 GCF_903819435.1 Flavobacterium salmonis | reverse complement strand
GAGCTAAAAGCGATGCTTCCGTTGCCCCCACAAGTCGAAGGATTGGTTGCTGTACCAGCGGTAAGTGTTGGACTAGCCGGATCAGAAATGGTTTTAGCAGTCCCTGTAGAGCCGGTACATCCGGAATTGGTTATAGAAAAATCACTGTAGGTTCCTGCTTTTAGACCAGAAAGTGTAAAAGCATTGCCAGAAACCGTAACATTCACCGGACTTGCCGTAGCGGTAGGCCCTGATGTAGTAAAACTCAAAGGATATGTGCCGTCAGGCAGGTTTGTCGATGTAAAGGCAATGCTTCCGTTACCCCCACAAGTCGCAGGATTGGTTGCCGCTCCGGCAGTAAGTGTTGGACTAGCCGGATCCGAAATGGTTTTGGCTGTCGCTGTAGAGCCGGTACACCCGGAATTGGTTATAGAAAAATCACTGTAGGTTCCTGCTTTCAGACCAGAAAGTGTAAAAGCATTGCCGGAAACGGTAACATTCACAGGACTTGCCGTAGCGGTAGCCCCTGATGCTGTAAAACTCAAAGCATACGTCCCGTCAGGCAGATTAGTTGATGAAAAAGCGATGCTTCCGTTACCCTCACAAGTGGCAGGATTGGTTGCTGTACCAGCGGTAAGTGTTGGACTAGCCGGATCAGAAATTATTTTGGATGTCGCTACAGACCCTGTACATCCGGCATTGGTTATAGAAAAATCACTGTAGGTTCCTGCTTTCAGACCAGAAAGTGTAAAAGCATTACCCGATACCGTAACATTCACCGGGCTTGCCGTAGCGGTAGCCCCTGATGCTGTAAAGCTCAAAGCATACGTCCCGTCAGGCAGATTAGTTGATGTAAAAGCGATGCTTCCGTTACCCCCACAAGTCGAAGGATTGGTTGCTGTACCAGCGGTAAGTGTTGGACTAGCCGGATCAGTTAGTATTTTGGAAGTTGATTGAGAAATACTACAAGCCCCGTTAATGATCGAAAATGAAGAGTAAGTACCAGCACCCAAACCTGATAGTGTAAACGCATTTGAAGTAATCGTTATGTTTGCTGTTGTGGGGGTTCCGTCTTTCGCATAGTTTAAAGTATAAGTACCATTGGCTAAATCAGTAGTTGCAAAACTAATGCTGCCATCTGTGGGCAGGCAAGTAGTTGGATTGTTAGTACTACCTGCAACTAATGTGGTATTAGGTTCAGTTATCGTGTAAGACTGCGATGACGTTGATGAATTCCCATTACTTGAAATCGTTAGGCTGTAACTGCCAGCAGTAAGTCCAGTAACGTTTTTTGTAGTTGCACCATTAGACCATAGATAAGAATACGAAACGCTCTCATAGTTAATGTTTCCAGAAAAATTTCTTGTAGTAATGGGGGGAACTGAAAATTCATCTCCAGGAGTAATCGTAGGTCTACCTTTACCTTCATATATACTCATATCAGCGTTAGATTGCCATACATTAGCTGTATTAGATCCACTTAAATATCGCAAGGTTGAACTTGAAGTTAAGTAGAAGGCATAATTACCTGCTGGCAATGCAAGAGGAGTTGTCAAGTTTAGTTTACTGGCGTTATTTAAACCAGCTGCAGTTACCGAAATCTCTTCTACAAATGTCCAGGCTCCAGCGTCTAGTTCGTTCCCATTGGCGGTACCAGATTTGTAATAAAAGCGAATCATGCTGTTTGTAGATAGATTCAAATCAAATCCTGTTATGTTAAGAGGACGGTTCAGCGTAACATCAAAACTAATACCTCCACCTGAATTATTACTAGTTAGGCTACCTTTTAATGATTCTACTCCCGATAGATTAATAGCTCCATCATTTCCTCCTTTGCAAGTTACATTCTTTGTTGTGGCTGTCGGGAATTCATACCCAGTACCTTGGATACTAAAATTGTAAGGGTTTTCATCAGAGTCATTATTAGCAATACTCACTGTAGCGGTTCGCAATCCTATTGCCGATGGATTAAAGGTAATTTGAAAAGTGGTAGTTCCTCCTGATATTGCCACTGGCGATGTTGGTTGGGTAGTTACCGAGAAATCGGAAGCATCGGTACCACTTATGGCTACTAATGGTGTTCCAGTCAGATTGAGTGGCAACGCTCCTGTGTTTTCTATCGTAAAAGTTCGTACTACTGAACCTGATGTTAATTCCGTAGCACCAAAATCAGTATGGTCAGCCGTTGAAGGTGTGGAGTCTTCATCAGCAATGTTTGTGCTGTTGCCTTTTAGGTTCATTTCTTGGGCACAGCTTCCTCCAGTGATGTAATAGTGAGGGGTGCAATTTACTCTTCGATTAGGATAATCAGTACCAAAAGGATAAGCTTTACCAACACCTCCTACAATGCTTATGTAACTATCTGTGGCTATGGTTGTAGGGGTACCATTGGTGTAACGCACTCCGGCAGGAATACCGGGGTCATTGTTTGTAATATAAAATGCAAAAGTACTATTAGCAGGAATGGCAATATCCAAAACAATGGGTATGGGGGTTTGATTATTTGTCCCTAAAGCAGTTACCGTTGCGCTTCCAGCCAATGTCCAGGCTCCACTATTTGATTCATAACCCACATAAGTACCCGATTTGTAATAAATTTCAAAGAGACCTGTACTATATCCTATCATGTTCATATCAAAACTGCTGATTGTTATAGGAGTAGCTCCTGTAGTAATATTAAACATAACACCTTTATTAGAGTTGTCACTGTTATAAGGTGTTGCCAAGGACAGACATTGTGCTTGAATCTGAAAAGAACTTAAGAGTAGCAGCAAAAAAATGTAAAGTTTTTTCATAAAAGGGTTTTATATTATTTTGTCGGTGGGTTGTTAAAATTTCCGCAAATTTAATATTTAAAAATAAAATTTTAGTAAGCAATGTCATGAAATTACAAAATAGCCGTATGAGAATTTGAATTCTGTCACATAAGTTTGTTTACCTCCTTTTTAGAGTTTAAAAATCATAATGTGTATACAAACTAAACGTTATTGTTGTTTTCAAGGTAAGAAATAAGGGTAATATCCAGAATACAAGTTGATTATGCTATTATCCAATGTTGGGTATTTAAATCTATTCCATTGATTGAGCCAACATGAATAAATTAAGCAATAAGTAGCAACCAGTTTATCCTAAACCAAGTTGAAGGGCATTGTATTGTATTGCTCAAATCACAAAAAGCATTTGAATTTTGTACCGCTTTTATAAGAACCACGGTTGTTAAAATGTATAATAACTTTTTCATGTTTTAAAATTTTAAATTATTTGGTTAGTATTCTTTAATCTGTTTGATCATTCGTTCCAATGTTTCAATTGCTATCTGCTTATCCCTTTCTTCAAAAACATAAGCTTTGCTTCGCATGGCATTATAAGACAGATCTGCTTTGTTTGGAGTGGATAAAAAGGGAACGATTGTTTTAAATAAATAATTCATTGATTTTGAAATAAGAATTTTTAATTCATCGGATGCCCTTAATATTAAGGCTGTTTGATCGGTTGATAGTTTACATAAAACTTTACCAGAAAAGCCATTCATTACTATAGGACTAGTTGTCTTACTTTCAACAATTTGAAAAGGGGCCGTTAAATAGTTTGCGAATCTTGATTCTATAAAAATTATTAATTCATTCAAACAAGATATTAAAGTAGTTGTTACTTCTTTTAGACTATCTCTGTGTAAATCACTACTATTATTTATTTCTGTGATTTTATCTAAAAGAAATAGTAATGTGGAATAATAATTTCCAACTAAAATTTTTATCTGCTTCTCCTTAGTAAGTGAAAAAACAGCTGTATAGTAAGTTTAGGATTAAAAATTATATTTGTATAGCTATAACAGGATTTATTTAATAATCTGTATAGTTATTTTAGGACGACACAGATATGTATCTACCCAAAAGATATACAACGCATTACAGGCAAAATTTATAGACAAAGTGCTAGATTATTATAAAAAATAAGAAACGACCTGAGTAAGCTTGAAAATGAGTTTGTGTCAGTTGAGGAGTTCTGTAACTACACCAGCTTAAAGATTGAACAGGTTCAACCTTTAATTATTGGATGAGGTACTCAAAGAAAGTATTAATTAGTAAACCTCTAAATAGTAGTTAATAAGTTCAATAACTAGTTCATTTATTGAACAATTTGTAAAGGTTTTATGTTGATTAATCCTTTAGTTTTCATACATTTGTACTATAAGATTTCGAATAATTTGCACGATAATTATAGATGCAAAAGCGAAAACCTAGGATTTTTAAAATTATTAAAATCAATAATATCAATCGGTTAGAAATGGAACACAAATCCCTCTTTCTCCGCTAAAAGCACCTCAATGAGGTGCTTTTTTATTTTAAACACTTTTCGTATTTACAAAGTCATCTTGGATCCGAAGAAGCCGATCGCGATTTATAGAGTAATCCAAAAACCTGTGAAGCAAAAAAGTTTAAGTATACATATTCGTTCGCCTAAAAAGAAAAATTCCACATCCCTCACACCTCTGAATTGCGCTATAAAAGCTTTTATTTTTGCGTCGAAAGATTTCCGAAGCATTCTACTTTTGAGGCTAAAATAATAATGTTTCATCAAACATGCTAAATTGAAATAAATATCACATGGAAATAGTAAAGCTGTTCGTGTTACGAAATTTGAAATAAAAACATACTCTCCTTTTATTCTTAGAAAATTTAATCATTTTCAAATACTCCCTCTAATTCAGAAATAATCCTGCAAACCACTTACTGATTTAAAAAAACATTCTATTTTGTCAAATCTTAAAAAAAGTGTTATTTTTACACTTATATTCTTTTTCCGAAGAGCTTTACTAACCAACCAAATACCCTATCATGAGATCTATCCTGATTAGTCTACTTTACTTCTCTCTTTCAAATTCGCTTCAGTCGCAAACAGTATCTGCCTCAAGTCCTGATAAAAATATAAAAATGGAAATTTCCGTTACTGACGGCAAAGCTTATTACAGCATATTTTATCAAAAAGATGAATTCCTTGGAAAATCATCCATAGGACTTCTTAGTTCTGCAGGTGACTTTACAAAAGGGCTTAAACTGGCGGGCTATACATCAGTCAAAATTCAGGAATCTTATCAGCTCAACCGTTCAAAAGTCAGTCAGATCAATTATAAGGCGAATGAATTAAAATGTATCTTTACGAATGCTTCAAACGACACCATAAATATAATTTTCAGAATTACGAATACTGATGTCGCTTTTAGTTATCTGATTCCGAAAAGCAAAAAGAATACGACTAATTGTACTGTTGAAAAAGAAATAACAGAATTTAAACTCCCAGCAGGAACAACCACTTTTATCACGCCTCAGGCTCCGCCATCCAGCGGCTGGCAAAAAACGAAACCGTCTTATGAAGAAGAATACACCCGGGAAGAACCCGTGGGAACAAAATCTCAATACGGATTGGGTTATACTTTTCCGGCGCTGTTTCACCTAGGCAATAAAGGATGGCTGTTACTTTCTGAAACCGGTGTCAGCGATACGTATGTGGGAACCCGATTAAGCGATGCAGGTTCAGACGGCATCTATACTGTTACTTTTCCTCAGGATGGCGAAAATAACAATCAGGAGCCTGTTACAGCTTCTGCAATTTTACCTATGCAGACTTCGTGGAAAACGATTACTCTTGGACGAACTTTAAAACCAATTGTTGAATCGACTGCTTCGACAGATGTGGTTAAACCGCTTGTAAAAACTTCGAAAATATTTGATGCAGGCCGTGCAAGCTGGAGCTGGATTGTGTGGCAGGACGAAAGCTGCAATTATAACGATCAGAAAACTTTTATTGATCTTGCAGCCGACATGAAATGCGAATTCATCCTGATTGATGCCCTTTGGGATACTACTATTGGTAAAGAAAAAATGACCGAACTGGTGAATTATGCCAAATCTAAAAATGTTGGTGTCCTGCTTTGGTATAATTCTAACGGAAACTGGAACACTGCTCCGCAAACCCCAAAAGACAGAATGAACACAGCTGAAGCCAGAAGAGAAGAGATGCAATGGCTGCAGCAAATTGGCGTAAAAGGCTTAAAAATCGATTTTTTTGGCGGCGATAAACAGGCTACCATGAAACTGTATCATGATATCCTTACCGATGCAGCTGAATTTGGTCTGAACATCAATTTTCACGGTACTACCCTTCCTCGCGGGTGGGAAAGAATGTACCCTAATTTTATGACGAGCGAAGCGGTACTAGCCTCTGAAAATCTGGTTTTTCAGCAGGCGTTCAGTGACCGATATCCTTCGACAGCTACTATTTATCCTTTTACCAGAAATGCCGTAAGCTCAATGGATTTTGGTCCGGTTTTCCTTAATAAACGTTTAAACCGTAACCCTAACCAAGGAACAATTCGAAAAACTACTGATGCTTTTGAAATGGCAACAGCTGTTGTGTTTTTTTCTGCCGTTCAGCACTTGGGATTAACGCCTGAAAACTTAAAGGAAAAACCCGCTTATTTATTTGATTACCTGAAAAATGTTCCGACAGTATGGGATGAAACCCGTTTTATAGATGGCTATCCGGGTAAATATTGTGTAATTGCCCGAAGAAAAAACACAAAATGGTACATTGCAGCCATCAATGGAGAAAACAGCACTAAAAAAATCACTGTAGATTTGTCGATGCTTAAAGGTAAAAATGTAGCTATTATTTCAGATGGCGACGGTCAGGAATCAAAATTCAGTACTCAGAAGTTTGGTAATAAAACTAAATTCAATCTGGAGCTTTCTGCCAATGGAGGAACTGTACTATTTGTTCCTTAGAAGATTATCATTCATCCATTTTAAAAACCAAAAAAGTCACTCGTAAAAGGAGTGACTTTTTTTTAACCAAATCAATCTATTAAAAAAGCATTATAATGAAGTAAATTATTCCTTTGTCTGAGGTAAAGAAAGATGTGTTATCCTTTACGCTACAGTTATTTTTTTTAATAAAGTATAGCCATCAGTATTGTTTCCTGTAACAGAATCAGCCATATTTCCGGATAAACTATTCGAAAATATACTGTCCTGTGTATTTGATGTGTCGGGTGCTCCATTATAACCATCAGTTGCATAAACCGATGTATAAGTGGAAACCGGAAAGGCAATTTGAGTGACCAAAAGCGACCTGCCCTCAGAAGTTACTATTTCAACATGAATATGAGGTGCCCTACCCGGATACCAGCCTGGAAATATGCTAATAAAAGAAACTTTTCCATTTTGGTCTGTAGTCTGCCTTCCTCTTAAATAGCTGGCGCTGGTTTGTGTACTATATTGAGAGTATAATCCGTCCTTATCACATTGCCAGACATCAACAAATACGTTTGCAAGCGGCGTACATCCATTGCTTTTATCTTCTATGGTCAGGGTCATTAAAAGTGCTACACCTGTCCTGTCGCCTATAATACTTGCCCTAACATATTGAGCGGGAGTCAGTATAGGAAAAGGCCCTTTGGTTTCAGTTGGCGAAACACTGCAATCACCTCCCGAATTATTACCCGTATCATCTGATGATTCGTTATCATTATCTTTTGAACAGGATGAAATAGCGGTTGGAAGTGCAATAATAGTGCCTAATCCGAAAAGACCGTTTCTTAAAAATTTTTTTCTATCCATGGTTGATATTCGAAGTTTAATCTAAAAAGTGGTTTATTCTTAAACAATTCAACTGTGAGAAACCCTACCTTTTTTTATTGATTTAGCCAAAAATATCTATAAGATATGTTTATTGTAAAAGTAAAGTCGAAAAAAAAGAGCTGTCGTTAAACAGCTCTTTGGGTTTTTCAAGTTAGTTGTATACGCTTACTAATTCAAAATACTTCTAAAAAATGAATGAAAAACCAATTTCTTACTATTATGGTGCAGCAACCTGAGGCTTTGATTTCATAATTACTTCGACAGTTTTAGGATTTGCAAAAAATTCCTTTGCGAAAGCTTTTACATCTTCGGCTGTTATTTCTTTCAGCGTTTTTTTGTAAATAACATCATCTTTAAATGTATCATTGTTTAGGATCATATTATTTAGGCTGTTAAGCCAAAAACTGTTTGTCATCACTTTCTCTGCTCTTGCCTTTAAAACTGTGTTCTTAATAGACTCTATTTCCTCCTGTTTTGTTACATCTTTTTGCGTTAAATTTATCTGTTCATAGACTATTTTTGTTAGTTTTTCTACTTTTTCAGGATCACTGTCAAAATTGATTGTCATTGAATACTCATCCCAAGGCAGTCTGCTTAAACCTGAATTTACATGAACCCCATAACTTCCACCCTCTTCTTCACGAATTAAATCCAGGTATTTTTTAGATAGTAATTCTGCTAAAATATGCGATATGAATACATTTTTATAGTTGTATGGAAACTGTTTTACAAAACGAATGTAAACACTTGATTTTGGAACATTCATTTCGCGCACTAATAACTGTTTGGCTATTCCCGGTGCAGGATCAAGATGATTGTCTACAAAATTTTCTTTTTTATTTACATCTGATGCAATACTTCCGATATATTTTTCAATTAATGAAAGTACATTATCCGGAAGATTTCCGGTAAAGACAAACGTGAAATCGGCAGCGTTTTGAATTCTTTGTTTATAAATTTCTGATGCTTTTTCAAAACTCAATCGTTTCAGAAATTCTTCGTTTATTAACGGAACTCTTTTGTTTCTATTGTAATTGAGCTGTGAAATTGTATCCTGAAAAACTTTCGGATTCGTATTAGCTGAATTTTCTAACGAATTACTAAAACCCGTAACCATTCGGCTATAAGCATCCTTATCAAATCTTGGCTGTTCAAAATACAGATACAGCAATTGCAATAAAGTTTCAAAATCCTTTTGATTGCCTGAACCTTTAAAACCTTCAGTCAATTCAGTTATATAAGGCTTAATATCAACAATTTTTCCGTTTAGTTTGTCTTTTAAATCGGTACTTTTAAAAGTGCCCAGACCAGAATTTTCAACCAGACTCACTGCGATTTGAGATGACGGAATATCTTCTGTCTTTACTAACGAACTTCCTCCAAAACTAAACGCAGAGAACAACACTTCGTCTTTTGCTAAGGTAGTCGGATACAGAACAATCTTTGCCCCATTTGCCAAAACGTAACTTTTTGCCCCTGCAATTCCTTCAATTGCAGTTTCTTTTGAAGCTTTAGAACCTTTCAGATCTGATGCAATCAAAGGCCGGTCAGTATCGCTTTCTTTGTATTTTTCAAGCGGCATTTTTTTAACAGATGCCATAATCGAAACATAATCTTCTTTTGAAGGATAAACAATTTCACTTTTGTCAGGACCTGTAACTGTCATGACCCTATTATCAGTTGTCTGCAATTTCTTAACCGCCTGATTTATTTCAGCTAAGGTTATAGAAGCCAGTCTTGACTTTGCCTTTTCATACTGTGTTTCGATACTCTCAAATGGCATTGCTTTTAAGAAATAATTGACTAATTCTTCTGAAAGTCCATCACTTTCAAATTTGTCTTTATTTTGCAGTGAGTTTTTGTATGAACTCAAAACAGCTTCTTTGTTGCGGTCTAATTCTTTTTGAGTAAATCCGTAACGAACCGCTCTTTCCGTTTCAATCATCATTTCTTTGAAACCTTCCAGCGTTTTGTTATTTTTTGGGGTTACATATAAATAGTACGAATTGGTTAATCTTGAAACTTCTGATGTTCCTGTGCCAATATTTAAAACAGCTGTTTCATTATTCTGAATGAATTCCTGATACCGTCTGTTCATCATATCGGTACACAGATTGTTCACCAAATCCCTTCTGATCGTTTCGTTGTTTTTAACTTTATCAAAATCCTTTTTAAAATACAAAACAACACTTGTTTCCTGCGCTTCTTTGTCTTTCGCCAAAACGTAGTTCATTGCTTTGTTTTTTGGAACAGCAACATAATAACGTTCTGCCGCATTTTTAGGCATTGGGATAGCAGAAAAAGTTTCGATAATCTTCTTTTCAATTACTGCAGGATCAATATCTCCAACCACAATAACGGCTTGTAAATCCGGTCGGTACCATTTTTTATAATAATCTCTTAAAACCTGATAATCAAACGTATTGATTAGATTTAAATCGCCAATTACATCTCGTTTTGCATACTTAGAATCTTTGTACAAAACCTTATCTGTTTCTAAGCGAAGTCTGAATTCTGAGTTTCTTCTCGTTCTCCATTCTTCTCTGATAACACCACGTTCTGCATCAATTTCAGTATCCTTTAAAGAAAGAAAACCAGACCAGTCGTGCAATGCCAAAAGACAGGAGTCAATCAATTTAGAATCGTTTGCAGGAACGTTACTCAAATTGTAAACGGTTTGATCCTGTGCAGTATACGCATTGATATCTGCTCCAAAACTAACTCCTTTTTTCTCCAGCATATCGATAATCCCTTTTCCTTCAAAGTTTTGTGTTCCGTTGAAGGCCATGTGTTCCAGGAAATGCGCCAGTCCGTTCTGATCGTCATTTTCTAAAATCGCTCCGACATTCTGAGCGAAATAAAAACAGACACGGTCTTTTGGCCATTCGTTATGAAGAATATAATATTTCATTCCGTTCTTTAATGTTCCGGAAACTACGTCTTTGCTGAGCGGAACTGTAGTCGAAAACTGAGCAGCGCTTTTAAATCCGATGAAAAGGAGAAAAAGCCAATATTTTGATTGAAAGATTTTCATTTGATATTTTTTGTCTTTTTATTTTTTGAAATTCCGGACTCCTTCCTGAAGCCAGTTGTAATAAGCGTTAATATCCGGATTGTATGCCGATGGTTTGTTCAGGTCTTTTTCGTTATGATCCATTAAAACGTAGTACGGCTGAGCGTTTGTTTTGTATTTTAAAATCTGAAGTTCGCTCCACTTCTGTCCAGTATATTTTAAAACTTTTCCGGTAATTTTAGAAACCACCTGTTCATTCTCCGGCAGAGGTCTTTTGTCATCTACATACAGCGAAATCAAAACCACATCATTATTTAAAACTGCCAAAACTTTAGGATCCGGCCAGACACGTTCTTCCATTTTTCGACAATTAACGCAGGCATAACCAGTAAAATCGATCATTACGGGTTTGTTTACTTTTTTCGCGTAAGCCAGACCTTCGTCATAATTATGAAAAGTCGTAATTCCGTTTGGACCACTTTCTGCACCTTCCGGTAATGCAGCTTTCTCTGTGTTCTGTCCTACTGCGTTTCCAAAACCATTTGGAGATTCGCTGTATTGTTTCGCCGGAGGAAAACCACTGATATATTGTAACGGAGCGCCCCAAAGTCCCGGAATCATATACACCACAAAAGCCAGCACGATAATTCCTAAACTCAGTCTCCCTACAGAGATATGCGTAACAGGCGAATCATGTGACAATTGGATCTTTCCGAATAAATATAAGGCCAATACAGAAAATATAGCTATCCAAATGGCAAGAAATACTTCTCGCTCTAATAGATGCAATTGTAAAACCAGGTCGGCATTGCTTAAAAATTTAAAAGCTAAAGCCAATTCTAAAAAGCCTAAAACCACTTTAACCGAATTTAACCAGCCTCCCGATTTTGGAAGCGAATTCATCCATCCCGGAAAAGCTGCAAATAAAGCAAACGGCAATGCAATGGCCAATGAAAACCCAAGCATTCCGACAATTGGCGCAATTCCTGCCTGACTTGCTGCCTGAACCAATAAAGTCCCGACAATTGGTCCGGTACAAGAAAATGAAACTATGGCTAATGCCAATGCCATAAAGAAGATTCCCAAAGCACCTCCTATTTCTGATTTCTGGTCAATTTTTGTAAGCCATGAACTTGGCAATACTATTTCGAAAGCACCTAAAAATGACAATGCAAAAACCAGTAAAAGCAGAAAGAAAAAGACATTAAAAACTACGTTTGTTGCCAGCGCATTTAAAGCATCAGCACCAAAGATTGCAGTAACCAAACTCCCTAAAATAACATAGATTACAATAATAAAAATACCGTACATCATAGCATTTCTAATTCCGGCAGCTTTGTTTTTACTTTGTTTGGTAAAAAAACTAACCGTCATTGGGATCATCGGAAATACGCATGGTGTAAACAAAGCAGCAAGACCTCCTAAAAAGCTGAAGAAAAATAAGGTCCAAAGGCTTTCTTCAGGAGCTGTTTTTCCTGAAGATGCTTTTTCGGCTGAATTATTTAAAATTTCAGGAGTGTCTTTGCCAGCAGTGTTAACAGAGTTTGTTGTGTTGTTTGTGGTATCTTGTTTAGTAGTGGATTCGTCTTTTGCAGGCCAATCAGTGTTTTTCTCTTCTGTTGCTGCACTTGCTGTATCTTCGTTTTTAATCGGTGTATCTGATTTTTTGAACGTAAATTTTACTTCTTTTTCTCCTGGAGGAAGACAGCTGTTGTCATTACAAACCATAAAAAATACAGTCGCATTAATGGTAAAAGCCTCGGCAGTTTTACGTTCTATAGTCTGAGTGAAAACTGCTTTTTCTGCAAAATATTTAATTCGCATATTAAAAACAGGATCGTCAACTTCATGTCCCTCAGGCTCGGCTACAGAACCGATTGTTTTGTAGTTTTTAGACTTCGGAAAAGTAAAATTTGTCGGTGCTGGTCCGCCTGATGGAACGTTTTGAGAATAAATATGCCAGCTTTTATCAATTTTGGCAATTATACTCAAAGTATATTTGTTCTCTCCTATTTCTTTTACGGATGTTGTAAAGGAAACGGGATCGTAAATTTGGGCAGTAAGGTTACTTATCGTAAAAAGAAATACGATAAAACAGATTAGTTTTTTCATGATAAAAAGTTAGATTTTAAATTGCCACAATGAATTCTCTTTTTTGTCATCCTGACGAAGGAAGGATCTCCGTAAGAAACTCTATGCAGTAATCGCAAATCTTTGTCGAATATCTTACGAAGATTCCTCGTTCCTCGGAATGACAAACACATCTTAATATTATGTGTGTTTATTTAATAAATTGAATTATTTTTTATAACGGGCCAAAATCCATTTTGAAATATCGTCGAGAACTTCCGGGGCGAAAACTTCATCTAGTTCTTTGACTTCGCTTTGTGTACAAGTTTTGCAGTGCTGGTACATATGATTCAGGCCTGGATAAATCTTTGCTGTAAGATCTTTTGTTTTCAGGTATTTTTTGAATGAATTGATATTCTCTTCATATGGAACACTGATGTCTTTATCGCCGTTTGCCACCATTACCGGAATGGTAATTTTTGGTAAGTAATTTTCCGGATTGTAATGAATGCTGTAACGGTACCATTTTCTGTCAGCATCTTTTCCGTAACGATACAGGAAATCCTTGTCACGTCCGTCCCACAGATGTATTTCTTTTAATGTTGTCGAATCCTGCTTTTGCATCCATTCTTTCAACTTTACTTCCATTGCAGGCTGCGCAGATTCTCCGTCTTTTGTATCGTAAACAACCTTAAACATGATGTTGTACATTTCCATGTGTTTCGCCACCACTTTATCCGAAAAATTATAACTTTTAAGAATGGCAGTATTTTGAAGATTCAGCATTTCCAGTCCGCTTACTCCTACTCCGGATAAACTGATCATGAATTTTACGTCTTTGTTTCCCGAACTCACAATTGAGGCAATCATTCCGCCTTCGCTGTGACCGATTAAACCAATATGCGAAGCGTCGATATTTTTATCTGTTTTTAAATAGGCAATCTGCTCCTCAATATCATCAGCAAAATCGCCGGTTGTTGACTCTTTAAAGTTTCCAGATGTTTTGCCAATTCCTCTATCATCAACACGAAGCGATGCGATTCCTTTGCGGGCTAATTCATCAGTCAGAACCGTAAAAAATTGTCTGCCTGCATAGGTATAATTTCTTTCATGCTGACCTGTTCCTGAGATTAAAATTGCCAGCGGATATTTCTTTTTTCCTTGCGGAATTGTCAATGTCCCTCCGTAAGTAAGTTTTGTTTTTTTGCCTAAAAAGGTCATATCAATAACCTGATACGGATATGGTTTTTTAGGATGCTGAGAAAAATATAGAGGCTGTATTTCTTTTTCTTTCTTTAAAACAACTGCTGTATTTGGAATTGAATAATAATTGAAAATTCCTGAAATTGCGCTTTTATCTTCATTGTATTTTCCTTTAAAAGAAAAACCATACATTTCATTTTTAAAAGATATACTATCTCCTTTTACAGTTGTGACTACTTTTTTATCGATTTCTAATTCAGGTATTTTAACACTTAAAGAATCGGTTTTATATTTCGCCAAATCTCCAGACAAAATAACCCTGTACGAATGATGCTGGCCCTGCCAGATAGTTTGTGAAAAACTAAACTGGCTGGTCATCATCATTAAGAAGCTTAAAAATACTAAAAGATTTAAGTTTTCTTTCTTGTTTTTTTTAATTAGAGTTTTCATTATTTTTTATTCTCTGACTTTAAATGCTCGACAATGATTGAAATTTCATCTAACAATTCGCTTGGGCTTCCAAAATAACCGTTTGACATCCAGCGTAATTTTCCGTTTTGGTCGATAATCATTTTCTCCGGGATTCCGGAAAATTTGAATGCTTTTGAGTATTGCTCATAAACT
This sequence comes from Flavobacterium salmonis, assembly GCF_903819435.1. Lineage (GTDB taxonomy): Bacteria > Bacteroidota > Bacteroidia > Flavobacteriales > Flavobacteriaceae > Flavobacterium > Flavobacterium chungangense. Next base: position 21,825 of record NZ_CAIJDP010000044.1, on the reverse strand, counting down.
ACATCCATTTTTCCTGTTTTAGGATTTTTTCCGTCGTAAAGTACATTAAAATCAAACCCTTTTTCTTTTATAAAAGCCTGAGTCTGCTGTTTAAAATCTTTGATATATTCCTGTGTATCTACGAAATAGAATTTCACATTATCATCGGCTTTATATTTATTTACCGCCATATTCATTCCCGGCATCGCACCTTTGCACGGTCCGCACCACATGGCCCAAAAATCAAGTACAACGATTTTGCCTTTTTGGTCGGCTAGTTTTACTTTTCCTCCTTTGCTGCTTTCTAATTCAAATCCAGCGATTGGAAGGTTAATTAATTCTGAAATTATTTTCTTTTTATGTTCTTCTATATTACTAAGAGATTTCAAAGATTCTAAGTAGGCATCAAACCCTGCAGCTGCTCCGCCTTCTTTTAAATAAATTTCTTTTAATGAAGCTAAAATTTCAGGTGTTACCTGATTTTGTTTTACCGCAAGTGCCATGTAGTTTTTAGCATCTGCTGTTTGCCCTTTTCTCAATAACATTCTGGTATAAACCTCGTTGTAAGTCGCATCGTTATAACCAAACAGAGGCTTAATTTTAGCTAAATATTTTTCTTCTACATCATAATTTTTAGTCGCTTCTGCTAATTTAGCATAAGTAAAATATTCTCTGCTAATCATTTGTAAAGCCTGTTCCTGCCATTCTTTTAATGATAATTTTCCGGCATACATTTTTGGCACAAACGTTAATCTGTTTTCTATTTCCGGCATAATAATATCTGCATAGTTCTTTAATGTTTCTATTGACGCTTTTTCAATTCCGTCATGATCTCTGTCAAAAGGAATAGACACTAAATGCCAGTGATAATCTAATAAGTTGCCAAAAGAAACTTTTTTAACGCTATTTAAAGCATAAGTGTAATCTTTATTGTTTACGATATAACCATAAACAATTGATTTAATCATTTTATCATAAAACAAACTTTCTATATCTGTATAAACGTCTTCAAATTTATTTTGTGGAAAATTCTTCTCGAATTCCGTATATGATTTAACTTTTTTAGCAAAGTCAACTTCCCTAAATATTTCCTGAATCTGTTTGTCTCTTGCTAAAACTCCATAAGGATATTTGGTAACCAAAACATTTTGCACAGAATCTGAAAATACTTTATCTTTTGTATTTTCTAATAAATTCAATGTTTTTTGAACATCATATTGTGTGGTATGATCAAGATTGGTATCTGTTAATAAACTGCGCAATTCTTTCTTAATAGCTACAGATTGCTCTTTTCCTGATGCTAGTTTTTTTAATTTTAATCCGTAATAAAAAATCTTTTTACGACTTTCCGGATGATACTGCAATTCGTAATTTATCCACATTAAACCAACCTGATCAGCAATGTACGCACTGTCATGCACCACATTGGGTACTTCATTCTCAAAAGCCCTGCTTCTCAAAATTCCCCAGCCAGTGTAAGCTCCTGGAACTTGTGCAAACATATAACCATGAGGCATTTTTTCTCCTTTGTCTACAATGGTATCCGATTTAAACACACAATTTATAAAAGATGCATGGGCTGAAAGTTTCATTTTGGTTTCCCACTTTTTATCTCCTGCCGCTTTTAAAGTAACGTCGTTGGTAATCCATTTAAAATTATCATAAGTATACACTACCCCGTTTACATACATTGCATTGGCAAGTGGCCCGTTCGCGGCATTATAAGTTATGGTCACTTCGTCTCCTGGATTTGGATGCTCGGGAGAAAGAGTCAGTATTTGTGCAGGTGCATCCTGAGCAAATATGCTGGTTGTAACACTGAATAAAAATAAGATCAGCTTTAAATTTTTCATTTTTTTTTGAATTTAGTGCACTCAAAAGAAATCTGAGTGCACATTTTTAATTAACTAATTATGGATTCTGTTGTAAGTTTGGGGCGTATTCGAAATAAATTGGGGCAAAAGGCATTTGATAACGGTCACTGTTTGGGGCAAGGGTAAACGTTTGTCCTGCAAAAGCATGCGTAATGGTTTTGGCAAATTCAGGTTCTTTGTTTAATCGTTTCAAATCAAACCATCTAAAACCACCAGATCCCATCAACTCTCTTCTTCTTTCTGCCAACACTTTGATTAAAGCATCTTTATTGTCTGTCGCAGTCATGGCAACATATTGTCCTGCTCTGAATCTTTTTTGTCTTAATTTATTGATTTCAGCCATTGCTAAGTTACCGGAACCAGCTCTTGCCAGACATTCTGCTTTTATCAGCATCATTTCAGGAACAGTTGGTCCTGCATTTCTGCTTTCTCCTGTTAAACCTTCTTTTGCATACGTTCTTCCTAAAGTATATTCAGAATTAAAATTGCTTGATGGTTGTGTAAAAAGCACATAACGCAAATCATTTGTATCAAATGAGTTAATCAATTCATTACTTAATGATAAAATTTGTGGTGCGTAAGAAAAAGAAGTATATCCATTCCATTTTGATAAGATTAATTCTTTATCAAATCTTCTGGTAGGAAAAGCATTAAACTCAAAATCTTCCAGATTATTTAATGTACTTTGAATGGCCAATGCCTTTTCTGCATTTTCTAACGCTAAAGGATAGTTTCGCATGTATAAATAGGTTCTTGCCAAAAGTGCGTAGGCCGCCGCTCTGGAAGGAAATGCTACATTGTTTCCTGTATTAATTGGTTTTAAACCTGAATTTACAGCATCGTTTAAATCACTAAGAATAATATCATACGCATTTTGAACGGAAGTTCTTTTTATGTCGTCTGAAACGGTTGCTGTTGTAAAGAGTACAATTCCGGGATCTGTTGCTGATGTTGCAGCATCATAAGCTTTTCCGAAAGTATTTACCAGGGTTAGAAATATAAATGCACGGTGTACTTGTGCTTCACCTTTTATAGCTAATTTTTCGGCTTCTGTTCCATTTGTACTTTTCATTACTTCATTGATCACGATGTTTGCATTATACAAGGCACTATACATGTTCTCCATATTGTAATCTCTTTCACCATCAAAATACAGAACATCTGACCATTTATAAAAATTCGTAAATGGACGATAATAATCAGAAGCGCCCAATGCAGTGGTCTGAGCCTCATTTTGAAAACTAATATCATCTGAGGTTACATCTACAGCACCATAGGTTATATCAAATGCATATGAATTGTTCAAAAGATACCTGTAGTTTTCTGTTTCTTCCGGTATTAATCTTCCTTCGGTTTTGATATCGACATAATTGTCACAGCTTAAAACAATTGTTCCTAAAGCTATTATCGTGATGTATTTTAAATACTTTTTCATCTTTAAAAAATTAAAAATTAACATTTAAACCAATTGAATACATTGCCATTGCCGGCAATTTCATGTTAGTACCTGTATATGGTAAAAAGTCAGGATCTAAACCGTCTTTGTTTTTTCTCCAGAAGAAACCAAGATTTCTGGCCGTAAATGTTACCGAAGCACCTGTTATAGTTCCTCTGTTAATTAAGCTGTTCAAATCATATTTAAGTGAAAGCTCTCTAAAACGAATATGATCTCCTTCTATAATTTGATCTTCTCCAAACATATACCTCACATAACTTAGCCCGGTTGAACCCTGGATACCTGGTACAGAAGTAGTCGCCTCGTCTCCCGGAGTTCTCCATCTTTGGTCAATATCACTATTTAAATCGTATTGATTAAATCTTCCTTGTCTGTTTACGTAACCTCCATACGTTGGTTTAAATAATACGTAATCAAATTTGTATGTTGCTAAAATGTAAAGTGACACTTTTTTGTAAGTGAAAGTATGATTAAAACTTCCAAAGTAAGAAGGGATGTTTGTACCCATATACTTCATATCAGCAATTTCTTTAAGAGAAGTAAAAGAATTAACGATGTTACCCGATTTATCATAAACCTGAGTTCTTCCAGTTGCGTCTAATCCTGCTGACCTAAAAGCAAATACGCTGTTTAATGGGTAACCTTCAACTGGTGGTGTTGTTCCTGCGCCATTTAGATACTGACTGTAATTTTGAAAGCGGGAATCGGTTACTTCTGAAGTATTGTAAGAAACTACAAGACCTGAATCCCAGGTAAAATCCTTAGCTTTAAGAATGGTTGCGTTTAAACTTAAGTCTACTCCAGTTCCCGATATTGTTGCTGCATTTTGCTTTAAAGCGTTATTTTGAACACCGTAAAATGGAGAAATTGGGAAATCTACGATCAAATCTTTACTATCCTTTTGATAATATTCTATCGTACCGCCTAATCTGTTGTTCAAGATAGAGAAATCTACCCCAAAGTTTAAGATGGCTGTTTTTTCCCAACGTAAATTAGGATTTGCCGGAGCAGTAATAAAAGCATAAGGCTGTTGTGAAAAAGTATCTAAATTACTTAAACTGATATTTGTAAAAGGAAAAACCTCCAAATTGATATTTCCGTTATAACCATAACTTGCTCTTAAAGCCAGACTATTAATCAGGCTTACTTCTTTAAGAAAAGATTCATCTTTAATATTCCACTTTGCACCTGTCGACCACAATGGTGTTCTTCTTAATTTTTTATCTACTCCAAAATTGTTATAGTCGTCTAAACGGGCACTTCCTGTAAGTGTATATTTGTTTTTATAGGTATAACCGGCATTTGCATAGTAAGATAAAAATCTTCTGCGAACATCTTTATGCTCATTACCATATTGAAGGGTATAGTTATAACCATTTACATCAACATAATTTTGTGACGGAATATCTACAGAGGTTTGCGTTTTTGAATTATATCCAAACAATGTTCTGCTGTCTTGAGTTTCTCTCGTTTCTCTGGCCTCAATACCTCCCATTGCGTTAATCAAATGATCCTGACCTATAATGCCATCATAGTTTAATTGCCCTCTCATCGTGTAACTGCTTGTACCAAATTCATTGTTTTGATAAATCCCTCCTTTTGGGATTCCGTACACTAAATCGCCGTTGCCGTTTATAGAGGTTGCCGAGTTGATTCTGTCACGTGTATAAAAGGTATTTTCATTGAACATATTATCATTTGATGAACTTGAATTTTCTACAGAATAGGTACCTACTGCGTCTAAACCTTTTAATAATGGAGCTGTAGCCGAAATTGTAGCACCAAAATTTAATTCATTTGAGGACCTGTCACTATTCTTTAATTCATCAATATAATTGTAAGTCCATGGTAAATATCCAGATTGCTCCAACGGAATAGTTTGTGCGCTATAATAACGACGATAATAATCAACTGAATTCCCATCATCTCCAACAATTTGGTCGTAAGGCAATAAAGTATTCAATGAAGTTCCTAATGGAGAAAGTCCTAATCCATTACTGTTGTAATTGAAGATTGAACCTCTTAAGCTTGTATTCATTTTTAAATAATTGAACAGCTTAAAATCCTGATTCGATAATAAAGTCAAACGTTGTCCGCTGTTTCCTTTTGCCTGAGTTTCTTCTTTAGAATACGATCCCGACATGAAATACGAATAATCGTTTTCTGCACCGCTAACCGATAAATTGTAATTTTGAGTTGTTGAAGCCTGCAGCAAATACTTTTCTGCCTGTCCATAAGTGTTACGATTACGTAAAACATCTAAGCCAGCGTTTCTTTGGGCTTCAGTGATATCACCCCGTTTGTACTGAAACATCAGGTCCATTCCCTGACTAACAGGACTGGTTAGCATGTAGGTTACACTTGCCGGATCTGTAACCAAATTTCTATCTACAAACTCCTGTTCTAAATTTAAAACCTGAGCCGAATTCATCAATGGTAATTTTGATAAAGAAGGCTTGTTCGAAAAACCATAATTTTGAGAAAAATTAATTCTCGTCTGTCCTTGTTTTCCTTTTTTGGTATCAATTACCATTACTCCATTTGCCGCTCTCGCTCCGTAAATAGAAGCTGCAGCAGCATCTTTTAGAAAAGTAATTTTTTCAATATCATTTGGGTTTATTGTTCTGATGTCTAATTCTGTTGGTGTTCCGTCTAATACTACCAATGGCATTGCATTGGTTTCTAATGTAGATTTTCCTCTAATGGCAACATTATAGCTCGATCTTCCCTGACCATCTCCAAATGTGGTTCCGTAGACAAAAGTGTTATCAGAATCTAAAATATTTAATTGCAGACCAGCCACCTGACCTTCTAATCTGTGAAGAACATTATTAACTGGCACTTTTTCTAAATCTTTAGCCGTAAGGGCAACAAAAGATCCCGTAGAACGCTCTCTGTCTAATTTTTGATATCCTGTTGATACGATTTTTACTTCGTCTAGTTTGCTGACATCTTCTAACAAAACAGGATTGATAATCAGGCTTTCTGAAACCGTTACTTCTGTTTTTTTGTATCCTAAATATTCAAAAACAAGAACATCTCCTTTGTGAGCCATAATTTCGTAAGAACCGTCAAAATTGGTAACAGCGCCGTCTTTGGTACCTTTAACCCAAACCGATGCGCCAAATAAATTTTCCTTTTTAGCATTGGTAACAACTCCCTTAATTTTTACTTTTTCTTCTATTACAGAAGCCGTTGTGGTTTTTACTTTTGTATTTAATGCAATAACAATCAATTTGTTATTTACAAATTCTGCTTTATAATTATCTCCTATTAATTCTTTGATAACGGTCATTATATCAGCGTTATCGAATGCTATATCAACTCTTCGCTGCGCATTAAAAACATCATCACTGTAGAAAAATTCGACATTGGTTTTTCTGGTGATTGTTTTTAAAACAGAAGATACTGACTGATTTTTTACCTTTATAGTTACTTTTTGAGAATAGGCAAAAGCAACTATATTGAAAAAAAATATGGATAATAGTAGGGATTTCTTCATGACGTTAAGAAATTTATCCCAAAGCGCGGATTTTATCCCACAATCTTTTGCGGATAGGTTTTTTTTCATACTTTTAAAATGTTTTGGTTGGTTAATTGATTTCGAACTCTTTTTTTCGACTGAACAATACTAGCCGGGAAATGGTGCAAACATTTTCCGGTTTTTTTATTTGCTTACGGTTACTTCATACGTTTGGTTTATTTTGGTTATTTTATATTTAATATTCGATGTTTTACTCACTATATTAAGAAGGTTTTCCAAAGGTTCATCTTTCAAGATAATGCCGGTGAATTTAATCTGCTCTATTGATTTTTGTTCGAATTTCACATTAAAGTCGTACCATCTGGACATTTTGGTCAGAATGTTTTTCAAATTTTCATTCTCAAAATAAAATTTCCCGTCTTTCCATGCCGTATAAACGGACGGATCCACTTCTATAACTTTTAAACCTCTATTTTGAATTCTGGCCTGTTGTCCGGGATTAATAACAACTGATTCATTTTCTGCTGAAACTTTTACTTTTCCTTCTGCAAGTGTGGTTTCAAAATTATGATCTTCCGTGTAAGCGTTTACATTAAAATGCGTTCCCAAAACCGTTACATCTCCGGATTTTGTTTTTACCGTAAACGGGCTGTGGGTATTTTTACTGACTTCAAAATAAGCCTCTCCTTCTAAAGTAACATTGCGGGCATCCCCTCTAAACTCTACTGGATATCTTAAAGATGATTTCGAGTTAAGCCACACTTTTGTTCCGTCTGAAAGGCTCACTGAGTAAATTCCTCCTACAGGAACAATCAACGTATTTTGGCCTGTAGAAACTTTTCCGTTCAGTGCTTTCACATCGTAAACTAAAACATTATTTACATTCGAGATTACACCGTTTTTTGAAACGATTTTTTCTTTTTTAGGTTCTAAAGAAACAACCGTTCCGTCTGCCAAAACTAAAGTTGGATTATTGTATTTTGGTTTAATACTTTTTACGACTACCTCCTGCTTTTTTATTTCATCCTTATTATTCAAGAAAAAGAAAACAGAAGATAATCCCGCTAAAAGAACTAAAACAGCAGCATATTTGAATAATTTTCTATAATTGAAAAGTGAGATTACAGGTGCATCAATAAAGTCGATTTTGTTTTTAATTCTTTTATAAGCTAAATCAGTAGGAACTATGTTATAAAATCTTTCTTTTGATTTTAAAGTTTCCAAATCAATAACTTTTTGATAATATTCCTGATTTTCGGGTACAGAAAGCCATTCCTGCAAAAGGTTATTTTCTTCAATCGATAATTCTCCCACAAGCAATTCCTTTTTAATGAGAGCGGCGATTGTGATTTCTTTCTTTCCTGCAGCCATATTTTTTTGATATTAAGTAGCGGTTATTAACAGTTTAAGTAAATGTTATATAACTAAGAGTACGAAATATCAAAAATGGGTGGAAAGATTTTTGATTTTTTTTAAAGAAAAAGCAAAATAAATAAAAGTTCGGAGTGATTCTTGAGTTTTTCCTTCAATAATTCTATAGCACGGGAGCGCTGAGACTTTACGGTATTAACAGAAATATTAAGCTGTTCGGCAATATCTTTATACTTCATTCCTTCTAAACAGGAAAGTTCAAAAACTTCTTTGCATTTTTCAGGTAACGAATTTAAAGCGTCAATTAAAGTGGAATATAATTCTTCTTCCAGAATATTAAAATCGAAATCTGCCGTTTCATCAGAAAGTTTAGAATCAAGTTCAACAATCTTTTGCTCTTTTTTTAAAATTAAAAGAGAACCATTTCGAACCATGGTATACAAGTAGGATTTGACGTCAATTATTCTTTCAAATTTAACACGGTTTTCCCAAAGCTGCAGCATTACATTTTCAACAACCTCTTCGGCCAGAAAATTGTCTTTTACAAACGTAAAACTGTAGGTCACAAGTCTTGGATACAAAGAATAAAACAGTTCTTTGTAATACGCTTCATCAATTCTGATATTTTCTTGTTCCGAGTTAATTTGCTATCTTAATTTAATTACACAAATATAAATTTTATAACCACAAATCATCATTTTTACCATATAATTATTACCAAACTCCTTAAATCATTGCAAAAAGTAAGAATAAAATGCTTATTTGCTTTTACGGTTTTTATGCTAAAAATCTGCAAAAATAATTTTAGTTTTCTCGATCAGTTTTGAAATAAAATAACAGAATATGCTTTTTGAAAATAAGAAATGCATTAAAAACGTATCAATCTAAGGCTTAAATATGTGTAATCCTGAACTTTTTCTCAGCCTTTGTTTTACAGAATTGAATGCTGAACAGGAGAGTTAAAGATACTGCTGCCACCTATAGAGATTTAGTCATTAATACATTCATGAAAAAAACTACAGCTCCAACTCATGAGGAAATTGTAGAATTAAATCGCTCCATATTCCCTCTGAATCCAAAAAAAAATTAAAAAAAATATTGAAATTAACGCAGGAAAACATGGGGTTTTGGGTTACTGCGCTAATTTTTATTAAAAAAATGAACGTTGTTCAAAAAAAGAACGTATTTTTGTCAAATAAAATTCGATATATGAGCACAGGAGAAAGAAAAGCACGCGAAAAAGAAGCCTTAAAATCGCTAATTCTAAAAGGGGCAAAAAGGCTTTTTATCGAAAAAGGAATTGAGCAGACCACGATTAGAAACATAGCAGACGAGATTGATTATAGTGTAGGGACGGTATATGTGTATTTTAAAGATAAAAATGCCATTTTACACGATTTGCATTCTATAGGTTTTCAGGAATTGGGTGGGTATTTTCAGGAATTGTTTACTATTGAAGACCCAATGGAGCGATTGCGTAAAATGGGATTCATGTATATTAAATTTGCTTTAGAAAATTCTGAAATGTATGATTTAATGTTCAACCTGAAAGCTCCGATGGAATTTTTAGAAAACTCTGATAATGATGATTGGGATGAAGGGGCAATAACGTTTGGCCTGGTTAAAAAAACAATTGAGGAGTGTATCAACAAAGGACATTTTAAAGGTCATAACACTGAACCACTTTCATTTATGGTCTGGAGTCTGGTACATGGCATGTGCTGCCTAGAAATTCGCCAGAGAACCAAAGGAGTAAAATTTACAAATCCGGACACTATCCTATTTGACGGGTATAATGAATATTTAAAAATAATAGAAAAACTTTAATTTTTTTTTGATCAAAAAAATGAACAATGTTCAATTTATAAACAACGTATATTATGATACAAAAAACACTAACATTTACACTAATCTGCCTTGGATATCTGGGATATTCACAAAGTAAGCTCGATGCTTATATTGCAGCAGGATTAAAAAACAACGAAGTAATTAAGCAGCACAACTTTGACATTAATAAAAGTATGTATGCTTTAAAAGAAGCTCATGCCCTATTCTATCCTACTGTTTCTTTAAACGGGAGTTACACTAAGGCACAAGGAGGAAGAACCATTGATATTCCAATAGGAGATATGCTGAATCCGGTATACAGTACGCTGAATCAAATTACAAATTCCAATGCTTTTCCGGCTTTAGAAAATCAGTCCGTTCTAATTAACCCTGATAATTTCTATGACGCTAAAATTCATACTACAATGCCCCTGCTGAATTTTGAGATTATCTATAACAAGAGAATTAAAACCCAACAGGCTTCATTACAAAAAACAGAACTGGAAATATATCAAAGGGAATTGGTAAAGGAAATAAAAATAGCCTACTACAAATACCTGCAGTCTGTTGAAGGGGTCAAAATTTATGAGGATGCCCTGGCACTGGTCAAAGAAAACCAACGGGTTAATCAGTCTTTGTTTAAAAATGACAAAATAAACCGTACAGCTGTTTTAAGAAGCGATAACGAAGTAAAAAGGATACAAGCCAACTTAGAAACGGCAATTCAAAATTCTAAGAATGCACAATCGTATTTCAACTTTTTACTCAATCAAAAATTAGATACTGCTATTGAAACTGACCAAAATGAAACTTTACCTGCTGAAGCAATTTCAGAAAATACACAAAGCAGAGAAGAATTGCAGAAACTTACCACTGTAAAAGAATTAAACGATAATGTAAGCAAACTTACACAGTCGTATTGGTTTCCTAAAGTAAACGGTTTTGCCGATTTTGGAATTCAGGATTTTGATTTTGAGGCAGACAAACAATCTCGTTACTATTTTGCAGGAGTAGGTTTGGAATGGAATATTTTTTCAGGCAACAAAAATAAATTCAAACTGAAACAGGCAGAAGAAGACAGTAAAAAAATCAGTTCTCAGATCGATAATGTAAAACAGCAGTTACTGCTTCAGTTTCAGGTTTCACAAAATAACCTAAAATCAGCATTAGAACAATATTACGCTGATAAAAGCCAAAAAGAATCGGCCAAAAAATATAACGAGGACATTACCAAATTATACAAAGAAGGCCAGGCCATCTACATTGAACTTCTGGATGCACAAAACCAGTGGGTAAATGCCCAGCTTAATACCAATATTGCCCTTTATAATTCCTGGATTGCGTATGCAGAACTGGAAAGAGCCAATGCCACTTTTACTTTTAACTAAATATAAAAAATTATGAAATCAAAGATTATTTCGACTGTTCGCCAAAATGGCACGGGTTACCAAAACCTAAAAAACAATTTTACACTAATGAGTAAAAAAACAATAGTACTATGCCTTCTTGCTTTTCCTCTTTTGTATGCCTGCAAAGAAGAAAAAAAGGAACATACATCTTTCGAAACTGCAGATATCATTCCGATAAAAACAGCAACAGTCCAATCACTGGCACTCACAAATAATATAAGTGCATCAGGATTGGTAACAACAGAAAACCAAGCTAATTATGGTTTTAAAATTGGCGGTATCGTTAGCCGCATTTATGTAGAGGAAGGACAGTTTTTTAAAAAAGGGCAGCTTTTGGCAGCATTGGATGCAACCGAAATTAATGCCGGTTTAAACCAAACAGATCTGAATGTGAAAAAATACGAGCGCGATTACAACCGTGCAAATAATTTATATAAAGACAGCGTATACACCTTAGAACAGCTTCAAAATACAAAAACAAGCCTGGACATTGCCAGAAAGCAGAAAGATGCCGTAGCTTTTAATGCCCGTTATGCCAAAATATATGCTACAGCCAATGGTTTTGTAGCCAGTAAGATAGCCAACGAAGGAGAAGTTATAGGTCCCGGAACTCCAATTCTGGCTATAAATGAAACAAATCAAAACAACAATTACTTATTAAAAGTGGGCCTGACAGATAAAGAGTGGGCATCAGTAAAAATAGGACAAAAAGCAGTTGTTACTCTTGATGGTTATCCCGAAGCGCACTTTGATGCTGCTGTTTTTAGAAAATCACAATCTGCAGATGCGGCCCTGGGCTCTTTTCAGGTAGAATTGAAACTGAATATGAAAAACAGCAAACCGGCGGTAGGTATGTTTGGAAAAGCAGAAATTAAAACAGAAAATGCAGAAGACTTTATCGTTATCCCTTACAATTCCCTTATCGAAGCCGACGGAAATAAAGCCTTTGTATTTATCGTAGTCAATAATAAAGTAAAACGTCAGCCTGTTACGATAACGAAATTTGAAAACAACAAGGTATTCATAAAAGACGGCCTGCAAAAAACAGATCAGATAGTGATCTCTAACAGTGCTTATCTAAACGAACAATCGAAGATCAAAATCATTAAATAATCAGCATTATGAAAATTACAAACTTTGCCGTTAAAAATTATCAGTTTACGCTGATTATCTTTCTTTTGGTTGCTGTAGTAGGAGTTCTTACCTTATTCACGATGCCAAGAGCTGAAGATCCTGCAACGCATCCGCCACAATATCTGATTACGGTTATTTATCCCGGTACAAACCCAAAAGATATGGAGGAACAAGTCGTAAAACCTATTGAAAATAAGATTTACGGATTAGAAAATATAGAAAAAATACTCACGACTGTAGAAGATGGTGTAGCTGCTTTTCAGGTAAAATTCAAATACGGAGTTGATGTTGACAATAAATATCAGGAAATCTCTACCGAAATGAATGCCCTGAAAAACAGTGAACTTCCAAAAGATATTTATCAGATAAAAACAGAGAAAATTTCGTCTTCGGATGTAAAAATCCTTCAGGTAGCATTGGTTTCCGAAAATGCATCCGACAAAAAACTGCGGGATGAAGCGGATGAACTAAAAACAAAAATCGAAAAAATAACCAATCTTAAAGATGTAAAATACGCCGGAATTCCGGAACAGGAAATCCGGGTAGACGTGAATCTGGAAAAAATGGCACAATCAAAAATTCCATTGAATGTGGTAATGGGAAGTTTACAAAGTGAAGCTGCCGATATTCCTGGCGGAAGTATTGATTTGGATACCAAAGTATTTAATGTAAAAACAAGTGGTAAGTTCAAAAATGCAGATGATGTTGCCAATACGGTTGTTTACAACGCTAATGGAAAAATCATCTATATGAAAGATGTGGCCGAAGTAAGCTACAAATCTGAAGTAGTAAACCATATTACAAGAATTAATGGACACCGCTGCGTTTTGGTTACTGCCGGAATGAAGGACAATGTAAATATTAGCGATGTTCAGAAGGAATATTTACCCATAGTAGAGGCATTCTCTAAAGATTTGCCAGCTAACATTAAACTGGTAAAAAACTTTGATCAGGCTGATATGGTATCAAAACGTTTAGGACATTTAGGTTTTGATTTCGGACTCGCCATTCTTCTGGTTGTCATCACATTGGTACCATTAGGTTCAAGGGCATCCCTTATTGTTATGATATCCATTCCTTTATCATTGGCTCTAGGATTAATTGCAATGAATGCTTTAGGGTATTCCTTAAACCAATTGAGTATTGTTGGATTAGTGGTTGCTTTAGGATTATTGGTAGATGATAGTATTGTAGTTGTCGAAAACATTGAGCGCTGGCTGCGTGAAGGCCATACAAAAATGGAAGCCGTTCTGATGGGGACAAAACAAATAGGAATTGCTGTTGTAGGCTGTACAGCAACGCTTGCCATTGCCTTTTTGCCATTAGTTTTTCTTCCTGATATGGCTGGTGAATTCATCCGAAGTTTACCTATGGCGGTTATCACAAGTGTATTGGCGTCTATGATTGTTGCCTTGACACTGGTTCCGTTTTTGGGAAGCCGTTTTTTAAAAACCCACGAACACTCAGGAGGAAATATTTTTCTTCAATATTTGCAAAAGTTCCTTACCAGAGCTTACAGGGATATTATGCCAAAAGCATTAAAATTTCCCAGAACAACTATTGCCATATCCATCGTATTGAGCATTACCGCTTTTGGATTACTGAAAGCAACTGGGTTTAAATTGTTTCCAAATTCAGAAAAACCAATGTTTCTGATCAATATAAAAATGCCGCTTCAGGCCAATATTTCGGAAAGTGACAGGGTTACAAAAATTGTTGAAGCAGAATTGAAAAACCACAAAGAAATTGTGTATTACACTTCAAATGTGGGGAAAGGAAATCCGCAGATTTATTACAACGTGCATCCGCAGGACAGAAAATCTGATTTTGCCCAGCTCTTTGTTCAGTTAGAAGATGAAGCCTCTCCTACTGCAAAAACGGCTTTAATTGAAAAATTACGTGACACCTTTAAAACAATGCCTTATGCTAAAGTGGAGGTAAAAGATTTTGAACAGGGAACACCATTAGAAGCCAATATTGTTGTGCGCTTGTTTGGTGAAGATCAGGAAGTTTTGCGCAGACTGTCTTCGCAGGTAGAAACTATTTTGCGAAACCAAAAAGGGACGGTTTACATCAACAACGAGTTAAACACCTATAAAACCGATGTCAAAGTAAAAATCAATAAAGAAAAAGCAAGAACCCTGGGCGTACTGACAAGTGAGGTCGATAAAGTAATCCGTCTTGCTGTTGCAGGACTAACGGTTGGGGATTACATTGATGACCGTGGAGATGCAAGAAATGTAACCATTACACTCCCAAGGGATAAGTTTTCTAAACTGGATGCGTTAAAAAATCTGTATGTAAATAATACCCAGGGAACTCCAATTGCCCTTAATCAGATTGCAGCAATAACTTTTGAAACGGCGCCAACAGCTATTAATCACTTTAACAAATCACGTTTTTCAAAAGTTTCGGCTATGTCTGCAAAAGGTTTTTATGCCAATGATTTATTAGTAGATATTATTCCGAAACTGGACAAACTAAAAATGCCAAAAGGATATTATTACAAACTATCCGGAGAAAAAGAATCAGAAGGTGATGCTTTGGGGGGCAATTTCCTTTCGGTAATTATATTGAGTACGTTTTTATTCATTGCTGTTTTATTACTGCAGTTTAAAACCTTTAAAGGAATCATTATCGTACTGTCGATCATTCCGTTAGGAGTTCTTGGAGGTGTATTGTTTTTATTGGCAACAGGAAATCCAATGTCGCTGGTTTCAATTATCGGTTTCATTGGATTGTCCGGCATTCAGGTAAAAAATTCCCTTCTTCTGGTAGATTTTACCAATCAATTACGACTGGAAGGACATTCAATTGATGAAGCTATTGCTATTGCCGGCGAAACACGTTTCCTACCAGTAGTATTGACATCCATTACCGCAATCTGTGGTTTGATTCCGCTGGCATTAAACCCCAATCCCCAAATATCACCATTGGCAATTGTATTGATTGGCGGATTGATAAGCTCTACCATTCTTTCAAGAATTGTGACACCTGTGATGTATAAATTGATTCCACCAAGTATAGAAAATAATTAAGAACTATTAAATATTGATAAGATGAAAAAAACAATTTTAATAACAGGGGCATCATCGGGTTTTGGTTTGATGCTAGCAAACAAATTACACCAACAAGGATATAATGTAATTGGCACAAGTAGAAATTCAGAAAAACTACAAAGCACAGTCCTTTTTAAGGTCTTGGCTTTGGATATTGCTGACGAAAAATCCATAAAAGAGTTTACAAAGCAAGTTTTTGAAACAGTCAATCAATTAGACATTTTAGTAAACTGTGCAGGATATATGCTCACAGGAATTGCAGAAGAAACATCTACAGATATAGCCAAGCAACAGTTTGAAACCAATTTTTGGGGAACAGTTAATGTAACAAACGCATTGCTCCCTTATTTTAGAAAACAAAAAAGTGGGCAAATTATTACCGTTAGCTCAATTATGGGCTTGATTGGTTTACCTAATAAATCCATTTATTCTGCTTCAAAGCACGCATTGGAAGGTTTCTTCAAATCATTACGTTTTGAGTTAAGTCAATTCAATATCAAAGTAAATATGGTTCAACCTATGTGGGCAAAAACAAATCTTGGCTCTAATATGATTTCGGCTAATGGAAACATAGCAGAGTACAAGGAATATAAGGAACAAGTAAATAAGTATATCAAAAACAGTATGGCAGAAGGAGATGACCCATCTATAATAGTAAACGCAATTATAAAAATCATAAATGCAAAAAATCCAAAATTCCGAAACCTTGTCGGAAAAATGGCAGGAATGATTTTATTCCTTAATAATTTTGCCTATTCCAAGTTTGAGGAAGCAATACATAAAAGTGTAAAAACAGCAAAATAAAAAAATATGAAAAAGTATCAAATACTGTTTTCGCTACTTGTTAGCATAATAACAACGTCTATTGCTCAAACAAATAATCAAAATAATAATTCACTAAAACTAGAATTATGAACTTCAAAAATGTAAAAACACAATCCATAAATGTTGGAGGAACAGATTTCTATTATCGCAAACTTGGCGAAGATAAACCAGGCTTACCAATAATTTTTCTAAATCACTTAACCGCTACAATGGATGATTGTGACCCAAAAATTATGGAAGGCTTCGCTTCCGAACATCCAATCATTTGCTTTGATAATCGAGGCATAGGTTCTACAGGAGGAGTAACTCCAAAAAACGTTGCAGAAATGGCTACAGATGCAATAGCTTTTATAAAAGCGCTCGGTTATCAAAAAGTTGACCTTTTCGGGTTTTCATTAGGCGGTTTCATCTCACAGGAAATTTTACTTCGTGAGCCACAACTTGTACGCAAAGTAATTCTTGCTGGTACTGGACCTGCTGGTGGTGCTGGTATTAGCAAAATGACACCCGTAGTTATCAAAGATGTAATCAAAGGGAGTTTTACCTTCAGAAATCCAAAATTCTATTTGTTCTTTAATAGAAATGCCAATGGACATAAAGCAGCAAAAAGCTATCTTAAAAGGCTAAAAGAAAGAAAAGAAAATAGAGGCGAGAAATTGAAAATGAAACACTTGACACATCAGCTTGATGCAATAAAAGCTTGGGGATTGCAAGCACATCAAGACTTATCAGTAATTACACAACCTGTCTTAATTGTAAACGGTGACAACGATAAAATGGTTCCTGTCAGTAATTCATACGAATTAAAAAATCGCATAAAAAATTCACAGATAATTATTTACAAGGATGCAGGTCACGGTTCAATATTCCAAAACCACGAAGATTTTGTAAAAAAAGCATTAGAATTTTTAGCTAAATAAATAAAAATGGAAAATAAAAGACTTCAATTACTTCAAAGTTTTATTGGTAAACCATTTTCAGGAAGTCCGTCCCCATTTGCCAAATGGCTAAATGGGATGGTAGTTTCTGTAAACGATAAATCAATAGAATTTAAGTTTATAGTTAGAAAAGAAATGACCAATCCTGTTGGGATGCTTCACGGAGGAGTAATTTCAAGCATGATTGATGACTGCATTGGGATTAATTTTATGATACTTGGTTTAGAGAACTTCTATCCTACCATTAATTTAAATGTCGATTTTTTTAATCCTGCTTTTGAAAATGACAGTGTTTTGGTTAAAACAGAATTAATCAAATTAGGAAAAACAATTATTCATTTCAATGCGGTAGTTACAAATCAAAACAATAGCAAACTTGTTGCTAAAGCAAGTTCTAATCTGGCGGTTAGTTCCACTAAAATACCCTTTTAAAATTCCGATCAAATTTTTAATAGAAAATGTGTGATTACACTTTACAATTAAGACTTAACTTAATACTCTTTTTTTATTTAAATATCTAAATACTGTTTTGTAAGTTGATATGGTTAGTAAAAACGTTTCATTATTACCCACTTTTGTATCATAATTAAGAACAAGAATAGCGTGAGATTTGTATCAGTATTAAAACAAAAAGTATAATATAATGAAAAAAACAATTTTTATAACAGGTGCATCCCGTGGATTTGGAAAAATCTGGACTGAAGCTTTTCTTAAACGTGGCGATAATGTTGTAGCAACAGTAAGAAATACAGAATCATTAAACGATCTGGCATCAGAATATCAGGATAATTTATTGGTTTTACAATTAGATGTAACCGATAAAAAAGCATCCTTTGAAGCAGTTTCAAAAGCAAAGAGCCATTTTGGGGCAATTGATGTATTGATTAATAATGCAGGATACGGACATTTTGGTGCCGTTGAAGAATTAGAAGAACAGGAAATCCGTGCACAGTTTGAGACCAATGTATTTGGATTAATTTGGCTTACACAGGCAGTTATTCCTGTTATGCGCGAACAAAAATCGGGTCATATCATTCAGCTTTCGAGCGTTTTAGGTGTTATTGCATTGCCTACTTTAGGGATTTACAGTGCTTCTAAATTTGCTGTTGAAGGGTTAACTGAGTCTTTGGCCGCAGAAGTTGCCGGATTCGGAATCAAAGTCACACTTGTAGAACCAAATGGTTATGAAACTGATTTTGGTGCCTCTTCTGCTGTACAAAGCAAGCCTTTACCACTTTATGATGCTGTAAGATCTGCACTTCAGGAAGGAAACAAAGAAGAAGATTATGGCATACCGGCAGCGACTTCAGAAGCTGTTTTAAAACTGACAGATGCAGAAAATCCTCCGTTACGATTGCTTTTAGGAAAAGCCGGTGTACAATGGGCTAAATACGCTTATGGTGAACGTTTGAAAACCTGGGAAGAATGGCAGGACGTATCTGAAGCAGCACATGGAAAATAAAGTTTAGATTTGCAGAATCCGATTCGTCGGGTTCTGTTTTTTCTTTTTAAAATTAAATCGATGAATCATTTCGATAAAATAAGCAGTTACAATCAGGCTATCGGACTTAAAGCTCCTGAACATCCGTTGTTTTATGTTGCCCGGGGCAATAAAGAATCTTGTAATGTTGCCAAGGAAACTGAATTTACAGCTGATTTTTACATCATCATCTTCAAAAAGGTCGAATCGGGAAGCATGCAATACGGAAGAACCAAATACGATCATAACCACGGAAAAATGTCTTTCATTAAGCCGAGACAGATTACCGGATGCAAAAACATTCGTTTAGAAGAAGACTGTTTTACAATTCTTATTCACGAAGATTTTTTATCCGGAACTGCTTTGCATAACGAAATAAAGAAATACGCCTATTTTGAATACGAAGTAAATGAAGCACTGTACCTTTCTCCCAGTGAAGAAGAAACAATTTGGAACCTGGTGTACGGGATGGAAAAAGAATACCATAATAACGTTGATACTTACAGTAAAAGCATTATTCTTAGTCACCTTGATACAATGCTTAAATATGCGCAGCGCTTTTACAAACGACAGTTTATCAATCGGGAAGAATTATCCGGAGCGACATTTACTAAGTTTAATGATATGCTTTCTTTATATTTTGAAAATAGAAAAAATAATGATTTAGGACTTCCTACTGTTAGTCATTTAGCAGAAAAACTGAATGTCTCCCCACGTTATCTGAGTGATATGCTGAAACAGGAAACCGGAAAAACGGCTTTAGAACTTATTCATCTCTTTTTGATTTCAGAAGCTAAAAATTTATTGAAAGAAGGAAAGATGAATATTTCCGAAATTTCTGTTTCTCTTGGGTTCGAAAATCCTACTTATTTTTCCCGTCTGTTTAAAAAAGAAGTAGGTGTTACTCCAAATAAATTCAAAGATCATTTCTTAAATTAAAGAGAAGTCCAAATCCAATATTATTACATACTAAAACTCTGTTGAAAATTGAGGTTTTTACCATCACTGGAATGCACTTTTCTATTACTAGTTCAGTAACTGGTATTAGTGCAGATGAATTAATGCTTTTTTATATCTTTGTGTTGACTTAATTACTTTATCAAACCAATGCACAACAACCTTTTCGATTACATTAGTCAATATACTAATTTGTCCCTTACAAGTGAAGAACAGGCCTTGGTTATAGATGCTTTTCAACCAAAAAAGATTAGAAAAAAACAATATTTTTTACAGTCAGGCGATGTTTGCAAATACTCTGGTTTTATTGTAAAAGGAGCAATGCGACAATATAGTGTGGATGATAAAGGTATCGAACACATTGTACATCTATATATCGAAAATTATTGGGCAAATGACCGCGAAAGTTTTACAATGCTTACACCTTCAAAATATAATATTGATGCCTGGGAAGATACAGATTTGCTTCTTATTACAAGAGCCGATATGCTCAGCTTGATGGAAAAAGTACCAGCGTTGGTAGAAATGGTAAGATTAATGGATGAAAGAAATGCCATTGTCAGCCAACGAAGATTAGACTCTGCTTTGAGTAATACTGCTGAAAAACGTTATGAAGAATTTGTTCATAGTCATCCGCAATTTCTCCAACGATTTCCCCAACATCTTATCGCTTCTTCTTTAGGAATTACGAAAGAAACATTAAGCAGAATCAGAAAACAAGGTCCAAAATAGTTTATCATTTTAAGAATATATATTTTAAACCGTTGACAAATGTCAACGGTTTTTTTTATCATATCTCATTGTTTTAAGGCATTCCTTTGATACAACTTTGCCATATCAAAATCAATAAAAAATTATAAAAATAAAACAATGAGCGATTTATCAAAAATGTCTAAAACAGTAGTTTTTCACGAAGCTGGAACTCCGGAAGTATTGAAAGTTGAACAAGTAGAAGTGTCTTATCCCGGATCTCAGGAAGTAAGAATTCAGGTTAAATCAATTGGAATTAATAGAGCTGATGCTATGTACCGCCAGGGAATGTATATAGAGAATCCTGTTTTTCCTGCCCAGTTAGGATATGAAGCAGCAGGAATTGTTGAAGCAATAGGTTCGGATGTTTCTAATTTAGCAGTGGGTGATGTTGTAAATGTTATACCAGGATTTTCATTACACAACTATTCTTCTTATGGTGAATATATTACAATGCCAGCCTATGCGGTGCATAAATATCCAACCAATTTATCTTATGATGAGGCCGCAGCCTTATGGACAAGTTACTCGACCATGTATGGTATGATAGTAAATTCCGGAAAATTAAAAGCAGGTGAATTTGTTGTTATCAATGCTGCATCAAGTAGTGCAGGACTTGCTGCGATTCAAATAACAAATTATGTTGGCGGAATTTCAATAGCCTTAACCACATCATTAAATAAAAAAGAAGCATTATTAAAAGCTGGAGCTTCTCATGTGATTGTAACATCTGAGGAAAACATAGCAACTGAAGTTTTAAAAATTACTAATAATGTAGGTGCCCATTTAATTTTAGATCCAGTTATAGGAGCTAAATTTAGTAATCTTTTAAGCTCAGTTGCCGAAAACGGAAAAGTATTTGTTTATGGAGCATTGAGCCACGAACCAGCAAGTTTCCCTGCATTTGATGTTCTTATGAAAACGCCAACCATTCGAGGATATTCTGCAATTGAAGTTTTAGGTAATAGGGATGTTTTAACAGAAGCTATTGCTTTTATTGACAAAGGTGTAACCGAAGGAAAATTAAAACCAATTATTGATAAAGTTTTTAACTTAAATGAAATTGTTGACTCTCATAACTATTTAGAGTCTAACCAGCAATTTGGTAAAATTGTGGTGAATATATAATTTGATTATTGTTTACATACACCTTTTAGCCACTCTCAAAAACCGTTGACATTTATAAGGGCACTGAAAAACATCCCTTATTTTGATCAGGTTTATTTTTTGGACAATAAAAAACCGCTTATAACAGGACTTTAAAAAATCCGCTATAAGCGTT
>NZ_CAIJDP010000043.1 GCF_903819435.1 Flavobacterium salmonis | reverse complement strand
TATTCCAATCCATAAAGTAGTAATTCCGGGTTTTCGCTCAGAGGTATAGCCTTTCCATCCTCCTAATCTGGCAATTGCCCAGACATACCTTTTTAAATCTTTATCTTTATACGGATTTTTTAATTTTTCTGTTTTGCCTTCTAATATTATTATCTGATAGTTTAAACATTTTAATTCTGATTCTGAAAAACAACTTTGTGCTTCTATATCATGCTCAGGAGAATCATACGCAATTTGCATTAAAAACAACTTAACGATGGTTTCCATCATCATTAAGGAAAGTTTTCGAATCGATTTGGCATAGGTTAATTCGCTGGCTTCTATATTAAAACCTTCTTTCTTTAATATCCTGAAGACTTCTTCAATTATCCATCTGCAGGTATACCAGTTAATACAGTTTAATGCCGTTTGCAGATCATCAATCTTCATGGTTGTCAATAATCTCCAACATATTGGATTCTCTATAGTTGTATCTGTTTCCTTGGCTTCAATAATATAGAGCGTAATAGTTTTGGGAGCTGTTTTTGAACTTAAATCATTCTTATTTATGGTTACCTGAGAATATCGAACCTCCAGGATTGCTTCTCTTTTTTTTATATTTCTTCTTTTATCGCCTTCCAATTCTATTGAATATTGTCCCTTTGAGGGCTGATTGGAGATATAGTCAAAAAGTTTGGTCTTATCAGAAAGGGTTCGATTGGCTCTTGCACGAACTAATAAATGTGTTCTCTGATCTGGAACACATCCAAATTGCTCATAAATATCCCCTTCGCGGTCTTGGATAATAATGATTTGTTTTGCCTGGCTTAAAGCTTTTTTCGATTTTAGGGAAGATTCTATCCACTTGTAAGATTCTTTTTCTTCTATAGGAAGTTTATTGTAATCACGGTCTTTTTTGGTTAATTTATCTAATGGTCTATTCCATATCTTAACATCCGAAAAACCATAAGGAACAAATGTTTGGGCGTCGATCACAAAACTGGGATGAATTAGAAAACCAATTCCTCCTTTTGCAGCATTGGTTGTGCCAATATATTGATCTTTCTTTACCCTGTTTTTGTGATTGTATAAATTAACTTCAGTTGTGTCCTGAATACATAAAACAACCTTGTCTGAACAACAGGAAATGCAATTTGAGGACATGTTTTTTATAATATCCGCTTCTGAAACATTATAATTCTGCAAAAAACGATAAATAGATTTGGCTTCCGAATCACTCTGGGCAATTTGACGAATCGAATGAACACTAGTCCTCAATAATTTATCAAAAATTAAATTGCCCCTCCTTAATAAACGCTGATCTTTTAAATCCTTAAATTGTCTGTCTTCCAAAATTTGGCTTTTTCAAATATAAACATTTTTGTGTCCAGACGGTAGG
>NZ_CAIJDP010000042.1 GCF_903819435.1 Flavobacterium salmonis | reverse complement strand
TCCGATCAGGTAATATTTCCCTGCTGTAACAGCCTGACTGCTGGTAATATTCCCATTATTAGGTACTCCTTTAAACTCAACAGGCTGGGCATAAGTAGGGGCCGTAGGTATAGGCCAATAATTAGGTTTAGGAACCCTGATAGCGTAACCAATACCTGGTTTCATTACATTGGTACGGGCTTCTGTTTTCCAGACACTGTTGTTATAGCCAATATACTTATCTGACAAGGTATTAGGAGATAAATCAACTAAAGTTTGTCCAGCTACAGGTGATGACCAATAAGTAGCATCGAAATTCTTCATCGGATAAGAAATTCGCTTGTAAACAATAGATCCTGAATTAGCTACATTATTAATTTGCACCAAACTTGCATTATTCTCAAAAATTAACTGCCCATTAGTAGTTACTGCATTGGTAATAGTTAAGGTTACTCCTGATGGCACTGTAGCAATTACACCATTGTTAATAGTCAGAGCACAACCCTGTAAATCTGCTGTAAAAGGAGAATTTGGAGTTACAGAATCGATGATAATATTTTTTGATGCATTTGGCACTCCATTACTCCATCCTGATCCGTCCCATGTAGTAGAGGTATGATCAAAAATATCAACTGTAGATGATGCCGCAGAAGGGCATCCGCTAGCATTCGTTACTATGAAAGTATAACTACCTATTGCTAAACCTGAGATAGTCGTACTTGTTCCCGAACCTGTTGTAATTACTGTTGCCGGAGTACTTGTTATTGTCCAACTTCCCGAAGATGGCAAATCACTCAAAATAACGCTACCTGTATTTGTTGTACAACTGATATGTGTTGTGGTACCTACTGTTGGAGTTGATGGGGTTGGTTGAACTGTTACCGTCGCTGAACCTGTTAAAGGCGCAGAACACGTTGGTGCCGCTTGATATACTGCACTAACCAGATTATAAACAAATGTTCCAGATGTTCCTGTTGGTGCTGCTGCTGTTGCTGTAGTATTTGCTCCTACATTTACAGTGGTGCTTGTTCCGCCATTGATGTTATACGTTAACGTAATCGCTTCACTAAGTGGATTGGTAAAAGTTACATTTGGCGTACTGCCTCCCTGACAAACCGAAGTAGTACCGCTTATTGAAGCTGTTACCGTAGGACGAACCGTTATGGTAGCTGAACCTGTTAAAGGCGCAGAACACGTTGGTGCCGCTTGATATACTGCACTAACCAGATTATAAACAAATGTTCCAGATGTGCCTGTTGGTGCTGCTGCTGTTGCTGTAGTATTTGCCCCAACATTTACAGTAGCATTTGTTCCGCCATTGATGTTATACGTTACAGTGATGGCTTCATTAAGTGGGTTGGTAAAAGTTACATTTGGCGTACTGCCTCCCTGACAAACCGAAGTAGTACCGCTTATTGAAGCTGTTACCGTAGGACGAACCGTTATGGTAGCTGAACCTGTTAGAGGCGCAGAACACGTTGGTGTCGTTTGATACACTGCACTAACCAGATTATAAACAAATGCACCAGCAGTTCCCGTTGGGGCTGCTACTGATACTGTAGTATTTGCCCCAACATTTAATGTGGCGCTTGTTCCACCATTGATGTTATACGTTACCGTAATCGCTTCACTAAGTGGATTGGTAAAAGTTACATTTGGCGTACTGCCTCCCTGACAAACAGAAGTAGTACCGCTTATTGAAGCTGTTACCGTAGGACGAACCGTTACGGTAGCTGAACCAGTTAAAGATGCAGAACAGGTTGGTGCCGCTTGATATACTGCACTAACCAGATTATAAACAAATGTTCCAGATGTTCCTGTTGGTGCTGCTACTGTTGCTGTGGCATTTGCTCCCACGCTTACAGTTGCACTTGTTCCTCCATTAATATTATAAGTAACCGTTATGGCTTCACTAAGCGGATTGGTAAAAGTTACATTTGGCGTACTGCCTCCCTGACAAACCAAAGCAGTACCGCTTATTGAAGCAGTTACCGTAGGACGAACCGTTACGGTAGCTGAACCTGTTAAAGATGCAGAACAGGTTGGCGCTGACTGATACACTGCACTAACCAGATTATAAACAAATGTCCCAGCAGTTCCCGTTGGGGCTGCTACTGATGCTGTAGTATTTGCCCCAACATTTACTGTGGCGCTTGTTCCGCCATTGATGTTATACGTAACCGTGATGGCTTCATTAAGTGGATTGGTAAAAGTTACATTTGGCGTACTGCCTCCCTGACAAACCAAAGTAGTACCGCTTATTGATGCTGTTACCGTAGGACGAACCGTTACGGTAGCTGAACCTGTTAAAGATGCAGAACACGTTGGTGCTGCTTGGTATACTGCACTAACCAGATTATAAACAAATGTACCAGCAGTTCCCGTTGGGGCTGATACTGTTGCTGTAGTACTTGCTCCCACGTTTACAGTTGCACTTGTTCCTCCATTAATATTATAAGTAACCGTTATGGCTTCACTAAGCGGATTGGTAAAAGTTACATTTGGCGTACTGCCTCCCTGACAAACCGAAGCAGTTCCGCTTATGGAAGCTATTACCGTAGGACGAACTGTTATGGTAGCTGAACCTGTTAAAGATGCAGAACAGGTTGGTGCCGCTTGATATACTGCACTAACCAGATTATAAACAAATGTTCCAGATGTTCCTGTTGGTGCTGCTACTGTTGCTGTGGTATTTGCTCCCACATTTACTGTGGCGCTTGTTCCGCCATTGATGTTATAGGTTACCGTGATGGCACGGTTAAGTGGGTTAGTAAAAATGATATTTGGAGCGCTTCCGCCCTGACAAACTGTTGCAGTGCCACTGATTGTTGCAGTGGCTGTTGCATTTACTATAACACTATATGTTGCCGTAGCTGGTGTTACACAAGGTCCATTTGATACGGTCATTGTTAAAGTAACAGTATTACCTGCATCTCCTGTTGCTGCTGTATAAGTTGGTGTTAATGTTGTTGCGTTGCTTAATGAACCCGCACCGTTATGGGTCCATAAGATTGCTCCATTCGCTGCACTTGCACCGCTTACTGTAGCTGTTCCTGTTTGGCATATTGTCTGGCTACCTCCTGCACTTGCTGTTGGACTGGCAATCGTAATTCTTACTCTACCTGCGCCTCCTGCACCACCAATATGGTCTGTACCATCTGTAAGAAATGCACCTCCGCCTCCGCCACCTGGAGCAACTCCCGCATTTCCATCATTCTCATTTGTAGTTCTCTGTGCCCCTCCCAAACCTTCAGGACTAGTAGTATTTGCACCATTACCTCCAGCTCCACCAATTGTTGTAGTTCCATTTGCGCCATTTGAACCTGGAGATTTTGTTATAAGCGTACCATTAGTAATAGTACTCGCACTAGATCCCGTTCCTCCACTAACAGTTGCATTATTAGGTGCAGAACCACCTGCACCACCTTCAGCATATATTGTACTTGTCGATCCAAACCAAGAAGGATTTCCCTGTGCTCCGGCTGCTGCTGTACCAGGTCTCACTGCTCCAACAGTTACAGTGTAACTTCCAGCACTAACTGGAATTGTCCCCATTATATAAGCTCCTCCAGCACCTCCTCCTCCACCTTTTACATTAGTGGCAGATGACCCTCCTCCAGCACCACCGCCGCCCCAACATTCAACCTGTAAACTGGTAACTCCAGCAGGAACAGTAAAAGAACCTGATGCATTATAAATAGTAGATAACCCTGTTGAAACTGTTACTGCTGGTGTAGTTGCTGTACAACCAGGCGCAACACTACTGGTAAAGGTAAATGTAGCACTTCCGGTCGCTACCCCCGTTACAAGACCCGCATTATTTACTGTTGCAACCAAATCATTACTACTAGTCCATGTACCACCAGTTGTTGGAGACAAAGTTGTTGTAGATCCTGCACAAATATAATTATTGCCGGTAATACTTACTGTAGGACTTTGGTTAATCCTAATTACTACATCATCTGTAGAAGCTGTACAAGGCGAATTAGAAATTGTCCATCTCAATGTATAACTTGTTCCTACTATCCCCGTAAATGTACTAGTCGGACTTGTTGGAGTTGTAACAGTACCACCAGCACCACTAAAAATAGACCATATACCTGTTCCAGATGTAGGAGTATTAGCAGCTAATGTTACTGAAGTTAATCCACATGTTGCCAAACCTGTTTGGTCTGCTCCAGCATTTGAAACTGTTGGTGCTGAATTAATCAACACACTACCAATCATTGTCTTACAATTCGCAGATCCAACTATAGCTACTACTGTATAAGTGCCCGCTATAGATTGAGTTCCTAAACTGATAGCAGCTCCTGTACCCGCAACAATGCTACCTACGTTTACTCCATCACGCTGTAATTGATAACTAACTCCTACTTGAGAATTATTAAGACCCATTGCAGTATTAGTTCCTGCACATCCATTAGATCCAGTCATAACAAAATCTGTTGGATCACTTGCAGTAAGTATAATATCATCAAGTAACCAGTCATCACCACCTCGTGTTGTACTACAATTTCCTGTTCCAAGAGCACTATTTGAAGATGATGCTACAAATTCAAGATCGGCAGTCACTCCTCCAGTCCATGACGGAATTGTAAGTACTATAGTTCCTTGAGTCAAAGCACTTTCAGGTATACCAGGTTTAGGTAAACTACTTCCTCCTACAGTTAAGGATAATAATGTTAATGGTGTGTAACTTGCACCATTAAAAGTAACTATATTAGCATTTGTAATGGTAGTATTATTTGTCGGATTTGTAATTGTCATATAAGTAGTACCGCCAATTTTAACATCAAGAGTACCACTTGTACCACAATTCATCCGATCGGCATTTTGACCTCTAAATTTAAAAGTAAGAGTCAATGTATTACCTAATAAACCATTTACATTCTGTTTCAGAGATACATTATTTGCACCATCTACATCAATATAAGCTTGACTTCCATAACGAAACCAGCCTGTAGTGGAACTCTCTGGCAATGACCAGTTAGTAGCGTCAGCAGTACTATTAAATACTCCTCCCTTAACAACATTACAACCTGACTGCCCATAACCCATTTGAAACATCAAAAAAGTTAAGCAAAACCATTTAGCTGAACTCACAAATTCATTGCGATTTGAGTAAAAAAACAGATAAATAACGAACAAAAGTAATTTTTGAATCATACAGTAGGTGGTATTTATTTTAGATTTGTTTGGGACGTCGATTGCAATTATTAATAATTTATAATGGTTAAAATGTCAAAAAATCATCATAAAAAAGTTGCATAATAAAGGACAAAAATAAGTCTTCTGCAATTTCTTTATATGTGAAAAAATTTAAATTCGATTAAAAACATATTTATCCGATGTATTGCCATTTGGGATTGCAAAAAAAACAATTTAAAATGTAAAATCCTACTTATGTTTTAGGCATATTACGTCAATTTCGGCTTAATTTTCTTAAAAGCACACTGGAACACACAATAACTATCTTAAAATCAAATAAATAATTAAAAAAAAATCCGGTAGAAATCTACCGGATTTTTTTAATAAAACTAAATTAATTACTTACCTAAATATAATTTTTCGTGTTTCAATATGATCATTTTCCAAAACTATTTTGACCAACAAAACCTGCTCTGCACTATTTAACTGTGTAATCGAAAATTGATTGCTGTTTATTTTATCTTTTTTATAAATTAATTTACCTGAAATATCATATACAAAAACTGCATTAATGGTATCATCGACGGAACTGATTGCAATAGCTTTATTTTTAACAGCTACATTCAACCCATTCTTATTTAATTCAAAATCGCCTGTACCCAAATTACTATTCGTATATCTTAAAACAAAACGATCATTGAAAGTTCCAATTTCTGTAGAAAAAGTATAATCTGCTATTCTCAAATCGTGGATTGTCTGAATTAATTTATCTTCAAGATATATTGCCTGATTTTCCAAAACTCCATCTGCCTGATTTATACCAATTGTAAAATTACCTGCAATTGTAGTTTTATATCCCAAAGGAACACTATCTCTATTGTCAAAGGGCAGAGCACGTCCCTGTATCACCAGATTATTATCATCATTGATACTGTAAAAATCTACATATACATTACCATCAAAGCTAATACCATCAAATTGATCTTCATAAGTATTGGTTGCCCCTTCAATATAGCCAACTAATGTTTGTTTATAGGCACCTCCGGCATTACTCAAATCCAGCCATAAACGATTTTTTTCCAGTCCTGCAGCTTTTCCAGGCTTAAAAAACTGATTATTATTTCCGGCAACACGCATATCGTTTGTAAATGTAATTGTCCCTTGTGCTTTTGCAGTTGCAAAAAATGATTGCCCTGCAGCAATTTTACCAGTAGGCTTTTTACCCAAATCAAGAGATGGATTATTATTATGTAGCGGATCACTTATTGCAGATACTCCTCCAGTTGCATTATAAGAAGCATAATCATTTGCGGTATAAACAAATTTATTTCCAATTGGTGCAATTGCTGTATTGTGCGTCCAGAAATATAGGGTACCTTGTAATATTGTATTATTGGCTAATAAAAATAAATCTGCATCTAAAGCCGAAGGATAAGGATTACCAATTAAAAAATTATGGGTTGAAGAAACAGCTGTTATTTGCTCTCCAAATATATTTCCATTATTTGGAACTCCTGTAAACTGAACCTGCTGAGAATAAGGAAAAACTACATTCTCTCCATTTGGCCAAAGCCTCTCTTTAGGTGTTCTAATGCCATATCCTTTTCCAACTGTCATGGTAGAGGTTGGAACTTCCGTTTTCCATTTATTCAATGTAGAATTATAGGACAGATATTTATCGGCTAATGTATTGGGCGAAAACACCTTAAGAACCTGAGTAGGAACTGGAGATGACCACAAGGTAAAATCAAAATTTTTCATAGGCTGAGAAATTCTCTTGTAGATTATATTTCCCGTATTACTTATGTCATTTGTTTGTACCAGACTCGCATTATTTTCAAAAGTTAATGTTCCGCCTGTTGTTGTAACTGCATTGGTAATAGTAAAAGTATGACCTGAGTTTACCGTAACTGCAACACCTGAATTTACTGTACAGGTACAGCCACTTAAATCTCCCGTTGAACTATAAGTGCTGGCAAAAACAACATAATCATTAATGGTTGGCGGACCTGGTGTCCACGAACCATTCCACGTTGCTGTTGTAATCACTAAAGGATTAATCACAATATTAGACGAATAGGCTGAAAAACAAGCATCTGTCTTAACAGCAATATTATATGTGTTATTTGGTGCAAGATCTGATATGGTTGCACTTGTTCCGCTTCCTGAATAAGTTTGACCAGTTGAGAATTGTAATGTCCAGTCGCCTGCAGGAAGACCGCTTAACGCAACACTACCAAGTGGCTTAGCACATGTTGCCTGTGTAATCGCACCTACAATAGGAGCTGTAGGACCTATATTTATTAATATTGAAGTAGTATTGGATGAAGTAGTCATCATACCGCAAGAAGCATTTGCTGAACGCAATCTGTAATAATAAGTAGTACCGGAAGTCAATCCTGTAACAGCATAACTTGTTACGCTCCCTACATTTAAACCATTATAGCCTGTAACCATTGCCGTAAAACCAGAATCTGTAGCTACATCTAAATAATAAGCATTAGCCCCAACGACCGGATCCCAATTGGCAGTAAAACTATTACATGATAAAATGGCAGCAGCTGTCGCAACCGGAGTTTTAACTTGTAAAGTTTGATATTGAATAACATTAGAATTGGCACTTACACCACAACTGGTATTTCTGCGCACTCTGTAATATATAGGTCCTGGGGGAACATTGGTAACACTATAAGTTGTTACAGTTCCAACATTTAAACCATTATAGCCTGAAACAAAACTGGTAAAAGCAGCATCTGTAGCTACATCCAATACATAACTTGTAGTTCCCGCAACTGCTCCCCAATTAGCAGTAATGGTAGTGTTACAAGCTGCATCTGTTCCGTCAGTTGCCACAACATTGGTTGCTGAACCAACCGTAAAAACTTTAGCGTTTGGGCTACTCACGCCAGTCAGTGCTACTGTAACCCTGTAATCTCCCGGAGTCAATCCTGTTATGTTTTTTGTAGTAGCAATAACTGTATTGTTACCCAATCTTTGCCAGGCATACGTGTAAGGATCAACCCATTCCGGAGTATTAACAAACGTACCGTTGAATCCGGCAGGAATAGAAGTTAAAGTTATCCCTGAACCATCATAAAAGTTATATCCGGCAATTATTCCTTCTTCAAAGCCTGAATAAACTGTAGGTCCAAAAGCAAGGCTTTGGATTCGTGATGCAGAAAGAGCAGTGCTGTAAAACGCTGCTTTTAAAATACTGCCCGTAAAAGTTTCTCCATTTGTATTAGAAAAAACACGACTTCCTATTTTTGTAGTAAATGTTGATGAACCATAATTTGTTGTATTCACTACCCCCCCTGTTACCGGAACACTGACTCCATCAATATAAATTCTTATAAGGGTACCATCACCTGTTACTGCAACGTGATGCCACGCCTCATTTCCTAGTGTAGCCGGAGTAAATGACGCCGTTACAGCACCCGTTGCGACACTCGAAAATTCTAAAGTTGATGAAGATGCAAAGCCAAATTCAAGGGCATCATTTTGACCAAACAAACTCATCCTTCCTGTTATATCTGAAGCTTTAAATTTTATCCAGCCCCCCATCGTAAAGGCTCCTCTTCCTGAAAGCATCTGACTTCCTAAGTCTATATAATCATTATCGGCAGCTACAAATCTCACGCTATTGTTCATGTTGGTTATAGTTATACTACCATCATTACCACTGGCACAAGAAGCTTCACCTACAGTTCCAACAGGCTGTGGCAATAAAGGAAAAATTGTCATTTCAGTAGTTGCACTTGCACATCCTGCCACAGTATAGGTTATAGTATAGGTTCCTCCTAAACTTGAAGTTAGATTTACTTCACCGGTAGCTGTACTTACAAAACTTAATCCTGGCGGAGTTGCCGAATATGTACCACCAGTTGCTCCCGTTTGTGTGACCCCAACATTACCGGTTGCAATAAATGCATTTCCAGGATAAGAAATTAATGGAGGTGGGGTAAATTTATAGACCTGTCCTGTAGCCGGTTTTGCATTAAGCGAAAATATAAAAGAACTAGAGGTTGTTATCGGACTTGCGGTTACGTCCCTAAGAAGCAAATATTTTCCATTTGCATCATATATCCCTATAGTAGCCGAAGGATTTCTTAATGCGCCCGAGCCTTGTTTATAAATGTATTCTATAGTATTACTTTTCTCATACATCCATATCTGAAAAGAAATAGCATCAGTTGGACCGGCATAATCCCATTTTTGCTTTGAAAATTCAATCTTAAAAATCCGGTTCGGTGCAGTACCCGAAGTTACATATTTTGGAATTACGGTAAGTTCAATATCATCCCACAGCGCAAACAATGCAGGCTTTATAATGTTGGCATTGGAAACATTATTGGTATAATTTTGTGATGCTGTTGGATTAGGAGATGCAAATGTGATCCATCCATTACTGGAAACCCTAATATTCGAATAAAAAACTCCTGCAAAGTTAAAGGTAAATGGTAAGGCAACCGTACTCGAAAGTGCATCATCTGAACTTGCCGCTAGGTTCGGTACATCTGTAGTAGACAATAAATTATCGTATGTCCTTGAACTTGCTGAAAAACAATATTTATTTGCCTCTAAACCTGCTGCTAACGGAGGGCTAAATCTATAAATTTGTCCAGTAGCCGGTTTTGTATTGATATTACTTGTAAAAACATCTGATTGTGCCAAGGGAGTTCCACTAGAATTATTTAGCGTTAAATATTTACTCCCTGCATCATATATTCCTATTGACGCACCACTTGAAGCATTATTTGCAGCCACGGCTCCCTGATTGTATAAAAATTCAACAACATTTGTGGTTTCAAACAACCATACCTGAAACGAAATGACATCTCCAGCTGCTCCATTATCCCAACTTTGTTGAATCCACTCTACCTTAAACCTTCTGTGC
This sequence comes from Flavobacterium salmonis, assembly GCF_903819435.1. Taxonomy (GTDB): domain Bacteria; phylum Bacteroidota; class Bacteroidia; order Flavobacteriales; family Flavobacteriaceae; genus Flavobacterium; species Flavobacterium chungangense. Next base: position 5,821 of record NZ_CAIJDP010000042.1, on the reverse strand, counting down.
GGAGCAATTCCGGTTGTTACATATCTGGGTGCGACATTACATTTCAAATTATCCCATAAAGGAAATAAAATCGGTTTTCTCGTTTCTGCATTTGGCTGAGTATTATCATTAGATTCAGCAGGAGTTCCTGATCCTAAATATATCCACCCGTTTGGAGACACTTTTATAGAAGTATAAGCTGTTCCTGCAAAAGTAAAGGTAAAAGGGATCGTAATTGCATTAGAAATTCCTTCGTCGGCAGTTGCTCCTATTGAGGTATCGGTTACTCCGGCAACACCTGTAAGCGGAATATAATTTCCCTGAACTGCCGTAAATGTATAATTACTTGCTGATTGTCCAGATGAATATGCAAAAACTAAAAAGAGAGCTACTATAGTGTATATTTTTTTCATTTCTAATTTAATATTTAGGTTAAGTATTTCTGTATAATAAAAAACTGTCAAAAAATCTATTTATGTATTTTTCATTTCTAAAAAGACATTGTAAAAATGTTATCTAAAATACCTTACATAAAAATTAATTAAAAAAAATACAAAATTTATGATAATCAATAATTTAACTTTATTTAGATAAAAACTATTACTTATTTAAACTTACAAAAAAATCCCAAAACTTTAATTGTTTTTTTTTGAGACGTTCTATTATTTTATTTAAACAGTGCCTTTTTAGTAATGGCTTTTCCATTTTCTAAAAATACTTTCACTAATAAAATCTGTAGGGTAGAAGGTAAATTCTGAATTATTAACTGAGTATCCCTAATGTTTTCATGATTTGATACTTGCTGACCAAGCATATCATAAACAAGGATTTTATCAATATTGCCCACAGTTGAACTTATTGTAATCATCTCATTGTTAACTCCAATTGAAACTTTTGTCTTTTCAGCTTCAAAATCATCAGTAGCTAATGTATTAGTATTGGCATATCTTAACACAAATCTATCGTTAAAAACACCTGTTTTTGCAGTAAAAGTATATCCCTGTTCTCTTAGATTATGAATTGTTTTAGTGAGTTTGTCTTCTAAATAGACAGGCTGATTGAGAAGCACACCATCTGCCTGTCCTATAGCAATAGTAAATTCGCCTGCTATGTTTGTACTAAATCCCAAAGGCACTACATCAGATTCTTTAAAAGGTAAAGCACGCCCCTGAATAACGAGATTTCTCCCCAGATTGATACTGTAAAAATCGATAAACGCATGACCATTAATAGATACTCCGTCAAAATCGCTGTCATACCCATCAGTTGCTCCCTGAATATAACCAACTAGCAGCTGCTTAAATGCCCCTCCTGTATTAGTCATATTAAGCCATAGACGATGTCGTTCAAACGCATTTGATTTTGACGTTTTTTCTGATTCAAAAGACTGGTTGTCATTTCCCGAAACCCCCATTGCATTATTAAACACACTACTTTTTGATTGTCCAAATGAGCACATAAAAATCATAAACATGCCCGTTGCAATAAACATCTTTTTCATCTTAATTTGAGATTAAGTTAATACTTCGGATTTAACGAAAAAAAGAACATAACGTTTTTTAATTTTATCAAAGAACATTATTAAGTTAACATTATGTTTTCAAAAAATAGACAAAAGGCAAATAAAATCGACCAAATGCATAAAAAAAACAACTTATTTTGTATTTTTATCAAACAACTGTTAAATTATTTTGAAGTTGTAATAATCTTTTTAGTTATAATGTGATTATTCGTTAATACAATTTTAGCTAATAAAACCTCATCTTTAAATTTGAGATTGCTTATAATTACTTCGGATGCAGAAATTGCTGAATCATTATAAACTAATCTTCCCGAAACATCATAAATAAATACTTTATTAATGTTTTCTTTTGCAGAATGAAGCCTTATGTTTTTATTATCAATCCAAACCAAAACATTATTATCCAATTCAAAATCATCAATACCTAACGTTTTATTAGTATATCTTAGAACGAATCTATTGTTAAAAATACCTGTTTTGGTTTTAAACGTATAATCACTTTCTCTTAAATCATTAATTGTATTTGTTAACTTGTCTTCAAGATAAACAGGCTGATTACCCAGCATTCCATCAGCCTGACCTATAGAAATAGTAAACTCTCCTTCTATAATTGTAGAATATCCTAACGGTACTACATCAGAATCTGTAAAAGGCAGGGCACGCCCCTGAATGACCAGATTGCTACCCAAGTTGATACTGTAAAAATCAATAAACAGATTTGCGTTTAAAGATATTCCATCAAAATCGCTGTCAAATCCATTAGTGGCTCCCTGAATATAACCAATTAGCAGTTGCTTGAAAGCTCCACCTGTATTAGTCATATTAAGCCATAAACGATGTCTTTCAAACGCATTTGATTTTGAGGATTTGGCTGGTTTAAAAAAATGATGATTATCCCCAGAAATTCTCATCTCATTATTAAATACAACAGATCCATTATTACTAGCCTTGGCAAAGAAAGATTGTCCTGCAGCTATTTTACCATTTGGAACACTCCCTCCTGAAGCAGCAGGTAATGTCATTGTACCGCCTATTCCATTATAAGAAGCATAATCAGCAGATGAATATTTTCCTCCATTTAGAGAAATATCAGTATCATGAGTCCAGAAATAAATAATACCCTCCAGAATAGCACTGTTGTTAGGATTTTCAAACAAAAAAGCATCTGCATCAATTGCAGAAGGATAGGGATTACCTATTAAATAAGTAATTCCAGCCACTACTGCACCTCCCGAAATATTACCATTATTAGGAACACCTATAAACTGAACGGGTCGTGAATAAGGAAAAACTACATTCTCACCATTTGGACAAAGTTTGGCTTTTGGAGTTCTTATCCCATATCCTTTTCCGGGAATCATTACTGTAGTTATTGGTGGTTCGGTTTTCCATCCGGTTGCTGTATAAGAAAGATATTTATCTGATAATGTATTTGGAGATAAATTAAACAATGTCTGTCCTGTTACAGGTGATGCCCAACATGTAAAATCAAAATTTTTCATTGGTTTAGATATTCGCTTGTATATAATATTACCTGTATTAGCAACATTAGCTATTTGTACTAAACTGGCATTATTTTCAAAAGTCAATGTCCCTCCATTGTTAACAATTGCTTTGTTTATAGCTAATGTATCATCACTACTTATTACAACATTACTTCCTGAATTTACCACACAAGTGCAACCATTAATATTCTCTAATCCTCCCCCTGTTGTAGTGTAATGTGAAGCAAAAATCAAATTTTGATTGATTGTAGGACTTCCGTTTGACCATCCGGTGTTAGTGTAGGAATTGGTAACAAGATTATTGACAGTTACACTTGCAGAAGAAGGCGATATACAGCTTCCTACATATTCAACAGTAAATGCATAATTTCCTGGAATAAGATTCGAAACGTTATAGGTAGTTCCTGTACCGGTATATGTTGTTGATACTATACCTGTTTGTTTAATTATCCAGGTAACTGAGGCTGGTAATCCGCTTAAAGTTACACTGCCTGTAGATGTAACACATGTAGGTTCGGTGACTGTTCCAGGTATTGGTTCAGAAGGCTTTGGCACAATAGTAAGCTGTATAGGCTGAGTAACTGAACAATTAGCATTCTGAATGGTCATTATCCCCGAATAAGTATTAGCAGCTACACCAGCCGGAACCTCTATTGTATTTAAATTTCCTCCGTCCGAAGAAAAAGCAAATGCAGTAACACCCTGGTTTAATAACCCAGCAGTATTTGCAGCAGTATTCCATATGATACTATAATTAAGGGGTGTGTTAGTTGTTGCACTGTAAGGTAATGTAGCAGTTTGAACGCCCGTATTAAAACAAATATTATCCAGTGTTCCAGTTGTAGCAATAGTAGGTAAAAGATTTACTTTGACAGTTGTAGTTGCAGAATTCACAGCATCGCAAACTCCATTTTTAACAATTGCCTTAAATTGTGTAGTTTGTCTTAATGTCCCTGAAGTATAAGTGTTAGTTGTATTGACAATAGGTGTCCAGGAAGAAAAAGGGGCTACCGAATATTCCCAGCCTGTAATCGTTCCTGTGTAGCCAGACAAAGTCAATAAACCACTTGTATTACCACTACAAATTGCTGCAGGGGTATCAATTGTGCCTCCAATACTTGCGGCATAAACATTGATTGTTACAGTATTAAATGTACCTGTTGTATTAGTACAAGCTTCTGAAGTAAGATTGGTCACGGTTATGATACTTGTACCTGCTATATTTAATCCAACTGCTGTAAAGGTTCCGGTTCCTCCGGTAACAGACATTGTGGCTGTTAACCCGGTTGCATTGGGATTACTACGATTATAAGTCACCACATAGTCTCCATTGGGTAAAGATGCTCCACCTGTTAATCTTACTAATGTGGTAGTCCCCGCTGTTAAACATAAATCGTCTGCAGTAGTTGCTGATGTTAGTCCATAAGTTGGACACGTATAAACAACATTTAGCGCCCCATTCCCTCCATTTCCTACTTTTCTTGTTGCACCAAGCGATAATAAAGATGCGGCACCACTACCTCCTCCTCCTGGCGTTGCACCATCTTTTCCATCGCCAACCGCTAACACACCATCTGTACCTGCTCCACCACCAGAAACTCCAGCAGTCCCACCAGTTGCATTATTAGTATTACCGCGGTTAGCAGTTGTTCCCGCTCCACCTCCTGCCCAAAGAGAAACCAGTGTCGAAGTAACACCTCCGGCACCCCAACATTCTACACTCAATGAAGTAACCCCTGCAGGTACTTTAAAATTGCCGCCAGTTGTCGTTGGTGGCGAAAAAGTGATTTGAGACCAAGTAAAAGAATAAACAAAAAATAACAGAAAAGGTAGTTTTAGTCTCATAACAATAGAGTTTAAAGATTAAAAAAATCAATTAATTCTTAGAAATATTTATGAGTGGTATTGAAAAAGAAAATACTGTCAGAACTTTGGGGTTTGTCTGGAACAGCTACTTTTTCTCAAAAAAAACATATTTACTAAACAACTGAATTTAAGTTGCTTATAATGGGGGTATTTCAAATGTATAAAAAAAAACAATTCAAAATGTTAAATTTTCCTACTTTTTAATTGTCGGAGAAAAGTTTTATCACAATTATATTAAATCAGTTACTTTTGTTTTCAGTTAAATTATATTTCATTTTTAAATATGACCATCAAAGAAGCATTACAAAAACTAGAACATTTTTGTGCTTATCAGGACCGCTGTCATGATGAAGTAGTTACAAAACTCCATTCTTTAAAAATGTCTTCAGACGAAACAGACATTATTATCGTAAAACTCATTGAAGATAATTTTTTAAACGAAACGCGCTTTGCGTGTAGCTTTGCGCGCGGTAAACATCGAATCAAAAATTGGGGAAAAATTAGAATTGTAAATGAATTAAAAATCAGACACATATCTACAACAAATATTAATCTGGCTTTAAAAGAAATCACACCAGACGAATACGAAGCAACATTTAATCAGGTTTCTGAGAGATTTTGGGAAAATTTAACCGAAACTAATTCATTAAAAAGACGAAAAAAATTTTGCGATTATATGCTTAGAAGAGGATATGAGAGCAATTTAGTTTATGATAAAATGAGAGAACTTGAACTATTATAAGGTTATTTACTGACTGATATTTTCCTGCTCTAATAATCAATATCAAAAAAATCCGATAACTTTCGCTATCGGATTTTTAATTTTATTACTCTGTTATCTTAGTTAAAAACTACCTTTTTTGTAGTCTGGTAACCATTGTCCAAAACCACCTTTACCAATAAAACCTGTTGGGCAGATGGCAAATTCTCAATAAGCAACTGCAGATTA
>NZ_CAIJDP010000041.1 GCF_903819435.1 Flavobacterium salmonis | reverse complement strand
TTCTGCGAATAGAAACTTGTCATTGAAAGGGTCGCAGCCAGGGAGATAATTAATCTTTTCATATTTTATTTATTGAGGTCTTCAATTATTTAATCTCCAAAGCGGTAAGTCTCTCAGAAAGGGTTCCCATGACTTTATTTTGTTCTTCTATTTTCTTTTGCTGCTCTATGGTATAAAGTGTGAGTTCCTCAATTTTTTGAAGCAGTCTGGCATTCATTTCCCCCAATAGGATTCCGTTTTCAGAAACATCAGCCGCCGAAGGGATATTTGGCAGGTGTCCGTTAGTCTGGATGTAGTTTTCCACCTCTTTTAGGGAAGGCAGGCTATATTCTTTTTTAAAAACAAAATCCGGCCAGTTGGCATAAGTCTGAACCTTAATTTCGTCGGAGATAAATTTCCCTTTTACAGCCATGGTATAGCCTGTTGGAATCTTATCGGTATTGATCCCTAATTGGTCTGTGTCGAATTTTCCATAAATAAGAGGCGTTGCTGTTTGGCTGTT
>NZ_CAIJDP010000040.1 GCF_903819435.1 Flavobacterium salmonis | reverse complement strand
GAGGGCACTGAAAAAGTCTTTTCACAAATAAATTGTTAATTAATAAGGAGCAGAAGCTAAAAGTTTTCTGCTCCTTTTTTTGTATCTTTTTAGTGTAATCATAAGGCTTTTTAGATGTTAATTCAACAGCACCAAATTCAGTTTAGTCCCTACTCTTCATTATATGATTTAATTGTTCCTCAGGATAATCTCCTTAGAAAAATCAACGAACTCATAGACTTTTCATTCATCTACGATGAGTTGTTAAATAAATATTGTACAAATAATGGTCGCACAGCAGAAAGCCCAGTGCGTATGTTTAAGTATTTGCTTCTAAAAACAATTTATGATGTCTCGGATGTTGATATAGTAGAACGTTCACGTTTTGACATGTCTTTTAAGTATTTCTTAGAAATGACGCCAGAAGAGAGCGTTATTAATCCAAGTTCATTGACTAAATTTCGTAAACTTCGTCTTAAAGATACAGACTTATTAAATCTACTCATTGGTAAAACAGTAACTATAGCTGTTGAAAAGGGAATCATTAAATCCAGGTCTATTATAGTAGATGCTACACATACTTTATCGAGATCAAATCCATTTGCAGCAATTGATGTATTAAGAGAGCGCTCTAAACTTCTACGAAGAACAATATATTTATTTGATGATCAATTCAAAAAGCATATGCCTGAGAAGAACACTACCAATGAATTAGAAAAAGAATTAGCTTATTGTAAAGAACTGGAGCAGCGTATAGAAAAAGAAGAATCTTTGAGTTCTATACCTGCTGTAAAAGAAAAGCTAAACCTGCTTAAAGAAACTATAGAAGATACTCAGGAAAATTATATTTTATCAAAAGATACAGATGCTAAAACGGGTCATAAATCCGCTGATAGCTCTTTCTTTGGATACAAGACTCATTTAGCGATGACCGAAGAGCGCATCATCACAGCGGCTGTAGTAACCTCAGGAGAGAAAGGAGACGGACCAGAATTACCTAAACTTTTGAAGATTAGTCAGGAAAATGGAATCGATGTTGATACTATTATTGGTGATGCAGCTTATGCAGGGAAAGAAAATCTTAAACTTACAAGTGAGCAAAACATTCAAATAGTAGCCAAGCTAAATTCTTCCATAACACAAGGATTCAGAACAGATCAAGACAAATTTGACTACAATAAAGATGCTGATAGAATGGTTTGTCCCGCAGGACATATGGCTATACGAAAATCGAAACAGGGTAAAAAAAATGTAGGAAGAAATCAAGTAGAGACCCATTATTTTGATGTCGAAAAATGTAAGTCTTGCCCATTAAAAGAAGGATGTTACAAAGAAGGATCAAAAACAAAAACATATTCAATATCGATAAAATCAGAATTACACAAAGAACAAATTGCTTTTCAAGAAACCGACTACTATAAGGAAAAGGCAAAACATCGATACAAAATAGAAGCTAAAAACAGTGAGTTAAAAAATGTACATGGCTATGATAGAGCAATATCATATGGCATCACCAATATGCAAATGCAAGGAGCAATGGCTATTTTTACAGTCAACTTAAAAAGAATACTGAAATTAATATAAGAAACCATAAAATAAGTATACTTCTATAAAATGCCCCTCTATAAATCAAAAATCAACACATATAACGTCAAATAAAAAACAGTTATAAAACGAAAAACGCTTATAGCGGATTTTTTAAAGTCCTGTTATAAGCGGTTTTTTATTGTCCAAAAAATAAACCTGATCAAAATAAGGGATGTTTTTCAGTGCCCTT
>NZ_CAIJDP010000039.1 GCF_903819435.1 Flavobacterium salmonis | reverse complement strand
TGGAATTGCAACTAAAAAGTGGAGACTTTTTACGCTACTAATTTTTCATTTTGCTGGTGTAATAATTCCATTTCGTTTGGTGTTCTGTATCCAATAGAAGAATGTATTCTTTTTGGGTGATAAAATCCTTCTATATATCTAAAAATTTCTATTTTGGCAGCCTCTCTATTTTCAAATTTTCTATGATATACGAATTCTGCTTTTAATGTTTTAAAGAAGCTTTCTGCTACTGCGTTGTCCCAACAGTTGCCCTTTCTGCTCATGCTTTGTTTTATTCCTGTTTCATTTAGCAGAATTTTAAATTCATCACAAGCATACTGGACTCCTCTATCAGAATGAAATATCAGTCCCTTTTTTACTCCTCTATTTCTTATAGCTGCATTTAAAGCTCTTACAGTAGTATTTGCTGCAGTCATATCATTACTAAAGGACCATCCGATAACTTTACGATCAGCAAGATCAATTACTGCGGTGAAGTACATCCAGCCACAGCCTGTTTTAATATATGTAATGTCGCTTACCCACTTTTGAGATAATCCATTTGCTGAAAAATTTCTTTGAAGGAGATTATCAGCAGTTTGATAGGTATGGTTCGAATCAGTTGTGATTTTGTATTTCCTGCGGACTTTACTCTTTAAATTCATTTTTTTCATAAGCCGGGCAACATATGATCTGGATACTTTTTTATGCTTCATGTTCAGCACTTGTGTAATCCTGGGACTTCCATAAGTCTGGTGGCTGTTCTCATATTCCTGTCTTATCAGAACTGATAGTTCAGCCGTTTTTTTGTCGCGATTACTCTGCGGTCTGTTGAGCCATTTATAAAAACCGCTGCTGCTAACCTGTAATATATTGCACATCTTTTCAACTGGAAAGATACCTATGTTATTATGGATAAACAGGTACTTTTTCAGTCTCCCTTGGAAAAGATGGCTACCGCCTTTTTTAAAATTGCATTTTCCATTTCTGCATCACGCAATTTCTTTTTTAATTCTCGTATTTCTTGTTCCTCAGGCGTCAGTTTATTATTTACAGGCAGAACTGTGCCTCCGTTATAACGGGGATCCATACGCCATTTGCTTAACCTGCTGGCATCCATACCCAGTTCTTTTGCTGCTTCTAATACTGATCCTTTTAAGTAAGACAGTTCAACTGCCATCTTCTTGAATGATTCGTCAAATACTCTTTTCATGATAAAACAAATTTAAATCTATTTTTTTAAATATGTCTCCACTCAAAGGTAGCAACTCCA
>NZ_CAIJDP010000038.1 GCF_903819435.1 Flavobacterium salmonis | reverse complement strand
TTTTTTTATTTCTATATCGCAGTCTTTGATCTGATTTTGCAGATTTTGATACATCTGGTATTCCTGCTTTAGAGCAAATAGATAATCTTTACGGCCATTGCTTTGGAGTGCTTTTTGCATTTCTGCTTCACTTTTTTTACAGTTTCCGTTTCTTAAAGAGGCTAATTTCTGGGCATCAGTTTCTCCATTGCAAATGGCTTCTATCATCTTAAGTCCCGTCAAACCACAAATATCTTTAACAATTATATCCAATCGAAGATTGAGTAAACGAAGGTATTTTTGCATTTTCTTGCTTGTGTCAGCAGCAAGATCAATTAAACCAGCTCTGTGTCGGCAATAAGTTCGCAGTTGTTCAGTTTGTAAATCCGGCAAAAAACTTCCAGATAATAGACCGATGGAATGTAATTTTTGTATCCATT
>NZ_CAIJDP010000037.1 GCF_903819435.1 Flavobacterium salmonis | reverse complement strand
ACATTGGTGCTGTGGTATCCTGAATAGTGATGGTTTGTGTAAATATTGTTGAGGTATTCAAACAAACATCTTTGGCTTCCCAGGTATTTGTATAAGTTCCGGAGTTAACACAGGAGCCTGCTGTAAAGTTTTCACTGATTTTGGTATACGTTACAGTTCCACCACAATTATCGGTTGCGATTGGCGCTGCTGCCTGAGCAGTTGCTAAACCTGAAGTATCACTACATTGTAAAGTTACATCTAAAGCACCTGCAATAGTTGTCCACATTGGGGCAGTAGTATCCTGAATAGTGATGGTCTGTGTAAATATTGTTGAGGTATTCAAACAAACATCTTTGGCTTCCCAGGTATTTGTATAAGTTCTGGAGTTGATACAAGAACCTGCTACAAAGCTTCCG
>NZ_CAIJDP010000036.1 GCF_903819435.1 Flavobacterium salmonis | reverse complement strand
TGGAAAAACCGGTCAATTTGACCACCTAATTCCGGAGTAAATTGACCACCCGTTCCGGAGCAAACTGACCACCTAATTCCGGAGCAAATTGACCACCAAGTTTTGTGGTGAATTAAGTATTAAAAACTATTGATTTTTTCATGTTGTTAGAACCATACATTCGTTAAAAATTTACGGATTATGGCAAACAAAATAACAGACATGAGTAAAATTAGAAAAGTAATTAAATTCTATTGTAATGGAAAGAGTAAGTTATTTATAAGTAGCTACTTATCCCTTTCAAGAAATACGGTAAAGAAATATATTTCTTTATTTGAAGTTCTCGAATTAAGCTTTGAATTAATCGACCAAAAAACCGATGCAGAGCTGGAACTTTTATTCTCCCAGACTAGTGTAGAGGCCATTAGCCCGAGATTACAGACACTTTATGATTTTTTTCCTAAAATGGAACGTGAACTAAAAAAAGTTGGCGTTACCGTACAGCATATGTGGGAACAATATATTGCTGTAAATCCTGATGGTTATCGAACTTCACAATTTCATTATCATTACAATATATGGGGCAAACGAGTTAATCCGGTCATGCATATGAACCATAAGGCGGGTGATAAAATGTATGTTGATTATGCCGGAAAGACACTCTCAATTATTGATATAGATACTGGAGAAGTCAAAGAAGTACAATTTTTTGTAGCAATATTGGGCGCTAGCCAATACACGTATGCTGAAGCTTCCATGAGCCAGCAAAAGGAAAACTTTGTTGACTCGGTAGAAAATGCCATGCGCTTTTTTGAAGGCACTCCTGCCGCCATTGTTCCAGATAATTTAAAATCTGCCGTAATAAAAAGCAGTCGTTTTGAACCGACAATCAATGAAACCCTGGCTGATTTAGCAGAACATTACGAAACCACAATTTTACCTGCCAGAGCTTACAGGCCCAGAGACAAGTCACTAGTTGAAGGAGCTGTTAAGATATTATATCGAAGGATTTATGTAACCATAAAAGAAACTAAGTTCTTTTCTCTGGAAGAATTAAACCAGCAGATCTGGGATTTACTTGACTCTCACAATAACAGAAAACTGACAGGACGCCCTTATTCCCGCTTTGAATTATTTTTAGAAGACGAGAAAGAAAAACTGCGTCCACTCCCACAAGATCGTTTTGAAATTAAATACCAGTCTTTTGCAACAGTAATGCAAAACGGTCATGTTCAATTAAGCCAGGACAAAAACTATTACAGCGTTCCGTATCAATATGTAAAGAAGAAAGCCAAGCTGTTATATACCAAATCAACAGTAGAGATTTATTATAAATACAATCGAATAGCTGTACATCCAAGAAACTACAAACCTTATGTCTATACAACAACTCCTGAGCATTTAGCCAGTACACATCAATTTGTAGCCCAATGGAGTGCTGCCCGCTTCATTGAATGGGCTAATAATATTGATGAGTCAGTAGGAGAATATATAATGCAGATAATCGAAAGCAGAAATCATCCAGAACAGGCTTATAAAAGCTGTTTAGGAATACTGAATTTTGAAAAAAAGGTAGGCAGACAGCGATTAATAAATGCCTGCAGGCGGGCACTTGATTTTAAAATTTACAATTTTAAGACCATACAAAACATTTTAGAAAACAACTTGGATCATATTGATTTTGATCAAGAACCTGAGCAGGAACTTCCCGATCACAGTAACATAAGAGGAAAACACTATTATAACTAAATTAAATCTTGAAAAAATGAATGAATCCACAGTAACCAAAATGAAACAAATGAAGCTTTATGGCATGTTTAATGCTTTTAAAACAGCCATTGAAAGCGGGAAAACAGATCATTATACCCTTGACCAGTTTGTATCGATGATTATTGATGCAGAATGGGATGAAAGGTACAATCGTCGTATTGAACGAAGTATCACTAATGCCAAATTCCATTACAAATCAAATATTGAAAGTATCAATTTTGATGTATCACGTAACCTGGACCGAAACATGGTACTGCGTCTGGCAGAATGCGAATTTATAGAGAAAAACGAAAATATTTTAATCACTGGAAGCACCGGTGTCGGTAAAAGTTATTTAGGTACTGCATTAGGTTATCAAGCCTGTATACAGGGTTTTAAGGTAAGTTATTTTAATACCTCAAAATTGTTCGCTAGACTAAAAATGGCTAAAGCAGATGGTACTTATCTACGGGAACTTACCAAAATACAAAGACAGGATGTTATAATACTTGATGATTTTGGACTCCAGGCACTTGACAGCCATAACCGAATTACTCTTTTAGAGATCATAGAGGACAGGCATAATAACGGCTCTATAATCGTGACATCACAAATACCAGTTCAAGGCTGGTATGATATAATTGGAGAAAAAACGATAGCCGATGCAATATTAGACAGACTTATACACCAATCTCATAGGCTTGAATTACATGGAGAATCCATGAGAAAGAAAAGAGGAATAAACAAAGAGTGATATTTTATTATATTTGAATACTAATTAACAGATGAAAAAATATAGTTTTTAATCAAAACGGAGGTGCTCACTTTGCACCGGAATTAGGTGGTCATTTTGAACTGGAATCAGGTGCTCACTTTAAAACGGAATGGGGTGATCAATATAACCGGAATTTGCA
>NZ_CAIJDP010000035.1 GCF_903819435.1 Flavobacterium salmonis | reverse complement strand
ACCCTGACAAAAGATCAGGTAACACAGAATATCACCTATTTTGATGGACTGGGACGACCTGTGCAGACCATCGCGATCCATCAGGGAGCAAACGGCGAGGACATCATCACACCTATTGAGTACGACCCCTTTGGACGCCAGGCAAAGGAAAACCTGCCTTATCCCCTATTAAGGACCAATAACAGCCATACCAAAATAGATCTGCCCACAGCCTTAGCTGCCCAGCAGACTTTTTACTATACCCCAGAATATGACAACACCCTGAATCCGTATTCAGAAAAAGAATTCGAGGCTTCCCCGCTGAACAGGATCTTTAGACAGGCAGCACCGGGCAATGACTGGAAACTAGGCAATGGACATGAAATCAAACTGGATTACCAAACCAATACAGCTGCCGATCTGGTCAAAATATACTCGGTAACCACCCTTTTGGATGCCAATGGCGTGTATGTGCCAACGGTGAGCTCTTCTGCAAATTATACTATTGGGCAATTGTATAAAAACATCACCAAAGATGAAAACTGGACTGCAGGGAGCAACAATACAACAGAAGAGTTTAAAAACAAGCAAGGTCAGGTCATACTTAAAAGAACCTACAATAACAGCCTTCCTCATGATACTTATTACATATATGACGACTATGGCAACCTGACCTATGTTCTGCCTCCAAAAGCAGAGGGCGATATTACAGAGACTGTATTGAACAACCTGTGCTACCGATACAAATACGATTACCGCAACCGCTTAATAGAGAAAAAACTGCCCGGCAAACAATGGGAGTTTATCGTCTATGATAAACTCGACAGGCCGGTAGCTACTGGTCCTGCCAATTCCCCTTTCTCGGATATCACTACATCCGGATGGATCATTACCAAATACGATGCCTTCAACCGTCCGGTCTA
>NZ_CAIJDP010000034.1 GCF_903819435.1 Flavobacterium salmonis | reverse complement strand
TTATACTTTTGAGCAGTTGCGTTACCTTGAGTATTTACAACGTTGTCATGCCTGCTTTGTTTTAGGCCAAAAGGATAATAATTATCTTCTTCTATGATGTTCAGGTTTTTGCTGTAGCTTAAGCGGGTATTGCCCAAATGATCCTTGTACTGGTAAATATACTCATAAACTCCTGCATTATAGCGGACATATCCTTCAGAATTTGGAAAGAACTGCAAGTTGTCGTTTTCATACTGAAAGCCCCCTGCATAATCGGTGGTAATGCCGTTTACGATTTTTCTTTGTTTTGTTCCGGTGGCGTCATACTTGTAATTAATATTTCCTGCTGATAGGGTTACCTGAACTGGAAGGTTTAAATGATTATAGGAAATAGCAGTTATTCCTTTGTTGGCATCTCTTATCATATTTCCATTGTCATCATAATCATAGTCAAAGCTTGCTGCACTGTTTCCGTTAGTAAACCCCTGAATGTTAGCTGAGCTGTCCTCGACTTTCTGCAGCCTGTTTCCATCATCATAGGTGTAGGCGAGATTATCTATAGTTCCATAATTTGGCGTATTTGGGATGGTGTTTCCATTTCGCAGCATCCTCATGATATTTCCATTCTTATCATAAGTAGGATTCTCGTTGTAGCGTCCTAAATTGTCAGTGGCAGCCGTCAAACGGTTCATGGCGTCGTAGCTATATAGGTAGCTTCTTATACTGGTATCAGTATGGGCTGTTCTCCAAAGTGTCTGGCTTATATTGCCATTAAACAATTTTTTATTGCTATCATCGACATCATTGTATTTAATCTGAAATGCAAATAAATCGGTTCCTATATTATTGATGTCATTAATGTTTTTAAGCCAGCCACGGACATTATAGCTATAATTGACGGTCTGTACGTTCCCAACAACTTTTGTTATTAACTGCCCCAGGTCATCATAGGTGTTGGCAATAATGGTTTCCTGTGGCTGCGTATTTATTTTTTGCTTTTGAGTGAGCAGCCTGCCCATATGGTCGTAAGTAAAAGTATCCACAATTGCAATATCGGTTATTCCTTTTTTATGTGTAGTGGTAGTTTCTATCACTTTTACAAAGTCCAGATTGTTTTTTACAGTACTTACAGCAGACAAGAAGTTGTTTTTGCTATGAGTATAAATTTCTCGCCCTTTGCTGTCATAATGGTTTACAGTAGTTGTCCATAGTGAGGTGCCCAAAGTACGAATTTTGGTAGCTGTAGTCAATCCCTTAGGATTGATAATGGGGGTTTTACCGTAGGAAGCCACAGCATCCCCTTGATCTAAGTCAAAATTTAGATAGTTGTCGTAGTAGGTAATGGTAAACAAATCAATGCCTGTAGAGGGAAAAGCAGCATTGGTATAATTTGCATTGGTCCCGTTTATATTTATAGCAGCCGTTGTCTTATTCTCAAATATAACGGCACTATTGTCAGCTAAATTTTGTACCAAAGCACGTGTGGTTTCTACTGCATTTACATATTCGCCGGTATAAACAGGCCTGCCAAAAGCATCATGTTTTGTAAAGAGCCATTTATTGCTTGCTTTTAAGTTGGCATCCTGGGTAAGGATAGGCCTGTCAAGAGCATCATAAATTATGTATTCCCATTCTTTTCCGGGTAATTTCTTTTCAATGAGTCGGTTTTTTTTGTCGTATTTATATTGATAGCATAAATTATCTAAAACGTCCTGATCAATAGTATTTAGCCCGTTTTCAGGAGTACTTTGCAAAGCAGCAGAGAAGGTACTGCCTGCTTGTGCATGAAACCCTTCTAATAATGTAATAGAAATGCCTGCAGTTAGCTGTAATGTGCCCCCGGGATTGATTACTGCTGCCGAGGTTATATTTGACCCCGTGCTTGTTGAGCCAGGATTTGTGCCAAACCCCTTAGGAGGAATTACATAGGTAAGGTTGCCATAAACATCATACACATAATATGTATCATGGGATATTGTACTGGCAATTACCTGCCCGCCAACATCCGTGTAATTTGCGTAAGTCCTTTTAAGCACGACGCGTCCTTCCTTATCCTTAAACTCTTCTGTGGTATTGTTTTTTCCGGCAACCCAATTTTCATTTTTGGTTATTGTCTTATATAGCTGCAAAGAAGCATAAGTGCCTGTATCTTCCAGACTGGGATTTTGCCTGTTGCCAGCTGTAAAAGATACCTTAAAACGCCTTACATAATCATTTTGGTCATTTGCGTTATTCTCAAATTTAATAGAGTGATCAGCATCAATACCTTTGATTATTCTCCAGGGTGCACCCGGGGCGCCCTCTTTCATGATTTTGTTCAGAGGGGATGCCTCCAAACTTTTTTCAGAAAACGGGTTGACTTCCTTGATAGATAATCCTGCGAAATCATCCGGATATTTATTAGCATAAAAGTAGTTGAGTGCTATTATATTTCCATAGGAATCAGGCATAAGATTATCTGCAAAACTCAGGCTGCTGGATGCCCTGGAGTAGGGCAGGTATTCTCTTTTCTGTCTTCCAAACAAGTCATATGCAATAGGGGTAATGATATCCTGTTTATTGCCACCGGCTTGTTTTGCGATATTTTGCAAAGGACGTCCCAGGCCATCAAAATAATTGATAGACTCTATCTTTTGGTCATTTGTAACGCTTCCTGTGGTTGTTTCGACCTGAAAGGCCGCTGATTTGACATAGTTTCTGGCAATTGTCTGCCCCAGAGCCACTGATGGCAATATAATACCTGTCAAGATATATAGCAATTTTTTCATGGGCACCATTATTGTTTGTAATTGTATTCGTTTTTGCTTACTATATAACCCGCTGAGTCCACTACCTGTTTTAATCTGTTAAAATTATCGTATTGATAATACACCGTATACCCTTTAGTATCCGTTATGCTTGTTACCCCAATCAGTGGATCATAGGTATAGGTGGTTGCCATCGCATTTGGTGCGGCGCTCCTTAAACTGGCCAATGCAGCACGCAATGCGTCTTCCAAGGCTGGTGAAGTATCGAGGTTCGATGCATCTACAGCAGCTGTTATAAAGCTTTGTATGGCAGAAGCATCAGAGGATGTAAAGTTCTCTAATTTAGCTATGGGGTATTGCTCCTTATAGCCCCATACATAATAGGTCGGCATGCCATTAGCGGGTTTGAATTGCAATAGGTTCCCTTTGGCATTGTAGGAGTCAAAGTTCAGAACGGGTTTGTAGAATGATGTGCTGCTATTATTAAAAATGGCCTCAGAGACGGGAGTGTCAAATTCTGCCTTGTAAATTGTCTTTGGCTGGTAGAGCCCTGAACTGTTAGAATACTCCGTTTTAGTTGCCCCTCTGACAACATTGTCTTTTAAGCTAATTGTTTCAATGGGCTGACCTATCATGTTCTTGGCTGTCATAGCCTGATTTACAGCATCACTGGTGTACTCAAAAGGATATTTCAATTTTTCAGTTATTGTGGAATTATCTACATTATAGGAAGTAGATGCAAGCAGATCCTTTGCATTGTAAGTATAATTGGTTTCTGAGATGATGCTTTTACCGTCATCGGTCTTTTCTGTTTTGATGACCTGGGTAGGCAATGGCCATTCTAGT
>NZ_CAIJDP010000033.1 GCF_903819435.1 Flavobacterium salmonis | reverse complement strand
GGAAACATTATGAGTTTGCAGCGTAACGGAACATCTGATGCTGCAGCGACAGCAATTGACAATCTGGTTTATAGTTACGGTTCTGCCAATTCGACCAACCAGCTTACCAAAGTTGCTGACAGCAGCAATAAAACCGTTGGTTTTGCAGACGGAAGCAACACAGGAGATGATTACACCTATGATGCCAACGGAAACATGATCACTGATGCAAACAAAAACATCACTGCCATCACCTACAACCATTTAAACCTGCCGGCCAAAATTACTTTTGCCTCCACAGGAAACATTGTCTATCTTTACAATGCAACAGGGCAGAAAGTACAAAAAGTGGTCACACAGGGCGCTACCGTAACCACCACCGATTATTTGGCAGGGTATCAGTATGAGAACAGCGCACTGAAATTCTTCCCGACCGCCGA
>NZ_CAIJDP010000032.1 GCF_903819435.1 Flavobacterium salmonis | reverse complement strand
TACCACTACAACAACAGCAATTTGCGAGAATACCACCAAAGCCTTATCTGCAACACCGGCAGGCGGAAGCTGGTCAGTAGTTTCAGGAGGCGGAAGCATCTCCGGCACAACTTATACCCCGGCAGACGTAGCAGCCGATACTCCGGTAACGGTTCGTTATACGGTTGCAGCCAACGGATCATGCGGGGCTACCACTTCAGATGTTACTTTTACTGTGAAT
>NZ_CAIJDP010000031.1 GCF_903819435.1 Flavobacterium salmonis | reverse complement strand
TCAATGTACAAGCGATTGCTGCCTTTTTCATTATGTCCGGCAGTATATCCTATAAATACATTATTTGATCCTGTCACATTAGTATATCCTGCTTTATATCCTAAAAAAACGTTGTAGTTACCTGTGGAGTTATAATATCCTGATTGGCGACCTGAAAAAACGTTTCCATTTCCCAAATTCTCAAGTCCTGAATCATCCCCTGTAAATACATTATAACTACCGAATTTATTGGTCCATCCCGAATGATAGCCGATATAAATGTTATTGGTTCCGGTTTGATTGTTAGAGCCTGCTTCACTTCCTACAAATACATTACGTATTCCCTCAGTATTTGATTGTCCTGCCTCGTGGCCTGTAAAAACATTCTCACGTCCCCCTCTATTTGCATATCCTGATTTATCTCCATAAAAGGTATTGTTCCCGCCTGATGTATTGGACCATCCAGACTTGTATCCGGCAAATACATTTTGAAGTCCAGATAGGTTTTGAAATCCGGCTTCACGGCCAATAAAAACATTTTTGGATCCGTTAAAGTTGCTGTATCCTGCCTTATATCCAAAAAAGGCGTTATCTTT
>NZ_CAIJDP010000030.1:3313-5214 GCF_903819435.1 Flavobacterium salmonis | reverse complement strand
AAACGATAGGCGAAAAGAATAATAAATATTACGTTCGTAGACATATTGAATTGACAGCCGCTTTAACAGAGATGTTAGGGCAAAAGAATAAGAGTAATAGAATCGGAAGATTCGATAAGAACCGATAGATACTGATTCGAATAACAATACGATTTGATGTAAATTAAATCAACAATATACGATGAAGAGTTTGATCCTGGCTCAGGATGAACGCTAGCGGCAGGCTTAACACATGCAAGTCGAGGGGTATTTATCTTCGGATAGAGAGACCGGCGCACGGGTGCGTAACGCGTATGCAATCTACCTTTTACAGAGGGATAGCCCAGAGAAATTTGGATTAATACCTCATAGCATAGCAATCTCGCATGAGATCACTATTAAAGTCACAACGGTAAAAGATGAGCATGCGTCCCATTAGCTAGTTGGTAAGGTAACGGCTTACCAAGGCTACGATGGGTAGGGGTCCTGAGAGGGAGATCCCCCACACTGGTACTGAGACACGGACCAGACTCCTACGGGAGGCAGCAGTGAGGAATATTGGACAATGGGCGCAAGCCTGATCCAGCCATGCCGCGTGCAGGATGACGGTCCTATGGATTGTAAACTGCTTTTGTACGAGAAGAAACACTCCTATGTATAGGAGCTTGACGGTATCGTAAGAATAAGGATCGGCTAACTCCGTGCCAGCAGCCGCGGTAATACGGAGGATCCAAGCGTTATCCGGAATCATTGGGTTTAAAGGGTCCGTAGGCGGTTTAGTAAGTCAGTGGTGAAAGCCCATCGCTCAACGGTGGAACGGCCATTGATACTGCTGAACTTGAATTATTAGGAAGTAACTAGAATATGTAGTGTAGCGGTGAAATGCTTAGAGATTACATGGAATACCAATTGCGAAGGCAGGTTACTACTAATGGATTGACGCTGATGGACGAAAGCGTGGGTAGCGAACAGGATTAGATACCCTGGTAGTCCACGCCGTAAACGATGGATACTAGCTGTTGGGGGCAACTTCAGTGGCTAAGCGAAAGTGATAAGTATCCCACCTGGGGAGTACGTTCGCAAGAATGAAACTCAAAGGAATTGACGGGGGCCCGCACAAGCGGTGGAGCATGTGGTTTAATTCGATGATACGCGAGGAACCTTACCAAGGCTTAAATGTAGTTTGACCGATTTGGAAACAGATCTTTCGCAAGACAAATTACAAGGTGCTGCATGGTTGTCGTCAGCTCGTGCCGTGAGGTGTCAGGTTAAGTCCTATAACGAGCGCAACCCCTGTTGTTAGTTGCCAGCGAGTCATGTCGGGAACTCTAACAAGACTGCCAGTGCAAACTGTGAGGAAGGTGGGGATGACGTCAAATCATCACGGCCCTTACGCCTTGGGCTACACACGTGCTACAATGGCCGGTACAGAGAGCAGCCACTGGGCGACCAGGAGCGAATCTATAAAACCGGTCACAGTTCGGATCGGAGTCTGCAACTCGACTCCGTGAAGCTGGAATCGCTAGTAATCGGATATCAGCCATGATCCGGTGAATACGTTCCCGGGCCTTGTACACACCGCCCGTCAAGCCATGGAAGCTGGGGGTGCCTGAAGTCGGTGACCGCAAGGAGCTGCCTAGGGTAAAACTGGTAACTAGGGCTAAGTCGTAACAAGGTAGCCGTACCGGAAGGTGCGGCTGGAACACCTCCTTTCTAGAGCCTTAGTGTTAGCATTTGTGCACGCTGAGGAAAAAAGATGAAGATCTTTAAAGTTCTGAATTGAAAGATTGTATTACTCTTGCTGTTAATTTAAAAAAAAATGAAAATTAAGTAAAACAGAGTCTCGTAGCTCAGCTGGTTAGAGTACTACACTGATAATGTAGGGGTCGGCAGTTCGAGTCTGCCCGGGACTACTTTTTAAA
>NZ_CAIJDP010000030.1:0-3218 GCF_903819435.1 Flavobacterium salmonis | reverse complement strand
ATTTGTACAATAAGCAAAATAAGGGCGTATGGGGGATGCCTAGGCTCTCAGAGGCGATGAAGGGCGTGATAAGCTGCGAAAAGCTACGGGGATCGGCACACACGATTTGATCCGTAGATACCCGAATGGGGCAACCCACTATGTTGAAGACATAGTACACCGATAGGTGGGCAAACCCGCTGAACTGAAACATCTAAGTAGGCGGAGGAGAAGAAAACAAAAGTGATTCCGTAAGTAGTGGCGAGCGAACGCGGATTAGCCCAAACCAATGTTGTTACGGCAATGTTGGGGTTGTAGGACCACGATATTTTATGTACACGGAACCGGAACTGACTGGAAAGTCGGGCCATAGAGGGTGATAGCCCCGTATGGGTAACAAGTATAATAGATAGTGGTATCCTGAGTAGGGCGGGGCACGTGAAACCCTGTCTGAATTTGGCGGGACCATCCGCTAAGGCTAAATACTCCTGAGAGACCGATAGTGAACCAGTACCGTGAGGGAAAGGTGAAAAGAACCGTGAATAACGGAGTGAAATAGATCCTGAAACCATACGCTTACAAGCGGTCGGAGCCCTTTCGTGGGGTGACGGCGTGCCTTTTGCATAATGAGCCTACGAGTTAACGTTGCTGGCAAGGTTAAGTGGTTAAGCCACGGATCCGTAGCGAAAGCGAGTCTGAATAGGGCGCTTTAGTCAGTAGTGTTAGACGCGAAACCGTGTGATCTACCCATGGGCAGGATGAAGCGCTGGTAACACAGTGTGGAGGTCCGAACCGGTTGACGTTGAAAAGTCTTCGGATGACCTGTGGGTAGGGGTGAAAGGCCAATCAAACTCGGAAATAGCTCGTACTCCCCGAAATGCATTTAGGTGCAGCGCTGAATTTAAGTTATATAGAGGTAGAGCTACTGATTGGATGCGGGGGCTTCACCGCCTACCAATTCCTGACAAACTCCGAATGCTATATAATGTTTCTCAGCAGTGAGGGCTTGGGTGCTAAGGTCCAAGTCCGAGAGGGAAAGAACCCAGACCATCAGCTAAGGTCCCCAAATATACGCTAAGTTGAAAGAACGAGGTTTGTCTGCCCAGACAGCTAGGATGTTGGCTTGGAAGCAGCCATTCATTTAAAGAGTGCGTAACAGCTCACTAGTCGAGCGGACGAGCATGGATAATAATCGGGCATAAGCGTATTACCGAAGCTATGGATTTACAGTTTACTGTAAGTGGTAGGGGAGCATTCCAGCAGGGTTGAAGGTGTATCGTAAGGTATGCTGGACTGGCTGGAAAAGAAAATGTAGGCATAAGTAACGATAATGCGGGCGAGAAACCCGCACACCGAAAAACTAAGGTTTCCACAGCTATGCTAATCAGCTGTGGGTTAGTCTGGTCCTAAGGCGAACCCGAAAGGGACAGTCGATGGCTAACGGGTTAATATTCCCGTACTACTAATTACTGTGATGGGGTGACGGAGTGATGAAAGCGCCGCGAACTGACGGAATAGTTCGTTGAAGTACCTACCTATAAGATCTGCAGGCAAATCCACAGATCTTGGGGAAATACGATAGTACTCGGAGTCTTCGGACAAAGAGATAGTGCGCCTAAGGGCTTCCAAGAAAAACCTCTAAACTTCAGGTAATTAGTACCAGTACCGTAAACCGACACAGGTAGTTGAGGAGAGAATCCTAAGGTGCTCGAGAGATTCATGGCTAAGGAATTAGGCAAAATAGACCCGTAACTTCGGGAGAAGGGTCGCCCCGAGCAATCGGGGCCGCAGTGAAGAGGTCCAGGCGACTGTTTATCAAAAACACAGGGCTCTGCAAAATCGTAAGATGAAGTATAGGGCCTGACACCTGCCCGGTGCTGGAAGGTTAAGAGGAGATGTTATCTTCGGAGAAGCATTGAATTGAAGCCCCAGTAAACGGCGGCCGTAACTATAACGGTCCTAAGGTAGCGAAATTCCTTGTCGGGTAAGTTCCGACCTGCACGAATGGTGTAACGATCTGGACACTGTCTCAGCCATGAGCTCGGTGAAATTGTAGTAACGGTGAAGATGCCGTTTACCCGCAGTGGGACGAAAAGACCCTGTGCACCTTTACTATAGCTTAGTATTGACCTTGGATAAATGATGTGTAGGATAGGTTGGAGACTATGAAGCGGCGTCGCCAGGCGTTGTGGAGTCATTGTTGAAATACAACCCTTTGTTTATCTGAGGCCTAACTCTTCGATGAAGAGGACAGTGCTTGGTGGGTAGTTTGACTGGGGTGGTCGCCTCCAAAAGAGTAACGGAGGCTTCTAAAGGTTCCCTCAGTACGCTTGGTAACCGTGCGTAGAGTGCAATGGCATAAGGGAGCTTGACTGAGAGACATACAGGTCGATCAGGTACGAAAGTAGAGCATAGTGATCCGGTGGTTCCGCATGGAAGGGCCATCGCTCAAAGGATAAAAGGTACGCCGGGGATAACAGGCTGATCTCCCCCAAGAGCTCATATCGACGGGGGGGTTTGGCACCTCGATGTCGGCTCGTCACATCCTGGGGCTGGAGAAGGTCCCAAGGGTTGGGCTGTTCGCCCATTAAAGTGGCACGCGAGCTGGGTTCAGAACGTCGTGAGACAGTTCGGTCTCTATCTACTGTGGGCGTTAGAAATTTGAGTGGATCTGATTCTAGTACGAGAGGACCGAATTGGACTAACCTCTAGTGTATCTGTTGTCCCGCCAGGGGCACCGCAGAGTAGCTACGTTGGGAAGGGATAAGCGCTGAAAGCATATAAGCGCGAAACCCACCACAAGATGAGATTTCTTTTAAGGATCGTGGAAGATGACCACGTTGATAGGCTATAGATGTAAAGGCAGTAATGTCATAGTCGAGTAGTACTAATAATCCGTAAGCTTATGTACACCCTTTTCCTCCGGGTCAACCCGGAGGAAGAAACTTTCTAAAAATAGTAAATAAAAATATTTTTCTTTATCTCAGTATGTTAAGATATTTGCCCGTCGCGGGCAGTCTTAAAGACGAAAGTCCAGAGTCGTAAAGTGAAAACTTTTGACTTTATGACCTTAGACTTTAGACTAACAACCTTAAGGTGGTTATTGCGGCGGGGCTCACCTCTTCCCATCCCGAACAGAGTAGTTAAGCCCGCCTGCGCAGATGGTACTGCAGTTATGTGGGAGAGTATGTCGTCGCCTTTCTTTTGAAAACCCTGTTTCTGATGAAACAGGGTTTTTT
>NZ_CAIJDP010000029.1 GCF_903819435.1 Flavobacterium salmonis | reverse complement strand
CTGTGTTCTCCGTTTACTTTTTCCAATCCTGTTAAATTAGTGTGATTATAGCCCCATTGCCGTTTGATAGTCCCAAAGATATGCTCGTTGATTTCCTGACGCTTGCGGTAGAGCTGTGGATTTGCGTGATAACGTTTGTTGTTTTCTTCTACGGCATCAGCATATTGACTGCGGTCTATATCTCGTCCAGCCACTCTGCTGGTACATAACTGCTTTACGGGACACTCCCTGCACTTGGATGTTCGGTATCTCTTGAATTCATAACTATCGCTATCGGTTTTCTTGTGCCAGTGACCTGTGGTTTTAAGCGTTTCTCCCTCAGGGCAAGTGTAGGTGTCGGTGGTTTGGTCGTATTGGAACTTCGAGATCAAATAACCCTCAGCTATCCTTTCTTTATTTTTCCCCTGTTCGGG
>NZ_CAIJDP010000028.1 GCF_903819435.1 Flavobacterium salmonis | reverse complement strand
TTTCTATTTCATTCAAGAATGAAATTTGAATTATCATCCCCTTCTTTTCTTCTATGATGCTCTAAATATTCATTTACCATTTCATCAGTAATATTTCCTGTACTCCAAACTCCGTAACCACTTGCCCAAAAATGCTGACCCCAGTAACGGGCTTGAAGATCTGGAAATTCCATTTGCAATTTTCTTCAGGTACGTCCTTTTAAACTTTTTAGAATCGAACTAACATTCTGCTTTGGTGCATACTCGATATGCATGTGAACATGAGCTGAACTCACAACTCCTTTTAAAATTTCAATTCCTTCAGCCTCGCATATCTGTATTAAAAGTTCACGGCAACGCTTTTGAATATCTCCCTTCAAAACTT
>NZ_CAIJDP010000027.1 GCF_903819435.1 Flavobacterium salmonis | reverse complement strand
AGAAACATTATGGCTCTTATGGATATACTCACTCACATAAAAATAATAAGAAAAAAAACGAAGCAGAGCTTCGGGGAATTAAACCCTTAGAGATTAAAACATTTTATCTTTTTTAAATACTAATTTTATTATGGGGAGTCCCCATTATAAAAAGGGACTTCCAAACTTACCGCTTATAAGCCCCTTTTTATAATGTGGTGGGGCTATCCAGGCTACTTCGGCAGCATCTTCCTATCCCTCTCCCAACTCCGTTTTAATCACAATATTTCAGTTAGCTATAAAGCCATAATCGTTTAGTGTATATCTCATCCTTTTGATTATTTAAAAGCTATCATAAAATAAAAACTCCAATCAGCCATAGCCAATTGGAGTTTTCAGTACTCAGAGCGGGACTTGAACCCGCACGAACATTTCTGTTCACTGGATTTTAAGTCCAGCGTGTCTACCAATTTCACCATCCGAGCATTTGTGGTACCTCCAGGGATCGAACCAGGGACACATGGATTTTCAGTCCATTGCTCTACCATCTGAGCTAAGGTACCTCATTTTAAAAAAAAAACCCTGTTTCATCAGAAACAGGGTTTTCAAAAGAAAGGCGACGACATACTCTCCCACATAACTGCAGTACCATCTGCGCAGGCGGGCTTAACTA
>NZ_CAIJDP010000026.1 GCF_903819435.1 Flavobacterium salmonis | reverse complement strand
AATTGACCGGTACGATCACTATTGATCCGGCCGATGATACCCTATACGAAGGAAATGAAACAGTAATTGTCGACATCACAGGAGTAACCGGAGGCAATGGTGCTATAGAAAACGGCGTTCAGCAGGCAACGGTAACGATCACCGATGATGAGACCGCCCCAACGGTAATACTTAGCGGAACAGCTTCAATCGCAGAGAACGCATCAGGTACTGCTACAATCACCGCTACGCTGAGCACGGCTACGACTATCGATACGGTAGTAAGCTT
>NZ_CAIJDP010000025.1 GCF_903819435.1 Flavobacterium salmonis | reverse complement strand
TCTCCAGCAGTTCTGCTTAAAGCTCCTGTGAAAGAATCACCACTTACTAAGCTTGGAGAAACCGTATAAGTAAAAACAGGATCTGTTGTTCCATATACTTTGGTTTGTGAAGCATCTGCTGTTACTGTAATTGGTTTTGCCGTAATAGTAAAGTTAGCGCCTGCGTAACTAATCGTATAATTAGATCCGGCACTCAAACTTCCTTGGGTAATAGCATAAGTTCCTATATTTTCCCCAGCAACTCTAGTTAAAGCTCCTGTAAAGGAATCACTACCTACTAAACTTGGTGAAACTGTATAAGCAAAAACAGGATCTATTGTTCCGTAAACTTTCGTTTGTGATGGAGTTGCCGTTACTGTAATTGGTTTTGCGGTAATAGTAAAGTTTGCACCAACATAAGTAATTAAATATTTAGATCCAGCTGAAAGCGAACCTTGATTAATAGCATAATTACCAATATTTTCACCACTAACTCTTGTTAAAGATCCTGTGAATGAATCTCC
>NZ_CAIJDP010000024.1 GCF_903819435.1 Flavobacterium salmonis | reverse complement strand
AGAACGTTGTGCGTGATTGCTCCCAAATTGGAAAGCGGAAACCGAAAACTAATTGACAGCCGAAATTGGAAAACTAAATATTGGAAAGCGGAAAATTGGAATCTAAAAAGCAGAAACTTGAAAGTTGGATTTTGACGAACCGAAACTTAAAAATTTGGAATCTGAAAATCAGAACTTGAAAGCTGGATTTTGACAAACTAAAATCGGAAAATTGGAACCTGGAAAATCGAAATCTAAAAGCAGAAAATAATATTGAAACCGCATAACCGAACTGTTGTCGATTTTCAGAACTTGCTCACTTTACGTGTCGCAACCTCGCACAACATACGTCTCTAGCTATTTGCAACTTT
>NZ_CAIJDP010000023.1 GCF_903819435.1 Flavobacterium salmonis | reverse complement strand
GACTCCGGGTAACCCAACTGGTGATGGTACAACTTCTGTAACAGGTCTAACTCCTGGTACATGGACATGTACTGTAACCGATGCTAACAACTGTACTACAGCAGTTAACTTTACTATTATACAACCAACAACTCTAGTAGCTACTGCGGCTTCACAAACAAATGTATCTTGTAATGGTGGCTCGAACGGAGCGGCTTCAATTAATACCCCTACAGGAGGTGCAGGTGGATATACTTATAACTGGACTCCGGGTAACCCAACTGGTGATGGTACAACTTCTGTAACAGGTCTAACTCATGGTACATGGACATGTACTGTAACCGATGCTAACAACTGTACTACAGCAGTTAACTTTACTATTACACAACCAACAGCTCTAGTAGCTACTGCCGCTTCACAAACCAATATATCTTGTAATGGTGGCTCGAACGGAGCGGCTTCAATTAATACCCCTACAGGAGGTGCAGGTGGATATACCTATAACTGGACTCCGGGTAACCCAACTGGTGATGGTACAACTTCTGTAACAGGTCTAACTCCTGGTACATGGACATGTACTGTAACCGATGCTAACAACTGTACTACAGCAGTTAACTTTACTATTACACAACCAACAGCTCTAGTAGCTACTGTGGCTTCACAAACAAATGTGTCTTGTAATGGTGGCTCGAACGGAGCGGCTTCAATTAATACCCCTACTGGTGGAGCAGGTGGATATACTTACAACTGGACTCCGGGTAACCCAACTGGTGATGGTACAACTTCTGTAACAGGTCTAACTCCTGGTACATGGACATGTACTGTAACCGATGCTAACAACTGTACTACTACCGTTGACTTTATTATTACACAACCTACAGCAATTAATTTCACAACAACAGTTTTGTCTGGTTATGATTACAATACTGGATATAGTCAAACTATAGTAGCTTCAGGAGGAACAGGA
>NZ_CAIJDP010000022.1 GCF_903819435.1 Flavobacterium salmonis | reverse complement strand
CTGCAATATAATAGATTTCGGACAGCAATGACCTTTCGTATTCATGAGTTAACAAGTTAAAAAAGGCAAAGTTAAAACGTAGCTAGATGCGACAGAACCTCTAATTCTCCATTTAGAATTGCTTCAAATCCTCTTTTTTGAAGTTCGGCAAGAAAACCATTAAGGTCTTCACCTGTTTTGAATTGCTTTAAGAATTCATCCGATAATAAATCTTCTTTTTTCATAAGACTGTGTAAATTTTAAAATTAATCAAAAAAATAATGGGGTTTTTAAACCCCATTATTTTTTACTTACACAGTTAGTGAGACACTACCTCTTCTAAAAAAAAGTTCGACATTTGTTCGGGCATGGCTACTACGAAAAAAGCTTCAGAGAAATCTGAAGCTTTTTTGTTTTATCAGTTAGTGAGACACTACCAGTAGACACTGTCCTTACATCCTTTCAATACTAAAATTAAATTAGAGAATTAGTTCATTGAAATAATTACAAACTCACTTCTTCTGTTCAACTGATGCTCTTCCTCTGTACAATCTACATCATCTGAACATCTGTTAATCAATTTGCTTTCACCATATCCTCTCCCTGTTAGTCTTTTTGCATTAATTCCTCTTTTCACAAACCATTCAATAGTTGCTTTGGCCCTTCTGTCAGATAACAGCATATTGTATTTTTTGGTTTGTCTGCTATCGGTATGAGAACGAACATCAATTTTCATATTTGGATACTGTTTCATAACAGCTGCTATTTTCTCTAATTCAAAAGCAGCATCTTTACGAATAAACGATTGATCTAAATCAAAATAAATAATAGGAATGTTTAAGGTTTTGGCTAAATCTGTTCCAATACCAATTTCCTTAACTTGTTTTTCTAATTTAACATCCAGTTCTGATTTATCAATTGATGGCTGAATGGTGATAACACTTTCATTTGTTTCGTAATCTTTCTTTGCTACTCTTACATGATACGTTTTATTACACTTCACATCAAAATTATAAGTCCCATCTGCAGCAGAAATTACTTCTGCAATTTGTTGAAACTTGTCGTCAAGTAAAGTTACCTTTGCCTCGCTTAAAACTTCATTGATATCAGAATCTTTTATGGTTCCAAATAATTTCTTTTCGCAATCCAGTTTTCTTGTTTCTGAAAATTTATAAATATCATCACTTCCTTTTCCTCCTTCTTTATTTGATGAGAAAAATCCCTTTCTTGTACTACTTTCAATGATGAAAGCAAAATCATCAAACTTAGTATTTACCGGTTCTCCGATATTTTGAACCTCATAAAAACCTGAATCAGCTTTAATTTTTGCTACAAATATATCCAGACCTCCTAAGCCCGGGCGTCCATCACTGGCAAAATAAAGTTCGTTATCTCCTGATACAAAAGGAAATGTCTCTCTTCCCTCGGTGTTAATTGCAGGTCCCAGATTTTGGGGCTTGCCAAATGTACCATCTGATTTAATTTCAACACTATACAAGTCAGATTGTCCTAAACTTCCCGGCATATCAGATGCAAAATATAACGTCTTCTGGTCTGCACTCAAAGCAGGATGAGCAACACTAAACTGATCACTATTAAAAGGTAATTCTGTAATATTGGTCCATTTATCATTTACAAAATCTGCTTTATAGAGCTTTAGTAAAGTAATTCTCTTACTGTCTTTTCCTTTTTTTCCGCTCAAAAAGTTATTTCTTGTAAAGTACATCGTCTTTCCGTCTTTGGTAAAAACGGGAGTTGATTCATTTAATTTTGAATTTATCTTTTTCTCAAATCGAACCGGATTTTCTAAACTGCCATCTGATTTTAATTCTGCAGCATATAAATTCGTAAAAGACTTATTAGTCCATTTAAATGTTTTACGTGCTACAATACCTGTATCTCTCGCAGAAGCGAATACTAGCTTATTATTAAAAATCGTACTGCCATAATCTGATTGTCTGGAATTAATTCCGATATCTGATATTTCAAATCTTCCGGAATTCAATTTTATTTGTTCCAGATAGTTTTTATTATTTTCAAACAGAACTCCTCTTATATCTGTCTTATTTTTTTGATTAAAAACCTCAAGCATTATGTCTGATTTAGCATAATCTCCAATGGATTTTAGAGATTGTGCATATCTATAAAAGTATTCCGGTTCCTGCTCCTGGTTCAAAGAGAATAGGGCGTCATACCATTTCACAGCCTTTGTAAGTTCAGCATTAAAATAATAAGCGTTTCCCAGTCTCTGAAACATTTTTTCATCCTTATACCCGCTTTCGGCCACTTTCTCATAAATCGAAATAGCATCTACATAGGCATATTGATTGTAGTTTTTTTCTGCTCTGTTCAAAACTGCTTTTTGAGCCATTCCGTTAAAACAGATAAAAGGTAAAAACACAGTGTAAATTATTTTTTTAATTTTCATAATTAAAAGAATCTTGGTGAAGTTATTCGTCCATGTTTGTTTAAGAATTCAAACCGCAAAAATATCTCGTGCGATCCTGAATTATAATTGACCAGTTTTGTTGTCTCACGATCGTAAGCATAACCTAAATACAAACTGTCCGTAATCTGAAATCCGGCCAATGCACTTACAGAAGCACTCCATCTGTAAGCAACACCAATTACAAATTTGTCGTTAAACATAAAATTTGCAGAGCCATCAATTTGCAGAGGTGCTCCTTCAACCATTTTAGTTAACAAAGCCGGTTTGAATTTTATGGTTTCATAATGATCTAAATCAAATACATAACCTGCAATAAGGTAATAGTTTATCTGATCTTTGAATATGGCTACTTCGTTATCATCATAACGATTGGTCTGAATGAAATTGGGTACCGATAAACCTATGTAAGCTTTGTCTGTATGCCAATAAATACCGGCTCCAATATTTGGTGAAAATTTATTTTTGAAGTTCTGAAACTGCGAATCTCCCTGATTTTCCTGTTTCAGTTTACTTGGATCAAGGTTAAATAAATTTGCAGATCCTTTTATACCAAAAGACAGTTTTGCTGTTGCCGATGTAGGTATAGAGTATGAAAAATCTGCTGATATATTATTTTCATTTGTTGGACCTATTTTATCATTTACTAAAGAAACTCCTAACCCTACATTATCCCCTAAAGGTGTATTTACTGAAAAGCTGCTCGTTTCCGGTGCTCCATCTAAACCCACCCATTGTGTACGATACATTCCAAAAACACTCAAATTTCCTCTGGATCCTGCATAAGCCGGATTTATATTAATAGTATTATACATGTATTGTGTAAACTGTGCATCCTGCTGTGCAAAACCTGCAACCGAACAAAACAATAAAACTAAAAGTAATTTTTTCATTTATTTCATTTTTAAATAATGGCTTAGCCTTGACTAAGCCATTTTAATTGTACAGAATATTATTTGGTCAGGTATAAATACCCTGCTTTCTGATGTGGGTTAGACTGCATATCTTTATACTTGATAATGTAATAATAAGTACCTTCAGGCAATCCGTTTGAGTCTTTAACAGTAACACGTCCTTCTGAAATACCTCTAAAAGCGATGTCGTTATTATTGTAATGCTGTCTTTCATACACTAAAACTCCCCAACGATTGTAAATCTGTACCGTATTATCGGGATAACATTCTATACCTTGTACATAGAATCTTTCATTCTTATTGTCACCGTTTACAGAAACAGCGTTAAATATTTCGATTACGCAACCACTTAATTCCAGAACTGTTGGCTTGTCGCCATCAGAATCACTGTAATCTGATTTATCTAAAACAATGATTCCACTTTTGGTGATACCTGTTACTGTTGCCTGATTGCTTATACTTCCGGCATTTACATCTGCCTGTGTTAAAGTATAAGTTCCGGTAATTGAAGAATTATCTGTTTGACCAACTCCTAAACTAATTGGATTTCCACTCATAACAATTCCTGGTAAAGGATCAGAAACTAATATATTTTCAAGATCTGTATTACCGTTATTGGTTATAGAAAAACTATACGTTAAGGTCTCTCCTGCTTCAGCATATCCATTTTTATTCGTATCATTCAACACAACTGTTTTAACAATGGCAATTGCCGGAACTTCAACAAAAATCTTAACCGTTGCTGTACTACAATTTGTATTTGGATTCGTTCTTTCACATATTTCGTATGTTAAAGTATAATCCCCTCCTTTTGTACCTGGAGCTACATCAATTGTTCCGTCAGCATTCAGCATAATTCCTGCCGGAAGATTTAATCCTTTTAAAATAACATCTGAAGCGTTAACCGGAATTCCGTTTAATTTATCATTATCTAAAACATTTACTACTTCTAACGCTCCGTTAAGTCCGTCTGCCAACGTTACATCGTCTTCATTCTCTGCCTGAATGCTAAATGTTGGCATAGCATTACATCCTGATGTCGCAGCTGGGTAATTAACAACTACAGATTTAGTCGGGTTTAATGTAAATTGCATTGTAACTGCCGGTCTTGTTAATTCAAAACCATCGTTTCTTGCTATCCACTGACCATTTACCAAAATCCATCCCGGCCAGTCTATTGGATTATTATTACTGTCAACAATTGCTCCCGGCCATAATACATTACCACTTAATGGCATATTGTTTTGAGTCGCTACAACATTATTAGCACTATCTATCCAGTTAATTGTTAACAATCCTGTTGGAGTGAAATTATCTGCTGTCACATTATAAGTAACATAAGGTGTATTCTTATCACAATAACTACTTGCTGTTATTGTCATGGTTGGCGCAACAACTGTAACGGAAACTAGAGCAGAACTACAATTTCCAGGGTTTGCTTTTTCACAAATTTCATATGTCAGATAATATGTCCCTGGCAGTGCATTTGGAATCAACTCTATTGAACCATCTGCTTTTAGTGTTAATACTCCATTTGGATCTGGTATCACTACCTTTAAATCAAGATCTGCAATTAGTGCCGTACTATTGTTAAAAGTATCGTTATCAAGTATATTTAAGACTTTTACAATCTTATCAATTCCAACAACATCAAGTATAGGATCTGCAACTGCACTTATTTGCGTTTTTTCTACTACTATTTTTATTGTTGCCGGTGTAGCATCCATTGCCCCATTATTATCTGTAGCCGTAAAAGTGAATAAATCCTCACCTGAAAATGCTCCACTAGGATCATACGTAAGTGTGCCTGCTTCTAAAGGTGTCAATATCTGATTTATAACTATTGGTGTTCCTGATAAGGCTAAAGTTCCATTAACCGGCAAACTTAAAATAGTATAATTTACAATTGTTCCGTCAGTATCTGTTGCAATTAAAGCGTTTATTGGTGTTGCCCCCGCTCTTGAAGGAATACTTGCATTAATATCGTCATGAGCTGCTGGTGGATTATTCGCAATCGGAATTATTACAGTTGCATCCGATAAAGCTACAGCACCTAGATCATCAGTTGCTGTAAATTTAAAGCTGTCATTACCAGTAAATGTTCCGTTTGGATCATAAGTAAGCATTGTTGCTTCAGCAGGTGTTAAAATCTGATTGGCTGTTACAGCTAATCCTGATAAAGCTAAAACTCCATGAGATGGTAATGTTAAAACTGTATAACCTGCAATTGTTCCATCAATATCTGTCGCTGTTAAAGCATTGATTGCCGTTGCTGCTGATGTTGATGGAATACTATCATTAGTGTCATCGTTTGCAACTGGCGCGTCATTGACCGGAGTAACTGTAATCAATTCGTTGGCTGTAGCTGTAGCAGTTCCGTCTGTAATCACATACGGAATACTGATCGCGGTAGCCGAATTAAAGTTCGCTGAAGGGGTAAACGTGATTACGCCCGTAGCGGAGATATTTACTGTTCCATTGGTAACAGCTATTGTCTGAACACCTCCGGTTAAAGTTGTTCCGTTGATAGACGTAATGGTCAGCGTATCGCCGTCAGCATCCGTATCCAGTGCCAATGGGGTCAATGTCACTGTACCATCTTCGGCAACAGTGTAGATATCGTTTACAGCAACTGGCGCGTCATTGACTGCCGTTACGGTA
>NZ_CAIJDP010000021.1 GCF_903819435.1 Flavobacterium salmonis | reverse complement strand
GCGGTAGCCGAATTAAAGTTCGCTGAAGGGGTAAACGTGATTACGCCCGTAGCGGAGATATTTACTGTTCCATTGGTAACAGCTATTGTTTGGGTTGTACCTGTCAGAATGGTTCCGTTGATAGATACAATGGTCAGCGTATCGCCGTCAGCATCAGTATCCAAAGCAAGCGGAGTTAGTGTCAATGTACCGTCTTCGGCAACAGTGTAAGTATCGTTTACGGCAAC
>NZ_CAIJDP010000020.1 GCF_903819435.1 Flavobacterium salmonis | reverse complement strand
AGCCGTGCTCAGCGTAGCGGTGATTGTAGCGGTTCCTGATGCATTCTCGGCTATTGAGGCTGTTCCGCTCAGTGTTACTGTTGGGGTGGTCTCGTCATCAGTGATCGTTACCGTTGCTTGCTGAACGCCATTTTCTGTAGTGCCATTACCGCCTGTAACATTCGTGATATCGATGATTACGGTTTCATTTCCTTCGTACAGCGCATCATCGGTCGGATCAATAGTGATCGTTCCGGTCAATTGGCCTGC
>NZ_CAIJDP010000019.1 GCF_903819435.1 Flavobacterium salmonis | reverse complement strand
AACGGATCATGCGGGGCTACCACTTCAGATGTTACTTTTACTGTGAATGTATTTGCAGGCACAGCCAGCAATACCACTTCAACAACAGCAATTTGTGAGAATACCACCAAAGCCTTGTCCGCAACACCGGCAGGAGGAAGCTGGTCAGTAGTTTCAGGAGGCGGAAGCATTTCAGGTACGACTTATACTCCGGCAGACGTGGCAGCCGATACATCAGTAACAATTCGTTATACAGTTGCCGCCAACGGTTCATGTGCGGCTACCACTTCAGATGTAACATTTACTGTGAATGTATTTGCAGGCACAGCCAATAATACTACCACAACAACAGCAATTTGTGAGAATACCACCAAAGCCTTATCGGCAACACCGGCAGGCGGAAGCTGGTCAGTAGTTTCAGGAGGCGGAAGTATTTCCGGCACAACTTATACCCCGGCAGACGTAGCAGCCGATACTCCGGTAACGGTTCGTTATACAGTTGCCGCCAACGGATCATGCGGGGCTACCACTTCAGATGTTACTTTTACGGTGAATCCGAATTCTATTGGCGGAAGTATTGCAGGAAGCACGACTGTTTGTACAGGAACAAACAATACTGTATTGACATTATCCGGACATACAGGTAGTGTAATAAGGTGGGAATCATCATTAGATAATTTTGCTACAACAGCAACAACAATTGCGAATACGACCAATACATTAACGGCAAATAACTTAACGGCTACTACCTCTTACAGAGTATTAGTACAAAGTGGATCGTGTTCCGCTTTGAATTCAGCAGCAGCTACTATCACAGTAAGTCCATTTCCTTCTTTTAGTATTTCAAATGCTAGTGCATCAGAAGGGACTGATGCAGTTTTTAATATAGATTTGAGCACTCCCACTTGTAATGATGTTGAAATGACAATAGCTACATCAAATGGTACTGCAGGGGCATTAGATTATACTACTGTCAATACTACTGTAACAATTCCAGCCGGAAGTACAAATATAACAGTAAATGTTCCAACAACAGTTGATGCAATCAGTGAACCAAGTGAGACTTTTACTATTGCAGCTACTGTAACTAGTGGAAATACAACTAATTCAACTGCTAATGGAACAGGAACCATCACAGATAACAATGGTGTACCAACAGTAACCCTGAGCGGAACAGCTTCAATCGCCGAGAACGCAGCTGGAACCGCTACAATCACCGCTACGCTGAGCACGGCTACGACTACCGCTACAGTGGTAAG
>NZ_CAIJDP010000018.1 GCF_903819435.1 Flavobacterium salmonis | reverse complement strand
AAACCGTAACCATCGATATCACGAATGTTACAGGCGGCAATGGTGCTACAGAAAACGGCGTTCAGCAGGCAACGGTAACGATCACCGATGACGAGACCATCCCAACGGTAACACTTAGCGGAACAGCAACAATCGCAGAGAACGCAGCGGGCACCGCTACAATCACCGCTACGCTGAGCACGGCTACGACTACCTCTACAGTGGTAAGTTTAGGCTTTACAGGAACAGCTTCAGCAGGAGATTACGCAGCAAGCACTACTACCATCACCATCCCGGCAGGCCAGTTGACCGGAACGATCACGATTGATCCGACCGATGAC
>NZ_CAIJDP010000017.1 GCF_903819435.1 Flavobacterium salmonis | reverse complement strand
GGAACGTGGTCAGTATTTTCAGGAGGGGGGAGCATTTCGGGTACTACTTATACCCCTGCAGACGTAGCAGCCGATACTCCGGTAACGGTTCGTTATACGGTTGCAGCCAACGGATCATGCGGGGCTACCACTTCAGATGTTACTTTTACTGTGAATGTATTTGCAGGTACAGCTAATAATACCACTACAACAACAGCAATTTGTGAAAACACGACCAAAGCCTTATCCGCTACACCGGCAGGCGGAAGCTGGTCAGTAGTTTCAGGAGGCGGAAGCATTTCAGGAACGACTTATAC
>NZ_CAIJDP010000016.1 GCF_903819435.1 Flavobacterium salmonis | reverse complement strand
ACACAACCAACGGCTATCAGTACGGCAACTGCGGCGCAAACCAATGTGTCTTGTAACGGTGGATCTAATGGTTCTGCTTCTGTTACCCCTTCGGGTGGTGCTGGTGGATATACTTATTCTTGGTCGCCTTCGGGTGGAACGGCTGCTACAGCAACCGGATTAAGTGCAGGAGCATATACTGTAACGGTAACGGATGCTAACGCATGTACCGCTACTCGAAACTTTACAATTACACAACCAACGGCTATCAGTACGGCAACTGCGGCGCAAACCAATGTGTCTTGTAACGGTGGATCTAATGGTTCTGCTTCTGTTACCCCTTCGGGTGGTGCTGGTGGATATACTTATTCTTGGTCGCCTTCGGGTGGAACGGCTGCTACAGCAACCGGATTAAGTGCAGGAGCATATACTGTAACGGTAACGGATGCTAACGCATGTACCGCTACTCGAAACTTTACAATTACACAACCAACGGCTATCAGTACGGCAACTGCGGCGCAAACAAATGTGTCTTGTAATGGAGGATCTAATGGTTCTGCTTCCGTTACCCCTTCGGGCGGTGCTGGTGGATATACCTACTCATGGTCGCCTTCGGGTGGAACAGCTGCTACAGCAACCGGATTAAGTGCAGGAGCATATACTGTAACGGTAACCGATGCTAACGGATGTACCGCTACTCGAAACTTTACAATTAC
>NZ_CAIJDP010000015.1 GCF_903819435.1 Flavobacterium salmonis | reverse complement strand
GGCAGTACAACTCAGGCAATCATTACGATTACCGATGACGAGACCATCCCAACAGTAACACTGAGCGGAACAGCTTCAATCGTAGAGAACGCAGCGGGCACCGCTACGATTACCGCTACACTGAGCACGGCTACGACTACCGCTACAGTGGTAAGCTTAGGCTTTACAGGATCAGCTTCAGCAGGAGATTACGCAGCCAGTAATACTACC
>NZ_CAIJDP010000014.1 GCF_903819435.1 Flavobacterium salmonis | reverse complement strand
TGCCTGAGTTGTACTGCCTGCCGTAGCTCCTGTAACATTCGTGATATCGATGATTACGGTTTCATTTCCTTCGTACAGGGTATCATCGGCCGGATCAATGGTGATCGTTCCGGTCAACTGGCCTGCAGGAATCGTAATGGTAGTATTGCTTGCTGTATAATCTCCTGCTGAAGCCGTTCCTGTAAAGCCTAAACTTACCACTGTATCG
>NZ_CAIJDP010000013.1 GCF_903819435.1 Flavobacterium salmonis | reverse complement strand
AGCCGTGCTCAGTGTAGCGGTGATTGTAGCGGTACCTGCTGCGTTCTCTGCGATTGAAGCTGTTCCGCTAAGTGTTACCGTTGGGGTGGTCTCGTCATCGGTGATCGTAACGATTGCCAGAGTTGTACTGCCTGCCGTAGCTCCTGTAACATTCGTGATATCGATGACTACTGTTTCATTTCCTTCGTACAGCGCATCATCAGTTGGATCAATAGTGATCGTA
>NZ_CAIJDP010000012.1 GCF_903819435.1 Flavobacterium salmonis | reverse complement strand
TACGACTACCGCTACAGTGGTAAGTTTAGGCTTTACAGGAACAGCTTCAGCAGGAGATTACGCAGCAAGCACTACTACCATCACCATCCCTGCAGGCCAGCTGACCGGCACGATCACTATTGATCCGGCCGATGATACCCTATACGAAGGAAACGAAACAGTAATCATCGATATCACTAATGTTACAGGCGGTAATGGCGCTACAGAAAACGGTGTTCAGCAGGCAACGGTAACGATCACCGATGATGAGACCACCCCAACGGTAACACTTAGCGGAACAGCCTCAATCGCAGAGAACGCAGCAGGAACCGCTACAATCACCGCTACACTGAGCACGGCTACGACTACCGCTACAGTGGTAAGTTTAGGC
>NZ_CAIJDP010000011.1 GCF_903819435.1 Flavobacterium salmonis | reverse complement strand
AACGGATGCTAACGGATGTACCGCTACTCGAAACTTTACAATTACACAACCAACGGCTATCAGTACGGCAACTGCGGCGCAAACAAATGTGTCTTGTAACGGTGGATCTAATGGTTCTGCTTCAGTGACTCCTTCGGGTGGTGCTGGTGGATATACCTACTCATGGTCGCCTTCGGGTGGAACAGCTGCTACAGCAACTGGATTAAGTGCAGGAACATATACTGTAACGGTAACGGATGCTAACGGATGTACCGCTACTCGAAACTTTACAATTACTCAACCAACGGTTATCAGTACAGCAACTGCGGCGCAAACAAACGTATCCTGTAACGGTGGATCTAATGGTTCTGCTTCCGTGACTCCCTTGGGAGGTGCTGGAGGATATACCTACTCATGGTCGCCTTCGGGTGGAACAGCTGCTACAGCAACTGGATTAAGTGCAGGAGCATATACTGTAACGGTAACCGATGCTAACGCATGTACCGCTACTCGAAACTTTACAATTACTCAACCAACTACTATCAGTACGGCAACTGCGGCGCAAACAAATGTGTCTTGTAATGGTGGATCTAATGGTTCTGCTTCCGTGACTCCTTCGGGTGGTGCTGGTGGATATACCTACTCATGGTCTCCGTCTGGTGGAACAGCTGCTACAGCAACTGGATTAAGTGCAGGAACCTATACTGTAACGGTAACAGATGCTAATTCATGTACGGCTACTCGAAACTTTACAATTACACAACCAACAGTTATCAGTACGGCAACTGCGGCGCAAACAAATGTGTCTTGTAACGGTGGATCTAATGGTTCTGCTTCGGTGACTCCTTCAGGAGGTGCTGGTGGATATACCTACTCATGGTCTCCGTATGGTGGAACGGCTGCTACAGCAACTGGATTAAGTGCAGGAACTTATACTGTAACGGTAACCGATGCGAACGCATGTACAGCTACTCGAAACTTTACCATTACACAACCAACGGTTATCAGTACAGCAACTGCGGCGCAAACAAACGTATCCTGTAACGGTGGATCTAATGGTTCTGCTTCGGTGACTCCTTCGGGAGGTGCTGGTGGATATACCTACTCATGGTCTCCGTATGGTGGAACGGCTGCTACAGCAACTGGATTAAGTGCAGGAACTTATACTGTAACGGTAACCGATGCGAACGCATGTACAGCTACTCGAAACTTTACCATTACACAACCAACGGTTATCAGTACGGCAACTGCTGCGCAAACAAATGTGTCTTGTAACGGTGGATCTAATGGTTCTGCTTCTGTGACTCCTTCAGGAGGTGCTGGTGGATATACCTACTCATGGTCGCCTTCGGGTGGAACGGCTGCTACTGCAACTGGATTAAGTGCAGGAACCTATACGGTAACGGTAACCGATGCGAACGCATGTACAGCTACTCGAAACTTTACAATTACACAGCCAACGACTATCAGTACGGCAACTGCTGCGCAAACAAATGTGTCTTGTAACGGTGGATCTAATGGTTCGGCTTCCGTGACTCCTTCGGGAGGTGCTGGTGGATATACCTACTCATGGTCGCCTTCGGGTGGAACGGCTGCTACTGCAACCGGATTAAGTGCAGGAACTTATACCGTAACGGTAACCGATGCTAATGGATGTACCGCTACACGAAACTTTACAATTACACAACCAACGGCTATCAGTACGGCAACTGCGGCGCAAACAAATGTGTCTTGTAACGGTGG
This sequence comes from Flavobacterium salmonis, assembly GCF_903819435.1. Lineage (GTDB taxonomy): Bacteria > Bacteroidota > Bacteroidia > Flavobacteriales > Flavobacteriaceae > Flavobacterium > Flavobacterium chungangense. The sequence continues at coordinate 634 of NZ_CAIJDP010000011.1, read as the reverse complement.
ATCTAATGGTTCGGCTTCCGTGACTCCTTCGGGAGGTGCTGGTGGATATACCTACTCATGGTCGCCTTCGGGTGGAACAGCTGCTACTGCAACTGGATTAAGTGCAGGAACTTATACCGTAACGGTAACCGATGCTAATTTATGTACGGCTACTCGAAACTTTACAATCACACAACCTACAGCAATTAATTTCACAACAACAGTTTTGTCTGGTTATGATTACAATACTGGATATAGTCAAACTATAGTAGCTTCAGGAGGAACAGGATCTAAAACCTATGCAGTTACAGCGGGAAGTTTGCCTTCTGGTTTTTCGCTATCAACAGCTGGACAGATAACAGGTATTTCAACTCAAATTGCTGATAGTAATTTTACGGTTACCGCTACTGATGCTAATAGTTGTACTGCTACCTATAATTATATACTGAAATTAAATCAAATCCCAATTACCGTAACTGCAACACCTTCTCAAACTAAAGTATATGGGGAGAGTGATCCTGTTTTAACTTATACAGTGTCACCAAGTTTGCTTTCTGGAGATTCATTCACAGGATCTTTAACAAGAGTTAGTGGTGAAAATATTGGTAATTATGCTATTAATCAAGGTTCGCTTTCAGCTGGATCTAAATATTTA
>NZ_CAIJDP010000010.1 GCF_903819435.1 Flavobacterium salmonis | reverse complement strand
AGATTACGCAGCCAGCACTACTACCATCACCATCCCGGCAGGCCAATTGACCGGTACGATCACTATTGATCCAACTGATGACCTGCTGTACGAAGGAAATGAAACCGTAGTCATCGATATCACGAATGTTACAGGAGCTACGGCGGGCAGTACAACTCAGGCAATCATTACGATTACCGATGACGAGACCATCCCAACAGTAACACTGAG
>NZ_CAIJDP010000009.1 GCF_903819435.1 Flavobacterium salmonis | reverse complement strand
AAGCAATACTACGATCACCATCCCGGCAGGCCAATTGACCGGTACGATCACTATTGATCCGGCCGATGATACCCTGTACGAAGGAAATGAAACCGTAATTGTCGACATCACAGGAGTAACCGGAGGCAATGGTGCTACAGAAAACGGCGTTCAGCAGGCAATCGTTACGATCACTGATGATGAGACCACCCCAACGGTAACCCTTAGCGGAACAGCTTCAATCGCAGAGAACGCAGCGGGCACCGCTACAATCACCGCTACAATCACCGCTACGCTGAGCACGGCTACGACTACCGCTACAGTGGTAAGTTTAGGCTTTACAGGAACAGCTTCGGCAGGAGATTATACAGCAAGCAATACTACGATTACCATCCCGGCAGGCCAATTGACCGGTACGATCACTATTGATCCGGCCGATGATACCCTGTACGAAGGAAATGAAACCGTAATC
>NZ_CAIJDP010000008.1 GCF_903819435.1 Flavobacterium salmonis | reverse complement strand
CGGATCAATAGTGATCGTGCCGGTCAATTGGCCTGCAGGGATGGTGATCGTAGTAGTGCTTGCTGCGTAATCTCCTGCTGAAGCTGTTCCTGTAAAGCCTAAACTTACTACCGTATCGATAGTCGTAGCCGTGCTCAGCGTAGCGGTGATCGTAGCGGTGCCTGCTGCGTTCTCTACGATTGTTGCTGTTCCGCTAAGTGTTACCGTTGGGGTGGTCTCGTCATCGGTGATCGTAACGATTGCCTGAGTGGTACTGCCTGCCGTAGCTCCTGTAATATTAGTGATATCGATGATTACGGTTTCATTTCCTTCGTACAGGGTATCATCGGCCGGATCAATCGTGATCGTACCGGTCAATTGGCCTGCCGGAATCGTAATGGTAGTATTGCTGGCTGCGTAATCTCCTGCCGAAGCTGTTCCTGTAAAGCCTAAGCTTACTACCGTATCGGTAGTCGTAGCCGTGCTCAGTGTAGCGGTGATTGTAGCGGTACCTCCT
>NZ_CAIJDP010000007.1 GCF_903819435.1 Flavobacterium salmonis | reverse complement strand
AACCCTGAGCGGAACAGCTTCAATCGCCGAGAACGCAGCTGGAACCGCTACAATCACCGCTACGCTGAGCACGGCTACGACTACCGCTACAGTGGTAAGTTTAGGCTTTACAGGAACAGCTTCAGCAGGAGATTATGCAGCAAGCAATACTACCATTACCATCCCGGCAGGGCAATTGACCGGAACGATCACTATTGATCCGACCGATGATGCGCTGTACGAAGGAAACGAAACGGTAATTGTCGATATCACGAATGTTACAGGAGCTACAGCAGGGGCTACCACCCAGGCAACAGTAACAATCACCGATGACGAGACCACCCCAACAGTAACACTGAGCGGAACGACAACAATCGTAGAGAACGCAGCTGGAACGGCTACAATCACCGCTACGCTGAGCACGGCTACGACTACCGCTACAGTGGTAAGCTTAGGCTTTACAGGAACAGCTTCAGCAGGAGATTATGAAGCAAGCAATACTACCATTACGATTCCTGCAGGGCAATTGACCGGTACGATCACTATTGATCCGACCGATGATGCGCTGTACGAAGGAAACGAAACAGTAATCATCGATATCATAGGAGTTACAGGCGGCAATGGCGCTACAGAAAACGGCATTCAGCAAGCCACGGTAACAATCACCGATGACGAGACCACCCCAACAGTAACCCTGAGCGGAACGACAACAATCGTCGAGAACGCAGCAGGCACCGCTACAATCACCGCTACGCTGAGCACGGCTACGACTACCGCTACAGTGGTAAGCTTAGGCTTTACAGGAACAGCTTCAGCAGGAGATTATACAGCAAGCAATACTACGATCACCATCCCGGCAGGCCAGCTGACCGGAACGATCACCATTGATCCGACCGATGATGCGCTGTACGAAGGAAACGAAACAGTAATTGTCGACATCACAGGAGTAACCGGAGGCAATGGTGCTACAGAAAACGGCGTTCAGCAGGCAACGGTAACGATCACCGATGACGAGACCACCCCAACAGTAACACTGAGCGGAACAGCCTCAATAGCCGAGAATGCATCAGGAACCGCTACAATCACCGCTACGCTGAGCACGGCTACGACTACCGATACGGTAGTAAGCTTAGGCTTTACAGGAACAGCTTCAGCAGGAGATTACGCAGCAAGCACTACTACCATTACGATTCCTGCAGGCCAGTTGACCGGAACGATCACTATTGATCCGGCCGATGATACCCTGTACGAAGGAAATGAAACCGTAATCATCGATATCACGAATGTTACAGGAGCTACGCCGGGCAGTACAACTCAGGCAACGGTAACGATCACCGATGACGAGACCACCCCAACGGTAACACTTAGCGGAACAGCTTCAATCGCAGAGAATGCATCAGGTACCGCTACAATCACCGCTACACTGAGCACGGCTACGACTACCGCTACAGTGGTAAGTTTAGGCTTTACAGGAACAGCTTCAGCAGGAGATTACG
>NZ_CAIJDP010000006.1 GCF_903819435.1 Flavobacterium salmonis | reverse complement strand
AATGGTCAGCGTATCGCCGTCAGCATCCGTATCCAGTGCCAATGGGGTCAATGTCACTGTACCATCTTCGGCAACAGTGTAGATATCGTTTAAAGCAAATTGATAATCATTAACTGCCGTTACGGTAATCAGTTCGTTGGCCGTTGCAGTCGCAGTCCCGTCTGTAATCACATACGGAATACTGATCGCGGTAGCCGAATTAAAGTTCGC
>NZ_CAIJDP010000005.1 GCF_903819435.1 Flavobacterium salmonis | reverse complement strand
CTGCGTTCTCTGCGATTGAAGCTGTTCCGCTAAGTGTTACCGTTGGGGTGGTCTCGTCATCAGTGATCGTTACCGTTGCCTGAGTTGTACTGCCCGCCGTAGCTCCTGTAACATTCGTGATATCGATGATTACGGTTTCGTTTCCTTCGTACAGGGTATCATCGGTCGGATCAATGGTGATCGTGCCGGTCAACTGGCCTGCAGGGATGGTGATTGTTGTATTGCTTGCTGTATAATCTCCTGCCGAAGCTGTTCCTGTAAAGCCTAAGCTTACTACCGTATCGGTAGTCGTAGCC
>NZ_CAIJDP010000004.1 GCF_903819435.1 Flavobacterium salmonis | reverse complement strand
CACCGCTACACTGAGCACGGCTACGACTACCGCTACAGTGGTAAGTTTAGGCTTTACAGGAACAGCTTCAGCAGGAGATTACGCAGCAAGCACTACTACCATCACCATCCCTGCAGGCCAATTGACCGGCACGATCACTATTGATCCGACCGATGACGTGCTGTACGAAGGCAACGAAACAGTAATCATCGATATCACGAATGTTACAGGAGCTACAGAAAACGGCGTTCAGCAAGCAACGGTAACGATCACTGATGACGAGACCACCCCAACAGTAACACTGAGCGGAACAGCCTCAATCGCAGAGAACGCATCAGGTACTGCTACAATCACCGCTACGCTGAGCACGGCTACGACTATCGATACGGTAGTAAGCTTAGGCTTTACAGGAACAGCTTCAGCAGGAGATTACGCAGCCAGCAATACTACCATCACCATCCCGGCAGGCCAGTTGACCGGCACGATCACGATTGATCCGACCGATGATGCCCTATACGAAGGAAACGAAACAGTAATTGTCGACATCACAGGAGTAACCGGAGGCAATGGTGCTACAGAAAACGGCGTTCAGCAGGCAATCGTTACGATCACCGATGACGAGACCACCCCAACGGTAACACTTAGCGGAACAGCTTCAATAGCCGAGAACGCAGCAGGTACCGCTACAATCACCGCTACACTGAGCACGGCTACGACTACCGCTACAGTGGTAAGTTTAGGCTTTACAGGAACAGCTTCAGCAGGAGATTACGCAGCCAGTAATACTACCATTACGATTCCTGCAGGCCAATTGACCGGTACGATCACTATTGATCCGGCCGATGATACCCTATACGAAGGAAATGAAACAGTAATTGTCGACATCACAGGAGTAACCGGAGGCAATGATGCTATAGAAAACGGCGTTCAGCAGGCAACGGTAACGATCACCGATGATGAGACCGCCCCAACGGTAACACTTAGCGGAACAGCTTCAATCGCAGAGAACGCATCAGGTACTGCTACAATCACCGCTACGCTGAGCACGGCTACGACTATCGATACGGTAGTAAGCTTAGGCTTTACAGGATCAGCTTCAGCAGGAGATTACGCAGCAAGCACTACTACGATCACCATCCCTGCAGGCCAATTGACCGGAACGATCACTATTGATCCGACCGATGATGCGCTGTACGAAGGAAATGAAACCGTAATCATCGATATCACGAATGTTACAGGAGCTACGCCGGGCAGTACAACTCAGGCAATCGTTACGATCACCGATGACGAGACCATCCCAACAGTAACACTTAGCGGAACAGCTTCAATCGCCGAGAATGCATCAGGAACCGCTACAATCACCGCTACGCTGAGCACGGCTACGACTACCGCTACAGTGGTAAGCTTAGGCTTTACAGGAACAGCTTCAGCAGGAGATTACGCAGCAAGCAATACTACGATTACCATCCCGGCAGGCCAGTTGACCGGCACGATCACTATTGATCCGACCGATGATGCCCTGTACGAAGGAAATGAAACCGTAATCATCGATATCACGAATGTTACAGGAGCTACGGCGGGCAGTACAACTCAGGCAATCGTTACGATCACCGATGACGAGACCAACCCAACGGTAACACTTAGCGGAACAGCTTCAATCGCAGAGAACGCAGCAGGAACCGCTACAATCACCGCTACGCTGAGCACGGCTACGACTACCGATACGGTAGTAAGCTTAGGCTTTACAGGAACAGCTTCAGCAGGAGATTATACAGCAAGCAATACTACGATCACCATCCCGGCAGGCCAGCTGACCGGAACGATCACTATTGATCCGACCGATGATGCGCTGTACGAAGGAAACGAAACCGTAACCATCGATATCACGAATGTTACAGGCGGCAATGGTGCTACAGAAAACGGCGTTCAGCAGGCAACGGTAACGATCACCGATGACGAGACCAACCCAACGGTAACACTTAGCGGAACAGCTTCAATCGCAGAGAACGCAGCAGGAACCGCTACAATCACCGCTACGCTGAGCACGGCTACGACTACCGATACGGTAGTAAGCTTAGGCTTTACAGGAACAGCTTCAGCAGGAGATTATACAGCAAGCAATACTACGATCACCATCCCGGCAGGCCAGCTGACCGGAACGATCACTATTGATCCGACCGATGATGCGCTGTACGAAGGAAACGAAACCG
>NZ_CAIJDP010000003.1 GCF_903819435.1 Flavobacterium salmonis | reverse complement strand
TGCTGAAGCTGTTCCTGTAAAGCCTAAGCTTACTACCGTATCGGTAGTCGTAGCCGTGCTCAGCGTAGCGGTGATTGTAGCGGTTCCTGATGCATTCTCTGCGATTGAAGCTGTTCCGCTAAGTGTTACCGTTGGGGTGGTCTCGTCATCAGTGATCGTAACGATTGCCTGAGTGGTACTGCCTGCCGTAGCTCCTGTAACATTCGTGATATCGATGGTTACGGTTTCGTTTCCTTCGTACAGCGCATCATCGGTCGGATCAATAGTGATCGTTCCGGTCAGCTGGCCTGCCGGGATGGTGATCGTAGTATTGCTTGCTGCGTAATCTCCTGCTGAAGCTGTTCCTGTAAAGCCTAAACTTACCACTGTAGCGGTAGTCGTAGCCGTGCTCAGCGTAGCGGTGATTGTAGCAGTACCTGATGCGTTTTCGGCTATTGAAGCTGTTCCGCTAAGTGTTACTGTTGGGGTGGTCTCATCATCGGTAATCGTAACGATTGCCTGAGTGGTACTGCCCGCCGTAGCTCCTGTAACATTCGTGATATCGATGATGACCGTTTCGTTTCCTTCGTACAGCACGTCATCGGTCGGATCAATCGTGATCGTGCCGGTCAGTTGACCTGCAGGGATGGTGATTGTTGTATTGCTTGCTGTATAATCTCCTGCCGAAGCTGTTCCTGTAAAGCCTAAGCTTACTACCGTATCGGTAGTCGTAGCCGTGCTCAGCGTAGCGGTGATTGTAGCGGTTCCTGCTGCGTTTTCGGCTATTAAAGCTGTTCCGCTCAGTGTTACCGTTGGGGTGGTCTCGTCATCGGTAATCGTTACAGTTGCCTGCTGAACGCCGTTTTCTGTAGCTCCTGTAACATTAGTGATATCGATGATTACGGTTTCATTTCCTTCGTACAGCAAGTCATCGGTCGGATCAATCGTGATCGTTCCGGTCAACTGGCCTGCCGGGATGGTGATGGTAGTAGTGCTTGCTGCGTAATCTCCTGCCGAAACTGTTCCTGTAAAGCCTAAGCTTACCACTGTAGCGGTAGTCGTAGCCGTGCTCAGCGTAGCGGTGATTGTAGCAGTACCTGATGCGTTCTCTGCGATTGAGGCTGTTCCGCTCAGTGTTACCGTTGGGGTGGTCTCATCATCGGTAATCGTAACGATTGCCTGCTGAACGCCGTTTTCTGTAGCTCCTGTAACATTAGTGATATCGATGATTACGGTTTCATTTCCTTCGTACAGCGCATCATCAGTTGGATCAATAGTGATCGTTCCGGTCAACTGGCCTGCCGGGATTGTGATGGTAGTAGCGCTTGCTGCGTAATCTCCTGCTGAAGCTGTTCCTGTAAAGCCTAAGCTTACTACCGTATCGGTAGTCGTAGCCGTGCTCAGCGTAGCGGTGATTGTAGCGGTTCCTGATGCGTTCTCGGCTATTGAAGCTGTTCCGCTAAGTGTTACCGTTGGGGTGGTCTCGTCATCAGTGATCGTTACCGTTGCCTGCTGAACGCCGTTTTCTGTAGCACCATTGCCTCCGGTTACTCCTGTGATGTCGACAATTACTGTTTCGTTGCCTTCGTACAGCACGTCATCGGTCGGATCAATAGTGATCGTGCCGGTCAATTGGCCTGCAGGGATGGTGATCGTAGTAGTGCTTGCTGCGTAATCTCCTGCTGAAGCTGTTCCTGTAAAGCC
>NZ_CAIJDP010000002.1 GCF_903819435.1 Flavobacterium salmonis | reverse complement strand
AGCAATACTACGATTACCATCCCGGCAGGCCAATTGACCGGTACGATCACTATTGATCCGGCCGATGATACCCTGTACGAAGGAAATGAAACCGTAATCATCGATATCACGAATGTTACAGGAGCTACGGCAGGCAGTTCGACTCAGGCAATCATTACGATTACCGATGACGAGACCACCCCAACAGTAACACTGAGCGGAACAGCCTCAATCGCAGAGAACGCAGCAGGAACCGCTACAATCACCGCTACACTGAGCACGGCTACGACTACCGCTACAGTGGTAAGTTTAGGCTTTACAGGAACAGCTTCAGCAGGAGAT
>NZ_CAIJDP010000001.1 GCF_903819435.1 Flavobacterium salmonis | reverse complement strand
TGATTACCGTAACGGCAGTCAATGATGCTCCAGTTGCCGTAAACGATACTTACACTGTTGCCGAAGACGGTACATTGACACTAACTCCGCTTGCTTTGGATACTGATGCTGACGGCGATACGCTGACCATTACGTCTATCAACGGAACAACTTTAACCGGAGGTGTTCAGACTATATCGGTTACTAGCGGGACAGTAAATATCTCTGCTACGGGCGTAATTACGTTTACTCCTTCAGCGGACTTTAATTCGGCTACCGCGATCAGTATTCCGTATGTGATTACAGACGGTACTGCGACTGCTACAGCCAATGAACTGATTACCGTAACGGCAGTCAATGACGCACCAGTTGCTGTAAACGATATTTACACTGTTGCCGAAGATGGAACAGTGACATTCACCCCATTGGCACTGGATACGGATGTTGACGGCGATACGCTGACAATTGTATCTATCAACGGAACAACTTTAACCGGAGGTGTTCAGACTATATCGGTTACCAATGGAACAGTAAATATCTCCACTACGGGCGTAATTACGTTTACCCCTTCAGCGAATTTTAATTCGGCTACCGCAATCAGCATTCCGTATGTGATTACAGACGGAACTGCTACAGCTACAGCCAACGAACTGATTACAGTTACTCCGGTCAATGACGCGCCTGTTGCTGTAAACGATATTTATACTGTTGCCGAAGACGGTACAGTGACACTGACCCCATTGACACTGGATACAGATGTTGACGGTGATACGCTGACCATTGTATCTATCAACGGAACCATTCTGACAGGAACAACCCAAACAATAGTGGTTACTAGCGGAACAGTAAATATCTCCGCTACGGGCGTAATCACGTTTACCCCTTCAGCGAACTTTAATTCGGCTACCGCAATCAGTATTCCGTATGTGATTACAGACGGAACTGCTACAGCTACAGCCAACGAATTGATTACCGTAACGGCAGTCAATGATGCTCCAGTTGCCGTAAACGATACTTACACTGTTGCCGAAGACGGTACATTGACACTAACTCCGCTTGCTTTGGATACTGATGCTGACGGCGATACGCTGACCATTACGTCTATCAACGGAACAACTTTAACCGGAGGTGTTCAGACAATAGCTGTTACCAATGGAACAGTAAATATC